>CAYNTO010000015.1:0-66083 GCA_964400355.1 uncultured Pseudobdellovibrionaceae bacterium
CCTCGAGGCCGATCACGCCATGATCACACGCTGGATGAATCGCATCGAAAACCACTCCATCGTACAAAACTCCGCCGGCCAGTTCTCTCTGGAGTCCATCGCAAACGACACCAACATCCACATCGAAAAATCTCTCGATCTGAGCCGCAAATCTTTCCAAACCTTCATCAATCTTTTCGGTCTCCCCGAAAAACGCGAACGCCTCTCCTCCCGCTAAAAAGCGCGCCCCCCTTTTTTGTAGCGAATATGCGTTATGAATTTCGGACGAATAATGCTGAATTCAACTCAAGTCGATTCCACTAGCATACGACAATTGCTAACAGAGGCATGGCCCGACCAAAAAGAATTCTATCCGCGCAGCTCCCCTACCATATAACCGCACGCTGTATCAATAAGGAGTGGTTCAAACTACCCATTGAAGAGGTGTGGACAATATTTGCCGATCGACTTTATTTTTGCTCGCATGCATTCAATCTCCGAATCCACGCTTTTGTGCTTATGAATAATCATTTCCATCTATTGGTGACGACACCAGATGCAAATATTAGCGATTTTATGATGTATTTTCTCTCTGAAGTGAGCCGTGAGATCACGCAACGTGCTGGCCGCATCAATCAAACTTTTGGAGGACCCTACTACGGCTGCCTGATCAGAACAGATCTTCATTTCTTACATGCCTATAAGTACGTTTATCGCAATCCTGTGGAGGCGGGTTTGACCCAGTATGTTGCCGATTATCCATTTTCCACACTGCATTCTCTCATCGGCCGATCCAAATGTCCGATCCCACTTTCTCCGGACTACACGCTTTTCGAAAGCATTGAAAGCACACTGACGTGGCTAGACACCGGTTATAAAGACAACGGGAAGGAAGCCATTCGACTGGCATTGCGAAAACCGGAATTCAAACTGGCGAGATGCCCAGTAACTAGAAAGAAGAACATCTACGAAAATGAGCTATCCTGACACAGCTACGCTACAAAACAGGGGGGCGCGCCTTTTTGCGGATTATTGCATGCTGATTTGATCGGCCTTTTGCTGGGCGTATTTTTTGATGAACGGATCTTTTGTAGCGTTGATGACGTCTTGGAGTTCTGATAGACGATTTTCAACAGAGTCTTTGCGGGCCGCGATTTCGTCGATCGCCATCACGCGCACGGATTGCTCCTGGTTGTGCTTCACTTCGTCGGTGGAATGTGGGGCGTAATCTTTGACTGGATTTTCGCTTGCGGCAAGGTCCACGAGATTTCTGCGAGAAGCATCGTTTTTCCCCAACATGTAAGTTGATAAAATGCGCTCACTCATGGGCGCATTTGGATCCTGCGAAATTTTCTGCAATTGCGAGAGCTGTCGCGCGCTGTAAGACCGCACTTTTTCGACAATGTAATTCTCACGCTCTTTCATGTCGACTTTCGAAGTATCGACAACTTTTGATTCTTCTTTAACCCATTGAACCACTGGCTCTAAATCCTTATTGGCTATCTCCGACGGAGGCGGCTCATTCAAATCATCAATGCCGCGAGTTTCAGCATCGCTGTCGCTCACTACGGTAGGAGGTGCGTCTTCTACAGAAAATGTCGGCTCGGTGTTGCTTTTTTGTCGCGCGTAGTAAGCTAAAGCCAGCACGGCAAACAGTGGTAATACAAAAAATAAGGCGGTCCAATTGCTTCTGTTTTTCATAGGCTACAGCTTATTCCAATTTCGGCAAAAAATGCAAAATACGGAGTGATTTCAACGCACCTTCCTAAAGCCCCCTTGTTTGACTCTCCTATGCGCGAAACTTACTCTAAGATTTTCACTAAGGATTCTTATGAGTATTGATTCCGACGCCCTTCTCTATCACAGCCGCAAACCTGCGGGCAAAGTGGACGTACGTTCCTCGAAGCCCTGCTCCACCGAACAGGAACTCTCACTCGCCTACTCTCCCGGCGTGGCCGCGCCCTGCAAGGAGATCGCAAAAGATGTGCGAAAAGTCTACGACTACACCGCGCGCGGAAATTTAGTGGCCGTGATCAGTAACGGCACAGCTGTTCTTGGCTTGGGCGATCTGGGACCCGAAGCATCAAAACCAGTGATGGAAGGCAAAGGGAATCTATTTAAAATGTTTGCGGGCATCAATGTTTTTGATATCGAGCTCAACACCCGCGATCCCGATCAGTTGATTGCTGCGGTAAAAGCACTCGAGCCCACATTCGGTGGAATCAATCTCGAGGATATCAAAGCGCCCGAGTGTTTCTACATTGAATCGGAACTTAAAAAAACCATGAACATCCCTGTTTTTCATGACGACCAGCACGGAACGGCCATTATCTCGGCCGCGGGCTTGATCAATGCGTGTAAAATTACAAAACGCGATTTGGGAAAAATCAAACTGGTGATCAATGGCGCTGGCGCCGCCGCCGTTGCGTGTGGAAGGCTCTTTATCAGCATGGGCGTTAAGGTCGAAAACATTATTATGTGCGACTCGCAAGGTGTAATTTATAAAGGCCGCGAAAAAGGCATGAACCAGTACAAAGCGGAATTTGCCAACGATACCAAAGCGCGCTCACTCGCTGACGCGCTCAGTGGATCGGATGTTTTTATTGGCTTGAGTGTGGCCGGCGCGGTAACCCCCGCCATGATCAAATCCATGAATCCGAAGCCCATCATTTTTGCCATGGCCAATCCCGACCCCGAAATTACGCCCGACGAAGTCAAACAGGTGCGCTCCGATGCCATCGTGGCCACTGGTCGTAGCGACTACGCAAATCAAGTCAATAATGTCTTGGGCTTCCCGTCAATTTTTCGTGGCGCTCTCGATGTGCGCGCCACTCAAATCAACGAGGAGATGAAGCTTGCCGCTGTGGACGCGCTCGCTCGCCTTGCTCGTGAAGATGTTCCCGAAAAAGTGTCCATGGCCTACGGTGGCCGCAGCTTTCAGTTTGGACCTGAGTACATTATTCCGAAACCTTTCGATCCTCGCGTGCTTATGTGGGTTGCTCCAGCTGTGGCAAAAGCGGCCATGGATTCTGGCGTTGCGCTCAACCCCATCGAGGATCTCAAGGCCTACGTCGATCAGTTGGAAGCCCAGCAAGGAGCCAAAGTGGGCTTCGTGCGCACCATCATCAATCGCGTGAAACAAGTGAACGAGTCTTCGCGGCGTTTGCAAAAAATTATTTTTGCCGAAGGCGAAAGCACAAAAGTTCTCCGCGCCGTCAATCGCATTGTGGAAGAAGGATTTGCAAAACCCATTCTTATCGGAAACCCGGAAACCATTCGTCGCTTGGCCGCAGAGAACAACCTCGATGATATCGAGCAGGTTCAGATCATAAATAACTTGGAACAGAACGAAACTCGCAAGCGCTACATCGACTTCCTCTACCAGCGCCGCCAACGTCGCGGGGTCATGTTTCGCGAAGCCGAAAAACTCCTCAACGACTCCAATTATTTTGCCGCAGTCGCCGTGGAACTCGGCGACGCCGATGCCATGATCACCGGGGCCAACATAAAATACCGCGATGCCGTTCGTCCGATTTTGCAGGTGATTGGCCCCGGCCGCAGAAAAACTGCTGCTGGCCTCAATATGGTTCTCATCAAAGAAAAGATGTACTTCCTCGCGGATACGGCGGTGATCCAAGATCCCACTGCCGAGCAGATCGCCAATATTGCCATCTACACGGCTCGGGTGGCCCAGTACTTCAATATCGAGCCCAAGATCGCAATGCTGAGCTACACCAACTTTACGTCACGCCCGGGGAGCCCCAGCAAAATGGCCGAAGCCGCCCGTCTCGTTTCGCTACAGCACCCTGAACTCATTGTAGACGGTGAAATGCAGGCCGATACAGCCGTAAGTCCTAGGGTTGTAGACAGTATTTTTCCCTTTTGTAATATTAAGGACGGTGCTAACATATTAATGTTCCCTAATCTTGATTCCGGGAACATTGCCTACAAGCTCTTACAGCAGTTAGGCGGAGGTGAAGTGATCGGCCCATTCCTGATTGGTGTAAACAAACCAGCGCATATCGTACAGCGTACAGGTACAGTGGACGACATCTTCAACACAACTGCTATCACCGCCCTTCAATGCCAAGCTTTCGCGGAGGGTTTCAATAAAAAGTAATCGTTCTCAACGCGTAGAAAAGCGTGCCCTCGTCGTCGGCGTGGGCCTAAAGTCGGAGAGTCTTTCTGAAATCAAAGAAAGCCTGCTCGAACTGGAAGAACTGACTTTAACTTCGGGCTACAACGTGTGTGGTTCCGCCACTCAGATTTTAGATAAATTCAATCCCGCCACTCTTCTCGGCAAGGGAAAAGTCACTGAAATCGGTGACATGGCCAAAGAATGTCAAGCGCACGTGGTGATTGTGGATCGCCCGATCACCGGTGTGCAAACTCGCAACTTGGAGCAAGAGTGGGGCGTAAAAGTCCTCGACCGCAGTCAAATTATTTTAGAAATTTTCGCGGCCCGTGCGCAAACATACGAGGGAAAACTTCAAGTAGAACTTGCACGCCTGCTCGATGCCATGCCTCGCATGGTGGATGCGTGGATGGGCTCTCTGTCACGCCAAGGCGGCGGTGGTACCGCAAACCGCGGTGCCGGTGAAAAAGCTATCGAAACCGATCGTCGCCATATTCGTCGTCAGATTGATCAGGTAAAAAAGAAACTGCAAGTGGTTCGCGCCCAGCGCGAACAGCGCCGCTCTTCGCGCAAGAAAAACCAGGTTCCCACCTTTGCCCTGATCGGCTACACCAACACCGGTAAAAGTTGCTTGCTCAACACACTCACCAAATCCAAAGTGATGTCGCAGGACTTGCTGTTTGCCACTCTCGACCCCACCACACGAAAAGTTCACCTCCCCGATGGTCGCCCCGCACTGGTGACCGACACGGTGGGTTTTATTCGTAAACTTCCGCATCACCTGATCGATGCGTTCAAAGCCACTCTCGAAGAATCAGCCAATGCAGACATTTTGATTCACGTGATCGATATGTCGAGCCCCACGATGGAAAACCAGATCGAAGTGGTCGAAGATCTCATTCGGCAGTTCAACTGGAGCGACAAGCCCCTCATTCGCGCTTACAATAAAATGGACATCGCGCCCTTCCAAAAGCGTTTTCAAGCGCGCGGCGAAAACCGTGTGTTCATTAGCGCCCAAACGGGCGAAGGCATTGATCAACTCAAAACATTGATGAATCGCTGTATAGATCAACTAGCGGTTCGTGTGGATTTGTTTCTACCCACCGAAGAGAAAAATCGCATCTTTGAACTCACCCACGACGCCCAAGATCTGGTGCAGGAAGAAAACCCCTACGGCATCAGCTGCCAGGTGCAGATGATTCCGAGCCTTATCTTTAAATGGCGTAAGTACATTCAACAGTACTAGATTCACCCTATAGTAATGAAAAGATCGCGCGGCAGGAACGCACCAGAGATGGCGATGAGTTCCGCTCGTGGACAGAACGAAGCCAATCGACCAGCTCCACTTGAGCAGGCTGACTCTCGACTTTCACGTTCTGAGCGTTTCCGTGAAACTCCTCAAATGCCAATTTGATCGGCAAGCGTCCAAACTCTGCATAAAAATCGAGGGACTGTAACTGTAGAGCTTTGAATAAAAGATCTTTCCCAGACAGGACCACCATTGTGCTGGCACGCGGAAGTCGACGCTTGAGATATAACCGCAGTGCCACAGAGTGCTCAGGAGACAGCAACAGATAAAAGCCGTAACCTCGTTGATGCTTGAGATCTTGTAAAAATGAATTGAGCGCAACAACGGAATCACCGGTTTGTACGTAGTCGATAAAAAGAGTTTTCTTAGATGTGTTCGGCAGCTGCAAGCGGAGATACTCACTGGCAAACTGTGCTACTCCCGCGTCTAAATATTTTTTGGATTCCCGTAATGAAGACCAGGCCAGCGTTTTAATTTGTAT
This sequence comes from uncultured Pseudobdellovibrionaceae bacterium, assembly GCA_964400355.1. Taxonomy (GTDB): domain Bacteria; phylum Bdellovibrionota; class Bdellovibrionia; order Bdellovibrionales; family JAGQZY01; genus JACKAL01. The sequence continues at coordinate 5,905 of CAYNTO010000015.1, forward strand.
CTCCGGCTGAGATTCGGCGAGAACTTGCAAATAGGCAGCGATGGCAGCACCCGATCGCCCCACACTCACGTACTCCCATTCTGTTGGCGGGAATTTTTTAAGAATACGAGCGCTTTGAGTTTGAATGGACTGAAAAAATGCACTCTCCGCGCCGCGCGCTGTGGCCTTTTCGTAATCTTGAAATAAACCAATAGCATTGTCTTTCCAAAAATTTTCCGCATCTGCGTCGGCGACTGACCTCAAAATATAGAAAAGTACAAAAATAAGAATGCGCACAATTGAGCCTTTATTTAAAAGCACAAACGTACCACAAGCGCCCACTCGCCCACAAATTAGGCACTGCCAACCTGTAAATTTTGCGCGACTTTCAAAGATTTGACTCTGCGGAGCGCAGACATCAAAGTGGCTTCACATGCTAGGGGGCAAATGGTTTTTCTAATTGCGTTTTGTCTGTGGAGTGGCGCTGCGAGCTCGTCTGTATACCGCCTCACCGGCACGCCCGGGTTTCCTATGGAGCGCGATTTTGGTGATCCCAGTACACCGGACTTTTCTGATTCCAGCCACGTGCGAGTCTACACAACCGGTGGCGACGTTCTCATATGGACGAGTGATAGTACCCGCTCTGCAAAAAACAAATTTTTAGAAGGTGCGCCTCCCCGGCACGAGCGCTTGGTGATTGCTCACCACGATGGTTTCACACTTTTAGATGAGCTCCTCTCCGGCGAGGATGCCTGGGATCCAACAGTGGAATATCATGATGGCCAACCTATCCTCTACGCAGGAGTAATGAGTCCAAGACCCAACGAGTCCAACGCCTTCTGGCCCGAAGACCATTGGTCGCGGCGCACATTTGCATTTGATTGGCGCAACGACAGGTGGGTCATGCGGGCCAACCCGGTCTTTGGCAAACTTCCTACTCAACCTCAATGGCTGGGGCACAATTATGGCCATCACGTTGTTGTGGACGATAAAGACCGGCGATGGATGTTCTATGAGCGCGTGAGTGAGGAGCGCCATGGTCGCCCCTATAAAACGGAATTATTTGCGCGCAGGCTGAATCACAGTGAAGGTCTCGTCGGAAAAGAAGTCGCAATCCTAAAAATTCCCAGCGCACCTTGGACCCACTCAGTGCGTGAAGATGGAACGCTGCTCATTGAAGGACCGCGCGTATTAAAGTTTGCCGACGGCTATTTGCTCTCCTTTAGCGCCGGTGATTATTTTAGCGACCACTACGGAATTCATCTCGCTTGGAGTAAAAAACTCACCGGCCCTTACAAACCGTACTTAAATTCCAAGGGCAACGACTTAAAAAATTTTGCTACGGTAATAAATAAGCAAATTCCCATGACGTGGGGGCCCGCTCGCGCTGCTTTTTTTGTAGAAGATGAGCAATTGTGGATGCTCTTTCACGGCATTGAAAAAGCGTCTTGGATTCCAACACCAGATGGTAAACGCGACGTTTATTTAGCGCCGATGGCGTTCGATCAAGAGCACGGCCGCCTTTCGTTCGCCAATTAAAAGAGATTTGAGTTTTTTATTTTTCCAACCACGCATAAAACTTGATCCGGTAGCGGCCTTCATCGGTAAATAGAAAATCGGTATGTTGCCCCTCAGGAATGCGCCAAAATTCTTTAGGCTCGGGCAATAAGCTAAAAATTCGCTCACCGTGACGAAACGCCACCACCCGGTCGTTGTCCCCGTGAATCACCAAAAAGCGCTTGGCTTTGAGCTTTGGAAACACATCTTGAGGGGATTCACTGTTGTCGACGATGAGCCACGCCACAGGTTGCAATAACCACAGCACCCAGCTCGACTGGGCCACACTGCGTGCTACAGATCGGTAAGATGGAAAACTGGAATCTATGACAAGATTATCCACTGTCAGCTCTGGTTTGAGCGATAGGGATTTGGCGCAGATAGCGCCGCCCAAACTTTGGCAAAAAACGGTGAGCGACTCAATGCCACGTTCTTTCATCTTGCCCTGTGACCACTCGATGGCAGAAACGCCATCGCTCACGACACCTTTAGGTGTGGCGACGCCTTGTGAATTGCCAAATCCACGGTAATCAAAAACAAAATAGTCATAACCTAAGTCCACTACCCGCCATAAAAACATAAAGTGGGTGGAAACGTTTTGCGCGTTACCGTGAAAATGAAGGATCAAGCCCTTGGGTTTTTGCTGCTCAGTTTTAAAGTACCAGCCCTCAAGAACAGTGCCATCTGAACCTTTAAATGAAATCACTTCCGGAGTGGGTTTTAGTTTTTGCGGATTCACGTAGTACAAATTTTTAGTGGGGAAGTAATAAAGACTGGAGCACCCAAGTACCGACATGGTGGCCACGGCAATAACCAAAAGTTGAAAATGAATTTTAAAGCGAGTGCACATCTTTATTTTATTCATCCTATCCCAAAGCATCTTTTCAACATCCTATAACGCACAATCGCTACAAAAAAGGGGGGCGCGCTTTTTTGCTTTTTTGCCTAAAAATAGTAGTGGATGGAGGCCATGTAGTTTTGTTCGAAAAATTGATAGCGATATCCGGCGTCCACCGACCAATTGTAAATCGGCGACCAGCGTAGATGGGCCTCGGTGGTGGAGATCTGTTGGCCGATACCTATACCCCACTGCCAGCCGCTCTCGGCGTGGAGAATGAGGGAATTGTTGATGATCGCGCGTAGACCCACCTGAGGACCGCCTTCGAGAGTGAATTTGTCGTCTTCAAATTTGGGTGAAGTGCGCACGTGGGTTTGCAGTAAAGTATAAAATAAAATGCGCTTAGCCCAGATAGGAAACGTATAACCCACCGAACCTTCGGCGGTTCCCGAAAGACATCCCGACCAACAGCGCTCATCAAGCACACGATCGAATCCCAAACGCGCTTTCCAGGTGTACGGTTTTTCCATGGTTGATAGCGGTTGAATAGTCTGCACGCTCAAAATATCAATGTTGCGCACATAAATGTCATTCTCCTCGTAGGAGCCATTGACGGTAAATTTAAAAAACTCAATTTTCGCGGTCTTTGGATATCCGTCCACTGGATCGGCTAAATCATGTAGCGCAAATCGCTGCGTCACTTCGAAGCCCTGTTGGCCCTGGGGATTGATCAACTGGGAGTAGCTCAACCGCATGGAATCGTGAGCTATGTGCGGGCGATCGTCGTTCTCCGCTGGAAGCACCAACTCCTCCGTCGTCGGAAGTTTGCTGCGCGCGATGAGGAGTTTGTCTTTAGCGGGGCGTGCTTTCGAATTTTCTTGAGCCAAATCGAAAAAATGATCCATGTCGAAGCGATCAATCACCGTATCAAGGACGCGCGCTTTGGCGTCGTCATTGACGTCTACAGGCAGCGATTTGGGATCCTTGGTGTCCTGCAACTGTTTGTACGCCGCTTGCTCCTGCGGGGTTGTCAGCTTCGCCAGGCGTGCCAGATACTGTTTGTTGAGCGATGGCCGGTAAACCACGTCGCGCACAAGCTCTGGAGTTTGCCAGGTAACTTTTATGGTATCGGCCGGCACTACCCAAAATGACAAGCGGTCGACTAGATGCAATCGGGGTGCTGCCACATCGAGAAGAGTCACCATGTGGTACGAGCAGTTCGACGTAAAGAAATAGTAGTTAAAGTAAGTGAATCCCAATTCCCAAATGTGCGCCACCATCACATCGACTTCGTCTTGATTGAGGCTCAGATTGTACTCCCACAGATCGCGAGAATCGAAATCACTATATTCACGCACTTTGTAGTAATACTGCATGGCCGCGTAGGTGCCGGGGAAGAACCCCGAGAGCCCAAGGGCGCCATAAAGGAACGGGTTAGTGGTCCATGGGTTGGCGGCGTAGTTCACGCCAATATCGAGCAGCGAAACACGCTTGGATTCGCCGTGAGCGGCGCGATTGAGGCGCAGGAGGGTATGGCCAAAGGCCGACGAGGGATTGTCGATATTGTAGGAGGCAAATATCAATGTTGCCGACTTTGCAGCCACGCGCGTTTTGAACTCCACATATTCCGTGCAGGGTTGTGGTGGAAGATCGGAATCTTTAATACTGAGTCGTTTAGAGAGAAATAACCAGCGCGCCGGGAACTGGCAGCGAGCGGATTGGGAGGGGAATTTTTCTTTTTCGAAGTGGCGAAGCTCGGTGCTGAAAAAGCCTTTGAGAGTGGCTTCCAGTTCCGCTTGGGGATCTGTTTGGCCGTTGGGGCTTAGGAAGAAGGACAGGCCGTCGGCTTCGCTCTGCCAGCCCCAGGGGAATTTTTTGTAGTGGCCGAGGTTGATCCATTCTCTTGTGAGATGCACTTGCTCGCTCTGCGCTTGCGCTAGAGCTCTTTCGAGGGTTGCTGGATGCGAGGCTTTGGGTTGGCTTGTAGAAGATGGCGAGGGCTGCTTGTTTTCTTTTGCGGAGTGCGCAGGAGTGGCAGCGCTGGGTGCTGTCGAGGTAGCTGGTGATGGAGGTTCCGCAGTCGCGCTTTGCGCGCCGACGAGACACACACCTAAAAAAAACAAAAGGACTCTAAACATAGAGTCCTTTTATTACTCATTCTCTCTTGCGAGACAACAAGAATCCAAATTGCTTTTTAACGAGTTTCGCCTACTGCGAAACTCGTTAAAAACTAAACGGACTGACAGCCCGCTTTTGGCTCTTGACGCAAAGTTTGCTTAATAACTGTCGCCATCTCGCCAGCTGTTTTTTGGCTGGAGATTTGCTCGTAAGAATTCTTAAGTGCGCGGTTCGCTACGTCGCCATTAGCACAAGAAAGCATGCGGTTCATAGTAGCAACAGTCTCGCCGTTCCCACGGGAAATATCGTTGTTCAAAGCTACTTGATTGGCTTCGATGAAGTTCTCAAGAGCTGCACCCATAGCGCCGTCCACACAGTTTGAAGTACCAGATGTGATACCAAACGTTTGGTTGCCGTAGAAACCGTTCGTTGTTGCACCTACGATTTGAATCGCGCCTGGCTCAGAACCAAGGATTTGGTTACCAAGGCCGCAACCTGCTTGACCGATACCTTTCGCTTGCGCACTGAAGGCGAACACAGAAATTAGTGATAAAATGATATATTTCATTGTAGTCTCCCTCAATTAAACTGCGCTACCGCAAGTTGATTTTAAAGTTTGATCGTTGCTGATCACTTCGTTCAAGCTTCTGATGTTGTTGTAAGCATTGCTGCTCTCAACAAAGATCTTTTCGAAGTTGGACTGTACGTTTTTGTTGAAAGCCTCTTGGTTCGAACACTTAAGGATGTTGGCAAGACCAACAAGTGTTTCGCCTTCGCCACGAGCGGCTTCTTTAGCCATAACTTCGCGGTTGTTCTCCAGGTATACAGCCGCTTGCACGCCTGCTTCTGTGAATTCACAGTTCAGAGTACCGAATGTGATACCGAAAGTTTGGTTGCCAGAAGTACCGTTGGTTGTCGCAGCAACGATCTGGATGCCACCTGGTTTTGGTCCAAATAGAATAGAACCAAGTCCGCAACCTGCGAGTCCGTAGCCTTTTTGAGTGGCGTTAGAATTAACGAGTCCACCTGTCTTTTTTTCTCCTGCATGAGCAACGCTTAAAGAAAGCGTAGCCACGAGGACGATGATAAATTTTTTCACCTTCATCTCCTTTGTTGGTTGACCTTGTTGAAAAGGTTTAAATGAAATTACAAATGCAAACGCCCGCGAAATCAATGCGATACGGTTATAACGCAGGATGACTGCAGTGCGCGGTTTTTAGCCAAGTACTTTAAAGAATGGGTTGAAGTTTTTTAGAATGAGTTTTTTAGAGTGTGTATCTAAGGCCCACAACGAAATCCACAAGAGGGGCTGTTCTTGCCATAAAAAAGTGCAGCTGTATTAATAAGCTGCACTTCGTCCCGTTGGAGTAGTTCGATCGCTACCGCAAACTACATATCAAACAAATAAACGTCGCGCAGTTCAATGGTGCGAGCGATGGTCATGTTGGCAAGACAGCTGTACGTGTAAACGCCGCCCGCTGTGCCGCCGTAGGCTGTTGTGCCGTAAGCCGCACAATTTGTATCGCGGAATTTGATCCACGCGCGCTGAGCTTCGAGCAATGCATCTTTTACGTTTTTATCGCCTTTGTTTTTAACGTCGAGGTTGGCGTTGATTGTTTTGTAAACAGCGTTCAACTCGATATCGGCATCGGCGTATGCAGTGGACGCACAGCCAATCTGCTCCTGAGTTGTAATGGCTTCATAAGCACACGCATCGTAATCTATTTTTACCTGGTCGATGTCGGCCATGACGTTTGCAGAAACCAATGTGATGAGTGCGAATAGAAATTTCATACTTTTCCCCTTTAAGGTTGGTGGTTGTGATCCAAGTAACCCATCCTCAACACCCTATCCACCTCTATGGCGCTACCGTGAAAAACCCTCTGGACGCGGTATGCCCACGAGAGAAAGATTTTCCAAGTCCGCCATTCGCCAACTTAAATGCCGACGTGCCCACGCAGAGGTGCTAGAGCTTTTCGGTATCAAGGAGTTTTTATGAAACAACTGTTCTTCGCCACTGTGTCCGTTCTTTTTATGGCACCCGCGTTTGCGTCCACTGAAATCCTCTTCAACATGGATGAGCAAAAAGGTGTTGTGGATCTCTACACGGCACCGAACACTGAAATCTGGGAAAAAACCACCGCCCTCTATCAATTGTGCTACAAAAACGCCGATGCCCTCGTTGCCGCAGACGAGCTGATGATGCTTAAAGATGAAGGTGTCCTTTTTGATTTCGACACCGAGGATTACCAGTCCCACGAAATCGACGGCGCAATCATTCGCGTGACCGTCTTCAACGGCAAAATGCTGGATGACGGCATCGAGGAAGAAGAAGCCTACGTCACCCACGACATCGCTCCCTGCACCTTTTAAACGGTTTATGACGGCGCCGAGCCGTGCCCTTTGGCCGCAAGGTCGCGGGCGGCTGCCATTCAGTCGGAAGAGCTTGTCTATTGCTAATAAATTCAGGTATTTGTAGCTTATGGAACAGGTTCTTGCCCGCCACCAAAACAAGATCAACAACATTGTCCTCTCGGGCCTCGGTAGTGGCCTCACCTTGGTGGCCATTTATCTGATTTATCGCGATGTGAGCCAGTACACCATCTCCATGCTCTCGATACTTCAGAACTTGCTCAATATTTTCTTTATGTATCAGGTGCTCGATATTTTATTTTATCCGCTCTACGACAAGGATCGCGGCAAAAAGCTCCTCTACCTTTTAGAGTTTGGAAAATTGTTTTTGGCCATGCTGATCACTGCGGCTCTTCAGTACTATTTGATCTCGCGCCCCATACTGGACCAGAATTCCCAGCCCAATTACCTCTATGTCACTTTTTTCCTGGCACTCCCCGCTGCCGTGATCGCACGCATTCTTTACGAGCTCAAACTTAAAAAACAAAAAGAGCCCGAAGAGGCTTACGATAAAAACTATTCGCAAACTCTCGTGCACAACCCGGCCATGCAGAGCCAGATCAACTACATTATTTTGCTGGTCTCGGGATTCGCTGGCGGCGGCATATTGTTATTGATTCATTTGGCGGCGCGCATACTCATGCTCCAGACGATCAATCTACTCACCGCTTTGTTTTTTATCATCTGCATTTATTTTGTGTATCAGCTTTTAGATCTCATGGACAAACAGTGGGGCATACGTACAAAAAACAACTCTCTGCGCTTTGGACTTGAGTTTGTTAAGCTGTTCCTCGCTTTCTTTGTTGCCACCAACGCTCAGTTTTATCTGATCGCCCGTCCGATTCTCTACCAAAATTACGATATCAATTATTTGTTTGTTACACTTTCCGTATCGATTCCGGCTGCCGTCATCGCCCGTCTCATTTTTGAAATGCGGCAAGCTAAAGAAATTGCGCTGCAATCGCGGCTCGCACAGGCCGAGGCCCAGTACAACCTGCTCGAAACGCAGATGCAGCCGCATTTTCTTTTTAATTCATTAAATGTGCTCTCCGAACTTATCTATGTGGACCCTGATCTGGCCTGCAGCGTAACCCAACAACTGGCCGACCTTTACCGAGAAATCCTCTCTAACTCCAAAAGCAATTTTTCCAATTTGGGTTCTGAAATATCTATTCTTAAAAAATACATCCAAATTCAAAAAATACGCTTTGGCGAGCGCATCCGCTTTAAAAGCGAGATAGGTGCGGAGTATTTCGAAGTGGCTGTACCAAGCCTCATCCTGCAGACGCTGGTGGAAAACGCTATCAAGCACGGCATTTCTCCGCGCCAAGAAGGTGGTGATATAGAACTCACTCTTCAACCCATCGATAATATGTACGAGATCACCGTGTCCAACACCGGCGAGACGTTCAAAGGTGACACGTCGGCGGTGCTCAACCGCGCACCTCATCGCCACCAAGGAACCGGTTTGCAAAACACTAAAAACCGCCTGGAGTTGTTTTACGGCCGTTCACACGGCTTCCGTATTTATTCCGACGATAAAAAGACGTATGTTAGTTTCAGAGTTCCAAAAGAAGGGAGTACTCATGAATAAAGTACTGATTGTTGATGACGAAGATTTGGCCCGCAAAAAAATCAGAAGGTTTCTCGAGGACCGCAATGCCGGTTACGAAATCCTCGAAGCCGAAAATGGCTTGCAGGCGTTAGACATTATCGAAACACAAAAACCCAACATCGTTTTTCTCGACATCGAAATGCCAGAGATGAACGGCATGGATCTTATCAGCGCGCTGAGTAACCCCAACTTTCACCTGATCTTTCAAACTGCCTACAGTGAGTATGCGGTGAGTGCGTTTGAAAAAAACGCCATTGACTACATCCTTAAACCCTTCACCCAGGAACGTTTTAACCAAGCCCTCGACAAGTGCATCAAAAAGTCGTCAGCGCAGTTAGCGAACGACTTGGGAAACTTAAAAGATTCCTTGGTCAAAAAGAATATGTACCTTGGAAAAATCGTCGTTAAGCGTGGGACAAAAAACACGTTGATCAATGTGGAAGACGTGATTTATTTCCGCAGCGAAAATCATTACACTTACATTTGCACCGAAACCTTTGAGTACATTCACAACGAACCACTCAAGGATTTAGCGCCAAAGCTCGATCCCGAGATTTTCCGCCAAGTGCATCGTAATGCCATTTTAAACATGAAACGCATTAAAGAAGTGATCGAAGGCGACAACATGGCGGCGGTGATGACCAACGGGCAAAAGCTCCAGGTCTCAAGATCTAACCGCAAAATGCTCAAAGATTTGGTTTTACGATAACTTGAGTTTGTAACGAGCGACTCTCCCTAAAACCAATTGCCCCGTAAAGCCAGTGTTCCCCCACGCTGGCTTTTTTTATTACCATATCGCTATAGTCTGCTCATACGGTGACGCACAGGACGCAGTTTTTGGCGGGCACACGCGCATCTTTAAACACGTAACACCCGAATAATCGCAGCGCATGCAGCCGATCCAGTACTGATTGGCAGCATCACAGGCCGGCAAATAGATTTCATTGGTCGATACCCAGTCATCGAGGGTTGGCGACCACGGTTCCGTATTGTTACGCGCAGTCCACGTAGCACTGGGTGTCTTCTCCACCGCCGTGCCCGTGGGTAGCACATTGAATGGCCCTGCAAACGTCATTGCCGTGGGCGCGGCATAGGCGCTCGGCGTAGCTTGTCCGGTGTTCCCCACAGCGCCGCACCCATACCAGGCACATTGAGCGTGAGATTTTGAAATCTGAAACATCTCGCTTGCCCATGTCTTGAGTTTGTCGCCGAAACTCTTTATTTGTGCCACTTGTGACTTAAACGGTGCCTCGGCATTATTGGTCACCGCCGCCGGCACCGACAACGAATGGATACAGTAGCGATCGTGGGTGGTGATAGCTGCCTGATCGAGGTCCACACAAATTCCTGTAACGCCCGCGCCGCCACCACTCCCAGTTACGGGAACACACAGTCTGAGGCCCGAAGAGGTGTCTGCTGTCGTGTTGGCGGGACAATTTACCGGCAAACTTGTAACAGGATCCACCGCCGCTCCGAGAATCCGCGCCCGTGCCAGTGCTTGAGCTAAGTCTTCCATGGCATTGATATAGCGCAACTGTTCATTGGCGCGGGCGGCAACGCGAGCCACTTCGGCAAGCTTCACTGTGGCGGCCGACATCAAAAGCAGAATCATCAGAGACAAGGAGACCACCGTGATCAAAAGCGTTCCACCACTTCGATTATTTAAGAGAGCTTTTAGTCTTTGCATAATCAGTTCTTCCTGCTGTGGCCCGCCGCATGTTTAAACAGATGCATATTTCCATAAGGTCGCGGCGATAAAAACCGCGAACGATTAAAGGCATTGTTGGCGAAGGTCACTTTGAATTCTTTTGTTAAATCGTAATAGGAACCAGCACTACTTCTATACGGCGCCATATTCGCCGAAGGAAACCAGCGAAAATCCGTGGCTTTTCCTTTAGTGAAATAGCGCATGGTCAATGCGTAGGTGATGGACTGGATCGGAAAGTTGGCAACAGCTCCGAAGTTGTTGGTGGTGGTGAATGAGCGCGCGTCAAAGGCGCGAAAGCCTACAAGCCGCGTGTACATAAACGGCGCGTTCACAGGTGAGAGCTTCGTCCATCCTGCAGTGTAAACAGCGGGGCTCACGTCGATCGCCTCTTGATCGATGTAAATGGCACCCGACTGACGACTATCAATATCGTCCCAAGGCGTTTGGTAATACACGGCCGAACCGACCAATTTGCTCCGGTTGTAATCGGAGTTCATGTCTTTGACGACCATGGCAACGAGATACGCACTGCTCTCCGCCACACCCGAAGTGAAATTACCGGTGTACACACAGCCAAGAGTGACATTGGCGGGAGTCGGCACACGCGCTGTATAGTTATTGGCAGCACCGCTCGAATTGTCCCCGCAGAAGTTCACGTTCACCGCTGTGCTCAGCGCCGCGCGAATGCCCATGATCGCAGAAACCATTTCTGTTTCTGCTTCGTACTGACGAACCATACGCGTGTAGGTTTCCATGGTCATTACGAATGCTAAAACCGCCACGCCGGAAACAATAATAGACACAGCCATGGCCACAACGAGTTCGATGAGGCTAAATCCTGATATGGATTTTAGTAATCGGGAAGAACGTACCACTACTTTGATTTTACTTGGTTTTCTGGCGTTTCTGCAAGCGCATGTTTCGTCTTGAGACAGCGGCCTCGTGACGGCGCTTATCCTCAACTGTCTCGAGGATGAGAGGCGCTACAGACGTAGGCTTACCATGAGAGTCTAAAGCAACGAAGGTGAGGTAGGCTGAGGCTGTATGAAACATCTCGCCCGTTTGCGGATTCTCCGCATCGACCCTAACACCGATTTCCATAGATGTTGTACCGACTTGATTGACACTGGCTTTAAGATTTATAACCCATCCCGTGTACACAGGAGCGACGAATCTGATCTCATCGATGTGAGCTGTAACTACAACTTTGCGCGAATGGCGTTGAGCACAAATAGCAGCGGCGATATCCACCCAGGACATCACCGTGCCACCAAAAATGCTGCCGAGAGCATTGGTGTGCGATGGAAGCACAAGTTCTGTCATCACGACTTGCGACTCAGAAACTTTGCGCGCTTCCATCTTCACATTAAACTACTAACCCTTGTAACCGGCGATTGGAGAATTGCCGAGCGGGATGGTATCGATTTCGGAGGAGTTGCCGGCACCTGCAGACGTTTGAATGCCTGTTTGGTTGCCAGTAGTGCTTTCTACGAAGCTCATGTGTGGCAAACACCATACGATAAGTTGTGCGCGAGACTTCACGCTCATCTTTTTGTAGATATTTGTTAAGTGAAACTTTACCGTCTTTTCGGTAACGAATAATTGATTCGCAACTTCCTTGTTGGAAAGCCCTTTTGAAACGAGTTCCGCGACTTCCGCTTCACGGTTTGACAAACCTTTTTGTATAAGGACATCTCTGAGCATCCTTGCTCCCTCCGTTAAAATTGTTTCGATTTCTCGTGGTGAGTACTCATCCCTTGTGCACTCACCTCTATTAAAGTCTTACAATTCTAGAAATATTTATCAAGCACCAAAAAATGAAACTAGACTCACTTGGTCAAAGCGCTGCAATCTCAGCAGGTTAGCAACACGTTTTCCTTTTTTGCAAATCCCGTGTCCCCTGCGACCACAGCGGAAAAGACCAGATTTTGGGCCAAACAAATTTACTGCTTTGGTCGGCCTCGCCAGCCTTTTCATCCAGGCTTTTAATCCACCTTTAGACCCGAAAATCCATTTAAGATTTTAGGAAAATTTGCGCAATTCCCCACTTGGATACTCACACCTTGGTGGCGTCGAGTTCAGAGACCATCAAGCGATCCTTGAACTTTTTGAGCACGTCCACAGCCGTGGCGTGTGGCAGTGGACTCACCGCAAAGATATCCTCTATCTGCCGGCCCCATGTGTGAATTTTCGCCCAATGAATCTGCATTCCCGACGAGTGAAGCGCCTCTGCCGCCGCCAGCAATACACCTTTTTTATCAAGTCCACGGAACGAGTACACCCACTCGCTGCCCGACTCGGAAACCAGTGCCACATCTAAGAATCGCACATCGGGGGTTTTCATATTTTTGGTCGGTCGCTCGAGCATTTTATGCACGGCCGCAAGCTTCATGGCCGTGCGCACCTGGAACCAATCGTAAACACCAAAACCATCTATGGTTTGCACGTAGGCGTGGTCGATCACCATTCCCGACTGCCACAATCGGGTGACATATTCCAAGAATAATCCTTCGCGGTCCTGGGGATCGAAAAACCGCACCCAAAAACCACCGACACTTTTTATCACCGCAACACTTGGTTCTTTTGCCGAACGTAAACTTTTTAGATCCTTTACCAAGGCGGCGGTAGATACCGAGTTGATCAACCCGCTGTCGAGTTTTTCAAGAAGTGCCTGCGAAATCTTATGTTTCGCAAATAGAGTTTTTAACTCCAAGCGACGCTCGCTCTGCGGAGTTTCCATGGCTTCAACAAGCCCACTTAAAAGCTTTTCCTTCCATGCTGTCCACGCATCCGGGTTGGTCGCTTGAATATCTGCAGCGGTAAAGAGCGCAAGTCGACGTAGCCGTTCGCCGTGAGCGAAGCGATCCACCAGCAGGCGCCACACCTCTGGAGAGTGCGGATCCTGCCGAAATGCCGCAGTCGAAAGGAGGAGATGCTGCTCCACCATCCACGACACTTCGGTCATTAAATTTCTAGCGAGCCCCAGCTTTTCGAAATCTTTCTCGACGATGTTCTTGCCTTCAAGCGAATGGTCTTTGGCGCGCCCCTTACCCATGTCATGATAGAGCGCCGTCCACAGTAAAACCTGCCAATCGAAATCATTAAAATTTTTGGTGAGCGCTTTGAGCTTTCCCAAGCCTTTGGGTTTTTTGTAAAACTCACGCACCTTGCGCACCGCCTGAAGAATATGGGCATCCACAGTAAAACGGTGGTATTGATCGTGCTGAACCACACCCTCAATTTTTTTAAACTCCGGGAGAATTTTTGAAACACTCCGCGAACGAAACAATGCCGCGATGGTGGTATCGCTCGAGGCCATGGACATAATGTTTTTAAATTCCTTGTTATAGGCCAGATCCTTAGACTTTTTAAACTGAGTGGCGGCAAACTGGGTGGTTAGATTCGGATGAGTTTTGAGAGCCTTAAATAGAGCTTTTGAATTTTGGAATGTGGGCGCCTCAAACACCTTGCCGCGTGTGCACACTTCAAAGATCAAATCGCAGTAAAAACTCACTTTAAATAGTATCTTTTGCAGCTCGCGCATAAACTCCGCCGAACTGGGATAACCAAACCACTGAGCAAGATCCTTTTGCGACTGCGCCACCAACACATCCGAGTATCCGAGCAAATGGAGCTTTTGACGAATGGTTATCAGATACCCTTTGATCAACTTGAGCGACTCGACAGTCGCCTCAAGAGGTCCCAATAGTTCGCTGTACCACTCGGCGATCATGAGCGCTTGCTGGATGTCGCGCAGACCTCCGGGACCAAATTTGATCTGCGGCTCGAGGTAATTAGCGATAGAGTCGTAGCGGTGATTGCGTTTTTTTCGCTCTTTTTCGAACTCGCGCAACAGCGTTTTGCGAAAGCTTTTGCGCTTGCTCAAAATTTTTTGTTTTTGCTCGGCGAGCGCTTCGCCGGCCTCGCGCGTGAACGGCTGTCCCGCAAAGAGCGCATTGACCTCAAAAATATTTGAACCCTCAGCCCAATCCTGTTTATTTTTGGCAAAACGGTATTTGAGTTCAATATTGCTCGTTTTGAGTTCTTCGAGAAGGGCCGTGACATCGGCCTCGCTTCCACAAAACACCACATCCAGATCCGATGCAGGAGCCAACTCTCCCCGCCCCCACGTCCCAATAGCAATGGGTTGAGCCTTTAACCAATGGGGAAGCTGGCGTAACTGTGCTTCTATATTTACCGAAAGCCAGGTCGAAAAATCGTGTGCTGGAAAATTTTGTCCCGCCCACATGTCGTCGGTGGGCAGTTCCAATGGTGGGAGCAAAAGCGAAGACGCTTTTTCTAGATCCGCACGACTCAGGAAAGTTCTTGTTGCCACTGAGCTATCTTATTCAATGCCTCAAGCGGAGTCATGCCCTGAATCGAAAAACTTTTAAGCTCCACGAGCAGCTCTCGGTGCCGCTCGGGCACGTCCGCTTTGGCGTCTTCGATCTCCTCGGCCATGGACTGCGCCCAAAGATCCAGCTGGCCGGAATCCACCGTGGAGGCACCATTCTCAAGACTGTTTAAGAGCTTCTCTGCGCGGAGTGTGACTTCTTTAGGCAGACCCGCGAGTTTTGCCACCTGCACACCGTAAGACTTTCCTGCCGCACCCATCGTCAACGTGTACAAAAAACGCAACTGTTCGCGATCCTGGGCGATGGACATGTGCGCATTGTGAATGGTCGGCGTGTTTTTCGCCAAATGGGTCAGTTCGTGATAGTGGGTGGCGAATAAAACCATCGGGCGTTTTTTTTGCGTCAGATATTCGAGGATCGACTGAGCCAGACTCAAGCCGTCGTAGGTCGAAGTGCCACGCCCCACCTCATCAAGCACCACCAATGAATTTTCGGTGGATTCTCGAACCATCACGGCCGTTTCCTTCATTTCTACCATAAACGTGGAAAGCCCTTCGGTGAGAGAATCGCTGGCGCCAATACGTGTGAAGATGCGATCAAATAATGGGACGCGCGCCTGGCGCGCCGGAACAAATGATCCCACTTGCGCCATTAGCGCAATCACCGCCACCTGGCGCATGAGCGTGCTCTTGCCGGCCATGTTTGGCCCTGTGAGAAGCAAACACTCTGATTTTTTGAGAATAAAATCATTGGCTACAAAGGGTGTGGTGCGCTCCACAACCGGATGGCGACAGGCCAAAAGCTCGATATGGCCATCGCTGGTGAACTGCGGCCGCGTGTAGTTGCGCTCGATGGCAATCCATGCGAGCGCCGTGAGTGTATCCACCTCACTTATAAAAAAGGCCAATTTTAAAAACCACTGCGCTTCGGAGAGGAGACGCGTTTTAAGATCATTGTATATTTCCATCTCCAGTTCCGCTCGCCGCGTTTTTGCGGTGATCACCTTGCGTTCGAGCTCCACCAGTTCGTCGGTGGTGTAGCGTTCCGCATTGGCGAGCGTTTGTTTGCGCTGGTAGCGAGCCAGTGGAACTTTTTGAGTGTGGGTGTTGGTGACCTCAATGTAATAGCCGAAAACATTGTTGTAGCGGATTTTGAGACTGCTGATTTGCGTGAGCTCACGTTCGCGGGCCTCGAGCTCGAGCACGCGCTTTTGACTATTGGTCGAAAGATCGATCAGTTCGTCCAAATCCCGCGATACGGATTTTTTAACAAATCCACCGTCGCGAAAGTTTTGCGGCACTTCGGCCTCTATGGTCCGTTCAATTTCATTTTTCCAAAAACGCACGCGTTCAATATCCTCCGCTCGGTGCGGATAAAATTGAAGAATGCCTTCAAGGTATTCGAGCTGACTCTGTAGCGTGAGAAAATCTCTCGGGTGGGTGTTGGGATGGGAGATCTTCCCGATCTTTCGTTCCAGATCGCCTATGCCGCGCAGAAGTCCGCGAATCTGTTTGAGTCCCCCGGCGTTTTGGATCCACAGGTCGATAATGTCTAAACGTTTGTGTATTTGCGCTTCGCTGGCGAGCGGAAATGTAAGCCAACCGCGCAACAGTCGGCTCCCACCCGCGGTGGCGCAAGCATTCATCTCGTAAAAGAGCGAACCTTTGAGATCCCCGCTGTAGGTTTTAAAAATTTCCAGGTGTCGAAACACATCCTGACCCACTGTCATGCGGTCGCGGAATTCGCGCTCTTCGAGCGGCAGGAGTGTTTTGCAAATGTCGCTCCCTTGCATGGCCTGTGCGTAACTCACCAGACGCTGTACACTTTCGGGGCCGGCGTAGTTGGTGTCGAGTGCCGTGTGCACCGTGTGGACCATGCCGTGAGTGCCAACTGGAGATGCCGAAATCGCGAGGTTTGACGCCTCCGCGGACGTCTTCAGTGGCTCGGCGGGGCCCGCACTCAAGATCATCTCTACTGGCGCGAGCGCGCCCAAAATTTTACTGGCGTCCGATTCGCTTTTCACTTTGTAATAAAAAATCTCGCCGGTCGTAGGCTCCAAAAATGCGAGAGTCTGGGCATCGCGGCTACAAATGTAATTGGACACAGCGGAATCGAGGGTGTCGGGATCGTAGACCATGCCAGGAGTGAGGATGCGAGTGACCGCGCGTTTCACAAGCCCCTTGGCCTGTGATGCCTCCTCAATTTGATCGCAAATTGCAATCTTGTAACCCAGCGACAGGAGCTTATTGATCGGAGTTGCAATACTGTGGTGGGGCACTCCACACATCGGAGTGGAGTCGCCCGATTTTTTATTCCGTGATGTGAGGGTGATTCCTAGAATCGGCGCTGCAATCTGCGCGTCTTCGCAAAAGATTTCAAAGAAATCGCCCATGCGGAAAAGTAGAATTTTATCCTGATGAGCCGCTTTGATATCCCAGTACTGTTGCATGAGCGGCGTGAGCTCTTTGCGCTTTTCTGTCCCCATGACATGGGGGTATTAGATCCCCCCATACGGGTCAAGACCAATCCCCCAGATGCTCTAAATTTGAGCATTTACCATGCCACTCACGAGGAGACCCAGATTGGAATCAACAGAAATTAGTCGTACCTAAAAAGCTTACACCTTTGGGGAGCGCCCATTTAATAAATACCCCCTCTATAGTATTTTCAGCGTTCTTTTAAAAAAAGACGTGTCAATATCAGGAGCATTCATGAAAGTTGTACTTAAAGGTTTACTTGTTGGTGTCCTCTCGGCCATTGGTGTTTTCCCCACCGCACATGCCGCCAGTGTGGAAGCCGTTCAACTGGATTACCTGTCCCCCGATGCGTCCCTCAATTGCAATCGCATTTTTTTTACCAGCAGTCAGCAATTCAAAGGTGTGGTGTATGCGGTGCCGATTGTCGTGCCCGAGATCAACGAAAATAACGAAGAGGTGGGATCCGTCGTTCCCAATCACAATGCGCCCGAGGGGAGCGATAAAAAATATCTGTTCAAGTTCAATATTTTTTTCCCGCGTGATGAGATGAGCATGAAGGACAAGCTCGCACCTTTTGATGCCTCGCGCGCCCAATCGTGCACGTTTGCTGCAGTTAAAAACTCGTACAACAAAAATCATCCCGACTCTCCCATCGAGACCATCACCGACATGCCATTGACATCGTTTGAAGTCACAGTGCCCGACTATGCCGCAGAGACTGTAAAAATTGGCAAAGATGCCGACGTCACCACCTATGCCGACCAATCCTTCACCATCGCACTTCCCATCACCGAAAAAGAAAAGATCTCCCTCTTCGAAGCTTTGAGCAATGATCAAAGCGTTCAAGCAAAAATCAAAATGAAGTTCAAAGGCCGTAGCCGCGATGGTTCGATCAAAATTGAATTCAGCACCTCAGAGCTTGCGATGAACTTCAAACTCGCCGCCAGCGGCGCAAAGATGATGACTCGCGCAGAAATCAACGCCGCCATTAAAGTGGCTATTTCTAAAACTCAAATCAACATTCAAACGCAAAGCAGTTCGGAAGAATTCTTTCAAAAGGCCGCTGAAGAAGTATTGAACAAGGTGATTTCACAAATCGATCTGCAATCCAAATCGATCACCGATTCTAGCGACAACTCCTCAGACGACAAAACGGGTAGCGACGACGAAAAAATAAGCGTGGAGATCGTAGCGAACCTCCTCGCTAAGGTGGACAATCGCAACATTCAAATGGACAACACCACAGCACCCGAGGAGGCCACGATCGACGTGATGATGTCGCTGAAGCCGCGCATGGAGGATCCCAGTGTGATGCTGGTGCGCGTGGCCGCAGGCGAGGAAGAGGGTTCACTGAGTACGACCATCGACAAAGACCACACCATCCGCATTATTCCGGCGTTTGGCACATTGCTTCGCTACGGCCACAAAGAGTACGAAACGTACCTCAATAAAGAGCAACTCACCGAAAAACGCTATTCAAATTTTATGTCGGCACTCACTACTGACTCCAACTTCACCATCCGGGATATCGATCGCAATGGAACGACCTTGGCGGTTGGCAGCTGGGGCTGGAAAAGCGTGCGCTATTGGTTCACCGAGTATGTTTGGAAGCGCGTGGAGTCTTGGCCAGAGCTTATCGGCAATCAAGTGGTTAAGGCCAACACAGATTTCGACGAATTCTCACGCTACCCCATTTGCGTGACATTCACCAACATCGGCCAGCAGCGAAAAATGATTCCACTTTATAAGCTTGTAGGAAATAACGAATACTTTCATGGTCGCTACGATGAGTTCACGGGGGAGATTGTCCTTACAGCTAAAAAAGATTTGGGCATGATGATGTTTCGATCGCGCTTTTTATTGGGCGACAACAACGACGCCAACGACCTCGAACTCACTGGCCGCGACCGCGAAATGCTCGCGTCCTGCCTGGGTCAAGTGGCCAACCGGGAGAACTCTGCTCAAGTTGCAAAGGACACCGGAGCGTTTGCTCGTCTCGGTTCTACAGAGTTGCGCAACAGTTACAATGAAAAGCAGTGGGACTACCAAAAAACCTCGATTGACGCCGAAGTTATCTACGAGATCCAACGCGGATGGGGCAGCGTGAGCTACGAAGAAGAATATGTGTCTTTGAGCTGCTCGAGGCTTGACCCCGCAAATAAGAACAACCATACCAATTATCCGCAGTGCTTCGATAAAAACAAAAAGCTTCTCACCTGTGCGAGCGCCAATGTCAGTAAGAACCGCTCCCGGAACCATCCACCCTCGGTTCCCGGTTGCCTGGACAAGGACAACAAAGTTATCGAACAAGTTCTGCCGCTCACCTTTCCTTCTAAAGAACAGTATGTTCTCGCCGATCAGTCTCCGTTTCGCAAAGAAGTGATTAGGAAAGACCGCAAAGCATATTTGGTAAAACAGGTGGTGTACTATTCGGTGAGTCGCCCAGTGGTGGATCAAGACGAATTAAAGATGATCCATCAGATCGGTGTGGTGCACGTTGAGGCACCGCGAGGTGCGATCAACGATCCAGCCATGGTGCCTGAACCGCTACAAGATTCGGGTTATTGATGTCTTGCGGGTGTTCGTCGTCAATCGTCGACGCCACCCTCATAATCGAGAGGCATCTTGTCGTGAATCTTCGCCATGTGGCTTAATATATCCGTGTACCCACGCCACACACCCTCAGGCAAGCGCCCTTTGACACTGGCGATGCCACGCTGCTGGCTGTATCTGTCTTTACCGCCTCTTCCGCTGGCCATGGCTGTTCCCAAACGAAAGAATCTTTCTAGGCAATCCAGATCTTTTTCGGCGCATCCGGCTTGTTTAGCGGTGATGCGCTTGAGTTTAAGGAGCTTTGCCACTTTCGATCGTCGCGCAGCCAAAGATTCTTTTGTTGGCGCACGCAAATAGCCCGCCTGAAATGCCGGTATGTTCAAATCTCCGGAACCACTCGCCGAGTGACTCGCTACGCGTCCTGTATTTGCAACAGTGGATCCTGTGCCACTGCTATTACTTGCGGAAGCTACGTTGATAGCTGCATTGCGGTTCACACCCTCGGCGCCCAGGCCCGTGCCTTGCGAACGACTACCGGTTGCCGAAAAACTTCTCGCTCGAGTGCTACTTCCGCCGCCATCGCCCCATCCACCGCCGGAGTCTCCACCGGCCACGGCGTCACCCATAGTTTGACCCTGACCTGTCGCTTTAAAACCGCCACTGCCACCGCCGCTAGAGGAACCTGTGGTGCCCTGCAAAGGAATGCTCGAATTGCCAAATGGATTTGAAAAGTTGCCCGTGGCACTACCGCCACTGGAAGTTCCCGAAGTGGTGCCTGAGGTGTAGCCGGTGCCGTTACTCCCGCCCGTGTTCGACGTGCTGTTCTCCTGAGCCACTCCGCCGTTCGTTCGACCCGGTTGAGGATCTCCAGCGCCGTCGTCCCTCTTGGGAGTATCGTTGGTCACCACCGGATCGCGCCCCGTGGGTGCAGGAGTGTGCGTGGTCTTGGGATCAGGAGTGGAGGCAACAACGGGGTCCGGTGGTCGTGGAGTGGGCGTCACCACTCGTTCAGGGACGGGTACCTGATCTGCAGGATCCCCAGCATTTCTATTGTAATACCCCTCCGCAATCTCCATGGGATTGTACGTCTCGGTCGGATTGGCTATCGACGTGCACACATTCTTTCCCTCTACGCAATAAGAAGGACCCATAAAATGATTGTTGGTTTCCACCACCCGAGGTTTTTGACCGCTGCCATAAATTCCGTCTTCGCTGACTGTCAGCATGTCCGCCGTTTTGTCCATGAGTTCATAGGCTTTCATCTGAGACTCTTTTTTTGTTTCGCCGTCCATCTGGGCGTGTCCACCGGTTCCGCATGTTTGGCGAATGCCGGCGAGTTCAGCGCTCAACTTGCTTCTTTCCTCTTTGCTACAGCTCATTGTATTGTTCTTATTGTCTAAGTTGCTCAATGAACACAACGCCTCACAGCTCTTGTATTTTTCCGGGATCTCTTCGTTGCGTGCAGCGATATAGGCTTTTTTACACTGGGCGAGTGGAATAGCAGTGTTGCACGAAGGGGGCGTGTTGGGGGTGACAACCGCGGGTTGCCCCTGCTTGGCGAGCCTTTCCTTTTCGGCTTTGTCCCGCGCTTCGGCACGCATTCTACGATTGCGCGATTCCACCGTACGGCAATTGTCGCGCTCTTTCGGAGTTTTAAATAATTCAGGTTTATTGCAGCGGTCTTCTGCTGAGGAATCCACATCCTCAGGCTTTTCGACCACCGTTTGTTTTTGGGTAGTGCACGAAACATCGAGATCCGAACACTGGCTCACATCATCTTCTTGCGCCAACGTTCCGCTAACATCGTCATCGACGTCTTTTGCAAATGCGGTATTTGTATTTAAATTCAAACTCAACAACAGCAACAGTGTGGCCAACATGAGAATCCCCCAACTAATGTCTTATCGGTGGACATGGGGAAAGATAAAGACAGGTGTTTCGGATTGAAACACCATTCGTAAACTATTTTTTCAATTTAACAATTGATCTTATTCCATGTTAATTTCTCACGAAAACAAGTCAAAGATTACGACACACTAGTTTTCCTCGATATCGCCTTCAAAGTTGAGAGGCAATCGATCGTGAACTTTAGAAATGTGACTGAGAATATCCACGTAACCACGCCACACACCTTTGGGAAGCTCCGAGTTCACACTGGCGATACCGCGCTGGTTGAACTGGGATTTTACTTTTTTGCCGCGAGCGATTTTTAATCCTCCGCCACGCGCAAAAAATTTGTCCAAGCAATCGTAGTCGGTGTCTTTGCACCCGGCTTGCTTCGCCGTTAGACGAAATTTTTTGAGCATATTTGCAAGGCGCAGTTTGCGTTGTGCTAAAGGCTCTTTACCTGGGGTCTTATGATATCCCGCCTGAAAAGAGGGCGAGTTAAAATCCCCGTTGTTCGGAAACCGTGATCGTTCGCGATCCAACGAAGCGACAGACACACCACCACTTGGCGCATGCCCTCCACCGCCGCCAAACGCCGCACCGCTACCGCGATGAACACCTTCACTGCCCGACACTGACTGAAAAGTCGAAGCACCTGTTCCACGAAATGATCCTGCGCTAGAAACACCTTCGCCATTGCCACCGATAGAATCACTGTCCATATCGGAATTGCTTTTTGTGCCCGTTCCCGCAAATGCCGTCGACGAGGAGTTGGCACTGCCGCCGCCAGTGGCGCTCACCGGTTTAAAGTTGGAATTATCAAAGGGATTGGAAAACATTCCCGAAGACGACCCAGAGCTCGAGCTCGAGCTTGAACTGGAGCTCGAACCTGAGCTTGCTTCTGGACCTGCTCCTGAACCGCCATTCGTGGCCGCAGGATCTCTTTTAGTCTCGGAGCCATCGCCTGGATTGGACGCGGTGGTGGTGGGATCGGTTTTTGTGGTTGTCACCGGATCGCGAGAGACCGGGTCGCGCGTCACTACCGGATCTCTAGACACAGGATCCACTCTCGGCGTGGTGGGAGTTGGGTTTGTCACCACTGGCCCCGGCGGTGTGTATGGCTGTTGGCGATAGGGTGACGGCGATGGCACGGGTACACCCACGTATTCACACGCTGATTGTATTCCAGAAGCACAATTCGACTCACGCGCCTTTGCGTAGTCATCGTGTGCTTTTCCCTGAGCATCCACGTACTCCACTTTATCGGGAGCGGGCCCCGCACCGGTATCATGAGCAACAATTTTTCGCGCCTTGATCCCATCCTCGAGTGGGGTAGAATATTCGGTGTAGAACTCGTTACTATCTGTAACTGGAGCTCTGTTGTTTTTGAGATCTTCCACTTTTTTTAGCTCTGCATCAGAAATTGTATTACAAGCCATTAAGGATTGGCCAGAACGACACATCTTGCGATTTTCCGCATCTTCCGGCGTCGCGTAGGAATCGAGCCGTTCCGACTCACGATCCACACACGCAGCCGTTTTACAATCGCCCGCTCCACCCGAATCCGTATTGGCGTCCGCATTGCCCGAGCGGCCATTTCCACCTGGCACTGAACATGTGCGGTGTTTGTCGGAAATTTTTGCCAGAATTCGAGTCTTCTCCTCTGGCTGGCAACCCAATACGAGTCGATCGACAGACGGAGTCACAAGTGTACAGAGTGCGATGCACGATTTGATCGCGGTGTTTCGTGCGTCCCGACTGTCGGGATCATTATCACCGCCCGCCAAAGCACTTTGCGCTTTAGAGTGGGCCGAGTTGCACTGACTGATCACCGTCGAAGGTTCGCAGCGCTTTTGCGCTTCGGCGACCTGGCGAGCTTGGGCTCCTTGATTTTCGCGCTGTATACGCTCCTTAGCGTTGCGCGTGGTTTGCCGTTTAGCGCCCTCAAGACACTTCTTTACGCCCTCTGCGGTACGATTCATTCCGCACAACTCTTCGCCTGTATTTTTAGTGTCCTCTTCCTTAACTTCAACAGCGTCGTCTGACATGAGGTTGTCGACACACTCATCATATTTGGCACCATCGTATTTTTCGCATGGTTCGGGTGATGCCCAAGCCATGGATAGATAGAGAAGGACCGAAATCACAGTTTCCCCCTTAAGGTTACTGGATCTTTATCGGTATACTTTCAGCATATGTGAATGCTTTTTGTTGTTTATCTCAAATGAATACACCAAGTGAATCACACTGAGACACTATTCAGCGAAAACGGCGCAGTATCTGCACGGCAGTGAGGAGCTTTTCAATGCTCACCTCGGAGGGCGCAATGGCGGGCCCGATATCCAAATAGATCTTTGCCCACAGTTTGCGCGGACGTTTTGCAAGAAGCGTTTTGTCGTAGCGACTAAAAAGGCTCCCCCACAGACCACTCAAAGCCATCGGGATAACAGGAACTGGAACCGATTTTAATAGTTTTAAGATCCCCGGGCGAAACTCGCTGAATTCACCATCGTAAGTGATTTTTCCCTCGGGAAACACACATATAATGCCACCGGTTTCTAAAACCTCTTCCATTTTTTGAAACGCCCGCGCATAGAGTTCAGGATTGTCTTTTTGCGAGCAAATCAAGATCACCTTGGCCTGCATGAAGAGCTTCTTCATAAGAAAGCCGCCTTTAAAGTAGGAATGGTCCATCACAAAGCTCACTGGCCGGCGCGCCGACGCGTAGATGATCAGCCAATCCACGAAGCTCACGTGATTGCACACGCATACAGCCGGCCCTTCCAGTGGGATATTCTCGTTGCCGGTCACGCGCACACGATAGATCACCCGCGCAACAATCCAAGCCGCGAGTCGAAAAACAAATTCCGGATAAAATTCCTTGGCAAGAAATAGTTCTGAAAACTTCATAGTGTGTTTAACAACTTTTCGTAAATTCCATCGAAGCCACCGTTACTCATTACCAATACGATGTCGCCAGGCCGGGCATTGGCTTTAATTTTAGCGATAATAGCGTCGACGCCGTCACACACAAAACCGCTTACACCTTTTTTATTGATCTCCGAGATCAGCTTTTCGCTGGAAAACCGCTGGTCCTCGGGCAGAGCTTGAATGTTGAATGGCTTGGCGATATACGCAAAATCCGTGTGGGAGAAGGCCGCCGCATAGTCCTTCTGAAAAACATTACGGCGAGAGGTCGCCGAGCGCGGCTCAAACACAGCGTGCAATTTGTTGTCGCCTTTACGTTTTAAAAAGGTTTTTAAAGTTTGCTCGACCGCCGATGGATGGTGAGCGAAGTCTTCGATCACTAAAATTCCATTGGGTTCACCAATGATCTCCTGACGGCGCTTCACACCCTTGAATGTGGTGAATGCTTTGTGTATGTCCAACTCCCAGCCGAGAGTTTTTGCCACCGCGACCACGTAGGCTGCATTGAACGCATTGTACTCGCCAAAAAGAGGAAGCTGATAGGTGTCTTTATATCCATTCATGGAGAGAGTGAATGATATGCCTTCACGAATAGGTTTCACGCCGTTCACCACAATGTTCGCAGAGTTTCCACTGCTTGCCGGTGCGCCTACAGATACGGTTTTGCACTTGGCAAAAGACAGTAGACTAAGAATATTTTTGTCGTCAGCATTGTAAATCAGTGTTCCCTCGGGAGGAATCAATTCGATCAAGCTTTTGAAAGCCGCTTTGACCGCATCGAGGTCTTTGTAAATATCGGCATGGTCAAATTCCACGCTGGTCAACACCACCGTGCGCGGTTTGTAGTGAATAAATTTGGGAACTTTATCAAAAAAAGCTGTATCGTACTCGTCGCCTTCGATCACAAAGTAATTTCCCTTGGGATTCTGGAATGAAACACCGTAGTTTTTAGGTATTCCACCGACCATAAACCCCGGCTGTAAGTGGGCGCACTCGGCCACCCACGCCATAAGCGATGTGGTTGTGGATTTTCCATGGGTTCCCGAAATCACCACACTATGGCGATCCTCGATGACGAATTCACTCATCGCTTTCGGCAAACTCATGTATGGGAGATTCAATCTAAAAACCTCCTCGGCTTCCACATTCCCGCGGGAGATCACATTGCCGATGATCACTAAATCAGGTCGACTCTGCACATTTTCTGCGGCGTAGGATTTAAAAAGAGGTATACGCAACTTTTCCAATTGCAACGACATGGGAGGATAAAAATTGGAATCGCTTCCGGTCACCTTATAGCCTTTATCGTTGAACAGGCCGGCAAGGCTTGCCATGGCGGTTCCACAGATGCCGATGAAATGAATGTGAGCGCCTTTTTTTAACTGCATGCTACTACTCCGTCAAAGTTTCCATAATCATATTGTGAATTTTTGGGCGCTCTCTACGAAACATTTCGTTTTCGCGCGTGGGGTAAGTGCGATTCGCGAGCACCACAGCCATCACATCCTTTTTGCGATCCCACCAAAACGATGTTCCTGTAAAACCAGTATGCCCGACGCTCTTGAGATCGAAGTGTGCCCCGCAACTGGCTTTTCCCTCTGTCGGCATCATAAAACCCAAAGCCCAATCACCGCGGGTTCGCGGAATAGCCCGACGCAAATACTTTTGCACGATGGACGCACGCGTGAAGGCGGTATCCTCACTGGCCGCTTTTCTCAACCACAAACCCCAGTCGAGAACATCCTGCGGACGGCCAAATAGACCAGCGTGCGAACTCACGCCAAGAAGCGACCACGTGTTTTCGTCGTGCACCTCACCTTGGATAATCTTTTTGCGCCACGGGCAATTCTCCGTGGGCGCATAGGCACTGCGCTTGTAGACCGGCGAGTTGTTCTTATTAAAATGGAGATGACTGTCCGGCAATTCCCTATCACGGAAGCGCGACCATACTAAATCCAGTGAGGTTTCTTCGAGGTTCTCTACTATAAAACCCAAAATAAAAAAATCGATATCTGAATACACCGCCTGGCTTTCCGGTTTGGGCTCGAGGTCACGGATCATTTTCTGCAAGTGCTGGCGCTTTTCATAGAGCGAGGAAAACTCCATGATTTCTTTGTAAAGGGGCAGCCACCACACATTTCCAGCGACATGGGAGAGAAGCTGTGCAATGGTTGCCGGACCGTTGTACCACGGCAGATGTTTCACCACCGGGTCTTCGGCGAGCAGCATACCGCGACTTTCAAAACTCATGTACTGGGTGGCGGTAAATATCACTTTGGTGAGCGAGGCAAGATCGTAGTACGGCCACGTTTTCCCCCACGACACGTCTAAAACTTTTTGTCCTTTTTGCGCGACAAGGACTCGAACGCCTGGAGCCGCTTCACGTGGAAGGTGGTTCAACTTTTTAAGCAGTGTTTTTTCGAGAGAACTCATGCGCGAATTCCAGTGGAAACAGAAATGCCGTGTCGGCCGTCTGAGCAAAAAATTTCTGCTGCTGTCATGAGCGGAAGAGTGCGAGAATTGGGAATGTGCCCTGAGTTTATTCCCTTAAAAACCGGGCATGCGAGCCGTTCCGCGAAAACTTTGAGCACTTTTGGAACCTTACTCGGTTTTCCGTTGGGTTCCTCTCCGCCCGTGAACGGTCCAAACACCACCACCTGCGCCGATTGCAGTAAACCGAGCGACCACATATGCTCCAGCACGCGATCAACACGATAACCTCGCTCGCCGATGTCTTCGAGAAAAAGTATTTTTCTTTTTGTCTGGAGCTGCAATGGCGTGCCAAATGTTGATTGCGTCGTCACTAAGTTTCCACCAACAATCTTTGACCGCAGAGTTTTTAGTGCGCGGGCCGACGAGTTGAGAGGCGTGAGGGCAAACTCCACGCTGTCCTGAACTCCAAAAAGAATTCTTTTCATTTCCCCAATCCGCGTTTGCGACAAACTGTGCAATCGGTCGGCATGGGGGCCGTGCAAACTGCCCCACCCCCACTGATTATTGATATACTGATGAAGTGTGGTGATGTCGCTAAAACCAATGAGAAGTTTACGATCTTTGCGCGGCTTGTACCTTTGCAAATACTTGAGGAGATGAATCGACCCATATCCACCGCGAGCTGCCCAGATAATACGCGCGTCGCTCTCGAGCGCGGCTTTGAGGTGCTTCCAGCGGTTGGCCTCACTGCTCGCACTCACGGGGTGCTTTCCGATAAGCCCTTTGGGGATCACAACGTGTACACCCCATCCCTGCAGGACTTTTGTCGAGAGCTGAAGGTCTTGGCGGCGAAATACCATTCCGGGAGCAATAATGCACACACGATCACCTGGACGTAGAGCTGGAATTTTGCCGTCAGATAGCATGTGTGGCCTCGATGTCGGTCCGGTTTTAGAAGGGAATTCTCCCCATCTCAAATAACGCTAATTTATTGAAAATCCTTTGTAAAGGTCAATTATAGTTTTCCCGATAAGGAGTCACCTATGAGCGTTTGGAAACAACAGTTCCCTCAATTGAGCAATTCCCCAAAAAGCCTCGCGGAGCTATTGATCTCCGGAGAATTGCCGGTCGCTGAGTACATGAAGTGGGCCAGCGAAAATTACAAGATTCCCTTTTTGGCCGACAATTTCTTTGCTCAAGCCAAAAACTTCAAATTGATTCTCGAAAACCCGAGCCATCAATGGAATGAATTCTTCTTCCCCATTCTCGAATGGCAGGGAATGTTGTACATCGGCGCCCTAGAGCCTCAAGAAATTTCGCTCGAAAAAAAAATCTGCGTCGTACTGTGCTCTCCTCTACAGCTTCGACAACTTTGGAGCAAGATGGAAAAGGCGCCATCGGTGCAAAAGGTTGCCAGCGCACCCGTAGCGAGCGATCCACTGGCGGGAATTTTAGGTTCTAAATTCAAATTGGAAGAAACCAAATCCGAAGTCGTCACCGCCAAACTTGAGGATACGAAATCGTCCGCGGGAGCTCCCTCATTTGCAAACGCTGTATTTAAAGATGTGCCGACAGATGCACCACCCGTACCCGCAGCAATTCCGGTCCCATCGCAAGCGCCTGTACCAAGTGCTCCACCGAAAATGTCGGCGCAAGCGCCCACGATCTCGCGCCCAGCACAGTCGGTACCGCGCACCGTGCAGGCCGTAAAACCCGCCGGGCCATCTGCTCCGTCGTTTCAAGAGCCAATGGTGGTGCCCACATCGCATTTAAAATCTCAAGGTGTGAACGTGAATCCGAATTTTTCGGCAGGCAATTACAATAACGTCCCCGAGATCACCAACGTGATGCGCGCGCAAAAGCCAAACGCAAATGACACCAATTTTACGAGCACAAAGACGATCATGCCGTTCCCGGATCGCGCGTCCCAGTTCACATTCATTCGTACCGTGTATTCGGAACAGATCATTTTCGATGCCAAAGGCAAGATCAACGAAAATAATAATCCGCAAGATGCACTGATCAGTGCTTTCCGCATCCTCAAAGACTATTACAACAAGTTGATGTGGGTGGTGCGTGATCAACAGGGCTACGCCTATCCTATCGCCTGTAACGCGGCTTGGGACTTTACAGAAGAGGCTTGGAATCTACCCATGGATTTTAAATCTCCAAATCCATTTCGCATTGCCAAATTCACTCAGAAACCGTTTCATGGTGCCATTTCTAAAAACAAAGCGAGCGATCAGTTTTTCAAACAATGGGGCATGAACGAGTATCCAAATGTCCTCTCTATTGTTCCTGTAAAGCTGCACGGAAAAGTATTTGGCTACTTCGTTGGATGCGAAAAAGGCCCTCACTTTCAGCAGCAACAGAGCATTGAACTGATGGAATCGGTTTGCAATGAGCTGATTCAGGCGTTCATTCGCATTCACAAAGACCTGGCGAAAGCCGCATAAATCATTTTATAAAATTTTTCGTATGGAAATTCTGCGATGATCGGGCGTGGAACCCGGCTCTATAGTCCACTGAACGGGCGACCACCCTTGCGGCCACTGCTGTTGAGGAACGCGATTGGGCCACTCAACAAAGATAAAACCCGCCTCCTCAGAAAAAATATCCCAAAAACCAGTAGACTCGATATCCGCAGCGCTTTCCATGCGATAGAGATCCACATGAGTGATCTTGGGAAGCGTTGGGTATTCGTTGATAACAGAAAACGTTGGCGATTCCGCCGCTTTAAAACCCAATAGGGCGGCAAGGGTTTGCACCACAGTGGTTTTGCCCGCACCGAGCCCACCCTCGAGCAGCACGAGCTGTTTTTTTGCGAAAGACTTCAACTGACTTTCGCAAAATGGAATAAGATCAAGGCGTGAATACTCGGTCATGATTTAATTGAGATTTTTTTCGATGAAGTTTGCAAGAACTTCGGCGTGTTGGGCGATTTCTTTGCGATCGGGGCCTTCCACCAAAATGCGTAAAACATTTTCCGTACCCGAATAGCGAATCAACACCCGGCCTTCCCCTTTGAGCTTGTCCTCTACCGCTTTGAGCGCGACAGCGTAGCCCTTAATGGTCTCAAGCTCCTTGCGCTCTTTCACTTTTACGTTGACCAAAACTTGCGGCATCTCTTGCATCAGATCGCGCAGTTCGCCCAGCCGCTTTTTTTGCTCTTTCATAACCGCAATAATATTGAGGGCCGCCACACAGCCATCGCCCGTTGTGGAGTGATCGAGAAAAATGATATGGCCCGATTGTTCCCCGCCCAAAATAAATCCTTTCTTGCGCATCTCTTCGACCACGTACTTATCGCCCACCGCAGTGCGCGCTACTTGAATGCCTTTCGCGTTGAGCACTTTGTCGAGCCCAGCGTTACTCATGAGTGTCGCTACAACTGTGTCCCCTTTGAGTAATTTCTTTTGATGCAGATGAAGAGCGCAAATTGCAAGAACATGATCGCCGTTGACGATGCGCCCCTGTTCATCGGAGAGAATGATACGATCCGCATCACCATCGAGGCTAATACCCAAATCGGCGCGGTATTTTTTTACGTGCTCCGTGATCTTTTCAGGATAGAGCGCGCCCGCTTTGTCGTTCACATTAAAACCGTTCGGGGTATTTCCCAATACGATCACTTCCGCACCAAGTTCTTCAAAAACCGCTGGAGCCAACTTGTAAGCAGCACCATTGGCACAATCGAGAACTATGCGCATACCCTCCAGCGTGTATTCGAGCGGAAAGGTGTTCTTAATGTGCACGATATAGCGGCCCATGGCATCGTCAATGCGCTTTGTACGCCCGAGTTTGTGTGAGTCTGATAAGAGTGTGTTCAGATCTTTTTCTAATACGTAAGTTTCAATTTTACGTTCTGTTTCGGCGCTAATTTTAAAACCATCATGACCGAAAATCTTAATGCCGTTGTCGTAAAATGGGTTGTGGGACGCCGATATCATTATGCCGGCATCGGCGCGCATGTTGCGGGTGAGAAATCCCACACCCGGTGTGGGCAGCGGCCCAATGAGGCGCACATGTACGCCCATGGAATTGAGGCCGCTGGTGAGCGCTTGCTCGACCATGTAACCTGAAAGACGCGTGTCTTTACCAATAACAACTTTCGGTTCCTGATTGCGCGGTGGATTGCTGCGGATGATGTAACCTAAGGCCTGCCCGACCTTCATGATCATGTCGGGAGTCATGGGATGAGTGTTCGCAGTTGCGCGGATGCCATCGGTGCCAAAAAGTCTTTGTTTCATATCCCTAAAATTTACCACAGGCCGTTTTCCGACGCCAATCATAAATAGCAACCCTATGAGGCATTCCCTAGACAACCCCGCGCAGAACAGATAACCGTAAAGAGATGCAAAAAAACAAAACCGTCATCCTCACCGTGACCGTTGCCGCCCTAGGTTATTTCGTAGACATCTACGATCTGTTGCTTTTTAGCATCGTTCGCATCGCAAGCCTGAAAGATATCGGCATCCCCGACGGAGAACTGCTTTCTACCGGAGTCTATCTTATCAACATTCAGATGTTGGGTTTACTCATCGGCGGTATTCTTTGGGGCATTGTCGGCGATCGCAAAGGCCGCCTGTCTGTTCTTTTCGGCTCGATATTTTTGTACTCAATCGCCAATGCCGCAAATGCCTTTGTTCACAGTGTGGATGCCTACGCCTTCTGGCGCTTTGTGGCTGGCATTGGCTTGGCCGGTGAATTGGGCGCCGGCATCACTTTGGTTGCAGAAATTTTGCCCAAGGAAAAACGCGGCCTGGGCACTACGATAGTAGCAAGCATCGGTATTCTGGGCGCAGTTGTTGGAGGCTTGGTGGCCGATCTCACTCACTGGCGCGTCGCATACGGTATCGGTGGTGGATTGGGCCTGAGCTTGTTGCTACTAAGAATTGGTGTGGCCGAATCACAAATGTTCGCGGCGATAACACAAGAGACCAACCGCGGAAACATTCTGCTCCTCTTTTCCTCAAGAAAGAATTTCACGAAATACATCTGCTGCGTATTGATCGGCGTGCCCATCTGGTACGTGATCGGCGTGCTCATCACTTTTTCACCGGAGCTCGCAAAGGAAATGAACATGAGCTCCCTGGTGAAATCAGGCCACGCTGTCATGTGGTCCTACCTGGGCTTATCGTTTGGCGACCTGGCAAGTGGGCTTTTGAGCCAATACCTAAGAAGCCGTAGAAAATCTGTGGGAATTTTTCTCGCACTCACCGCCATTTCGTGCATCACCTACATGCAGCTCGATAACCCGTCATTGGGATTTTTCTATTTCGTCTGCGGCCTTTTGGGGTTTGCAGTCGGCTACTGGGCCGTTTTCGTCACCATCGGCGCCGAGCAGTTCGGCACCAACCTGCGCGCCACGGTGGCCACAACCGTGCCCAATTTGGTGCGCGGTTCAGTGATACCAGTGAGTTTTACTTTTGAACTATTAAGCCGGCATTTCAGTTTACTCCACAGCGCCGCCATGGTCGGCGCTGTTGTGCTCACGGTCGCAGCGCTCGCGCTGTGGAAGATGGAGGAAACGTTTCACAAGAGTCTCGATTACCTCGAATAATTGCTGAGTTATTCGACCGATGGTTCAAACCTTTTCACAAAAACGCTAAAACCAGCTCTATAGTCGGCAGGATAGGATTGCGTCAGCGTGTTCTTAGCAAGTATTTGTATGTTATTATCCTTCTCTGCAATATATTCGATAGCCTTGATCATATCAGCCGTCAGCGGTTTAGGGATTTTTCTCGCGTAAAACATACCCATCATCTGAGCATATTCAGTAGGAGCACTCAATAACTGCAAGACTTCTTCCTCGCTACGCACTTTGCTGCCGGTGAACTGATAATCGCGGTTTCGATGTTCTCCCACGCATTCCACTTTGGTGACATCATCGCGAGGCTTCGGTGGACACAGCATTTGGAGTTTTTCGTAAGAGGCAATGATCTGCTCTGCCGTAAGGCTATCTAGAGTTTTTAACTTATTCTGCCACATGACCCAGTCTTCAATCGTTTTCACCTTATCAATATCAGCGAAGTCCCAAGTCTGCTCAGGAGCGAACACGTAAGTGGGGTTCGTCGAATATTTGTAATCCACATATCCAAACAACAGTTGAAGAACAGTGAATGCCATAGCACTTATGGCATAACACTTAATACGTGTCCGCTTCGGCATAAGTTTTACAACATCGCTCGTAGCGAAAAAGAAAAAAGCCAATAGAACTAAATATGAAAGATATGTGGAAAGCAGTGGCGAATATTCCTCGAATATTTTTATAAAGGCATAAGCTATCCCGAGCCCCAAGACACATGAAACTGGAATGAGCCAAATGGAAGTTTTTACTTTCATTGGATGAATTCCACTTCCTGCAAGCGAAAGATCCGACGCGCACATAAACAAAAAACCATAAAATACGAGTGCCTGATAATTCCATGGGGACATTTCTACAAAGGCCGATGAATTAAAGATGTACATTAAGAAAAAAAGTATTAAAAACGCATTGGCTATTAAAAGCAGGTTCTGAAAACAAACGAATATCAATAAATTTTTAATATTGCTACTCGTTGATTTTAAAACTAACAGATGACGAGAAGTCTGAAATTTGACTTTTGCTGTAATAATCCCAGCGCCGGAACCGACAAGCCAAACGAACCATGAGATAGCCTTCAATTGTTCGAAATAGCCGTAGTAGAAGTAAATGGCGGCCAGGACAGCCAGTGAAATATTCCATACAATAATTTGCCAACGAATTTGATCTAACAATATGTGCGATCTAATAGCCATGTGCCACATCCTGCTTTGAGTAAAATGAAGCCACATCTTCAACGGTCACTTCCCTTTTGTCGACCTCAACTCCAGAAATGTTCGTGTTCGCCTTTTTTTCAATTAAAAAACTTTGCGATCCATCGGAGTTCATGTGAATCAGCTTGGCGGGCGAGGCTACCAGCAGCTCTACCATCACTTTATTCGTCGCTCTGTACTTCACGAATAAATTCTTGAGTTCACTCTTAGGGCAATTCAAGATCATTATACCGTTATGCAAGTAACAGACATCTGTAGCAAGACTTTGCATTTCACTGCCAATATTGGTTGTCATGAGCACGAGCGCGCCACTGACTTGTACTTCTTTTTTAAGGAAGGTCATCAGTTCGAGCCGCGACCCCACATCGAGCACAGAAGTGATTTCATCGATGAGATACACGTTCGGTCGTTTTGCGGCATGGAGAGCAAATAGAGCCTTCATTTTTTGACCCCTGGAGAGAGTGCCAAAGTACCGATCCGTATCCACATCAAACCGCTTCATCAAGTCGTAAAATACGGTGAGATCATAGCGCACGTATTCTTTTGCAAAGAGCTTGGCCCAAGCTTCCAGTGAAATATCCAACGAGAGTGTATGAAGCTCTGTAACAAATAGAACATCTTCACGACAGTTCACGCGCAGGCTTTGTAAATTTTGATTGTGATAAAATACTGCTCCACCAGACGGCTGCTCATCTTGAGCTAACAATCGCAGTAAGGTCGATTTGCCCGAGCCGTTGGCACCGAGGAGCGCCACGAACTGGCCGGACCGGTAACTCACGTTGAGTTCCTCCAGTGCGGCAACCTTTCCGTATCTCTTGTGTAGCTCTTCGACCTTATAAATTTCCATATGCACCGCCTAATAGTAAATTGATGAGAGTTTTTCGTCGTGATGGAGTTCGGGGTTAAAAAAGAAAATGGCCTCCCTGGTAGTCCCGCCCACGTTAATAGTGCCGCACACAAAACTCAAAGTGGACTCTGGGAAAAATGCGGCTTCTTTCTTGATGCGAGCACCGCATTTGTTGAATTTTTTAAGATGTGCATCTATCACCGTAAGCCAGGAGTAGAATCGCTCCTTTTGACCTTCCGAAAGCTTGGAGTACAACACTTTATCGACACACGCTCTAATTTTTGCGCTATCTTTGATCGCTTCGAAACATTTAAAGTAGTCCCTGACTTTATTCTCTCGCGCGCCGTCTCTAGATGCGAGTGCCCGCAGGGTTTTGGTCTTTAGTGTCGACGTTTTTTTCTCGCTCGCCGTAGCCGGTGTCACAATCAGCAAAACCACCAACAACCTACTTAACAATCGCATCGTGACTCCTTTCGCCTTCGCTATCCGAGCTCAATGTGTTCAGGCACTCTGTATGAACCACGGCCCTTCTTACTTTTTCATCAGGATAGTACTCGTGTGCGCGAGCGCAGGACACCCGATCGATGGGACACGTTATCGGCGTGGCGTTCTTGGCTTTTTGCAAAGCTTCGATATTCTTCTTTACGCCGCCGTCCAGCTTGGCGTTAGCGTACTCAGAGCAGTTCACCGACTCATCCATCATCGGATTCATAAACTCTTTCCAGTCGAGTTTGCGAACCTGTGTCCACATGTTGTTGACGCATTTAAAGTAGGGATCGGGACCGTCGGTAATTTGTTTCCAAAATTGGTAGCCTTGGTAATTGGCTGCAAGGTCACCATAAGATTTTACACCTGTGGTGGCGAGCCCATAAGCGCCACGCTCTTCCACCTCGCCAATACGTAAAATCTCATCGAGAGTGCCGCCTCTCATTTGTTTCGCAAAGTACGCAGCGCCCTCCGACATAAAGTGGGATAGCTTATCCACACCGACATTCACACCGCCAACGTTGATGGTGTAGTTGATGCCAGCAAGGTTCAGCATAAAGCCCGATTGCGTATTGGCGTAAATATGTTTGTCGGGAAGGCATTTTGAAAAACTCTGCTGTGCCGCCCAACTTTCGATACTCCCAAACCAATCAGAGGCCAAAACCCCGCGCAGTGCTGAAAACAACTCTGTCTTATCGCAGCCCCTGAGGGGTTTGTAGATCATGTGATCTTGCGGGTTAAAGGCATCTGCGGAGTCCTCCGAATGGCCAGCGGTTTTACTGCGCTGCTTGGCGAAGATGGCGTCCATGGCGGCTGTTTTAGATGCGACTGATGCTTCAAAATCGAGAGCGCCTTTGCTGAGGACTTCATTCATGCGGCGATTGGTCTCGGCATTGAGCGCGTGAGAAACATCGGACAATTTTTCGTGGCGACAGGTAAAGTTGTCGGTCTCATAGGCGAATACCGAGTGGGCGCACCACCAAAAAATAAATCCCATGACTGTCGCCAATCTTTTCATAGGGATATTGTATTGAACTTTTTTAACAAAGGAGAGTTTTGAAATACCTGCCACGGGACCATTGTCTAGCGCCACAGCCACATTACAAAATGTGCACTCAGTCCTTAAACACAGACACTTCGAAGAACGGCTGAGTGAGGGATTCAGGGTATGCTTTTACGCTCGCAGGAGCGCGGGCATTGCTCATGGACTCCACTTCGATACGATCAAACGAGAGCCTTTCACTGGCTACGAGCATTTCACCGATTTCGCCTGCGAGGCGCGTTCCATCCTTATAGGTGGCTTTTCCATTGGCACTTTTGGGCATGTAGCTACGCACCAAAATGCTCCCGTTAGTGCTCGCAAAAGCGACGCCCAATTTTATGAGACCTTTGCGCATGCTCGAGTACATACTTCTATTCTCATCAAACGCTTTCTCAGCAGCGAAGAGCAGACTCACCTCTTTGCCATCCTCGACGATTCGGAACAGTCCCGCTTTGATCTCGTCGGCCAAAATGCGGCGAATGAGCGCTCCATTTTTTTTAGAAACGGAAACATCATTAGCGTCTTTTTTCATTTGCCGCTCACACGCCATGATTTTTAGCGATGCCAATTGGGGATCGATAATGGAATTGTTCGCCGGTTCAAAAAACGAGATATCGGTGCCCGAACTCGCCGAAGCGGTTGGATCCTTAAGGACACTCACGCCTGGAGGAGGCCCAAAATCCAGGTCGGACTGCTTAAAGCCAAAGGTTGTTTTTATACTTCCTTCCACCTGTTTGAACTTGGTGGCATCCACTTGAGACATTGCAAAAAGCATAATAAAAAAAGTGAGCATCAACGACCACATATCACCCAGGGTGACCATGTATGCCGGAACGCCTTTTTTCTCGAGCTTTTTAGCCATGAGCCAAAATCCTTAGGAAGCGGCGGCTTCGTCCACCGCACGTTTTGAATTTTTAAGATGTCGCGGAAGATAATCTTTGAGGTATTCTTGAATAATAGCTGCATTGTGCCCACTACCGATTCCCACGACGCCGTCGATAATGACATTGTAAATGATTTCCTCTTCTTCACTACGCAGTACAAGCTTATCGCAAATCGGAAGCGCCACCATGTTTGCGATAACCGCGCCGTAAAGGGTGGTTAGGATCGCAACAGCCATGGCTGGTCCAATGCTTTTAGGGTCATCGAGCTTCGCTAACATCTGCACCAAACCCACGAGTGTTCCGATCATACCCATGGAGGGGGCGGCGTCACCAATGGTGGAGATGATTTTTTGCCCCATCACGTGGCGACCGATGGTGGCGTCTTTTTCTTTGGTGAGAATGTCGCGAATCACATCAACAGCATAACCATCAACAAGCATCGATACTCCGCGCTTGAGAAACGGATTGTCGATCTGCACTTTTTCAAGACTCAAAACCCCTTCTTTTTTAGCTTTTTTTGCAAGCGCCTGAACCTGATCGATAATGACCTCAGGTTTTTCCATTCTTTTAAAAAATGCGTTCAAAGCGACCTGAATGGTCATAGGGACGTGACGAATGTTGAACTTCATACAAACAACGAAAAAGGTTCCGCCAAATACAAGAATGATCGAGGGAAAATCGATGAAAATATTAAGGCCTGGTCCCAACATAATGGACCAAAACAGCACAGCCAAACACCCTATCAGTCCTACAATTGTGGCTATATCCATTTTCGAAAATTTCTCCGCTGATTCTACAAAGACTTATCGAGGTTTTCGAAAAAAAAATGCAATGAATTTGGTCTAGAGTTTCGTAAAAAATGATTTTCCAACAGAGACTCATTCAAGTCCGTGCTATTTCATTTCAGATCAATGGTAGAGTTGCGGAAATCGCGGGAATCTGTTTCAGCGCTGCCTGAGCAGCGCTGATTAGAAATGAACAAATAATTAAACTGTTACAGGATCATCGCCAAGTCCTGTTCCGGCGGCCGAAATCAGTTCTTCGCGTTCTGTCTTGGAGTCTTTCTTACTATCGTCCTGCTGATCCTTCTCGACGTTCTGATGGGCGATTTTAATGGCCTCACGCACATCCTCAGCGGTCTTACCCGCGCAGAGCATGTCCACGTGATCACTATCGATGGTCTCAAACTCAAGAAGAGCCTTGGCCATTTCGTGAAGCGGTCCCATGTTGGCTTGCAGTATACGCTTAGCCGCATTGTACCCTTCCATCACAATGCGATGGATCTCGGCATCAATCTCTTCGGCCTTAGACTCCGAATACTCGCGACTTTGCTGCGACTGCATCCCCAAGAATACCGGACCCTCCGTCTTAGCGTAGGCAAGAGGACCGAGTTTTT
This sequence comes from uncultured Pseudobdellovibrionaceae bacterium, assembly GCA_964400355.1. Taxonomy (GTDB): domain Bacteria; phylum Bdellovibrionota; class Bdellovibrionia; order Bdellovibrionales; family JAGQZY01; genus JACKAL01. Next base: position 44,218 of record CAYNTO010000015.1, read on the forward strand.
CGCTCATACCCCATTCACACACCATCCGCCGCGCTAGACCCGTAGCACGTTCGATATCATTTCCAGCACCGGTCGTGTAATCACCAAAGATGAGCTCTTCCGCGATCCGTCCACCGAACAACGTGGCGATCATGATCTCTGCTTTGCGTTTTGACAAGCTAATGCGATCTTCTTCGGGAAGGAACATGGTAAGCCCCATCGCCATTCCGCGCGGGATAATAGTGACCTTATGAATGGGATCACTCTTCATCACTTTACCGACAATCGCATGACCCGCTTCGTGATATGCGGTGTTCTTTTTTTCATGTTCGCTAATGACCATGGATTTGCGCTCGGCACCCATCATCACTTTATCCTTAGCGTGTTCAAAATCTCCCATAGTGACTTTATTGCGATCGTTGCGTGCAGCACTCAGCGCGGCCTCGTTGACGATATTCTGGAGATCAGCACCGCTAAAGCCAGGAGTTCCGCGCGCGATCTTTTTAAGATCCACATTCGACGCTAAAGGAACTTTTTTACCATGCACATTCAATATCATTTCGCGGCCGTTCACATCTGGCGTGTTCACAACAACGCGACGATCAAAACGACCAGGACGCAACAACGCCGGATCGAGAACATCCGGACGGTTTGTGGCAGCGATGATGATCACACCTTCGTTACTTTCAAACCCATCCATCTCCACGAGCATTTGGTTGAGCGTCTGTTCACGCTCATCATGACCGCCACCCATACCGGCACCACGATGGCGACCGACAGCATCGATCTCATCGATGAATATCAAACACGGTGCGCTTTTCTTGCCTTGCTCAAAAAGATCGCGCACGCGACTTGCGCCCACGCCGACAAACATCTCTACAAAGTCCGATCCAGAAATAGTAAAAAACGGCACCCCCGCTTCGCCCGCAACAGAGCGCGCCAGCAACGTTTTTCCTGTCCCTGGAGGGCCAACCATAAGAACACCTTTGGGGATTTTACCGCCAAGGCGCGTGTATTTTTTGGGATCCTTTAAAAACGACACGATCTCTCTGAGTTCGTCTTTGGCCTCATCCACACCGGCGACGTCCTTAAACGTTACGCGATTTTTGTTCTCCGTGAGCAACTTGGCGCGGCTCTTTCCGAACGACATGGCTTTACCGCCACCCACTTGGATTTGTTTGAATAGAAAGAACAACAACCCCGCAAAAAACAACATGGGAAGCCAATTGAGGATCAGCATCCAGTACGAATTTTCCGCGCTGTTTTCCCAGTCCGCTATGATGTTATTGGTTTCGAGAAAACGTTGCTCATTGTAATCCGGGTTGCCATCGATTACGAATTTTTTGCCGCCAGCTTCTTGGGCGTACTGCTCTTTGAGAGTTCCCGAAATTTTTCCGGTGCTTTTATTAAGAACAACCGACTCCAGCTTGCCAGCCTCCACGGCGGCCCGGTATTTTGGGTAATTGTAGTCTTTGATAAACGTGTCTTGCTTTTGCTGATAAAACTGAACAGCAACCATCGCGAACACTACAGCAAGAACCCAAAACGCGATTGTTTTTTGTGATGAACTCATTTCAACTCCTTCACGGCATCAATCCTCATGATCAACGCGTACGCCTATTGTAACCCAATTTAACCTTCGCACCAAATGTGCCTTGCGTTAGCTAGCCAATTTTTTTTAGCCAGTTTAAATGTGAGTTCTTTCCTCTCAACGTCAAGACGCTTGACCAGTTCATTCACGTGGGAAAGTCCAAAATCTTTTACTTTTTTACGCTGTAAATACATAGCAAAAACACGTTTCTTATCTTCAAGTGATAAACAGAGCAGCTCAGATCGAATTATTTTACCGTCCGCAGAAAAACACAGCTCCAGTGAGTCTTTTTTCGACACCGCCTGCGCCACCAGCTGTAGCGATTTGGCCATTACAGCCTTTGATCCAGGCTGGCGCGTCTCTAATGCAGGCAGCCACGATGAGCGGATCCAATTGCGCAAATAATCCGTACGTGCGTTGGAGGGATCCTCGACCCACTGTCCATGAATAGCATGAATGTATTCTTCGATCACATGGCGCGGGAACGGGAGAAAGGGGCGCAAAACAACACCGCGCTTGCTCTGCATGGAAACCAACCCTAAAGGACCACAGCCTCGGATCAAACGCAGGATTCGGGTTTCGAGAAGATCATCGTGATGATGCCCAAACACCACATAGCGCGCACCACTCATCTGTTTGATACGCACCAAGGCCTCTCGGCGCAGGCGCCGAAACGCATCTTCGGACGTGCCATAGTCGGGAACTCCAGAAAGATCATTGGTGCTCGTTATATTCGTATAAAAGGGAATGGCGTTTTTTGCGCAAAACTCGCGAACCATATCGTGAGACTGATTGCGAAACCGCACCGTGGACGGATCGCCACCTCCATGGTGAATATGGGCCACGGACAACTCTAACGCCACACGCTTACGCAGTTCCACAAACGCGTACAGCAAGGCCATGGAATCAAGCCCGCCGCTGACAGCAAGGAGAAATGATCGTCGGGAGCTCTCAGGGAGGGCATCCACAAATTTCCTCAGGCCGATCTCGATCGGCCTAGGCTTCACGAATGACCTCTAGTCATTCGTTGATTTATCCTTTTTGCTAAATTCGATTTCGGCAGAAACTTTTATTTTGTTTTCGCGGAGAAACTTGGTGATCTCTTCCATGATATCAATTTTTTCAATGAGTTTGGTAAACTCATTGCCAATTTTTCCGACGATTTCTTCTTTGGTCTTCGTGGCACCTTTTAGAACTGTGCCCAACGCGTCTTTGGGAATCTTAACATCCTTGAGGTATTCACGAACACTTTCTTCCGACATCATCACCATGGATAAGCCCGCAGACAGCAAACGTTTAAAACCCTCCGACGGAGATGTCTTTGACGGATCGGCGTCCCAATTGATTTCGACAGAGTCACTGCTGTTGTTATTATTTTCCATAAACATCCTTCACTCGTTTGTGATACGCTTGCATCATCGCTGGCAAATTGGCTGCCAACACGCCCTTAATTATCATTCCAGGAACAAATATTCCAAACTCGGCACCCACCACGTACGTGGCTTTGGTTTTGCCGTTCATGTCTTCCAGCTTCCAGCCGCCCTTCATGGTTTTAAAAAGATCTCCCCGTTCAAACGCCCACTTGATCTCGCTCGGGCGCGTCTCGAAGTGTTTGTTCACGTAAGTAAAGTCCTTCACTACGGAAACCTTGTACTCAACCACTTTGTATTGCGGAGTGGTTTCAAGAATTTTGCAGGACTTCACCTCTTTTAAAAACTCCGGATACTTTTCGTAATCAATCAAGATGTTAAAAAATTCTTCCGGGGTGCAATTAAATACTTCGACGTGATTCACTTGAGCCATAGTTATTTATCTCCTGATTTTTTAAATAAAGCATCGGCCGCTGAAAACAAAGCTTTGCGATCCGCGCCCTGATCCAATCCCCCACCGGGACGGAAATACTCGCAGTAATTGGCCCGTTCTTTTTCGCGAACCACATCGGCCGACGATTCGCGACACTCATTGTAGGCTTTGGGATCGTAGAAATCACAGTTTTTACAAACGTGACAGTCCTCGTGGCACTGGCACTCCGCACGGAATGGCACCTTGCCCTCAAACTTAGTTTTGGTTTTGCATTTAAAACAAATTACTTCCACTGCACTCCACCATTAAAAGCCACGGGCTTACGAGACAGATCATGGAACGACTCGAGCATCCGCACCGTTCCCGTGTTCGACCGCATCACGCACGACTGCGTGATGATGCGCTTGCCACCCAAGTAACGAACACCCTTGAGGAGCGAGCCATCGGTCACACCCGTCGCACAGAACATCACATGTCCCTTAGCGAGGTCTTCGATGCCAAAGGCCTGATCCAGATCTTTGAGTCCCATCTTTTCGGCGCGCGCGCGCTCGTTGTCATTACGATATTTAAGGCGCCCCTGAAAATCGCCACCCAAACATTTGAGCGCAGCCGCAGTGATCACGCCTTCTGGCGCGCCACCGGTTCCCACCAGCATGTCGATGCCGCTGTTCTGCCAGCTCGTAGCAATTCCCGCAGAAACGTCGCCATCGCCAATCAAAAGAATGCGCGAACCCATTTTGCGAATGCGCGCGATCACGTCCGCATGGCGAGGACGATCGAGCACAATGACCGTGACTTCGTTGACATCTTTGTCGAGAGCTTTGGCCACAGCTTTAATATTGTCTTCGATAGGCGCGTCGATGTTCACTGCGCCCACACATGCAGGCCCCACAGCAATTTTATCCATGTAGGTATCCGGCGCGTGTAGGAATTGGCCGTCCTCGGCCACCGCGATCACCGAGAGTGCGCCGACCATGCCGGTGGCACACAGGCTTGTGCCTTCGAGGGGATCCAGAGCAATGTCCACAACCGGTGAGCCGTCTTTGCCGCAGCCGACTTTTTCGCCGATGTAGAGCATGGGCGCCTCATCGCGCTCGCCCTCTCCGATGACGATAGTTCCGTTGATATCGAGGGAATCAAAAGCTTTCCTCATCGCATCCACCGCTGCCTGATCAGCAGCATTCGAATCACCGCGCCCGGTCCACTTGGAACAGGCAAGAGCTGCGGCTTCTGTGATACGTACGAATTCGAGGGCTAAATTCCTATCCATTTTTTCTCCTGGTAGCAGGCCTGCTATAAAAGCTGGGCGATGCGCGCAGGGATACGAACGGGTTTCTTAGTACTCATATCCATGGCGACATGGACAGTCTTACCAAAGGCAACTGGTTCCGTGAACCTTTTTGTGCGAATTTCATAGTGAAAGTACAGGCGAACGCCTTCGATGTGACCCCGGAGTTCCACACAGACTTGATCATCGAACAAAACCGACTTTTTGTAGTCGATTTCCAGGCTCAATACTGGAAAATTGATCTCTTCCAGGTTTAAAACGCCGTTCTGGCGTAAAAAATCCACTCGCGCCTCTTCGAACCAGCGCAAATAGGAGACGTGATGAATAATACCCATAGCGTCAGTCTCATAAAAATGAGGCGTGCGCTCGTAAATAAATTTCACTTTTTCATGACCTTGGCGAATACCTGCTGTTTGAATTCCTCAAGGGAATCCACGTTGGAGCGCATCTGGCTTAAAATTTCCGCAGCTAATCGGAGGGCTCCTTCGCCGAAAGCGGCCCCTTGGATTTTCTCCTGTCCCGCGCGACTCATCTTGTTGTCGATTTGGAACATTCCGTCGGCCCAACTCACAGCCAGATCTGGGAGATCCAGTGATGCCCGAGAGAGCTTGCCGTTTTCTTCCCATAAAAAAAGATTGGTACCTTTGGGGCCGTGAAACCAATAGGCAAACGTCTCTTTGCCACGGTAGTACTGCGGGTCAATCAGATTCATATTGAGGCCGACCATGCGACTGGTGATGAGCTTATCGACAAACACTTTGGTGTCCTTAGAAGGATCAATAAATTCCACAGCAAACATCGCATCCGTTAAACGCACGATGCGGCCATTGATCGTTTGCGCTTTAGCGCCATTCAGAAAAAACTCCATGCCCACAGTCTCACCCGCGGAACTCATCGAAGAGCCATCGAGCGGCTGAGAGAAGGCCGCACCACCGTAACCGATGTCGTAGAGTTCCACTTTGCCGCCGCCGGTGATTTGCACTTCGAGCCCTGAGAGCGTGGCTCCCAAGCTTTGTACCGATACCCGCCGGTATTTGCGTTTTTCATCACCCGCATCGCTCATCGTGTCTCCATATCACTGTTGTCCCGCTGAGGTCTTCTTCGCCTTGGCGTAGTCGTCTTCAATATATGTACGCATGCTTTTAGCCACGTGCTGAACGATCATTTCCAGCACGATGCCTTTAAAAATACTCGGAAGCGGCACTTGTTTGTCATCGAACGTCGATATCAAAATGGCTTCGGTTTTTTCTGCAGCGATACGTGTTAGCTCAACGTCTCCAATCATACCTTGAAAGCCACCCCAGACAACACTCCAATGAAAAACCGCCTTGTCCGTCTGGTCTTTGATAGAGTACTTGATCAACAACCGAGCTTCATAGCCATAGGCTTCGAGAACCAAATAAACGCGGCTCAAATCTTTCTGATGAACAACTTTCTTAAAGTAAGGGCTTATCTTTTGTAGATCCTCAAAAGCGAGAATCTTCTTTAAGGTGTGTGCCGGCGTTGCGCGCAGCACACCGGCGCCGGTCATTTTATAATAGCTTTTGCCGGCGGTGAACTCTTCTTTAATAGATACTATGACCTGGCGCTGTTCACGAATCTTGGTCTCATAAGCGGGTTTTTTCCACCACGGTTTTTCGGGAGCAACAGCTAAGGCCACAATAACGACGAAGAGACTTTGAAGCACAGAGCATTATTTTCTCCAATAGCGCGTACACAAGCAAGTACTTGTAGAAAAAATGATCATTTGCCCACATCGACCCACTGATTCGCGTGGGTCTCGGCACCAAATGGACGATAGCCACGCTTCAATTCTTAGAGTAGAGTTTTTGTATGTCGGAATCCTATACAAAACAGCTACCTATGTGGGCCACATTTTTACGTATCGCCGCGGTCCCGATTATTGTCGTGGTGATGCTCATTGAAGCCCCGTACTGGAATTGGGTTTCGGCCAGCCTTTTTATTTTTGCCTCGATCACTGATTGGCTCGATGGGTACTGGGCGCGCAAATACAATGCGGAATCGGATATCGGTCGCCTGCTCGATCCTATTGCCGATAAGGTTCTCGTCTCCACAGTTTTAATATTATTGATTCCTCTTGGGCGCATCGAGGCTCTACTGGTTGTAATTCTTTTAAATCGCGACATCTTGATCAATGGATTGCGCTCGTTCGCCGCGTCCAAAGGAAAAATCATTTCCGCAGGTCAGCTCGGAAAATGGAAAACAGGTTTTCAAATGGTTGCCATTCCCGCACTCCTCATTCACGAAAATGTCGGGCCTATTTCTGGGCAGTTCATTGGCTATTGGGGTCTGTGGATCAGCGTGGGCTTGAGTTTGCTCTCCGCGGGAGAATACATGGTTGGCTACTTTAAAAAATCTGCCTGATCGGCAGCGCTGTTTCGCTCGAGAGTGCTCGAGAATGTTTTTTCTAAGAATTTGCGGGTCACACTTCCGCTCGGTAAAAATTTTTCGACCACGGACCACGCCTCATCCACAGAGAGGCGTTTTGCATCTTCCCACAACGGCTCGAACAAAAGCTCCGTGGTTCCCACCGCCGACGATGGAAAAGCGCCATCGTCCACCTCACCAAATGTCACGATTAAAAAATTTTGGTAAAGGTAACGCATGCTGCGCTCAAACTCTGCGGCAAAATCTTTCCCCGTGAGCCCGGCTGCCCGCTTGAGCACCTTGGTCGACTGCGGCGAATCGCTCGAGAGAATATCATAAATGTCCGATGCCGCCGAGGGCATCCGCGCGCGCCCACTGCGATGGGCGATGGCGAGCAAATGGGTGAACAGCTGTTTCGAAAAAAACGTCGCGCGCCCGCGATACCATTTCGAATAGACAACGCTACCGCTATCGGAGAGCTTTTTCATCAGCGACCACATCTGCGAGACGCGACCATCGGCATCTGAGTCCCAACTCCAATCCATTTTTGAACGCGGATAAAATTCCGACCACAGCGAACTCGGTGCGTCCTGATTCTTAATGGGATACACCAGCAGCAGTCCCTTGGCGTTGATTCTCTCAATGGCTTTTGCTTCTAATTTCGTCATTGCGAACTCTATTATACGGGATTCCAGTACTTGCGTCCACATGCGACTTTAAATGTTGGAGGGCCTTTGTTATACCCCCGACATGTCCAGCACTTCCATTCCGATCACTCGCACCCTCTCTCCCAAATCTCGTCCTAACATGGATCAACTGGGTTTTGGCCGCCACTTCACTGATCACATGTTTGTCGCGAAATACTCCAAATCCAAAGGCGGTTGGTACAGCAGTGAAGTGATTCCCTATGCGCCACTTCAACTCGATCCATGCTCTACGGTGCTCCACTACGGACAGGCATTGTTCGAAGGCATGAAGGCCTTTCGCTGGAAAGATGAACGCATCGCCATTATTAGACCGCACTTCAACTGGCAGCGCATGTGCCAAGGCGCTGATAGACTCTGCATGCAACCGCCGAGCGAAGACATTTTTATGGGTGGGCTCAAAGCGCTCCTCGAAACCGACAAAGACTGGATTCCGACAAAACCGGGAACCTCTATGTACATACGTCCCACCCTGATTGCGACGGAGGCATTTTTAGGTGTTCGCCCATCGACGGAATATATTTTCTTTATCGTTTTATCACCCGTTGGTTCCTACTACGGCGACACCACTCCCGCGGTAAAGATCTGGGTGGAAAAAGAATTCACTCGCGCTGCTCCGGGGGGCCTGGGTGCCACGAAAGCCGCGGCGAACTACGCAGGCAGCCTCAAAGCGGCTGTACAGGCTCGCGAGAACGGTTACGCTCAGGTGTTGTGGCTCGATGTGAGCAAAAAATACATCGAGGAAGTGGGCACCATGAATGTTTTTTTTGTTATTGGCGGAAAAGTTCTCACACCCAAGCTGACGGGCACCATACTCGAAGGCAACACACGGGCCATTGCCATCGAATTTTTAAAACGTTCCGGAATTTCCATCGAGGAACGACAGATCACTCTTGAGGAGTTAAAGACCGCAAGCGCTGCGGGCACTCTCACTGAGGCCTTCGGCACGGGAACGGCCGCCGTGATCACACCCATCAGCGAGCTTTCTGGTACGGATTTTAATATTCGTTTAAAAAATGATGCACAAACTGGCATGGGCCAAATATCAGGTTCATTGTATGAGCAGATCTCCTCTCTCGCGTCGGGAAAATCCCCCGACGCCCTCGGCTGGCTTTACTTTGTGTAATTTCCTACACAGATATTCTACTTGAGGATTGAGAATTCTAGCGAGGCAACGTGTACATTCCTAACTGAGAAAACGAAACGCTCACAGAAAGGATATGTTATGGAAAAACCAAAAACGAACTACACCGAAGAAGAACGCATCCGCGATCCTAAGACTCCCGATCAAAAAGACGAGAAAAAAGATCCCCAAAAGAAGGATCGCGAATACAACTTGGATCACGAGACCTATAAGGATGAGTCTAAACCCAAATGAATTCACCTTTGGCCGTAGAGGGAATCTGTGAGAACCTCTATCCATCCTATAAATGAAGCGACCATCGCCACCGCCGCTTGGAACATTCCCCAGGTGGCGAAGGCATTTTTTCCAGAAGGCGCAAGCCATTTGCAGAGGTACGCTCAACGATTAAATGGAGTTGAGATCAACTCGTCGTTCTATAAACACCACCAAGCGAAAACCTACGAACGGTGGCGCAAGGACACCCCCGACCACTTTCGCTTTGCGGTGAAGTTGGCCAAAGTTTTCACCCACGAACAGCGCTTAGAGAGAGGCGCGGAATCTTTAATCAAGTGCATCGACGATATACGGCGACTCGAAAACAAACTCTCCGTACTTCTCGTCCAACTCCCTCCCAGCCTGCCTTGGAAAAAAAATATCGCGGAAGCTTTTTTCGATGATCTTCGCCGCGCCTATACAGGCGACGTGGCCCTCGAGCCGCGCCATCCATCCTGGAACCAGGACGCCTGCATCGAAATGCTGCGCGAGTTTGAAATTGCGCGGGTGATCGCCGACCCGCAGCCCATTTCTCACCGCCCGGCGTTCGAACAGCTCACCTACCTCCGGTTGCACGGTAGCCCCCAAATATACAAAAGCGCGTACTCTCCAGCGAGCCTCGAACTCTTTGCACAACAGCTCCAACAGTGTCGGGGCCGTAATTTGTGGTGCGTTTTTGATAACACCACGTTCGGGCATGCGACCCTCAACGCGCTGTGGATGAGACAACGATTGAGCACGGGCACTCCATGGCTCGAAACTGCGCAGACCTCGACCTAGGTAAAGCTCTTTGTGATAATATGTGCACAATATCTGCAAACCCAGCCCATGAAGCCCCCTGCGATCTTGCATATTATTAAAGCTGAACCAGGAGCACACTATGTTAAAAACTTTCGATATCAAAGAAACAGCCGTTGAAAAATCCTACTACTTCACAGTAGTGACCGCATCCGGCGAGCAGGCCGATTATCACCCTGACTACCGTTCATCTGCTTGCGCGTAATTTCAAACTCGCCACACAATATACCCTTCGAGCACTTTAACATCTCATTAGGTCGAGCCGTGAAATTCAGCTACATTGATCCCAATTCAGAAGGATTTCTCCGCAAACGTCGCGGAAAAAAGTTTATCTATATACATCCCGCCGGCAAAAAAGTGGCAAAGACCCACATTTTACGTATACAAAAACTCACCATTCCTCCGGCATGGGATGAGGTGTGGATTTGCAAAAATCCCACAGGCCACATTCAGGTGACCGGTCTCGATCCCAAAGGGCGCAAGCAATACATCTATCACCAAAATTGGCTGGCCCATCGTGAGGAAGAAAAATTTCGCTGCCTCATCGCCTTCGCTAAGAAACTCCCAAAGATGAGACGCACCTTACACGCTCACCTGAACAGTAAAAAAACGCTTTCCCGCGAGCGCGTTCTTGCCGCGTGCGTGATGATCCTGGATCGCAAGCAATTGCGCGTGGGCAACGACGCCTATGCCAAAGAAAATCAAACCTACGGTCTGTCGACAGTTCGCAAGAAACACGTCAGCTTTGTCGATGGCGGCGCCTTTTTGAGTTACCGAGGTAAAAAAGGTATCCAAAGAGAGGTTCGCGTTTCCGATAAAAAATTGATGAACATTATCCGTGCCTGCTACGACCTGCCCGGACTGGAACTGTTCAAGTATAAAGATGGGAATTCCATCGTCGATGTGAAATCCGATGATATCAATGAATACATTCGCGAAATCACAGGGCTCAAAGATGTGAGCGCCAAAACGTTTCGTACGTGGTGGGGTTGCGTGCACATGCTCCAGGCTCTCAACGAACTCAAAAGAATTCACAATGAAAAGAAAGTGGTTATCGAGGCCTACAAGAGAACCGCAAAGTGTCTCAACAACACCGTGGCGGTTTGCAAAAAGTCGTATGTGGACCCCAATATCATAAAGTCGTTTGAAGACAAAGAACTTTGGACATCCATCTCTGCGAAAAAACCAAAATCAGGCATCTCACGGGAAGAAAGCCAGCTCGCGCATCTATTAAATTGCTATTATTCCAAATAATGGCTTAAGCTCAATTCATGGCATGTTTTATTGCAGTTATTCCTGAAGGCTTGCAAGACAATCGTGAACTCCTGAGACTCTTCTCAAAATTCAAGCGTACTGCCAATGACAAAGGCAAAGAGGTGCGCTGGATACCGCCTGATCTGTGGCATGTGACCGTGCAATATTTGGGAGACCTCACCGCACTTCAGCGCCAAGACGTTATCGACCTTTTAGAGAACTGGGAACCGCCTCCCGAAATGCACAATATACAGTTGCGTCTTCAGGGCGTGGGCGCGTTCCCTTCCGAGTTCAGTGCGCGAGTGCTGTGGCTGGGTGTGCAAAAAAACCAATCCCTTATCAATGCCCAATCGTTTCTTCGCGAAAAATTGAGGGAGCTTGGAATGGGGTCCGATGAAAAAGGGTTCACTCCCCACCTCACTCTTGCGCGCTTCAGAAACTTGTTCAATGCCTCCTCGCTCACCGGCTTAGGAGGCCGCAAACACATTGGTGATTACCCTGTGCGGGAGATCCTGTTCCTCGACAGCGTGGTGCAAGGGAATATGAAAAAGTATATTCCCCTCTATCGCAAATCTTTTGGTCCGGTGGAATCCCCCTCTGCGGGCGGCGTTGGAAGTTCGGAATCTGATGAGGATGAGGCAACTTCTAAAATCGCAGCAAGCTACCCTTAAGATTCGCCCCCATCGACGATAGTATTGCCATTGCGTGCCGGTATGGTAATACTCGAAGTATGCAAAAATTCATCACCCGAAAACTGAGTGGTAAAGAGTTCTTTGGCCATCCATCAGGCCTGTTCGTCTTATTTTTCACTGAGACCGGCGAGCGCTTTTCCTACTATGGCATGCGCGCCCTCCTCATGTTGTACATGACGAGCTATCTCATCGCCGATCCAGCACGAGCTGCGGAAATCTTTGGCTACCCACAGGTTCACTCGCTCCTGGTTTCTGCATTTGGTCCTTTAACTGTGGACGAGCTGGGCTCTCAACTCTACGGCCTCTACACAGGCTTCGTCTATTTTACGCCGTTCTTCGGAGGGCTCATCGCCGATCGTTACCTGGGGAAACACCGCTCGGTCTATCTGGGCGGCACGCTCATGGGCATTGGACACTTCTTAATGGCCAGCGAACAGCTGTTTTTACCTGCGCTGCTTTTTATTATTTTAGGCTATGGATTTTTTAAGCCCAACCTTTCAACCCAAGTGGGAAACCTTTATCCCGAAGGCGATCAGCGTTTGGACAGCGCGTTTTCGATATATTATATGGGCGTTAATCTGGGCGCATTTTTGTCCCCGTTTGTTTGCGGATCGTTGGGGCAAAAATGGGGCTGGCATTGGGGATTTGGCGCGGCGGGCGTGGGAATGTTTGTGTGTATGTTTATCTATTGGGCTGGAAACGGACTTATTCCAAAAACTCGTGCTGCAGAAATTAAGAGCGCCAAAGTGAAGAGACCGCTAACGAGCAAAGAGTACAACGCTGTTATCGCGCTCGCTATTTTGTGCATTTTAAACATCGTTTTTTGGTCGATCTACGAGCAACAGGGAAGCACTCTGCAACTGTGGGCGGATCGCAATACGGACTGGATGTTTTTTGGCTGGGAAGTTCCGTCCACTTGGTATCAGTCGTTCAATCCAGCGATGATTATTTTATTCACTCCCCTGCTCATTTCTTTTTGGGCGTGGCAAAACAAGCGCGGCTTTGAGCCGAGCTCGGTGACCAAGATGGGAATCGGCTGCATTCTGTGCGGCTGTGCCTATATCGTGATGATCTTGGCGGCGCAAACTGTGCCGCCGGATCAGCGCGGTAGCATCATGTGGCTTGTGGGAACGACATTCGTGTTTACGGTAGGTGAACTGTATCTCTCGCCGATTGGCCTTTCGCTTGTCGTGCAAGTCGCTCCCAAGCCCATCATTAGCACCATGATGGGGATGTGGTTTATGTCGAGTTTTTTTGGCAACTACCTCACCGGTTACATCGGCATGTACTATAGTCGCATGCCCAAAGACGTATTTTTTATGATGCTCTTCGGCCTGGGTGTGGGTGCCGGAATTCTATTCTTTATTCTCAACAAACCGGTGGCCAAAGCCATCCGTGATGTGGAATCGGCTTAACGATTAGGCATTATCCAAAAATCTTCACTCTGTGACGGAATCTTTTCCAAAATCTTACAGAGTGAAGGCTTGCCTCAAGGGAATCATCATTATTTAATAAAGCCTACAAGGGGGCGACGACGATGATTTGGGGTCATTGGTGTTCTGTCTTATGTGTGTGGGGACTGGTTGCAACGGCGGGGGCCGCAAGCTACTTACCCGGAAATTCCTATCTACTCATCGACGATGGAAGTTCATCCGATGTGGTGAAGGCATCGGCCACGGTCGCGCCCTCATCTACGGGAAAATCAAAAACAATCAATCTTTTGAGCTGGGCAAAAATTAAAAAAGCACCTCCTCATCCTCTTGAAAAATACGAGCGTGAACGGCATTTTGGATTTTGGCTCGATTTCGCAGGCGATGACACGTGCCTCGACACACGTGGGTTGGTTCTCGTGAGAACATCTTTGGTCGAACCACACGTCACCACAAAACCTTGCCGCGTGGATAAAGGTGAATGGTATGACCCCTACACGGATGAAACCTATATAGATGCTGCACAAGTACAGATCGATCATCTGGTGCCCCTTAAAAATGCCTACATTTCCGGTGCGTTCGCATGGAACTGGAAAAAGCGCTGCGCCTACTTCAACTTTATGGCCAATGATTTTCACTTACAGCCCGTGGAGAGCATTACCAACATTCAAAAAAAGGATAAGGGCCCTGATGCGTGGCTTCCACCCAATCCAGCCCATACTTGTACCTACATTGCCGAGTGGTTAAAAGTAAAAGCAATCTGGAATCTCATGCTCTCTGAGGCCGAGTCGCAAAGTATTTCAAAAACTATAAAAAAAGCCAACTGCCCGAGCCAAATGTTCTCCATCTCAAAAGCCGATCTCAACATTCAACGAAAAGCGATAAAGCAGTTTGAGAACGCGTGCCCGGCCACACCTCCAGATATGGAACGCATCGCCGAGCTTCGAAAACTCCACGAGCACTAAGTCTGTGACGCCACGCCAAACTTTTGTGCGAGCACTTCAGTGAGATCCTCACGATTGAGAATCGTCAGTAAGTCGATACATCCAAAGTCTTTGTCAAAGGCCGGAAGGCTTGCCACTTTGGCGCCCATCTTTAAATACATATTCACGAGCGACGGCAAATACGACCGTGCCTCTTCGCGCATTTCTTCGTTGAGCGGGGAGAAAAACTGCGCGAGCCAATAGTGCAATTGCGGCATGGAAAAAGAGGCTGTTGGTGCAATGGCATAGTCCGTGGTCACCGCCCCCATCTCCACTAAATACTTATAAACCAAGGCCGCCTGCCGCGCCTCTTTGACCTTTACGCTGGAACAGCCGTAAAGAACTCGAGCACCAGAGCGATTCATATATTCCGCAATTCCTCGAAACAAAAGCGACATCACTGCGCCTTTACGATGCGCTTTATGAACACAGGCGCGACCCAATTCTAAATAAGGGCCTTGCGCGGCATACAAACCTTCCAGTTCAAACTCGAGTGCAGTGTAGGCTGTATGCACTCGGTAAGAAGGACGCAAGCGATACGTACCCACAATTTGCTCAGTGGGCTTGTGGTAGATAATCAGATGGTCAAAGGCGCGGTCAAACTTGTCGATATCTAGACCGTTGCGATTTATTTCGCGAAACTCTCGGTGAAACACTTCATGGCGCAAGCGGAAAATTTTAAGGAGCTCCTCTACGGAGTCCGCAGTTTTCACAATGTAGGAACCCAGTTCCACTTCGACCTTAATTAAAGGTTTGAAGCGATCCACACGATTCCATTTGAGTTGAGTGGCTTCTTTGATCTGAGTCACGAGCTTGAGCATCACCGACCTCCCCTAAGATGTTTTGTCCCCTGCATTCAGTGTAAGGGATACCTCATGGGGATTCTGTTAGGTTTGAGTGAGTTTCCTGTTGGGGTCGTGCCTAATATTAAAATTGCCGTTACTGTGTGTTTAGAAAAGGAGGTTCAATGCCTCTCTATAAAACTCTGGGTCTCGTCACGCAAACAGGATTCTACCTTCGTAAAAGCTGGCAGTCTGGCGCCTCTGTTCCCGAACTTCAGCGCCAATGGGCGGAAGACACGCTCGAACGATTTCATTTTGATCTTAAGATCACTGGTGAGCCCGCTACCGATTCCCCCCTGTTGCTCGTCGGTAACCATATAAGTTACATCGACATCGCCGTTTTACTCTACGCCGTCCCCCGCGTGAGCTTTGTGGCTAAAAAGCAAATTAGCTACTGGCCCATATTTGGAGCCGCAGCGAAAGCGATGAACACCGTTTTTGTCGACCGGGGCTCTAAAAGTTCGCGCGCAACGGCGCGCGATCACATCCGCGATAGTCTCGTCGCCGGGAGCCGCATTGTTGTGTTTCCGTCGGGCACCACTAAACTGGATGAGTCGGTCCCGTGGCGCAAAGGTGCGTTCGAAGTGGCGCACTCGGTGAACGTGCGTGTGCAACCGTTTCGCTTGAGCTATTCACCGCTGCGATTGACCGCATACATCGACAATGATTTTTTTCCGCTACATCTTTACAAAATCGCAAAAGCCCCGCGCATTAAAATCCATCTAGAATTTGCACCGCCACAAACAATGAGTGATCCGCAAAAGGACTGCGAAACATGGAACGCGTGGGCAAAAATGCCGTTTTGAGTGTCAAGCGTTTTTGAAAAATCACTTTTGCACATTTCTACATATTCTCTACGTATGGCATCCACCAAATTCCCGGAACTCTCAGGCATACTGGTTTCATATCACGGACGGCCAAACACAAACAGGCCTTCCAAAAAAGGAGATATTATGAACAGAGATAAAATGAATGACCAAAAAGAATCCCTACGCGATAAAACTGGAGAAATGGTGGAAGACCTCGGCGAAAAAGTATCCAATGCCGGCGCACCAAAAGTGGGACAAAAGATTCATGATCTTGGCGATAAAATTGAGAAAACTCACAAAAAGCCAAATCATCCTGAAGATGTATAGTTGATTTTACTTTTATAACTGCGCGGATCGGGATTCAGATTTGCTTTAATGCGAATGTTGATACTGAGAAGCGAAGTCTATAAGCAAATAGCGCTGATCTGATCAGCGCTATTTTTTTATTTTTTTTAGTCGACTTGTTTTCTACTTTACGAGTTCTGACTTCCTTTGACCATTTAAACCCATAGCGCTTTCCATCGACATTCCGTCTGCGGGTTTGCGGTGCATTTGCTTCAACATCTCGGGAGTGGGAGGAATCCACTCGGACTTTCCTTGGCGTTTGGGATCCATCAGTTCTTCCATACTGAGCGGTTCCAGTGGAGGCTCACTGCTGACCTTTTTTAGCTTTGGAGCTCCATCGGAGTTTGAGCCTTCCAAATTATTTTTTGTAACCACGTAAGTGATTAAAATCGCACTTGCAACCATCACTGCGTTCAAAAAAATAAGCTTTTTCGTCTTCATAAATTAATTCTCACGTACAATCTCCATACTGTTATACCCATCGTGCGCCCAGTAGGTATGTGCTTGGCGCGGATAGTACCCATAGCTGACTGTGGAACCGGCAGCGAGATTGACAACAAAATCGTGCTTCGTCGTTGCCCACCAACCGGCGATCATATACGAGTGATGTATAAATTCAGACGCGGAAAATCCTGACGTGGTTATAACCCCATTAATATATGGAGCCGCGTACTGGTGCGACTTATCCGCGGTGGGCATCATCAACATCGTGATTCGAATGCGATACGTACCCGCCTTTTGAACCGTAACCAAGCCATTTGTTGAAGTCGTAAACGTCGCTGGGTCGCTATTTGCGGCTACAGCGTGCGTTAGGTTTGCACCGATGTTGAACCACGTTTCCAAAGTGTGATAACTCGGACATCCTCCACCGCAATGATTCAAAGTCACGCGCACAAAGGGCGCATGCGTCGTTTGGACCGTACCATTCACTGTGAGTTTTGACGGCGCCACCGTAGTCCCAACGCCCACATTCGAACCTGCTACAGCCATGGGGCTGTTGCCGAGTCCTGTGGAACTTGTCCATCGCGGGATGTAGTCCGTCGTGCCGGTGCCGTTACTGGCAACAGTGTCCGTGCCTAAGCGGAGAATATTGAACCACAATGTCGAAAGTTGGCGGTCATTGCCACTATCGGCACTGTGAAAAAATTCAACCTGATCATTGAGCGCTAGATTAATGACTACACTTCGACTGGTATTATCTCGAGGAGTCGATTGACCGCCCCACGCATACCCTCTATACACACCGTTCACAGCGACGTACATGTAGTGGTCGTCGGTGGCTGTCGGAGCTGTGAGAGAGTCCTTATTGTATCCAAAGTTGATTTGATAGTATCCCGCAGAAGGCGCAGTGAATGTGGTTCCATCAAATGCGTTTGCCGTGTCGAGCGCCTCGGTGAACGCAGTAATTTTAGCATCGGCGCCGGTGCTACTCACGGAACTTTTGGTACCGGTGACTATCACTCCGCCGCTCGAAATACTTGTCGGCCAGCTGGAACGACAATCAGATCCGATACAAAGTTGCGTTCCGCGAATGTTTCCATTCACGTCGAGTTTTTCGCCCGGGGCTGTAGAACCGATACCCACATTCCCGTTTGTGGGCTGAAGAACCAAGTAACCTTTGGTGGAATCCGACGTAGATTCTAGTGTTAACGAGCCGCTTGCCGCTGCACTTCCGCGTAGCACTTGTCCCGAACCGCGTCCAGCGAGTGCGGCATACTGGGTATGATCATCATCACCCAAACCCGTAAGTGTGCCATGGTCGGTGACACCAACATCTGTTGCACACTCCCAGCGATTGCTGGAAGTCCATTTGAGGACGTAGCCATCGGTACATTCCGCACCATTCGGCATATACGTAAAATACTCGGTTGCTGCACTATTGATTTTACCCACGTTCACGCCACCAATATCGGCGTTGACGATGGTGCCGTCAGCGATTTTGCTGCTGGTCACACCGCTGTCTTTCAGGCGAAGCGCATTGGAGCTGATCTCAATGCCGGCATTGTCTACACTGACTGCGATGTTGCGGTCTGCGGATAGATCACCACCACCAGTAAGGGCTGAGCCCGCATTGGTGTTGATCGCACGTGATGTCGCTACAGTTCCGGTACTCCATCCAGTGGATATGTCTTTGCAGTTCGATCCCGTTTCATCACATATTTCCTGTGCACGAATACGGCCCGCCACGTCGAGCAGCGACTGTGGATCTACGGAACCAATACCGACATTTCCTGAAGGTAGAATATTCAGTCTTGGAGAGGGAACGGCCACTGTGCCTGCCCCGGTGGCGTTGTTCGCAGTTGTCATACCAAACTCAAGACTACCGCCGTTGGCACCAACAGGATTAAACTTCATGTAACCGCCATATCCGTCAGCGCGGTACTTCCAGCCGGTATCAAAATACAAGTTCCCCATCACGGCAGAATTGGTTCCCATGGTGAGAGAGGGAGAACTGTCTCCTAGATCCAAGGCCTCTAGTGGCGTAGTTGTGTTTATACCGACATAGCCGCTTGCATCTATCTGAATACCCTCTGCGCCCCCGTCTCCCGAGAGCCAATTGCCATTGAGCACTAAATTTTGAGAGGCGCTGTGATTCCCCATGTTGTCAGCAATAGCCCCCGATGTGCTTGCACCAGCATTCACTTTATAGCCGGAGAACGTTGCAGCGAGCTGCGTACCGGTAGCATCGGAATGAATCAACAGATTCACCACATCGCCAGCGTTGAGCATGGCCGTCGCAGTGACAGATGAAATGGGATTCGTCGCGCCGCCCGCAGCAAACCGGCTACCATAAGCATTAAGTGCCCCATTTACATAGATGGCGGTCAAAAAGTTAGTTGCCGTTGTCACAGCGTGAACGTAGCCGGTAAACGTGTACAGTCCCGCCGATGGAGCGGTAAAATTCCCTGTCGCCGGATTAAAATTGGAGTTCATGTCGAAAGATTCGCTGTATCCGGTAATGCTTGTCCAACTCGTCGTGGACAATGTGGCATTCGACAGCGCACCTCTAAATGCAGCACCCGGTCCTGCACCCGCAGGCACCCAACCGGTTCCGTTGTAGGATTCCAGAGTATTGGTCGTCGTGTTGTAAACAAGAAGCCCCGTTGCTGGTGTAGCGATGGCGTTTCTCTCTGCATTCGTCACTCTCGGCAGTAAAAAACCCTTCGTGGTCGATTGGATATCTATTACCGCAGAAGCATTCGGGGCCGTGGTGCCTACTCCCACACTGCCTCCGGTGGGCTGCACCAACACATAACCTTTTGTGGCATCTGACGTTGATTCTAAAGTGAGGTTCGCACTCGGGTTTGAACCACCACGAAGATTTTGTCCTGTAGTTCGACCGGCAAGCATGGCGTATTGGGTGTGATCGTCATCACCGAGGCCTGTGAGTGTACCATGATCGGTCACACCGATATCTGTGGCACATTCCCAACGATTGCTTGCTGTCCACTTAAGTACATAGCCATCGGTACACTCTGCACCGTTGGGCATGTAGGTGAAATACTCGGTTGCTGCACTATTGATTTTACCCACGTTCACACCGCCAATATCGGCATTTACTATGGTGCCGTCTGCGATTTTAGCGCTCGTCACACCGCTATCTTTTAGGCGAAGAGCGTTGGAACTGATTTCGATGCCTGTGTCGTCCACGCTCACAGCGATGTTGCGGTCAGCAGACAAATCGCCACCGCCTGTGAGTGCAGACCCTGTGTTGGTGTTTATTGCGCGCGTGGTGGCCACTCCAGTAGACCAACCTGTAGAGATATCTTTGCAATTTAAACCTGCTTCGTCGCAGATCTGTTCGGCGCGGATTATACCAGCAACGTCGAGTAGAGCATTGGGCGTTGGCGTGCCAATACCTACGTTTCCAGAGGCATCGATACGAACGCCTTCGGAATCCCCGTCTCCAGAGAGCCAATTGTTCACAAGAGAAATGTTTTGAGTGGCTATGTGACTGCCGAGATCGTCGGAGCTTCCCCCGCCACCGGCCAACTGAGTAGCCAGCGGGAAAAACTGCACGCGCCCGTTCTCAATATAACCTGAGCTCGCCGAATAGTACAATTCTATATAGTCCGAGCTTCCGTTAAGATCCACAATCGTTGAAAATGATAACTGATTCGAAGCGTACACAGAGGCTCTATTGAATAGATTGGCCATCGTGGCTCCGTTTTTTAGTACTTGCCCATAATAGTGAGCACCATCGCTCATCCCTTCATAACCAACCTTGAGAATCACTAAATACTTCCCAGCTGTTGTTGGCTGGAAACGATCAGTAACAATATTAAACTCGCTATTAGGATCAGACAATTCCGTGCTAAAATTGATTTTACCGCTGCCCGTTGCCGATAGACCACTTACATTTATATCTACAAAGTTGGACGAATGGGTCGCAATCCAGGCCGTGCCGTTATAAAATTCAATACCATCATTGTCCGTGTTAAAAACAATCAGACCCGCGGCTGGAGTGGCAATGGCGTTTCTTTGAGCCGTTGTCATACGAGGTGGCAGAAAACCTTTTGTTGTGGAGTTCACCTGTAGCGCCGCCGAGGCACTGGGTGAAGTTGTGCCAATGCCGACGCTGCCACCGGTAGGTTGTAAGAGTACGTACCCTTTTGTGGCATCTGATGTGGAATCTAATGTGAGGTTTGCGCTTGCGGCCGTGCCACCGCTAAGGTTTTGTCCTGCACCACGACCGGCAAGTAATGCATATTGAGTGTGATCATCATCGCCAAGACCAGTGAGTGCACCGTGATCGGTAACGCTGTTATCGGCAGCGCACTCCCAACGGTCACTGGCTGTCCACTTGAGCACATAGCCGTCGGTGCATTCGGTCCCCGCGGGCATATAAGTAAAGTACTCTGCGGGCGCATTGGATATTTTTCCAATGCTGATCGCGTTCACATCCGCACTCACTATGGTGCCGTCTGCGATCTTAGCGCTGGTGATGCCACTGTCTTTTACACGGAGAGCGTTGGCGTTCAGTTCCACGGTAGTGTTATCGACGTTCACGGAGAGTGAGCGATCCGCCGTGAGGTCGCCTCCACCGCTCAAGCCCGATGTCCCGGATGTCGCTATTGTTCTGGAACTAGATGCGGCTCCCACGTCACCCGGAGCAGCGCCCGTTTTGTCGATCTTACTCCAAGCGATCGCGGCTGCGGAGTTGATGTCGGCGTTCATGATGGTGTCATCGTCAATTTTGGCCGAAGTAATAGCGTCGTCTGCGATTTTTCCAGAGGTCACGCCGAGATCTTTGATTTGCACTTTATTGGAACCGCTGATTTCTATTGTAGAGTTATCAGTGTCTACGCTCAAATCTGCAGTGCCACTTGTGGCGCCACCTAATAGACCAGACGTGGTCGCGTGTGTGGTGACACCGTCCATATCCCCTCCACCGCCCCAGCCCGAGGAGATGTCTTTACAATTAAGGCCCGACTCATCGCAAATTTGATGAGCGCGGATGATACCTGCAACGTCGAGAAGTGATTGCGGGTTTGTTGTACCAACACCTACGTTACCTGCGGTGGGTTGAAGGATTACGAACCCTTTTGTGGTGTCGGAGGTAG
>CAYNTO010000016.1:0-10434 GCA_964400355.1 uncultured Pseudobdellovibrionaceae bacterium
ACCACCTCCAAATTTTGCGCTCGCAAAATTCAATAATGGAAAATCGAAAATAGACGAACTCTTTTGAAGGCACGAGAGCAAAGTTTCGTCGACTCAGTGGCACACCCCACACTACTCCTTCCTCATCGATCGAATCAAATATCCACTCAAGGGATTGGGATACTTTTGCTGGCGCGTGATGGCGTAGTAGTATTTTTTGATATCTGGGAATGTGTGATGCACTTTGATTGTTTTGTCCGAAATATCGCGGTCGATCCCTATTTCGGGAATTAGAACCAGCGCATCGGTCGAGAGCGCGAGCATTCTCAAGAGCGCGATGTCGTCGATTTCGCCCGCAATGCTGGGCTTGATCTTGTGGCGCTCGAAGTACGCATCGATCTGTCCGCGAATTTCCAGGGATACGCTAGGTAAAAACAAGGGGTACTGAGACAGAATTTTTTTAATGTCCTTCTCTTTAATTTTGAGCTGGGACCGCCCGGCCACACAGACAAAACTATTGAACAACAAATGCGCGTAGCTCTGGAAAGAAAAGCGTTCATCCAAGGCACTGGACATCAGCATGAGATCAATTTTGTAATCATTCAACAAACGTAACAATCGTTCCTGATCGCCCGACACAACTTCGATTTTGTGTTCGGGTTTGTCTAAAATGGGCTTGAGGAACTGGATCTGTACCCCTCTCGACATGCCCGACTGAATCCCGATCCGTACGACTTTGGAACTTTTGTGATCTGGGTTCTTTAACCAGCGCACGAGCTCGTGGCCCGTCTCAAAAATGGTATTGGCATATTCCAGCACTTTCAGGCCACTCTCTGTAAAATGGAGCTTGCGCCGATTGGTGCGATCGAGCAGCGGCGTATTACATCGTTCCTCTAATAGAGCAATTTGCTCACTCACTGAAGACTGGGATACCCGCAGCCTTTGCGCGGCCTTCGTGAACGACCCCTCCTGTCTCAGGGTCCAAAAGTAGTAAAGGTGGTGATAATTGAGCCATTCCATTGGATTAATATATCGCTAAAACCGATCATTTTGTACTTTATTATCTACTTAACCTAAATAAAAAAGTAGTCTATCCTTTACAAATACTGGAGGCTCCATGATGAGAGACATATTCGAATATTTTAGATCCGATAAGAAAAGCATCCGGTCGATGCTCATTTTTACTACGGCGAGTAGCCTTTTGATTCTCTCCATTCCTTTTTTGATACAGACTCTGATACAGCAGTATACACTTCTGATATTCCAGCCTTCAACAGTATTTTTAATCCTTACCGTGAGCTTCTTTTTAATCGGAATCACCATCATGCGCGTCCTACAAATGCACCTTTCGGAGTTCTTACAGAGAAGACTTTTTTTAAATGCCGTCAAGGATGCTCAGGAGTTGGCACAAAAGGCCCGCAAAAGCGGCCAACCGATGAGCAAGAAAAAGTGGAATTATATTTTCGAGTCCATCTCCCTGCAAAAGAGCATCATACCGCTCTTTTTTGACGGTTTTACGTTTTGTATACAAGGCGTCCTCGTCATGGCTCTGATTAGCATTTACCACCCGTTCTTCGCTATCTACTCTCTCATCCTCATGCTCGCTTTTTACTGGGTGACGGTCGTCATGGGGAAAAAAACTTTGGAGTTTGCGCACCAGGAATCCACCAAGAAGCACGAGCTCATTCATAACCTACAAATCGACGATCCAGCGCCCACCTCCCAAAATGAAATCGAAAACCAAATTTTTGATTATTTCACCATTCGCGACAAACGCTATTCACTGTACCTGAGACAATCGGTGGGCCTGTTTGTCATTAAAATTTTGGCGGCGATCGTGCTTATTCTGGTGGGGGGATTGTTGGTCTTCCAAAACCAAATGACCATCGGACAGCTCATCGCAAGCGAACTCATCGTGACAAATCTCCTCATTTCCCTCTTCAAGTTTTCGAATATTCTTGATTATTTTTACGACTCAGCAACCGCGATTAAGAAGCTGAAACTGTTGCAAGAGGAGCCAGCCCAATGAATAAAAAAACGACGATCTCTCTTTTGGTCAACGACAATCGGCTTTGGCACAAATACGCGAAGTATCTTTTTATTGCGGGCGGGCTGTTTTTAATTTTTTGTTTGCTGATGCCGTGGATGCAAACCGTCCAAGGGTACGGCCGCGTGATCGCTTTAAACCCAGAAGAACGCCGCCAAGAGCTCACGGCACCCATCGAAGGACGTATTCAAAACTGGTATGTGAAGGAGGGGCAAAAGGTCAAGAAAGGCGAACCTATTGTAGAGCTTTCCGATAACGACGCCATGATCATTGATCGCATGAATAAGGAGCGCGATGCCCTTGAGAAAAAGTTTGAAGCCATCGAACTGGGGCGAAAAACAGCTTACCTCAATGTGACCCGCCAAAAAGAATTGTACAAACAGGGATTAAGCTCTCGTCGCCAGCTGGAGCAAGCACAAATGGATTTAGCCAAATTAGAATCTGACGAGGCCTCTTCACTGGCAGATCTTTCGCGCTTCGATGTACGGCTCTCTCGACAAGAACAACAAATGATCAAAGCACCCATTGACGGAACGATCGTGCGAATCATTAAAACATCCTCAGGTGGAGTGGAATATGTCAAGGCTGGTGAGGCTTTGGCGGTCATCGTCCCCGAGACTTCCGCCCGCGCCTTAGAGCTCTGGGTCTCCGGCAATGACATGCCATGGATTTACGAGAATCACCGAGTGGCCATCAACTTTGAAGGTTGGCCGTCGATATTTTTTTCGGGCGTTCCGAATGCGTCGGTGGGCACATTTTTTGGTCGAGTCACCACCATCGATGCCTTGGACGATGGGCACGGCAATTTCCGAGTGATTGTCGTTCCAGATAAAAACCAGTGGCCCGACTCCCAATATTTGCGTCAGGGCGTGCGCGCCAATGCTTGGGTGTTACTGGGAGATGTTCCCCTTGGGTTTGAAATCTGGCGTCGTTTTAATAATTTTCCGCCCAATAGTCTTCCGGTTTATAAAAAAGCTAAACCTAAGGTTGAAACGAAAGAGGAATAGGACATGTGGTATTTGTTAGTGCTCTCTCACCTCATTTTTGCCGATGTGACGGAATCGGAAGTGGTCGATGAAGTCCTCTCCCAATTCCCGGCAGTGCAAATCAGTCAACAGAACGTAAAAGTATCTGAAGCCCAAGAGCTTGCCGCCCGCGGCGCCTTCGACATCGTTCTCGAAGGCCAGTGGCGTGATACGTCTGGAGACTATGAAAACTCGGTCTTTGAATCGCGTATTGTTAAACCGACAGCCCTTTTTGGATTGGACCTCTACGGCGGATTCAGAGAAAGCCAAGGCGAGATTCCCATCTACTATGGTGAGGATGAAACTCTGGATCGCGGTGAGTGGAATTTTGGCGTTCGTCTTCCCCTCTTGCGCGGCTTCGCCATAGACTCCCGCCGAGCGACTCTGAATCGAAGTAAACTCCAGCTCAATCGTCAGACACTTCAACTCCGCGCTACTGAGTTGCATGAAATCGAAAAAGCCCTTTTTGCCTACTGGAACTGGAAAGTGGCCCTGGAACGATGGCGAATTCAGAAAAATCTTTTTGATATTGCCAAAACCCGTGACGAGTGGCTCGAAAAGCGAACGCGCTCAGGCGACATTGCCGCTTTTGAACGAAAAGACAATCTGCGAACCGTGCTTTTGAGGAAGTCTGCCCTCCTTCAAGCCGACCTCGAACTCAAAACGCGCGAAGTCCAGTTGGCGGTGTTTATCACAGCGCCCGAACTTCAGAAAAAGGTCCAAGCGTCCTCGTCATCGGAGAAAAACATCGAAGCCCGCTGGTCCGTTCCACAGCACATTTCGGAATTCCAAAAACCGGTTGACCAACTTATGAATCAAGCGCTCACAGAGCGCCCCGAATTTGCCGGAATCGCTTTGCAATTGGCTCAACTCAACATTGATAAGGATCTGCAAAATAACCAGTTCCTTCCGAAACTCGATTTTAAGGCTGAGTATTCAAAAGACCGTGGCTTTGGTTCTACAAAGCTGGATGATGACAACACGACTGTGAGCCTCCAATTTGAAGTCCCTCTCCAATATCGAAACATCCGCGGGCAAAAAAATATCATTTCGGCAAACATGAAAAAAGTCGAACTCGAGCGCCAACTTTTAGAGCGTCAGTGGAGGGCCGAGCTGACAGCTCTGCAAAAAAATCTCGAGGTGGCGACTGAACGCCGCGCCCTTTCACTGCAAGAATATGAACTCGCACAGCAGCTGGAAAGCGGAGAACGTACCCGATTCCGCCAGGGCGACACCAATGTACTCATCGTGAATTTGCGTGAACAAGCCTCAGCGGAAGCTTCACTACGTATTGTTGAAACAACGGCTGAAGTTTTACGAACCTACGCCTCTCTCCAAGTGCGTGTAGGGACAATTCCATTTCACACCTTAAAATAGAGGAGGTACGACGGCGAGCTGATGACCTATATTAAATCATCGAGAAAGTAAGAGCTGAGCTGACTGCGGTTTTCGAGTTTTGATTTTTTGTAGAGACTTGAGCACTGGGAGCGCACGGTTTGCTCGTTGGATTTGCGAACATCTGCGATTTCTTTTACCGATAATCCCTTCAGTAATAGGCTTGCGATCTCCACTTCAGCGCGGGTCAACCCCCACTTTCGGAAAGTGCTTTCGATCTCTCCCCTAAATTCTTCTTTATACGACATCACTTTGCTATTTAGGGTCGAAATTTGCCCATCCTTGCTCTCTAGATCTTTCTTTAAATGCACAAGGCTTTCGCCCTGCCGCTTGTACTGTTTTAGAGCCAGGTCCGCAAAGTAACTGAATCCAACCAGACAACCGAACAATAAGAGGATCTCAACAATCATGTGGGAAAACGGAATTCCATAGACATAATCCGCATGCAAATCGAACACTAAAAGCACCAAAAGTGCTAAAAATATTAAACTGAGTCGCAATTTCTTTGCCATTTTGATCATAAACTTATCCTATAGATGTATTATAAAACACAGTTAAGCAATTAAAATGACTGGCTTCCTGCATTTGTGCAATTTACCAAGGGGTATTGATTGTCGTTTACTATGAGCATGAAGAGTCTGATTCTCATTTTATTTACACTCACCCTCCCTTTCGCCAGGGCTTCTGATGAAGTGCCGGACAACATCGTCGCCATTGAGACAGACTCCGTTCAGTGGAACGAGGGACATGGATCGGTGGAGCTTCGCTTGAACCTCACAGTGAAAGAGGGCTTCTTTGCCTACAAGGACAAATTCGAAGTTAATATTAGTCACTTCGAGACTTTAGGACTCTCCCTCGATCCGATTGTTTCGTTTTATGACAAAACGTTTCAAAAGAACAAAGAGGGCGTTAGAAACTCCGCCAAACTCACCGCTAAAATCCAGTTTCACGGCAAACAATTGCCCGATACATTGGCAATTAACCTTGTCTATCAAGCTTGCACTCCTGAATATTGCCTTTTCCCAACCACCACAAGTATCGATCACTTACTCACCGCCAACGAACGCAAAATCCTAACCCGAAATGGCAAAGTGTCCGATTGGTTTGCAAATGGTTTACTTTTTTCCTTCCTGTTCGTGTTTGCAGCCGGTTTTTTCACAAGCCTCACGCCCTGCGTTTACCCTATGCTACCGATCACACTCGCCGTGCTGGGTGCACGTCGAGCAAAGACAAAAACTGAAGGCTTTTTTAAAAGTTTGGTCTACGTGCTTGGCATGGCTTTCACCTACTCGCTCTTAGGTGTTCTTGCCGCAACTTCAGGATTTATGTTTGGCTCACTGATGTCCAACACCTATTTCCTATTTTTGCTCTGCGCCCTTCTATTCGTGGCGGCACTCAGTATGTTCGATGTGTTCGAAATCCATACGCCGCAGTTTTTACAGAATCGTCTTGGTTCCCAAGGCAGCTCTACGTCCTACTTTGCGCTGTTTGGTACCGGTTTGTTTTCTGGTTTGATAGTTGGGCCCTGCGTTGGGCCTGTCCTGGTCGGCATCCTTGGCTACGTCTCGCAGGCAGGCAACGTGATCCTTGGCTTTGGGCTCCTTTTTGCCTTTGCGATGGGCCTAGGAAGCTTGATCATTTTGGTGGGGACCTTCTCAAATCTCATCGAAAAAATTCCGCGATCCGGCTCGTGGATGACACTGGTTAAAAAAATTATTGGCATCGCTTTTTTAGTTCTTATTATTTATTTTATCTCTCCAATACTTAAGACAAAAGATGCCGCAGGTATTGGATTTGCAATACTTTTCTTGTTTTCATTACTTCTCCTCACCAAGGACTGGCGCTCCACAACCCTGTCACTCCTCGAGCGGGCTATCTGGCGGGCATCGGTTGTTTTGAGCGTCTTCCTGTTTATCTTCGCACTCACCACGAGCCATGAACGCTTTGAGCGTTTGGTCGGATTTGACGGAGCCGACTTTGCCAACACACACTGGACCATTTATTCAGAAGAGAATCTTTCTTTAGCAGCTAAACATCAAGATTTTGTTGTTTTAGACTTCTATGCGGAATGGTGTGCGGCCTGTAGACAACTTAAACATAAAACTTTTGCCGACCCCAAAATCTCGGGATATTCCACTAAAATAAAGTGGATGTATTTTGATTCTACTCAGTCGAGTGAAGAACTTACTGGGCTGAAAGATAAGTACGGCATTCTGGGTCTGCCGACTATTTTATTTTTCGACAAAAGTGGACGTTGGCGCAAAGACCTCACTCTCACTGGTTTTGAAAACTCAGAAGCTTTTTTACAACGACTCAAAAAACTCACAGGAGAAGATAAATGATACGATGGACAACGTTGATCCTCATCGCGTTTACGTGGATGCCCGCTCACGCAACAGAGTTTGATGTCTCTGCTTACAAAGGGAAAGTGGTGTACGTGGATTTTTGGGCCTCATGGTGCGGTCCATGTAAAGAGTCTTTCCCGTGGTTGAATGAACTCACAAAAAAATATCCAAACTTAAAAGTTGTTGGAGTGAATCTCGATAAAAACAAGTCTGATGCGGATGCCTTTTTAAAAAAGTATCCGGCAAACTTTGACGTCGTTTTCGATAGCGCGGGCAAAAGTGCAGAAAAATACAAAGTTAAAGGGATGCCCTATTCTATTATTTTCGATAAGGAAGGCAAAGAAGTCCATTCACACATCGGATTCTCGAACGAAAAATCTAAGGACTATCTGGCACAAATTAAGTCTCTACTGGGGGAAAAATGATCAATTGGATGACCCTGATCGCCCTGGTCTTCCTGCTCAGCGCCTGCGCCACAAGTGGCGTAAAGCCCTGGGAAAGAGAGGAGCTTTCTAAAACCGAAATGCAGTTTGGTATACACAGTCTTGAAGACAGCTTCGATGACCATACCTATTTCAGCAAAGAGGGCTCCAGTGGCGGTCGCAGCTTCAGTGCAGGTGGTTGCGGATGCAATTAAGACCTAAAAAAAGAAAAGTAGGTAACACCATTGCGAGAGCCTCGCTGAGTCTTCTCTGTGCCACTGCAAATATAGCAAATGCACAGGATTCGAAACCAACGGCCGACGGCTTCTTCTCGAAGAGTAGCGAAAGCCCGTGGGCTAAATGGAGCGGCGAAGTGGGCTTTCTTGGCTATTCAGAAACTAAAGGGCGCGTGCAAGCGCTCGAGCCGGCGTTCCGAATCAATGCCGAGTTTGAGGGAGAACGCATCTGGAGCACAAAGCTCGTCTTCGATAGTCTAACAGGCGCCTCACCGAACGGCGCTATCAACAGCTCCCAACCGCAAACTTTTACTTCACCCTCGGGCAGCGCATCGTACACTGTTGGTCCGAACACGCAGCCTTTATACAATCAGTTCAAGGACACTCGGGTGAATCTCGCATCAAGTTGGTCCGCTCCATTCAGCCGCCTTTGGAAGTACTCCGTTGGCTTTAACGGATCGAAAGAATACGATTACATGTCTCTTGGTATCAATACTTCTCTGACTAATGAATCGGAAGACAAAAACCATTCATGGACACTGGGCTTCTCTTACACTTCTGATACAATTAATCCAGTGGGCGGAGTACCTATTCCCAACGCCGCAATGGTCGCTCCCAACCTTCAGCAACCCAAAAGCGGCCCGTCGGAAAACAAGACCACTTATGACCTCCTGATGGGATATACGCAAATTCTTACGCGCAATTGGATTCTGCAAACCAATCTTTCTCTTGGGTACTCGACAGGATATATGAATGACCCATACAAATTTGTAACTATCTTTGATGATGCTCCGGGAGCGACGCTCGGGGATCCCACGTCCTATATTTACGAAAACCGTCCCGACTCGCGATTAAAAACCAGCATCTATGTAGCATCAAAGAATACTTGGAGTACCGGCATCAGTACGCTTTCCTATAGATTCCTCAACGACGACTGGGCACTCAACTCTCACACACTTGAGGGCTCTTTTAATTTTGGACTCACTGAACGATGGCGATTGGAACCTGGACTGCGTTACTACAAGCAAAGTGCAGTGGATTTCTACCGCATCGCCCTAGGGCAAGGGCAGGTTGTTCCTCAGAATGTAACCTCCGATTACCGCTTAGGGGATCTCACCACCATTGCTCCATCGGTAAAAATTATCCGAAAGTTAGAAGATGGAAAAGAACTCAGTTTAATACTGAGATACTATCAGCAAACAGGCAGCACCTCGTCATTTAATGCTGTTGGCAGCCAAGTTGGACAGGATTTAATTCCAAAAACGGATGCATACATCATTCAAGTGCATTATGCTTTTTAAGGATGTTTGATCTCAGCATTAAGTTTTTTGATTACGGAACATATAAAGCACAATCCTTTCATTGCATGGGAGGATTGTGCGAAGTGCTCGCCGAAACTTCGGACACGCAGGAAGCAAAGAAGATATTTAATGTGGTTTATAACGAATCGAAACGCATCGAAAAAAAATATAGCCGCTACGACACCGCAAATTTAGTTCATCAGATCAACACCGCAAATGGAACACCGGTGACAATAGATGAGGAGACACACCGTCTCCTTATGTTCGCAGATTCGATGTATAAAGTCAGCGATGGGTATTTCGATATTACATCCGGAATTTTGAGGAAAGCCTGGACGTTTGATGGCGGTAGCCGTGTGCCGGATGCATCGACTTTACAATCACTTGTCGCTAACGTCGGCTGGAAAAACGTAAAGCTCACTAAAGACACGGTTCAAATTCCCTCGGGTTGGCAATTGGACTTTGGTGGCATTGGCAAAGAGTACGCCGTGGATTCCTGCTGTGAACTGGCCCGCAAGACAAGCTCCATTCCGACTTTAATCAACTTGGGGGGCGACATCGCGGTGACCGGTCCGAAGAACAACAAGGCCGCGTGGCGCATCGATGTGGATCAATCCGAGGAAAAATTGATGCTCTTTGCAGGCGCCGTTGCCACAAGCGGCGACAAAAATAAATTTGTGATGCACAAAAACAAAAAACTCTCGCACATCCTCAATCCTAAGACGGGTTGGCCGATTGAAAATGCCCCTCGCTCAGTAACAGTTGTCGCAGCGACGTGCGTGGAAGCCGGTGCGCTATCCACACTGGCTCTGCTCCATGGATCGGGAGCGGAAGCGTTTCTCAAAGAAGAGGTCAAAGAGTACAAAGTGATCTATTGATCTCTTGAACTTCGTTCACACCTACGGGAATTAGGTCACTCAAACTATCAGTTCGAAACAACGCTAACGAGCCGCTCGAGATCTTTTGGCGACTCCATTGCCTTGGCTGCTAGTTCCAGACTGTACTGAGACACATTTTTTGCCGGAACGACTAGGCCGTCATTTGTGCTGAGGCGCTGCAATCCTTTATTTAAAAAAACCATCACCTCCAGCATACCCGCACCATCACGAGCGATGGAGCGGAAGGCATCGTCGAACAGATCATCGAGAGTCACTCGTTTGTAGGTCAGGTAAGGTGCGGCCGCCGATTCACGCTGGGCCTCCGCGATTTTCTCGGGGTCGGCCACCTGCTGAATCAACTGAAATAAACTGGAGAGCACTTGTATCGCCGTTCCCTGGTCATTCACTCCCGGAGAGAGCGCTTTAGATCCAATCTCCGAGAGAATGATAAATCCAAATCGTGGATCATCGCTCAACCTTCTATCCGGTCCGATATCAAAGGCGTCGGCAATGTTCTTTGCAAAGTCCTCACTGGTTGCCTTTGCACCACTCACCCTTGCGATAACATCTCCCCTTGCGACAAAATCACCGGCGGACACCACCAAATGAATTTTTCTGCGTTCACTCTCAGCACATTTTCCAATGCTTTTAAGATCGATGTTGCGCACAAAACCACAACGAATGGATTTTATGTGTGTTTCGGATTCAAAAACAACATCCTCGAGCACACTTGAGGAATAACTAAAAAGTTCGGGATGTTTATTAATGGACGAGCGCACTTTGGCTTCGATCATCTCAATGAGGTT
>CAYNTO010000016.1:10534-62756 GCA_964400355.1 uncultured Pseudobdellovibrionaceae bacterium
CGGGATGTTTATTAATGGACGAGCGCACTTTGGCTTCGATCATCTCAATGAGGTTCGCTAGCAAACTGAATCGGGCCAATTGGCCAATCCAGCGGATCATTGTGCTAATGACTAAAAAAAGAACCACCACTGTTACAAAAAATAAGATCACCCGTCCCTTGGGGCCATAATACTTTGTGGACAATGCGACTAAGGAGACGATGCTAAAAATAAACGCGCCAAGAAAGGTCGAAAGGGCGTTTTTCGCTCCCGCATCTTCAATAATCAATGCCGTGGCTCTCGGAGTGGCAATGTTTCCCACATTGGCATAACTGGCAACAAGTGTAGATAAGGAAAACGTCACCACTGCAAGCATGCTCGATGCGACGATGGACAATATGCTGTCGACCGCCTGCCCGCCTAACAGTTCGGCCAGGTCTTCAGAAACATAGGGTGCAAAGGTAATTGCGGCCAAAGATGCCACAATGGCAGCAACACCAAATAAGGTGGCTCTAAAGGTTAAACCGCTTAACAAGATGCGCAAGTAGGTTTTTAACTGAAACATTTTCTAAAGATAGACCAGCTTTGCCAAGGAAACAACGGTTCCTGACTCCGCGGCCACCATAATAAGAATTCTCGCATCGATCGATCAATTGATGAAATTTTCGTAGCCACGATGATTTTTCAAGTGTTACGATTTTTAAATGAAACAACATTTTTACAGCATTTTTGTTCTGTTGGGCTCTCTTCTGGTTATTGCGGGCTGCACTACCCGCCACTTGCACACGCACGAGGTAGTCACCGTTCCCAATAAACCCTTTGAGGCCGTTCGCGAAGCCTCGCAATGTTTTACTGATCGTGCGACATTTGTGGGCGATAAAGAACTCAAACCCGCATTCGCCGATTCCGCTGCTCGCGAAATTGTGACTCGATTAAAAATGGCCTCCTACACCACGGAGCAGGAATCCTGCATCACGGTTGCGGGAACCGGACGCGCCGTTGTTGTCTACATGTGCCCCAATGGATCGCGCATTAAAGATCACTACTGCTATCCCAATTGATGGCTCCCGTCCCTCTCCTGCTGAGGAAACGCCTATGAACTCACTGCTTAAAAAAATCAAAACCACAGCGATTCATTTTAACGATGACGATATCCTC
Source organism: uncultured Pseudobdellovibrionaceae bacterium (assembly GCA_964400355.1). Classification (GTDB taxonomy): domain Bacteria; phylum Bdellovibrionota; class Bdellovibrionia; order Bdellovibrionales; family JAGQZY01; genus JACKAL01. The sequence goes on from CAYNTO010000016.1 coordinate 11,672, forward strand.
AATCGCGCGGCCGCACTTTCCTACTACTCGGCGCTCGCCATGGCACCACTCGTGGTGCTTTTGATTTGGTGTATTTCGCTCCTCAATCTCGATTTGCAAACGGAAATGATTCAAAATAGCGCAAGCCTCCTGGGAGAGGACGGCGCGCAGTTGATCAAAGGCATTGTTGTTCGAGCCAACGACCGCCCCGATCTTTCCACGCTGAGCGGATGGTTGGGCGCGCTGGGACTACTCATCTCGGCAAGTATGATCTTTGCGCAAATCCAAACCACGCTCAATCTGATCTTTGAAGCGGAAGCCGCAACCGATGGCAACGAAAGCCAATGGAACTGGGTGAAGAATTTGATTTTTGGGCGTTTGCTATCGATTGGGATGCTTCTCGCTTTTATTTTTTTAGCCATCGTCTCCATGGCGGTCTCCTCCACATTGGCGTACTTTTTGGGAGCCGCAGAAACACTGATGGCGGAGGCAGTGAACTTTATTGTTAATTTTGTGGTATTTGCTGGATTGTTTTCGTTGATCTACAAGTGGATGCCCGATCGCACAGTGCACTGGAGAAGCGCCGTTTTTGGCGGAATGATCACTGCGGTTCTTTTTATTTTTGGTAAAACCGCTATTGGTCTCTATTTAGGAACGGCTGCAGTGGGATCTGCCTACGGCGCCTCGGGCTCCCTCGTTGTGATGCTGGTGTGGGTGTTTTACTCCTCCACCATTTTCTTCTTAGGAGCAGAAATCTCCTACGTCTTTTTAGCCATCGATTCGCAAACTAAAAGTTCCGCCAGCACACGCAAGCGGTGACCCGCTCACTCCGCCGACTCTTCGCGATCGATGGCGCTCGGGAAAGAAATGATCTTGTCAGACTGATAGGTCGGAATTGGAACTCGACCATCGTTGATGTAACCGATACTGAACACGTAAGCGCGAAAGTAATCGGCGTACATGTGGTAAAAACCTTTATCGCCTGAAGTCTCACCCCAGCTGTTCTGCACTTTCCACTTGATGATCTGCCCTGTCACCGGGTGGACCTCATAGCCCACAAGGAGAATCGCATGCATTCCATCCCACATGCGGTGATCGCCGCGCATCTCTCGCGAAATCGGCTCGGCCATGCCGGGGTAGCGAAACGCATCGATGGACATCACTCCACGTTCAGCGTCCACGAACTGTCCACGGTGTTGGTAACCAAGCTGCACAGTGCGCCCGCTATCGAGGAGCTCTCGCGCAGTTTGTTCAAGAACGTCCATGGTGGCCTTGATGACTAATCCGTTGTCATCAAACTTCCCGGCGACGTTTTTTACAGGCTTGTCGGGGACTTCAACTTTTATCACCGGCTGAAAGATTTCTGGGAAATAGGTTTTTGCGAAAGTTTGCGGTGTGTGCAGCACATTGTCGTACATAAACTGCGCAGGCAACTCGGTTCCAACCACCGCACCAAACAGGCGACTCACCTGCTCGAAGGCCTGCAGATACAACTGGTTTCTCGAAGCATCTGATTCCAGCCTGCGCACGCGCTCGTAAAAATTGGCCACGATCGCGTCGAGCGCCTGAATCAGACGGCCACTCACCGGGTTTTGATGAAAGTCTTTATTACCCTTCCATGCCGCTTCCGGCACAAGGCCCAAAACGCGAATGGCCGCCATGGAATCGATGGGGTTCGCCCCCAACGTGTTTTGAAGACTGGGTAGGTTTTTACGAAGGGCGAGTTCGGTTTTATAAAATAAAAATGCGGCATTGAGATAAGGCTGCGAAATAGAAACATTGCGCGCATTTTCCAGGTCCGCACTCCATGCATGCAGGTGACAGAGCGGTGTAGCGCATTGGTTTTTAACTGCAGTTTTGGGCTGGATCTCCACCGTGTATTTGTCGGTGTGCTGGAATTCCGGATTGAGGAAATCGCTTGTGATTTCTTTTTCGGGACGGCGCTGATTGTCGTTTGCAGGCTGAGCCACAATGGGCGGATGAACAAATATATCAAAACAAGAAGGGCTCGCAGCGTTGGACTGCGGCAGTAATAGCGCTAGAAAAAGCAGAATCCCCATCCTGTATACCCCTTCTTCCCCAGCCCGAAATTGCGTATAGGGAACTATACTTATTGGGCCTCTAAATGCGCAGCTGAAACGCCCTGGCTTGTAAATTTCACAAAAAAAGATCACTCTGTGATCACTCAGAGGAGATCCCATGCGCGTTGTCTCAATGGTGCCGAGTTGGACCGAAACACTTCTTCGTGCCGGCGTCGATGTGGTCGGTCGCACGCGTTTCTGTGTTCATCCGCAAACACAGGTAGCGTCTATTCCCGTTGTTGGCGGAACCAAGGATTGGAAGTGGGACGAGATCGAAAAACTCAACCCTGATCTTTTACTTCTCGACCGCGAAGAGAATCCCAAATTTATGAGCGAGCAGGCCACCATCCCGTGGCATGGAACCCATATCGAAAGCGTGCACAGTATGGCGCCCGCGCTTGTGGAGCTCTCAACTCTATTATCGAACAACACACTCAATGAGCTCTCACAAAGGTGGTCTGCCATTGCACCACTAACTGCAACGGGAAGCGGCGACAGATCTGCGATCTCACCCATCACGTCCGCTCAGGCATTGAATTCCATTCATGGGGTTATCAAATGGGGCCATTTGCCCAAACACGAAATCCAAACAGTTCTTTACATGATTTGGCGCAATCCGTGGATGGCCGTGAGCCGAAACACCTTTATTGGCAGTGTGCTCGAGCAATTGGGTCTCTATTTACCACAGTTCGATAGCAGGTATCCAAAGCTCGATCTGAACACTTACGATTCGGCACGCACATTGGTATTGTTCTCGTCTGAACCCTACCCATTTTTGAAACGCCAAGACGAACTCACTGACTTTCCGTTTCCCCATGCATTTGTGGACGGCGAATGCTTTAGCTGGTTTGGAATTCGTGCGCTGGAGTTTTTAGAAAAATATCGGAGCTCAATAGGCTCATGAGCTCGAGCAACGGTTTTCTCAAACGCCTACTTCGATTGTGCTTTGGTCGATGCGTAGGTCGGAATTTTTTTAAGTAGTTTTATTTTTTTTCCTATGAGCTTCTCATCGCCACTTGCCAGTAAATGCTGAACGCGGATCTCCTGGCCCTTTTCTATGCGAATGGCCTTACCAAGATCTTTAGCCTTTACCCAGGAGTGACCCTCGCCCGGAAATTTTGTTGATAGCAGTTGCACCATCTGATTCTTATCGTCGAAGGCCTTTATCTCGAGCTCCGCACCCACTGGCAGAGCCAGATCTTTAGAATACGCCGGCGCTTGCGCCAATGCGGGGCAAAGCAAAGTAAACACAAGAGTGAAGAGTCCCAGCTGCAGTTTCATGGTGCGGTCCTTTAAACTTTATTGATCCACTTTGGTTTCATCGGAGCGGTTTGGCCGACCCGTCGGAGGTCTTAAGCGATCTCCACGACTACGCCCATTGCACACAGTGAGCTCTTTTTTACTCTCATCATCCGTCTGTTGATAGACCTGTTTTAAAAGTGGCCACATGTCGCAGGGAACTGCGATACAACCTTCGGTGGAGTACGTTTCAGCCTTTGCGCAGTCTCGCGGCTTGTGCAACCACTTCCCGCGCGTGTCGTTTTCTGGGATATCCATCGCGAGCGCGTCGTCATCATATTCAGTGCTGTATCTGTTCTCGTGCGTTTGGTATTTCTCGCCTGGGGGGGTCTTTTTTATTTTCCCATGGCCAGAGGTCGTCATCGATGCTCCGTCGTAGCCAATACCCACTTTAAAGCACTTCTCACCGATACACATGCACTGCGCGCGAACATCGATTTGGATATAGGCATTACCACCACAACTTGGTGTGCACGCGTTGGTGTCTGTGGGTGTAGAGTTGGGCTCGGCTTGCACCTGGAAAAGCACGGTCAGCGCAAATAACAATTGGATCATGGATTCCCCCATTATATTTATCGGTGCTTGGCCACTCGCCCTAAAGGTTTCAGCGCTTGGAACTGGCAAAAATCTCATTTTGAGACTATAACAAAATCCAAATCTGCTTTAAAGGACTCCTATGATCACTCCCACTCAATGCCCCAGTTGTACCTCAGAGAATATTTACCCCGATGGAAACCTGTGGATGTGCCCCGAGTGTGGCAACGAATGGAATCCGCAAACTGTGAATGGCGCACCCGCTTCATCCGAAGAGAACGGCGCCACGGACGGAGCGGTCAGAGATGCCCACGGCAATGTGTTGAGCGACGGCGACAGTGTTACGGTGCTCAAAGAGCTCCGTATCAAGGGCTCATCCTCGGCAGTAAAAGTGGGAACTAAGGTCAAAAACATTCGCCTTGTGGACGGCGACGATGGCCACGACATCTCCTGTAAGATCGATGGCCTTGGTGCCATCAATCTCAAATCGCAGTTCGTTAAAAAATCTTAAAGTTTTACGCCCGCGCACACCGAAGGTGCGGCAAAGCTTGTTCCTGAGAGCATCATCAACTGATTGCTCTCTCCGGTTTTGAGGGGATCAAATACAACATTGCCTTGCTCGTCCTCGTCAAAAAAGAACGTCGGCGGAACAGTCGAAATCTTAAGTGCAAACACACCCGATTTTCTAAAGTGGGCCGCAGTCCCTGGACTCACCGTAGGAAGACCCGCAAGCTCGTCCACTCGGTAAAGCCCTGCAGGGATCACATTGAGGGCCGTATTTGCAGGAGATGTCCCTTCGAGTTTTACCAACCATTTTAAAAACTCGGACTCCACCGTAATCACCGATGCGCTGGCAGGCTTTCCAGCAAACATATCCACAATTTTTTTGTCTGTGGTCATGCGCTCTTTCGAAAAATCAGTTATTCCGTCGCCATTGATATCAATTCCGTCATCGAGTTGCTGGGAAACGAACGAACCTTTGCGCCACACTGTCACCAATGCGTTGTCGGCCGAGAGCAGGCGTTTTGTACCATCCAGATCGAGTGAACCTACCGAAATCACGTTAGGAAGCAGCGAAAACATATTGACGTAGTTAGGACCAAAATTTCCCGCGGCGACAAACACCGGAACACCCAGTTTTTGCAAGCGCTCCATCACACGGTAGAGCTCTTGCATCCTAAACTCAGGAACATCCGTCCAAATTTTCTGTAATATTTTATCTTTGTACTCGGAAATATTTTGCGCGGTGATCTCGGGAACAGTGGGATCATTCGCGAACAGATCATTTTTAAACGCACCAATGCGTATCGGCAGTTCCTGAGAAAAATTGATACGCGAATATTTTACACTCCCATTCTCAAGCGCTGCGGCCACTTTGCTTAGGCCTGCCTCCACCTCCGGAAGCGACACCTCGCCACCCAAATCCAATGATTCTGTCGTTTGCCCGTGAAGCTCCACGATTTTATTGACGTATTCACCGTGCGAAAGTTCCGCTTTCAAATCACCGTTGAGGTCGATAGCAAGTTTGGAATACTCTGCAGACGAATAGTTGTCATAGACGAGCACGGGAGCGCTCGATCCGCACACGCGCTGAAGCATTTTTACCGGCTCCTCGGCACGCGCCGAAAAACTCACCACGAGACTGACCGCTACAAATAAACTTTTGAATGTCATAAAACCCCTTTTAATGAACCCAGATAAGTTATAACGGCTGAGGCCAGGTAACTCTAGCCTGCCGGGGAATTTTGAAAATCATTCAGGGGCGGCTTGCGATAGAACGAAACTCGCGAATTTTTTTGGTGTGACCGAAGACCCATACCACATCGTCCGCCTCTAACATCACAGAGCTTTCCGGGTTGAGGAGCCGCTCTCCGCGGCGTTCGAGGCCCACGATAAGGCCGCCAAACTCTTCTCCTAAACCAATGGCACGGATAATTTTTCCCTCGTAGGGAGAGCCCGCCTCGATGACAAAGGATTCCAGATTGAACATTTCATCATGCGCGAGCGAGCGCGCTGAGAGCGTGTCGGGTTGAAGTAACTTTCGCGCTTTAGAAATTTGCTCATCCACCCCCACCAAAAACAATTGGTCGCCGGGCAACAAGCGATGACTTCGGCTCGGGGCAAAAATGCGCTTACTGCCACGATCAATCATTCCCACCGTCACTCCCGTGGTGGTGCGAAATCGGCTCTCTTCCAACGTTAAACCCGCTATGGGCGAATCGGGATCCATCACCACGGTTGCCAGGTGAGCGCCCCAAGGGGCCAGTTGCGGCAATTTCTCGAGCGACGCTATGTCTGCCAGTTCCTTGGCGTTGAGATTCTGCAAGAACTGCCGCTCCACGTAGGCATAAAGCATTTCAATCCAGTGGCGGCAGGCATAGATTATCAGCGGTGTAACAACCAATATCATCAACGGCACAACCTTTGTGGTTGTAAACTGATTGATGATCACTTCAATGAGAATAATCCCGCCAACCGCGCGAGCGGCAACGATTCCAAACTGAAGACGGTGCAGGCGTAAGAGCGATGCGGCTGTGGAACCCGACTTCTTTTTTGGATTTTTTAAAACGATGGCGTAGAGAAACGGTGAGCACAGAATGAGCGTCACCACACAAGCGATCAAACGCACAGTGAGGTCACTGGCAAACACCGGCATAAGGAGCGGCATAACCACTTTCGCAAAAATCAGCGTGATCGCAACGGTGATCACCGTGTTCATTAAAAGCAAGGGGCCATAGATTCTGAGCACCAGCATCCAAATGGCTTCGCGGCCTGAGTTGTTCATGGCGCGTTCATATTCTTTGAGGCGCGCCAAAAAACGAAGTGGCAATCGCTGTTCCAGGATGTGATAGAGCGGGCTTGAGTAACGGATCATGTACGGCGTGGTGAATGTGGTCACAGCCGACACGGCAATGATTAGCGGGTACAACGATTCACTGATCACATTTAAACTTAAGCCCAGTGTGGCGATGATAAACGAGAACTCGCCGATTTGAGCGAGGCTCATCCCGGCCTGCGTAGATTGCTTTAAGCTCTGACCCGAAAGCACAGCACCGAATCCCGAACCCAAAAGTTTTCCAACAATGGTGAGGAGCGTGATCATGAAGATCACTCCGGAGTGTTGCCAAAGTATCCCTGGATCGATCATCATCCCTACAGATACAAAAAACACCGCGCCAAAAAGGTCTTTTACTGAAAGCATAAGGTGTTCGATCCGCTCACCCTCTTGGGTCTCGGCGAGGATGGATCCCATGACAAACGCTCCCAGTGCCGCCGAGAAGTGGGCTTTCGTGGCGATCACCACCATCAAAAAACACAAACTGATCGAAACAAGGAGCATGATTTCGTTACTTAAAAAGCGCCGCACTCTTTTAAGAGCTGTGGGTATGACATAAATTCCCACTGCAAACCACAACACCAAAAAGAACACCAAGCGGCTCGAAAGGAACATGAGATCCGTGCCTGTAAATGTTCCCGGCGTGCTCAATGCCGAGAGAACCACCATGATAAGGATCGCAAAGAGATCTTCCACGATGAGGATTCCAAAAACCAAGCTCGCAAACGGCTCGCCTTTAAGCCCCGATTCATCAAACGCGCGAATGATAATTGTGGTCGAAGACATGGACAATATAGCACCCAGATAAATACTATCCATCGTGGACCATCCGATCGCGAGGCCGAACAGATAGCCCACGGCACTCATGGTGACGATCTCGAAAAGAGCTGCAATAAATGCGCTTTTGCCAACTTTAGCTAATTTCTTAAAGCTAAATTCCAAACCAAGACCAAAGAGTAAAAAGATCACGCCAATTTCAGCCCAGATCTTAAAGCCTTCGTTATCGAGAACGTCGGGCCACAGCGGAAAGTGAGGGCCCACGGCAAAGCCCGCGATGAGGTAGCCCAAGACAATGGGTTGTTTCAATTTACTGAAAACAAGAGTGCTAATGGCAGCGGCACCCAGGATGAGTGCCAGATCAGCTATCAATGGCGGCAGATGTTCCAAAACGCTCCTCAGCAGGGTTCAGTGTTGTTCCAACGCCAAACAGTAGCATGACCCCCGTCGGGCACTCAACTATCAATTCACACTGCAAATGGAGGGCGCAGCGAAACTCGTGCCCGAAACCATAATAATTTGGTTCGTCGAACCATTTTTTAATGGATCAAAAACAATTGTACCCGCGCCATCGTCATCAAAGAAAAATGTGGGCGGTCCGTTGGCACCTTTATAAGCGTATGTTCCCGATTTGGAAAAATGCTTAGCCGTGCCGTCGGTCACAGTGCCCAGTGAGACGAGATCGTCAACTTTGTACAGTCCTTGCGTTAAAACATTCAAAGCCGCATTAGCCACAACATGTGGTGAGCCTTCGATTTTTAGAGCCCAGTCGATAAAGTCCTGAGCCAATACGCTCACGGCAGTGGCCACCGCTTTACCGGCGTAAAGACTTACGATTTTTGTTTCCTTGCTCAACCGGTCATTGGCAAAGTCCACAGTGCCATCGGCATTGATATCAACACCTTCAGGCAACTGTTGGGAAACAAAAGTACCTTTGCGCCACACCGTCACCAGGGCGTTGTCTGCAGAGAGCATACGCTTTGTACCGTCGAGATCTAAAGAGCCCACAGAGTACACTCCTGGGAACATAGAAAATAAATTCACATACGAAGGCCCAAAATTCCCGGCCGCAACCACCACCGGCACGTTCACTTTTTTTAAGCGCAGGAATATCCCGTACAGTTCTTGCAAGCGAAAATCAGGGCGATCCGTCCACAGTTTTCTTAGAATTACATCTTTGTACGCGGCGATGTTCTCGCGCGTGATTTCCGGAATAGAATCGTCATCGGAAAAGAGATCGTTTTTAAAGGATGCAATCTTGAGCGGAAGTTCTTGAGAAAAATTGATGCGCGAGTAGCTCACTGCACCACTCTCAATTTTTTGTGCCACCTCGGAGAGCGTGGCTTCGATACTGGGGAGCTCCACCTCACCGACAAGATTGAGCACCTCTACCTTGTGTCCACCCTGCTCGGCGATTTTAGCCACGTATTCGCCGTGGGAGAGCTCCGCCACGCCGTCACCGTTGACATCGATCACAGGGCGCAAACCCATTTGCGAAGAAAAGCTGTCGTAAACCAAAACCGGTTTTTCGGAATCGCAGGCGGCACGAATTGTTTCTGAATCAGCCAGCGCAGAAATTGACGGTACTATCGCTACAAGAACCGATGCATAGATAAATTTAAATGTCTTCATTATTTCCCCCCAAGAAAACGGACAAACCCCAAGTTGATCCGAGTTCACTATAGGAGTTGGTGCCAACAAAGCACAATACGAACCTGCCACTCGTGTAATTTTCACAGTAGGAACACTGCTTCAATTGTGATGCTGTGCGGAGAGTTTTTAAAAAGGATCGATCAACGTGAGAGTGTTTTCGATAGGATTAAAAATGATGTTGTCAGTTTTGATCAACAGTCTCGGGCGCCCGTCAATTTCCAACATAGGAAGGCCATCGACAATGTGATCTTGAAAGTAGCGCTCGGTCTCGGGCCTTAGTTCATCGCGCAGCCCCTCGCGGCGCGCATCCACATCCAGTTCTTTCACTAAGCGCTGATAGAGCTGCTCGGCTTGAATGTGTAGCGGGTGATTCTTAGGTGTGCTGATAAGGAGGGTGTGCAGATTGTAGCCCCAGTGGTAGTCCATGATGAGTGCGCGGGTTCCGTGAACACTCTGTAAGTTGTCCACGATTTCGGACTTAGCGACACGAAACTGAATGTCGTGAAACTGATCGCGGTCGAACAGCATCTGCACCTCTTTCAGGCCAAGATGATCACGCTCCAGGTTTTGCGCCCGCTCGGGCTTATAGAACTTTGCCACTTTGAATTCGCCGTATTGATTCTTATAGAGGAAGATAGACCCGGAATTGCCTTCGCCGATTTTGAGAAAGCCGGTGCCACCACTGCGTGTGTACTCATCGCGAGCATCATTTAAGGCAATATCGAGGGGAGCTTCACGAAGTTCGAAAATGCCGATGCACTGGCGCGCGTGCGCAGTGGGCGCGAAAATGAAAAGCGAAAAGAGTAGTGTCAAAAATCCCAAATACATCGAAGTTCCTATCTATTTCTGTGCATCGCAATTGGCCCCAACCGCAAGCAATGATTTTTAAAAGCTTCTATCGGTAAATATTGGCGTCGTCTACCTTTTGTGCCACCTCTATGATGGTATTGAGTGCCAATAGTAAGTTTTCAAGCCTCCGGCCTTCATTGGCCTCAAAAAACTGTCGGAGTAGCACCACTTCATAGGGCACCATTTCATTGAGGAGCTCGTACTGGCGCGGGCTTAAATGCTTTCCTGCGCGCTCGCGCACCTGGGCGAGCAATTCGTCGCGAGAGCGCTGCGCATGCTCCAAATTGCGCGCGTAATTCCAAATATAACTTTGGTTTCCTGGGCCTATGAGTGTTTGCAGTTGCTGCAGGAGGCTCATTACGATCAATTCCTGGCGATTCATAACCAACAAACTCTCCACGGCCGATCGCGTGAGCATGTGCAACGAAGGATCCATTTCACTACGTAGTCGCCAAATAGCCACGGACAACGGAAGTGCTGAAGTGCCACTGAGGCTCGCGAACAGATGCGCCGTGGGGTCTTTCGTCGTGATCATGTGAACGGTACCAGAAGATTCCACTGAAAACGTGGTCTCGAGGCTTGATTTCATTTTTTCCGTAAGCCATATAAAATAGGGATCTGCCTTCAATGCCATTTCCACTGCAGGGCGAGCTTCGGCGCGCGCCACCACGCTCAACCGTGAGTTGTCGCCATAAATGGAGAGCAAAAGTTCCATGGTTTGGGTGGAAATACTGGGTGCGACTTCTTTACCGTTTTTCTCAGCAAAACTTTTTTCGATACCAAATAATCTATCAGCTGTTTCGGCCAGCTGTTCGCGCTTATCGCTGATTTTGTGGCTTTCGCTTTTTAGTTTTTCGAGAAGAGCGATGGAGAAATCATTTTGTCCTGTAGTTGTCAGCACAGGAAACAGATTGGTCGGCATCTCCTCGAGCATAAAAATATCCGAGCACTGGAGCCCTGCCCATAGAGGGGCAGAAAAAAACGTCACCACAACGCTTCCCACGACCGGACCAAACATTCTTTTTTGCATACGAAAGTTATACAGTAACCGCCACTACGACTCCCGCAAATTGTCACTCGAGGATAAAAATGTTAGCCTTGTAAAGGCTTTGGCCAGTGCAGTTTTGAGACTGGGTACGGGATGCATTATAAGCGCTCTGGAAAGCCTTCGGTGGTTAAGAAAGGCGGTTTTTGGCGGCTTTTTGCCGTTCGCGAATGCGCGAAATAAAAATGCGTTTCACCCGTCCATCATCATCTTCGTCGAAAATATCGCCGACGATCTCTTCGATGATGTCCTCCAGAGTCACGATCCCGATCACTGTGAGTGTTTGCGGATCGATCACCACACACATGTGACTGCGTTTCTCTTGCATCATACGCAAAGTGCTAATGAGCGAATCTTTCGGTTTTAAGGTGATGATCGAACGGATGATGGTTTGCCAATTGCGCTCGCCCGACTCGCGCAATATCATAAATTCTTTAGTGTGCAGGACGCCGACCACAATGTTGTCCTTGAGTACAGGAAGTCGCGTGTGGCCGGAATTGAACACACTGGAGGTGACGTCTTCCAGGGAGTCTTCGAGGCGAATAAAATTAACAAACTCCCACTCTACACAGCTGTCCACCACCACGCGCTTTTCTAAATTGGCCATATTGAACATAAAGCGCTGATGGAGCGGCGAAAACATATCGATCTCGATGGAGCTGGGTGCGAGCTCCGGCATAGTGTCCTTTTTTCCGCGAATAAATAACTTCAAAATAACCTTGGTCGACATCTCGAGCGCCGTCACCACTGGGGCGAAGATCTTGTCGAAAAACACTAAAAAAGGCGTGCCACTCATCAGTATGAGCATTGGTTTTTTGAGAGCCAAAGATTTTGGCACCAATTCTCCCAACACCACATTAAAGTACGTAAGAGGAATGACGACCATGATAACCGCGAGCAGATCGGCATAAATTTGGCTCAGACCATATTCGCGAATGAGATAGGGCTCTAATACCTCAGAAGCTCCCGCCCCACCAACTGCGGCGCCGATGGCCCCTACTAAAGTGATACCAATTTGAATTATGGAGAGCGTGCGCTCGGGCTGCTCTCTGAGATGCAATAGCGCATGCGCGCGCTTGTTGCCCTTGCGAGAAAGTGCCCGCAATTCAGGCTTAGCAACAGAAACAAAGGCCATTTCGTAAGCAGCAAAGAGGGCGTTCAACAGAATACAAACGCCGACGATGATCAGTTCGTTCATAGATTATCAAAGATTAACAATTTCCCGGTCGATGTCACGCATATTTCTCGTTTTAACGGCCATCTAAATAACTACGAATCCACTTCACAAATCTTACACAACTCCTGACGCGAACTTTTCTATAATTCGATTAAACCTTAAAGGAAGGATCTTTTATGCCTAAAACTACGCAAACAAACAGAGGCCGAAACTCGAGCTCGAAAAAATCACAGGGCTCCTCCCGCTCACCAAAGAACTCATCCCACAGAAACGAATCAATGGATGGTGACTTCGAAGACTCGCGCTACGAGAACGAACGGTACGAAGATTCCGACCGTAGCTACTACGATCAACGTCAGGCACGGCGCATGTCCTCTCAACACGATTCTGGCCGGGAGAACGGCCGCCGCGCGCAAAACTCTCGCTCGGGCAATTGGGATTCCACTGCCGAAGCACGCCCATGGTCGTACGCACAGTCGGAGGATCGCAGTGGACAGAGTCGTGAACGTGGTGTGCCGTCGCGAGATTCCCGCGATTATTCAGAGAGTCGCCCACGCGCGCAGTTTGACAATCAAGACTACGGCATGAGCTACGACCAGCAAGCCCCGCGCTCAGAGCCCGGCCAATATTCTCGCGGCGGTGGCTACAGAGGCTCCTCATCACCCGGCTATCGCGAAAGTTCTCAACGCCCAGATGGTGGGTATCGCAGCGACCAGCGCTCGCGCGACGATTATGGCGATGACAGAAACTTCTCTGGTACAGGCCGCATGCAGAACAATGATCGCGACTGGAATGACCGCGATTCCCGCAGCGATCGCTTTGAACCGTACTCTCAAGGTGGTCGCGTGTACCAAGACCGTTACGCGCAAGGGCCCGCACGCGGACAGGACAACTACGATCGCTATTCCAATGACGACCGCTCGTTCTCCAGTGGCTCACTGGGCGCCCAAGATCGCTACGAGGAAGGCCGCTCCAACAACAGGAACCGCACCTCCGGTTACCGCTCCCAAGAACCAAGCTTCATGGGACGCGACCGAGAGCAAAATCCTCGCGGGCGTGGTCGCTACGGACAAGAAGGCTCTTCCGGCGCCCAACGCAGCAACAATAATTATTTAGATGAATCGGACGACGGCTATCGATACGCCTATGGTTCTGACTCTGAAGAGATGAGCCAAAGCCGCCGCACCGGTGCAAGCCGCAGCTCTTCGGATTCGCAAAGAGATTCGGAGCGCGGCGATTTTGACAATCAACGCTCAATCCAGCCAGGCCGAGCGCGCTACGCTCACGGCAGCGAAATGCAAGAGGATGCCGACGAGGCCGAAAATTTTGCTTCACGCGGGAGCGATAGCGAAACTCTTCGCCCGGAAACTAAGAATGGCAAAGCTGCGAGCAAAGGATCGAGCAGAACGGCAAAGTCCGCGCGCGCGTCCACTAAAAAGACCGCAGCTGGTAAGTCCAGCTCCAAATCCGCACGCAAAGGCACTAAAGCCGAAATCGATAGCCGAACGACTGTCGACGTTTAAAACATAGCGTACACTGCCAACGCTTTTAGCGATGGTCATTCTCACCTTTAGAGCCTGTGTCCAACGACACGGGCTTTCTTATTTTTTTGGTGTTTTGCAAAAAGGTGCGCGGGGATCTTTTGCACAGAGGTACTCGCGCATCTGGGCGTTTTCGCTCTTGAGCCGCGCGGTCTCATCTGAGGTTGTGGCGGAACTCGGTGGTGTTACCGATGCCGGTGCGCGTTTTTCAATAGCATTTAAACGCTCTTCCAACTTTTTATTTTGTGCCTTCAGTGCCGTAATCTCTTTGTCGTGACCTAAAAATTTGGCATAGAGCTCCTGGATGGCGCTGGTCAAGTACGGGATAACGCTTTCGTACTCCACACCAAAAAATTTCTTGAGCTTTTGATTGAGCGACAGCTTGCCATTCTTATCGGGCATTTGCGGCGCTTCGATCTCTTTGACCACTCCGGGAAGAACCTCTTTGACCTCTTGAGCGATAAAGCCGGGTTGAGATCCCAGTTTTTGCGCATTGGCCTGATCGGATCCCGGCTTCCAAGTGAACGTCACAGGACGCAGTTTACTAACTACATCTAAACCATTTTCAATTTTTGTAATGTTGTCCTTAAGTCTGCGATCGGAACCCTGATAAGTCCCAGCGACATAGGCGCTTGAGTTTCCATAGAGACTGTAAGGGCCATAGCCCAGTGACCCATATGTCGTTTGTCCATTGTTATACCCAACGACGCCATGATACCCGGGACCGGCAACCCCAACGACGCCATTACTGCCATTAGAAACACCATAGACTCCATAACTACCAGCAGAAAGACCATACACTCCATAATGAGCACCAGTGTTGTTACCGTATATTGCTGCGGACCCACCACCGGATTGAGAGTACGCTTGGCCCACTCCGTAAAAGGAGTACGCATTGTTGTGGCCGAGAATTCCATAGAAAGAAGCATTTTGCGAATAACCGAGAACACCACCGTACGTTGTTGATGAGGGGCGTCCCACGACACCATAGGTGTTCGTCCCACTGTAGCCAAAAACCCCACCATAAGCAGTTCCTGAGCCATCGGCATACAACATGTAGGAGCTCGAAGGCGCCGCACCAATCCCCACTTTTCCTACAGAATCGATCGTCAGGCGCTCGGCGCCATTGGTACCTAGTATAATTTTTCCATTGGCACGCGAGTCGTATAAGCCAATATGATTGTCCGCAGCGCTGCCATCACCTACCCAGCCATACTCGGTATTTGCCGAATCCCGAAACGACATATACCCGGTCACGGAGTTTGCAGTGGCTAAATCATTACTGTCCTGCACATAAACCATCGGCACTGGTTTCGTCACATGAACAGCTGCCACCGGTCCGATGGTACCAATACCGACGTTACCGCTTCCGTCGACGACCAAATCATAGACGACGGCAGCGGAGTTATCGTCTGCGGTGGAGCGCATGACATAAAATTTATCATCCGTTGTTTTACCTATGCCGCGCGAAACTGCTCCCGCACCCTTCTTCCAAACAACTGAGCCACCATTTGGCAACTCCAACGAGCGACCCCAGCTGGAAGTTGTGTAATAGGAATCTGAACTCGTCACTGAGATTGTTCCTGAAACATCCAACGTGCGCGACGGAGTAATCGTTCCGATACCGACGTTACCGCCGGCTCTCACGGCCATAGCCACAGTGTCTGGCGTGTTGTCGGCAACTGGATTTGCAGGCACACGAAAGTAAAATCCGTCGTTTGCGTCATTGCCACGCAAATCAAATATCATGTGGCCATTAGCAGGACCAAGAATTCGACCCGCAAAATCTGAGCCACCACCAGGAAGACCTGTCAAAGTGGAGCCCGACGGGTACCCCGTCATCGTTAACACTCCCGCACCACTGTAGTTGGCATACACCGCTCCCGTGGAGGCCGCATGCCCTACCACATGGAGCGCTACACTCGGAACTACTGTCGTTCCGATACCAACGGTTCCACCGTAGGGCTGCAACAAAATGCTGCCTTTAGTATTCGCCTGATCTGCCGCTTCGATAAACATACTGTTGGTTGAAACCTGCCCGAATCCCAATCGAGAATAATTCGATCCGCCGACATTATTCGTTGTAATAAACTGTCCAACATAGTCATAGGCTGCCGTGTTTGCCCTAGAATTTGCCGTAAATGTTCCCGCTACTGTCAGAGTAGAATTAGCACTTGTCGTACCTATCGCCACACTCCCGCCGGTGGGATTGAGGAGTACTAATCCCTTTGTGCTATCCGAAGTTGAATCTAAAGTTAAACTCGCACTGGCCGCCGTTCCTCCGCGAAGAGTTTGGCCTGTGGTGCGGCCTGAAAGCAGCGCATATTGAGTGTGGTCATCATCACCGAGACCCGTGAGAGTACCATGGTCGGTAATACCGATATCTGTAGCGCACTCCCAACGATTGCTAGCTGTCCACTTAAGGACATAACCATCGGTACACTCGGCTCCGTTGGGCATGTACGTGAAATACTCTGTGGCGGCGCTATTGATTTTGCCAACATTCACACCACCAATATCGGCATTCACTATGGTGCCATCGGCGATCTTAGCACTCGTCACGCCGCTGTCTTTCAATCTCAATGCGTTGGTATTGATTTCGATGCCGACGTTGTCCACGTTCACCGCAATGTTGCGATCCGCTGAGAGATCGCCACCGCCGGTGAGCGCCGATCCTGAGCTGGTGTTCACTGCACGAGTTGTCGCTACGTAATCGGTATTCCAACCGGTGGATATATCCTTACAATTGGCACCCGCCTCATCACAGATCTGTTCGGCGCGGATTATTCCTGCCACGTCGAGAAGTGCGTTTGGTGCTGTGGAGCCGATTCCCACCCGACCTGTTTCCGAAATAATCATGCGCTCAGAGCCTGCAGTATCAAAACGGATTTTATCCTCGTCGGTGTTCTTTTCCACCATGATCTTTGTATCGTTATCGTTGTCTTGCGCGATGGAGCCCACGTCGTTTCCAAAAAAGCGCGCGCGCCCAGCGGAGACGTTTGTAGCCATTGCGGTTTCGCAATCGGTGGCGTCGTACTGTGTCCCAGCCCCGCCGCTCGAGACAAAGGCACCAGTGCTTCGATTAAAGCTCAAGTAGGTGGGCTGCGCGAGAGTTCCGTCAAAGTGACGATAAAAAACGTTTGCCGCGCTAATGGTGTAAATCTCAAACGCTGCAGATGATGCTCCTTGAGTACAAAACAGCGTGTCGGGCCAACCGGCGAGCACCGCAGGAGTGGTGCTGGAATCGGCGGTGAGTTCGGTGACGGCACCTGTGCCGCTGCGGAAATAAAGTTTACCGTCGGTCTTGGCATAAATGGATCCGTAGCCCGCAGCTCCCGCAAAGTCGGAGGCGATTTCGTCCAACGTCATCGCACCTTCTACGGTTAATAAGGAATTCGGAACCGAAGTGCCCACACCCACTTGGCCTGTGGAATCAATGCGCAAGCCTTCGTTGTTGCCGTCACCAGAGAGCCAGTGGCTTGCGAGCGTGAGGTTTTGCGTGGCCACGTGATTGCCGAGGTGATCTGCTGCTCCTCCCCCGCCGCCGCCTGTGCCACCCGAAATGAGATAGCCTTCAACGCGCGTAAATCTCGATTCACTGCGCACCGATTGAGAAGCCACACTGGGTAAAATTCTAAAATCGATATAATCCGTGGTCCCGTTCATATCTGTCAAAAGAGTCGTAGCGACCGAGCTCTGCCCTGCAGAACCCGTGTACACCCACTCCGTTGAGAACTCTGCACCATTTTTGAAGATCGCGGCCTGGAAGTAACTTCCGTCTGCTAACGAAGTGCTTGTGGCCACGCGAAGGCTGACCAAATATTTACCTGCAACAGACGGCTGAAAGCGCTCAGTGGACAAATCGAATCCACCACCCACGTCGTAGCTTTCTGCTTCCCAGGTGATAACATTGTACACACTTTGCGTGATAGCCTGGGCACCTGTTTTGTAAGCCTGAAAGCTCACTTCCGTGGAATCTGCAAGCTTCACCCACGAACCCAGTTTAAATATAAAAAGGAAATCCTCATCTGTATCAAAAACAATGAGTCCTTCTGCCGGTGACGATATTCCAAGTCTATTGGCAGTGGTCATGCGTGGAGGCAAAAAGCCCTTCGTGGTCGAATTCACTTGGAACTCCGCCGACGCGACTGGAGCTGTTGTTCCTACACCCACTCCTCCACCGCTCGGATTCAAAAGAACATAGCCTTTTGTGGCATGAACCGTAGAATCGAGAGTGAGCGTTGCACTGGCGGCGGTTCCACCGCGAATGTTCTGGCCTGTCGTGCGGCCAGCTAGGAGTGCGTACTGTGTGTGATCGTCGTCACCCAGACCCGTGAGTGTACCATGATCGGTCACACCGAT
The DNA here is from genome assembly GCA_964400355.1 of uncultured Pseudobdellovibrionaceae bacterium. GTDB lineage: Bacteria > Bdellovibrionota > Bdellovibrionia > Bdellovibrionales > JAGQZY01 > JACKAL01. The sequence goes on from CAYNTO010000016.1 coordinate 29,805, forward strand.
ATCGGCCGCGCATTCCCAACGATTGCTCGCTGTCCACTTAAGAACGTAACCATCGGTACACTCTGCACCGTTTGGCATATAGGTAAAATACTCCGTTGCAGCGCTATTGATTTTGCTGATGTTCACGCCGGCAATGTCCGCATTTACGATGGTGCCATCGGCGATCTTGCTACTCGTCACACCGCCGTCTTTTAAGCGAAGAGCATTGGTGTTGATTTCTATTCCTGTGTTGTCCACATTGACTGCGATATTGCGATCCGCAGACAAATCTCCGCCGCCGGTGAGCGCCGAGCCCGTGTTCGTATTGATCGCGCGCGTGGTGGCCACACCTGTGCTCCACCCTGTGGAAATATCCTTACAATTTGCACCGGCTTCGTCGCAGATTTGCTCAGCGCGAATGATACCCGCCACATCGAGCAGCGCTAGTGGATTGGAGGTTCCAACGCCAACATTACCCGCAGTGCTCACAAAAACACCCTCGGGATCACCATCGCCAGAGAGCCAATTGTTAGCCATTGTTATACTTTGGGTGGCTGTGTGATTTCCTAAGTGATCCGCGGAACCGCCACCGCCGCCGCCTGTTCCGCCAGTGATCAGGTAGCCTTGCATGAACGTGTACTCACCACTATTGATTATGCCTGCTGTGGAGGTGTAGCTGTATACGGCGATTTCATCGTTAACCGCTAAATCTACAATGGCAGTGATCGCTGGATTGTTGGAGGAGACGTGGCCCCAATCGTACTGCCGAGACACCATCACGCCATTTTTATAGATCGACACATACCCGTAGACATCGTTACCAGCAAAACTATAGGAGATTTGCGCAGTGATCAGGTAGCGACCCGCCACAGGAGCCACGAACTTATCGTTCGCTAAATCGAAACACCCAGGAGCCCCGCAGCCTATATCCAATATTTTTGATTGCCAGTTCATATTTACAAAAGACGCCGATGAAGCACCGTTAGATGTTTTACGAACATCAAACGCCACTTCCGTGGTGTCTGCCAACTTTACCCATGCCGAATTTCGATAAAGGTGGATAGCATCCACATCCGTATCGAAAACAAGCAAGCCCTCACTGGGAGACGCAATCGCAGTTCTTTGCGCTGTCGTCATTCGTGGTGGTAAAAAACCTTTTGTTGTGGAATCAATTTGTACTGCCGCTGAAGCATGTGGTGCCGTCGTTCCCACACCGACACTGCCGCCGGTGGGTTGTAAAAGGACGTAACCTTTTGTCGCATCTGATGTGGATTCCAGTGTGAGGTTCGCACTGGCCGCTGTACCACCGCGCAGATTTTGACCTGTGGTGCGGCCTGCGAGCATGGCATATTGTGTATGGTCGTCGTCACTAAGTCCTGTGAGTGTACCGTGGTCGGTCACACCGATGTCGGCCGCACACTCCCAGCGATTGGCGGACGTCCACTTGAGCACATAGCCATCGGTACATTCGGCACCGTTTGGCATGTAGGTAAAGTACTCAGTCGCGGCACTATTGATTTTACTGATGTTCACACCACCGATGTCGGCATTCACGATTGTGCCGTCGACAATTTTGGCGCTCGTCACCGAGTTGTTAGCGAGTTTCACTTCGGTTACGGAACTATCAGCAAGCTTTGCAGTGGTCACGCCCAGGTTTTTGATTTGCACTTTGTTAGATCCGCTGATTTCCACAGTGGTGTTGTCTGTGTCGACTTTAATATCTGCCGTGCCACTGGGTGTTCCACCCGTTAGACCGGAGTTTGTGGCGTGCGTGGTGACGCCGTCTATATCGCCACCACCGCCCCAACCGGAAGAAATATCTTTACAGTTGAGGCCTGCCTCATCGCAAATCTCTTGCGCGCGAATGCGACCTGCCACATCTAGGAGTGATTGAGGATCGTTAGTCCCAATACCGACAAAACCACTAGTATTGATGCGCATACCTTCAAGGTCGCCGTCGCCAGAAATCCAGTTGTTCCCCATTACCAGAGTTTGAGCGGCGATGTGGTTTCCTAGGTTATCTGGCGCGCCACCGCCGCCGCCTCCTCCGCCGCCACCTGCAACTTCGACGAGCACCCAGCGACAGACTCCCGCACGCGTCCCCGTTCCACTACTGCATGATGAAAAGTTCGCCACGTGCCAACCTGTTCCCGAAATACCACATTGAGAATTGGACCAAGCTCCGTAACTGATTGTGTACTCAGTAGAGAATACTGTCGCACGCGAATCAGGTGTAGCCGCTTCACAGGCTTTGACTGTGCCCACACAGTTCTCGTTTTCGCCGCACATTCTAAGACTTGTCGATGCCCCGAGTTGTGTCCACACGCTTCCATTGAACATATAAACCAAATTGTCATTGGTATCGTAAACCACTAGACCCGTTGCCGGAGAGTTAATTGCTGTTCTTTCCGCAGTGGTCATGCGCGGAGGTAAGAAGCCTTTCGTAGTCGAATTTACTTGCAATGCCGCCGAAGCCACTGGAGCGGTGGTACCCACTCCAACACTCCCACCATTTGGCTGTAAAAGAACGTAACCCTTTGTGGCATCAGAAGTAGATTCGAGAGTGAGGTTGGCACTTGCCGCGGTACCACCGCGCAGATTCTGACCTGTGGTTCGTCCTGCGAGCATGGCATACTGTGTATGGTCGTCGTCACCAAGACCTGTGAGAGTCCCGTGATCGGTCACACCGATGTCGGCCGCACATTCCCAGCGATTGGCGGACGTCCACTTGAGCACATAGCCATCCGTGCACTCCGCACCATTGGGCATATAGGTAAAGTACTCCGTCGCGGCACTATTGATCTTGCTTACGTTCACGCCGCCAATATCGGTATCTACGATTGTGCCGTCTGCGATCTTGGCACTTGTAATGCCGCTGTCTTTGACTCGAAGAGCATTAGCGTTGAGTTCGACGGTGGTGTTATCCACGTTCACCGAGAGGGAACGATCGGCCGTGAGGTCTCCCCCGCCGCTCAAACCTGATGTTCCCGATGTCGCTATTGTTCTGGAACTAGGCGCTGCGCCTATGTCGCCTGGGGCGGCACCCGCCTTATCGATCTTGCTCCACGCAATCGCCGCTGACGCATTGATATCAGAGTTCATGATCGCGCCGTCATTTATTTTTGCAGACGTTATGGCGTTGTCCGCGACTTTTGCAGATGTAATGGCGTTGTCTGCGATTTTAGCAGAGGTCACGCCCAAGTCTTTAATTTGCACTTTGTTCGAGCCGCTGATTTCAATCGTGGAGTTATCAGTGTCTACACTCAAGTCCGCCGTGCCACTCGTGGCGCCACCTAATAGACCAGACGTGGTCGCGTGTGTAGTGACACCGTCCATGTCTCCACCACCGCCCCAACCCGAGGAGATGTCTTTACAATTTAGCCCTGACTCATCGCAAATTTGATGAGCGCGAATGATACCAGCAACGTCGAGCAGTGACTGCGGGTTTGTTGTACCGATACCGACGTTTCCAGCTGTGGGCTGAAGGATCACAAAACCTTTTGTAGTGTCGGAAGTAGACTCTAAAGTGAGATTAGCGCTTGCTGCAGTTCCACCGCGCAAGTTTTGACCCGCTCCGCGGCCGGCGAGTAATGCGTACTGAGTGTGGTCGTCGTCGCCGAGGCCCGTGAGAGTTCCATGATCGGTGACGCCGATATCTGTAGCACATTCCCATCGATTGCTTGAGGTCCACTTAAGAACATATCCGTCGGTACACTCAGCACCGTTGGGCATGTAGGTGAAATACTCCGTAGCGGCGCTTGAAATTTTACCAATGTTAATCGTATCAACATCGGCACTGGTGATAGTGCCATCAGCAATCTTTGCCGAAGTTACCGCACCGTCTGCGAGTTTCACTTCCGTTACGGAAGTATCGACGAGCTTGCCCGTCGAAACCGAGCTATTTGCAAGTTTCACCTCGGTTACGGAAGTATCGACGAGCTTGCTCGTCGAAACCGAACTGTCTGCAAGCTTTGGCGTTGTCACGGCTTCATCGTCGAGTTTTGCTGTAGTCACAGCCTGATCGTCGATCTTTGCAGTGGTAACAGCGGCGTCAACTATTTTCGCCGTGAGTACGGCTCCATCTTGGAGGTGGCCTGAGGCCACACCGAGAGCTTTGAGTTGAATGGTGTTGGTCGCAATTTCAATTGTGGTGCCATCCACTACAACTTGAAGAGTGATTGGGCCACTGGTGTTACCACCAGACAGACCCGAGCCGGCATTTGTGTTTACAGCTGTGATGTCCCCGCCCGCCGATGTGGACTCACTGAGCTCAAACGCCGCAGTGCCGCTCCAGTACATGAGTTTTCCAGTGGAGCTATTAAACCACATCGCACCCGCGTTGAGGGGGCCCAGTGTCGCGATAAGGGTTGGTTGCTCTGTTGAATCGTAGCGACCAATGGTGATTGTTTTTTGCGGACTCATGGTGATGTGACCAGTCCCGAGTAAGTCAAAGCCTGAGAACGTGGTGTCATCGCCCAGCACGAGTGGGCCGGTCATGGTACCGCCAACGAGTGGGAGTTTGGTATCATCTGTTCCTGTTGGCACGACACCAGCTGGGAGAGTGTTCACTGTGATTTTGCTCGCATCGATTCCTGTGGCGAGCTTTGCATCGGTGATGCTACCATCGTTCACCTTTGCGGTGGTGATGGCGCTATCCGCAATCTTCGCTGCGGTGACCGCTTCGTCATCAAGTTTCACTGTTGTCACACCACTATCGGCGAGATCTATTGTTCCAGTGCTGTTTATGGTTCCACCGTCTAAGCCTTGACCTGCGGTGATGCTTGTCACACCAGAACCGTTACTCACCGTCTCTACTGTCGCTCCGTTGAAATATTTAAGTTCGTTTGTCGCGTTATCAAACCAGATTTGACCTTCGGTCGGCGACGATGGATTTGTGTTTCTCGATGGCAACACCGTTCCTGCGGGATCATTGCGTAAGTACTGCGTGCTGGTTCCACTCGCAAGGTCCGTAAGATTCGTGTACTGCGTGGTGAGAAGATTATCGAGCTTCGCTTGTGTACTCGTCACACTCGTTCGAAACACGTCGCTGGGTCCCAAACCCTGAAGGGTTTGTGCGACCAATGCTTGAGGGACTGAGGTGATCGGCATGTCGTCGCTCAGCTGCACTGCCGTGGATGCGGTGCTTGGCTTAATGAAAAATCTAAAAAATCTCTCCTCGCCTGCGGCGGGAGTGTAGGTGCAGTTGGCGTTGGCTTGAGTTTTTCCGTTGATCGGTGTGACACGGTTATAGAAAACGTTCGTCATGGAGTTGTTGCGATCAAGTCCTGTGCGCTTGGAATCGCCTGTCGGCGATCCGACGCGCAGAGAGAAATAGCCGTTTGTTCCCAACGTGTTGACCGCTTGCTCCTCTTCGTAGAGCACGCAATCTTTTGCGGGGTTCAGCACTTGAATTGTGACTACAGTACTGGAATCTAAAAGTGGATCTGTTGCGGAGCCGGGCTCAAACAAACGGCCGTCTAAGGTGAAGTGTTGCGGGAGATCGGTTTGAGCAACGGCGGTGAAATTAAAAAATAAACTACAGAAAACAACAAGAGTTGCTTTCAATTTTTTATTCCAATAATTCCGAAGATTTAAACCCGATACCACCACTGAATTTATCGGTATCTATTTAAGGACAATTAAATAATTCTTAATATGAGACAGAGTTGATTAAATAAAAGGCATCTTTGCTATTGGTTTGCTCATTTAAACCCTACTGTCTCGACATGGGTCGGGTTTGATTAATAAACGCATCCTCCTTAGGTCTTGTCTCGCCGCTCGTTTTCGGTGAACATGAGGCATGTTTGCCGTGAGCGCACTGGTCCCCGTTTACAACGAAGTCCGAACACTCCCCGCTGTTCTCCAGCAGCTTTTGCTCATTTCAGAAATCAGCGAGATTGTTATCGTCGACGACGCCTCCACCGATGGCTCTAAAGAGTTTTTAAAAAAATATTCCCATGCCAAAGTGAAAGTGCTGTTTCACGAAAGCAATCAAGGGAAAACAGCGGCGATCAACACCGCACTCCAAGCCGCCACTGGCGAAATCGCCATCATTCAAGATTCGGATTTGGAATACGATCCCAGCGAAATCCCCGATGTGCTCGAGCCGATTTTGCGCGGAAACGCCGATGTGGTTTACGGCAGCCGGTTTTTGGTGAGAAAAACCTCTCGTGTACTTTATTTTTATCACTTTCTAGCGAACAAGTTTTTAACGTTTCTATCGAACGTGTTCACCAATATGAACATGACGGACATCGAGACGGGTTATAAAGCCTTTCCCATTCACATGATAAAACCTCTTGGATTTACCTCTCAAGGATTTGGAATGGAAGTGGAAATCACCGCACTCATGGGCTGCATCAAGCCGCGCTTGTTTGAAGTGCCCATCTCCTACTACGGCCGCACCTACGATGAGGGAAAAAAGATTGGTTTGAGCGACGGAATCGCCGCTATTTATTACATATTTTACTACAATTTCATTTATCCATTAAATCCAAAAGTGCGAAATCACATTGCTGCGACTCGTGCGCGCCTGCGCGACCAGCGCAACTCATCGCACGCCCTTAAAACCGAATAATCACGCCCATTGCACATCGACTCTTCCATGCACCGCATGCGCTTTTGCGCTGAGTCCTCGCGGCTGAAAATAGCCGAAATCGATGGTCTGTGCGCGAATCGCGCACTTGATGCTCGCAAAGTCTTTATCACAATGAAAAATTGTTTTCCACGACTCGAGTTGCCGCGGATGATGGAGGTCACTATTGGCTATTTTGGGAAGCGACGACTTTTGCACGAGGGGGAACAGCAAATCACCACTCGCCACCTCCCACGCGTCGAACAAATTACACAGTTCGGCTCTTTGATTCCATAAAAGTTGAGTTTGAAATTCTTTTCTTCCGGTATCCACGGGATGGGCAGCGATGGCGATTCCACCCTGCTCCTGTATAGCTAAAATGGTCTCTGAGATCGAAAGATCGGGATCAATAAAATTTTGAATACCCACGGCTAGAATATGCGCCGAGTTTTTATGGGAAAACGAATTTTTGGTGATTTCTACTCCTGGAATAACCAGCAGCCCGTAGTCGCGCCGCGCGCGCTCCGCATGGTGATGAATGGACTCCATGTACTGACTGAAAGTTCTTTCGGTCAGGCTTTTCGAGAGCCAGCGCGCCGACTGCCCTAAGAACGATTTTTTCTCGCACAGATGATCGGTAATTGCAATCGCACCCATGCCATTGCGACCGGCCAAATCCACGAGTTGAGCTATGCTGAGCACACCATCACTAAATTGAGAATGCATATGAAAATCACCGTAAAACATAATACCAGAGTAACAAGCATCTATAGGCACCACCGACAGCTTACAGTTAGAGAATCGTTAATGTTCTGTTGTGCTCGGCAGGATGATGTTGTGTTCAGTGGGATGAAACGTAAGTACCACTACCAAGGTCCAGTGAAGCATGCAGCATATGTTGAGAGATCCCTATTTACTTTCATCATGAGTTGTATAAGCCTATAGAGGTTCGCGTTTTTTCAAGGAGGATCGATGCGATTTTATCTTTTAATACCTATAACATTTATCGCGCTCAGTGCCTGTACCAGTTCCAACACTGATATCGGCTTTCGAGCTCCATCCTCTTCGGAAGTTGTGGACGGATTGGTTTGGGAAACCAAAGCCAGCAATTCTAAATTGTGGAATCAGTATTGCGTCGGCGAAGCCGATTCCAGCGATGTTCCTCAACCCAATTACTCCAACAAATTAGTGAAGAACGCCGTCGAGGTGTTTAAATATGTCGCGCCCAATAGCTTTTATCTTTATCCAGCTATTGTGAACGCCTACGGATTAAAAACCGCAACGCCTCCGGATGGCGTGAGCAAACAAGCGCACACATTCCTCACTTACTTGTGCGGAGAATTTCGTGATCGCGCTTCGATGGTTGAAGCCAAGCTCTTGTGGCTTGCGCGCTTTAATAAGCTCAACAAATCCAAACAAAAATCCATTCCCGCCACTCACGAAAACGTGTGGGCAGATCTTGCGGGCTCCTCCTATGTTCCTTTTTTAAGCTATTCACACGACTTGTGGTACGCACGCCAAGCAGTTGCACCAAAAGTAAACATTTCTCCCGGATCGATTCAAGAGGGTGAGGAAAGTTTCACTGAAACGGCCGCAGTGGACGGCATGACGGTGTGTACAGTGAAATATATGGTCAATGAAATCTCTAAAGGTAAGGGTTTTGAAAGTTTAGCCAAACACGATGCGGGCTACGCAAAGTATTCCAAAGATTGCCCTAAGGCCGACTTGGAAGATTATTATGACTTCCGCGGGGACTCCAACTTTAAACCCAATTCTCCAGAGTCCAATGGCATGATCTGGTACGCCAACCACATCGCCTCCGGTTGTTCCAGCACCAAAACCGCACGCGACCCTGAAAACCCCAGCGGCATCACCAATCCAGGCAACCGCGTCACCAACGAAACCTGTGACGATTACTTTCGTCACCCGTTTCGTCGCCGCTGGCAAGCCGCTCGCTCGGGACTTGCCACATGGCTGCTCCACTCGGAGCAACATGATGATGCGTTTGCCGATGACGGTGGAACTCCTATCGTGATTTGGCCTCATCGCATCACTACGAAAACAGAAACGGCAAAGCCATTTGCGTTTAAAGTCCCTAAACAAGATGGCAGCATGACGGACCCGCTTGAAGAATGGATACCGACGTACGTGAAGTCTGATTTCGCTATGGAAGATTTTAACTTTAACAAAAATATTCTAAGCCTCTCGGAGTCGGTGGCGTTTGTGCGATTGCGCGATGCTATGAATCGCCACACCAACTGGTATCAGTCGCAGTGGGATGACGGCCTCGGCGGCAAAAACTCGTTTAAGACTCAAGCCTACTCCCCGTTTGTGGCCTCAAGCTATGAGCCCAGCGAATCGGATCAGTTTACATTTTGTGGCATCACCGTCCCGTGTCCTACCGACGGCTTCAAGCACTGGATGTTTGTTTTCCGCGTTAAAGGCAAAAACTGGTTTCGCGTTCAAGACATTCCGGGCGCACAGCGCGAATTGAACTTTAGCTACCAGTGGTTTGATGAAACATCTCTCGGCACAACCGCACTTGCTGATGCAGAGCATGCCTGGGATCGCATGGGTACAGCACTGGAAGAAGAACTCGAAGGCGGCGCCATTTTGTATCTGCACAACCTCACCGAAGGCAACTGGGATTCTGGCGGTGGCCAAGTTTCAGACGATGGCAATAACCGCTAGACCCAATCAAGGAGAATGGACTATGAACTTATTTAAAACCTCACTGATTCTTTTAATGAGCTTTCCACTATTTGCCAGCGCCGATGTGTTGATCGAGCGCGAGCTGTTCAATGCACGCAACGGTGAGACCTACGTGTGTAAGCTCCACGACAATTTACAAACCGAACTGGTGAACGAAGGCGTTTCTGTGGGCTCGTTTGCAAGTGAACTCAGCTCAACACCAGAAAATATTAAAAAATGGGTGACGGAACTCAAAGCGCTATCCAAAAACAACAAGCTCCCTATGCAGTCCAAGGTTATCACCAAGTACACCCATCGTGGGCTTAAGCAGTATTCGGTGTACTCTGGTAAAAATAAAATTCCGTTTTACACACTACAAGGAAATCCCATGAAGACGCGTAAATCGAAGCTCGGCTCTCTTGAGCGTCAAGCTAAGGAAAGTAGCGGAAACGTGAACCGCCTGCGCGGCCAGGTGGACTACGCGTGTAAGATGGCAACTCTAAAACTCTAAACTGGTCCCTTACGATGTGGGCGATAGGATTTACCTTTAGGTTTGCGGCTTGCAATAACCTCATCCATGAAGAGAAAATGCCCCCACTGCTCAATTGGTATTACTAAACAGTCCAAAGTTCGTACGATTATATCCATTGGTCGTTTCTGGCGCAGATCAGACGGCCAATGGGTTCACAGATTCTGGTGTAAGTCCTGTAAAAGATCATTCTCCTCGGCAACTCTTAATTTTTGTTATCGACAGAAAAAGCGCCATAAAAATGAAATTGTTCGGCGTGTTTATTGCGCCGGCGTGTCTCAGCGTGAAGCGGCTCGTATTTTAAACCTCAATAGAAAAACCGTTGTTCGGAAGTTTTTGCTCCTGAGCAAGCGTGAGGAATTGCGACTGGTTCAACACAACAAGAAGCTTCCGAAAGCCGTCGAGGTTGAGTTTGATGATATGGAAACTTTTGAGCACACAAAATGTAAGCCCCTTTCGATTACAATTATGGTGGAATCTAAAACTCGAAGAATATTGGATTTTGAGGTGTCTCAAATGCCAGCAAAAGGACTCCTAGCCGCAAAATCACGAAAAAAGTACGGACCACGGAAGGATTTGCGCCGTGAAGGACGCCAAAAACTCTTTGAGCGCGTTCAGGGCCTAGTGCATCCAAAAGCCATAATCCGTTCCGATTCGAATCCCCACTATAAAGAAGACGTTCGTAAATACTTTCCAGCCGCGAGCCACGAAACAGTCCTAGGCGGCAGGGGTGCGATCACCGGACAGGGTGAATTGAAAAAATTAAAGTGGGATCCAATCTTTAGCCTAAATCATACCTGCGCTATGCATAGGGCAAGTATCAATCGATTGTTTAGAAAAACCTGGTGCACGACGAAAAAACCAGAGCGATTGAGGGCGCACATTACGCTCTATGCGATGTCCCACAACCTGCGCTTATCAACAGTGTAGGGGGCCAGTTTTAATCTTCTTTGAGTTCAATGAGCATCTCTTTTAATTCGAGACTGGCGCGTTTGCTCTCCTTGGCGTCAAGCTGCGCTTTAATCGCGGCGACTTCACTCTCTTGCTTGGGATTCAGGGGCGGCAGGTAGCTTAAGAGCTTGCGCTCGAGCACATCGATGTCTTTACCTAAGGAGTCGATGGTGTCTGGCACGAGCACCTCTGCGGTCCCTTCGGGAGTTGCGGTTGTGGGGACCGGCGCATCCGTGGCCTCGTTCACTCCTGTTTTTTGGTGAGGGACGCCCTGAACGGAGGACGAGGCGCAAGAGATCATAAATACAAATAAAAAAAGCTTTCGATATATCATGCCCTTTAGGCTACATCGAAAGCTCTGTGCTGTCACGACCGCAACGATCAGTGCTTGCAATACGTCTTATTCACGCAATCTTCAGCAAAAAGAATACGGCGCTCTACTGTTGGCGTTTCGCCTTTTTTGCGAATAAACGTTTCTACACGCGACTGCAAACAAGCGCGGGAGGTCTGCTCAAACGCCACTTCACGAGACATATCGCGGAATTTGATTTTACCCACGTCTGGAGATTCAAACATACAGGTTTGAAAATCTCTCGGCTCGCTCGATGAGCTTTCGTCATGGGGAGCTGCCCACAAAGTGCTTGATACTAAAAGAACCATTACAAATAGAACATGTTTCATACATCCACCCTTTTCTTTGGTAGGAGCAAAGGGAGTGCCAATACAGCTATGGCAACATACTGAATTTTATAGACAAAAACTGTTTCATAGTGAGACACGCTTAATTAATGAACACTCCACCTGCAGCTGTCTAGCCTTTCTACACTGTGATCCCCGCCCACCCACCGTTGACTTGACTCGCGCGCGGCTGTAAAAAAATAGGTATGGGAAAACTACTCGATATTCTATTTGGAAAAGCGCCGAAAATTTTTAACAAAAAAGGCAACGTTCAACACGACCTCGGCAAGCAAAAATGGAGTGGCTGGTCCGATCGCTTTACCAAGGATCCCAACTACGATTACACCAAACATGTCGCTAATGCCTCGCGCGCTGAACGCAAACCTTAACACTCAAGACCCATCCGCACAATTCACTGCGGCTGCATCAATGTGGCCGGCCCATTTTATCTCCGTTTGCTTAGAAATAGCTCGAGCAGGCGCTCTTTATTCTGCTCATTACGTTTGAGCTGATCGAGATAAATGGATTGAAGCTGCCCCCTCATCTGGGCGTTTTGCGGAAATCCTTTTTTGATCAGATCATGGCCCGTCACCAAAGGTGGCGGCAATTGGTCCCCGACAAAAAACATTTTTTTAAATTTTTCAGACTCCTCTGAAAAGCGTGGGCTTAAACTCATGCAATCCCAATACGCCTCGGCGTAGGATAAGTTCCCTGTAGCGACCAGGGCAATAAACGCTTTCAACTGTGCATCGCCCGTAGTGATTAAAAACTCCTGAGCCTCCACAATCGATTGGCTCGCTTCGGCAGTTGCACGCGGAATCTTACATTCGGAAAACTCTTTGATCACCGCGCGCGGTTCTTTTTGCTGAAGGCGCAAATGGTACAACGCCGTCCACACCAAAATGGACTCCGCCTTTGGCCACACTGCCAACCGATCAAAGGCCGTGCGCAGTGAAACCTGTTGATCGATGACATGAATGTTTTCGTTCAAATCCCAGTCGGGAAAGAGAATTTCTAATATTCCAAGGTCGATCAGCAGACGGCCACAGCGATCGCGCGCCGGGGACTCAAACATTTTGTTGAGCTCATCGTAAATACGCTCACGCGAAATGCGCGGCAAAAACACAGCCAGTTGAACCAACGCTTTCAGGGTTTGCGATTCTATGGAAAACCCCAAATGCCCAGCAAAGCGTACACCGCGCAAAATGCGCAAGTAATCCTCGTTGAGGCGGCGCTCTGGCTCACCGACCGCGCGAATGCATTTTTTTTGAAGGTCCGCCTCCCCGTGCACCAAATCAATCACCCGATCATCACCAATGTCGTAGTAAAGAGCATTGATCGTGAAGTCGCGGCGCTCGGCATCTTTCTCGAGAGTGGAGTACTCCACTTTGGTGGGTCTGCGCCCATCACGATAATCACATTCTTGGCGAAAGGTAGCCACTTCAATGCTATGCCCGCCGTGGACCACCCGACACACGCCAAAACTCTTTCCAATCGGCAGCACTCTCTCGAAGTACTCCTCTATCTGATCTGGAGTCGCAGTGGTGGCCACATCGAGATCTTTAGCCATCCTTCCCAAAAGGGCATCGCGAACACAGCCTCCCGCCAAAACAGCCTGGTGACCATGATGCTCTAACCGCTCAATAATAAAGCGTACGGTTTGCCACTCGGGATGTTTGCTAAAGAGGCTCGACTCCATTATACAAATTCTAGGTATGTCTGAGGATTTAGTAAAACACATTCTGCAACAAAACAGCGTGGACCATTACGGGTTTGCACCGCTCCAGCGGCCGCTGAGCATAGACCTCTATAAAGAATGGATCTCTAAAGGCCTTCACGCCGATATGGCCTACCTTGCTGAACACACCGAAAAAAAGGAAAGCCCTCAACTGCTCCTCAAAAAAGCAAAGAGTGCCATCGTTATCACCCATCCCTACCCTGAGCCCGATGAGAATTTTCCATTAAAAAATTTAAAGATCGCCAAATATGCCTGCGGTGGCGACTACCATCACTGGCTTAAGGAAAAAATGGAAGCTCTCTGTGGTGAATTCGCCCGGGCCTTTCCCAACGAGGAATTCATGCCGTTTACCGATTCCTCACCGGTGCTCGAGCGCGATCTGGCCTATCAGGCGGGTCTCGGGTGGGTGGGTAAAAACTCCTGCTTGATCTCGCGAAAAAAAGGCAGTTATTTTTTAATTGCAGAAATCTACACCACTCTGGAGCTTGGAAAGCAGCAACCGGCTTCACCAGATCACTGCGGCACCTGTCGCCGCTGCATTGATGCCTGCCCCACTGAGGCCATCAACGAAAATCGCACTCTCGACTCCAACAAGTGCATCTCCTACTGGACGATTGAGGCCAAAACCACCCCGCCGCTTCCATTGGCCGCTCAGTTTCAATCGTGGTTCTTCGGCTGCGACATTTGCCAGGATGTTTGCCCTTGGAATGGCAAAGTCTACGGCAACCTGCCACAAGCCACCACACACGCATCCCATAAGCCCGCTCTACTCTCCACCACTATCGATGACCTGCGCTGGATCCTCACCAGCTCCAACAATGAGCTGGAAAAAACGCTTCGGCACACGCCCATGGTGCGCGCCCGGGGGCGCGGTCTCAAAAGAAACGCGCTCATTGTGATCGCCAATAGCAGCTATCTTGAGCTACTGCCTGAGGTGCGTGCCTATGTCGACCACCCCCAGCTTGGGGAGCTTGCGCGATGGGCCGTTAATGAACTATGCACCCGCACACCAAACCACATGGACTGAGCTATAGGTCTAGAATTTGTATCGACTACTGTTCAACTCTGCAGCTACAGTCCCGTTGTCACCGGATTTTTTTATTTTTTGATTGAGTTTTAATTCGATTCATTATTTAAATTTATATGCAAACCACATTGACCACGGCAACATTACGCCAAGATGAGATGGATCAATCACCTGAGGAGGCTCAATGAGCAAAGCATGGAAGATTTTGGTCGCAAATACTGGTGAAAAAATTAAAGTGGATAGTGAGGATTTCGAAGACCTGGCAGCTAGAAGCTGGCGCGTGATCTATCGCGGTAAAGAAAAGAAACCCTTAGTGGTAACTAGCATTCGTAAAGGCACCAGCACGCGCACAATGTCCTTGGGCCAGTACTTAATGAAACCGAAAAAAGGAAAAATGGCTTATCCGCGCCGTTGGCAGGAAGGCTTAGACTACCGCAAAGAAAACATCCTTGTGTGCAGCATGAAAGAGCGTCAGCGCATGCTCCCAAAGCGCAAAGAAAAAACCACCTCCAAGTACAGAGGTGTTTCCTACATTCAATCTAAGCGGGTGTGGCGCGCGCGTATCGAAAAAAACAGCAAAGCCTTCTTCCTCGGGGACTATGGCACTGAGGAGAAAGCCGCGCGCGCGTACAACAAAGCGGCACGCGATCTGTTTGGCGACGTGGCCTATCAAAACCTGATTGAAAAGCCAACCAACAAGCGCCGCTGATAGCGGCCAGTACTTGCGCTCGTCGGCCCAAACCGAGAAGCGCTGCTAAACACAGAGCGAATCGCAAATCTTTCACAAATAAAAAAGGCTAGATCGCAATGACCTAGCCTTTTTTTATCAACAGTTCAGATCCATTACTGAGCTGAAGTATCAGATGATGTGCCAGTCGCTGGAGTGGATGGAGCAGCTGCTGCGCCATCACAGCTAAAACCAGCACCTTCTAAATTGGTCTTGATTTTAGAAGAAACAGTGTCGCAATAGTTCATGTCTACTTTTGCAACCGCAACTGTTTTGTCTTCGCCCATTTTATTGTAAACAACACCGCATCCGCCCTCAGAAACGCTGAGTACAGAGATTTTGCGAGAATCGCTTTTGTTCGTACAAGTCACAGACGATTTTTCAGTTCCGTTGATGGCGCCGAATTCTGTGGTTGTAGAGGCACCTGTAGTCACTTCCGATGTGGTAGTGTCTGTAGCTGCAGACTGCTTGGCTTTTTTAGCAGCTTTTTTCTCTTCTGGAGTTTCAGCGGCTTCCATCGTGTTCGATGTGGAATCCGTGGCTTCCATAACTTTTTTCTCAGTGTCGCTCGTAGTCGCTGTCTCATCGGCTTTTGGCTTAGAAGAACAAGCGGCTGCGAAAACAAGTGCGGACATAATTAGTACTAGTTTTTTCACAAGATACCTCGTTGTGTTTAGAGTGGTTCGTACCGTCAATTTACATATATACGATTTGAGATTCTACAAAAAATCCCTCTTAATATACGGCGTCACTTTCTTGCCTAAAGCAAAGGCATTTACAGAGGGCTTGAGCGTCAGACGTGGACAATTCGCACACTCCCACGCACATTGAGCGCTCAAAGCCTCATTGGAGTTGCTCATGCAGGGATCGGTCATTGTCGCAGTTGTTCTGTTTTCGTCAAATCTTGCTCACGCTTGGGACGCAGTCGCGGTATTTCGCCAACCTGAGAAGATCGTAGTACAGATCAACGAGCCTTATCCATCGGAACGCCTTGAGATCCTGCTTGCGACGACAGAGGGCGCAGAGTCGTGGTCTTATCTTGCCGAGGACACGCGCTTTAAAGCCCAGTGCCAGCGCGGCAGCCTAGGAATCACCTGCATGTTTCGTTTTCTGCCAGATACAGACACACTTTTTGCAATCAACGACGTCCTAGCGACTGCGCCGCTTTCACTTCCCGCCAACACAGAACTCCGCTTTCTCAATTCCAACGGAGATCATTTCACTATCACCGCTGATGGCGAGAGCGCACAGTTCAAAGCGGGAAAAAAGTAATCTTACTTTTGATTCAGTTTGATGTGTACTTAAACACTCGGAATGCGGGAGCCGTTGCATCCCGCATCTCTGTCAGCTCCAAATCTGGAAAACGAAAATCTTCTTTGGTTTTTATAAGACTAAACGACTCGACCATCCCTGCTATGTTCGGCCCTTTTGTAAGACTCACACCCTCGAACGTTTGAATCCAACGCGAGACCTCAAGTTCGCGGCCGTCGGGCATGCGGATGAGAGTGCCCTTCTGAAACTGCGTATCCACCAGCGCATGGTGAACATAGAGTACGCTTTCATGCGCGGTCATGGCCTCCAAATATTTGTTGAGAACCACAGCCAACTGCGAGGTGTATGAAAACGGCCCGTAGAGATCTGTACCCATCGTGAACTTGGGAAGGTTCTGCACCTCGACGTACTTGCCTTCGAGGGAAATATATTTTCCCGCTTCCCGAAATTGCGCTTCGAGGTCTTTTAGATGTTGTTCGCGAATCCACTCTTTGTCCTTCGCTTTGTTGTGCTCGTAACCCGCATATTTATCTCGAAACGGTATTCGCGAAACCGTAATGCCATACACGGTCGGCGCTTCGGCTAGAACGTAGTGACCAGAGAGATACTCTATCAGAGCAATTCCTCGACCCGAGCCAAAATCCACCCACACATCGTCTTTAGAAAGCATCCGTGCGTGCCAGGCGAAGGTGCGCCCGAGGAGTTCCTCGTATTTGTCCATGCCACGATCGGTAGTAAACAGATTTTTTTCGATCAAGCGGTCATTGTTGTCGGCAACAAGTGCCGTCATGCTGGGAGTAATCAAAACAAATATGTCGGCACACTGGTAAGCCTGCGCTTTAAGAATAACTGCGTTGAGTGCGAGCACTACAATTGCCAAAGACATTTGGGAACTCCATTGGGTGAGATCCCCGTTCATAGCACATTGGACATGCCTGACCGTAAAAACATCGGACTCGAGTGTGATTTTTCATGGAATAATCAGCATATTGTAAAATTTCACGGCTAACAGATCGAGAAATTTGGTAGCGGGAGAGGGACTTGAACCCCCGACACGCGGATTATGATTCCGCTGCTCTAACCACCTGAGCTACCCCGCCAATACCAAAAGCGCCAGGGTATGACGCTAAAGACAAACTTCTAAATCCGCGCCCTAGGAGAGTCAAGGAATTCTCTAAAAACAAGGGGTTCCGCCTACACACAGCCTAAGGGATGTGTTAAATCGCCCGGTATGTTTGCGCTAACAACCGCCCTGTTTTTATTTCTCTCTCCCGCTATCGCCCAGAGCGTAGGCACTACCAGTTCTCCGGCCACATTGGCCGCGCCGGTCCAAGCTTTTCTCGATAGCTTTGAATCCAAGCATATTTTCTTTAACGAATACATGCACAATCACTACTTCCAGTCCAAAACCAAATCGGACACCGCAGTGGTGTTCTTGCCGGGAATGGGTGAACCTGCAATTAAGTACTACGAGTTGGCTCAGGATCTTAAAGGTGAATTCACAATGTATTTGTGGGATCATATCGGCCAGGGCCACTCCTACCACTTCGTCCCGCTCGAATCGGAAAAAGTGCATATCGATTCGTTCGACACCCATATAGGCGCACTCACCCACTTCCTCACCCAGGTTCGCAAATCCCATAAACACATTGTTCTCATCGCCCATTCCATGGGTGGACACATCGCTTTACGAACACTTTTGCAGCACCCGGAATTGGGCGATTCCGTAGTGCTCACCGCACCACTTATGGAGATCAATACCAAGTGGGTGCCTATTCACTTTGTAGCATGGCTTGCAGGCTACCTACCGGCCGATTACTACCCGCCTCTTCACAGTCTTTTTCGCCGCGGATCAGAAAACGGCAGCTACACCACAACAAGCAAAGAGCGCATGGCCACATACAGGCAAACTCAAGCCGTGTATCCAGAGATCAAGCGCAGTGGCGCCACCCTGGGATGGGTCAAACAAGCCGTCAAGTCGCTTAAAGATTTTGACGAAGCCAACGTGGATCGGCTCACAGTTCCGGTTTTTATTTTACAGGCCGAGCACGATTTTTTGGTGAGCAACCCGGCTCAGGCGAAGGCCTGCCAGCGCATTTCAAACTGTAAACTACAGATTGTTCCCGAGAGCAGACACGAACTTTTATTCGAAAACGACAAACCGCGCGGGATCACTATCAAAGCGATCAACGATTTTATTTCACAACGCAAATAGTTTTATATTTTGAGTGCAAAAGTATTGGGAAGAAATTCTTTAAAGCGCACTTCTTTTTGAATGCCCTTTAAATTGGAAACGAACAGTGGAAAATCCGCACCCACAAACTCGCTCATCACCTGCAAGCACATCCCGCACGGAGTGGCGATAGGGTTTTCAGTATCAGTGACTAAAACTAAGAACTCGAGTTCCTCGCCTTTAGCGCGCTCACTCACCCATTTCCAAAGGGCCACCCGCTCAGCACAAACAGTGGCGCCGAAGCTCGCATTTTCCACATTGCATCCAGTAATATACTTCTCTTCGTTTTTGATTTTAAAACAGGCACCCACCAAAAACTTGGAGTAGGGAGCATGGGCCTGGTTGCGGGATTCCACGGCTTTTTTATAGGCAATTTGAATAGCGGGTGTGCTCATAGAGCTTGATCATAAACCCTTTTCTCTCACCGACGCATGACGGTTTGCGCTAATATGGTCCATTCTTTTTGCTCGACGGCCATGTTTTGCATACTCTTGGTGTTGGGTCTTTGGGGGAATCATTATGTTACATCTTCGACACTCTGTCGGTGCGGTTTTTTTAGCGGCCGTGGTGGGTACCACTCTATGGGCCTGTGGACCTTCCAAGCGAATCGTTAAGTTCAGGCGCGAAGTGCCACTCACCGGCCAACCCACCCCGCTCACCAACTACCGCGCCACTTCGGAGCGGATCACAATCATGACGTGGAATGTGGAGAATCTGTTCGACACCGTCGATGACCCGCTCAAAGACGACGATGCTTATTTGCCGCTCGCGGCGAAAAAGGCCAATCCCAATCACGAGTCCCGTTGTAAAAAAAAGGGCGCGTATTCTTGGATTCAACAGTGTCTTCACTGGGACTGGAACCAAGATGTGCTCGACGTTAAACTCTTCCATTTGGCGCAAGTGATCCGTTCGGTCAACGGAGGCCTGGGTCCCGACATCTTGGTCGTGCAAGAGGTGGAAAATTTACATGTGCTCGAGCAGCTGATCACAAAGTTTCTTTCGAATATGGGGTACACGGCCTATCTTTTAGAAAATAACGATTACCGCGGCATCGATGTGGGCCTGATCACACGCTTACCGCTTCTAGAAGATATTCAACTCAAGGATCTGCGCTCGCGCCCAGCCTTAACGACCCGCTTTGAACTCTCCGACAAAAGCATACTCAATCTTTACGGGGTGCATTTGCCTATATCTCCCACACCTATCGAAAAGCGTATTGGTATGATTAAAAAATTAAAAGAATTTGCAGACGCCAAGCCGGGTGAGTTGACCATCGCCATCGGCGATTTTAATTTTCCTAAAGAAGAGGAACAGCATTTTGGCATTATTGAAAACGAACTTAAACCGGATTGGGCAGTAAGCCACCTCTACTGTAAGGACTGTACGGGCACCTACCACGACTCCTACAACAACGACTACTCCCAATTGGACTACATACTGCTTTCCAAAAACTTTTTTAACAAAGACACGGCGTGGACCATGGATCCCAAGAGTGTTCGTATCCATAAAGCACTGCCACTTCAACTGGATCTCGACGACAGCCCTGCGGATTTTCGCTTTCCAGAGCTCACGGGAGTGTCGGATCATTTCCCACTGCTCTTGCAAATCGTAAAAACCGACAACTAAATAAAAAAACCCTACGACTTGGGGTTCGTAGGGTCGGTACCAATTGGGATTGGTTTTTGTCTCGATCCAGGATCATAAGACCCTGGACCGAATTTCAATTACAAATTAACGAGCGCCGTTTTCTGGCATTGCAGAAGCTGGATCGTAGCACAGGAACTCTGTATCGATCGGAGTGCCATTGTACATTCCAGTCACATGAACATTGAAATCCTGAACGTAGCCGTTGGATTTATTAAGAACTACAGATGGTGTTTGGTCGCCATTCGTAGCCAGTGCAAAATTGAGCGTGTTGCCATCTTTTTCCGTCATCAGTACCACTTCTGTAGCGCTGTAAGTAGCTGTTACATTCCAAAGATAGTCTGGATAAACGCTGTTCTCATCAACGACAACGCCCATTTCTGGTGTGTGGTAGGTGTCTTTAGCTTGATCGTAATCAAAGTAAAGATCCATGTAGATCGCCATGTCTTCTGCGTTGTAATCACAGTAGATCATAGTTTTGCCGTTAAAATCTGCCGCGAATGCTGTTTGCGCCACCATCACTAATGTAAATAAAAATGCTTTCATAGCTGTCTCCTTGCCATACCTTGGCACTTGTTGTGGTCTCCCACGTTGTTAGTGGGATCATTAAATGAATGATCAGAAATTATGTCAAAAGCAAAGATGTGTTAATATTGTGAAGAGGCTTGAATATTTTTTGTGCAGTCGCCGCCGTTGTTACGGCAACCGAAAACTCATAAATGATAAAAAACTAATCGTGCGCTCAAAAAATAAACGCACCTCTACTGACCTTAATAGTTCAGCTCGTAAGGTAAACGTGTGTAGTAGATGGATTCGAACTTGTTTTTCTTTTTCATAAAAACCATTTTTACCCAAGATGGAAGAATGGAAACTTCGCCAAGCGATTCCAAAAGCTTATCGATAAATTTTTGTTCATGTGGATACAAAACAACATCATAGGATTTGATCTTTGCAAGCTCTGCAGCTTTTTTAATCGCAGTCTCCAAAGTGCCATAATCATCGATCAAGCCGATTTCTTTTGCTTTAGTTCCCGACCACACGCGACCCTCGGCGACCGTGGATACAGCCTCCAAATCTTCGAACTTGGGTCGGCCCTCCTTCACCACGCTAATGAAGGTGTGATAAATATCATTGACGCTCGTTTGCACCACGTTGATTTCTGCGGGAGTCAACTGGCGAACGCCCGACATCATATCGGCAGAGGTGTGGGTTTTGACGCCATCGAAAGTCACGCCTAGTTTATTGTCGAAAAACTTATTGGTATTGAACAGCAGACCAAAAACTCCGATGGACCCCGTAATTGTGAGCGGGTCCGCGTAGATGTAATTGCTATTGGCCGCTATGTAATACCCGCCAGAGGCGGCAACATCGGAAAAGGACGAAACCAGCACTTTGTCTTTTTTGAGATATTCGAAACTGCGCCAAATCACGTCTGATGCCAACGCACTCCCTCCAGGGCTGTTGATGCGCAACACGACCGCCTTCACATCCTTATCTTTATTAATTTCGCGCACGAGACTTGAGAGTTCGTCGGAGTAAATATTTTCTTCACCGGGTCCACTGCCCATTAAAATTTCACCATCAGCAATGATCACCGCAATGCGATCTTTCGCACCCAGTAACGACGCCGATGGTTTTTTGATTTCGTAGTAGTTGTCCCAGGACATGAGCGGCAATTCGTCGTCGTCCTTTGTTCCAGAGGCTTTTTTGAGATCTTTTTCTATTTCTTCCACTGGTGCTAGTTTGTCCACAAATCCTAAGTTGTAAGCATCCTGGGCGCTTGTCACAGCGACTTTTTCGGCAAGCTCGTTGAGTTTCTCTACCGGTAATTTTTTGCGGCTAGTAGCCACTGTTTTTTCGATTTGCATCCAAAAATTTGCAGTTATCTCACGGATCTGCTCACGATTTTCATCGGACATCTTATCCTTAATGAACATTTCTCCAGCCGATTTAAACTTGCCCGCGCGCACCAATGTAGGCTCTACCTCGAGCTTGCTCAGAGTCTTTTGAAAAAAACTCGACTGCCAATCCATGCCATCCCAAGTGAACTCCCCTTTGGGATACATATATATACGATCGGCGATTGTCGCCAGGTAGTACAACTTTTCGTCGTAAGCTTCGGAGTAGGCGTAAACAAACTTTTTGCTCTTCTTAAACTCTTTGATCATCTCTCGCACGTTGTTGAGCTTTCCCCATCCCGAACTGGCAAATCGTAAGCGCAGATAAATGCCTTTCACGTTTTTGTCTTTGGCGGCCTGCTTGAGTGTTTCATTGAGCTCATAAAGGCTAATGGACGGAGGTGTCTCTTCGATGAGAATATGACGAAAAATATCGGTCGATCGGCTGCGTTCATTGATGTCGCCCTCCACATTGAGAAACAAAATGGTGTTAGCGTCCACCGAAGTGGCCGTGCGAGAACTCCCACCGTCACTCATCATGAGGAGCGCCGAAAACCCGAGGATGGCCAAGAAAAACATTCCCATCATAACTATATTTGCAAGCGCAAAACCCAATGCACTTGCCAGAACCATTTTTAAAAAATCTTTCATGAATGTACCTCTTTGATTAGGGAACGTTTCGAACCATCTGTGCGAGCGCGGTTATCCAATGGTCATCGTCGTTGAGACAATATAGCGCATGAAACTCTTCTCCGCCCGCTTTTTTAAAAATTTCTCGACCGGCCACATGGATCTCCTCAAGCGTCTCCAAGCAGTCCACAGTAAATGCCGGCATGACCACTGCCATTTTTTTGATCCCGCGGCTCGGCATTTTAGCCAATTCCACATCGGTGTACGGCTGAATCCAGGGCTCGCGCCCCAGTCGCGACTGAAAAGCCACCGACCCTTTGCCTTCCATTCGCAAGCGGCTGCTCAAATTGGATGCCACATAGAAGCTTTGCGCGCGGTAACACCGAGAATTGGCTTGCACAATCACATCGCAGCAGCCTGGATGCTTGCTACAAATTTTACCAGTGAGATCGAGGCGCGTGAGATGGCTCACCGGTAGACCGTGAAAGCTGTATAAAATGTGGTCCACATCCAATCCTTGTAGCTGGCGCTTGATGTTTTTTTCCATGGCATCAAGATAGATCGGATTGGAATAAAACGGCGGAATAATTTTGAGCTTGGCGCGTATTTTGAGTTTATCGGCAGCGGCGAGAGCGTCGTCGATCCACGTCGTAAAACTGGAATCAGCAAATTGCGGATACTGGGGAAATAAAATAATTTGCGTGCACTCTTTTACCGCGGCAAGCGCCGATGCGATGGAGGGTTGACCGTAGCGCATTCCGAGCACCACTTTGTAGTTGGGACCCAGTTCATTTGCGACCTTTTCGGTGACTTTCTTTGAGTAAACTAAAAGTGGGGACCCCTCATCGGTCCAAATCGATTTGTACAGTTTGGCCGACTTCCGCGCACGAAATGGCGTGATCACCAGATTCACCAGCATCCACCGCAAAAACGGACCTTTATTGATCACGTATTTATCCATTAAAAATTCGGAGAGATAGCGCTTCACATCGGAACGGCTAGGACTTTCCGGTGTACCTAAGTTGCCAATCACAACTCCGATGGTCTGAGTGGGTGTTTCTGCGACCGACGATTCGAGAGGGGATTCATTGCTGGGGGTGGCGCCGATAACTGGCTCCTCGTTTTTGCTCATGAGGGGTAGAATAATGGAGATTTTTCGCTCTGTCTAAGCTTTAAAAGCTGCACAAGTGCACATCGGGCTTGCGCGCGCAAAGACGCATTTTAGTGGGACGGAAAGGTCACCGCGCGAAGACGCGCATTAAAAATTGAAGCACTCTGTTTTGCTTTTTAGGAGGTCCAAGGTGCCGGAGGAGGTCGACCAACTCTGAACGAATCTTATGGTCGATCGCGCTCGCATTCTGCAGTATCACAACGCTTTGATCCACCGATTCGCGATTGGCACGCGCATCGTACTGTACCGTTTCGAAGACTTCACCGTTCTGCTCCTCTTCGATGAGTAGCCCGGTGCGTGTGCCATCGAGAGGATTCCATTCGATAACTTGGCCAAAGCAGGAAATGTGCAATTTGAGCAACCGGCCATCCTCTTTTTGAAAGTAGTAGATATCCAGGCCCTCTTCGTGGCGAAACCAATGGCTTTGTACCGACTGGCGCTCCATCTGCAGCGTATCGAAGGACACAAAATTCATCTTCTGGGCTAAGGTCTTAATCGACTCTACTGTTTTAGGGATCATCACTGTCTCTATCGGCAGAACTGCGTGTGCCATTGAAACTATTTCTCACAATGAGACCAATTCTAAGGGCGTCTTTTATTGACCCTGGCCTGACGGCGGTGCTAACCAGTAGAGATGCACACATGGGACATCTCGCCACGCGGTGAAAAGCGATTCTTAGACGGCCACCCTTGGGTCTTCTCTAACGAGATCCAAAGCCCGATTAAAAAACTGGAACCGGGCGAACTGGTCCAACTGATCAGCTCCAAAGGCAAACACCTGGCGGTGGGTTACGGAAACCCCCATTCCCTCATTGCTTTTCGCTGCTTAGATCGCCACAGTGCCGCTATCACTGAGGACTGGTTTGTTGAGCGCCTGCTACAAGCCGCGCGCTTTCGTGAAACTCTGCAGGTGGCAAAATACTCCCACCGCCTGGTGTTTTCCGAAGCCGACCACCTACCCGGCCTGGTTATAGACTGCTTTAAAACTCCGAGCACCCAACAAATTTTTGTGGTGGAGATCCTCACCGCGGGCATGGAAAAACTTTTAGCCGATCCGATCAAAGTGCTCACCACATTTTTAAGCAAATCGCCGGGAGCAAATCTCAATTACTTCCCGGCTTCGAAAACCACGTTTGTGATTAAACGCGATAGCGGCTTCAGAAAGCTGGAAAACCTCCCCATCGAAGAGGCCGCCATCTCCGGCGAACTCACTGCAGAGGATCTCAAAGACGTGGCCATCACCGTGGCGTCTGCGAGCAACGCTCGCGATTATATTCAACTGCGCACGAACTTAGCCGGCGGCCAAAAAACGGGATTTTTCCTGGATCAACGGCAAAATATTCAACTCCTCATTGCCAACCTGCCCCGACTCAGCGGTGAACCGGTTCGAGTTTTAGATTTATTTTGTTATGTGGGCCAGTGGTCTAAACAGATTTCTCATCATTTTCAACTGCAAGGCCGCGCTGTTCAATTGCACGCCATCGATGCCTCCATGAGTGCACTGGAATTTGCCGAAAAAAACTTGGGCCCAGACGCCGTGCTTGAAAAAATGGACATTGTGGAACACGCCTCGGCACTGCCCCACAACACCTATGATATCGTGGTGTGCGATCCTCCTGCA
The DNA here is from genome assembly GCA_964400355.1 of uncultured Pseudobdellovibrionaceae bacterium. Taxonomy (GTDB): domain Bacteria; phylum Bdellovibrionota; class Bdellovibrionia; order Bdellovibrionales; family JAGQZY01; genus JACKAL01. Next base: position 55,168 of record CAYNTO010000016.1, read on the forward strand.
CTGATCAAAAGCAAAAAAGATTTCGATGCAGGCAGGCATGCCTACATCAAAGTGAACGCAGCGGCCATGCGCGCTTTAAAACCGGGTGGAATATTTGTTTCCTGCTCTTGCTCTCAGCACCTCAATGACCAAGAACTGATGGAGGTGCTTATCAGCGCGTCAGTAAAAGCAAAAAAGAGCATCAAGTGGATTGCCCGCGGCCTGCAAGGTTCGGATCACCCGATGATGCTCGAATTCCCTCAGGGCACCTACCTCAACGCATGGGTAGGAATCGCGAGCGAGTGAGGGAACTCTGCGCTTGCAGATTCACCCGCGGGCGCCTAGTATAATTGCACATGATCATCTCCCTAACTCGCATCAAAAAAACAGCACAAGCCGTTCCAGAAATTCTTAAAAAATATGCTTTTTTACTGATTTCTCTTCACCTGGTCAATTTTGCGTTCAATCAAAGCATGATTTATATGCAGGAATTGCGTATGGCCTCTCGTGAAGACAGTTACATCCCTTATATGCTCGCCATTGCCTTTGTGGGGTTCTTCGTTCAGTCGGGAATCAAAGTGGTTTGGACCTTTGCCGTTTGCCACAATTTTTCTTCCCAGGGCGTGGGTTTAGGCGCCTTTATTCGCGCCCATTTGGAAAAAGGCATCATCGAATTTTTGCGTGGCTTTCTAAAATCGCTCAAGTGGGGTTTCTTATTTGTAATTCCCGGGCTCATCAAGGCGATACGTTATCAATTCGTGACGTTCGTTATCTGCACCAACGAAAAGTACAATTTAGGCCAAGTGGACGCACTGAAAAATTCTGAAACATTAACGCGCAAACATCTAGTAGGCTTGATTTTTTTATTTTTATTTTTCGCGGTCCTTTCCATGTCGACAAGTTCCAGCCGACTTTTTTCACAAAGCCCTTTGAGCGTTGGAATTCTCGAGATTTTTAATTTTTTACTTTTCACCGCCGAGATGACCTATATGTATTTTGTATTTCGCGATCTGCAACTTGAGAAGGGGCAGCTGGAAACGGGAGCAACGGCGTGATTGGTCTGTTTGATTCGGGAATTGGTGGCCTCACTGTTCTCAAAAGTTTACTCGAAGTTCTTCCCAATGAAGATTACATCTATTTGGGCGACACCGCCCGCCTGCCTTATGGTACAAAATCTCAAGAGGTCATTAAGCGCTACACAGAGCAGAACATTCACTTTTTGGAAAACAAAGGTGTGGATCTGGTTGTTTCGGCGTGCCACTCAGCATCGAGCAGTATTTTAAAATTCCAAATGACCTCGCGCCAACCTCTGTACAATGTGATTGAGCCCTCATGCAGCGAAGCCCAGCGCCTGAGCCGAACAAAAAAAATTGGTCTACTAGCTACAGCAACAACAGTGCGTGGTGGGCAATATCACAAGCTGATCCGCGAACCTTATAGTCTTATTGCCGAGCCCGCACCACTGCTTGTACCTCTGGTCGAAAACAATTGGGTCGATGATGTGGTCACAACTATGATCATCGATCGCTATGTGGCGCCACTGAAAGCGGCGCAGGTGGACGCGGTGATTTTAGGCTGCACCCATTATCCGCTCCTTTCGAAATCCATTGGCGCCGCTTTAGGCGCATCCTGCGCCATCGTAGATCCCGGGGCGTGCCTTGCAAAAACAATTGCGAGCACGGTAACTGCCAAAAAATCCTCCGGCAAAGTTGAAATTTACTTAACCGATCAATCGCCGTTTTTCACTGAACTTGCAGAAACCATTCTCGGTCGTAAAAATTTGAGCATTCACCAGGTGGATCTCTAATTGCTTTTTGCGCCAGCTTGCGTATTTTGCGCCATCCTTGGCGAGAGATAAAGTGATTGAAACCTGGGTCTGTCGTTGTTACTCTGCCTCCCATGACACCATTTACTTTTGGATACACAGCACAGTCCTTGCCCATCCCGGCCTATAAATACGGGGATCACGGACCTCAAATTCTCATTCTCGGTGGCGTTCATGGCGATGAAATCGAAGGCATTCAGGCTGCCTATGCTATCAACGATCGATACCAACACAATTTTCCGTACAGCTATCAGGCCACTGTGGTGCCGTGCCTCAACATGGACGGTATGCTCGCGAAAACCCGTAAAAACGGAAATAGTGTGGATCTCAATCGCAACCTGCCCACTTTAGATTGGACGTCCACTGCTGCAAAGGAATCCTACTTTCCGGGAACAGGCGCCAACAGTGAACCCGAGAACAAAGCCCTCACGGCCTACATCGAAGCCATTCAGCCGAAGTTTATTCTGAGTTTGCATTCGTGGATTCCACTGCTGAACATCAACGGCGATTGTAAAAAAATTGCCAACATCATCGCCGCGCATACGGGATATGTGATCACCGACGATATCGGCTACCCCACTCCGGGATCGCTCGGCACTTACTGCGGCATGGAGCGAAGCATCCCCACTCTCACTTATGAATTTGAGCGGCAATTGGATCCAAAAATCATCACCACTCTGCACGTGGACGCGATTCTCGAAGGATTAAAAATTTATGAGCAACGTTAGTAGCGCCTCCGGCGCATTCGCCAATCTCGAAAACCAGATCAACGAACTCTTCGCATCGAGCGATGCGGGAGCCGCTGCGAAAAATAAAAATCTGATTGAAGAGGTCATAAATGCCCTCGACACTGGCGCCCTGGGCGTTGTGCAAAAAAATTCTGCTGGCCAGTGGCAGGTGAACGAATGGGTGAAAAAGGCCATTCTTCTCTACTTTCGCACGCAAACTATGGAGACCATCTCGTCGCCGCCATTCACTTTTGTGGATAAAATTCCACTAAAGGCATGGACCGGCAAAGAAGGTGTGCGCGTTGTTCCTCATGCACTGGTTCGTAAAGGCGCCTACATTCAAGAAGGTGTGATCCTCATGCCGAGCTATGTGAATATTGGCGCTCACGTGGGCTCGGGCTCCATGATCGACACATGGGCCACCGTGGGATCCTGTGCGTACGTGGGAAAAAATGTGCACGTTTCAGGCGGTGTGGGATTAGGTGGCGTGCTTGAGCCTCTCCAAGCGAAACCGGTGATCGTTGAAGACAACGCATTTCTCGGCAGCCGCTGCATTTTGGTGGAAGGTGTGCACGTGGGCGAGGGTGCGGTGCTTGGAGCGGGCGTGACCATCACGGGCAGCACAAAGATTATCGATGTTTCCGGAAGCACACAAAAAGAGTATAAGGGCTTTGTTCCACCGCGCTCGGTGGTGATTCCAGGGCACATTCCCAAGAAATTTCCAGCCGGCGAATACGGTGTTCCGTGCGCACTGATCATCGGACAGCGCAAAGAGAGCACGGATCTTAAGACATCTCTCAACGATGCCCTCCGCAATTTTGAGGTTTCCGTCTGATGGGCTATTCCCTCTTTTTAAAAAAGGAGAATTTTAAATTTTCCTCGGCACATTTTACCATTTTTGATGCGAACACCTCGGAGGCGCTTCATGGCCACAATTACCGCGTGAGCGTTCGTCTAAAAGCAAAAGACAAAAAGCTCAAAAACGAGATGGTTTGTGATTTCAATTTAGTTAAAGGTTTTGTAAAATCGGCGTGCGACAGTTTGGATGAAAAGGTGCTCATACCGCAAAGGAGCCCGTTTCTAAAAATTCAAAAAGCGAACAATTTTAAAAATCACACCCATGTCATTTACAATTCTAAAAATTATATTCTACCCGACGAAGACCTTCTCATGCTCGACATGGAAAACATCACATCGGAAGCCCTCGCTCGACACATGGCCCACGCACTTCAATTCGATTTAGCGAAATATTTTTCTGCGATCACCGTGGGTATCGAAGAGACTCGCGGCCAGTCGGCGTTTTACACACTCACATTTTAGCGAATCATTTCTACACTAGAATCCTACGACATCTCCGCATACGGCATAGGCGGTGATGGAACCGCCACTCACGCCACGACATCTCCACTCGGTGTTCGACACCGGATAGTTGTGATCGAAGGCTATTCCCGAAGATATACAGCCTCCCGTGATAATTTTTTTAGTACCAGGGCAAACCGCATCGACGTATCCACTGGATGTTGCCGTGTTGGATACTCTCACCATGCCTAAATCAAATTTTCCAGTGCCGGAGACCGCTATGTTCCCATCCTTGACCTCAAGTTTCGAATTCGGACCGGTAGTTCCTATACCCACATTGCCACCGTTGGGATTGAGCAATAAGTTATAATTTGTACCCAATGCTGTAGCACTACTTGCCTGTATCCATGCGTTTGCTGGAGCGGCATTATTTACACCCATATCCATAGAAACCTGCGAGCCAGCGGCCCTTACGCGGACAATTCCATTTTGAGTTGTACCACTCGTGGCTGGCATTCCAACTGGCCCCTGCACATCTAGTGTCTGCGCCGGATCCGTCGTGCCAATGCCGACATCGCCTGCGGCATCGATGCGGAGGCGCTCTTGTGCTGATCCTCCACTATTGGCTGTGCTAATACCCAAAATTGTGCCGTCACCGGTGTTGTCTCTCATCGTCCAGAGTGAGCTCTTCCACGCACCAGCGGTATAAAAATTCATGTTGGTGGTGGAATACGCAGCAGTCGATGGATTGCGTAAAGAAAGACCAGTTTCATTTGCAACTGCCCCTGGCGTCGCCACATCAAGTTTCGACGCTGGCGCTGTGGTGCCCACGCCGACGTTTCCGGTATTGAAGTAAATGTCGCTCGCCGTATTGACCCATTGGTTACTGCCCGCACTATTGCGTATGCTCCAAAGTTCAATTTGCGAGCCCGCGCCAAAACCGTTGGCCAGCGTAGATGCCACCGTCAACGACGTGATGTTGGAAGCGGAGTTGTTCCAAATACCTTGCGCAACAATACCGTACTGGATGTTGGTTCCACTTCCGCTTCCAAGCACACTCGCTAACGAGGTTCGATTGACACCGGATTTTGCGTAGATGAGAACTTCGGAGTGATTCAGTTTTCCTGCACCAATAGCGTATCCCGCGTAAAAGCCGGTCCATGCCGACTGATATCCGCCTGTAGCACCGACACCGTCAGCACCGCCGCCATAGGTCATCCCGTAATTTGTCGCTGCATCGTTATTGGGGCGAACGACGTAGTTGAGGCCAGATGCGGACTGGTTGATCGCGCGAATCATCACGCGGTATTGCCCGTCCACATTTCCATTGAGGCCACTAAAGGTGTAACTGCTCGTTGTTGATGGGACTTCATACGCTGCGATTCTCTGCCATGTGACACCACCAGTTGTCGACGAACTGTTTGCGGTTGTTTGAATTGATCCATCGGGGAATTTTATCCCGCCGCTCAACGAATGAATGAGTCCATCGACTGTGAGTTTTTCTGCAGCCGTAGCTGTACCAATACCGACGTTGCCCGAAGAATCAATGCTAAGGCCTTCGTTGTTGCCGTCACCAGATAACCAGTGTGAGCCTAAAATAATATTTTGCGTCGCTGAATGGTCGCCCATGTTGTCGGTTCCACCGCCGCCGCCACCAGTGCCACCCGAGATCAGGAAACCAGACACGTACGTGTACGTTGCATCACCCATAAGGCTTTTTGCCACTCCGGCATTGTGAACGACCGTGAAATCCAAGTAATGGGTGCTTCCATCCATATAGACCACACCCGTTGCCGTCGGCATACCATCGTTCGTGGCATGAGCATTGACGACCTGACTTTTGAAAGCAGCCGAGCCATTGCGGCGCACAGCGAGCTGTAAATAATTTCCGTCACCCAGATCATTGATCCACGCGCTCGCAGAGATAAAGTAATATCCTGCAACCGTGGGCTGAAATCGTTCGGTTGTGGTGTTAAAGGCGTTAGCTGTATCAAACTGCTCGGCGTCCCAATCCATCACTGTTTCTGTGCCGCTGTTAATAGATGAGTTTGAGGTTTTGTAGGCGCGGAATGCCACCTCCGTCGACGACACCCGCTGCCACGCTGTGGAATTGTACACAAACAAAGTAGAAAGATCAGTATCGTAGACTATCAATCCGGTGGCTGGACTTGCGATGCCGTTACGGCTCGCAGTGGTCATGCGCGGTGGTAGAAATCCTTTATTTGTGGAGTCCAATTGCAGTGCTGCTGAAGCAACTGGTGCTGTTGTACCAATACCTACACTCCCGCCATTCGGCTGTAAGAGCACGTAGCCCTTGGTGGAATCCGATGTGGATTCCAATGTGAGATTCGCACTCGCAGCAGTACCACCACGGAAACTTTGTCCCGAACCGCGACCGGCGAGAAGTGCGTACTGGGTGTGATCATCATCACCAAGACCTGTGAGGGCCCCGTGATCGCTCACACCGACAAGGTCGGTAGCGCATTCCCAGCGATTGCTCGAAGTCCACTTGAGCACGTAGCCATCCGTGCACTCAGAGCCTGCTGGCATGTAGGTAAAGTACTCAGCCGGGGCGTTGGTGATTTTACCAATACTGATCGCGCTCACGTCTGCACTCACTATTGTGCCATCGGCAATCTTAGCGCTTGTGATACCGCCGTCTTTGACCTGAACAGTGTTGGTGGCAATTTCGATAGTTGTGCTATCTACATTCATCGCGATGTTGCGATCGTTGGATAAATCTCCACCGCCGGTGAGTCCCGAGCCCGAATTGGTATTGATCGCGCGCGTTGTCGCTACATTACCGGTATTCCATCCGGTGGAAATATCTTTACAATTTGCGCCTGCTTCGTCACATATTTGTTGGGCGCGAATAATTCCAGCTACATCCAGCAGTGCGTTCGGAGTTGGCGAGCCAATGCCCACGTTGCCGCTGCCGTCTATTAATATACCTTCAGCGCCACCGTCTCCAGAAATCCAATTTCCAGAGGTGGTCAGAGCTTGGGTCATCACGTGGTTTCCTAAATGATCGGCCGAACCACCGCCGCCACCACCGGTGCCGCCGCTGAGCAAATAACCTTCAGCATACGTATGAGCCGCGGAATTGTGAATTGTACCCGCACCATTTGATAGCACCGAGAAAGAGATATAGTCGGTGGTTCCATTAAGATCCACGACTGTTGCGGCCACCGGAACAAGCCAGTTTGCGCCGGCTCCGTTATTATAGACAAAGTGAGAAGAAACCTGCGATCCGTTCTTGAGAATACTCGCTTGGCCGTAGGCTGTTGAAACAACCATTGTGTCCACAGAAAAACGAATCAAGTATTTTCCAGCAACTGTGGGCTGGAAGCGATCTGTGGTTAAGTCGAAGCTCGAGCCCACATCATAAGACTCCGCATGGAAATCCAAAGCGGTGTCAATGTTGGCGCTAATAGCCTGCGTCGATGTTTTTATCGCACGAAAGCTCACTTCCGTGGCGTTCGCTAATTTTGTCCATGCACCACTCACGTAAACAAATAGCGCGTCTGCATCAGTATCGTAAACAATCAGTCCTTCCGACGGCGTCCCGATCGCATTCTTCTGCGTCGTAGTCATTCGTGGAGGCAAAAGACCTTTTGTCGTGGAATCCACTTGTAGTGCTGCCGATGTATGAGGTGCCGTTGTGCCAACACCCACACTCCCACCATTCGGCTGTAACAATACATAGCCCTTGGTGGAATCCGATGTGGATTCGAGAGTGAGGTTGGCGCTTGCTGCCG
>CAYNTO010000016.1:62856-65592 GCA_964400355.1 uncultured Pseudobdellovibrionaceae bacterium
TAGCCCTTGGTGGAATCCGATGTGGATTCGAGAGTGAGGTTGGCGCTTGCTGCCGTGCCACCGCGCAGGTTTTGACCTGTGGTGCGCCCTGCGAGCATGGCATATTGGGTGTGATCGTCGTCGCCGAGACCCGTGAGAGCGCCATGATCGGTGACACCGATATCTGTCGCACACTCCCAACGATCGCTCGCCGTCCATTTGAGAACATACCCGTCGGTACATTCCGTGCCGTTTGGCATGTAGGTAAAGTACTCGGAGGCCGCGCTATTGATTTTGCCAATATTCACGCCACCGATATCGGCGTTCACTATAGTTCCATCGGCAATTTTGCTACTCGTGACACCGCTATCTTTTAATCTTAGAGCATTCGCATTGATTTCAATGCCGGTGTTGTCCACATTCACCGCGATATTGCGATCCGTCGAAAGATCCCCTCCTCCTGTCAGCGCTGAGCCGGTGTTGGTGTTGATCGCCCGCGTGGTAGCCACTCCGGTCGACCATCCTGTAGAAATATCTTTGCAGTTTGCACCAGCTTCGTCGCAAATTTGCTCGGCACGTATAATACCTGCCACATCAAGAAGAGAGTTGGGAGTGTGGGAGCCGATACCTACATTTCCAGTGGAATCGATTTTAATACCTTCGTTGTTTCCATCTCCGGAAAGCCAATGGGAATCTAAGCGTAAATTCTGTGTGGCCGTGTGACTTCCTAAATCATCGGAACCACCGCCTCCACCGCCACCAGAATAGGTAGCACCGCCAGAAATATAGCCCGCGTAATAAATTGTGTAGTTATTGAGCGTATCCGTATTGTGAGAGGAGGTGACTTGAATGGTCATCTCATCGTCGAGTTCTGGCCTCCATGGAACTAATATTTCCACCTGGCTGCGGTTGGCGTAATCGTTAAAACCAGTTCTATAGTATTTCACTTTATGATCTGCTTCGGTCGTTCCTCTCTGGTAAGCATCAAATGAGAGATACCCGTGGGTATTGGGTGTGGAACTGGAGTGGTCGTAATCTACACGCAGGATCACCGCACGCACATCACCTGGAAGAGTTGCAGGGATGACATAATGATTCGTCGGCGTGATGTTGTGATAGGTGATGTTGGAAACGAGAGCCGTCAGCGCCCGACGAAACTGTAGGCCCGAACCAAAACTAAACCAATTTGTTCCCGAGCGGTACTGCATTTCCTGAAGTGTGGAGTTAAAAATGATAGTTCCATCTTGCACACCTGTAAGTGCATCCCGCTGAACCGTGGTCATACGTGGTGGTAAAAATCCACCCGCAGTCGAGCGCACATCCAGTGCCGCCTCTGGATTCGTGGTGCCGATCCCAACCCGACCCCCGGTAGGCTGTAAGAGCACGTAGCCTTTCGTGGAGTCCGATGTGGATTCAAGTGTAAGGTTGGCACTTGCGGCAGTTCCACCGCGCAGGTTTTGACCCGCTCCACGCCCTGCAAGGAGTGCATATTGAGTGTGATCGTCATCGCCTAAACCCGTCAGCGCTCCGTGATCGGTCACGCTGTTGTCGGCAGCACATTCCCATCTGTCGTTCGATGTCCACTTGAGCACATAGCCGTCAGCGCACTCGGTGCCAGCGGGCATATAGGTAAAGTACTCTGCCGGCGCGTTAGATATTTTGCCAATACTGATCGCACTCACATCCGCACTCACTATGGTGCCGTCGGCGATTTTAGCGCTTGTGATGCCGCTGTCTTTGACCTGAACCGTGTTGGTTGCGATCTCGACGGTGGTGTTGTCTACGTTCATCGCGATATTGCGATCTGCGGAGAGATCACCACCGCCCGTCAGACCCGAACCAGAGTTGGTATTGATAGCGCGAGTTGTGGCCACTCCAGTGGACCAGCCTGTAGAGATGTCTTTACAGTTCCCACCCGATTCATCGCAGATTTCCTGAACGCGCATGGTTCCAGCAACATCGAGCAACGATCCCGGCGTATCTGTGCCAACACCCACAAGACCACTGCCATCCACAAACAAGCCTTCATCGTTTCCATCGCCAGAAATCCAATGATTTGCCGTCACAAGGTTCTGCAACATCGCATGGTTGCCGAGATGATCCGCGGCTCCGCCCGAGCCTCCACCAGTACCACCAGAAATTAAGAATCCCGAAAAGTTGTTAGCATGGCTGGCAGCGTACGTATTGCGAGCGGCACCCGACTCCTGATAGATCCTTGTTTCGACATAGTCCGTGGTTCCGTTGAGATAAACAACTCCGCTTGCAGACGCACTCTTGCTAACTTCGGCATCGCTAAGCCCAACATCTATCCATAAAACGCTGTTTTTATAGAGACCAGCACCCACCCGGCCTGTAATTGCCCCATTTGCTAATGCCTGGGTTGTGGTTAAGAAATAATATCCTGCCACCGAAGGTTGAAAGCGGCCAGTAGCAGCATTCAATGAGGACGTGGAGTCAAAGGTTTCCGTGCTATAAGTTACCGTTGTCCAAAGAACTGACGAGATGGATTGTGCAGACGCTTGGTAGGCCGAGAACACAACTTCTGTAACGTCGGCCATGCGCGCCCATGCGGAATTTTTGTAGATATAAAGCTCGTTATTGTCTGTATCAAAAACGATCAAGCCTGCTGCCGGCGAAGAGATCGCCGCACGCTGTGCCGTAGTCATGCGCGGTGGTAAAAATCCTTTCGTCGTGGAATCCAATTGTAATGCCGCCGATGCCAATGGCGCCGTGGTTCCAATGCCGACGCTACCGCCG
>CAYNTO010000017.1:0-64435 GCA_964400355.1 uncultured Pseudobdellovibrionaceae bacterium
TATCGACTCAGATTCAGTGATAGTGAAACTCTATTCGTGAGGTCACCACTGTATTGCTATTCGACTACGCTGCCTCACCACCGTGTTGCATTTCAACTGCACTGCCTCACCACCGTGTTGCATTTCAACTGCACTGCCTCACCACCGTGTTGCCTTTCAACTGCACTGTCTCACCATCGTGTTGCTTTTCAACCGCACTGTCTCACCACCGTGTTGCTTTTCAACTGCAGCGTCTCATCACTGCGCCATCTCAACAAATACGAATTGGGATATCAGCTTTAAATCTACAAGAAACATGTTCTCAATTGCGCACCGATATAGATTGTTGATCGCTTTGATATGCACCAATCAGCGAATACATGTGCGGAAATGTGGGCCCGTTGAACGAAAGTAGTACAGACACACCGTGCGGGTTCTGTGAACGAAGGAAGTGCAGACATACGGCGCAGCCTCAGTGAACGAAGGTAGCACAAACACACTGTGCGAACTTGGTGAACAGAGGTAGCTCAAACACACTGTGCGAACTTAGTGAACGACGGTAGCACAAATACACCGCGCGAACTTGGGAACGAAGGTAGCTCAAACACACAACGCAGTATCGGTGAACAAAAGTAGTGCAGACACACCGTGCAGACTTGGTGAACGAAGGTAGCACAAACACACAACGCAGACTCGGTGAACGAAGGTAGTGCAGGCCACGTGCAAGCCCTGTGAACGAGGATTGTCAGGATTTTATTTGGAGAATTTCGCGAGGTGTTTACCAAAGTGATGACCACTCGTCTGTGATTTCACGTTCTGATTGTGCGGATAATCTTTGCGGGACTTCGAGTTTTTGGCGGCGGCGCTCGTGGGCGATGACGGCGGCTTTGAGTGATTGCTGAAGATGGGCGCGATTGGAGTTCATGTCGGACATGATATATTCGAGGGCCGTTTTGAAATCAGCGTCGCCCTTATATATCGACGCGTTGGCGCACACATCGCCGACTTCTCTTGCAGCACTCAGTTTTCGATCGAGGCGTTTAAAAAAGTCTCTTTGCTCGTGATAGGTCGAAGAGAAAAATAAATTTGCGTGCGTAAGATCATGCAATAGAAACTCTAGAGCGTCGCGTTTGCCGTCAACCAATGATCCCTCAAGGAAACTCTTTCGCGAACAGGTAACAACTCTTTCTCCGCTTGCTTGCTTGCTCAACATCTCTAACGGGGAAATGGCACTGTCGCAGAGTTTTAAACGCACTTCATCGCGCGACCACAACCACAGCATTCGCGATATGGCAGGGGGCAAATTTTTGAGACGATAGAAGGTAAAAAAGTCATCCAAAGAACCAATAGAAGACGGCAAATGAAACCCGCGCAATACGTCTCCAAAAACAGTCGTCGACCCCAACTCACCACCCAACAACTCACCACCCAACAACTCACCACCCAACAACTCACCACCCAACAACTCACCAGAGCCGGGTGCGATCGGCCCTGATTCGCTCACGGACTTGTATTCAATGGCGCGATACGTGGGGCTTTTGATTTCTGCTGCGGCTCCCTTCATCCACCATTGTTGGGGTTTGCGGTGGTCGCACACGGTGGCGATGACTAAAAATAGCATCTCGGGGGTCGTTAGGACTTTACAATCGTGGGCCTTAAAAATGGTGGCGAGTTTGGGGCGTAGAACTTGGGCTTCGGCGGGAAGATCTGCGCTGGGAATTAAAAAAAACTTAAATCGACTATTTTCCATTCGTGCCAATATTCGCGTGTCGCCTCTCTCTGTGTCAATCAGTCTCCGTCTAAAAAATACAAGTGCGCCGCCTAGAAATGGAGGAAGACATTACATTCGCTACCGCAAATACGATTGCACTCCTCCGCGCCTGGAGCCCATGGTACATCTGCCCCACATTTTTGGGGGGATTATCATGTCGTTTGTACGAACTTCATTTTTTTGTCTGATTGCGTTTTCCTTTTCTACAACCTTTGCGCTGGATATGCGCTTTCAGAAAGCCTGCGATCCTGGCGAAACTTTGGTCATCGGCGCCGTGGGCGACGTTCTTTTACACGGCCCTCTACAGACGCAAGGATATGCCAAAGGGTTTGGAACTCTGTGGAAAACGCTTCTTCCGTACATGGAAGGTCCCGATATGATGTATGCAAACCTCGAGGGGCCCGCCGCCGCCGGAGTGAGCAAAGGCGGAAAAGTGGTTGCTGACCCGGGCCTTAAATTTGATGGCAACGTTTACTCGGGCTATCCGCTCTTTAACTACAACCCCATTATCATCAAAGAGCTCCAAGACGGTGGCGTTGATATCGTGTCTACATCTAACAACCACTCTCTGGATCGCGGCGCTGTTGGCATTCGCAAAACTATGGAAGCGCTGGACGAGTATGGAATGCCCTATGTGGGCACACGCTATTCCAAAGACGACGCTTATCACAACATCACTTTTAATGGCTCATGGAAATTAGGCTGGATTGCCTGCACCTATGACACCAATGGAATTCCCGACAAAGAAGACATCGTTCTCGATTGCTACGATGGACGCGTGACAGAACTCATTAAAGAGCTAGCGCCGCAAGTGGACGCAGTAATTGTCACTCCTCACTGGGGCTTGGAGTACCAACTCAAACCCCAAGACAAGCAAATCAAATTTGCAAGAAAGTGGCTCGACGACGGCGCCCATGCCATCATCGGTGCGCATCCTCACGTGCCTCAGCCGTGGGAGAAATACCAAACGGCCGACGGCCGCGAAGGGCTAATTCTCTACTCTCTGGGAAATTTCGTAAGCAATCAATCCGGTACGGCCAAACAAAGCAGTCTTTTGCTCTATGTAGGGCTGAGCAAATCAGGCGGGAAAACATGGGTGAATGGAGCGCGCTACGTACCGCTCTATATGCAACGAAAACCGTATGAAGTTGTTCCATCCAACTTTCTCACCGCTCCGAACAGTGCCGAGAAGGCCTCATTGAAATTAGTAAAAGATATGTTTGGCGAAGATCGCATAGTGAATCCCGGCGAAGACGTGGTTACAAACGCAGAATGCTTCTAAGCTCGCCATTGCGACACGATCGAGGGCGGTGAATCTTATTTCCTGGCTGTGGCTCCGGGTGCAGGTCGCATGGGGCTAGATAGATCGGGGCGAGTCCCAAAAAAGTACCGTCAAATTATATGTGGATTTCGGTGAAATGTTCAAAGTTCATATCGAGTGGACTCACATTCTGGATCAGCGGAAAGTCTGCGCGCGGCCTGCAAGAAAAATATTTATGGAACTCACAAAATCTATTTAATAAAAATAAATTAATCTTCAATTCATATTTTATGTTTACTTGTGACCTAAATTACAAATTCTCGGTAACTTTTACGGCTCTAGGTCTGTGTTTTTTCGCATCTAGGCCGACGAACATCGCGCGATCAAAATCTTAAGACGATCATCGCGTCCTACAGGCGTTGATCTAGTCGAATTCAAAATTTTTGTCCTGTCAAAAAATTTTCTCGACTGTACATATCACTAGTTAATCGCGCTTTCAGAGGAGAAATCGCTCGTACGATTACAAAAAAAATTACCCGTTCCATATACTGATTGCAGGCAGATAAACGGAGTTTGATTTTGTTTCCAAGATTTTCAGCTGTGACTGCACTGCTGACCACATTTCGATTTACCAACGAGCGCGCTCGCACGTCTCGCTATTTTGCAGTGGCGCGAATTATTGCGCTTGCATTGCTTCTCACCGGTTGCGTTGCCAGCGTTAGCGACCCGAACAGCGGTTTTGGTTCACGCATTGTTATCTCCGAATCTTCCGACCCGGCAACTCCTCTCATGGAGTTTGATTTTGGCAATGTTGCCAAAGACGGTTTTTCCAACAAAACCCTGTACTTCATCAACACCGGCGAGCGTGCTGCTGAAAACGTAACGGGAATTTTTGATTCGAACACGCATATTCGCTTTCGTGGAGGAGCTTATCCAGGCATTGGCGGCGACTGCCCGCTGCGTATCGAAAAAGGCACCAGCTGCCGAGTGGTGGTAGCTTTCCAACCCACTGAATACGTTCCTTATGCGAGTCACTTACGCCTCAATTACACCGATGCCAACTCCGACAAATTCACCGAAATGGATTTTAAAGGAATGGGCTCACTGCCGGCACTTCTCACCGTCGACGGTACCGACCCATTTGACTACGGCGTGCAACCGATCGATACAGCGAAGGAGCAAAGCTTTATTCTTCGTAACATTCCCGGCGGCGCACGCGCGAATTTTATCGAATCCACTTTTTTAGGCGCAGGTGCCTCCAGCTACCGTTTTAAAGGCGGAGTGTATCCAGGCGTCGGTGGAAATTGTACGACATATCTGGAAGGTGGCCTCACCTGTACGATTGTCGTCGAGTTCATTCCGCAAACTGTCGGAAACATCTCAGCCCAGATCAACATCGCTTACAACGACAGCACGGCCGACTCACTCACCACGAACAAAAATACCGTATACGGTGTAACCGGAGTGGGAGTGGTTCCCGCCACTCTCGTTATTTCTGAAGCCCCTGGATATGATTTCGGTTCGTTACTCATGACTCAGTCGGCGACTCATATTTTTACAGTCACCAACATCGGAGGACTGGACGCGACCACAGTCGGGGGCGGCGGCCTCTTTTCACCCTTTAATTTTACCGGTGGCGCATACCCCGGTATTGGAGGAACGTGCGGCACGACCATAGTCTCGAACGCTATCTGCGATATCGAAATCGAATTTAATCCACTTGTTCCAGGTGTTTACAACGATGTGATCGAACTCAGTTATGCCAACGGCGTCACCTTTGCGCTCGCCACGCGTGATGTTTCGGGAGTTGCGTCCAGTCCAGCTCTACTTGCTATCGATCGCGCGCCGATCCACGACTATGGTGCAGTGGCACTCGGAAATTTTACTGCGGCCACATTCACCATCACCAACAATGGTGGCTACACGGCATCGCTCATAAGCGCTACCGCACTCGCAGCACCCTTCAGTTACCTCGGTGGAACTTATCCCGGTATTGGTGGCAACTGTAATACGAATCTCGGCCCAGCCACTTCATGTGAAGTGGTGATTGCTTTCTCTCCGTTGATCGCCGGTACCTACAATGAAAATTTCCAAATCAGCTACAACAATGGTCTGGCGATTCAAAATGTCGCGCGCCCCATCCAAGGCTTGGGAGTGCTTCCTGCGGTACTTGGAATCTCCGAATCCGATCCTTATGATTTTGGCACGATTCCCATGGGTGGAACGCTGACCCACTCTTTCACTATCGACAACACTGGTGGCTACACGGCAACCGCGATTTCTGAAATCAGTTTAAGTCCACCGTTTCAGTTTGCTGGAGGCACTTTTCCCGGCACTGGTGGAAACTGCTCCGCAAGTTTACTCGCAAGCACCACGTGCACAATCGTCGTCGCATTTTCACCCACTGCTACCGGCCTGCAAAATGATTTTATTACATTGGGCTATTACGATGGGGCCGCAACACAAACTGTGAGTCGCGCGATTCGTGGCACCGGCACCACGCCGGCGCTTCTCACAATCGGTGACGGTCCCCTTTACGACTTTGGTGTTCACACCCTAGGTTCCAGCATCGATCACACATTTACTGTGCAGAACACTGGCGGCTTTGATGCCTCGGGCATCGTCGGCACCGGTATATCTACGCCGTTTGAGTATAAAGGTGGAATTTATCCCGGTGTGGGTGGAACTTGCGGCGCAACCATCGCACCTATGGCTCCGTGTACGATCGTTGTTACTTACGCACCCATTGTCATGGGCACTCATAACGATACGATCGAACTCAACTACAATAATGGCGTGGCTCCGCAAACCGCCACTCGCGACGTGGTGGGTACCGGCAACACTCCCGCAGAGCTCACGCTCTCAGAAGCCCCAATTTACGACTATCTCACAATTGCATTTGGTTCGTCCGCCACCCATGTATTTACGGTGACCAATATTGGTGGCTCGGCGGCAACCACCATGGGCGAGAGTGGCCCCGGCGGAACGTACCACTTTCTGGGCGGGTCTTACCCAGGAGTCGGTGGTACTTGCGGCACGTCTCTCAATAGTATGATTTCGTGTACCCTCGTTGTGGAATTCACGCCACCGGGCGTAGGCAATTACGTCGATCAAATCGTAATGGATTACAACGACGGTGCTGTCGCTCAATCCACAACTCGCGATCTCACAGGAAATGGCGCCCTACCCGCCACTCTCACTATCGACGAAGCGCCACTCTACGATTACAGCGATCGCGCGCTACAAAGCCAAACCAATCACACGTTCACTATAGAAAACACTGGTGGTGTGGGATCTACATCTATGAATGGTGTCGGCCTATTTGCACCCTACGACTACGCCGGCGGGAGCTACCCAGGAACCGGTGGCACGTGCGGAGCCACTTTAGCTCCCACGGTTACGTGTACCGTTGTTGTTACGTTTTCACCAACAACTCTCGGCGTTCACAATGACACTATTGAAATCACTTACAACAATGGTGTTACCGGCGTGAACTCCACCCGCGACGTTGTGGGACAAGGTGTGAATCCCGCACTCCTCGAAATCGATCAATCGCCCATCTACAACTATGGCACATTGGCCGTCGGCAGCGTCACTCCATTTACATTCACTCTACAGAACAATGGCGACTACCCGGCAACGGCCATCGTCGACATGCTCGCCCTCTCTCCTCCGTTCTCATACGTCGGTGGCACTTACCCTGGAACCGGTGGATCGTGTACTGCAGATTTGGCAGTGGGCGCCAATTGTAGTCTCGTCGTGCAGTACGCACCCACTGCTACGGGATTGATCACCGATACTATTGAGATTCAGTATTTCGATGGGGCTCTCACTCAGCTCTCCACGCGCGACGTACAAGGGACAGGCGTCGATCCCGCTCTACTGGTTATAGATCAAGGACCCACATTTGATTTCCTCAATGTTGTCGTCAACGGCACTTACACGCGTACTTTCAACGTAACAAACACTGGAAGCTTCGATGCCACGAGTGTTACAGGTGGTGGTCTCACGCCGCCCTACACGTTCGTGGGTGGATCTTACCCGGGTGGGGCTGGCACATGCACGCCCACCATCGCGGCCGGTGCAACATGCTCCATAGAAATTCAATTCGCACCGACCGTGCTCGGAGTGCAAAGCGGCGCCATTGACTTAACATACTACAACGGTGCTACCACTCAGCATTCTTTGCGCGCGGTCACGGGTAACGCTGTTAACCCAGCGCTCCTCACAATTTCCAACTCGCCGTCGTACAACTTTGGAACAGTCGCCACTGGCTCGATCAATCGCCATACACTCACGGTGCAAAATACAGGGGACTGGCCGGCCACAGTCGTCGCAGGTGCGGGACTTAACTTGCCGTTTTCTTATAGCGGCGGCGCATTTCCAGGCGCGCTTGGCACATGTGCCACAACCATCAATGCGGGCGCGTCGTGCTTTATCGAAGTCGAATACACGCCCATCGCCGTCAATGCGGATAGCGACGACATCGACATCAGCTACAACAACGGAGTTGCAACCACCAACGTTCTGCGCACGCTGATTGGTAACGCCGTCCCTCCAGCGAACATCACCATTTCCGAAACAGATCCTTACAACTTTGGCACACACGCGGTGGGCTCTTCCACTACACATATCTTTACATTGCACAATGGCGGTAACGTTCCGGCCACAGTGGTGAGTGGCGGCGGATTGACCGCGCCGTTTGAATTTACCGGTGGTGCTTTCCCAGGTACGGGTGGAAACTGCGCACCCACTCTGGCTGCGGCCACATCGTGCGACATCGAAGTGACGTTTGCACCAACGACAACAGGCTTACAACCAGATACGATTGATATTTCCTATCACAACGGCGCAGCTGTGGTGGTGTCCTCTCGTCAAATCGAAGGAACGGGTGCACTCCCCGCATCTCTCACCATTACTCATGCACCAATTCATGACTTCTTCACTGTCGCCATTGGGACGTCTGTCGATGTCACACTCACTATTGCCAATGTGGGCGGAGTGCCGGCAACGAGTTTGGTGGGCACGGGCATCACTCCACCCTTCTCTTACAAAGGCGGCGTCTTCCCTGGCGTTGGAGGTACATGTTTACCAACGCTCAACGATAGCACAAGTTGCGACATCGTTGTCACATTCACACCGACTCTGCCGATCACGTCGAACGACACAATCGAGATCGAGTACAATAACGGAGTGAACATGCAAACGCTTGCGCGCGATGTTCAAGGCACGGGAGCAAACCCCGCACTCCTCACACTGGATGAAGCTCCATTTTATGATTTTGGTTCACAGGCGCAAAATTCCACCACCGATAAAATATTCCTCATGACCAATGCTGGTGGTGTTCCAGCGACGGCAATTGCCGATGCTCTTACCATGGCCGCGCCATTTACATATAAAGGCGGAACATACCCAGGTGTCGGCGGTACTTGCGGCACAACTCTGGGCGTGGCGGACGATTGTTTGATCGTTGTCACTTATGCGCCGACCACACTTGGCGCGCATCTCGATGCCATCGAGGTGAACTATAACAATGGAGTTACGGCTGCACTGACGAGTCGAAACATCCAAGGTTTTGGTGTTCTCCCTGCGGTGATTTCAATTTCGGAATTAAATCCCTACGACTACGGTCCAAAAGCTGTGGGTTCCAACACGGATCACACCTTTACCATCGGAAATACTGGTGGCGCGATGGCCACCGCACTTGTAGGTTCAGGTTTAGTGCTCCCCTACACGTTCAAAGGTGGTCCTTATCCAGGTGTCGGTGGAACCTGCGGTGCTACTTTAGGAGCTACGCTTTCGTGCACCATCGTGGTGACATATTCACCTTCAGTAATTGGTGTAAACAACGACACTATCGTGATCGACTACAATGATGGTGCGACAGCACAGGTTTCTAATCGCGACGTGACCGGTGAAGGCGCTAACCCCGCTCTCCTCACCATCAGCGATGGACCGACCTATCACTACACCACACACGCCATTGGCGCATCGATTGATCACACCTTCAACATTGTCAACAGCGGTGATGTTCCGGCAACCGGTATCATAGACACCCTCGCACTGGCAGCACCATTTTCGTTTAAAGGTGGAACATATCCAGGAGTGGGTGGAAATTGCAATACCACTCTCGCTAACGGTGCGAACTGCGACATCGTTGTGACCTTTGCTCCACTTGCAACAGGCCTTCCATCGGACACCATCGTGCTCTCTTACAACGACGGCGCGAACTTACAAACCACCACGCGGGATATCGATGGTGTCGCCGTGAATCCTGCCACATTGAGTTTGTCGAACACACCACTTTATAATTTCAATACTCACCCTACGGGCTCCACCACCTCTTTTATTTTTACACTATCAAACACTGGTGGAGTGCCGGCAACTGCGGTGAGTGGTGGCGGTATTGCACCACCGTATGCATTTACCGGCGGCACCTTTCCTGGAACCGGCGGCGATTGCACAAACACTCTCGCGGCATTGAGCACGTGTTTGGTAGAAGTGTCGTACTCTCCACTATTGCCAGGCACTCACAATGATACGTTAGAGATTTCTTTTCACGACAGCTTGGCCACGCAAATGACCTCGCTCGATCTCACAGGCGTGGGCGTGCTGCCCGCCCTTATTGATATCTCCGATGGTCCCACCTTCAACTACGGCACTCATGCACTACTCTCCAATACCGACAAAGTATTCACGCTCACTAACAATGGAGATTTTTTAGCAACAGCAATGGCCGATGGCTTAGGACTTGCGGCTCCGTTTGCGTTTAAGGGTGGCGCGTATCCAGGGCTTACCGGTACGTGCGGGTCTGCACTGGCGCCCGGCATCAGTTGTACTGTGGTTGTCACATACACACCCACTGCACCGGGAGTGCATCCCGATGTTCTCTTGGTGGATTATCACAATGGTGTGACCACTCAACAGTCTCAGCGCGGCATCGAAGGCACAGGCGCAAACCCTGCGGCACTCACCATCTCCGATGGCGCCACTTACAATTTTAATACCCATGCCATTGGTAGCGTCACGACCCACACATTCACAGTAAGCAATAGTGGCTCGGTTGCTGCAACCGCCATGGGTGATGCGGTCTCTCTCAGTGCACCGTTCAGCTACGCGGGCGGAACTTATCCAGGCACACTCGGAACCTGCACCACCACACTGGCCGCCCTCGATAGCTGTACCATCGTCGTCGCTTACGCGCCCACAGCCACGGGCTTTCTCAGTGAAACGATCGAGATCAATTACCACGACGGCACGAACGCACAGACCACATCCCGTGCAATAGACGGAACCGGGGCACTGCCCGCAACACTTGTACTCTCCGAATCGCCGAGCTGGGATTACGGAATTGTTGCAGTGGGATCTTTCCGTGATCGTACATTTACAGTCGACAACACAGGGGGCGTTCCGGCAACGGGCGTGCTCGGCGCGGGCCTTGCGGCGCCATTCTCTTACAAAGGCGGAAGCTTTCCGGGTACGGGTGGAAGTTGTACTACGACAATTATCAACAGCACCGCCTGTACTATCGTTGTCACTTACACGCCAACTTCAGCCACCGCCAGCAATGGCACCATCGAAATCCAATACCACAATGGCGTGACTGCGCAAACAGCCACACGCGATGTTCTCGGAACAGGTGTGGACCCTGCACTCCTCACACTGAGCCAAGCACCGCTTCACAATTTTGGAACCGTGGCCGTGAACTCGTCCAACGACCATGTGTTTACACTCACAAACTCCGGTGGCCACACGGCAACGGCGATCACCGATGCGCTCCAACTGTCGGCACCGTTTTCTATTAAAGGCGGAACGTTCCCAGGGCTGGGCGGAGACTGCGGACTCACTCTCGCTCCTGGCGGGTCGTGTTTTGTGGTTGTAACTTATGCGCCGATTGCGCCTGGCACTCTTACGGATTCACTGGAACTCACTTACAACAATGGGGTGACAACTGCCAGTGCAACGCGCGATGTGGAAGGCACTGCGGCCGCACCTGCACTCCTCGTGGTGAACGAAAGTCCACTTTACGATTTTGGTCCACACGCCATCAACTCCACGCACACCCATTCATTCACTATCACCAACAACGGTGGCGTGCCGGCGACCGGTATCGCCGATGGTTTAGGCCTCACTGCTCCGTTTGGTTTTTCCGGCTCCGCATATCCAGGACTCACTGGAACCTGTGGCGCAACGCTGGCACCAGCTTTATCGTGTACGGTTGTTCTCGCTTACACGCCGGTGGCACTGGGCCTCCTCACCGACACGCTCCTCGTCACTTACAACAATGGCCTATCCGCTCAAGTGGCCTCACGCGATGTCCAGGGAACAGGTGTGAACGCGGCGCTGTTGGAAATTTCTGAAAGTCCAATTTACGATTTCGGTATTCGTGCCATCGGCTCTTCCACCGACCACACATTTGTTATCGATAACAACGGCGATGTGGATGCCATCAACGTGGCCGATGCGCTCGGGCTCGTTGGTGCCTACTCGTTTAAAGGCGGAACTTATCCCGGCACCGGCGGAACATGCGCCACGACGATTGCAACGGGTGGCAGCTGTTCCATTGTGATCACGTTTGCACCGTCAAGCTCGGGAGTTCTCACCGATACAATTTTAATCAGTTACAACGACGGCGTCGGCACACAACAAGCCACTCGCGATCTCACGGGTCAGGGCGCTATGGCTGCCGCAATTACAATTGCTGGTCTCGATCCTTATGACTACAACACTCAAGTGATCGGCGCGAATATCGATGCCACCTTCACGCTCACAAATGGTGGCGGCGTGGATGCGACAGCGATGGCCGGAACGGGCCTCATCCCGCCATTCTCCTACAAGGGTGGATCTTATCCAGGCACGGGCGGCTCTTGCACAACATCCCTTGCAGCGACATTTTCGTGTACAATTGTTGTGACCTACTCTCCCACAGTGCCAGGACCGCACAATGACTCGATTCAAATTGATTATCACAACGGCGTAACGGCGCAAAGCACTCTGCGCGACATTCAAGGTGTAGGCGCAGCTCCAGCACTCCTCACGATCAGTGATAGCCCTATCTACAATTTCGGAATTCAGGCGCTGCTGTCGTCGACGGATCACACCTTTAACATCAACAACTCGGGCGATGTGAACGCCACAGCTATCGCGGATGGATTGGCTCTCGCTCCTCCATTTACCTTCAAAGGTGGAACATTCCCAGGCACCGGTGGTTCGTGTGCCGCAACTCTTGCTCCGAGCACGTCGTGCACCATCATCGTCACTTATACGCCCACGGCAGTTGGTAACCTCACCGATACAATTGTGGTGAATTATCACGATGGCTTAAGTGCACAAATCGCCGATCGCGATGTGCAAGGTACCGGCGCACTGCCCGCCACGCTGGTCATGAACAGCGCGCCTTTTTACGATTTTAACAACCGCGTAATTGGTTCCAACACGGATGCCATCATCAATTTAGAAAACACCGGTGGCGTCACTGCAACCAGCATCGCTGGCAACGGGCTCACTCTCCCCTTTCAATTTAAAGGGGGCACCTTCCCTGGTACGGGCGGAAATTGCAGCGCGACTCTCGCCCCAGCGGCGAATTGCGATATAGTTATCACATTCTCTCCGTCAGTCACCGGCTTACAAACTGGAACTATCAACGTGGACTACCACAACGGTACGTCCGCGCAGCAAGCCACGCGCAACATTCAAGGTACAGGTGTTAATCCAGCCTTCATCAGTATCTCTCATGGTATCACTTACAACTACGGCACTCTCGCCGTAGGCAGCAACGCCGATCACACTTTCACTGTCGCCAACTCGGGCGATGTACCGGCAACGGGTATGGTGGGTTCGGGTCTTGCTGTTCCTTTTACATTTAAAGGCGGCACGTATCCAGGCACCGGCGGAACGTGCACCACAACTCTTGCCGCAAGTGGCAGTTGCTTGATCGTTGTGAACTATGCGCCAAATACCGTAGCCGTGCACAACGACTCCATTCAGCTCGACTACAACGACGGTCTCAATCCACAAACCATCACACGCGACGTGACAGGCACAGGGATTAGCCCGGCAATTTTGGTATTGAGCGACATTCCTACTTATGACTTTGGCACTCACGCCGTGGGCGCAAGCTTCGATCACACCTTTACAGTGGACAACACTGGTGGCGTCACAGCCACCGTGATTGGCGATGGGGCCACACTCACCGGTTCGTTCAACTACAAAGGTGGGACTTACCCCGGCGCAGGTGGCACATGCGGCACAACGCTAGCGGTGGGCGTGCAGTGCACTATTGTTGTCACATACACTCCTGTGGGAACCGGTGTGCACGCAAGTACACTGACTGTGAGTTACAACGACGGCGTAACGACGCAGTCCGTGGCCGTCGGTGTCTCCGGCACCGGTGCGCCAGTTGCAATTTTAACTATTTCCGAAATCGGCACTTACGATTATCTCACCCACGCGCTTGGCAATGCCATCGACCACACATTCACAGTTACAAATTCAGGCGGGGTTCCGGCCACAGCCATCGCTGAAACAGCACTCGCGACTCCATTCACCTATAAAGGTGGGACATTTCCTGGAACCGGAGGATCGTGCACCACTACGCTGGTCAATGCCACCTCCTGCACACTCGTAGTTACCTACTCCCCGATTGCCACTGGAGTGCAAAATTCTTCGATCACCTTGAGTTACAACAATGGTGCCGCGACCACATCGACCGCGCGACCTGTGACCGGCACTGGTGCATTACCTGCAACTTTAAATTTAAGTGAAGCTCCTGTTTTGAATTTTGGAACCGTTGCCGTTGGCTTCAATGTCGATCGAACACTCATTATGGACAACTCCGGTGGTGTTCCCGCAACAAGTATTGTTGGCGCAGGGATTGTCGCTCCATTTACATATAAAGGTGGCGCATATCCAGGCACAGGTGGAACCTGCACGACCTCTCTTGCCAATGGTGATAATTGTACAATTGTCGTCAACTATCAGCCCATCGCGACGGGCACTCTCAATGATACTCTTGAAATTTCTTACAACGATGGTCTCAATTCTGTGGTTTCCAGTCGCGACGTAATGGGCACCGGCGCCAACGCTGCACTCCTTACCATTAGTGATGCTCCAAGTTTTAGTTTCGGAACATTTGCTGTGGGCTCTTCCAATGATCATGTGTTCACCATCAACAACAGTGGCGGAGTGGATGCAACGAGCATCACCGATGCCCTGCAATTGTCCGCACCATTTTCATTTAAGGGCGGGACATATCCTGGTGTGGGTGGTTCGTGCGGTACCACTCTCGCTGCGGGCGCCCCGTGCGATATCGTCGTGACCTATGCGCCACTCGCACCGGCAACGCACAACGACACCATTGAACTCACCTACGCCAATGGGATCACAACCGTAACCACAGTCCGAGATATCCAAGGTATTGCGGCACTGCCAGCATCCATTGCGATTTCCGATCCAGTGACATTCGATTACGGCTTGCAAGCTTTGGGTTCGACAACTTCAAAAGTATTCACGCTGACAAATTCCGGTGGAGTCACCGCTACTGCAATGAGTCCGGTGTCGCTGTTGGCACCTTACAGTTACGCAGGCGGAACGTATCCGGGTACAGGTGGCACATGCGGCGCGAGTTTAGGCGCAACATTGCCGTGTACAATCAATGTCGTTTTCTCACCTGCCGTTTTGGGCGTTGCTAACCAAACAGTAACAGTCAATTACAACGACGGCGCAAGCGCACAAGCTGCCAATCGCGCGGTGACTGGAACGGGAGTGAACGCCGCTGTACTTGCTATCTCCGGTGGACCTACTCTGGATTTTGGGAATGTCACTGTGAACGCCCTGAGTTCACAACTTGTGACCATCACCAATAATGGCGATGTGACAGCTACCGGTATTGCAGACGGATTAGGACTCACGGCCCCGTTCACTTGGACAGGAGGAACTTTCCCAGGCACTGCGGGCACCTGTTTAACCTCGCTGGCTGCAGGGGCCACCTGTGATATTCAAATCACTTACTCACCAACGGCCACCGGTCTACTCTCTGATTCCGTGCTCGTTAATTACTTTGACGGCGTGAGCAACCAGGTCGCCTCTCTCAATATTCAAGGCACAGGAATAGGCCCCGCAACTCTCACCATCAGCGAAGGTCCGTCCTACAACTACAACACGCGTCCCGTTGGCGCATCGATCGATCACACATTTACCATAGACAACTCTGGAGCCAGCAATGCCACACTGGTGAGTGATGCGGGAACCTTGGCGGCGCCGTTTTCGTTCAAAGGCGGAACATACCCAGGCACAGGCGGATCTTGTAGTGCTACAATCGCGCCACTCACGCCGTGCACAGTGGTCATCACCTATGCCCCTGTGGCGCCCGGGTCGTTCACCGACGATATAGAAATTTCGTACAACAACGGTGCAAGCGCACAAGTGTTGGCACGCAACGTACAAGGTGCGGCGGTGTCGCCGGCCACACTCGTGATTAGCGAAGCGCCATCCTACAATTTTGGAATACAAGCCACAACAAGCACCACCGATCACACGTTCATCGTCGACAACACAGGTGGCTTCTCCGCAACAGCCATCGCCGATGCAACCACACTCACTGCGCCATTTACTTTTAAAGGTGGCACTTATCCCGGTAAAGGTGGATCGTGCAATACGACATTACTCCCCGCCACCCAATGTTCGGTGGTGGTGACCTATTCACCAACAACTGCGCTTCCACACACAAGCACCATTGAACTCAATTACAACAATGGTCTTTCCACCGTATCAACGACTCGTCCTGTGAATGGCACTGGAGCGCTACCTGCAACGATTACGATCAGCGAAGCCGATCCGTACAATTTTGGCACTGTGGCGCGTGGCTCTTCACTGAACCACACCTTTACCCTCAACAATACCGGTGGCGTTCCAGCAACAGCGGTGGCCGAGTCTTTATTAGCTCCTCCGTTCGCATTTGCTGGCGGAACATTCCCGGGCACTCTGGGCACGTGTACCACAACACTGGCTCCAAGCACTCCGTGCACCATCGTTGTCGCCTTCTCGCCGACAGCGAATGGCCTATTCAATGGCACGATTCAATTGGAGTACAACAACGGTGCGACCACTGTGAGCAGTCAACGCACTCTGGTCGGTACAGGCGTGAACCCCGCTGTCTTACTATTGAGCAATGCACCACTTTACGACTACGGTAACCTTGCAATAGGTTCACAAGCGGATCACACATTCACGCTCACAAACAACGGCGATGTTACCGCAACCGCGATCGTCGGTTCCGGCCTCCTCGCTCCGTTCGAGTTTAAAGGTGGAACATTTCCGGGCTCGGGCGGTACTTGCGGTACAACTTTGGGCGCTAGCATCAGCTGTGATATTGTTGTCACCTACTCTCCCACACTGACAGGGCTGCTGAGCGATACTCTGAACATTGCTTATAATGATGGAGTCATCGCACAGTCCACATCGCGAGACATGCAAGGAACGGGAATCGATCCTGCGTTCCTCACAATCAGCGATGGCCCAGCATACGATTTTGGAACTCGTCCCACAGGATCCACAACTGATAAAACGTTTACCATCAATAACACCGGTGGCGTTACCGCAACTGTGGTTGCGGGATCTGGACTTATTCCACCATTCACATTTAAAGGCGGCACATTTCCAGGTTCAGGCGGGACGTGTGGTACCACGATTGCTCCGGGCTCGCCATGTACAATCATCGTGAACTACTTACCTTTGGCACCCGCACTGGATGCCGACACTATTCAAGTGGACTACAACGATGGTGTCACTGCCCAGGTCCTTACACTCAATATTACCGGCCAGGCTGTGACTCCGGCCACAATTGCCATTTCCGAATCGAGCCCGTACAATTTTGGCAATCTCACGAGTGGTGCAACACTCACTCACACATTCACTCTAACAAACGGCGGCGGTTTTGCGGCCACTGCAATTGCCGAAACCACACTGGCCGCGCCATTTACTTTTGCGGGTGGAACGTTCCCCGGTACCGGTGGCGATTGCACAAGCACACTACTTGCATCGGGAACTTGCGATATTGTCATAGCGTACGCGCCCATCACGACCGGAGCTCATGCGGGAACGATCTCTATCGGTTACAACAACGGTGTGAGCGCGCAAGTAACGACGCGCACACTGCAAGGAAATGGATTAACGCCGGCGACTCTCACACTCACTGAAGCCCCTATTTACGATTATCTCACCCACGCCGTGGGCTCCAGCACCGATCACACATTTACTATCGACAACACCGGAGCCACTGCAGCTTCTGCTGTCGCCGGTGGCGGCCTCATCCCGCCGTTTTCATTTAAGGGTGGAGCTTACCCGGGAACAGGTGGAGATTGCGGAATCACGATTGCGCCGTCCACTCCGTGCACGATCGTTGTCACGTACCAACCGACCACCGCTATCACATCCAATGACTCTATCGAAATTTCCTACAACGATGGAGCTGGTGCGCAGCTGTTGAGCCGTGATATCACGGGCACAGGATCGAATCCGGGCCTACTCAATATTTCGGAGGCAGAGCCCTACAACTTTGGAACATTCGCCACCCTCACGAACAATGATCACGTGTTCACCATTACCAACAATGGGTCTACCACCACCACGGCGATGACCGGAGCGGGACTAGCCGCTCCATTCACGTACAAAGGCGGCGCGTATCCTGGAACAGGCGGAACGTGCGCGGCGACTTTGGCGCCGGCCGCTCCGTGTGACATCGTCGTTACTTTCTCGCCAACCGTAGCCGGCCCGTTCTCAAGCACCATTCAAATAGATTACAACAACGGCGTTGGAATGGTTAATGCCACTCGCGGAGTGCAAGGTACGGGTGCTCTACCTGCTGTGATTGCCATCAGCGGCGCAGTTCCTTACGATTTTGGTCCACAAGCCCTGGGTTCCAGCACGGATGCGACATTGACTCTTACCAACACCGGGGGCTTTGCCACATCCAGTATGACTGGCGTGGGTCTTGGTGGTTCGTTCACATTCAAAGGTGGAACATATCCGGGAACGGCGGGAACTTGCGGAGCCACGCTCGCTGCAACACTAAGCTGTACGATCGTTGTGACATTTACTCCTGGAACTCTGGGTCTGCTCACCGATACTCTGGACATCAATTACTTCGATGGCTCTGCCAACGTTGTGAGTTCGCGAAATGTGCAAGGCACGGGTGCGAATCCCGCACTGCTCACTCTCACCGAGTCCGATCCCTACCTTTACGGCGATGTCACAGTGAATGCGATTCGCGATCACACGTTCACGGTCGAGAATATCGGCGATATCACCGCTACTGCGATTGCCGATGGCCTCGCCCTCACTGGCGCGTTTAGTTTTAAAGGTGGAGCATTCCCGGGAACTGGTGGCGATTGTCTTACGACTTTAGCACCGGCAGGACAGTGCAACGTTGTGGTCACTTTTGCACCGCTGTCGACAGGAACTCTATCGGGCACTATCGAGATCGACTACCACAACGGCACAAGCCTGCAAACAGTGTCCCGACAGGTAGAGGGTAATGGTTTAGGTCCGGCACTCCTGGTGATTTCTAATTCTCCAAGCTACAACTTTGGGCCTCAGGTCAACGGTAGCTCAACGGATTTTACATTCAACATCGACAATACTGGCGGTAGCCCTGCAACGGTAGTTGGAGATGCCGGTGGGTTGATACCACCGTTCTCGTTTGCCGGTGGAACTTTCCCTGGTGCTGGTGGAACATGTACCGCCACAATTCCTGCCGGTGGAAATTGCACCATTGTCGTCAACTACACACCCACCACGGCCACTGCTCACAGCGATACAATTGATGTGGTCTACAATGACGGCGCCGCCACTCAACACTCACTCCGCGATGTCCTGGGAACCGGTGTAGCTCCGGCAGTGCTCACTATCTCCGAAACCGATCCTTATAGCTACGGCACTGTGGTTGTCGGCACCAGCAACGATCACACGTTTACCATCACTAATGGTGGTGGAGCCACTGCCACGTCTCTCGCTGAGAGTGGACTTGGTGGCGCGTATTCTCTTAAAGGTGGCGCGTGGCCTGGCGTGGGTGGATCCTGCTCCACGTCGCTCGGCGCGGGACTGGATTGCACAATTGTAGTGACGTTCAATCCTGTTGCGCCCGGTTCGACGAGCGATATCATTGTGGTCGACTACAACAACGGGCTCATCGCACAAACTGCCAATCGCGGCGTGAGCGGCAATGCCAATTCGGCCGCTGTCATCGCCGTCTCAGAATCTGATCCATACGATTTCACCAATGTGACTCAGGGAGCATCGCTCGATCACACGTTCACTCTCGATAATACTGGCGGCGTCACTGCAACTTCGCTCAGCGAAAGTGGACTCAGTGGACCCTACTCTCTCAAAGGTGGCGTGTGGCCGGGCACAGGTGGAACATGTCTCACCTCGCTGGGTGCGGGTCTTAACTGCACAATTGTGGTTACCTTTGCACCCGTCGCCACTGGTATTCAAGGCGACACTTTAATTATCAATTATAATAACGGCGTCAGCGGTGTTACATCATCACGCCTGCTCACCGGTAATGGGATTGCTCCGGCTGTCCTTACCATCAGTGAAGCTCCACTCTACAACTACGGCACACAATCTATAGGATCAAGCACCGATCACACCTTTACGATCGACAACACTGGCGCCTCGACGGCAGTTACAGTGACTGGGGGAGGTCTTGCTACCGTGTTCGCATTCAAAGGTGGATCCTATCCAGGTAGTGGCGGAACATGCGGCGCAAGCATTGCGCCACTCACTCCGTGCACAATCGTCGTCACCTACTCCCCGTCGACATCGGCGATCAGTAATGACACCATTGAAATCAGCTACAATGATGGCGCTGCCAACCAAATGCTTCCACGCGATATCACCGGAACAGGGGCAGACCCTGGCTTGATCACTATCAGTGAGGCGGAACCTTATAACTATGGAACGTTCGCGACCTCTACAAACAATGATCATACATTCACTCTCACCAACTCCGGGGCGACAACAACGACGGCCATGGCCGGAGCGGGACTCTCAGCGCCGTTCACATACAAAGGTGGCGCATATCCCGGTACTGGTGGAACCTGTGCGGGCACTTTAGCACCGCTCGCACCATGTACGATCGTGGTGACATATTCACCGATTACAGCAGGTCCACACTCGAGCACCATCCAGATCAACTATCACAACGGTGTTGCAGTGGTAAACTCCACCCGTGGCGTGCAAGGCACTGGCGCACTGCCCGCCACTATCACGATCAGCGAAACCGATCCTTACGATTACAATCTACAAGCCATCACATCGAACACGGATCACACGTTCACGCTCACTAACACTGGTGGTTTTGGCGCATCCGCACTTTCGGGAGTGGGTCTTACGCCGCCATTCACATACAAGGGTGGATCTTATCCTGGAACTGGCGGAAGTTGTCTTCTGACTCTGGCACCAACCGTGGCCTGTACTATCGTGGTCACATTCACTCCGTCTGCTCCGGGCTTGGTTGCAGACACCATTCAAATTGATTACAACAATGGAGCTGCAAACGTTAGTAGTCTCCGCGATGTTCAGGGAACTGGTGCGAACCCAACAGTTCTCACTCTTTCCGAGACAGATCCATACGACTACAACGACGTCACTGCCAACTCGAGCGCCGTGCACACGTTCACTGTGAACAACACCGGCGTGCTCACCGCAACAGCCATTGCCGATGGCCTAGGTTTGGCGCCTCCATTCAACTGGGATGGTGGTACTTTCCCTGGCACAAGCGGAACTTGTACAGCATCACTTGCTCCTTCGGGCTCGTGCACCGTGCGCGTGCGCTACTCACCAACCGGCACAGGAGTTCTCAGCGATACCATTGTCATCAGCTATTACGATGGCCTTTCCACTCAAACAGTCACTCGCGATGTGACCGGAAATGGTATTGGACCAGCAGTGCTCACTATGACGAGCCCGCCACTTTACGATTACACAACCGTGATCAATGGCAACACCACGGAGCACACGTTCCAGGTGAACAACTCCGGAGCCACCGATGCCACATTGGTCGGCGACGCCGGAGGCCTGGCTGTTCCATACTCCTTTAAAGGAGGAACATACCCGGGTACAGGCGGAACCTGTTCCACAACGATTGCGGTGGGTGATACCTGTGACATCGTAGTGACTTTCTCTCCGGTAACTGCAGGCACCTTCCCCGACACCATCGACCTCACCTACTATGACGGCGCCGCCACTCAACACTCCTTACGCAACGTCACCGGCACCGGAGTCACTCCAGCCGCACTCGCCATTTCCGAAACCAATCCTTATAACTATGGCACACGCGTGGTGGGCACCTCGACAGACCACACATTTACGATCACCAACGGTGGCGGGTCCGCAGCGACGGCGGTTCTCGAAATTGGACTGGGCAGCCCGTACCAACTCAAAGGCGGCGCGTGGCCAGGTGTTGGCGGCGATTGCGGCACAACAATTCCTGCCGGCGGCGATTGTGAAATCGTTGTTACCTTCGCGCCAGTCGCACCAGGAACTTTCAATGATACGATCAGTCTCCAATACTCTAGTGGCGTGATCACAACAACCAGCAATCGCGACATCACCGGCAATGCTAATGCAGCGGCGGTAATAGCCATTAGTGAAACAGATCCATACGATTACAACTCAGTTACAGAAAACGGAACACGCGACCACACGTTCACTCTCGACAATATCGGCGGCGTCACCGCTACGAGCCTCGCAGCCTCGGGACTATCGGGCGCGTTCACTCTGAAAGGCGGCGTGTGGCCAGGCACTGGAGGCAATTGCCCAACATCTCTTGGTGCCGGCCTCAATTGTACGATCGTAGTGACATTTGCTCCCGTGACGACCGGGTTACAAACAACCACCATGGCCATCAACTACAATGACGGGGTGGGTGCGGTTGTTTCCAATCGCGATCTGCAAGGCACGGGTTTGGGCCCGGCACTTCTAGTGGTTTCCGATGCCGCCACTTATGATTACGCCAACCAAGCCGTGGGCTCCAACACAGACCACACCTTCACTATCGACAACACCGGGGCCTCCGATGCAACCAGTGTTTCTGGTGGCGGCCTTTCCACACCTTATCAATATAAAGGTGGCGCGTTCCCCGGAACCGGGGGCTCTTGCACAACAACTATTTCCGCGGGCGCAAGTTGTACGTTCGTAGTCACCTACTCGCCGATTGCACCCGGCGCAAGCAACGACACAATCACAATCGCATATAACGATGGTGCAATAGCACAATCCGCCACGCGTGACGTAATAGGCACGGCGCTCGCTCCTGCATTGATCACCATCGATCAAGGACCTCTGTTCAACTATGGCACACATCCAACGTTGTCGAACACCGATCAAGTGTTCACTCTCAATAACGGTGGCTCTTTGATCGCAACGGCACTTTCCGAAACCGGTCTTGCTGCGCCATTCGCGATTAAAGGGGGCGTGTGGCCCGGCACTGGTGGAACGTGCGGTTTAACTTTGGCTCCGGGCATATCCTGCGACATCGTTGTGACCTACTCACCGATTGCAACCGGCGCACTCTCCGATGACATCACCATTAGCTATCACAATGGCGTGGGCACAGTGACCACTCTGCGCACTGTTCAGGGTACAGGCGCGAACCCTGCAGCGATAACCATTTCTCATGGTGCTACTTACGATTTCCAATTGCGCGCCATTGGCTCAAGTACGGATCACACATTTACAATTACGAACTCAGGAGGCTTTCAAGCCTCGTCCATAGGCGGTGCGGGACTCGCAGCTCCGTACTCATTCAAAGGAACATTTTTCCCTGGAACCGGTGGAACATGCGGCGCTACGCTCAATCCTACACTCTCATGTACTGTGGTCGTCACCTACTCGCCGGGCACTCTGGCCACACACACTGCAACGATGGACATTACATTTAATGATGGCAACTCGGCCACACTTTCATCACGCCCCATCACCGGCCAAGGGGTGAACCCTACGGTTCTTACAATAACAGAATCTGATCCCTATGACTTTGGCAGCATGACAGAAGGCGGCCTGGTTCATCATACATTCACGATCGAAAACACCGGCCTGCTCGCAGCGACGAACATGGGCGATGGTTTAGGACTCTCGAGCCCATTCTCATTCCGCGGCGGAGCCTATCCGGGCGTGGGTGGATCCTGTAGCACAACACTGGCGCCATCCGTACAGTGTACGATCGTTGTTACCTATGCACCGATTTCGACCGGAACATTGAGCGATACGATCGAGGTCACGTACAATGACGGCCTCAATACGCAAATTCTCGAGCGCGATGTGGAAGGTACAGGTATTACACCTGCACTGCTAACTATCTCCGAAGCTGAGCCTTTCGATTTTGGTAACCAGGCCGTGGGCACGCAAGCAGATCACACTTTCCAACTTTCTAATTTAGGATCTTCCGATGCCACATCTGTTTCCGGAACAGGATTGGCCTCAGCGTACACTTATAAAGGTGGAAGCTTTCCGGGCACGGGCGGCTCTTGCACATCGACTCTTGTTGCCGGCGGTAACTGCACATTCGTAGTCACCTATGCACCGGCTGGACCAGGAACGACAAACTCGACAATCAATGTGGGATACAACAACGGTGCAACTGTGCAATCGGTCACCCGTGGTGTAACGGGTACAGCACTTGCGCCTGCACTCATCACGATTACCGATGGTCCACTATATGATTACGGCACGCACGCCATCGGCGCGTCCGCAGATCATGTGTTTACTTTAGAAAATACTGGAAGTGTCAACGCCACAGCCATCACCGATATGAATACGCTTACAGGTCCGTTCGACTTTAAAGGCGGAACCTATCCGGGCACAGGCGGAACCTGCGGTGCGAACTTAGCACCATCTGTTCAGTGTACGATCGTCGTGACATTTGCACCTCTTGTCTCGGCCGTGTCTGGCCAAGACATTACACTGTCTTACCACAACGGAGCCAGCACACAGACTCTAGTGCGCGCGATTCAAGCGATTGGTGCCGCGCCTGCGGTGATATTTATTTCCGAATCGGAGCCGTTCGACTATCAATTGCGCGCCATTGGATCGAGCACGGATCAAGTGTTTACGGTTACGAACACGGGCGGTTTTCCGGCGAGCAGCTTAACCGGCACCGGGCTTGTGCCGCCATTTGACTTTAAAGGGAGTGCTTATCCAGGAACAGGTGGGACATGTACAGCCACGCTCAATCCGTCAGACGTGTGTACAATTGTCGTGACTTACACGCCGTCAACCACAACCACTTCGAATGATGCGATTGATCTTACCTTCTACAGTGGTGCAACCAACACCAGCTCATCGCGCGGTGTGCGCGGAACAGGTACAAACCCGGCAAGCTTGAGCATTACGGAATCTAATCCCTACAATTATGGAACCATTACCGCTAACGCGACATTGGATCATACATTTACAATCACCAACAACGGTCCCATCTCGGCCACCAGTATTGCCGATGGCTTGGGACTCGCAGCACCGTGGAGTTTCAAAGGCGGAACTTATCCTGGTACGGGTGGGAACTGCGGTACAACTTTGGCAACTTTGGGTTTTTGCACAATCGTTGTGACCTACTCGCCCACAGCGACGGGTACGCATCCTGATTCTATTGTTATCAATTACAACAATGGCGCCACCACTCTGGCGCTCACTCGTGATGTTACAGGATCGGCCATCGGCCCAGCAGTTCTCGTTATATCAGGAGCGCCAACCTATAACTTTGGCACTCATATCACCACTACAAGTACCGATGCCACTCTCACCATCGACAACACCGGTCCGTCCAATGCGACCAGTGTGGGAGACGGTGCGGGATTAGCTTCGCCCTACTCGTTCAAAGGCGGAAGTTTTCCAGGTACAGGTGGAACATGTACCAACACCATCAATACGGGTACTAACTGTACCATCGTGGTTACTTACACACCTGGAACAGCCGCAACCCACAATGACGATGTCGACGTGGTTTACAACAATGGTGCGAGCACTCAGCATGCGCTTCGCCCTGTTGTCGGCGTGGGTGTGACTCCTGCAACGCTTACAATCGCTGGTGCGACTCCTTACAATTACGGTGTACGAGCGACAAACAGTAGTACAGATGCGACATTTACAATCAACAATGGTGGTGGGTTTGCTGCAAGTGGCCTCGCCGATAGCGGACTTACTCCGCCATACGCTCTCAAGGGTGGAATATGGCCTGGCTCCGGGGGAACATGCTCGACAAGTCTTGCCGCCGGCGGCAGTTGCACGATTGTCGTGACCTACACTCCGCTCACCACAATTGTGCACAACGATGCGATTGTTGTGGATTATAACAATGGTCTCTCGGCTCAGTCGGTCACTCGCAACGTGACCGGTACTGGTGCAAATCCCGCACTCCTCACTATCGACAGTGGACCTACGTACGATTACTTAAGCCAAGCTCAGGGATCCTCAACGGATCACACATTTACCGTGAACAATACGGGCGGTGTTCCCGCAACCGCTATTGCCGAAGTGGGCCTCAGCGCTCCATTTGCACTTAAAGGCGCTGTGTTCCCAGGAACCGGCGGAACTTGCACAACAACGATCAGTGCTGGCGGAAGCTGTACAATTGTGGTGACCTACTCACCCATAGCAACAGGCCTTCTCACTAGCTCCATTCAGTTGAACTACAATGACGGTGCTATCGCCACCAACTCCACGCGTGCCGTGCAAGGAACCGGCGTAACTGTGGCCAACATTACAATCTCGGAGACAAATCCTTACGATTACGGCGCACAAACAATAGGTGGAGCGTTTGACCATTCGTTCACGCTCACCAATATCGGATCCGCACCTGCTACGACAGTGGGCGGGACCGGTCTTGCGGCACCATTTACTTTTAAAGGGGGCTTCTACCCTGGAACTGGCGGAACGTGTACGGCAACAATCACCAACGGCGCACCGTGCACCATCATCGTCACTTACTCACCAGGTGGCGTAGGTCCTTTCAACGATATTATCGATATTAACTATTTCAACGGAGCGAGTAGCCAGACATCTTCGCGCAGCGTAACGGGCACTGGCACGACACCAGCTCTTATCACTATTAGCGACGGTGCAACTTACAATTACGGCACACATCCCAATGGATCATCTACCGACAAAGTATTTACACTCACTCACTCCGGTTCGGTGTCGGCCACGGCGCTCTCGGAAACCACTCTCAGCGGCCCGTTCACTGTTAAAGGTGGTATCTGGCCTGGTGCCGGTGGAACATGTGGAACCACATTGGCGTCTGGAACGTGCGATATCGTCGTTACCTATTCACCAATTGCGACGGGTGCGCACAACAGCACAATCACAGTGAGCTACAACAATGGTGCCGTGGTCACCTCCGCCACGCGTCCTGTGCAAGGTACAGGTGCCGCAGTGGGCGCCCTCACAATTTCCAATGGACCCACTTACAACTTTGGAACTCGGGCTCTCAACTCACAAACAGATTTTACATTTACAGTTCAAAACAGCGGTGGCTTTACAACAACCGCCATGGGTGGCAGTGGC
Source organism: uncultured Pseudobdellovibrionaceae bacterium (assembly GCA_964400355.1). Lineage (GTDB taxonomy): Bacteria > Bdellovibrionota > Bdellovibrionia > Bdellovibrionales > JAGQZY01 > JACKAL01. Next base: position 26,571 of record CAYNTO010000017.1, read on the forward strand.
CTTACGGCTCCGTTCACCTATCTGGGCGGCAACTATCCAGGTATTGGCGGTACCTGCGGACTCACGCTTGCACCGACAATCACGTGTACCGTTGTTGCTTCGTTTGTTCCCACTGTTGCAACTGTAAGTAATAGCAACTTGGTGGTGGATTTTAATGATGGCGTGAGTGTTACGAACGCCTCGCGAGCTGTTACAGGCACAGGCGCAAACCCTGCCGTGTTGACAATCTCGGGCGTTGATCCCGTGGTCTACCCCACAATCACAGCAGGTGCCGGCACCAATCTCACATTCACACTACAAAATACCGGCAACGTCACCGCCACCGGAGTGAGCGAAGTTGGTCTGAGTCTTCCGTTTCAATTTGCTGGCGGCACATTCCCAGGCACAGGCGGTACGTGTACGGCCAACATCAACGCCAGCACCAGCTGTACGGTTGTCGTGCGCTACGCTCCGGCGTCGTCGGGATTTTCTACAGATACGATCGAATTCAACTACAACAACGGCGCGACTTTGCAAAACGTACAACGCGTGATCGAAGGCAATGCGCTAGCACCAGCACTTATCGGTATCAACGATGGACCTACATTTAGCTTTGGTTCTGTAGCGACAGGTGGGAGCATCGATCACACTTTTACACTCAACAACTCGGGCGGCTCCAATGCCACCGGTCTCACCGAGGTGGGCCTTACTCCGCACTACAGTATTAAAGGCGGAACATGGCCTGGCGTTGGTGGAACATGTACGGGCACACTGGCACCGTTGGGCAATTGTACTATTGTGGTCACCTTCACTCCGCTAGCCTTCGGCACACACAACGATGCCATTCAGGTGAACTACAATAACGGAGCTGCGGGAGTGAACTCTCAGCGCAACGTCACTGGCGTGGGTGTCAATGCCGCACTCCTGGTTATCACCAATGGTCCACTCTACAACTACAACACTGTTGCTATCGGTGCCAGTGCCACTCACGTGTTTACGGTGAACAACACCGGTGACGTACCGGCGACGGCTATCGCCGATGGCTTGGGCCTTGGTTTACCATTCTCATGGGCGGGCGGCACATTCCCGGGCACAGGCGGCAACTGCTCGACGAGTGTTCCTAACGGTGGAAGCTGTACAATCGAAGTGGTGTTTACTCCATCGGCGCCAGGAATTTCTAACGACACCATTGTCATCGATTATCACGACGGTACTGCCGCACAAACATCCGTGCGCAACGTGCGCGGCACAGGCGCCAATCCCGCAGTGCTTACAATTTCGGATGGTCCAACCTACGACTTTGGAACACGTGGTGTTGGTTCAACGATCAACCATGTTTTCAACGTTACCTACAGCGGCGGTGTCCCGGCAACGGGAGTCACAGGAACCGGTCTTGCCGGAGCGTACTCATTTACCGGAGGCACCTATCCGGGAACTGCGGGAACGTGCGGCGCTACGATCAGTGCGAATTGCACAATCGATGTGACATTTAGTCCAAGTGGCACAGGCACACTCGCCGACACCATCGACATGAACTACAATGATGGCGTTACAGGTCAAGTGGCCTCTCGCGACGTCACAGGTGTTGGTGCAACGTTGGCGACAATCACGATTTCCGAAACCGATCCATACAACTATGGCACTCACCCCATTGGTACATCTGCAGACCACAGCTTCACGCTCAACAACTCGGGCGGCGTGCCTGCTACGGGAATAACCGGTGGCGGCCTCGGAGCTCCTTTCACTTATAAAGGGGGATCGTATCCAGGGACCGGTGGGGATTGCCCGACGACGATCAATCCATCTTCGCCGTGTACAGTAGTGGTCACCTACACGCCAGCCACAGCGGCGGTGCACAATGGCACCATGACCATCAATTATACGAACGGTGTGAGTGCCACATCAGCAAGCCGTGATGTGACCGGTACAGGAGCGACACCTGCCACACTCACTATATCCGATGGACCTACGTACAACTACGGCACACAACCAACAACTTCGAGCACAGACTACACGTTCACAGTTACTTATGCGGGCGGAGTTCCTGCCACGGGCGTCAGCGGTTCAGGCTTGATTGCTCCTTTTACTTTTAAAGGTGGTTCCTATCCTGGAACCGGCGGTAACTGCGGCACATCGATCTCCGCCGACTGTACAATCGTTGTCACATTTAATCCTTCGGCCGCATTGCCATCGAACGACACGATCATTATTGACTACAACAATGGTGTGACAACCACGTCGGCCACACGCGACGTCACTGGAACCGGCGCTGCACCGGCCACTCTTAGCATCTCCGATGGGCCGACTTACAACTTTGGCACTCACGGTCTTACTGCAAATGTCGATCACACTTTCAATGTCACTTACGGTGGCGGCGTGCCTGCAACCGCAGTCAGCGGAAGCGGCCTCGCGTTGCCGTATCAATTTAAAGGTGGAACGTATCCAGGGACCGGCGGTAACTGCGGCACAACTATCTCCGCAAACTGTACAATCGTTGTCACGTTTAGCCCAACGGCAGCGGTCACCTCACCCGATCAAATTGTTCTCGACTTCCACAATGGTCTAACAACCACTTCGGCGACCCGAGATATTACCGGAACAGGTGCCAACAACGCCGTTCTCACCATCAGCGGTGGGCCAACTTTCGACTACGAATTGGTCTTTAACAGCTTTGCGGTCGATCAAGCATTCACTATTAACAATACGGGTGGATTGAATGCGACTGCTGTTGGTGGCTCGGGTCTTGCGGCGCCATTCACATTTAAGGGTGGCTCCTACCCAGGCACTGGTGGCGATTGCCCGACGACGATTGTGCCAAGCACTCCGTGTACGATCGTAGTGACGTTTGCACCGACCGCGACAAACACTTTCAGCGATACGATTCAAATCGACTACCACGATGGTTCCACTACCACCAACGTTCAGCGCAATATAACGGGTCGCGGTTACGCCGATGCGGCAACACTCGCACTCTTAGTGCCAGCAACAACTCCCAACAACGATTCGACTCCGCAAGTGCGCTTGTCGGGAATTCTTGCAAGCCTTCCAACTGTCCTTTACACCGACGCCTGCGTGACCTCGGTCGCAAGCGGCACTTCGGGAGCTACGACCATTGATCTCACATCCAGCGCTCTCACCGACGCGGCCTATACCTTCCGCGCGTCTGTAGAAGATGATCACGGCAATATTTTGTGCTTGGCCACGACAGCTGCATATACGCTGGATAGCAGTGTGAATCCTGTCACCGCTGTTACGTTGGGTGCCAACTGGAGTACGAATGCGACACAATCGCCAACGTTCTCGTGGACAAACCCAGCGGATTCCGACATCGACCATGTAGAGGTGGCGCTGTGCTCTACAAACACGGGCTGTAACGACATCGCCGGTTGGACCACATTAACTGCAGGCACGACGAGCTATCAATTCACTGGATTGTCGCTCTCGCAATGCACGCCGATCTACCCGTCTGTTCGCCTTGTCGACACCGGCACAAATATTTCCTCGATTGCCGTCGATGCCACAGGTTTCCGTGTGGATTCCGTCGCTCCAGGAGTTATCTCGAATTTTCTCAACAATGGTAGCTCCAACACGACACGCACACCGAACCACGCGTGGACGGCGGCAACCGATTCGTGTTCACTGAGTCACTACGAATTTGCCATCGGCACCACCTCAGGTGGTACAGAAATTCTCGGTTACACCAACATTGGTAGCGTCACATCGTACCAACGCACGGGCCTCACGCTTTCCACCAGCACCAACTACTACACTTCGATTCGCGCGCGCGATACCGCTGGCAATCCCGGCACATCGGTAACGAGCAGCGTGTGGCAGGTGAACAACGTTACACTTCAGGGCATCTGGCAAACCAGCAACTCACATGCGGTGAGCGGTACGGCCAATACAGCACGGGTGTTTGTGGTCGTCGCCGGCACCGAAGACGCCAGCTTGTCGGAAGACATAGTAGGTATTACTTACGGCGGCCAAGCGCTCACGCAAGCGGTGGAGAACCGCGTAGGCACCACGGGATCGACCGTCACCGAAATCTGGTACTTGAATGAAGCAGGAATTCAGGCCGCTGGAGGAACGAGCATCGTTGTCACTACCGCCTCGGGCAACACCGCCAATGTTGTTGTCTCGCACGCTTTCTTCTCGTACGTGAATCAAACCACACCGGTGCACGCAGCGGTGTCGAACAACGATAACGAAACCGCACAAAATATAGTTTCAGCTTCACTCGCTGGATCGGTTGGCGGTATGTCCATATTGGGCGCGAGCAGCGGCAACACAGCAACAAGTTTTGTTGCCGATGTGAGCGCCGGCTGGGCGATCAACGGTTATCAAAACGGCCCAACAAACTCTATGACAACAGCATACAAGGTAACGACGTCCACAGCGTCGCATCTTGGCGAAACCACACACAACGGCTCGGACCGCCATAACATTGTGATCATAAATTTGGAAAAACAATAGGCTTATATGAAAACACTTTTAGGTTTTACAATTTTTATTTTAAGCGTGCACGCCAGCGCTGCGCAAACACTGTTGTATTCGCTCAACACCAGTCCTAAAGAAAATCTCAATTGTAGCGTATCGGTCCTTGTCGATTTTGATTCGGCACAAATGACAGTGATTCGCCTTGAGGCTCCGGGAAGCAAATACGATATCAATAATTTTCACAAACGCCCCAAGTACTACGACAACTACTCACGCCGCTACGACCTGAAAAAACTTTTCCCCAATATCGACACCCATCAGATCCAAACTCTGAACGCCAAGCTCACCTTTACAAAAGGCCAAACTCTAGAGCTGGTCGCCACTCTGTTTGAAGGTCAAAAATACCGCGCCAAGCGCGACATCGCCGACTTCCTCCGCCCCGCCGAGAAAAGCTGCCTGCTGAAATTGAAATAGCCGGCTGAGGGTTTTGGGTGGGGATTTTTTAGGATGTGCTTTTTCCGCGGACGCCCATCCATGGCCTGCGCACTCGTCGCCTCCGGCGATCGCGTCCCGCTCTCGTGAGCCCGCAGAAAAAACACATCCTAAAAAATCCCCACCCAAAACCCTCAGCCTCAATAAGGCATAAAAAAAAGCTTGCACCCACCTTTTCTCCCAATTACTAAAACGCCAAGCACCCGGTCTCACACCCCACACCCCTCTTCTCTCCACGAAGTCTTTTCTCCTCAGCGAGCGCAGCGACGCTTCATAAGATGAGTTCGCTTTTCTTTTTCCCCGTTTCCTCATTTTTCTTCATGTGTTTTTTGAGCGGGCTCACGAGAGCGGGACGCGATCGCCAAAGGCGACGAGTGCGCAGGCCAGGAGGGCCGTCCGCGCAAAAAGCACATGAAGAAAAATGAGGAAATGGGGAAAAAGAAAAGCCTGGCACAAACCAGGCTGAATACACTCACAAGAGATGAGGAGGAAAAGCTACCCGCAGCCTTCGACGTGGGAGAGATCGAGCTGGAGTTTGAGTTTTTCTTCGAGGAGAATTCGTACAGCGTCTTCGGACTGCATCTGGCCGGAGCTAACGGCATTGTACAGTTCCTGTTCGAGATTTTGGCGGGTTTCTTTAACGAGCATGTGCTCAGGCCATAAGTTGTCGTGAGAATTATTACCACCGAGTGCGAGCGGAACCATGTGGTCGATGGTGTAACGGTGTTTGCATTTGATATCGACTTTGTACTTTTTGTAGACGGAGTTTTTATCGCCCTTACTCACGTTGCGATGGCAGTACACCATTTTTTCCGGATATCGATATCCGTCGAAATCGCGGTCGCTCTCTGCGCAGAAATCCCCTGGCGTGATTTCCTCATTCGGCGTTACCGGAATCGGAAAAAACGGATCCGCGTAGGCGAACATATTGGCGGTCAAAACAAACAAGACAACTACTATCTTCATCAAAGCCCCCCGGCCTCTATTTGCTTAACACAATAATCCTAGCAACATCGGACGCATCCGACAAAAGTCTATTTGTCAGGATTCTGTTAAGATGTCCATTTTTGAAGCATCCTCGAATGATCGCAGCGCGTCAGTAAGCCATTTATCCGCCCAATCCTGCCATTCAGGCGGGGTTGACGGGCTTAGACGTGGACACTTAAAAGACAATGTACATATTGAAGTTGTTCTCGAAATCCGTCATGGAAACGGGTTTTAAATGGATGAGGAGGTATTTCCATGCAGATATTCAGTTTGGTTTTAGGTGGTTTTTTGGCTCTCAGCACCCTCGCGGCCCACGCCGACCCCACCCCTCCACCCACCGAACAGCAAAAAATCAAATCCTGGTTTCTTGAAGACGAAAAAAACACGATTGCCACGTTTAATGGAAGCGCCGATTCGGTGGTGTTCGTAAACACAAAAACCTTTGTCCGCGATTTCTTCTCCCGCGACGTTTATGAAGTGCCCTCGGGCGCCGGTACAGGATTTATCTGGGACCGTGCAGGCCACATCGTTACAAATTACCATGTGATCGAAAATCACTCTAAAAACCAACCTGTGAGCGTGACATTAAAAGACGGGCGTTCGCTCGACGCTAAAATCGTAGGCTTTGAAGCCCACCGCGACATCGCCGTTCTTAAAATTGAAGAGCCTAAAAATTTACCGGTGGGTTTTTCAGAAAAATTGGCCGACTCCTCCGACATCCAGGTGGGCCAAAAAACAATTGCCATTGGAAACCCGTTTGAACTTTCACACACCCTCACTACCGGCGTTGTTTCGGCCATGGGTCGCAACGTGCCATCGCCCGTCCCCGGCATTTCTAACCGCGACATGATCCAAACTGACGCTGCCATTAACCCCGGAAACTCAGGCGGGCCTCTGATGGATAGCCGTGGTTATCTCATCGGAATGAACACTTCTATCTACTCCCAAAGCGGCAGCTCGGCAGGAGTGGGTTTCGCAGTGCCGAGCAACACCATCAAACGCATCGTTACCCAATTGATTAAAAACGGAAAAATTTCCCAACCAGGCTTGGGTATTCAACTCGTGCCTGATCGCCTCGCAAAATATCTTGGCGTTAAAGAAGGTGTGGCAATATTGGGCTTTATCGAAAATCAACCGAGCGCCGCTGCCAGAGCCGGTCTCAAGGGCAGCAAAGCCGGTTCGCGCGGTCGCCCACCAGAACTGGGCGACATTATTACCCACATCGACGGCAAGCCCGTGAATGATCGCGACGATATCTACAACGTCCTCGAGAACCACGCTGTTGGCGACAAAGTTAAAGTGGCCTACTTGCGCAAGAACAAAAAGGCAACAACGGATGTCATACTTCAAGAGATCAAAGAGTGATCGCGCGACCGGTTGATTTCTTGAGGCAACAGCGCTCAACACTCTGAACTACGGCAACACTGGATAGCTGATGTTTGGGGTGTTCTTCGGGAGAGATTCAAAAAAATTTCTGGCTTCGACAGTCGGGTGTAAGAGATAGGCCTTTATCGCTGCATTGAGTTCTTTTTGAGATAAACAACTGCTGCTCTTTGCCTTGCTACCGATGGTGTGCTTGGCCTTTTCCAGAGCGCGCTTTGCTTCGGCCTCGTAGTTGTAGCTTGCGGGATTATCGATTTCGCGCGTGATACAACCGTCTTCGCCACTGCACTTTTTCGAAATTTCTTTTGCAACGCGAAACATCTTATAGCTGTTTAAGAATGGCGCACCGAAACGCGTTGGTATTCCTGTTTTAGATATGAGCGTTTTAAGATTTTTATTAGAAATTTTAGGCAAAATTGCTTTTACGTTTGCAATCGCTCCGGAGAGTACTGGCGCCGCGCTACTGGTGGCCAGGGTACCAGAGCGATGGGTGTTGAAGCTACCGCTCATTCCAAAATTGCCACTGGGTACGTAAGCTGTAACTTTATTTCTGTTCACAGTTTGATCGAGATCTTTACCATAGACCGACCCCGCAACAAACATATCATCGCTCGCAAACTTTTCAAGCTCTGGAGAAAAACTGTCGTCATTGCCTGCGGCAATCACCAGTGTCTGGGCGCGCGCCAATTCATGGAACTTTTCAAATATAAATTCATTGGCATTTTTGACATTTTGAATGTCTTGCGACGTCGGATTTTTAAGATCGGCTGCCGTGAGTCCCAGGTAGCCCGAAAAATTAATGACGTCGGCCTTTTCTTTTTTTACCTGGTCGACAATTTCTACTGCCGTGCTCAACTCCACAGCGGTCTTGGCCGTATTGCTCGAGTTTCTCCACGCTCCCGAATCCAAATACATCTGGAAGAAATCGTGAAATTTAACTTTCTCCTGAGGATTCGAAAGCACAAACGCACCATTCCCACGCGCCAAAAGAATATTGGAAACAGAGGTTCCATGTAGGAGTTCCTTTGTCGTGCACTGAGCCGGCACCGGATTCGCCTCGCGCGAAATACAAGAGGGGTCCAAGTATCCATCAATAACCGAAAAGGACACCGGCGCCACGGTCGCACTGTCCCGTTCCTCACGAATCAACTCGGTGCCCGTCAGCACTTGGCCTGCACTGAGAATATAATCCAGTTTACGCGCACCCGCAGGTGGCACACACTGCAAGTGCCCCTCCAGCTCCGCATTTTCCGAAACACTAGGGTCCACGCCCTCGAGCGGTTTCTCTTTAATCTCATCGGCAGGAAAAAAACGGACATTCAAATTTTTAAAGCATAGATTTGATTTCCTGCGAATGTGCGAACACCAATCCCCACGAACACTACTAAAGACGTAAGTGCCTTCAAAAGAGGTTTTCTTCATCCCCCTCAGATCCCGAGGAAGACAAGGCGCCTTCCCCAAACACTGAATCACATAACTATTACTCCGCCCCGCAACAGCCACCTCAAACAAAAATGATGAAACAAGAAACATTAAAAAGATTCTCTTCATGTTAGTAACATACCATATCAACATATAAAATTACGAATCCATTCCAATCTTCCTCACACCGCTCCCCACCCACCCACAACTTTTTCCTCTAAGAGAGTCTTCATTTTTGCAATATGGGATTTTACGAACTCCCGTGCGAACGCCGCGTATCCGGGTTGCGGCGCGACGGCACTTGCCGTCGTGACGCAATCCGAAGACGCGCGCGTGTCCGCGAGGGCGTGAGTAAAATCCCATATTGCAAAAATGAAGACTCTCTTAGAGGAAAAAGTTTACGGCTCGATGCAGTTGTAGAAAGCCGGAGTTTGCGGTGCTCCACGCAAGCGCATGGTCCACTGGTTCTTCGTGCCTTTTTGAGTGAGCATCATCTGCAGGCCCGGTACGGTCGTGACAAATTTTTCGCCCATGGATTGAGCGCAGCCTTCGAAGACTTCGTAAGGCACCTGGACAGTTTGGCCGTCGAGGCAGGTGAACTTCATTTTGTCGCCGGTGAAATCAAATTTCATAGATTTTTGTGAGGCTTTAAGGGTGACTTCAAATTTTTGCGGCGTACCTTTTACGCGCAAGCATTCGTTCACGCTGTCTGGAAACACGCGGAAGTCGATGGGCGTATTGTTCGGATCCACCGGAACGGAAAACTGAATGGCGGGATTGGCAAAGGCCACCAGCTTGCCTTCGTCATTGGTACAAAATTCTTTGGTTTGATTAAAAGTTTCGGTGGCCGTGCCATCGCCCATACAGGCGGTGATCTGCTCGGCGGATTCGGACCAGCAGGTTTTTGAAAAATCGAACTCGCAAACAGTGGGCTTTTGCGCGGGAGGTGGTGTGGGGCTGCCAGAACCGGCATTGCCCTTGTCGTAGGATGAATTTAATCCGTCACAACCCAAAACCCCTGCTAAAACCATTAGTGCCAGTGCTTTTTTCATCTGCTTTATCCTTCGTCATCCAGTTCATCGTCGGAGATGGAACCCAGGTTGTACTTTTCCACACGATAGCGCATGGACCTAAATGTGATACCTAAAAGTTTCGCTGCCCGTTTTTTAACACCATTAGCGGCGTGAATAGCTTTTACGATTAGCTCTTTTTCAATCTGACCGATAATTTTGTCTAAGTCTACACCTTCTTCCGTAATTTCAATCCCTTCGCTGGAAACCATTTCGCGGCGGCCAGAGGTTGTTTTTACGAATGGCGGCAAACTTTCCGGCAAAATCGAGGCACCGGCTTCGAGCGCCACTGTGCGCTCGATGATGTTTTCAAGTTCCCGCACGTTGCCTGGATAATCGTAACCTTTTAGAACAGCCAATGCTTCTTGGCTGATCCCCGAAATAGTTTTACTCAAGCGTTCGTTGTATTTTTTTAAGAAATGCTTGGCTAAGATGGCAACGTCGTCTTTGCGCTCACGCAAAGAGGGAGTGCGAATTTGAATCACGTTCAATCGGTAATACAAATCTTGGCGGAATGTGCCAGCCTTCACCATTTCTTCCAAATCGCGATTGGTGGCGGCGATCAATCGCACGGTCACATGTGTGTCATCATTGGATCCCACACGACGAATAACGCGCTCCTGAATAGAACGAAGCATTTTTACCTGAATCGTCAAAGGCAATTCACCCACTTCATCCAAAAACAGTGTTCCACCATCGGCCGCCTCAAAAAGACCCGGCTTGTCGGCAATGGCTCCGGTAAATGAGCCCTTCTTGTGACCAAACATTTCTGATTCCATGAGCGATTCTGGAATCGCTCCGCAGTTGACAGATATAAACGGTTTTTCTTTGAGTATGCCGTTGTAGTGAATCGCTTTGGCGACCATTTCTTTACCAGTACCGCTCTCTCCTGTGATCAAAACGTTGGTCGGAGAATCCGATACACGCTTCACCAGATCATAAACCTGATGCATAGCCGGTGAGTTACCCACCAAGTTCTGAAACGAAAATTCTTTTGTGAGCTCACGCTTCAGTGAAATGTTTTCGTTTTCTAGAGTTTTGCTCTTCAAAGCATTCGCAATATTAATGCGGACTTCATCTAGCTTAAAGGGCTTGGTGATATAATCGTATGCGCCATTCTTCATGGCTTCCACAGCTGTTTCAGTGGTGCCGAAAGCAGTGATGAGCATAAATAATGTATTCGGATAATTGTCTTTTACAATTTTTAAGAGCTCTAAGCCCGTGATATGCGGCATCTGCAGATCGGAGATTACCAATTCGAAGGACTTCTTTTTAAGAATCTCATCTGCTTTTTGGCCATCTTCAACGCAAGTGACATCGTAGCCCTCTTTTTTGAGCATGATATTGAGGAACTCTCTTATTGATTCTTCGTCATCGACGACCAAGATACGTGGCTTCATAGTGATTTACCTTTCTAACGGTCCTGCAGTAAAAAGTTGACGCAAAAAATGTCACTCCACTGTTTCTACATTTTCCGATGGCTGGACTTTTTGTGCAAGTGGTTAGAATATTTATCGAATAGCGACTGGACTATGAAACAGTGGGGATGGACATACACCTAGACCATACGTCATGATTAAACCGGAAAAACAATCGTAAAGGTTGTGCCTTCGCCCTTGGTGCTCTTAACATCGACCGCAGCTTTGTGCGCCGACATGATGGAATGCACGACCGCAAGACCCAGGCCTGTGCCTTTGGCTTTTGTTGTAAGGAACGGCTCAAAGATCTTTTTGAGAACCTTCTCATCGATGCCGCTACCCGAGTCCTCCACGGTAACAATCACTTGCTCGGCCGCTCTCTTAGCGGTGACAGTGAGTCTGCGCACTGGTCGATTCTCCATGGCTTGAACCGCATTGATCAGAATATTTAAGAATGCTTGCTTGAGCTTGTCGCGATGGCCCTGAATTCTAAGTTGAGGGGTGATATCGATATCGTAATCGATATCCTTTGCGCTGGGAACAAACTGCAACTCATCGATCATTTCTTTAACGAGTTGACTCACATCGAGCTCCATCAAACGCACGTCTTGAGGCCGCGCGAAATCCAAAAATTCGGTGATGAGCTTGTTCAATCGATCAATTTCTTTAATGACGATACTCATTAGCTTCTTTTCGTCGTCGGATCGTGAGTCGCCACCTTGAAGCATCTCTACACTTCCGCTGATGCTCGCCAAAGGATTACGGATCTCGTGAGCAATACCCGCGGCCAGTTGGCCAATTGCTGCCATCTTTTCGCTCTGCTGAACGCGATTTTCCAGTTTGCGCAGATCGGTGATGTCTTCGAACACGATCACAGCGCCTTGCTTCTCGCCGAAATCATTGTTGAGGTTGGATTTACGAATCCGTAAAAGCCGTTTACCCTCTACCCCATCCATCTCGGTCTCAAACTCCTCGCCAATGGCATTTTGCACCGAACTTAAAAATTCGGGAATAGCGTTCTGCAACGAACTACCTAGAGCAATATTCTCCACACGCAAAATGGACTTGGCATTTTCGTTGAGCTGCAGCACCTTACCCGCATTGTCCAACGTCAGCATGCCTGAGGCCATGTTTTCTAAAATCATGTCATTGAGACTTTTAAGAAGGCGAATGTCACGGCCCCGTTCGCGCAGCTCGATGCCCATAAAGTTGAGCTGTTCACTCAAATAACCAGATAGGTAAGCCACCGTGAAAAATGCCAGATTGTTCACGCCCACGGCCAGATACAGAGAATTGCCCTGCACGCGCGTATCTAAAGCGAGGAGCAAACTAAAACACACCGATGTGAACAGTGCCAAATACAATCCGCCGCTGCGCTGAAAAACCACACCACAAAGTATAATGTTGATCAGGTATAGAAATACCAACAGTGACTGATTGAGGCCGATAAAGTAAATTAGCAGGGTGACATAAATGGATTCCCACAGAAACAACAGCGCCGTAACGTGCCATTTTTGTATGAGGCGATCCAGATTTAGCGAGTAGAATAAATTAAGTAAGAACGAAAACGACAACAACAAATAAATCGAAAAAAACACGTTGTACGAAAGAAACTGAGAATTGATGACCTGATACAATACCGTTACGGCAAGAACAATGGTCAAGAACGCCATGCGGATGACCTCTACGGTCATCAGCTGGCTACTGCTCCTGGAAAAATCAAATCCCTGAACGCGGCTGTTGTTTTGTCGCTTTAAATTATGCTCCTGCACCTGCTCCTGCCATTTGGAAGATCGGCATGTACATCGCGAGTACGAGGAACGCAACAATACCGCCAAGGAACACGATCATTATCGGTTCAATAAGGCTAGTGAGCGCAGAAACAATGCCATCCACTTCGTCCTCGAAGAAGTCGGCCACTTTGGTCAACATCTGATCGAGCGCACCTGTAGTTTCACCGACCGCCATCATCTGCACCACGAGTGGAGGAAAGATTTTCTCTTGTGCGAAAGGAGCGGCAATAGACTTACCCGAAGCAATCGATTCTTTCGCTTTGAGTAGTGACTTTTCCAATTGATAGTTTCCAGAAACTTGGGCCGCAATATCCATGGCATCCATGATTGGCACACCCGCCCCGAGTAGAGTGGATAGCGTTCTCGTGAACTTTGCCAATCCTCCCTTAATAATTAAGTCTCCGAAAAGCGGCACCCTTAAGAGAATAGTATCAATTGTTTCGCGCCCGCTCGACGTTGCATAGTAGTGCTTAAGACCGAAGTAGCCACCCACAAAGCCGCCGATCACCAGCCACCAAGTTTGTTGCATAAACTCGCTGGCGTTCATTACAAGCTGGGTAAGAAACGGCAATTCCATCCCGTTGGACTGAAAAAGCTCGGCGAACTTTGGCACCACAAACACCAATAGACCGGTGATCACCACCATAGAGATCACGAGAACCGCTATTGGATATACGAGAGCCCCTTTAATTTTAGACTGAATTTTTACCGCTTTTTCGATGTACTCTGCGACGCGCTTAAGAACACTCTCAAGCACCCCGCCCTCTTCTCCGGCGATGATCATATTGACATAAAAGCGATCAAACACATGGGATTGTTTCCCAAAGGATTCTCCAAGTTTTTTCCCGGCAGCGATGTCTTGTCCAATATCATGCAGTGCTCTTTTGAGTACAGCGCTCTTCAGTCCTTGCGACAGTGCCTCAAGAGACGGAATGATCGGCACGCCTGCGGCAATTAACACCGAAAGCTGTCGCGTGAAGTTCTGCAAATCCTTGGCCTTCACTTTGCTCACACGCGATTTAAACTGAAAGCTCTTCGCGCCCGCAGACAAGCCGCCGCTTCCAACCGATACTTTCACCGGTAAGAGTTTATTGGCACGAATTTTTACGCGCGCTTCCTGTTCATTGGCGGCCTCAATTTGGCCCTCCACAGTTGCACCATTCATGGTTTTAGCCTGGTAAGAAAATACTGCCATTATGCGCCTCGCTGTAGAAGTTTAAACAGTTCATCGGGATTATTTGTTGCCAGATAAGCTTCTTTTTCTGATATTTTTTTATTGCGGATGAGATCCGTGAGAGTTTGATTGAGTGTGTTCATCCCGGATTTCTCTTGTCCCACTTCCATTAAGTTCTGAATTTGGTGCAGTTTACCTTCGCGGATCAAGTTTCGAATACCACCATTGAGTAAAAGGAACTCAATAGCCAAAACGCGCTTACCAGTTAATCCCGGAATCAATCGCTGACTGACAACGGCCTGTAAAGTAAAACTCAATAGCACTCGAATACGCTCTTGTTGCTCTGGCGGAAACACGCTCACCAATCGATTGATCGTCTGCACGGCCGAATTGGTATGAAGTGTTGCAAATACCAAATGCCCGGTTTCGGCAAGCTTGAGCGCGGTTTCGATGGTTTCCAAATCGCGCATCTCGCCCACCAAACAGTAGTCTGGATCCTGACGCATAAGATGTTTGAGGCCTTCGCTGTAGTTGATACAGTCGATTTCCATTTCTCGTTGGTTCACGATGCAGTTCTTGTGAACGTGAACAAATTCAATAGGATCCTCTAGTGTTACTATGTGACCTTCACGCTCGACGTTTATCTTGTCTATCAAAGACGCGATGGTTGTGGATTTTCCGCTACCGGTCGGTCCTGTCACTAACACCAAACCATTGGGCAAAGTGGTCAGCTTTACGATCGGAGCAGGCAATCCCAAATCGGCGTGTGATGGAATATTCACCGGCACGCGACGAAACACTCCCGAGACTGCATTTCTTTGAAAGAAAAAGTTTCCTCGAAAACGGGCCAAATCTTTCACATCGAAACTAAAATCCAATTCTTTAGTTTGCTCAAAGCGGCTCTTCTGTTGATCACTGATCACCGAGTAACACAAGCGACGAGTGTCCTCTGGAGTTAAATTGCCGGTTTTTACGCGAACAATACGCCCTTCTACGCGCAGACACGGAGGACTTCCAGCCACGATGTGAACATCGGATGCACCTTGCTCAGTTGCCAATTTCAATAGCTGTAACAGTGTTATCATAGCGCTGGATCCTGCATAGTTCCATTGAGAACTTCAGTGAGGGAAATCACTCCCATTTTTGCTTTATCAAGAGCGGAAATTCGCAGTGATCTCATTCCGCCGCGAATTGCCGCTTTCTTAAGTTCGATAGGCGTTGTTGCTTTACCAACAGCTTCCTTAAGAACATCCGACATGATCATAAATTCGTAAACTGCGACGCGGCCTTTAATGCCAGTGCCTGAGCAATTGTCACAGCCGGCACCTTTGTAAAACTTTATGCCCGAGATGTCTTTTTCTTTTAAATTCAATCGCGACATGAGCGACACATCTACTTTGTCTTCTTTTTTGCATTGAGGACAAATTCGACCCAAAAGGCGCTGGGCTAAAACCAGCTCCACAGTCGATGTGATCATATAAGATGGCACTCCCATTTCGATCAAACGGGAAACTGTTCCTGGCGCATCGTTCGTATGCAGTGTGCTCATCACCAAGTGACCCGTGGACGATGCCTTGAAAGCAATTTCAGCCGTCTCCGTATCACGAATCTCACCCACCAGGATCACGTCTGGATCCTGTCGGAGAAAGGCGCGAAGAGCCTCAGCAAATGTATAGCCGATGTCGGGATTCACTTGAGTTTGATTTATGCCGCTCAACTTATATTCCACAGGATCTTCCGCAGTACTGATGTTGATCGATGGATCGTGAATTTCCTGAAGAGACGCGTAGAGCGTCGTGGTTTTACCGCTACCTGTGGGGCCGGTTACCAGTATCAGCCCTTGTGGCTTCTGAATGGCAGCACTCAGCATTTGCAGCTGACCTTCCTCGAAACCCAAATCCGCAAGCTTTACATTTTGCACTTTGGATTTATCGAGAATACGCATCACAACCTTCTCACCGTCCACCACAGGCATACAGTTGACACGAAAGTCGATATCACCTTTGTCTTTAAAGCGCAGTTTAATCCGACCATCTTGCGGCTTACGGCGCTCTGCCAAGTCGAGCTTCGCCAAAACTTTAATCCGCGAGGAAATCGCTCCACCAATTGAAACTGGTGGTTTGTACTTTTCGATCAGCTGACCGTCTTTGCGAAAGCGCACGCGAACCGATTTTTCATATGGCTCGATGTGCACGTCCGATACTCCATCTTTCACAGCTTCCGCCAACATTACGTTCACAAATTTAACAACGGGAGCATCACTGTTCTCCAGGTCCATGCCCAGCCCGCGACCTTCTTCGTCCTCGTCAACATGCTCGATTTCGCCGAGAATGTCTCCGGCCCCCTGAGATGTGTCTGGATAATATTTTTCGAGCGCTCGGCGAATTCCCATCTCTGTCGCAACGACAGGCTCGATCTTACAGCGAGTCACATAGGCGATATCATCGCGCACAAAGAGATTGGTCGGATCCGCAAACGCTACCACCAGCGTGGTTCCCGATTTCGAAATGGGAATCACATTGTGTTTGCGACACTGTTCGGCGGATATGGCCGCAAGTGCCGTAGCATCGACCTCGAAATCTGCAAGTTCAATAAAGGGCATTCCATAATGCTCACTGAGATATTCTCCCAGTTCCGAATCAACAATCCCCAACCGCTCTGCCGCCGCAGTGAGCGACTCTCCAGGTTTTTTTGCGGATTGAATCTGTGCAAGTTTATTGCCCGTTGTGGTAGGTACCTTTTTAAGTTCGGCTAAACCATTTTTAGACACATTTACCCCTTTTAAGATCAATATATAGCTTAGCGATATAGATATCGATTGAGGAGTAGCAACTGATTTTAACGGTCTATCATCTAGCTGTTGGCCGAGGGTAAAAATATCCTACGTGCGTGAGCGATGTCGGCATGAATTGCTTGAACCAGTTCATCGCGTCCCGAAAAACGCTTTTCATCGCGCAGGCGCTCTATAAAATGCAACTGGACAGTCTTATGATACACGTCTCGATCAAAGTCCAAGATGTGGCACTCGACCTTCATCTGGTGATCTTGTGCAAAGGTGGGATTGAGTCCCACGTTACACACTCCATTAAAGCGCTGGCCTTCGATCTCCACATAAACGGCGTAAACACCAAGTTTGGGTAAAATGCGTAGGGGTTGCGTCTTTAAATTGATCGTCGGAAAACCTAAGGCCCGCCCGCGTTTCGCGCCATCAACAACAACACCTTCCAGGGTGTAGGGCCGCGAGAGCAGCTCGCAGGCGCGACGAACATCGCCACCAAGAATCTTTTCACGAATCAGCGATGTGGACACCACCTCTCCTGAAAGTGTGAAAGGACCCACTTGCACCACTTGGGTGTGCTTGGGTTGAGTCGCCGCCAAAGCTTCAAAGGTTTTTACTGAACCACTACGGTTTTTGCCAAATGCAAAATCGTAACCGACCACAATTTTTTGCGGCTGAAACAGCTCAAACACATACTGGCGCGCAAAGTCCTCGGCTGAGAGCTGTGCCGTTATGTGATCGAAAGGAATCAAAAACACAGCATCAATACCCAACTGTTCAAAAATTTTTATTTTTTCCTGGGAGCTTGAAATTTTCGGATGGATTGTTTGCTTGAGAACGTCTTCTGGCGGAGGATCAAACGTGACCACCACTTTCGGAGATTTTTCATCGGCTCCGCCCAACTGCTCGAGAAGGTGGCGATGGCCAAGGTGAACACCCTGAAAGCGTCCAATCGTCACTCGGCAATTGGTCAACAGGCTCTTTTGGACATCATCATAACGATTAAAAATCAGCACACTAAAATTCCTTGTCTCCTGAAGACCCAGACCCCTATCATAGTACATAGATGATCTCTCAACTACGTCGTTTCTACCAAACCCACCAGGGTTTTATCAACCGCGTCTTTATATGCTGGTTTGCAGGCATAGCTCTATTATTCGTGTTTGAACTCAAAAACTACGATCTCCATTTTGCATGGCGTGGTCCTCAGCGCGTGAGCCCTAAAATCGTCTTGATCCATGTTCCCAGTGCTCCTGAAGACATTCAAAAAGCCCTCGTGGAACTTAAAAAGATGCAGGCGCAGTTGATCGTCGCTCCGGTGAGCCGCAGGGAGTCGTACATTATGAGCGATGCTCCCGAAGTGGTGCTCATCCCCCGCAAAGGCTTTAAACCCGACTCCGACGGGGTCATCCGCACACTCAAGGTTCCAAAAAAATTGTTTGAACTGCTCGATCTCCCTCAATCGCTCGACGTGGCAGAATCCGCCTTGATCAACTTTCGCGGCCCTGCCAGTTCTTTTCCGTCCGTGCATTTTTTTGAACTGATGAACCAAAAGATTCTTCCTTCCACCATCCACAAAAAAATCGTAATTCTTAATTTGCAGGATCAAGAGAGCGAACCCTATGCCTCTCCCGTGGGTGACCTTCCGCCGGCTTACATTCTAGCGAACATGATTGATAACGTGCTATTACAGCGATGGATTCGACCGGTTCCTCTCACCATCAACGTCTCCATTATATTTGTTCTCTCGCTGTTGATCGCCCTCACTGTGACAGGTCTGTCTTCCAACATCGCGCTGGTGGGAATGCTGGTGATAACGGCAACGGCGGCCTCACTGAGCTTTTTTATTTTTGATCAGTTCTACTTTTGGTTACCACTCAGTGCATTTCTCGTTCATATATGCGTGAGCTATTTCATATTTATGGTGTTCAAACTCAGCAAAAAAGAGCAGTCCACCTGGCGCTTAGAAAAAGAGACCGCCTATCAACATGAGATGGATGAACTCAAACGCAATTTTCTCAGTTTGTTCAGCCACGATTTAAAAACGCCAATCGCAAAGATATTGAGCCAAGTGGACGTGGTGGATCGCGATAGCAATGATCCGGTAAAAACCAAAGAAGGCCTGTTGCGCATTAAACGCTATGCCTTTGAACTCAACTCACACGTGCGCAACATTATTAAGATTTCGCAAATCGAATCCAATCGCTTCGAGCTCAAACAGGAAAACTGTGATCTCAATGTAATCATCGAGCAAGCGATTAAAACCTTACAGCCACTCGCCGATGAAAAAGAAATTACAATTACCCGGCATCTTGAGCCCATGTTCACTCTCAAGCTCGACAAGGATCTGTTGCAACAAATTCTTCTCAATATTATAGAAAACGCCATCAAGTACTCACCGAATTCATCGCGGGTGCACGTCACCTCCCTTGAGGAAGACAATTACGTCGTAGTCTGCGTCAAAGACGAGGGCAAGGGTATCCCCCTCGAAGATCAGCACCGGATCTGGGAAAAGTTTTCCCGACTCAATGAGCAAAAAGAGGGCACTGGACTGGGTTTGTTCCTTGTAAAATACTTTGTGGAGGTCCACGGCGGGGCGGTTTTTATCAATAGCGAAGTGGATCGCGGCTCGGAAATCGGTTTTCGTATGCCCATTCAATAGCCCTACATTTCATGATTAAAAAAGCAGAAGACAGCCCAGATCCATTGGGTTAGTCTTAGACCATGGAAAAAGCTATTAAAATTCTAATTGTTGATGATGAACCCGTGTTGCGCTCCTCGTTGGTGACCATTTTGGAGCAGGAAATCACCGAACCACTCGCCTGCGACCAAGCGTCTACCGGCACAGAGGCTCTAGCGCTCATCGAAAAAAATTCCTACGAACTTGTCATTATGGACGTCAAGATGCCCGAGATGGATGGCCTCACTGCTTTACAAAAAATCAAAGAGGTGGATCCAAAAATCTTTGTAGTGATCCTCACCGCGCACTCGAACGTGCGCGATGCCATTGAGGCCATTAAAGAGGGTGCCTACGATTACTTGGAAAAACCCATTCAGCGTGAAAAACTAGTGGAAATATACAAGCAGTCGCAGCAGGCAAAGAACCTGGTAAAAGATGCCGTAAGCTCCATGCCGATTCTTGACGATGATTCCGACGCCGATTTCCCGAGCGATTCTGAAAAAATGAAGGAAGTGTTCAGCTTGGTCCACAAAGTGAGCAAGCAGGACACCACGGTCCTCATTCGCGGCGAAAACGGCACAGGCAAGGAACTGGTTGCACGCGCTATTCACTACAACTCTTACAGAAAGTTTCATCCGTTTATCGCCATCAACTGCGGGACTCTCACCGAGGATCTCATCGATAGCGAGCTGTTTGGCCATGAAAAAGGGGCCTTCACCGGCGCCGACGAACGAAAAATCGGTAAATTCCAGTTGGCCAACGATGGCACGTTATTTCTCGATGAAATCGCCGAGCTCAAGATCGAGACGCAGGTAAAACTTTTACGCGTGCTTCAAGAGAAAAAATTTACTCCCATTGGTTCCACTCGCGAACTAGAGACATCCGCGCGAATCATCGCTTCTACAAACCAGAATTTAGAAAAAAAGATTATGGAAGGCACCTTCCGCGAAGATCTGTTTTACAGACTCAATGTGATTCCCATTTTTCTTCCGCCGTTGCGGGAACGCCCCGAGGATATTCCGTTCTTGGTGCAGCATTTTTTGAATAAATTTTGCGAACCGCTCAATAAAGCAATTCCCACGGTTACGGTGGAGACATTGTCCGCACTGCGCGCTTACAAATGGCCGGGTAACATACGCGAGCTAGAAAATGTTATTGAGCGCATCGTGGTGGTGTACAACGATTCCACGATCCAGCCTCAGCACTTGCCTCCGGAGCTCACCGCCAGCATTCAGTCCACGCCACTGAAAGCGCCGCTGGATTACGAAAAGTATAAAGACGACTCAGAAAGACAGTTCATTGTGAACGCACTGAAGGCCAACAACGGTAAGATCAATCAAACCGTGGCAAATGCCAATATTCCTAAAAATACATTACTGAGAAAAATTAAAAAGTTTGGCATCAACGCTAAAGACTACGCAAAAAAATAATTATTCGGGCTTGGGGAGACCCAAGCTCTTGTAGTTGAGCTTTACAAAATCCGTCGAACTCACGCGAAATTTGAGAACATCTTTTTGCATTCGAATACCCTGAAACTTCGGCATGCTACTGCGGGGAATATAAACCGTGGTGCCGTTCACTTGCTTGATAGTGATGACTTTTTCGTCGAAGCTCGTGACAACTCCCTCCACGGAAAGTGGTGCCGGCATTCTCGGATCTGGTTCGGCGGCGAAGATACTCAAAGATAGAAATAGTATTATAATCATCATTTATCCGTGATTGTTTCCGTGACGTTGCCTTTGCCATCGTAACACGTTGTCTTGCCGATCTGATGATCGCATTTTCTTCCCGCTACGCCCTGTTTGCAGCGTCGAACATCGGCCTCAAACATCGATTTGGTGCACGCACTATCGTACTGTTTTGTGTCCTGAGTATCACAAATGGCACATTCAAATACGACCAATGGTTTATTCTGTTTATGCGATGTCAATATGGACGCGTTGGGATCATTGCAGGACAGGACTCCGTCCTGACCTACGCCATCATGAGTGGATTTGCGCTTTATTTTGCGACCTTTCGCATCGTCCTCATAGGCTTTGCAAAAGTTAGCATCTCTTACATTCGCCTCTTTGCCGGGTTTTAGTATTTCTGGTAACTTCCAAGTGCACTGCTTACTCACCGCCGATATAACTTGGCATTTCGATTTGGCCTCTCTCAAGCACTCCGTTTGAGACTGAGTTGTCGGCGCGGGATTGGTTACCTCGATGCTATCTGGATTGCAATCATCAGCAGAAGCTAGCGATATAATAAGCGCTAAAATGAGTGTCATCGAAAGTTCCCCAGGCCACTCGATCGCGGCATACACTTAGGATACGAAAAATCTCATTTTATATCAAGAAAAGGGCTAGAAGCGGATATAACGGCATCTGAGTGTATCAATTCCATACATTCGTGGGTGCCGATGGGGCAAACTTTCCCGCCATGGGAAGAACAGGGCCGGCACTTCAATCCTTGCCGCTCTACCACTCGGAAGTGGTTAGACCATGGTTGGTATCCAAATTCCAGGACAGTGGGGCCAAAAATACTCACAATCGGCGTGCTGGTTGTTGCAGCCATGTGCATCGAACCAGAGTCATTACTCACCAGCAGATCACATGCGGCGAGCACCTCGATCATTTGCTGCAATGTCGTCTGACCACATAAATTCAGTACAGAGGCGACTTCGGATTGAATAGCTTCACCAAATTTTCTCTCGTCTTTGCTTCCCACAATAACAACGTGATATCCCGCAAACTGATACTTACGAGCCACTTCAATAAATTTTTTTATTGGCCAGCGCTTTGTCGGCCAAACGCTGCCGGGCGCGAGCGCCACTATTTTTTTTTGCGCATCAAATCCATATTGGTCTATTATTTTTTGGCGCCGCTCAGCTTTTTGCTGCGAGGAAATCATCACCATACTCGCCCACTCCGGCACCGAATCGTAAATACGAAAGCCGGGCGGCAGTTGTGCTAGCCTCTCGCGAAGCCCGGGAATCGCCTCTCCGAGCAGTGCGAGTTGGCGAAAGACCTCTGGCCACTGCATAGGCCTCTCCACAGTTTGGTCAAACACCAACGCCCCCAACCAGGAAGCATAGCCAATTTTGTTATCTGCAGCTGTGAGCGCACATAGAACTTTGGATCGGAAGGACTCGTGGGGACACACTATTAGATCAAAGCGCATCTCGCCAAACCGCTGGCGCCACTCCGTGAGAGACGGCTTTGTCTTTTTAAAGTTGTCATGGATCACATCGGCGAGCCCAAAGTATTTGATGATGCTGCCCAGCCCCTTGCGACAGACCAAATGTATTTTTTTATCGGGATACGTTTGGCGCAGTGTCTTTAACGCCGGAATGCTCAACAGCAAATCGCCGAGAAATGCGGTCTGTACAAAAAGGATCACGGCTTGATCTTCTCGATCGTCACCGCCAAAGTGCCTATCTTCAGCTTAGACTCAATTCTCACGATGCGTTTGTATTTGTCTTTTGTTATCCAAATATAATTGTCGCCCGTGGGTTTAAATACACCATCTAATTCGAACGAGGGCTTCAAAACAAACGTGTCCAGTTTACCCATAGGTGTCGAAAGCTTTTCCTCGCGCAGTACCTCGGCGGTCATCACCATGTTCTTACCGTCGTGTCCCACATTGACCGAAAACTTTTTACCTTTGCGGAGAGTGAATGTACGCAGGTAATACGGCACCGTGAGAACATTCTGAGCGTAGGGCGCCAAATCCCACTCGATATTTTTAATTTCTGGCTCTTTGCCTTTTTTGATTTTTTTATCCCAAGTTTTAGCTTTCTGAGTTTTCCAATCAAAAAAATTGCGCACGTCGCGAATCTGCTTCGATTCATTGGCCTGGATTGTGTAGCTATACGGTACAAATGTTTCCGCATCCATGTAAGCATCGGCTTTATCGTCCAGCGCATAAAACATGGAGAAAACCGAATTGGTTTTTCCGCTGTAGGAAAAATGATAGGACTTTTTACCGTTCACTTCTTTAAAAGACTTGATCGCCATGGTGAAGCGTCCCGCTTCGACCGAAAAAAAGCGCACCGCAAATTCTAGTTCCTCGCCAACGACGAAGGGGTTCACGATGGGTTTACGGCCGTCGAAACCTTCTCCGTCCTCGAGAGCTGGCAAGTGCGGTTTTGGCTTTGAAGGGTCTTCCACTTCGGTTGTCGCTGGATCGGTAGTCGCCGTGGCTGCGCCGGCTTTCGGTTTTTTCTTAGTTTGTTTTTTGCCGGTGGCCGCGGCTTTAGCGTTTTCTATGGCGATTTGAGTGGGCGTTTTCGCTTTCTCTTTGGCAGTGGTGGGTGCTGCATTGGAGGCCGCAGATGTGTCCGCTTCGGAAGGGACTGCTGTAACTCCTTTTGGAGTTTCACTGCTCGAGTTCTCACTACCCGTTCCACTGATCTCTTTGATCTGAACTTGCTCGTCGAACTCTTTGTTTTCCAATTGCTTTTTGTTCCAGCCTTTCCAAACGCTGGAGCATGCACCGAGGCTCAACACCAAAAGAGCAGTACCGAGTACCGTTAAAATGTAGTGAGACGACTGTCTCCACTGATTTTTATCCATTGAACGCTTTCCATCTCCTATGGATCCAAAGCCATTGCCCGGGACACGTCTTCACTATGGATTCTATTGTATCAGTATATCGCTGGGTCATGAATTGCAAAGTGGCCTCTTTGTCACTTTTTTCTTCAAACGGAACTTCAGGCAAAAAATGAAGCCGAAACGAACCGTCGTCCTTGCGCTCAATGTAGCTGGGTATCACAGGTGCCTCTGTTTTACGCGCAAAAAGTGCAAGACCCATGGCCGTCCCTGTTGGATGCCCAAAAAATGTGGTTTTAACTCCGAGCGGAGGTCCCATGAACTGATCTAAGACGAAAATCACGATCTCTTTGCTCCGTATGGCTTTTAGAATTTCAAAGCTGCTGTTCCGCGCCTCGATAAAATGAGTGCCAAACCGTCCGCGAATTCTAAACCACAGGTCGTCGAGCCACTTGGATTTAAAACGTTTAGTGATCAGATGCATGGGGTAACCCATGGCCGATAGCCAAGCGATACCATAATCGCCGTTAGAAACATGCAGCGCCAACAAAAATACACCCTTATTCTGAGCCACCGCGCGATCCAAGTTCTCTCTTCCCACCACTTCGATTTTACCAAACAGCTGATCCTTAGACAGAAATCCCATTTCCGTAAAATCCGCAATTAAGTATCCTTGCTCGAGCACAGACCGTCGAGCCGTAGCCACCACCTTTTCCTCACTCCACTTTGGAAATGCGCGGCGGACATTGTCTACGGCGATACGCCGACGGATGCGCAAAATATCGAACCACAAAACGCCCAATGAATATCCCCAGGCTTTCCGGCAGCAGGCCGGCAACAAAAATATTATGTAACAAAAATAATAGAGTGCTCGAGTAAGTATCACGCGAAACCCTTCCCTCGCAAAACTTCATCCATGGAGAACTCCCCGTCCATGGCCACTTCCATCCGCGCAAAATACACAGGGTAGTTGTTGGAATTGAGAGAGCGCACCTTTACCGCATCCTTTTCCGTCATGACGATCGGCAGGCCGCCCTCACTCACCGCTCTGGCAATGATCCCATCCCACTCTTTTTGCGTCCACGCATGATGATCGGAAAACACCTCGTGCCGCCTTACAAGTAATGATTCCTTAATCACCGTTTCAAAATTCTGCGGTTTAGCAATGGCCGAAAGTAAAATGCATTCACGCTCCATCAATCGTGCCTGAGTGTGAACATGGATGATGTTGGCAATTTTAAACGCCACCAAAAATAAGTTCTTGTGCTCCCGCGAAAAACCCTGGTCGCGCAAAATTTTTATCTTTTGCTCCAGCACTTCCGTAGAAACAAGCCGTGTGCGTGTCATGAACACAATATCCGCACGTTTTAGGCTGGAGAGTGGCTCTCTCAATCGTCCGTAGGGCAACATGTGTAAGCGCTCTTCTGTAGCATCAAACACCACAACGTTAATATCGCGATGGAGCCAACGATGCTGGAAACCATCATCCGCTATTATGGCGTCTGCACGGTACTCTAGAACCGCGCGTTCCGCGGCCTCGACGCGGGATTTACCAACGTATACTGGAATCGGCGATCGTGAAGCCAGCATAGTGGGTTCGTCACCAAAGTAAGAAGCAGCATTTTTAAGATTTGGATCCACCCGAACCGTACTCTCAGAGTATTTGCCACCATAACCGCGGCTAACAATCGCCACACGGAAACCCCGCGACTCAAGCTCCTGGCTAAGAAAAGCCGTAATCGGCGTCTTACCAGTTCCTCCGGCAGAAACATTACCTACAGAAACCACCAAGCTTTGCACTTTAGTGGCCGCAAACCAGCGCCATTCAAAAAGTTGATTGCGTGTCTGTATAATCAAAAGATAAATCGCACTGAGAAACTTTAAGAAAACACTCATGAGCGCTCCATCATGCGCAAAATGCCGTTCGACAAACGATCTATGCCGCCGCGATCTCCCAATTGAAGCTTAAGTTGGTCGAACGCCTCCAGCATTTTATCTCGCGCGCCACCGGTGTTGTTAATAATCGTTAATAACTGCTGAAAGAGTTCATCAGGGCTGGCGTCTCCCTGAAAACGTTCCGGAACGATTTCTCTTTTCATGATTAAATTGACGATTCCAAAATAGGGAACATGGCGTACGAGCCTCCGCGCGAGGTAACCGGTAATGGCGTTCATCTTGTACATGATCACCATCGGCTTTCTACACAAGCCGACCATGAGCGTGGCTGTTCCCGACGCACACAAAATGACGTCACTGGCACTGATCATTTTGAACGGCTCTTCCTTTAGATACTTGCCGCTGTAACCCAACGGTTCGCACAAACTCTTCACGTAACTGAGGTCGAGCGACGGAGCTACCATCAACACGGGCTGCACTCCGGGGTTTTCGGCCACTACCTTTTTTGCGGTTTCTATGTGCGTTTGCAAATTGTGTTTGAGCTCACTGCGCCGACTGCCTGGCATAAGCCCCAGCAGAATAGTTTTTTCCTTTAAACATTCACGACGCACACTCTCCACTTCGTGTTGTGGAGGCAAATAGGTATCGAGCATATCGAGAAGTGGGTGGCCCACAAATTCCACATCCACGCCGTGAGTTTTATAAAACTCCACCTCAAAAGGCAAAATCACAAACATCTTATCCACAATCTTGCGGATCTTGTGCACGCGATAGGTTCGCCACGCCCAAATCTGCGGCGAGATGTAGTAGGCAATTTTGAATCCGCGTTTTTTGAGTTTCTGCGCCAGGCGCAGATTGAACTCCGGGTAATCCATTAATAAAATCAGGTCCGGCTTGTACTCCTCAGCTTTTTCCACAAGACGATGAAAAGCGCCTTTTATATCTCCCCAATGAGCGATAATTTCCTGAAGCCCCACAACAGCCAGATCTTCTGAACGACCGATGATTTCGAATCCGAGCGATTCCATCTCACGACTGCCAATACCAAAAGCTTTTATATTTTTACCTGCTGCCTTCCAACCCTTTAAAAGTTGAACAGCGTACGCGGCACTCGAGGCCTCGGCGGCAACAATGAGAATCTTACCCGAGGCGTTTGGCAATGTCGGCTCGTATGAGTTCGGCGACTCGTAATGCGTTTAATCCATCTTCTCCCGTAACCAAACACGGAGCCTCGCCGCGCACGGCTGCCAAGAACGACTTGTCTTCGGCCATGAGGGCATCGCCTTTTTCCAAGTTCCAGCTTTCGATGGTGAGTGGCGGCTCTTCGCCGGGAACCCATTCACCCGTTTTGGTGGTCAAGTTCACTTCCCCAGAACCAAAGTCGATAGAGAGGTACTGAGATTTTTGAAACACGCGGAATTTTCTTGTCGAGTTCAAAGACACACGTGATGCGGTGAGATTGGCCACAGCTTTAGATTCAAACTCCAGGCGAACATTGGCAATATCATACGTTTTAGTGAGCACGGGTGTGCCCACCGCGGAGACGGATTTCACCGGGCTCTTCACCAAAGACATCACCACATCTAGATCGTGAATCATGAGATCCAGCACCACATCGACATCGATACTGCGAGGCTTGAACGGCGCGAGACGATGCACTTCGCAAAACAGCGGGATACCAAGCTTGTCTTTGGCGGCGACAAGCGCTGGGTTGAAGCGCTCCACGTGTCCCACCTGCAACACTAAGTTGTTTTTCTTAGCGAGAGCGACCAGCTCCTCCGCCTGTGCGACAGTTTCGGTGAGCGGTTTTTCCACATGCACATGTATTTTGTTGTCTAGAAAAAACTTCGCCACTTCGTAATGAGTCGTTGTTGGAGTGGCGATCAACACCGCATCCACCAAACCCACAAGTTTCTTGTAATCAGAAAAGGATTTGGCTTTGACTTCGTCGGCCACCTTTTGCGCTTGTTGCGGATTCACATCGCACACACCAACAAATTCACAAGCATCGATGGCCGCAAACTTTTGCGCATGAAAGCGTCCTAAGTGTCCTCCGCCTACAACAGCGACGCGAGTCTTACTCATACGAGCGCCAATCCCCGTTTGCGGTCTGCAGATTTAATAAATTCAACAAACTCGACGAGAGCGGGAGTGGATTCGCACTCTTGAGCAATACGCTCCAGTGCGCCCTCCACCGTGAGCTTTCCTTTTGTTAATATTCGAACCGCGCGGCGCACATTTTCCACATCGCCCTTCTCAAAACCGGAGCGTTCCATTCCGATCTCATTCGCAGCACGCACAATGGCGTATTTGCCTTGCGCAATACAAAACGGAGGTATGTCTTTGTTCACGGCGCTGTCGCCCGTGATATATGCGTAACGGCCCACAACCACAAACTGGTTGAACAGGCACGAGCCACTGATCTTGGCATGGTCGCGAATTGTAACGTGGCCGGCGAACTGGCAGGAGTTGGCGATCACCACATGATCCCCCACGCTGCAATCATGAGCCACGTGCACGTAGGCCATGATCAAACAGTCGGAGCCAATCCGTGTGATACCGCCACCTTTCGGAGTACCCACGTTAATTGTCACGAACTCACGAATTGTATTGTTGTTGCCAATATGAAGCTCGGTTTGCTCACCTTTATAAGTGAGATCCTGAGGCGGACCGCCAACCACGGCGCCTGGAGAAAACGTATTGTTCTCGCCAATGACTGTTTTCGTGCGTTCATCGCCGATCACAACGTGACTGATGAGTTTGGTCCCTGCACCCATCTCTACTTGGCCGGCCACAACACAAAAGGGGCCAATTTCTACAGAGTCGGCAAGCTTCACGTTTTTTCCAACAATACTGGTAGGATGAATTTTAGCCATTTTTAACCTTCTATTTTTGCTATAACTTTTGCCCAAATAGTAACTTGCGCCACTTGTTCGCCGTCGCAACGTGCTTCGGCAACCACACAAATTAAACCGGCCTTCTCTTTTGTGATTTCGGCGTGGATCTCGAGTGTATCTCCCGGCACCACCGGGCGACGAAAACGTGCTTCTTCTATTTTAGCGATGCGCACGTCCAAATTTTCATCATCTCCTACGACACAGGCCAGGGCTCCGGCTTGAGCCATGGCCTCCACTTGCAACACACCCGGCATGATTGGCGCATGTGGAAAGTGGCCCTGAAAAAAACCTTCATTCACTGTGACGTTTTTGCGAGCGACAACTTTTCGTCCTACCCGTAACTTTGGATCGGACCCGGGCGTGAACGACAGGACACGATCGATCAGTAGAAACGGGAATCGATGAGGAATTCTTTTACGAATTGCCAGGACGTCTAGATACGGTTCTTTTGTCTCACTCATAAAACCTCACAATAAAGCCACGACGGCGATTATTTGTTCGCTCTCTTGATTACTTCGTCTGTAATATCCATGTCTGCTGTGGCAAACATTACGCTTTGCTCAGCACGCTCAAAAACGACGGTGAGATCTTTTTCTTTGGCGATCTCGCCAATCACTTTTTGAACTTTTTCGAGTATGGGCTTGGTGAGCTCACGCTCCTTTTGCTGAATGCCTTGCTGACTCTTGCCAAGCTCATCGCGAAACTTGAGCATGTCCTGCTGGAGCTCCACTTGCTGCTCCTCACGAACTTTGTCGGAGAGCACCATTTTCTTTTTTTCGAATTCCTCGGCGCGTTTTTTTAGATCCTCTTCTTTTTTCTTAAGATCTGCTTTCTTTTTATCAAACTCTTTTTCCAGCTCTTTTTTAGCCTTCTTTCCCGAGTCCGTCGCCTGAATCGCCTTCTGCATATCTACAGTGGCGGCTTTAAACTCCGCATGGGCAAACCCAGACATCAATACGCCGATGAGTACGACTGCTACCTGTTTCATATATCCTCCGACTAAAAATCGAATCACTTGTTAATCTTTTTGAGGACGTCTTCAGTAATGTCCACTTCGCCTTTAGCCCACACCACGCTCTGCTCGGTGCGTTCAAAAACCGCAGAGAAGTTCTTTTCCTTGGCAATTTCGCCAATGGCTTTTTGAACTTTTTCAATGATAGGTTTTGTCATCTCCGCTTGCTTTTGCTGCATGCCCATTTGGCTCTTCTGAACCTCTTCACGGAACTTCACCATCTCCTGCTGAAGCTCCATGCCCTTTTCTTGGCGAACTTCATCGGAATAAACCATTTTCTTTTTTTCGAACTCTTCGGCTTTCTTTTTTAAGTCCGCCTCTTTCTTTTCGAATTCTTTCTTTTTCTTTTCGAATTCGCCTTCCAGATCTTTCTTGGCCTTTTTACCAGCATTGGATGCGATGATCACCTTTTGCACATCCACCACACCGGCAGTGAATTCTGCGGAAGCGCTAGCGGCAACAAATAAACCTGTTAGTAATAAAACTGTTTTCATATCATTCTCCTTAGAATGGACTTCCCACTGCAAATTGGAAGTTATTGCTACGTTCACCAAACTCCGCCTGACGATCCAGAGGGAATCCAAATTCAAATCTCAAAGGTCCCATTGGCGAGAACCAACGAATACCAAAACCGATGTCACTGCGCAAACGACTGGAGGCCAGCTCATCATCCGCAATACCCACATCGTAAAATACCACGGCCCGCATGCCGGCTTCTTTCGCAAGAGGGAATTCCAATTCCGTCATGTAGAACGCCTGCTGCTTGCCGCCCACCACAGTGTTGGCCTGAAAGGCCGCCAAATCGGGAGCAACACCTTGTTGCGTGGTTAAATAGTCGTACAATTTTTGCGAAAACTTGCGTGTACCCACGTTGCGGAATTGGTAACCACGCAGGTTGTTCGGTCCACCCAAACGGAAAAGTTGCGTGAACGGAATGGGCTTATCACCCACTTCGGTCAATAGGCCATAGCTCAAGTTGTTACGGAATATCACATCCCAAAAAATATTTTTGTAATAGCGCGCATTGGCCGTGGCTTTGGCATAGCGAATGTCCCCGCCCACACCGGCGTATTCATAGGAGGCACTGGCATAGGAGCCATCGGTCGGCATCAAGCGATCGTTGCGCTTGTCGTACTCAAAGCTCACACTCATCGCGCTCGTCACACCATTTACCGAAGTCGGATCGAGAACGTCGGAAAGATCGCGCGTAGGACCAAAGTTCACTTTAGAATCATCGATCTTATAACTTAAGAACGCGTAAAAGTTATTGTTCTGAAAGTAGTCGTAAAATAAGGGGTGACCCGCGCGCAACACCACCCCGCCATTGTCCTGTTCGAACTGAGTGACGCGGTTGATATCCCAAGTTTGTAAACTGTAGTAATAAACATCCGTTCCCAAACTCCAAAACGTGTCTTGAAAGTACGGATCGGTAAAATTGAGCGTGTAGTTTTGATAGCGCTTACCGTTGTACTCGACGCGCGCACCAGCGCGGTAGCCGTACCCCATAAAATTGCTCTCATCGAGCTGTACGTTGAGCTGCGCACCTAGGGCCGTCGCGTAACCTGCGCCCAACTGGAACTGGCCGGTGTTGCGCTCTTTAACCACCACGTCGATATCCATTTGATCATCGCGCCCAGGTGGTGTTTTGGTGAGAAACTGCACGTCTTCGAAAAATCCCAAGCGTTTAATGTTGGTCATCGACTGGCGCTTTTGCGTTTCGTTGTACAGTTCGCCTTCGAGGACGCGCAGTTCGCGGCGAATCACTTTGTCGCGCGTACTGCTGTTGCCGATCACATTGATCTTGCGGAAATACACTTTTTGACCCTTGTCGATTTCGTAAAGAATATTAACCTTGCGCTCTTTTTCCATAATGTTCGTGCGCGGGATAATGTTGGCATAAGCGTAGCCCAAATCGCCATACTTGGCCTCAAGCGCGCGCAGATCGTTTTGCAAAATTTCGTAGGAAAAATCCACGGTGTCGTCGATCTTAATGGCTTCACGGAGTTCGCTCTTCTCAAAGAGCAAATCGCCAGAAAAATCCACCTCACCCACCTGGAACATTTCGCCTTCATCAATGCGCACAGAGATGTAAATGCCCTTTTTATCGGGAGTCACCGAAACCTCTGGACGACTGATCTTGGCCTGCACGTAACCCTTGTTGAGATAAATGAGCGACAAACGCTTCACATCTTCTTCAAAGATTTCCTGTTTGTAGGTGCCGCCGCCGCTGATAAAACTAAACAGGCCACCCTCTTGGGTCATCATAAACGCCTTGAGCTCTTCGTCTTTCACGTTTTTATTACCAATAAAAGACACGCGCTTAACACGCACCTTTTCTTTTTCGTCGATTTTAAACACCAGGCGCGCCGACTGAGGCGCTTTAGGTTCTGGCTTCAATTCGAAGTCCACGCCAACGAGCAGAAAACCTTTTTCCTCGTACGCCTTTTGAATTTCGGAAATGGCTTTTTGTATTTTACCGTAATTGACGATCTCAAACGCTTTGATACCGATCTTTTCCGTGAGATCAGAATCGTCGATCTCGTCGTTACCTTCGAAGTCGATGGCCGAGATCGACACCTTCTCAGCCACGCGATAAATCAGTGTGCCATTTTCCACGGTCACTTGTACGTCTTCAAAAAAACCCATATCGAAGATGCGCTGTATGTCCTCACGAACAACTTTTTTATCCAGCGGTTTACCAACCGGTGTTTCGATCTTTTCTTGAATAGCAGTGGCTTCGATCTTTTTATTGCCTTCGATTTTGATTGCAGAGACGGATTGCGCGAGTGCACTTCCAGAGAACAACAACACCAACAAAAAGCTCGCTATCGAATTCAATGTATCTACCTTTCTCTTGGCTTTCTCGTGGATCGCCGTAAACGGCCTTAGCCGCGAGTTCTTGAGGAGAAACTCTGCGAGCTACGTATTTATCAATTCTCTGAGTGTATTCAAGACTTTAGATGTTAAGATCCACTAAGTCAAAAACCGAATCAAGAGGCTAACCGACCCACATGCCGTCTTTTAGCTCTAAACGGCGCGGAAATCGATTCGCAAATTGTCGATCGTGACTTACGACGACAAGCGTTAAGCCCTCCTCCTCTTTGAGCTGGAAGAATAGATCCTGAATGATTTGCGCATTGGCACTGTCCAAGTTTCCCGTTGGCTCGTCGGCTAAAAGCAAGCGCGGCGAGCGCACCAACGCCCGTGCGATGGACACGCGTTGCTGTTCTCCGCCGCTCATTTGCGACGGATAGTGTTCCATACGTTGCTCTAACCCCAAGCGACTCAACAGTTTTTTTGCTTTGTACTCGGCATCTTTAATGTTCATCTTAGCAATACGGCATGGCATCATTACGTTTTCAAGGGCGGTAAACTCCGGCAGCAAGTGATGGAACTGAAACACAAAACCCATCATCTTGCCGCGAAACTGCGCCAGCTCTGCGGAGGATTTGCGCGACAGATCTATGCCTTCGAACATCACCTTACCCAATGACGGTTTATCGAGAGTTCCCAGAATGTGCAAAAGAGTACTCTTCCCGGCACCAGAAGCTCCGAGGATGCAAACCGCATCTTTTTCATAAATCTGTAGATCCACGCCCTTAAGCACATCCATGTTGGCGCCATCGCGATGATACGAACGGGTCACACATTTAACGTCGATGAGCAATTTTCCGTTATTCATACTTTAACCCTTCGATTGGTGAGAGCTTGGCCCCGCGAATGGCGGGAATCACAGTGGAGATAAAACAAATAATCAGCGTGGCCGCACTGATCAGAAGCAGATCACTGGCGCGGAAGTCGGTGGGAATGAATGATATTTTGTAAATGTCCGATGGCATCAGGGGGAAAACTTTCTGCAATATCTCAAATGAGAAACACATTGCAAAGCCCAGAAGAAGCCCCAATATCAACCCCACCACACCCATGAAAAGCCCGTGCACGCAAAACAGCATCACGATCATCAGTGGTGAAGCGCCCATGGTTCTAAATAAACTGATGTCGCGGTATTTCTTAAGCACCAGAACAAACAGCGACGTTGTCACATTCACACAGGCCGTGATCAGAATGATCAGTATCACAAAAAACATCACATACTTTTCGTAGGCGATGGCCGAAAGAAAGTTTTTGTGCGGCTGAGACCAATCGAGCGACGAGTAATTGTTCCAGCCTAGCTCCTCCTGAACCTCTCGCGCCCATGACTCTGCCTGATTCACATCTTTTAACCGAAAACGCATTCCCGAAATGGATTTGGTGTTGAGAAGAGTCTGCATCACTGGAAGATCGGTAAAAATAAAACGGCTGTTAAAAGCGTACTGGCCTAAATCCAAAATTCCCGCCACATGAAACTTTTTAACGATCGGGTTGAGATCAGAAACGCTGACCTTGGAGGCGCGCGGGAAAATCATTGTGAACGCATCTCCCGGCTTGAGAGCCAGTTTACTGGCAAGATCGCGTCCCAGATAAGCCGCAGGCAACCCGCCTTTTTCGCTCCAATCGATTTGTCCCTCGTGAATCCTTGAAGATATATCCAGCACCAGCGGCGCTTTGTCTTTTTCGATTCCGTGCACCTGTACTGCGGAAATCTTCCCCTTGCTCGACACCAAAGATTCTTGGGTGAGAAAAGCCATGTCGGCCTGTACGTCTTTGTAATATTTTTTTATCTTATCGCGCAGAAATTTTGCATTCTCAATTTTTTGCTCGCCTCTGCGGTAAACGGCCACATGGCCAAAGACTTCTTGCATGGTTGTTTTGAGCGATGTTTCAAAACCACTAAACGCCGACATCGCAACCACTAGCACCGCTACACCGACCGCAATTCCCGCGATCGTCAGAAATATGGAAATATCAAAAAAGCGTCTCCAGGCCTGAATGTAACGTCGTAAGACCCAAAGGCTAAAACTCATACGTCGGCCTTGGTATCGTTAGGCGTGATTTTCTTGCCGCCATTTTTCTGAAAACGCAAAAATGCATTCACAAACGGCTGCAGTTCACCATCCAACACATCGTGAACCTGGCTGGTTTCCTCGCCTGTACGGTGGTCTTTTACCATCTGATAGGGATGCATCACATAGGAGCGAATTTGGCTGCCCCACTCGTTGGCTTTTTTCTGCGAATTCATTTCGTCTTTAGCGCGATTCTTTTCTTCGATCTCTCGTTCGTAGAGTGCTGCTCTCAACATCTTCATGGCGCGGTCGCGGTTGGCATGCTGACTGCGCTCATTCTGACACTGAACCACTATCCCGCTCGGCATGTGGGTGATTCGCACTGCCGAATCGGTTTTGTTCACGTGCTGTCCACCAGATCCACCGGCGCGATAGGTATCAATTTTTAGATCTTCGGTTTTAATGTCGATAACTATGTTGTCATCCACTTCCGGCCAGGCAAACACCGAGGCAAAACTGGTGTGGCGGCGGGCATTGGAATCAAATGGGCTGATACGCACCAAGCGATGCACTCCTGATTCGGCCTTAAGGTAACCAAAGGCATAAGGGCCCTGAATGTGGAGAGTGACGGACTTGATCCCCGCGCCATCGCCGTCGGTCATCTCAAGCACTTCCACCTTGTAATCTTGCTTGTCGGCATAGCGCGTGTACATGCGCAGGAGCATGCTTGCCCAATCGCAAGCCTCTGTGCCACCCGCTCCAGAATTGATGGAGAGGAATGAACTATTCATGTCGGTTTCACCGTCGAGCAAGCGCTTGAGTTCCAGTTCATCGATTTCAGATCGCAGGGCCGCCACTTCGCTAAGAGTTTCCTCGAATGTGCCCTCGTCGTTGGCCTCCTGAGCCATGTCGAGCATGACTAAGGCGTCTTCAGTGCGTGTTTGCAATGTGGTCCACTGGCTGCAGATGCGGTCGAGGCCCGCAATTTCCTGATTTATCTTTTGCATCTGCTCGGGATTGTTCCACACAGCCGGGTTTTCCGACTTGTGGCGAAGCTCTTCTAGTTGTTTGAACTTTTTGTCCAGGTCAAAGTGACCCCCTGAGCTCGCCAACAAGCCCTTTGATGGTGTTCAACTCTGATTTTACGTCAGAATAATGGGTGACCAAGGTGCGTTTTTTTTCCAAATCTAGCCTCGCAAACGGTTGAATGAGCTCACAATATCCACTGACTGCAGATTTTCAAACACTTTATCCTGAATAGCGAACATTTCCTCCGCAGCAGTCACATCGACTTCGTGATCGAAACCGAGCAGGTGAAGGATGCCATGCAGAAAAAGATAAGCGAGCTCTTCCGACTCATGGAGCTCGTGCTCCTCTGCCTGTTTTATTATCACATTGGGGCAAAGAACGATTTCACCCAGAACGTCTCCGTCCATGGCGAAGCTCAAAACATCCGTGACGTAGTGCTTGCCACGATAGTTGGTGTTGAGGCCGAGCATGTCTTCTTCTTCCACAAACACAACGCCCAGCTCTTTTTTAAGCCCATCCACATCCAGATGCAAAGAGTTGAGGTCGCGGTAGATGCGCTCATACAGCCACTGCATAAACTCGTCGGCCACTTCCCATTTTGTGTTGTTGATCACGTACAAATTCATTATTCTCTGGAGCGTATCGTAAAATCGTCTTTATGAACAGCTGCGATTTTACAATTTCCAGCGTACTATCGACGGAGCTTCAAATGAAAAAACTGAAAAACTTGGAAGACTTAAAGCAAGTGATGCGCTCACTGCGCGGCCCACAGGGCTGTCCGTGGGATAAAAAGCAAACCCCACAATCCCTCACGCCCTTTGCTGTGGAAGAAGCGCTGGAGCTGGAAGACGCCATTCTCTACAAATCAAAATCCGATGTGATAGAGGAACTCGGGGACCTGCTCTTCCAAGTGGTGTTTCAGGCACAAATGGCAGAGGAGCAGAATCAGTTCACTCTCGATGATGTCATCCACTCCCTAGCCTCCAAAATGATCGATCGCCACCCGCACGTGTTTGCTCCCAAAAAATCCAAAATGAGCGCCGACGACGTAAAAAACAAATGGGAGGTGGATAAAAATACCAGTAAAGACGAAACCAATACCTTTGAAATGCCCACCAATTTTCCAGCTCTGCTCGCCGCCTACAAAATTGGTAAAAAATCGCGCTCTATAAAATTCGATTGGGACGAGGCCGACGAAATTTTTGCTCACTTTCTCACTGAAGTCGAGGAGCTGCGCCAAGCCATGGCCAACAACGATCATGACAATCAAATCGAGGAAATTGGGGATTCTCTATTTACGTTGGTTCAAGTTGCGCGCCATCTGTCGGTGGACCCGGAAAAGGCTTTGCGCCTCTCCAATCGCAAAGTGGTGGACCGCATCCTTAAATGCTACCGTCTTTCGGGCTTATCCTGGCAAAAGTTTTCGACCCTCTCCATTGCCGAAAAAGAACAGTTGTGGCAAGAGGTCAAACGCCTGGCAAAGCCCGCCACAAAACCAGTTAAAGGGAAAGCAAAGCCCACGACCAGACGCACCACTGCGTCCTCTCGACGAACAAAGCGTTAAGAGCCTATCGATTTTACACTTCTCAAAAAGGTCGTAGTGCTTGGCACCCTTTGATTATAGATTCCGCCGCAAACGTTCCCATGCGGGAACCACTCAGGAGATTCTATGAAAGCAGGCATCGTATTTTTATCCTTAATCGTTTCCGTAAACACTTTAGCACTGAGCTTTATCACTGCTGACGACGTCAAAGCCGCACTCAGCGCAGATTTCGTGATCGAAGTCGATGCCAATGCGGTCACGCCGTTGTTTGTCGGCAATGCTGCCTGTGAAGAGCGCGCGCAAAGTAAATCAGCAAATGCATTTGTCGTCGAGAACGCCTACGAAACAGCACTCTACGTCACCTCAGAGGGCATCGAAGATCTCAAGAAATGCGCGGTCCTTTACTAAACTGGTCCCTTACGATGTGGGCGATAGGATTTACCTTTAGGTTTGCGGCTT
>CAYNTO010000018.1:0-18199 GCA_964400355.1 uncultured Pseudobdellovibrionaceae bacterium
CGTTTGTTTTTGGCTTCGCGCTTTTTGGAATCGCGCAACAGCACTTTTTCGATCTCCAGCTCTCGACCAATGCGGTACAGAATCATGTTCTCTTCCAATCCGTCACTGCCGCGCGTTTCGGGCCTAGAGACAAAATCACGAAACACATTCACATCTTTAAGGATCGACACGCGGGTCACACCTTGGCTGATCTTGAGCACATTGATAGACAAATTGTACCTATGACCACCACTTTTGATTCGCGCCTCGTGGGGCGGTTTAAATTGGGTGTTGCCACGAATGGAGGTGGTTTGCACCTGTCCTAATTCCATATTGTTGATCTTGAGCGGGTAGGAAATGATCGATTGCTGAACAGCGCGCCAGGTCTCATCGAAATTCGCACCGTACTCGCGTTCGAATGTGCGAGGCACATCCAACTGGGACGAGCTCGAACAACCGACGAGAACCAAAAAAAACACTGCGAGCAACCTCTGCATAGAATCTCAGTATAGCCGAGCTGAACCATTTCTTAACCAAAAACCGAGATGTTAGGCACTTTAAACATTGCATCATCAGGGTTCTGTTAGGAAAGGCCTCCTAACAATTTCCTGATTTTACAATCGGTACTCGAAGAGATTACTTGGGGTTATTGAAGAGGCGGCCGTCTCCACGAAAAGAAGTGAATGAATATAAAACCCCTTTTTCTCTGAGGAGGAATACTATGAAATCAGTAATCGCAACTTTCGCGGCCAGTGTAATGATCAGTGGACCAGCACTTGCGGCGTGCCCTGCCGGCACCACAGATATGAGCAGCTCCATCGCTAACAAACCCGGCTGTTTGGTTAAAGGCACCTATCTCAACTCCAACATCACTTTGAGCGCAGGCAATGCCTACGTTCTCGAAGGTGACGTGCGTATTGGTGGTGACAATGCCGATGTGTCTACACTCACAGTCGATGCCGGTGTAACGGTGTACGGCCAAAACGGTTCCTATATTGTTATTTCACGCGGTTCTAAAATTTTCGCACGTGGTTCGAGCACACAACCTGTTGTATTCACATCTCTCAATGTGGCAGCTCCAGCTGCTGGCGATTGGGGTGGTCTTGTGATCGCAGGCAACGCGCGCATCAACAACTGCAAAGGCACTGATGTTTGTGACAACACTGTAGAAGGAATTTCTACAAACCCACCTAAATTCGGCGGCCAAAACGACGACGACAACTCAGGTGTTCTCAGCTACGTGCGCTCCGAGTATGCAGGTTTCACTATCGCTCCCGACAATGAATTGAACGCGATCACGTTCTACGCTGTTGGCCGCGGCACTCAAGTGGATCACATCGAAGCTTACAAAGGTGCTGATGACGGCGTTGAGCTTTTCGGTGGAACTGTGAACCTCACGTATGTGGCATCTATTGATAATGATGATGACGGTTTGGATTGGGACATGGGTTGGACAGGCAACGCACAGTTCGTGTTCGTTGAGCTGGCAAACGCGACAGAAGCAGACCCAAACGGTATCG
Source organism: uncultured Pseudobdellovibrionaceae bacterium (assembly GCA_964400355.1). Classification (GTDB taxonomy): domain Bacteria; phylum Bdellovibrionota; class Bdellovibrionia; order Bdellovibrionales; family JAGQZY01; genus JACKAL01. The sequence continues at coordinate 1,500 of CAYNTO010000018.1, forward strand.
AAGCGGACAACCTCAAGTCGCCAATGAATGCAATGCCGCGCTCGAATCCCACGCTGGCAAACGTGACGATCACTGCTAAACCTGGCAATGCAAAAATTCTCAACGGCATGAATCTCCGCCGTGGAACCGCTGCCAAGATCTACAACTCGATCGTACAAGGTGCTTTCCAAAGCTGTATCAATGTGGACGACGACGAAACATTCAACTTTGGTGGCACTGTAGATGCTAACGGCGTTGTGACTCAAACAGGCCTTGTTATGGCGAACTCCATTGTGAACTGCGACAACGGTGTTCACTTTAAAGTGGATGCTGCTAAAGATCTCTGGAGCACAGAGAGCTGGTTTGCGTCACAAGCCACTCTGAACAACTACGTAATGAACCCAGACCTTAAAGATGTTTTCCCACAAGACGGCGGACCCGCTGTAGATACCGGAATCACACCGCCTGTATTGACTGGCACATTCCAGTTCTCTCCGGTGGATTACGTCGGTGCCTTTAGCCAGTTCGAAGACGAAGACTGGACTGTGGGTTGGGTTGTTCGTTAGTGAATTTGCTCGGGTGACCGAGCAGGCTTAGGAGGCAAGTCGCCAGTGGGCGACTTGTAAAACGAGTATTTAAATATTTCCTCGATTCTGCCCTGGTGGCGAGGCTCGATAAGGGAACGAAAATGACTCTAGTGCGACAATTTTTAGGTTTAATCCTGATTGCGGGAATGGTCACAGGCCATTCCCGTTTGTCGTTGGCTCAAGACATTCGCACGGAGTTGATCGTCGACGAAAAAAATCGCAACACCGCGCGAGGTCAGGCGCTCGTAGTGGTTTTTCGTAATGGTCTTCCCGCAGAGGGCGTGTCTATAAAAACTCCTGTCGGAGTTTTTAAAACGAAACCATCGGGAGTTTTATCATTTTCAGCGCCTGCGCAAAGACAATCTTTATATATACCCGAAACCGATCAAACCATTTCGTTTGAATTGGTCAAAGATCAAGAAACGCAAATCACAATTCATCTCCTCGAAAAAAAAGCACAAGCTCAGGTCTCAGCCCCTGTAAATAATGAAGACGCAAAAAAAGTGTCGGAAGGACCCCCGCAAGAAATTGCTTTCGTGGTGCGCAGCAAGGGTGGAAAAGCCATCAGCAACGCCTCTATATTGTTCTCGGGTATAAGCACCGTTTTTCGAACTGATGCCTCAGGCCGCGCGGCAGGCCAGGTTCCCCAAGGAGAATATTCTTTAAGTGTGTTTCATCCCGAATACCAAACGCTCACTATGGGAGACGTAAAAGTAGCAGGGCAGCCTCTGGCGCTTACGAGTATAGAACTCAAAGAATCCGTAAACGAACTGGAAGATGTTGTGGTGCTGGCGCCAAAAGTGCGCGGCAGCGTCTCCGCACTTGTGGAAGTGCGCAAACAATCCTCGGCGGTTACCGACGTTCTGGGTTCTGAGCAAATGTCCCGTGCCGGGGATAGCGATGCTGCGGCTTCACTCCGCCGCGTGACCGGTCTCACTCTCGTCGGTGGTAAGTACGTTTATGTGCGGGGTCTCGGCGAGCGCTATTCGGGCGTGCTGATGAATGGGTTCAGTCTTCCGAGCCCCGAGCCATCGCGTCGAGTGGTTCCGTTGGATCTATTTCCGACCGCAATCATGGAAAGCATCGTGGTTCAAAAAAGCTACTCTCCCGATTTGCCCGGGGAGTTCGGTGGTGGGTTGATTCAACTCAAAACCAAATCTTTGCCGGAGCAATTTTTCTTTCGTGCCAATATTGCCCAAAATTTCGAAAATCGCTCAGGTGGTCTCTCTTACAACGGTGGATCTACAGACTGGTTGGGAATTGACGACGGTAGCCGCGAAATGCCAGCCATTATTAAAAATGCTTTGGCTCAAGGGCTTCAGCTCACTCCCAATATTCCTGGATTCGACAAAGGTGTGAGTGAGGCGGAGCTGGCTCAGATGGGGCGCGCACTGGCGAACAATTACAACACTAGAGAATACAATGAGCCTTCGATGCCCGGTATTGCCATGTCGACGGGCAATGGCTGGAATTTTTCGGGCATTCAGTTAGGTGTTGCGGGCAGTGCACTCTACGGGCAGGCGACCGATTCACTCACGCGCACTGCGCGCACCTTCAACGTGGGTTCAGGCGGCAAACTGGAAGCGGACACCATCACCAACACACGCTACACCGAGGTGGAAACACGCCTTGCTGGAAGTTTCGACGTGGGCATGGATTTTTACAAGCACACGCAGATTCGTGCGAGCACCTTTATCCTGCGCAATACAACGAATCTCACGCAAAACAATTTGCGGCAAAATTTTGGAAGTGGTGGCAATTTCACTGATGCCACCACTCTCGATTTTACCGAGCGCCAGTTGTGGACTCAGCATTTAAAGGGCGAGCACCAGCTCGAAAAGTTTATAGCTCATCCCATAGTTTTCGATTGGCGCGTGGGCCGCTCTCAAGCACTCCGTGATAGCCCCGATCGCCGTGAGTACAGTTATGATATTATCAATTCCAATAAAACTATCACTTCTGGTAGCGCCGGCAACCGCCGCACGTGGAGCGATTTGGATGATGAGTCCACGGAGCTTGCGCTCAACCTGACGGCGCCAGTGTTTAAGGAAACACCCGAGTATTTAAAGTTCAAATTTGGAATGTGGAATGTTTCTAAGGATCGCAGATCCGATATTACCCGTATGTTCTTCAATGGCACTGCGGCGGGTGTGGGTGCATCGGCGTCACCAGAGGTTCAGTTCGATCCTGAAAATATTGGGCCCGGAAAGTACACATTGAACAATCTCACAAACGCCGCAGATACCTATTCCGGCACACAGAATCTCACCGCGCAGTACGCGATGGCCGACTTCTCGCCGTTTGAAAAGTGGTCATTTCAGGCGGGCGCACGCTACGAGAACTCCGAACAGCAAGTGAATACATTTAAGTATTTTGAGCCGGGAAATCCGTTTGCGATGTCGAGCTTGAAGATGCGCGACGTGCTACCGGCCTACAGCGTGGTGTGGAAGCCCTCCGATAAAATTCGCGCGCGCATTGCGTACAGTGAAACACTGGCTCGCCCAGATTTCCGCGAGCTCTCAACAGTGGGATTTATCGACGATGAAACCGGGAACAATGTCCAAGGCAATGCCAATCTGAAAGGCACTGTGATTAAGAACATCGACCATCGCTGGGAGTACTATTTTACCCCCGATGAATATGCCTCCATCGGTGTGTTTCATAAAAATTTTGAGAACCCCATCGAAGTGATGTTTCTCCCGGGCGTGAATCGCATTCAAACCTTTGACAATGCAAAGGCCGCAGAAAACTTTGGTCTGGAGCTCGAAGGCCGCGTGGGTGTTCGTCATTTCTCGCGCACTCTGCGCCGCTTCACAGTGCTCACAAACTTAACGCTCATCAGCTCGGAGATCGAACTCGATGAGCGCAACCGGGGAATACAAACATCCTCCTCGCGCCCTCTCCAGGGTCAGTCGCCCTACGTGGTGAATATGCAATTGCAATATGATCACTCCACTTTGGGGTTTTCGACCACGCTTCTTTACAATGTGGTCGGTAAACGTATCACGGAAGTGGGCACAAACGACATTCCCGACACCTATGAGCAACCGTTTGGGCAATTGGATCTGGTCGCCTCAAAACGAATTGCAAAAAATTATTCCATCAACTTTCGCGCGCGCAATCTTCTCGATCCCGAAGTGGAATCCACTCAGGCCAATGAGATCGTGCGCTCGCAGCGCCGTGGACGTTTGTTTCAAGTCAACTTAGGGGCGGTGTTTTAATGCGCAATTTTATTATACTGTTAGCATTTATTCTCATTGCCTGTGGCAAGCACGAAAGCGAAAGCAGTGGCTTTACCGCAACCGGAAACCTCAATGAAGGCCTTAAAGACGGGTCAACCCAAGGCCTCTTGAAGACGGCGATGGATGCGGGCGAGCTTCCTACATTTTTAGCGCTCATTGCACAGGGTGTACCTGTAGACACCAGGCTTTTGGATGCAAAAAATTCCACGCTTCTCATCTACTCGGCCACAAAAAATTTACCCAAGTTCACCTATTATCTTGTCACCAATGGTGCAGATCTCCAATTGACAGACGACGACGGCAATACCGCATTCCAGGTTGCAGAAAGTATCGGGAGTCGCGACCGCGTACTCATGATCCTTGATCCTAATCGCCAAAAGCAGGCGCAGTTAGAGCTCTTCGACGCCGTTAAAAAGAAAAAAGTAAGTACGATCCTGGCCAAACTCAATGCGGGTGCGGATCCTAACTTTGTCGACGAGGAAGCAGGGGAGACGCCACTCACGCAGTCAGTTCTTTTAAAGAAAGCCGCAAATGTCATTAAAATTTTGGCCGAGTGGAAAGACCCGGAGATTGGCCTGACGGCTACCGATATTAATTTCCCCAATCGAGCCGGTGTTACACCTTTCGGTTTTGCTATTCTAAATAACAATACGGATGCGATCACGATTCTTAAAAATTTAAATGCCAAGGAGACTTTATGAAAGACAGAATTTTTGCCGTGGCCCATTATGCGGATGCGGGCGTGCTTTACTTGTTAATTGCTCTTTGCATGGTGAGCTTGTTCATCATCGTTGAACGCTACATCCGTTTGAACAAAGTTGTAAAACAAAGCAAGTGCGAGATGGCCAAAATCGAAGACGCCATGGCCCAGGTCAAGATCGCCAATCTAGAAAAGATACCCCTCGATCCCGAATCCCTTCAGGGCAAAATCATGCACTACTCGTTTGAGCACATGAAACAGAACGGACTTAAAGGTCTTCCCGAAACGTTTGACACGTTCATACAGTTTCAACAGCCGCGGCTCGAAAAATCACTCACTTTCTTAGCTACAGTGGGTTCCAATGCTCCTTACATCGGGCTGTTCGGGACCGTACTTGGTATCATGAAAGCCTTCTACGATATGTCCAACGCTACCGATGCAGGACAACAAACTGTAATGGCGGGAATCTCGGCAGCATTGATTGCCACTGCGGCCGGACTTCTCGTCGCGATTCCAAATATCGTTGCGTACAACTATTTCCAAAAACAAGTGAAGTCGATTATTGCCGGTATTCAAAATTGCAAAGACATTGCCATCGCTTACGGAAAAATGAACGGGTATCACTAACCAGCAGCGCGTCATTTTGTGGACGAAATTTTTCACTGCACGAAGGAGAAATTATGGGAGCCAAAGCCAGCGGATCGGACACCATTGCCGATATCAATATGGTGCCATTGATCGACATCATCTTGGTAGTCCTGATTATTTTTATGGTGACTGCACCGGCGATGATCAAACCGAGCGTGAAGGTCACGTTGCCAGAGGCATCGTCTGCGGATGAGACCACACCGAGTCTCCTCAATGTGGCAATCACAGCGGAGGGAACGGTGATGATCAACAATGTGGAAGTGGATGAAACGGGAGCCAAAGAAATCGCCCGCGACGAAGTGGAGCGCAATCCCGAAGTCCAAGCCGTTGTGATTGCCGATATCGGGGTGCCTTACGGCGATGTGATTCGGGTTCTCGACTGGGTGAAATCTCAAGGTGTAAAAGAGTTTGCAGTGACTACCGACCGACCGGTGAACAACTAACGGGCGAATAATGAGGGAAAATATTATGAATATTCTAAAATCTTACATGCTAAGAGCGCAAGCAAAAGCCAATGCACGTGAGATTAAGCTCCTAGTTATAAAATTTCTTTTGTCTTACGGAGTGGTTTTACTTTTAGCGACCCCCTGTTTAGCAAGCCCTTGGGAAAAAATGGTAGATCAGATCACCAAGACCCGCGCTGAGATCGAAGTTTTAGCAAAGCAGACAGATGTCACGAGCAAAAAGGAACAGGCGGAAGTAGATCTGTGGTCGCAAAAGAAAACCGAACTGGAAGGTCAACTCGCGCGCGAGAAAATGCGCGGCGGTCAAATTCATGAAAAGCTCAAACGTCTTGAAGCCCGCATCAAAGTGGATCCAAAGGCAGATCCTGCTGGAAAAAAGAAGCTTCACGAATGGCTCGCCACATACGAAACCACTCTCAAAGCGACAATACCGTTCCATGTGGAAAAGCGCATGGCTGTTTTAGCAGATCTCAAAAAGCGCTTAGACTTGGGCCACGAACCGCATGAATTTGTACTCGCGGATTTTTGGAGTTTCCTTGAGAGCGAGATGAAACTCTCCCAGTCGAACGATTACCGCATTGTCGACGTCACAATCAGTGGGCAAACCAAAAAGTGCGAAGTGGCCCGCTTGGGCTTACAGGCTCTCTTTGTGGTGACACCCAGTGGACAGGTGCTTCGCGCTTCAAACAACGGCTCTCAGTGGAGTTGGATAGATGTGAATTCTGATGAACAAAAGGAATCGGTACTCACACTCGTAAAAAACCTCAAAGATAAAAAGACATCGGGCTACTATCTTTTGCCTATCGACAAAGCGGCCATGGGAGCAAGTTTATGAAACATAATAGTTTAAAATCTGCAGTACTCGAGAGAGACACTCTAAACTGCATAAACGTGGTGAGAGAGGAATTCGTGAAACAGTTGGCTTTTGTACCTTCGTTCATAAATAAGATCTTTCTCGTCTGCTTGGTTGCAGGAAATCTGTTCATATCAAATGGATTTGCTCAGTCAGAGTCGCCGGCACCGGCCACCGGCGTGAACGCTCCTATGGATCTCAATCAAGCGTTTCAACGCGAGTACGTGTACTTGGCGTCGCAAAAACAGGCCCTACTCACCCTACAGAAACAAACCGAGCAAACCCTGCGCGGTCAATCGCGCGAACTAAAAGCGCAAGCGAACAGTTTGCAGAGTCAGCTTGTGGCCGCCTCGACAAAAAATGACGAACAGCACGAGTACTTGATGTCACTTGAAAAACGAAAAAAGGAATTGGAGAAAAAAGGCTCGTCCCTTGAAAACTCCTATAAAAAGTCACAAACCATGATCCGCGATATGGAAGCCGGTCTCAAGTTTGAGATCAGTAAAGAGAAGGAAACCATCACCGCTCCCGATGACCTTAAGATTTCGTCCTTTGAAGAGGCATTCAATAAGACCAATGAGCTGATATCATCGAGCGCGCGCACGCACTCGGCTCCCGGGTCATTTTTGGACAAGGATGATAAGCTTGTCGAGGGTGTCATCACGCGCTTTGGCCGATCGGCGGCGATCGGTTCTATTGGTGATGCGCATTTTGTGCTCGCACCCAACGGCAGTGGCTTGCTGAAATCTTTGGCCGCTTCGGAAAATCCACAAGGAGCATTTGCCCACATGTTCGTATTTGATAATTTATCTCGCGAAGCCAAAATCAAACATCAGGCAGGAATCACTGAGCGCCTGGCTGATTTTAGCCCGATTATTTTTCTCGCATTGATTTTGTTTTTAGTGGCAGGCCTCTTTACCGCTTTGATAAAGGTGTAGATGAAGAACTGGAACTTTAAGCGCTGGGGCGCTGTTCTTTTTGGGATAAGTCTTTTTGTGGTGTTGGTTGCATCTCTCGTTGCAATTGATCCCAAAGATTTGCGTCCAGAAGAGCTGGCCCAGCGTGAGAAGATCCGTGTAAAGGTGCCGGACCACGCTAAAAAAGAAGAGGTGGAGCCAGAGCCACCCAAAGAAGCTCCACAAGAGAGTTTGCTCTCCACGCTGGCGCCCGATTCTTTTTCCTCAGCGCCGGATCTGGGCGGGGGAGTGGGCTTTGGCTCTGGTGGGTTTGGCCCTGCTATTGGCGGCGGCGGTGGGTTCGGTGCCGATAGCACTGAGCTTGCGCGCGAAAAAGACAATATCAATCGTCCACCGCGGCTACTGATGAAGAGTCCTCTCGATTACCCGAGCGAAGCGCGCCAAAACAGTGTCTCAGGTTACGTGATGTTAAAAATTTTGGTGAATGTGTCGGGTGGTGTGGACAACGTACAGGTGGAGCAGAGCGAGCCACAAGGTGTGTTCGACGCCTCCGCGAGCCGTTCTGTGCGCGGCTGGAAGTTTGAACCTGCCATTGTTAAAGGCCAGATTGTGGCGGCGTGGACCTTACAAAAAATAAAGTTTGAGTTGAACTGATGATGACGATTATTTTCTCCGTATTGATTATTACTTCCAACGCCACACTCGATGCGCGGTACGATGACTACGACAGCTTTGATCTGGTGCAGGTGTTGATCGACGACAATAAGCTCGAGCTTGCGCAAAAGGAGCTGGACGGAATGTCGCGCGAAGAAAAACGCAATCCGCAGTATCACTATTTGTCGGGAGTGGTAAAGTACAAAAAGAAAAGTTACAGTGGCGCCGAGAAGGATCTTTTGGGTGCCGCATTTGATGCTTCAACACCTCAAGGTAAAAATCGAGATCTTTACCTGGCCCGCGCGCAGTTTCAAAATGGCCGATTCGATAAATGCGCCACTCACTACAAAAACGGGATAAGCAGTGCGCTCATCACGGATGACGACGTTATCCACTATTCGAGCTGCGAACAAAAAAACAAATCACCGGAGCGCGCCTGGGCTGTTTTGTCCCAGGGTTTAAAATCGCGTATTTCGCTCAGTATACTACAAGCTGTGAATGATTTTTTGCTCGCTGAAAAGCTCGCCAATGTGGCCACTCAGATCAGCCTTGAGTGGTTAGCCCTTCACTCCAAACAGAGCGCCGATTTTATCACTATCGCTGAGATTTTTAATAAGGCTTCACATCCGCGTGGCCGCCTATCAGTTCTCGAGATGGGTAGGGTGAAGCACCCTCTCGATCTCGACCTCAATCTTCATCTCAATCAGGTCTATTACGAAAAGGGTATGACTCTGGCTGTAGAGGAGGGGTTCGCTCGTGCGTCTCTTGTCGACGGGAAGTACGCCTATCATGCCGCTGAGACCAATCGCCAGGCCGGTCGCTACGAGCGTTCTCAGTTTTTTAATGCGTCGATCCCCGATGAGAAAGAACGCCTAAAACAAAAGCTCGCCATCTACGTGGACAAAGGGCAATTCGCTCTGATCGCGTCCATGGAGCCTGCGCTCCAGCGCACCTCATTGATCAATGACGACGAGGTTCGCTATGCCCTGGCGTACTCATTGGTGCGCACCGGTCAGTATCAGCGGCCGCTGGGGTACCTTGCCAAGATCACCAATAAAGATCTTCTCGAAAAGACGGTCATTCTCCGTAATGCCCTCGCCGAGTGTGTAGAGAAAAACACGACCTGTAAGCTTTAGATAATAAAAAACCCCTGAGCGGCTGGCCCAAGGGTTTTGTAGTTTCAGTATTTAAAGAAGATTTGTCTCTTCTATGTATATGCCGAAAAGTTACTTTTTCTTCTTCTTTGCTTTACCGTAAGAGCGTTGTGTATCGCGCACGGTGATTTGCATCAAGCCACCTGATTTTTTGGCTTCACGAACCCACTCGTTGAGTTTTTTAGCATTTGGCGTTTTCAGGCGGAGGCATCCGTGAGAAGCTTTTGCACCGTTAACTGCCAAAGACGAACCGTGAACGGCGTAGCCAGAACCGTTGATATGAAGAGCGTAGGGCATTGGATCACCGCGGCCGCTAATGTAGCCTCTGCCGTTAATACGTGTGAACTTGGCGGCAGTGTACTCAGGTGTGTTGCTACCCTTAAAACCCGCATTGTTGTTCGGGTTACCGGGTGAAGTGACCCAGGATTCAGTGAGCGCGCCATTGAGGTACACGTCCATTTGAAAGCACTGAGTGTTGGAACTGGCGCAAGGGTTGTGAACACTCACTTCCACGTCAAGAGCGCTTGCGCCTTGAGCGAACATAAGAGTGGATGCAAAAATAGAAAATAGGGTTAGCTTCATAGGTTTCTCCGATTGGGTTTGATTTAGTAGTCTTTTAAATCGAGTTTGCGAATTGTTAAATTGAAATAGTGAGAACGAATACTTATTTCATAGTTGGTTTCACTGTTGGGCTCATGATTGAGAGTATCAAGAAGGTGCGAGGGGGGAGTTGTTGTGACCGGCAGTGCTACCGGTCACGGGATTGCTCATTGCAGGAGGGCTGGGTTCCAAGTAACCATTACTTAACAGTCACTTTGGTCACACCTGAAGCGTGGGAAAGATCCCAAAGAGCTACGGCATTTTCCATGGTTAAACGCACGCAACCGTGGGAGGCCATGCCGCCCAAGTACTTGTAGTTGCTCTTAACAGTAGCGTGAACACCCACGCAGTTCGGGCGAGCGCGACCGTTCTTCGGCGGGCAGCTTTTAAATACCAACATGCGGGCCATAGGGGCGTTTCCATAAGATGCCGAGGTGGCGTTTTTAATGCGATTATAAACAGTGTAGGTGCCGTTTGGAGTGGAGCCACCTTTTCCGGTAGAGGTGAGAACCGGGCCAAAGATTTGGTTGCCGTCGCAAGACGCCGTGAGAGTTTGTGGTTTTGCGCTTTCGTTCACCGTGATATGGAGGGTGCCGCACTTCATGCTGGCTTTAAAAAGCATTTCACCGATACCGAGGTCGATCAAATCATCGTCGGCGTTAGCGATATCCAGTTCTGGAAGGCTACCGATCTCTGTGCCCTCTGCTGTTTGTTGATCCCACTCGGCGATTTCGTTTTGATCCTGTTCGCTGATTGCGAAAGACGTACTTACTGAAACCATCGAAAACACCACTGCTATCACTGCTCTTTTAAACATGACGACCTCTCTTTAATTAAAAAGTAAAATTGTTTTGATAGAATAGAGAGCAAGCGAGGGGCCACAATTTGTCACAGGTGCATGCCAATGGAAATAAAGCGAGGATCTAATAACTTAGCGAAATTGCTGAATGAAAAGACCTAGATTGGAACTAGCGCAAACCCTGTAAAAAGGGGAGAGTTGTCGAGCGATTCAACGGCAATCAAAACGTGTGCCGATCGCACAGCTTATCTAAAGGTTTTGCGGAAACCGATATTGAGGATCTCGAAATCGGTGGTGTGATTGGAGAGGGGGCTCCTGTAAGTCGTAGAGCTATAATCCAAAAACAGTGTGAGGGAATCATGAGCCTTGGAGGGATCAATGCGAATGCCAAGGCTTGCGCCCATTTCGCGGTTATTCAAATCAAAATCGAAGTCTTGACCAGTTGGACCAAATCGGAAATCGAGCCAGAAGCGCTCGTTCTCAACGCCAACCTTAGCTTGGAAGCCCACGAAGGAGCGAAAGCCGAAATCGCTGCTCGATTCAAACATCGACAAGTAGTACATACCTAAACCCACTTTGAGTGGCGTTTTCTCAAGACCAACTGGAGTGGTGTACATGAGCCACTGGTCTCCGCGGAACAGTGGGGTGTTTTCATAAACATCCGCCGGTTCGTGAGAGACGGGGATCGAAATGGCCAAGGTGCCTTGCAGCTCGAGATCCACGTAAATGGGTGCATATATGCCAAGGCCTACGCCAACTGCAGATTGTTTAAATGGCTCATCGAGGAAACTCTGCTCCAGATTGAACGTGTTGTACATCATGAGTGCGTCGTAGGAGAATGTGTTGTCGAACACTTCTTCGTCTTCACCTGGACGTTTTTTCATCCAGCGACTAAAGATTTTATTTTCTGAATTTAAGTTGTCTTGAAACACATAGTAGCGGGAGAGCCGCATCGCGCGCTCTTCATCGGTTTCAAATTGCGTGTCTTTACCGTTTAAGCTCAATATATTGCGTGGCACCGAGGTGATGCGGCGGCGAGCGTAATAAGAGGGAATCCAGCCAATGCGTGTATGAACCACGCCCATTTTGTCTGTGAGCTTGTAGCCGATCTTGTAGTAGAGCTGTAAAGTGTCTTTGCGCGTGCGCATGTCGCTCACCACTGCAAAACTGGTATCTATTAGTAGTGCGCTCACATGGTGATCGATGCGATCGATACAGACATCGGAACCCAACTCGCAATCCTTCCACGTCCATGAACCCGGACGGCTGAATACGGGAACGGAACTCAGATCGCGCGGTACGAGGATGTCGAGATCAATTGCCGCCTGAGTGGCGTGAATGGTATCAAAGTTTTTCCAATCATAGTATGTATAGAAGTTGCTCGGGTCACCAGATTCGCGGCGGCCTACTTGGCGCCACACACCTTGGTTGTCACGGTCCATGCGCATCTTGTGAATGTATTCGCTACTGGTATCTACAACTTTTACCATTTCTCCAGGCAATATGCGGCCGACCGCTGGGCGGTAAGTATTGGCATCGAGATAAATATCACGCGCTGGATTGCCGGCGATGGGGCGTAGTTCAATAAAGTAGACGACCTTAGGGTCGATTTCGTTGTTCTTGAGAACTCCGATTTTAGGATCGGCTTCGTTTTGCTGCTGATAGCTTGGCAGTACTGGCTGCTTGTTTTCCGGGTACAGCGAGTTGTTCTGGTAGTTCGGAGCCGAAGGGTAGGCTTGAATTTGACGATCGCGATCGTTCTGAGGCTTGAGATCCGGATGCAATTCTTCGAGAGTCTTCTGTTGGCGCGTCTGCTCAGTGAGAAGATTGATTTTTTGTTTGTCCTCGAGAGTGACATTCGGCTTGTGATCTTCAAACACGATAGAGCCGAAATGCACAGAATCTGCGGCATAGGTGTTCCCGGTGTTCATTGTAAAAACACCGAAAGAGAGGATCAACATGAGGAATCGAGAAGTTACCACCATAATATGTCAGTCTTTCTTTCGGACGATTGTTATTTCGTTTTGAGAAAAATCGGTCTAGTTTGCTAAAAAACACACCTTGGTCGGGAATAGATTGCGCACATTCGTCGAATTTGAAAGAATGGTAGAAATCCCCTCTAAGGAGTCCTTATGAAAGTCCTGCTCATGTCCCTGTGTCTACTTGCCGCTACATTGGTGCAGGCGCAGCACAAATTCATCGAAATGAATCCGCCCAAAGCCAAGCCCTATTTGAAATCTCAGCTGGAGCGCATGGACGCCATCAATCAGTTCCGCAATGAAGGTGTAATTGGTGAAACGGATTCAGCGATGCTTGCCATCCACGACACCTCCAAGCTCAAAGCGGCGCAGATAAAAAAGGTTAAAGAGGTGATGGACGCTGAAAACAAGGATCGCAAAGCTATTTTAGACGAAATTGCCAAGTTCAATAAGCTCACTGATAAAGAAAAAGAAATTCTCATTCGCAGTGCTTACGAAACCCACAAAAATCGCTCGATTAAGAACAGTTACTATTTTGAAAAAGATGCCTGGCACAAAAAGTACTAAGGAGTTTACGTGCGTTTATTGGTTTCTCTCACCATTGTTGTTTTCAGTACTGTGGCTACGGCGCAATCCTCATTTAAGGGTTCGCCCTTTGGTAGCGGCTTTGGTCTCAAAGGGGTGAACACGTATGGTGGGTTTGGTTTCGCTGAATACGATGTGAAGTCGCCTGAGAACAATTTTCGCATGGATCAGGGTATATTTGCTTTTATCGGCGGCGAACGGGATATAAACGATCACGGTTTGTCGGTAACGGTCTCTTTCAATTATATGACGACTGAGGGGCAGTCATTTTACGATTATTCCACTCTTGGTGGCGTTCGCTATACGGGTACGGATATCGCCTTTGATTCTACAAATTATCAGTTGGGTCTGGGTTTTAAACAGCGTTTCTTTCCGAGCGGGTGGTTTCGTCCTTATGTTGAGGCGGGCGGCCTGTTTGGTTACCACGAGATCAAGTACAAAGGTAATTTGAGCGCTATTCAAATGGTGGCTGGTGGCGGCGATCCCAACGCTTATAAACGCAAGGACGGCCTTACTGGCGTCGGTTACTACGGAGAGGCGGGCGTAGAGGTGGATTTTTCAGAAACTTACGGAATACGCGTGGGTGGGCGTTACCAAATCACCGAAACACGAGCCTTTGAAACGCTTGCGGACGAGAAAGTAAAGTTCGATACACTGGTCTTTCAGCTAGCTTTTTTGTTAAGAATTTAAATCAATCGCTACACACGAATAACTCAATTTAAGGTACCCTGGACCTAAGGATGGTAAAGGGTTTCCGGCCTTTTGAACATATTCTGGTCAATACCTGGCCATAAGCAGTTAATTGCAGTTCTAAGAATAGTTTTTCTGATTTTTGTCGGGGTGGCTTTAGTCTATGTCCAGTCGAGTCGATGAATCCCCTGTCAATTCAAAAGGGAGAAGGACTATGAAGAAGTATATTATTCTATTAGCAGCAACATCAATGGTTCTCGCATCGTGCGGTAAGAACGACAACGCAGTTGTATCAGATGACACCATGGAAGCCATAGCCGGCGTGCAAGATACAGACAACACATCAGACGTTACATTCGCCGACGAAGACGAAATGGAATCTGACGAACACGTTCTTACTCCAGAACAAGAGATCGAATATTTTACTGATCTAGAAGCGATGGGTAAAGCCACGGCTTTCAAATTCGCACAAACATCTTGGAAAGAGTGTAAAGATCCTATCTCTGGAAACTACACGGGTTACAAGTGTGCCTCGAGCCGCGGTATTTCGGTTATTCTTAAAAGCTATATCGATACTCACATGTACAAGTGTGTGAACAAAGGTTTAACCGCCCAAGGTGGCGGCGTTATGGCCGATCTTCACATCGTGCACGCTGGTATTTTAGGTGACCGCAATCACTCACCGAAGAGCATGCACGCAGAAAATCGCGCGATTGATATTAAGTCCCTACAAGTGACTTTGAAGTCTGGCGGCACAAAAACGTTTACATTCTCTGGCACTAAGGACAAAGCGTTTTACAATGCCTTTAGAAGCTGTTGGGGTGATATCGTAAAGACGTATAACGGTTGTCCGTTGTACAAAGGCACTGCGGGTTTAACAGGTTCTATTGGTAAAGAGGACAAGAACCATCAACACCACATGCACACCTCGGTTCCTTATTGCTTAAAGGGCAAATACGGCCCTGGATTTTATCAAAAATAGTTTTTTCGGAAGACAAGTAATACCCACCCAGGCCGCGACCCCATGTCGTGGCCTTTTTTATTTGTGGCCATAATGTTAGCTGCTCGGTCAGCGCTCCTGCGCAATGATGTTAGTGGGCGAGGTGGCACACTTGGCGTTTCGAGTAGTCGATAGAGCCTTTGCGAGCCCCTAACCAATTGAGCTCCGTTGCTTCGAAGTCCACGCTGCGTTCCGCATACAGTTCGCCCTGCGACCAATAGATTTTCCAGGATTCCGTTCGTGTCGCTTTGTCGGAGAAGTCATCCCCCGGTTTTTCAATTGTGAATGGTTTTTCCGCGGAGATGGTAAAGGATGCACAGGTCCCGGGTTCTTCACCGGCGATGCACTTGAGTGAGTCGTCGATGACGAACAGGTCATTGGCAACATCAGGCTCGGTCTTTTTGATATTGATGTTGTAACCAAAGTTAAGGTCAGTAACCGTGGCGTTGAGTGTGCCTTTCTCAGCAAAGCTTAGATAGGGCCCAAACACCTGGAAGCTCTCGGGCTCGTTGGCAGTCTGGAGGGACTCGTCCATAAAACAGGAGTACTCCAGAGTGCCATGTTCGCTGAAGAGCAGTTTTACATCTTCATAGGAAAGTGCCTCCGCTTTTTTAATTTCGGCCGAGATAAAATCGTAGTCCGAGATCGTGGCTGCGTGAGTGGTGGTTACGGTGGATAGGGTGGCTGCGATGAATAAAGTCATAAGTGTTTTCATAATTCGTGAATTAGCAGCCCCACTTCAAAAACCGAAGTGCGTTCTCGACAGTTGAACTTTTTTCCCACTCCACATTCCAAGAATTTCTATTTGTGTAAATCACTAAACATTTACTCCACGGTTTGTGAAAGAGTGGAGAGTGGAGAGTGGAGAGATGAATCTTCTGTTCGCAATAATTTATTGCTGCAACTTAATGAGTAAGAAGAAGCTTCAAACATTGATCTGATTTTTAGACGGAGGCCTCTATTTTGTAGAGTTGATGTTGTAGAGGAGATGTTGTAGAGGAGATGTTGTAGAGGAGATGTGATAGAAGGTGTTCCTGTGTAGCGATGCTTTGGAGGTGATTCTCATGAAGTGCCATCGTGAAATCAGCACTTAAAAATCAATAAATAAAGTTCGGTGCGGATTCTCGATTGGAGTTTCATATTAGGCGAATTTGCGATCCGAAAATCACAACTCAATTTATCCGAGGTTTTTTACCGGATATAGGTTGGTTTTCTACCTTCGTTCACGTATGTTTCTTCTATGAAAAAACGTAATTCGCAAATGCAACTTTTCAAGAGCAACTCGTTGTCCTATGGGGGCGAGTTGTTAAAAACCCGGGCAGGCCGACGCAATGGGAGGCCGCTAGATACAAAGAACTCTATGCACCTCGTTCTTCGTTCCTCAAGAGCCAAGGGAGAATTCTCTTTCAGACGTAGTCGCCATAGGAGCTCCATCAAATCAATTATTAAAAAATTCTCGAGAAGGTACGCCATCCACATAATTTCGATCGCCAATGTGGGAAATCATATTCATATTCACTTTAAACTTGCACTTCGAAGCACCTACCGACCATTTATTCGCGCTGTTACAGGTGCAATCGCAATGGCCGTAACTGGGGTGAGTCGGTGGAAGGCCTCTCCGCTGGGGAAATTTTGGGACTACAGGCCCTTTACACGCGTTGTGGTCGGTGCTTCGGCAGCGTTGAATCTCAACAATTATATTGAGGTGAATCAGTGGGAAGGGTTAGGGGCATGCCGGTTCCAGGCGCGTCTCCTTGTGGCGACAAATAATCATAGGCTGGAATGAATGAGCGGTAACGGCGTGAGGAAGTCTCAAATGTTAAATGTTATCACGCACGTGTGGACCGAA
>CAYNTO010000018.1:18299-64011 GCA_964400355.1 uncultured Pseudobdellovibrionaceae bacterium
TAACGGCGTGAGGAAGTCTCAAATGTTAAATGTTATCACGCACGTGTGGACCGAATCCCTAGGAGCGGCATCACGCACGTGTGGACCAAATCTCTCGGAATGTTATCACCCACGTGTCATACCAATCTCTCGTTTCGCGCTCCTACGCTGAGTCGGAGTGTCTCAATGTGAGACGATCGACACCGTTATATTCGAACTGCGCCTGAACTCGTTATCGATGGCGCCCACATCCATTCGCGGTGGCTCCATCGGTTCCCCCGCGCCCATGTGTTGGCGAAGCCCATATTCCCATCTGTTCACGTAGTCCATATAAATAGTCTTATAATGAGACATGCAAAATCTCCCAATCGCTGCCGCAAAAGGGCACCGTGGACTCTTGGGTGCGCAAAAGTGGCACTTGCGGTTCCCCTATGGCCCTTATTTTTGAGCCACCGGCTCCACGGCGTGGTCCCCCTTTTGCTCAGTAAAAGTACGGAGAACTATAAAGTTCGTGGAGGATATTATGTTTACACAATTAGGTTCAATGTTCGTACAAGGTGGCTTCTGGATGTACCCAATCATGGCTGTACAAATCGTTTCTTTAGCCCTCATCGTTGAAAGATTCTGCGCTCTTTACTTGAGCCGTTCTATAAATGCCCGCAAAATCGTTGGAGATTTTGAAAAGGATATCAGATCGGGTGATATCGAAAAAGTGATCGAAAAAGCCGAGCGTTCTGGCAATGAGCCCCTCGCGGTTCTCGCTAAAGTGGGCGTTCAATCCACAATGGATCTTGGCGGTCGTGAAGAATTACAATTAAAAATGGATGAGATTCTTATCGAAGAATCAGGCCGTGTGGATAAGCGTTTAGGTTTTATCTCCATGCTTGCCAACGTCGCCACTCTTCTTGGTCTTTTAGGTACAATCGTAGGTCTTATTAAATCCTTCTCTTCTATATCTACTGCTTCCGCTGCCGAAAAAGCAAAACTTCTTGCTGAAGGCGTGGGCGAGGCGATGAATGCGACAGCATACGGTCTTATCGTTGCGGTTCCAGCGTTGATCGCCTTTGGTGTTTTACAAAACCGCGCCAACACACTGTCTGAAGATCTCAACAAAGCAGCACTACGAATGTTCATCTTTTTGGGTTTCAACGTAGAAGGTGTTCCTTCTAAACGTCGCAGCCGTTAATTTTAACTTTTAAACAGCACTACTCGCACGGGGAGAAAAGCTTATGATGTCTGGTACTAGCGCCACTTCAGGTGGCAAAAAAACGATAGAAGTCGACTTGAACCTTATACCGTTCATCGACATGTTGTCGGCCTGCCTTAGCTTTTTACTCCTCACTGCGGTGTGGACGTTCGTAGGAACGGTAGATACGACACAAGCCATCGGTTCCGAAAGCACAGCGGGCGCAAACAATCCTCCATCGGTCGCTGTGCAAATGGACAAAGACAATAGCTTCGACTTTCAATTAAAAGATACAAAAGCCGCTCATAAAAATTTCTCAGTGAAAGCTGTAAAAGGCCAACCCAACTGGGATAAAATTGATAGCCTTCTTAAATCTATCAAAGCCAACAATCCCGAAATCAAAACATCTGTGGTGCTCACGCGTCCAGAAGTGAAATACGGAAACACCATGCGTATCGTTGATGCGCTCAAGCGCGCCGAGATCAAAGATGTCGGCATTTCCCCCATGTAACAAGGACTAGCCATGAAATCAAACCTCGGTAAATCACACATGCGCTCACCCCTCAAAGAAGGTTCACGCCTTCGCCCGTGGGGCCATCGTTTCCAAAAAACGATGCAAGCAACGATCACTTTGACCTCTTTGATCGATGCTTTTGTGATCCTGGTTCTCTACTTAGTTGTGGCCAGCTCACCGTCGGATAACACCATAGACGTCGATAGCCAAATCAACCTGCCGCAAACAAAAATCATGACCGAGCCCGATGGTTCACCGGTTGTGGTTTACAAAAACAATCATTTTTATATCGATGACAAAGCTATCAGCGATTCGAATCTTAAAGATTCTTTAAAAGCCTTAGCTGCTAAGTTCGCTAGTTCATTTAAAAATAACGAAGCCGCTATAGTGATTCAAGCCGACGAAGACATTGGGTTTGAAAAACTGCAGCCAGTTCTTATCGCTTCTTCTTACGCGGGCATCAAACACGTTAAGTTTGCTGTATTACAAAAGGATTAATTATGAAATCCACGTTTTTTCAGAAATCTATCGCTAGTGTTTTTGTTCTGGGCATGATCGCATCGACGGCCTTCTCTGAAAAAATGGACTTAGACACACATACCGCAGTTATCTCCAGGCTGGAGACGATTGTTAAGGATCTCGATAACAATGATGCTTCAAAAGTTCCATCTTCGCTCCGTTTAGCTGATCTTCTCGCTGACCGCGCCCGCTTGAAATCCCTTAAAGAGACTGAGCAAAACTGTAACAATTGCTTGAAAGCAAAACAAGATCGCCTCGCAGCTGTTAGCTACTACGATTTTGCCATACCACGTTTGACCGACGACATTCGCGGAAGTGCCATGCTCCAAAAAGCACATTTGCATTTTTTCTTAGGTCAACTTAAAGAAACTGAAAATATCTATAACAAGATAACTAAAGAGGGACACAAGCGCCACGGCCAGGATGTCCTTGGTCAAGCTCACGCCTCTTATGGTGACCTTTACTTTCAAAAAGCCGATTTTAAAAAAGCCAAAGCCGAATACGAACGCGCTCTTATGATCGAACAAACTCCCAACAAAGGATTGGTTCACTACCGCCTGGCGTGGTGTATGTTCAATCTGGACCAAGTAGCAAGTTCCATTGCTAAAATGGAAATGATTCTGCAGACGCCAAAACTCACTGAAGTGAACAATGGCGACGGCCCCGTACAAGATGAGTCCTTTAAAGTTGACGTGGCTAAAGATCTTGCTTCGTTCTACGCCCGCACCACCGTCACTCGAGCCACAGTGGATAAGCTCATACGTTTGAGCCCACAATCCGAAAAAATCACCAATATCTCCTTTCTAGGTTCTGAATTGGATCGTCTCGGTAAAAAGAAGCAGTCGGCGCTAGTGTGGCTCGTGTATTTAGACCAATCTGGCAAAGATAAAAATGCCCTCGAGGCACAGATCCGCTTGATGCGCCTTCGTCGCGACACAGGCGATGTAAAATCCGCTCTGGTCACGTTTGAAAACGTGCGTAAGATTTGGGAAGACGACGGTTGCGACGACAAGTGTGACCAATACCAGGCACAAATCAAAAACTGGATCATTGACTGGAACCGCGAAGAGAAAAAGCAACAGACTCTCGAACTCACGCAAGCATTCCTGATCTATTCAAATATTTTCCCTCACGACGAAGAAATGTTCTTCTCGGGCGCCGTAGCCGCACAACAGCGCAAACAATTTATCCAAGCATTTGAACTTTACAAAAAAGCCGCAGATGCCGCACACAAAAAATCCCGCAAACTCGATGCGAAACAGGCAAAGTCGGTTCTCACTATCCGCGACCAATCTCTTATCGCCGAGATGGACATCGCCGAAACACTTAAAAACCCAAACATGCGGCTTTCTGCCTATGTTCATTACCTGGAACTCCAACCCAAGGGCGAAAAAGACTTTGAAGTGCGCTACCAATTGGCCCAACTCAAGTTCGAAGCTAAAGACTACGAAAAATCGGCCAATGAATTTCGCGCTCTCGCTTTAGAAAAAACTAAGGGCAAGCGTGAGCTTCAGAAAACTGCAGCCACCATGTCGATTGAGTCGCTCATCCGCACAAAAAATGAACCTCTGATTCAAAAGTGGAGCTTAGAATATTCCAAAGCCTTTATCGAAGCGCGCAATGAGTTCGAGCTTATCCATAGAAAGGCCGTTCTCAATTCAACAGCGGCGAACATCAACTCTAAAAGTGCGTCTAACTCTGATTTGGCCAACCTTAAAACCGTGTCTCTCGCCAAGAGCACCCCGGAAGAGAAAGTCATCTACTGGAAGAACGTATATCTCTTAGCGCTTCAGCTGCACAATTTTCCAGAAGCAAAGCTAGCTAACGTTCAACTTTTAAGTCTCAAAGATATTAAAGCCAATGATCATGAAGAGGCTGTACGAAACCGCATCTGGTTGGCCGAGCTCGAACTTGATTTTAAAACCGCTTATGCGTTCACAAAGCAACAATCCGGAAAAATGACTGCCGATCGCGCACTCAAACTGTTGTGGTTAGCTGAAATGGCTGGTCTCAATGGCTCAAAGCACGAAGACGATGTGCTGAAGCTTAGTAAAGACCGCACTCTTCGCGCCACTGTTATCGTAGGTAAAGTACAAAGAAGCGTTCATCCCATGAAGACGATGCAGCCGTACCTTAAAGAGTTGTCACAATCTCCAGATGTGTTGTCGCGTTTGGCTCTCGAAGTGTACTCGCGCACCAACAACCGCGAAGTTCTTGAAAAAGCTTTTTCGTTCAAGAGTGTTAAGAATTCAGTCAACGGCGCGTTGATCGCACGTTTGTTGTTCTACCGAGAGCTCAACAAAGACATTTCGAATCTTCAATCATTGCGTCTACAGACCCGCAACGACAACCAGCTGAAGAAGTCCTTGGACGCTCGTTTAAAAGCACTGTCTCAATTTGAGAAACATGTGAATAGTGCTGTTCGCGGTAAGGATATCGTTTTACAAGCTATAACCTTAAATGTTCTCATGCTCGAAAACCAACGTTTATACAACGATCTATTAAAACTTCCAGCTCCCCGTGGTTTGAAAGGTCCTGATCTGGAGAAATACGCGACTTTGTTGGAGCAACAAGCGTCTCCGTACAAAAGAAAAGCCGGTCAGATCTATGAAAAACTCGTAGTGGTGTGGACGGATGCTGCTTGGACTGAGGCGATGGCCAGCAACTACACCGCCGCTCGTATCGAATACAAGAGCGCCATGAAACAAGATATCGAACAGCTCATGAAGCATTCGCCATCGGGAAAACGCGCTTTGCTTGAAAAAGCGGTGAAAGAGCCGACCTCGATTCCCTCCGAAAAAGCAGTGGCGCAAGTGCGCGAAAAGGTTCGAAAGAACCCATTTGAATCCAGTCCGGTTGTTGAACTCAAAGACCTCGAAGCCCGTCGCGGTAACGATATTTTCGTAACCCATCTCGATGCGCGCCTTGAGCAAATGAAAAGGGTGATCCGATGAAATCGCTAATACTCATACTGTCTATATTCGTTTTTAGCTTCAATATAGCCGAGGCTAAGTCCAAGAAGAACAAGAAGGCGGAAAAGGTGAAAGTAACAAAAACTGTCACCAAAAATGCGCCTGAGAGCCAATTAGGGACCTCGTTCTCATTTGATGCGGCTTCAGTGCGCGGTAAATATCAAATGGCTGGTCAAGGAGTTGCATCTGTAGAAGATGAGAAGGTTCTTGACGATTTATTGGGACTTCGCCGTTCGTTTAAGGACAGAGAATCACAAGAGTCGGCACGCTGGTAATCGCGTTGGAATTGAATGCTAGAAGCTTGGGTAAGAACTTTCGTAGGAACTTTAGGTAGGTAAAAATGGGATGCTTTGTACTGCAAAATAAAAAGAGACAAACAGTCCGCACGTTTTTGTGGGAAAGCCCTTCATTAACGTTGGTTTACCGCAATGATAGCGGTCGCATAGAAGCAGTGAACTCGGTAGATGCTCTCGATGAGCAAAAAATCCCTTACTCTGTTCTCGTCACCACGACTAAAGACGACGTTTATAAAAAAGACATCTCAATTGGTTCTTTCGGCTACTTGTCTTTCCAGTCGAAACCAACACTTGTATCTCCATCGTTTCAAATGGACGATGAAAAAGATGAAACATTAAAAAAATCTCTCAAATGGTCCGCAATCACACACATTACAGTTATTAGCTTACTGATGCTGATCAGCTTTGTGGTGAATAAGTACTTTACAGAAAAAGCGCCCGAAGCCGTAGTGATCACATTAACTCCACCTAAAGACGTGGAGGAGTTTATTCCTAAGAAAAAAGTCGAAACTGTGAAAATGTCGGAGAAGAAGATCCAAAAGGTCGCTAAGGTTCTTCCACAGGTTAAAAAATCGAATGTTACAAAAAAACTCACTCCTAAAAAAGTAACTGTCGTCAAGAACGTTCCTATTCGCAAAGATATCCCGGCAAATCGCAAAGGACCAAACGTTGCTAAGATGGGTGTACTCGGTGCACTGATGAACACCAAACAAAACAATAATAGTCTTGATTTGAACGGTGTCGGTAACGGCGGTCGTGGTCGCGGTGGACGCGGTTACGGCGGTAATGGTGCTGGCGGTGGTGGTCTCGGCGAAGGCTTAAAAGGCGGAGCCAGTGGTGCTCTTCCTGGTAAAGGTCTTTTGGCGTCGAGCCCAGGAACTGGATCACAAGCACAGGGTGCTGGCGGTTATGGCTCTAGCGGTTCAGGCGGTGGACGAAATGCCATCGGTGGCGCTTACTCTTTCCGCGGTCGTTCCGGTGCATTCATGGCGCCTCTCACTCACGAGGCTTCTGTAGAAAGCGGTCTTGATCGTGATCAAATCGCAGCAGTTGTACAAAAAAACATGGGTCAAATTATTTACTGTTACGAAATGGGCCTTCAGTCTCAACCGAGCCTTAAAGGTCGCCTCACTGCCAACTGGATCATTAATGGTCGTGGCGGTGTGAACACAGCCGGAATCGCGCACTCCAGTGTTGGCGATGCCAAGGTTGAAAGTTGCATTACAGCTAAAATTAGAAATTGGAAATTTCCTAAGCCTATCGGTGGTGTGAATGTGGATGTGAACTATCCATTTGAGCTCCGTCGCGTGAGCCAAAGGTAATCTCGGGGAGAGATGTATGAAAAAATGGATTATCATCGCCGCATTGATACTGACTTCAGTGAACGTGCATGCGAAAACAAAAAAATACCGCAAGTCTTCAGCTGGTAGCACCAGCTCACAGTCTTCGAACAAAACCATCAACATGGATTCGCAGTTCAATAGCTTAGGTTCGAACGAAGCGATCATGGAAAAGGCACGCGCCCTTCAGCCGAATAACAGTATGAAGATCG
Organism: uncultured Pseudobdellovibrionaceae bacterium; assembly: GCA_964400355.1. Taxonomy (GTDB): domain Bacteria; phylum Bdellovibrionota; class Bdellovibrionia; order Bdellovibrionales; family JAGQZY01; genus JACKAL01. Next base: position 25,318 of record CAYNTO010000018.1, read on the forward strand.
TTCAAAAACGCGCCGTAGATCGTGACCTTCGTTTGGAGCTTGGCCTCAACTATGGTTATGTGGCCGGTGGTGACACTTATGTGCAAACCCAAAACCTCGGCGCTCAAATGGATTTTCACATAAATCCACGCTGGTCCATCGGAGCTCGTTACATCGATAACCGAAATGAACTCAACAGCGAAGCCGAGCGCATGTATGAATTCGCAAAAAATAATCCAGGCCTCGCCGTTGCTCCATCGGTGGATTATCCTCTTCAAACGTATCTTGGTATCATCAATTTTTACCCCATCTATGGAAAAGTGAGCTGGTTTGAGTCGGCAGTGAGCCAATTCGATGTGTACCTCCTTGCCGGCGGTGGACAGATCAAGCTCGATAGCGGAACTTCGCCTATTTACACGGGCGGCGTAGGTGTTGGGATGTGGTGGACGAATCGTTTTTCTAGTCGTATCGAAGCTCGCTATCAACAATACAGAGATCGTATCGTCACTGGCGAACGCAGCATTGATTCTATGGTTTTCCAAGTTGGAATTGGGTTCATGTTATGATTAAGAAAATTGCCGCTCTCACAATCAGTACTATGATGTTGTCGAGCACAGTCTTCGCGCAAAACGCGGGGCTTGCGGCAATGTCCTCAACAGAAAAGCAAATTTTCACGAATGCTCGATCATTGTTTGAGCAAAAGAAATTTGCTGAAGCTCTCGTTGAATACAATAAAATCCCCCGCTCCTCAGATCGTTATCTTTTAGCTGTTGAGGAAAAAGCCTGGTCTCATATGCATTTAGACCAGTATGATAAAGCCCTTGGTGAAGCTCGTACACTCACTTCTCCAGCATTGTCGGGGTTGGTGGGCACTGAGCCACATCTTTTACAAGCACTGGCACAATTAAAAATTTGTGACTATGTGGGTGTGTTCAATACACTCAAAGATTTTAAAGCCAACAAAAGAGTGCAAATCGAAGCCATCCAGCAAATCGCCAAAAACAAACGCAATAGCGTGAGTCGTCAAACGTTGGACGCGTGGGTGCAAAACATCGAAGACTGGAAAAAGCTAGGTCCTGCACTCTCTCAGATGCCGCAGCTTTTTTATCATGACGTGGTGATGATCCGCGCCGCGAAAGTAAAGAATTTTATCGCCCTGGAGAACCGCCTTCAAGAACTGGCTGTACTCGAGAACAATGAAAACTACAGAATTTTGCAAAAGTTAAACCTTATCGAAGTAGAAAGCGTACAACGCGTTCACATCGCCACTCAGTTTGATCGCAAGCAGGGTGAAACTATCGAAAAGGGCGAACATGATCTCGTATTTAAAGATTCCAACGAAGTGTGGTTGGATGAACTAGACAGTTACCAAGCAACTGTAAATCGTTGCAAGAAAAAATCGGGGAGGACAATGTGATGTCTCTTAACATTAAAAAATCAACAGCTCTTTTATTCGCGTCGGCACTCTCTTTTACAGCTGTGAGCTGTGGTTTAAAGAGCAAAGATCCTCTCGAGGAATACAGACACCTTCAGTTGGTGAGCGAAAACGATCCGCGCGCTATGAACAATAAGAATCAGGTTCAATACATTGTTGTCGAAAACAACAAAAATGTACTCACCGAAGTGCCACAAGGCGATACTCGTGCGGTGGACGGAATTGGCCAGGTCGCTCTTCAAAATGGTGTGTTCCAGGTTCAAACTGTAGAGAACGTGAACTTTCAAGAAGAGAAACAAAAGTCTTACGACATGACGGTAAAATTTCTTCGCGGTAAAGTAAAGTTCGATATAGAGCCTACTGACCTTCCGGAGGCTGCGTTTAAGATTGAATTGGTGTCCCAGGAAATAAACGCCTCAAAGTACAAAATTACCTACTCTCCATCCAAGGGCATCGTGCCTGCCGATAAGTTTTCGGTATTGAGCGCGATCAAAATTCAATTAAAAGACATTCAGTACGTTTCACAAGATGAGAAAGAAAATTCAGAAGCAAAAACGGCTTACGACAATTTGATGCTCAAAATAGCGGAAGTACCTTTCGTTATTCGTAAGGACACCGATGTTCCAACGCTCACTGTGAATGGTCTCGATAAAAATCTGAAAGCAGGCGAGATCCATAAGTTTAGCGTGGATGTTCAAGCCCCAGCAAGTTTCGTTGGTACCGAGCCGTTGGTGCCTGAGGTGTTCTTTGATCTGATCAACATCGTAAACTCCAAAGGACTCGTTGAGGCCAATGGCGCATACTTTGTTTCTAACGATCCTGAGCACAAAACTGTAGAGCGCCTGGCAAACAACAAGTGGCGCGTGCATTACATCTTCGATACTAAAAATTTACAGTTACTTCCACAATTTGATAGAAACCTAAAGAGCGCTGATTCTGACAAGCTTTATGTGAGCCTCAGTTTCCGCGTGAATTCCGATAAGATCGCAATCTCAGACAAAAAAACTGTGCGATTTTATATCAGCTCAAACTAAGAGGGCGGGGACAACATGAAACGTTATATACTCAGTTCAATTGTAGCAATGATGAGTGTCAGTTGTGGCGAAAAAAACGCCAATCTGGTAGGCCTCCAGGAGCCAGTGGCTCAGCCGTCACCGATCATCTCGACGTCTATTACAAAATCCGTATTCTTTCCGTTGGTTACTTCTGAGTTCTCTGATGTTCAGGAGAAAGCACTCAGTAACGAAACGACGGTGTTGGTTCAGGTCGAAAAGACAGGTACCAGTGTGAAGAATCTTAAGAAAGAAGACTTTATTCTTTCTGAGAACGGTAAAGAAGTAAAAAACTTTGATTTTTCAATCGAAGACACCAAGGCCGAGCAAGTTGTGGATATCGCCTTTGTGGTCGATGTGACCGGTTCCATGACTCCGTTCATCGAAGCCGCAAAAGTGAGATTGTCGGAATTTATTAGGACAACTCGCAAAAAAGGCTATCACACGCGCATGTGCTTATCGACATTCGGTGACTACACCGTGCAGAAATGCGAAAAGTTCTACGACAACGATCCTAAAGATCAAACCGCTGCACAAACAAATGAACTGATTTCCGAGCTCACTAAATTACGCGCTCTCAAAGGTGATCTCGATCCAGGTGGCAAGGACGTTCCTGAAAACTCCATGCGCGCGCTTATTGATGCCGGTTCCGCACCTTGGCGCCCAGATGCTCAAAAGTTCGTGATTTTGGTGACAGACGCGGACTTCTTGTACTCGCCCGATAAATTGGGCAGTATCGAAGCCACTAAAGGTGTACCTCCACCAACTATGGCCGAAGTGCATGCGTCTTTGGAAGCATCACAAGTTGCGGTGATGGCCGTAACTCCGAACGGTGCAGGTTATACATCAAACTTTCAAAACCTTTCGAGCATCGTTGAAAAAAGCGGTGGCGAGCACTTCTTGTTTAAGAGTGTGATTCAAAAGCCAGCACGTCTCGATGAAATCTTAAATCGCATCATCAGCCGCGTGAACGGCACGTACAAGCTCACTTACAATGCTGAAGAGTTCGACGAAAACCATTCCACGCTTCCTTTAGACCAACGCAAGGTCGAGGTGCAGTTGCGCGATGTTAAGTCTGGGAATGTGAAAGACCAAAAAGTTTCCACACAGTACCCCGATGGTCGCCCTCAATACAAAACCGTCTACACACTTGCTGATAAAGATGTGGATTCTCAAGATGCCGAAGTGACTCTCAATGGAAAGCCGTTGGCCGCTAGCGAGTACACCATTTCTGGAAAGACAATCACATTTAAGAAAGCTCCGGCTCCGGAATCCAAAATCAAAGTGGTGTTCTATTACGTGGACAACTACGCCAACCTTCGCGTGTCGCCGGTGAGCCTCAACGAGAAGATGCGTGAGACCAACCTCAAGATCACTCTGAACGGTGTAGAAGCGCGCAAACAAGACGTGCAGATCGCCCGCGATATGTCGAACAACGTTTCCGTAATGCTACTTCCCTCCGTTGCGAGCGACAACCATTACAAAATCGCCGAATCGAGCGGCATCGCCCTCAAAGTCGAGTAAGGTGCCAGGCACCTTTTAGTCTAGCGGCGCGACAATCCGGAATGCTTTTCGAAGCTCAGCACTTGTGCTGGGCTTTTCTATTTTCCCGCGAATTTGAAAGTGCATTTTGAGCGGACGGCCATCCTGGCCTGCGCACTCGTCGCCTGTGGCGATCGCGTCCCGCTCTCGTGAGCCCGCTCTAAATACACTTTCAAATTCGCGGGAAAATAGAAAAGCTCGGTGCGGGGTAGGTAGCGCCGGTGGCGCTGGGTCGCAGCGCTCAAACTCGCCTCGAGCGAGTTTTTGTTGGAGTGTGGGGTGGGTCGCGAGGTTGTGCCTGCTGAGGGTGCTGAGTTGGCTTATTGGGGCTCACTGGGGTGAGGTTATATGATTTGATTTGAGGGTTTTTGTGGGAATTTACTTCGTTTTTTTGTGTCTCTCGTTTTTTTTGTTTGCTAGGCTGTAGGGAGTTTGAGGTTATATTATTGGCCTTGGGGGACTTGATGAAACACATTCTGCTTACCTTAATTCTAGTTGGTGCATCGGCTTGTTCTTATGATCGGGTAGAGATGGTGGAACAGCCTAAGGGGCGTGAGTTTTATGAGCCGTTTGTGAATGCGCAAGGGTCGCCTGCGACTGCAAAAGCGGAGATGGGTTCTCTTAAACTTCTTAAGATCAATGGGCTTTATGATGGGCGCTTTGCGCTTTATGAGAATGGGCAGTTTTTCTACGAGATCAACCACATGGGTGACGGGGTGGGTAACTGGACTTTTGAGAATGGAGCGCTCAAACTATCAGCTCAGCGCATGTTTTTTGTAATGGAATTTACTGTGTCAGGTGCAAGTGCTGAGGGGACCAATACCGTGGTTCGCTTTCGCGATCGCAATGGCGTCCAACGCATGGACATCCAGTATCAGAATATGAGTGCCTGTATTCAGGAGAACAAGAGCTGTGCCCTGGATTCGTTTGAGCCTGCCGATAAGCCATTATAATTTGCGCGTTCTTCTATGCGCCTTTCGGCGCCAACTCAGGGCGCGTAGAAGGGTTTATCACCCATGGCGTGGTCGGTAACGTCCACGACACGCTCGACGAACTTAAATTCGTTCTTTAGCGCGTTCTCAATACCGTCGACCATTGTGGCTTGGGACGAAGCGCAGCCCTGGCAGCCGCCACCCATGGACAGATAGGCCACGTTGTTTTCAAACGACTTGAGTTCCACAAAACCGCCGTGGGACGCGAGCGCTGGATTGATTTGATTTTCGATATAGGTGCGAATGCTATCGGCCTCGGAGGACGCAGTTGCTGCGGCCTTTTCAGGGAGAGGTTCTTCTAAGGTAGAGGTTGAAGAAAAATGCTCTTCGAGAAGTCCCATCAATGGTTCAACAATCACGTCCCATTCGACCCACTCTTTTTTATTGAGTTCCACGAAATTTGGGCCCACATGGATTTTTTCGACCCACGGAAACCCAAAGAGTTTTTTTGCTACCGGGGAAAAACCCGCCTGTTGTGGCGATTCGATGGCAAATTCGCCTTTTGAAATTTGGCGGTCAAAGTTAAAGCGACAGGTGACTTTATTAATTACGTTGGCTTGTACCATGAGTGAACCCTACTCCTTTTGCGCGACCGGGTCAAAGTTTACTGGGGCGGAAGAACGGGGCGCTTGGGCGCTTTAAAGAACGCGTCGGCCTGTTTATCAAAGAACAAACAGTACACCACAAAGGCAAAAAACAGGGCGCTCAAGTAAAAACCAAAAAGCGAACTGGTTTGGAGAAGATGGATGAACAAGTTGATGCTGGCCACAACTAGCCAGGTGTAGCGCGCCCAATTGCGGCCGGCGAGTATGTTAAAGCCCACCGCGAATTGTGCAGCAAATATGGAAATGGCTATCCATTTTAATGCATGAAACATCTCGGGGTTTCGCGCCCATTGCGAGGGCATGGCTCCCAGACCAAAAAATATTTGGATCACAGAGAGAGCCACTAGGAATGTACCGACAAACTGAACAAGTGTGGGGATGGGACGCATACTTAGAGATTTAGCGGAAAAATCACAAATCGCGGAAAAATTCCGAAATTTATGTAAAATCGTTCCCATTGTCGATTTTATAGGCTGCTCAAATCGAAGGCGCGAGCACCCTCTGAGTTCTAGAAGTGGTTCATAATGAGACAAGAACCATGTAACCCTTACCCGAGTGCCGGTATTTGTTGCCTCTGTCTAAAAGTTAACAGTACATACCATTACTAAAGCAAAACTTCTGTGTGATTTCAGGGACTTAAATTTGGGGCGGGTGGTATGTAAATTGTACATAACCATGGGAGATAGAGGTAACTAATGGGGCAATCCCGTCCTTTCGCGTTCATGTTGTTGATGTTGGCGTTCCAAACGATGGGCCTTTCCACGGCTTTTGCACAAGTTCCATCGGCGCAGCAGTTTTCAAACACTTTCGATTACAGCGAAGATCTTTATGAATCCAAACCCGGTCAGCTCGAGGTTTTGTGGCGCGCGCGCATTTACGGCGAAAGCACTCAGCTCGAAACACAATCCGCCGAAGTCGGTGGCGCTGATCTTTACGCCGATAGCAAGTACCAACTTTTAGAAAACACCGAAGCGCGTTTGTTTTTGCGCGCAAAGTTTGAGTCGGGCCGCAGCCAATCTTTTTTTGGCGATATTGAACCGAACAACGGTCTTTTGGTGCGCGAGGCAGCGATCAAAGTAGAGCCCCTTGAGGTGATGACTCTCAAAGCCGGCGTGATCAATCAGGACTGGTTAGAAATGCCACTACTGGTGTACCGCCAAGCATTCCCAGGAATTCAAGGGAGCTTGTTTTATAACGGCTTTGAAGGCGTGCAGTTTGGTTACACCGGGCAGTACTTAATTCCCACATCGCAAACACTTTCGGCACGCACAGTGGATCGCGAACCCTCTCCGAACTTTATGACTCACACTTTGTTTGCAAGCCTTGGCGATCGCACAAATTATTCCATCTACGGCAGCGTAAACACTTACGACTACAACAAGCTTCCGAGCATGGTCGCGTTTGAGAGCCAGAAAACGGGCAATTCCATGGAATTCATCGGTGGTCCCAACAATTCCGCATTTGCATACGATTTTAAAGGCTGGTTCACACGCGCCGGCGGTTGGTACCGTGTGAACTCGCTGTGGGAACCTTCAGCGGAATACGCTGTGATCAAAAATGAAGAAGCCCCTGAGACTTTCAACGATGGGCATCTTCTCCGTGTGGCGTCCAAGTTTCATTTTACCGATTACGCACTTTACGTTGGTTTCGACAGTTATTTTGCCGAATCAGATGTGGCGCCTTCTTACTACAACTCGTGGGGCCTCGGAAACACCAACAAGCGTGGCAATGGCGGAGAGATCACTCTTGAGTTTAAAAAACGCCAGTTCCGTTTGCGTGCGCAATACTATCAGGCCGACGTTATCAATTTTAATGGATTACAAGAAGATCAGCAGTACTTTTTTTTAGGGGTGGAGACAGGTTATGACAAAATCTAAGTTGTTGTCAAAAGTAGTAATGTTGCAGTTCCTAGCGCTCGCGGTGCTCGCCGGATGCGTAAAAGCGCAAAAGCAGGATCCGTACGGTGATGCCAAAGGCAAAGATCGCAGCTCCTTCCGCCTTTCTAAGAGCGGCGAGTTGGTGGACGTTACAGGTTATGCAGCCAATGCCATTCGTTCGAGCGATGTCAACGTCGTTCGCCAGGCCGATGTCTCGGTTGAGGGCGAAAACAATCGCTACAGCAATCGCCGTGAATACTCACTCAAAATGTGCGGTCTCGAGGACATTCGCGCCAACAACACTTTACTGGGTCAGAAACTTCGTGTGTACAGTGAGCTCGATATTCGCGAAGTGGAATTGACAATTCAAAACGATAGCTGTGTGTACTGGGAAGTGTCTCTTCCCTACAAATACTTTGCCGATGCTGTAAACTTAGAGATTAATTTTATTTTTAAAACCGTAACCGGTGGTCAAAAAGCCTACATTCACAAAACCGTTCTCTTTAACCCATGGGATTCACGCCGTGGATCGAACCCAGAAGTGTTCGACTTCACGCGCTTTGGAATCTCGGATAACTTAAAGCGTCTTCCATGGGCCCGCGGTATCGACGAAATCGATTTGGCACTGAGGGGCGAATTTCAACCGACAAAGAAAAAACTCGAAATCGGTTCGGTAACCATCGTTCCTGTACAAAAGAACAAGCAGAGCCTCATCGAAACCAGCCTCATTGACACCAAGCTCATTGGTGGCGCGGTGGCAGGAGAACTGGACTCGCGTTATTCCTCGGAAGCTCTTCGCTTAAAACTGAACAATGGCCAGCCCGTGCAATCATTGGATATGCACCTCAACATGCGCTTGAGCAACCTCAAGGTGCGTTTACTGGATACAGCGGGCGTAAACAAAGACGAAGAACTGACATCTGGCAGCTTTAAGATCACCGCACAACTGATTGCGACAGATCAGGCCAACAAAGGCCACCACATCATCTCCAATCGCATGGTGATTGCGGAAAACCAAAAGTGGAATGCCACGACGATGGGTGTGAACGCAGTTCTGCCTATTTCATTGGTGATTCGTCCGCAATGGGGAAATCTCAATCTACTGGTTCGAGTGGAACCAGAGATAGAGGGGATCGCCCCCTTCGAAGGTTTGTATCACCTCGGTCGATTCAATGAAATCGGTGGCGGCAAATCTCCCATATTTGATCTCTCAGAATATTCCATCAGTCGTGAAACCGAATCAGGTTACGACTTTAACTACGAGGCTTATCTTAAAGCCGCCGTGAATCACGAGCAGTGGTTGAGAGGCAATCCGGAAGAGATCGTTGATACCATTGCGTATGAGACCAATGCCGACGGCTCTTTTAAACTCGATAAAAATGGAAACAAGATTCCTATTTACGAGACGAACGCCGACGGTTCTTTTAAGCTCGACGAAAAAGGAAACAAGATTCCTGTTAAGGTGTATACAACGATGGAAAAGGGCTTTCGCCGGTTCCTCTTTTCTCAGTTGGACGTGCTGTTCAGCCGAGTTATGCCCGGCGATACGGCTACTGACCGAACGATTCAATACACTGTCGAAACCTGTTTGACCGATAACCTTACGGGTGCACGTCCTGGCGCCGGCCTAAAGTTTGAGATCGAAACCGAAGATCGCGGTGTGAAGTACATCACGAAGCGTATGACTAATGACCTAGGTTGCCTCACATGGGTTGGAATGATTTCTCACAAGTTTTATCACCGCGAAAATCTTGTGAGAAAAATTTCCCGTGTCACTTATCTTGGTGAAGACAACACCAAGCCGAGTTTCGATCTTGAGTATTACATCAACCCGTGGGATGAAAAGTTCACCTTCGGTCGCGATGCGCGCCGTTTGACTCCAGAATATTTAAAGCAGATTGCTGAGACACAGGAGCAGGCACCGCCAACGCGTATTCTGATGACGCACTTTTCTTACGATGCGACAGGTTTCCGTTATGTGATTGATCGCTATATGAACATGACGGTTAAGAAGACCGTATTGATGACCATCAAGCCGATCATCTTAAAATACAACTCCATTGTATGGGGCCGTAGCGGTCTCAACGACCTTCGTGACGGTATTTATCTCATGAAGGTGGCCATGCAAAAGGATTACATTGATCCTATGGCCAACAAAGGTGCGGTGATTACCAATGATCCGATTCCGAAGAAGCTTATGGGCGGCTCTGTACAGCCAATGACTCAGGCCGAAGCGGAAAGTCTCGAGAAGAAACAGTTCCTCGTTGTGAAAGAGACGTTGGTCCGAGTTCTCGGTGGACAGATTGTGACTCCGATTGAATTTGAGATCAACGATTTGCGAACGCTGCGTATTCGCTCGCAGATGCTTATTCAAATCGAAACTATAGATGAGATGCTTCTTCGTGCGGCTTTACTTGCCAACTCCAAGCTCGATGGCTTGGTTAAAGAAGCGAAGTCGGAAGCGACCATTGAGATCATGGCCATCAAGAAAACACTCGCCGATCTTCAAAAGGAGATGGAAGAGCTCAAGAAGAACCAAGATTACGCGATCATGGAGCAATATCTGCGCGTGTTGGCTCGTGATAAAGAGCTTAAAGCACGAATGGAATCTCTTTTGAGTTCTCTGGACAAGGATGCGGCCCTTAAGTTGCTCACCCAGATTGATGAACTCCGTGGAACTGGCGAGACAGCCGTTTCTGTGGATCGCAATATCAAATTCCAAGTTTTGAACGATGCGATCAAGTCGCTCAAAAACAAAATTACGGCGGCTACCGCTAAACAAGAAAAAGACGTTGTTCAACGTGTGACAACGGAAAAGATCAATGAGTGTCAGATTCTATCAGATAAACTCAAGGAACAAGGTAAACTGGATGAGGCCAACCTCTATGATCCTAAGAAAGCCAATGAAGAGGGAAATCTCTGTAAGTCTGTTATTCCTAAAGAAGAGCTTTTCTACTACCTCACCAGCCATGGAAAAGTGGGAACAGATGAGTGGTTTAAAGCTTTATTAACACAAGACGAGTATGACCTCTATAAGTCGAATCTTTTACGCGATGACTTTACGAAGCCGTATCCTCCAGATTTCGATTTCAATTTGTTGTCGAACCAAGGTGATGAACGCTACGATGACGATGGCAAAAAGCGTGCGGTGGAGATCGATGAAGAGATCTCGGGTCTACCGCGTCGCACCTTCATCGGACCTGTGACGTTCGTATTGAATGGTAACGGCTCAGCTATGCGTCCTACGGACGTTCTCGATGAGAACAGCTGTAATGGTACGTGCGAAACGTTGGGTGAGGTGGAGAGCCAAATCATCAATAATTCGCAAGCGGCGAAAGATGAAGTGCGTAAGTTCGGTTTGCCGGTAAACTCGGCCTACGAAAATAGCCCGTATTTCGGATCTATCGAGCATTTTTATAAGAAGCAGGTCAATGATCTTCAGGTGTTGAACCGCGGACTCAAGTACCAATATCACCAGGAAATGAAGGCTTTCTCCCAAGAGGGCAACTTCCTCGACCAATTTTTATTGAATTACGTGTCGTTTGGTAAACAAAAAAATATCAAACGCCTAGATTTTAAATGTTACGCCAACTGGAAAATGAAGATGGAGGAGTCGTATCGCAAGTGGAGAAATCGCGAGGATCTTTCTTTCCCGGTGGAAGCAATTCCCAGCTCTTGCTTTGTGAATAGCGAGCGCGCGATGCATTTGAATGCCTTCATGAAAAATGTGAACCCGAGTGAGCCAGCCTTCATGGATGGTAGCATCGACTTTACGAAACAACCTGTACAGGTTGAAGAAATGAAAGAGTTTGCTAAAAACGGACTGGCGTCTCTGTCGCTTCCTTACGAGCGTAAGATTGCAGTTTTACACAAAATGTGTTTGGTGCTGCGTCGTCAATTGATTCCGCACACTAAAGAATTCGAAAAAGAAGTGAATGAACGCGCCAACGTGAATCCGATTCTGAATTATATAACCAAAACCAACTTCTTTTTAGAGTACAGGAACCGCGTGAAAAAGATCGAAGCTGATTGTCACAGACTTGTCCATGCTTACGATTGGGATCTCCGTCCTATCGTTAAAAACAGCAAGGATGTGCGTGTGGTGAATACAGCGATGGCTGCGCGGGTCGGACAACTTCCATTTGTAGTTGAGCGTCGCGTGCGGGTGCTCGAGACCTCTAATAAGTACTTGTACAAAGATGGTAAAACTCTCAACTACAGCGTCGGTACGAGTTTTAGCACAGGACACGCCATGAACGTGAATCGCGGCTACAAGCTCGATCCATTAGAAGTGCTCGAAAAAGCCACAGGAAACTTTGGCGCAAAGTCCACAGGCTTTGTGAGTGGTCTATTGGGTTCGATTTCTGGGATGTTCAACTTCCAATGGGGAGTGGGCGAGTCACTCGGCGTATCCGATGGTACGTCGGTGGGTGAAAACACCACGCTCGCAGCACAGATTTCCACTTTGGATATCGAGCTTTCCAAATGGGAAAAGTGTACGGTTGTGCGCTTTGACGAGTCGTTCATTTATGATGGCATTAATCGCCATTATGGTAAGGGCAACTTTATCCAGCCGCAAAAAGACATTCAAGGGTTGGGGTACTTTATGTGTTCCGGCGACGAAGACACTGAGGACGATTTGAATCCTGGTCAGCCACTGCGTGTGCGCGAGCGCTACTTCTATCTCACTCAGATCTTTAACGAGGGGGATATGCAGGACTCGGGCGCACTTGCCAACCATCCATGGATGTTGCAATTGCGCGGTATGCGTGATTTCGGCCGCTTTGAGAAGGTTCTCAAAAAGCCAACGAAAGACGTGAACTGGTTGAGCGCTCTTGAGTATATGGGACGAGATTTATTTTCGGCTCTGCAGTTGGGTACGGATCAACGCTATAAAGATCATTCTTCGATGGAAGTGGTAAACCGCGATGACGTGGCAAAGGCACTCGACCTGATGTCGGATTCCTTCCAGCGCGTTTTACCCACGTTCCCAGGCATGTACACGTATTCGGACACGCCGTATGACACCGTTGTTGGATGGCCGACCACCAATAAATAATCTCTACAAATGGAAACACCACCATGCACTTCGTTGAGCATGGTGCGACTGAGTGAAAAACTATGAGCGACAAAAAGCGATTCTTTTTAGTGGTTCCTGTGAATATGGAGCGCCTGGCGCTTTATGAACTGGCGCGCCATTTGAGTTATTGGAACATCCCCGATTTTGAGTATACCAATTACCCTGGTGGCATAGAGGTGCTCCTCCCCATGGAGACGGGCCTTCGTCTGAATACTGTATTAAAGATTCCCGTGCGCATACTCTTGCGCGTGATAGAGCGCGAAACCAAAACCGAAAAAGAGTTTGAAGACCTGGTTCGTGAAGCCAAGCTTAGCGAATTTGCTCCACTCGGTGACGTGCACGTGAGTTCGCGCAGTTCCTTTTTACGTTTTAAGAAATCGCTCGAAGAAACGGTATATGATCTGGTTCCCTACAAACCCAAACAAAATGGCGGCAGCGTTTTTATTCGCTTTTTTCGCGATGTGTGCACCATCAGCGTGAACACCTCAGGCGAGGATCTCTATCGCCGTGGCTACGACAAGTGGGTGGGGGAGGCTCCGGTGCGCGACAATATCGCCTCGGGCCTTTTGCAACTGCTCCTCAAGGGCCTTGATCCCTCATCACCCGCAGATATTATTGATCCTATGGCGGGCTCAGGAACGTTTTTGATTGAAGCCTATAATCGCGATGCGCTTCTTCGCCGCGGATTTATCTTTGAGAAATGGCCCAATCCCATCTCTGTTAAAAAAGAAGAGACGGGGGTTCGCCCGCTGTGGACTCTGTACGCGAGCGATCAATCGAAACGCAATACGGAAATACTCGAGCACAATAGCGAGGTGGCAGGCGTTCCCATGATGATTCAAGTGATGGATCTGTTTAAGGCGCCAAAGCTGGGGAGATCCGAAAGTCCCCGTGTTGTGGTGTGCAATCCGCCTTATGGAAAACGCCTAAAGACTACAGGTGCACGCTCCTACTTCCAGGACGTGCTCGACAAGATTGTTCATGTGTACACACCCGAGCGCATCGGGTTACTCACTCCGCGCAATGTGTGGTTAGAACACGACAATTACGAGCGCATGGAAATGTTAGATATGGAAAATAGCGGCGTTGAAACGCGTTTTACGGTTTTCTACCGCGAATAAAAAAAGGGTTGCTCTCGCAACCCCTTCTTTCTAACCGCCAGGTCCTGATCCGTGCCCGCCGCCGGCATCGCCGCCGTGACCTGCGCCGTCGTTACTGCCGGCGCCAGATTCTGCGTTTCCGCTGGGGCCAGTGGTGTTTCCAGGGCCGGGACCGCCAGGGCCACTAGGACCACCCGTGTCGCCGTTGCCACCGTCACCGCCGCCGTGCTCGGGAATTCTAAATTCGCAGCCTTGCTCGTCCATTCTGCACGCGCGGTGCATGATGCGACAAATGCGCAAGCTTTCAGAAGCCGTGGGTTTCCGTGGACAGCTGCGGATGTCGGGATGGTTCACATTGGATTCCCAGGCCCCGCGGCGCTGTTTAAAATCGTAGTTAGACCATCCACCGCGTGGAATCACTCTTTGTGGCTCAACACCAAAGATGCGTTTGTATTCTCCGGAATGGAGATCACTCAATTTGTCTTTGCACAACCAGTAGTTGGTTCGTCGAGCTTCATCAGCACTTAATGGCATTCCTTGGCACACACCAACTCCTGATATGGCGAGAATAGTGTTCGTCATGGTGTTGTCCTGACGGCGCTGGCCAGAAGACATCCAGCTAAAGAAGCTATCATCGGCCTGATCTTTCGCGCGAACTGCAAACATGGCGATGGCGCGATTAGACGCGTGGGTGTAGCCCGCAGCAACCAGCCCTTGCTTGATACACGCATAAGGACCGAGCGCTGAATCGGGAGAGTTGTTCCCCGCCGGTGGTGGAGTGTAGCGCGGTGGAGGAAGTGGCTGTGGTGCGGGTTTCGGAGCGATCTCCGCAACTGTTCTTTGGAGTTGCTGGTAGTGGCTCATCAAGCGAAAACAGGAGTACTGTTGGCCTGCAGAGTGACGATCCCAATCGACTTTCGTATCTCCGCAATAATCGCGGATGCGCGAAAACTCTGTGAACACTTCATTTTTATACTGATCGATGGCTTCGCCCTCTGAAATTCCCTGGTACTTGGCATCGGCGGCGATAGCTTGAAGAATGCTGCGTTTAAAGTGGTCGGCAAACGGGCGACACTCTTGATCGTGCCCATCACACATTTCGCTGTAGCGTTTTTCCAGGAGTGCAATACAGCCGTTAGAAGTGAGATCCTTTTTTAGATTCACGCACCATTCACTGCGGCTTGAGGAGTTGGCGTAGGTAAAATATTTGGGATTGCACATGTGACCCGATTGCTGGCCTCCGCTATCGCCGGGTAAAGAACAGCGATTGGGAGAATTACAGGTCATTCCATTTTTGTTGCTGATACCGGGGATATCACGGCGATAGGTCCACTGGCCCCAGTAACCACCGATCAAACACTCTGTGCCCACCTTGTACGGTGGAAGTGATTCGGAGCCTGCGTGGCTCTCGTTTAAAAAAAGTTGCTGGAGCACACGCGCAACTTTATCTGATTTCTTATCGGTCAGCTGAAAGCGCTCAAGTTCGGCCATCAGTTTATGGAGGTTTCGATAGTATCGAACCACATCTTTCGAGGGCATTTTGTAGATCTGCGCATAGGTCAGCATGGGAAAATGGACTGAGGCAACGTCGCGGGCCATTTGCTGGGGATCCGTGGAATAGACCGCTTGTGGCTCGCGGGATTCAAAGGGCGCTGCGCTGGAACTGGAGTCTTGTGGGAGTGGAATCTCAGTGGCAAAACCGCATGTGAGTAGGGCCGCAGATATCACTGCCGCTACTTTTACAGTTACCGCTCGTCGAGGTTCTAATTTATTGAATCTCATAGATCTCTCCTTAAAGGTGTCTCAAGGAGAGATCGGAAGTTTGAGTGTAAAAGTTAAATGACTGGACGAAGGAGCAGAGGCCCGTTGCGGGCCGCTAACTACATTCCGCCTGGACCGCCGCCATGGCCGCCGCCGGCATCACCGCCGTGCCCTGCGCCCTCGTTGCTGCCAGATCCTGATTCTGCATTCCCAGAGGAGCCACCATCGGTGCCAGCTCCGTTGTCGCTACCGCCAGTGTTGCCACCGGTATCGCCGCCCGTGTTGCCACCGCCGGTGTCACCGCCCGTGTTGCCACCACCGGTATCGCCGCCGCTGGTCCCGCCGTCGCTACCACCAGTACCACCGGAGTTGCCACCGCCGTCATTGCCGCCGCTGTTGCCATCGCCGCCACCGCCGTTGTTGTTTTCGATGTTTTCAACGTAACCGCGCTCGCAACCCACTTCGATAGCGCCACAAGCGCGGACCATGTGTTGGCACAAGTTTATACGTTTTTTTCCATTGTAAGGCGTGGAGCAACTGTAGGCCGGAGATTTTTTGTTCCAATATTTCCAGTCTCTCTGGATGCTGAAAGGAGTGGAGTTGAAGGATTTAACCGTAACGTCCACGCGGCGGCTGTCCATTTGGAAGACTTCTTTGTAGTCATCGCGGTCGACGCTGGGCCGAGGTGAATCGAGCCACTGTTCTGCGCGAGCGGCTTCGCTGGAGTTAAAACGATAGCTACTTCCTTTACATGGGCCGAGCGCTGCCGCGGTAAAAATTGTTTCGCGGAGAACCACGTTGTCGATTTGATCATTGGTGTAACCAAAATGGCTTGCGCGAGTTTTCGATTGCACGGCAAGCATTGCAATAAATTTATTGGAAACATCGCCTTCGCCGGCGTTCATAAAGCCTGTTTTTATACACGAGTATTTTCCGAGGCCCTTATGGCGACCTTTATGGGGCACGGGTTTTTTTGGTTTTTTGTATTTTGGCGGGCGTGGTGGTGGATAGTAGGGATCCTGTGGGGGAAGATCTTGGCCTGCAGGCATTCGATCTAAATTGGCTGCATCGGAAGCCGCTTGTTGAACAGCTGCTGGAACCAGAAAAACCGTTCCGTCGGCTTGGGTGGCCCATTCAACGGCAACGAAATTGTTTTGTTCGTGGTCAGCGGTAGCAATCCCAACGAAAAGCAGGATGATAGATAACATACAACTCCCTTTATAACCGGTAAGGGTCCTTCATGGGCCCCACAAAAATTGTCCTATTAAATAGATAAAAATAAAAGTCTAGATCTGCGACCTAGGTCCTGTGAATTGGGAAAATAGTGAATATTCATAAGTGATTCTTGAGGTTTGATTCCAGGATTGGCCATCCGAGCCGCGCAGTGGTGGCCGCCGATCGTGCACGAGCTAGTTTTGAGGAGTCGGTTCAGGTTTGGAAAAGAAGAATCTGCGAATCAAAAATATCACAACCACAATCGCAAGAACCGCAAAAACGAAGATTTTAAATTCCTTCATCTTGTCGAGAATATCCTGGCCATAGAAGGAAACCAAAAGAACCTGTGTGGGCACGGAGATCAGAGCGGCAATGCCATCGGTGAGTAAAAAAGCCCATGCCGGAATGCCGAGCGCTCCGCACATGAGATGCCCTGGAAATCGAACACCCGGAATAAAGCGGAAAACGCTGGGAGCAAAAAAACCATATTTTTGGGCCCATGTGGTAATTTTAGTGGTTTTTTCTTCGGTGAAGAATTTTTTAAAGCGCTCGCTGCGCATGATCTTTTGGCCAAAAAACTTTCCCATAGAAAAAATCAAATAATCGGTGGCAATGACCGACGCAAAAGTCACCACCGCCAGTGTGTAAGGATCGACGGCGTGAGCGCCCGGATAGGGCGGTGGATACTCTTGAGGATTTAAAGCCATGTGGCCCACAAGGCCTGCGGAGATAATCACCACTTCCTCAGGAATCGGCACTCCGAGCGCACAAATCGTCATAAAGCCCAGTATGGCGCCATAAACGACATAGGGCTGATAGACGAACTGTGAGAACCAACTGAGGATTTGCTCTTCCATTTATTTTTTTCTAGTGATGCTCTTAATCAATACTGTTTCTGCGGGAACGTCCTGATGAAAACCTTTTGTCGTCGTTGAAACTTTTTCGATTTTTTCAACCACGTCCATTCCTTTCGTCACAGCCCCGAAAACGGCATAACCGTAATTTTGTGGCGATTTGCCAGCGTGATTTAAAAATGCGTTGTCGACAGTGTTGATAAAAAATTGGCTGGTCGCACTGTTGACTTCCATCGTGCGCGCCATAGCCAGTGTGCCTTTGAGATTTTTAAGCTCCGCAGACGCTTCGTTTTTAATGGGTGCGTGCGGTTGCTTCTCTTTCATATCCTGGGTCATCCCGCCCCCCTGAATCATAAAGCCAGGGATCACGCGATGAAAGATAGTGCCGTCGTAGAATTTTTCATCGGTGTAGGCAAGAAAGTTGGCAGCGGAGACGGGAGCTTTGTCGGCCCACAACTCGGCTTCGATGGTTCCTAAAGAGGTTTCGATAATGACCGTAGTGTTCACTGATTTATCCTTTGTTTTTTTTGAACCTTTTGCAGATTCGACTTTTACCTCGGAATCCTTTTTGGAATCCGCTGCTTGAGCAGGAAAGGTTGAGGATACGGCGAAAAAGAGAGTGAGAAAAGAAATTCTAAAGTGCGACATAGGAATTTAATGTAGGACGACTCAGAGGAGGATTCAATCACAATTGCATGGAGAAGTGTTGAGAGTTTGTGAGGTGCCGTCAATTTGACGCCGACAAGAAATTGACGGCGAAACTTCGACAAAACTTCGGCTATAAAAAGCGTCAGATCAGTGGAGGGCGTGGTCTTTTTCGCGCACAGTCAATTTGCACTTTGAGCAGTAAGCCACTTCTTTAACAGACGAGCTTAACTCATCGATCTCATGGATTAAAGTGAGTGGTTCCGTGCACAGTGTGCATTGATTGACCGATTTCAGAAATGAGCGAATTTGTTCCAAACGAGTAAGTACGGCATCTTTTATTTGTTCTTTGAAGTGAGACACGATGAACCCCCAGTGCTTGTCTTCGTTGCAAACTTCGTTCACAGACTTGAGCCGAGTCCTAATGCGCCGCTCACTCGGGTTTTTATTTCTTTTAAATTCTGATGTGCTTTTTGCGCGGACGGCCCTCCTGGCCTGCGCACTCGTCGCCGCTGGCGATCGCGTCCCGCTCTCGTGAGCCCGCTCAAAAAACACATCAGAATTTAAAAGGAATAAAAACCCGAGCTCTCTTGTTGGGTGAGGCGGGGCTGTTCACTTTGGGGGTGTGGTGGATGGGTTGAAACTGTGCGTGTTGGATAGCAGTTATCTGGCTGAGATCTGATCAGGTTTCTGAGTTCGGATATCTGTTTTTAAAAAAAGTAATCTCTCGGAGGGGGGCTCCGAGAGTTTATCAATTTTGAGATGTATTTGGGGGATCTCTAATTGGGGGTCATTCGAGATTGGGGTAATCTCTCTTCACAAGTGTTTTTGGGGAAAACGTT
The DNA here is from genome assembly GCA_964400355.1 of uncultured Pseudobdellovibrionaceae bacterium. GTDB lineage: Bacteria > Bdellovibrionota > Bdellovibrionia > Bdellovibrionales > JAGQZY01 > JACKAL01. The sequence continues at coordinate 44,297 of CAYNTO010000018.1, forward strand.
CTCGTGAATCCAAGACTGTTTTAACCACGAATTTATAAAAATAAAAATTATTCGTTTAGATGAGGAGTGTTTAGGTTTTCTTATGACCCAAATTGGAACCCATTAGCCGCGACGGGGATCGTGCCGTTGCGGCACTTGGACATTGGTCCGGTGTGCGCAATTTCGGGGCTAGTTTGCGGGGCAGGTAAGGAGCGTAAGTGTTTATAATTCTTGTTCATTCGTGGGTTTTTTATTACATTCAATCTATCTATTGAGTTCTACAGCCATGAGGAGGCCACTTGGATATCAACACGATTTTCGGTTTTATGTTGGGCGACTGCTTTGCCTGGTATGTCGCTGGTGCGATTTTGGCGCTTGTTCTTTTAGGATATTTTGGTGCACCGTTTTTGCTGTGGTCCATAGTGGGCGCGGTTTTGCTGATTGGGTTCGATGCGCCGATTTGGCTGATGATTGCATTTTTAGTGGTGGCGGTGATCGGCAATATTCCATTTTTGCGTGCACAAATCTTATCGCGCTGGGTGCTTCAGGCGATGCGGGCGCTGGAGCTTGTTCCAAAAATTTCCGACACTGAACGGGCGGCGCTGGAGGCCGGGGTTGTTTGGGTCGATGCGGATTTGTTTTCTGGAAATCCCGATTTTAGAAAAATTCTCAAGGAACCGTATCCGGTTCTCACTGACAAAGAAGCGAAGATTATTGGCGAGAAGGTCGATGAGATCTGCGCCAAGACCAGCGATTGGGATTTGTGGGAGACACGCGAGTTACCTAAAGCCTCCTGGGATATTATCAAGCGCGAAAAATTATTCGGCATGATCATCCCTGAGTCTTACGGCGGATTAGGTTTTTCGGCTCTAGCCCACTCGGAAGTGATTGCAAAACTTTCCACGCGATCGGTGGGGCTCGGCGTTTTGGTGATGGTGCCCAATTCTCTAGGGCCAGCGGAACTGCTTCTGCATTACGGGACCGAAGAGCAGCGTAAAAAGTATTTACCGCGACTTGCAAGCGGCGATGAGATCCCCTGCTTCGCTCTCACTGAGCCGGGTGCTGGATCCGATGCCGGGTCACTGACGTCTTCCGGTGAACTGTTTAAAAAAGACGGCAAATTGTATATTAAATTGAGCTGGAACAAGCGCTGGATCACTCTTGCAGCGATCTCCACACTCCTCGGAGTGGCGTTCCGCTTGCGCGATCCCAACAACATCTTGGGTAAAGGCGAAGACGTGGGAATCACCTGCGCCCTCATTCCCTCAACGACGCCGGGAGTGGTCATTGGCCGTCGCCACGATCCATTGGGTGTGCCGTTCTACAACTGTCCGACCCAAGGCAATGATGTTGTGATCAGTATTGACGATGTTGTGGGCGGAGAAAGTGGCTGTGGAAATGGTTGGACGATGTTGATGGATTGCTTGGCCGCTGGCCGGGGTATTTCCCTTCCGTCACAGGGTGCAGGAGCGGGTAAGATGGCCACACGGGTGGTCTCAGCCCATGCCACCAACCGCAAACAGTTTGGTATTTCGATTGGACGATTAGAAGGTGTGGAAGAGCCGCTGGCGCGAATGGTGGGGCTCACATACCTCATGGAAGCGTGTCGCACATTTACGGCGGGAGCTCTCGACAAAGGGATCAAGCCGCCGGTGATCACAGCCATCGCTAAGTACTTCAATACCGAGATGATGCGCACGGTGCTCAATGACGGTATGGATATTATGGGCGGTGCGGGGATTTCTCGCGGTCCGCGCAATACCATTGCTCATGGGTACACAGCTGTGCCCATCGCCATTACCGTAGAAGGCGCAAACATAATGACTCGCACGTTGATCATCTTTGGACAAGGCGCTTTGAGAGCACATCCGTTTGCATATGATGAAGTGGCCGCCGTTGAAAAGAACGATGTTAAGGCATTCGATACGGCGTTTTGGGGTCACATTGGTCATATTGTGCACAATACCTTCCGTGCATTCGTGTTGAGCTGGACGCGCGCGTACTTGAGCTTCACTCCGGGTGGCAAACTTCGTCGCTACTATCAAAAATTATCGTGGGCATCCGCGGTTTTTGCATTGATGTCGGATATTGCAATGGGCACTATGGGCGGCGGTTTGAAGACGCGTGGAAAAATCACCGGTCGCTATGCCGATGTTTTGGGTTGGATGTATTTGGCGACAGCGGCTCTTCGCCGTTATGAGCATGATCAAAAGCCAGAAGACTACCAAGTGGCCAAGTATGCTTTGGACCACGCTCTTCATCAGATTCAAAAAGCGTTTGAAGCCATCTTTATGAGTATGTCGATTCCAGGGTTGACGTGGTTTCTGCGCGGTCCAGTAAGTTGGTGGGTTCGTCTCAATACCATCTCTACGGGGCCGAGCGATTACACCAGTCACAAGGTTGCTGATCTCATTCAACAGGATACGCCACAGCGTGATCGTTTGACTGAAGGCATTTATCTCCCGAAAAACGACAAAGAGGCTATCACACGTATCGACAACGCCTTCAAAGCGGTGAAAAAAGCAGAGGCGATTGAAAAGAAAGTGCGTAAAGCGGTTCGCGCGAAAACCATTCCTAAGATCAAAGGGGACAAGGTTTACGATGAGGCTTTAAAAGCCAATGTGATCACCCGCGAAGAATTTGATCAGGTGAAAAAAGCGGCGGAGTTGCGTTGGGATGCCATTCAAGTGGATGACTTTAGCCAACAAGAATACGTCACGCACACCGGTGGACTGCACGCCCACGAATAAGCGGGAACATGTTCGATGCGGATGTCGCTGTTCAGATAAACTTTGCGTGTCTTCAGGCGGTGGTGATTTCCTTGGCTTTTATTGGTCTGGGAAGTCGCCTCTGTTACCGTAAGGGAAAATTTCTCTACAGCCAGTTCGGTTGGCCGCTCTATGGATTGCTGGGGCTCTCCATCGGGATTTTCTGTGCGGCCGTCAATGTGAGTTTTCTGCATTTTGATTTCCGCATTCACAATTGTATCGTGGTGGGTTTCGGAGTGATGCTCTTTGTGGGCTATGCGCGAAACGCGTGGACGTTGCCATCGCTTTCCATCGCTAAAGCTACAGTGGTCGGCGTAGTTCTTACAGTTTGGGCCATTCTCTTTTTAAAAGCGCTGATATTTCCGTTGTTCGACATTTTCGATGACCCATTGTTTTATCTTCACCAAATTCGCACCGTGCTCGATCGCGCCGATATGATCGCTCCGTTCGCCATGCGCCGCTTGAACTCGCTGGGTGGGCAGTCGCTTGCGCAATCGTACTTTGTGACCTTTCAGCCTGTCGAGTTTGCGCCTATATTTGAAACCGGATTTATCAATGTCTTTATTTTGGGGTTTTTCTACGCCTACGCGGTTAAAACCCTGGGAGAGTATCGCGGCCGCGAGGGCATGGTGCTTGTGGCGCTGGCCATGGTCTTTTTACTCACTGAGCAGCATCGCGAAAATATATCGGCGCAGTCGTCCAGTGCTTTTTATATTTTGGCGGTGATTGTGTTAGCCGGCGGGTATTTGCAGAATGAGTTGAAGTGGGCACATTCGGAATTAAAACGTCTCCCACTGATATTATCCCTGTTGCTTGCGACTTTAACGACCCTCAAGGGAATAAATCCTCCATTTGTTTTTTGTTATATTGGTGCTTTAGCTGGGACGCTCATATTTAGGCGCCATTGCAAAAGTGTCCTTGTCTCTGGCGCGATCTACATTGGTTTTTTGGCGCCGTTTTTATTGGCCTCCTATTGGAGTTCGGGTTCTGCACTGTATCCGCTGTGGCGAGGACACGCGATAGACATTGGCGTGTTTCGCGGAGGCGGAAATCTTGAATCCAACGCCTTATTTTTTTTGAATCTGGGAATGAAGGCCAATGTATTTTTAACGCCACTTTTGGCAGCGCTCATTTGCGGATCGCGACCGCGGTCTGTTGGAGTTTTAGTCGCAAGCGGTGCAGCGTTGGTATTTTATTTTACGGTGGGTTGGGGTGTTCTCGGAGTTGAGATGACCAGTGGCCTTCGGCACATGGCCACGCTGTTTATACCGACGAACCTATACCTGGCATTCGAGCTGTACAAACTCCGCCGCGACGGCCGCGTAAAAAAATGGAGAGCGTTGATGGCGGCATTTGTTTTCAGTGGCGCGTACGCCACAACAGTGTTTGAAAGGGCAGGCGTCCAGCGCGATCTTTTAATGCGCGAACACCAGGATATGGCCTCCATAATTAAACTCCAAGAAAAGAAAGCTTCCGCACTCATTGAGCTCCAAGAACTAGTGCCTCAGGGGGAACCGATTGTTGTGTTTGTTTCTGCGCCCTATCTGCTCGATCAAAAACGCAATCCCATTTATAGTTTGGATCAGGTGGGAGAGGCCGCGCCGCTACAGCCATTTGCCAACAGAAAGGGATTTGATTTTAAAAGCTATTTTAAAAACCTCGGCTATGCGTATTTTTTATTCGAAGATCCTGCGGCGGCCGATGAGCCCTATAGCGCTCAACGCTGGAAGCCCCCCTCGCGCTTTGTCGAGCGTTTGTCGCCTTCTACCAGTAGCTTTGAACGGCAGGATCTGCTGTCCCGCGAGCAGATCTTTAAGCGCCGCCGTGAGCCCCTGATGAGACTCTTCGATCATTTAGAGGTATCCCTTTTGAATGCGGACTTTCAGTCGCAAAGCGGCAACTACTATTTGCAGAAAACATTTTAAAGACGCGTTGATTCGGTTTGGATCGGTACCAGTGTCGCCTTTTGATAGCTGGATTGAATGCTCTCCCGGGGAGCTGGTCGGATCCATAAACGGCTGTAGCGGTGAAGTGGGTGCGAAATAGTTTTACGATAAAAGAAATCTTCGTGATCCCACTCGACCTCTGCAAAAAACAAAAGTTCATTCACCAAGTGCGGCAGCCCGGCGCGAAACGCCAGGCGCGCGGCAATTTCGTACTCAACAACATTTGTGCTCTCAAGCTTTCCTGCGCCATACATTGGAACGAACCATCCACCAAACAGACATAAAAATCCAATGGTGAATCCCACTATATACATACCGACTTCGCGCCCCATGCGCGGCGTTTCTCCCATGTCCGCGAGCATCTGGCGCAGGCGCGTGCGGTGGTGAAGTTCCTCAAGATAGATCTGATAAATTTCCTGGCGCTCACCCTTATTGGTTACAAAAAGTGAATGGGCATGTCCCCAATACGCATTGGCCGCGGCACGCTCCCCCGCATGGGCATTCTGTAACAGAGTCACCAATTGCTCGCGCGCCGCGAGTGGAGAAAGTTTTCTATAATAGGTGTCGTCGAGAGTCATGTCCGTTGCACCCCTCTGTGTCCGAGACACTTGGTGACGTGGTCAATCATGCAGGTTTTATATCAGCACGAACAGACTTCCTCAAAAAGAAAGCGCCAATAATAAAAAAGATGATGACCACAAACAGAGAGGCGCGCGCATTGCCGCTCAGTAAGCTTATAACTGCCATGGCGAGTGGCCCGAGCACGGCGGAGAATTTGCCCACCATGTTGTAAATTCCAAAAAATTCTCCAGCGCGGCGTTCAGGCACCATTTTTCCAAAGTGCGAGCGGCTCATGGCTTGTAATCCTCCCTGAGTAAGGCCCAGGGCTCCTGCGAGAATATAAAACTCGGTGGGTGTGGATACAAACGTACTATAGATAGTGATTCCGGTGTAGATGGCAAGGCCTGTGTAGATGACGAATAAATCGCCGCGCATTTTCGCAATCCAGGCGAAAAACAATGTGGCGGGAAAGCCGATAAACTGCACCATTATAATCGCCAAAATGAGATCTCCGGAGTCCATCCCAATGTTGAGCGCAAAGTCCGCGGCCATTTTAATTATAGTGTTCACGCCATCGATATAAAAAATGTAGGCGAGTAAAAACCAAAATAGGCTTTTTTGCTGATAGAGATGGCCCATGGTTTTACGAAGTTCGCGGGCGACTCCTTTAAACGAAACGGTTCGCGGAGTTTGTTTTTTTTCTTTTACAAACAAAAATAACGGCACACTAAATAAAAACCACCACACGCAAACACTGATGAAGGACCACTTAACGGCCATGGCTTTATCGCTCAGACCAAATGTTTGCGGTGATTGAACCGCGGCGGCGTTAGCGATGAGGAGAATGCCGCCGCCCAAATAGCCCAGCGAAAAGCCGATGGCCGAGAGCGGAGACATTTCCGCTTCTGTGGCCACATCCACCAGGAGAGCGTCATAAAATACATTGCTGGCCCAGTAGCCTAAATTAGACAGAGTAAAAAAGAACAACGCCCAGTAGGCCCAACCTTCCTCTAAAAAATAAAAGGGAATAAGTCCAAGACCACCCATTGCCGTGGATAGAAACAGATATTTCTTTTTCGTGCCTGCCAAATCAGCTATTGCCCCCAACATTGGTGCACAAATTAAAAGCACAAAGCTTGTAAAAGAGTTCACTATGCCCAAATAAAAGGTACTTTCGTGTGCCGGCATGTCCTTAGCCCAATAGAGTTTAAAAAAAATCGGGAAGAACACCGCTATCACTGTGGTGGTGTAGGCGGAGTTGGCCCAGTCGGCGAGGGCCCAGGACCACTGGCTACGATTGATTTTTTTTAGAAAATAAACGATGCGCACAGCTCATGGTAGGGAGTTACGCTGCTAAATGTCTATAAAATAAGTTTGAATTCTTCGCCTATATCCTTAATTATGAGAGATACATTTCCTAAAGGAGAAACAATGAGAATTGCAGCATTAATGGTAACACTTTTGACAACTGCCGGTCTGGTCGGTTGCCAAGGAACAGCAAGCCCGAGCTCTGACGACGAAAAAACAGTTTATTCCATCGCATACGAAACAGGCAAAAAGTTGCAGATGTTTCAACTGACTGATGGCGAGATGAAAGTCTTCCGCAAAGGTCTTAACGACGGCGTGAAGGATGCTAAAGAAGAAGTGGATGTAAAACAGCAACTGGTTAAAGTTTCTGATTTGATCCAAAAACGTTCTGCAGTTATCGCTGAAAAAGAAACAAAAGAAGCGACCACGTTTCTCGATGGTTTGGCAAAAGAAGCTGGCGCACAAAAAACAGAAAGCGGTTTGATCTTTAAAGAACTTTCTCCTGGAACGGGCGCAACACCTGCTGCTACAGACAAAGTTAAAGTTCACTATCACGGCACACTTCGTGACGGAAAAGTTTTTGATAGTTCACGTGAGCGTGGCCAACCTGCAACTTTCCCTTTAAACGGCGTTATTCCATGCTGGACTGAGGGCGTTCAAAAAATGAAAGTGGGCGGTAAAGCCATCCTTGGTTGCCCAGCGGCCATTGCTTACAAAGAGCGCGGCGCACCTCCAGTGATCAAGCCAGGCGCTGCACTCAAGTTCGAAGTTGAACTTATCGAAATCGTAAAAGACGATACTCCAGCTCCGGGCGCACCCCCTACTAAAAAGAAGTAATTTCAGTCGTAAGATTGAAAAACGAAAAAAGCTCAGCAGAACATGCTGAGCTTTTTTTATTTCAGAATCCAGAATATAGGCGCCCGTATCCTGAATGCGGGCCACAGTATTCAGGATACAGTATTTTTGACTATTCAGGGTACTTAATGTGCAGAACTTCCGAGTTCGGTTTTGCGCAACAGGTGAGGATTTCGCCCGCCGCAATTTCATCGTCGCTGAGAGCATCGGCGTTTTCCATATCCACGGTGCCGGTCACGATGCGGGCTTGGCAGGAATTGCACGTTCCCGACATACACGCGTAGGGAGCATCAATATTGTTTCGAAGGGCGGCATCTAAAATGGTTTCATCGTCTTCAGATGTGAGTACGTGTTTTTCACCGTAGATTTCGAGCGTCAATTGGCATTTCATATAGTCCTGCATTAAAGGACGAAGCGCAGTTTCTGTCAACAATTGACTCCATTGAGGACCGTGGCACATTGGGAAGCCTGATGTTGAGCCCTGCCGTGCGCTACATTCTAATCGCCTCGCTCCTGTTCACTGTGCTCAACATTTGCGTTAAGTATTTGCCTCATATACCCGCCACAGAACTGGTTTTCTTTCGCGGCCTGGTGACCTTTCTTATCAGCGGTGGATATTTACTCAAAAAGAAAATTCCACTGCTCGGGAACAACCGCCGTGTATTATTGTTGCGCGGTTTTTTTGGAACGGTATCTCTGTTCGCACTGTTCTTTTGTTTGCAGAGGATTCCGCTGGCCATGGCGTCTGTGCTCTCGAACTTGGCGCCGCTATTTACTGTTCTGATTGCGCATCTTCTCTTAAAAGAGCGAGCGCAATGGATGCATGCAGTGCTTTTAGCTATCGCTTTCGCTGGAGTGCTTTTGGTGAAAGGATGGGATCCCACGGTGAGTTGGGAGATGGCCGGTATTGGCGTGGTGGGAGCGGTGGCGGCGGCATGTGCCTACACGAGCGTGCGGATTTTGCGCACGACGGATCACCCGATGGTAGTGGTTTTTTATTTTCCGTTTATCAGTATTCCCATGATGATTGTGCCGATGTGGCTGGAATGGGTGACGCCCTCAGCTCGAGATGCGCTGCTCATTTTACTGATTGGAGTCTTAACCCAGGCGGCTCAGTACTTTATGACAATTTCCTACCAGCTTGAGAAAGCAGCGAAGATAATGGTCTACAATTATGCCGGCGTGGTGTGGTCCATTGTGTTTGGGGCCATCGTGTTCAGAGAGGTATTTGTCGATGTGCAGTTTCTTGGCGTGTTTCTCATTTTTGTTGCGATCGTGGTGTCGTCTTTGATGGAGCGGCGGGCCGCGCCAACGAAGCGCATTTCGCAGTAGCATTAGAAGCGCATTTTATAAAAAAGGCCTGCGGTGGACAGGCCTTTAGAGAAAACGAATGGAGTGGAGCGAATTGCTTTATAATGAGCTTACTGTTTTTTAAGGATGATCGTCTCGTTGGCGTCGAGCGGTGAGTACACCTTGATTTTTGTTTTAGACTGCACTTCGAAAACCGCTTTGTAGCCAAAAACACTGCCGTAGAAAGTGCCGTTGTCATCGCAAATTTTTATAGTGTAGGGGCCGTAGTCAGAGCCATCGTAGGAGGCTTTGCCCTTGTAGTTTCCGCTCGCATCTTTGGAGAACACAGCGGTAGCACTGTTGCCGTCTAAAGTTCCGACCCATGTGCCAAACAAATTCACCTTTTTTGTAATAGTGGCGATGTTGGCTTTGTCGCTATCGTTGCTAGAGCATTTGGCGGCACGCTGTTCGATATCGCTGATGAGATCCCACGCAAAGCGCGAGTCCCATTGGGCTTGGGCGGGGCTGATAGGGATGGCAAGAAACATTAAAAGAATTGCGGGAACGCTGAAAACACTCTTCATGACTACCTCCGTGTAGCTGATTAGGTTGGTTCCAAAATAGGATCAGCCTAAAATCCAGGTTTGTCAAATTTTAAGCGATTTCGGTGACTTAGCGAAAATTGATGGTGCGTGGCAGTATATGTTTCTGCGATGACACTTCAGTGACAAAGATCAGTTCGTTTTCACTTATATTGAAAACATGTTGGCGGGTCTGCAGTTACTCCACAAACGACATCCTGAAGCCGGTGATCTGGACAAGATCGCCGAGCATGGCGCCGTATTTCAAACATGTCTGCGTTTGATTCAGCTGCGGTGGGGTGATGAGAATGTTCAAGTTCCAAGTGGATTTGACTTCCTAACTGGCGAAAAAGCCTACCAATTTTTACTCGAAACTATTTGCGGCCTTCATTCCCCAGTGGTGGGGGAGACCGAGGTGTTTGGTCAGTTTAAAGCGTTTAAAGCCAAAACGTCGTGGTCCTATCCGCTTCAGGTCGTGATGGACAACCTGATCATCGACACAAAAAAAACACGCGATAAGTTTTTAAAAGATTTAGGCGGCCAGTCCTATGGCAGCGTCGTTCGCAAGTATTCCAAAGAATTTCATTCGGTGGCCTTTATTGGTGCCGGCCAATTCACCGAGGAACTTTTACCTTGGGTGTACAAAGAGGGTAAAAGTGTTACCGTTCACGCCCGCGATTTGCAAAAAGCGGAAGCTCTTAGAGAGCGCTATCCGCGCATCTCCGTTGTACAAATTGGCGCCGAACAGATCACGGCCGACATGGTGATTGTTGCCGCACCTCTGAACTCTCAGCGCATTCAGGAGCTGGTCCCTGCGGCTGTGAAGATGGTTCTCGATCTGCGCGGTGAATGCCGATTGGATGCCTGTTCGCAGTTCTCCCGCTACGTGACTCTCGACCAAGTTTTTCGCATTATCGAGAGCAATCAAAAACAAATTCATATTTCTAAAGCTCAGGCTCTCGCCGAGATCAGTGATCTCACACTCAAGCGTTCGCTGTTTGAGGTCCTACGCCCCTTTGGCTGGGACGATATATGCGTTTGGTAATTGCATCGCGAAAAAGTGATCTGGCGCGGATCCAATCCTACGCCGTCGGCGATGCCCTAAAAAAAAAGTTTCCTGATCTTGAAGTCCGCTACGAATTCCGTGAATCTCTGGGCGACAAAAATTTAAATGATCCGTTGTGGAAAATGCCCGAGAAGGGTGTATTTACCGAGGATTTTTACCAAGGTTTAGTGACGGGCAAATGGGACATGGTGGTCCACTCGTGGAAGGATCTCCCGGTGGAAGAGCGCCCCGACACAATGATCGCCGCTACCATGAAGCGCGCCGATGTGCGCGACATATTGTTGTTTAAAAAATCGAGCATTGCCTCTCGAGGAGCTGCTAAAAACCTAAAAATTCTTACCTCCTCACCACGCCGGGTGTACAACTTGGGCGCCTGCCTCGAGGATCTTTTGCCGTTTGATGCAAAAATCAAATTTGATTCTGTGCGCGGCAACGTGCAAACGCGTGTGCGTAAACTTTTGGAGAGTGATGCCGATGGTTTGATTCTCGCAAAAGCGGGCCTTGATCGTCTGCTCAGTGCCGATCGCGACGAGTTTTCTGAAACACAAACATTCCTACGCCGGGCTCTCGAGGAGTTGCAGTGGATGGTTCTACCGGTGAGCTTAAACCCCACGGCCGCGGCTCAGGGCGCTCTCGCCATAGAGGTGGGCCGTTCCCGCCACGATGTGCATAAACTTTTAAATGCCATACACTGCGAATCTACCTTTCGCGCTGTGAGCGCTGAGCGCTCGCACTTGCAAGGTTGGGGCGGTGGTTGCCATCAAAAAATCGGCGTGAACATTTTACCGCGCGATTACGGAACTGTGTTTATGGCCAGGGGCTTGCGTGATACCGGAGAAATCATCGACGAAACCACGCTTCTAGAATCGCAAAAAGTGACTGGTACTTTTCAACCTGATGTGAAATCGGCGACATGGTTCGAGCGGCAAACGCTGCCCACACCTGACGCCTACAAAAAAGCCAATGCACACTGGATTGCACGTGCGGTGGCGCTCCCCTCAGACGTCGCTTTGGATCCTGAAACCAATATTATATGGACGAGCGGGGTTGAAAGCTGGAAGCGGCTTGCGCGCCGGGGTCAGTGGGTGCATGGAACCAGCGATTCCATGGGCGAGCAGGAAGATCCAGCCATAGCAACCATCGATAAAACGGCGCGCCAGTGGGTCAAGTGGACTCATGCCGAAGGTGATCCTTTTGTGCTAGGTTCCCTGATCGGCACCTATAGGCTTGTGCCCAAGACCCAAGTTCCCAAGCTCGAAGCATCATGGGAGCACTTCTATTGGATGAGCGGGAGCTCCTTTGAGCGCGCTCTCGAAACCTATCCATGGCTTGCGCAAAAAACAAATTGGTCGGGGCCAGGCAACACCCACAAGCGCCTGCAAAAATTGCTCGATCAGCACGGTGGAAGCGGTCGGGCGCGCATTGCTTTAAATCTCGAGCAGTGGCAGAAACAGGACACATCTTACACGGCTCCATCGAGAGGATAATCTATGACCACACGCTCAGAAGAACTGTTCCGTCGCGCCCAAAATGTAGCTCCTGGTGGAGTTCATTCGCCAGTGCGTGCATTTAAAAGTGTTGGCGGCACGCCGGTTTTTTTTAAATCTGCAAAAGGCGCGCGGCTGGAGTCCGTAGAGGGAAAATCCTATATCGATTTTTGCATGAGCTTTGGGCCACTGCTACTAGGGCATCGCGATCCGGAAGTTCAAGAGGAAGTGTTGCGCATGATTGATACGGCATGGACCTTTGGGGCGTGCGAGCCGTATTCTCTCGAGCTTGCTGAGTGGATCACAGTGCAAATACCGTGGCTCGAGAAAGTGCGTTTTGTGAGTTCAGGTACGGAAGCAGTGATGAGTGCGCTGCGCGTGGCGCGAGCGGCGACTGGTCGCCAAAAAATCTTAAAATTCGAAGGTTGCTACCATGGCCATTCCGATTCACTGTTGGTCAAAGCGGGAAGTGGCCTTGCGGGCTCGGCCGCAAGCGACAGTGCGGGGGTGTCCGAGCGCGTGGCGGGTGAAACACTAGTGGCGCCCCTCGACGATGTGATTGCGCTAGAGCGCGTGTTTCAAGAGAACGCCGGGCAAATTGCGGCGGTGATCATTGAGCCGCTACCAGCGAATTTTGGTTTGCTCATTCAAAAAAATGAATTCTTAAAAAAGATAGAACAACTGTGCAAAGCCAATTCCACGCTTCTTATTTTTGATGAGGTCATCAGTGGATTCCGAGTCGCCATGGGTGGAATGGCAGAACTCACTGGCATCACTCCCGATCTGGTTTGCTACGGAAAAATCATGGGCGGTGGATTCCCGGTGGGCTGCTACGGTGGCAAGAAAGATCTCATGAATCTGGTCGCCCCCAGTGGGCCGGTCTATCAGGCCGGCACTCTGAGTGGCAATCCCGTGGGCATGGTTGCGGGGCTTACCACCCTTAAAAAAGCAAAACGCGAAAACGCCTGGAATGCGCTGACAAAAACCACCGAGACGTTCACAAACGAACTGCTCTCTGTCTTTAAACGCCACGACCTCAATATGAATATCGCTCAGTATCCATCGCTGTTTTGGATTCACGGCAATACAGACACGGACAAGCCGTCGAGCCTTGAGCAGATCACCAAGGATCATATCGAAACGTTTAAAGAATTATTTCACGCCTGTTTGGATGACGGAATATATTTGGCCCCGAGCGGTTTTGAAGTGAGTTTTTTATCGTTGGCTCACACGCCAGAGGTGTTGAGCGAGGCCCTGGGCAAACTGGATAAAGCCATTGGTAAAGTCAAAAATAAAAAGGCAAAAAGCAGCTGATGAAAAAGTGGAGTGTGCTCCTGTGGGCCAGTATCGCATGGTTGATCTTTGTTGTGGCCTTGGCCGCATGGTGGATGATTTTTAGTTTACGTTTGATCTTGCAGCTTCAGGAATACATTGGAGAGGGCAGTCTAAAAAAACAACACGACATGCTTTTAATGGAAGGCAGCGTGCTGATCCTTTTGCTGATCGGTGGCGGGTCCATGCTCATTTACTTTGTTATTCGCGAGAAACACCGCTTCGATCAAGTCCGTTTATTTTTTACCACCTTCACTCACGACATGAAGACCTCCATCACTCGGCTACTTCTGCAATCGGAGGAACTCACAACAAAAACGTCGCCCGAGGCAGTGCGCTCGTTTCAAAAAAATATTCTGGGCTTGGAGTTTCAACTTGAAAACAGTTTAACGATGGCGCAGTTTCATCGCCGTCCGGTTCATTTGGAAAAGGTCGAACTCAAATCCCTGGTGATGCGCCTTCATCAGTATTGGCCCACGATCAAAATCACTTTGAGCGGTTCGGTACCTGTTTACACCGACGCCACGGGTTTTGAAAGTATTCTCCGCAACGTGATCAGCAATGCCATGATTCATGCTGCGGCAGACGAGTTTAAAATTAAATTAGATGTGGGTACTGATTACACCGTGACTGTCACCGACAATGGAAAGCCCACAGACTTTGATTTTAATAAGGCAGGGCACACTATCAATCCCACAGCTGCTGGCACCGGTATTGGGCTTTACCTCATCCGTCAGTGGTCAGAAAAATTAGGCGGCCGAATTTTATTTTCAAAAGCCGAGAACGGCAGTGTTCAGGTGGAGCTCCATCTGCCACTCCAAAAGGAGCGCGCTGTATGAGCCGCTCGCTACTGATGATCGAAGACGATTTGGAGCTAGGTGGATCGCTCAAGCGACAGCTCGAGGCGAACGGGTTCGCTGTGCTGTGGGCAAAGTCTCTCGCCGAGTTTGGTGCTTTACAAACTGCGCCGGTAGTGGCTGCCATTGTGGATTTGAATCTTCCTGATGGTAATGGATTTACGGCGATGGAGCAGTTAAAAGTGCCCACCATCATTATGACCGCGCTCAATTCTCCAGAAAATCGTTTAAAGGGTGCTCAGGGCGGTGTTTACGACTTTATTCCCAAGCCTTTTTTGTTTCAGGAGTTGCTAATAAAGCTCAATCGATTGCTCGAGAGCCTCAATGTCACCGTTAAGGCCAATGGTTACACCATCGATTTCACGAGCCGGTCCGTGGAGAGTGGTAGCGGCGAAATTACGTTTCTTAATGACAAAGAATTTAATATTTTAAAGCTCTTGGTAGAGAAAGCACCGGCGGTGATCAGCCGCGACGACATCTTAAATGCACTCAATGAGCCCGAAACGGCGTCTCATCGCACCATCGACAACGTGATTGTGAAGATCCGTCAAATACTGGGCGACGAGGACCACAATTACATCAAATCCATTCGCGGCGTTGGCTACCAATGGATGGGAGGACGTGAATGAATTCGAAATTTCAAAATGCGATCAAAAAGATTCCACAAAACCAGCCGCCCATTTGGTTCATGCGCCAGGCGGGTCGCTACCATAAGCACTACCAAAACTTACGTTCTAAAAATTCGTTTATCGACCTTTGTAAAAACCCTGTCCTGGCTTGCGAGGTGGCCCTGGGCCCTGTAGAGGACTTCGATTTTGATTTGGCAATTTTATTTAGTGATTTGTTATTTCCGCTCGAAGTGATGGGGATGGGGCTTGATTATGTTCCTGGTCCAAAGCTCGATTGGAATCTGTCCTCTCTCGACGATGTCAAAAAACTCAAGACAGGGGATGCCGCACTCGATGGATTGCGTTTTCAGGAAGAGGCCTGCCGCCTTACACGAAAGCAGCTCCCTAAAGACAAAAGCCTCATTGGTTTTGTGGGTGGACCTTGGACGCTTTTTTCCTACGCCACCGTGGGACATCACGAAGTCACAGGGGTTAAAAAGCATTTGCCGTTGTTCGGAGCTTTTAGCGACAAACTGATGCCGCTCCTCATGGAGAATATTCAGCTCCAGTTGAACGGTGGGGTGGAAGTGGTGATGGTGCTCGACACTTCGACGGGCGATCTATCGCCGCTCGATTTTAAAACCTATGTTCTCCCTTTGTTGAAATCCCTTTCGGCGAAGTTTCCCGGAAAGCTCGGGTACTATTCTAAAAACACAAATTGGGAGCACGTGCGTGCGGTTTTTAGCCACACCTCGTTTTCCGGAGTAGGTGTGGATCATCGTTGGCACTTGCCGGATGTTTTGAACGAAGCGCCGGGTTTTGTGCAG
Source organism: uncultured Pseudobdellovibrionaceae bacterium (assembly GCA_964400355.1). Classification (GTDB taxonomy): domain Bacteria; phylum Bdellovibrionota; class Bdellovibrionia; order Bdellovibrionales; family JAGQZY01; genus JACKAL01. The sequence goes on from CAYNTO010000018.1 coordinate 59,762, forward strand.
GGGAACTTCGATCAGCAGCTTTTATTTTTACCAACCGCCGATTATAAAAAGGCGCTGGAGGCATGGGCGATGCTCTTCGTAGAGCTCACTCCCGAGCAGCGTGCCGGTTGGATCTGTGGACTCGGACACGGAATTTTGCCGCAGACACCGGAAGAGCATGTGCGCTACTTTGTGCAGTACATTCGTGAGGTATTTCCTCAATGAGTCATCTATTTAATAAGTACGATGTGCCGGCACCGCGCTACACGAGTTATCCTACGGTGCCATACTGGTCCGACAATCCTACACGGGAGGAGTGGCTGGGTTTTCTTAACAAGAACATGAACGCTCACGATACATCGTGGGCCCTGTATGTTCATATACCGTTTTGCGAAACATTGTGTACGTTTTGCGGTTGCAATACTTCGATTACAAAAAATCATCGCCGCGAAGAGCCCTATGTGCAACAGCTTCTTAAAGAGTGGAAGGCCTATAAAAAGCACGTGCCGGGATTTACCGCGCGTCCACTCAAGCATTTGCACCTGGGTGGTGGAACTCCTACGTTTTTATCCGCTGAAAACCTGAAGCTCTTATTGAGTGAACTTTATAAAGACGTCAACATGGACCACAATGATTTCGAAGGGTCCATCGAAGTGGATCCCCGCCGTACCACGGTGGATCAGCTCGAGGCATTGCGCGAGATGCACTTTAATAGGATCAGTCTGGGCGTGCAGGATTTTGACAGCGAAGTGCAGCGTCTGGTCAATCGCACCCAACCGTTTGCGATGACCGAGAAGATCACTAGAGAGGCACGCAGGCTCGGCTACGAGAGTGTGAACTTTGATTTGATTTATGGTCTACCCACCCAAGATGAAACGAAAATTCGCAGGATGATCGAACAAACGTGCGAGCTCATGCCTGATCGCATCGCTCTTTATAGTTTAGCTATTGTGCCGTGGATAAAGCCTGCGCAAAAGTTATTTAAAGATGAGGATTTGCCAGCGGGGGAAGAGAAACGCAGGCTTTATGAAATTAGCCGCGAGCTCTTGCTTAAAGCGGGTTATTTGGAAATCGGAATGGATCATTTTGCTCTGCCTTCAGACGGTCTTACAAAAGCCTACCAAAGTAAATCGCTTCACCGAAACTTTATGGGCTATTCGGACAAGCGCACCGACGTTCTCTTGGGCCTCGGTGTGAGTTCTATTTCCGAAACGCCAGAGTGCTTTCATCAGAATGAAAAAGCACTGCCAGTGTATGAATCTTTGGTTGAGCAAGGACTGATTCCCACCCATCGTGGACACAAACTGACGATACAGGATCAAGTCCAGCGCGAACAGATTCTCACCTTTATGACTCAGGGCCTGGTGGAGTTGCGGGTGGAGCAGGTAGCGACGGTGACTTCCTATCTTCAAGAAATGATCAAAGACGGATTGGTGACAGTCGATGGGACTTCGCTTGAAATCACCGAGAGCGGTAAGCCTTTCCTGCGCAATGCGTGTATGGCACTCGATACACGCTTTCGTGAAAAGTCACCCACTGTTCAAGTGTTCTCGAAGGCATTATGAAGAAGGTCGCCGTTGTCGGAGCGGGCGTTAGTGGATTACTTGCGAGCTACTTTTTAGTAAAAAAGGGCTGCGCGGTGACAGTTTTAGAAAAACTCCCCTGCGCCGGTGGCAAAATTCAAACCTACAAGACGCCTTACGGAATCGTAGAGTCGGCAGCAAATGCCGTACTCGCGGATGCTCTTGTGGAATCGGTGTGCGCGGACATCGGTGTGCCTTTGATCGGCACACGGAAGTCCTCAAAGGCACGCTATATTTTTAGTCGCGGCAAGCCGCGCCGATGGCCGCTCGGGTGGCGCGACACCTTGGCGCTGATTACTTTTTATTTTAAAAAGCCCTGGCGCATGCAGGCGGATCTCAAAAATAAGACTTTGGAAAAGTGGTTGCAGCAATTTGTTTCTCAAGTGGTGATTGATCGGGTGTTCACTCCAGCCTGCCAGGGTACATTTGGTGTGGGGTGCGAACGATTGAGTGCCAGTCTGGTGATGAATTATTTTTTCAACAAACGCAAGATGCCCAAAGGAAAACTCAAAGGGTCCGTCAGTGCGCCCGAGGGTATGGGGCAGATCATTGCCGGATTGAGGGAGCATTTAGTCACTCAGGGAGTTCGCTTTGAGCAGGCGGAAGTGATGGATGTGAAAGACGTATTGACTCAATTTGATGAAGTCATAATCGCTACGGACATTACGGCAGCCGCTCAGTTGCTCTCGCACATCAAGGACCACCGCGGACAGGTGCTCGCTGCTGTACCCACTGTAGATCTAGTCAGCATTAACGTATTCTGGGGAAATCTGCACGCCGCTTATCCCGGCTTTGGAATATTATTTCCGCGAGGGGAAGGAATTACGGCTCTAGGTGTTTTACAGAATTCCTTCATTTTTGAAGGGCGTTCGCACCAGTCGCTCTCGGAAACGTGGATTTACCGCAAGGAGGATCTTCATATGAACCCCTTAGACACTGTGATCCGCGACAGGCATCAGGTGTTGGGCGACGGGCAGGAGCTCAAAGCCTCGCGGGTGAACGAATGGCCCAAAGCTTTGCCACTTTATGGATTAGAATTGGAGCGCACCTTAGACAATTTCCCGCCCGGGCATCCGCGTGTGCATCTTATGGGAAATTATTTAGGAGAGATTGGACTGAATCGTCTGTTTGCGCGCGCCAAACAGCTTGCCGAAGACCTCTAGAGACAGTATCGTTATTAGGAAAATGCCAACCCATTCAGCACGTCTTTACTCTTTGAGTCTTACATTCTTTACGCACTTTTTGTTTTCAAAAAGAGGCGGTGCACTTATTAAAATTATCGCATGGCTGTGCGTATTAGGTATAGGCACTGGTGTGTTTGCGCTCGTAGTGGTGATGAGTGTGATGAATGGTTTCAACACATCCATACGCACGCGAACACTTTCTGTGGAGCCCCACTTGGTGATCAGTGTGCGCGATGCGACTCAGGATGCTGAGGACAAGGCGGTCGCTTGGCTCAAAGAAAAAAACTATGATTTTGATTATACCGACACTCAGGATGTGATCTTGCGCACGCAAGCGGGCGTGGTGCAGGGTGGAATCGCCCAGGGTGTGTCTCAGAATACTCTCAATCAAATTATCGAGGGAAACCGCAAGCGCCAGAATCGCGAAGCCGGGGAGGCGCAAGAGTACAAACTGCGCGCCGGAGAAATACTCGTGGGAATGGGACTGGGCGATACATTGGGACTTTTCGAAAATGATCCTCTTGTGGTCATCGCGCCGGAGACCTTGTTGGGCTCCAAGGAGGCATTGCCACTTTTTGAAACGGTAAAAGTAAAAGATTTTCTGCGCACCGAGGTTGAAGGTATTGATGCGCACAAAATTTACTACATTCGCGAATCGACCTTGGGCCGTTTGCAGCGGTCGGCGAGTTTAGAGAAAACCATCGAAGTGCGTTTACCCAATGCGGAGAATTTTGAAAGCGATAAGAAAACGCTGGAGTCCATGGGGCTAAGCGTGCAGTCGTGGCGTGACCGCAATTCCAATTTGTTTTACTCGTTAAAATTAGAAAAGTTTGTGGTCGCCTTACTTTTAGGATTGAGCACGATAATTGCGAGTTTCTCGCTAGTGACGTTGATGGTGATTATGGTCACGCAGAAAAAGAAAGACATCGGCGTACTGATGGCAATGGGGTTTGATTCCCATTTGGTCACAAAGATTTTCCAATTTATGGGTGTAGGTGTTTCGTTGATTGGAATTTTTGGTGGAATTTTATTGGGAATTCCCACCTGTTACATTTTGCAAAACTACTCGCAAGGCATGCTGCCGGCAATTTACGCCGACACCAATATCCCCGCCGAAGTGCACGGCTCGCAAATCGTGTTATTATTAATGGTCTCGATTGCCGTAGCTACCGCCATCTCCTGGCTGGCCGTTCGCCGCATCACTCAGCTCACGCCGGTCGACGCCCTCAAGTCTCTCTAAACTCTACGTAGTTCCAGTGTTTTTCCTGATAGGGTGTGCGACCAATACCCGGATGTTGGATTCTAAGCCTAGATGCTCTACGCTAGCCATGACTTGCGCCTAATGGGTGCCCCGCCTCAGGTCGAGATTGCCAGTGTACCAATACGATATTTTTTAAACTCCATCGGCATGAATGCCGATAAATTCAGTGGTGGCATCTGTTTTAAATTGGCGAAATTGTTGGAAGAAAAGTATGAAAGCAACTTTAGTTGCTTTCATGATTTT
>CAYNTO010000019.1:0-39075 GCA_964400355.1 uncultured Pseudobdellovibrionaceae bacterium
GAGCTTTTGGTAGTTTTCTAAGTTTTAGTTTTACAGATTCGTTCATAAATTCCTTTTTTTAATAGCGGTACATATCCCGCTTACGTTTCTTCTCAGCTTGGTAATTCGCAATTTTGTTTTTGGCATATCCACTCGCGCCGGAATAAGCCGCTTTACCCTTTACGGCGAGTGACATTCCTTTGGTCGGAACCGCCGCCATCGCCGCGACCGCTTGCTGTCCGATCCCTGACGACATGGCTTGCGCCCCTTGGCTTCCAAGGGATTTTACGAAAAGAGGAGTTGCGAGCATCGCAATCGCAATCACGAAATTCATCACAACGATAGTCACATAGGCACCTTCCGTTTTATACGCATCTCCAAAGGCTAGTGATGCAAGCATAGCCCCTAAAATCGCCCAGACAATTTTCCAACACGCAACTTCGATCATTCCACGAAAGAGGTTGGCCGTGATGTTTCCCGTTGCGGGGAACAAATTGAACAAAAGCAAAAGCGGAGCTGATACCATGTAGAACACCCAAAAGAAGTGATACATTGCAATCATCAGGTAGCGAGCAATGAAGAGGATCAAGAAGCTCAGAAACGTGAGTACCGCCATTAGAAGATCGTTGAACCCGAGCAGGATGCTCGCGCTTCCTGCTGGATAACTCTCGCTTTTTTCCTTCGCCATTTGAATCACGGCATCGAGCGTGTTCATGGAGTCGATCTTTTCTGCAATACCATCAGCCACAAAGACAATGCTCTGACTGATCTCAGGGAATGCAGCAAGAAGTAATGTCGAAATCATCGCTCGTTTAAGCACATCAACAAAATCAATGCTGCTTCCTGGTGATCGTAACCATGTGATCGCAATGGAAAGACAAAAGAATACGGGCAACATCAAGTAGTACATTCGCACGAACTCTTGGTGAAGATCGCGCATGAGTGAACCCATCAAATTAAAATCTGGCATAGGCTAATCTCCTTTGAGGTTGCCGAGTTTGGTCTCTCTCGGGAGTTTGCCAAAGCCATCAGATAGGCCGTCATACTGCGCTCGGAACTGCGCCGATTGCAGCTTTTCCTTTCGGTTTTGAAGCGCCATGTTTTCACCCATCGCTTTTAACATCATCGAATTGGTACGAAGAACTTGCGTTGTGACTCCGATCAGAACCGCCATGCTCTGCGCGGTCAGTTTCGCGGCCCCTTGTGGGCTTACGTCTTGTGAGTGAGCAAAAATTCGTTTGCTTTCCTCGTCGGCCTGATCCGCAAATCGAAAGAGCGTTCCATTCATGGAAATGCTTTCCGAAGCCGACTGATCCTGCGCTTGTTGCAAGCGAAGTTCTGCCGTCTGCGGGATCTTCCCATACAGATCGTCAATGATCCTTAGTACCTGATCGGCTGTTTCAAGATTCCCGTAAATTCCTGGGTTGAAGCGCGGGTTCAACATTTGCATTACCGTAAGTCCATCCCTGATTCCTCGGTTAATGTCTCTGAGCAAGCCCAAGGTATCTCCACCTGTGGACAAGATTTTCTCAAGTTGAGCAAGTTGTTGAATCGCATTGGCGAGAATCTGCATCAAGACAGCCACATCGCCACCGAACAAATCCGCTTTCGCGGGTTTTGGTATAGTGATGGATAGACACAAAATCCCCACAATAAAAAGTTTCTTCAGCTTTTTCATGCTGCACTTCCTTTCGAGGCTCCCTGAGCCACACCGTTTGGATAAACAAGTGCTGCCTTCTCAATGGCTTGAACCAAATCAAATCCCGAATCTCGAAGTGTGCCGAGATAAGCATTGTCTTGAGCATCCGAGGTCGATAGCCAGTATTCAAAGGGGCTTGGATAAATCCGAACCACTTGACGGTGATCGCCTTCGATCATAAAGCCTTCGGAAAATTCCCCCTTTTTCTGCCCAAGAGAGTGAATCAAACCAAGCTCCTGATCGTTGAGCTTCAGCGTTTCGCGCAAGATTTCCGAGTCTCCACGTTGAAGCATGATGAACTTCGTTGCGGTGTTGTTGAGAATGGCTGGCCCAATAGGGCTTGCCACGATTTCTTCCACGCCTTGAGTGATGAAGGTAATCCCTGAACCTGTTTTTCTCAGCGTTCTCGCGCAATACTCCATGAACGATGCCGCCGCGTTGGACTTCAACAGCTCCCATGCCTCATCAAGAATGATCCGCTTCTTCGTCGTTCGATCTCCCTCAACCTGAGTGAGAATGAAGTCCGTCAGAATCAGGATCATCACGCTCTGTAGATCGGGATATGCCGATAACCCCTTCAAATCGAAAGTGCAGATCGAAGCATCTGTGCGAAGACTACCAACTCCGTCAAGAAGCCGCCCGTAGGGGCGCTCTCCCGTCCAGAGGTAAAGCATCTTCGACACCGCTCGCATCGAATCTTCCTCAAACGCCGAGAGATAGCGGGCAAGGTCGCTCAATGTCGGCACCTCGCCCTTAGCTCGTCGGCTTTTGTAAAGCTCGATGATCGCTCGCTCTAAAAGCGCGCGATCGAGCTTCGGAAGTTTTGCCTTTTCATCCTCACTGACCATGCTTTCCACACAAGCCAACAACGATTTGATTTTCTGGTTGCTCGGTTCTTGAGTTGGATCAGGTAGATCAAACGGATTGATCCGGTATTGGTCAGATAGGTTGATCTCAAGGTATTGGCCTCCCAAAGACTCCGTGAGCTTCTTGTACGATCCTCCTATGTCGATGATGAACACGCGAAGCCCACGGGCAAGCTCTTGAAGCAGAATGCAGTTGTTCAAGAATGACTTACCCGCGCCGGACGAACCCGTGACCAGCGAATTGTAGTTTGGCAGTCCTGGGTCAAAGGCATTGAAGCTCACAAGGCCATTCAAGCGATTGCGAAAGAGAACCACCGGATCGCGGTCGCCTTCACGCGGCCCATAGACCGGAAGGAAATCAGCGAGGTTGTTGGTTTTCATCTTCCGCGCACGTTCCAAAGAAAGCGGAGCCGCAGGAAGATTGCCTTTAAGCACCTTCCACGCGCCGACGCTCTCTTCCAATCCCTCGGCTCCTTGCAAGGCCCGAAATCGGGCCAGTACCTCGCGCACATCGCGGTTCAAGCGTTTTGTGCCTTCGGGTGTGGCGGGGGCCTTCAAGACCACGCTCAGTTGAACAGCGTAAATACGCTGACCCGTGTTCAAGAGTTCTCGAATCAGTTCCTCGGTGGATGAGAGTTTCGTTTCACTCTCAAGATCGCTGGCCTTGTTGCCACTCGTGACGGCCATCGAGTGCGCCATCTTGCGCTTTTGGTTGAGCTTTGCCATCTCGCTTGCCTGTGGCGGTACGTCGAGCGACAAAATCAAGTCGTAGTGAAACGGCAGACGCAGGAAATCCGCAATCATTCCGGCATAGGTGACTTCCGGCAGAGTTTTGAGTGTAATTACCCGATGGTAAAAGCCATCGAGGGTGAATTGCTCAAAGCCCAAAACCAGATCGCCAAAGACCAGTTGCTCCCGTGGGGATTGCGTAGCCAACCAATCCACCTCGGCCAGAACATCCTTTTCAATGTCGCTCTCATCGAAAGTTTTGACCACTGGCGTAGGTTCCCTAACAGATCGCTTCGGATTCAAGAACTCATAGACGTTTTCAAGAATTTCATTGCGACTGAGTTCGCGGCAAGAAATCCCCAAGGCTTCAAAACTCGAAACAAGCGTTTCGATATTTTGGCCTAAGACTTCCAGCGTTTCCTCGTAAGCTTCAGCGGCCTTTTCTGAAAACAGCTCTTTCTTCTTGAAAATACTGACGGCTTTAGCCTCTACCACTGGAACACGCACATAAATGAAGAGTTCCGGCCTGTAGAGTTCACCTTCCGTCATAGCCTTGTTCAGTTTCTTCTCTCGATAATCCGCGATGCTCTGAACAAGTGGGTGAATATTCTCGATTTTCCCTTGCGAGTGCGCGGTCAGCACGTCAGAAAAATCCGATCTCACCCCAAGAACGAACTGCAAGCTCGTACCCTCGGAAATGGAGTTAAGAGCCGAGCGCAGACCCATCGTGAAGCTGTTGGTTTTGGCTTCATCAAAACACTCAACATCAATCAATCCCACTCTGAGGCCCCCTACAAGAGAGCCATCAAAGAGGATCGCGTGGGCCTTCGGGCTGTCGATGAAATCCCAATAAGGCAGCTCCTCCGCAAGAGCTGCGTCCTTTAGTTTTTTACTCATTTTTCTTTTCCTTCTTGAAATAGCGGCGATAGATCCGGTCGCCGCGACCAGCCGCAAAATAGGCTGGACGTACATAATGCTCGATTAGGTGTTGCAAATAGTTGTCGGGCCTTCCGCGCTTCGCAAAGAAGAGGAACAACGCCAAGAAAAGCGTTGTTCCCCACACCATGAGATAGCGAAAGGACGTGGCCCCAAAAACTAAGTTGGTCACGGCGAGGTTCATAAAGATCAAAAGCAAATCGGATAGCTCATATCCGAAAAGTTTTGATTTCATTTCCAACGCTCGCGGGACTCGGCTAGTTAAAAGTTCATCGTCCATTGTTCACCATCCTTAGCGAACCGTTTGGGCGATAAAATCCACGATGGCCTGTGCGCCGAACCCGAACATACAGCCAAGCACCGCATAGATGATGTGCTGCTTGGCGTTCGGATTGCCTGTGAAGAAGGAAATCGCGGCAATCGCAATCCCGATCACAGATAGAAGTGGCAGGATTACGCCTGTCAACTTCGACTTGATCCCGATGAGGCTTGACTCCAGACTCGCATGGGCGAAGTCTGGAACAAGCACCATCGAAAGAATCATCAGACCAAAGAGAAACAGATATTTTTCGTTTTTCATTTTTGCTCCTTTTGAACGAATCAAAGGAAAGCTCAAATGATCCCGCAGTTGGATTCTCGAAAACCTACGCCGCCTGATCGAACGGTTCAGGCTCAGGCAAATCATTTGCGCGAGCAGAAGGTTCGGGATGAATATTGACGTAGATGGGCTTACTCAAAAGATCGAGCTCAAGCTCGATAATTCCTTGAGCAGAATCGACAGTCCCATTCCCGACAATGTTCCAAAAATACTTCGTGCGAGCTTTGGGGCTTTTGTTCGGCTCCCTCGTCATCACGAGATACTTGGAAGGGTCGTCTTTGTGGGGGAGGATGTAGTACCGATCCCACGAAAACATCCACAGTCTGAGACTGAAAATATTTTGGCCGTCCTTGAGGTAGGCCATTCCCACGCTTTTTGTTTTTTTCAACTTTCCGCTCACGTCTTTGACTGCTTGAAAGACTTGAAAGCGAAAATACTGTTTTGATTCGTCGCTATTTTTGGCAACAGTGTTCATTTGCTTTTCCATATTAAAACCTCTCTTTTATTAAAAATTTGTTTTCGTTTATTTATGCGGCCAGAAGCCGCGCGCTCATTTGATTCTTCAGAAATCCGTTACGTAGTTCTTTGATGGAGTTCTCAATAAGTTTGTTTGTCTCGTTCCACGAAAGGCCGAGAAGTTTAGCAATGTCTTCGATCAACAGCCGCTCCCAGAATCGGAAGTAAATGGCTAAGATGCCTTCATCGCTCAAGCTCGGCATGAGTTCGTAGAGGAGTCGCAAATCTTTTTCTTTCTCGGAACTTCTCTCAGGCAGAAGATCGGCAGCCTTTTTCAAGATCGTTTGTTTCATTCGTGCCCCCTCGTATGGGTGGGTTTTCGATCTCGAAACTCTAGGCGTTGCCAATCCTCAAACGTATATTCTTCTTTCTTACCCAGCTTCCGCCAGACGGCCGTTAGCCAGTCGATGATTCCCTTCATCCGTTCCTCCCTTCGTGATCGAGGAATTTTCTTCCCCTTTCACTAATGGCGAAATGGCTGACACCCCCTTTAGTTGACGAGCTAGCTTGCGAAGAATGCGTTTCTTAAGCACATATATCGTCGATCTGGAAATTCGCAGCTCTTCGGCAATATGATGCTCGCTACGGCCTTCCCAGAAATTCATCTGGATGATTCTCTGCTGCCGAGGGGTGAGGTTCTTTAGGAGGTTAGCAACGAGCGCTTTTACTTCGTTATGCGCACTGATTTGTGACAGATCCCAACAAGTAAGCTCGGCATTTTCGGCAAAGTAATCGTACTCGTAAGGCTTTAGCTGTTGCTCAGATAAAGTCCCGTCGAGAGAGTTTAGATATTTCTCCCACGTTTCTTGATCCCAGCCCTTAGATGCCGCTTTTAGATCGCGCTCACTAAGGACATGACCTTTTTCGTTGAGCCAAGGTTTTTCCGAATGAACGGAGGTTCGAGCCTCGTTGGAGGCAACATGATTGATCGAATCCATTTTGGATTCCTTTCAGAAGTCCAGCCGATCAGATTCCTAATTCTGATTTGGTTAAGGCCAACTTCACGGCACCGCTTCCTTTGTTGTGGTCAGCGACGCCTTTGCTATACATAGCCGCCCTTTTTAGGGTAGGCGATTTCTCTAGTCTTTCACTTCTTCAACGACGCGCTTTTCGATTTCGATTTTCGGACTCCATTTTCCGTTATGGAATTTGATAGTGATGCTTCCGAACTCAACTCCGAACATCTCTGACAGCAGATTTAAGGCTTCAGATAGGCGCTTCTTCTTCGCTTGGACTGCATCTTTCGTAGATGCCAGCGTATTTTTGTTTTCCATTTTAACTTCCTCCCTGTTTCTGGAAATGACCCGATAGTTCGACTGCTCGACGGCGAGCTTGGTCGATTCTTTCTTGTTCCAGTGGTGGAACAAAAAGCACTATCCAAACCGCCCGGCAAATTCCTCTTGCTACCAGCGTGGCCGCACGAAAAACTGATGCCATTCTGCGCGGGACAGTTTCTCGACTCTGTTTTATGAATTTCATATAGCTTCCTTTCGGAGCTGATGATTCAGCTCTCGAAAGTATTCATATCAATGCCTGTGCCGGAATATCGATACGGAGCGCCTTCACCTAAATGGCTGTGATCTATGGCGAATTTCAAATTCTGTTTTTTGATATGTCGCTGTTCAGGTCAATGCGACTGCAAATCATTGCAGAGGATTCGCGCAAATACCTGAAATCTAAAACATTGAGCGCACTGCAAATTTTCGGAGTGCCTACAGAATTTTGGCGGAATTTTGCTGCCTTTGGGAAAGCGGAATTAGTATCTCAACACAGGTGCCACTAACTCCATCTGAATTGATGGTCAGTCGTCCACCGACGCCCTCAAGCGTGTTTATGGCGTGATAAAGGCCAAGCCCACTGCCATTCTCTTTGCCAAAGGTCTTTCCTTTCGCGCCAAGCGTGGGAATTAGGTCAGGTGGGATTCCCACACCTGTATCTACAACGAAAAGGCGTACAGTCTCCGTATCGCAGGATAATTCCACTCGAATAAGTCCTTCGGATTTTATAGCTTCTGCGGAGTTATCGAGGATGTTCGATAAAATTCTATTCAGCTCTCTTGCATCCATAGCACAACTAAGATTCTGAGCTTCCGACGAAATCCGAGGATCGAAAGCAAGGCCAGTGCGATCTCGATATTGAATTTTCTTTTCCTCAATGGCAGCAATTACGATTTCTGAAATTCGGTTCTGGATCTCAGTTTTCGGAGTTTCATTCTCTTTAGGCAATGCAGCGAATTTAGAACGATTCAAGTCATTCGCAATATCGTTGATCCTCGTAATCGCGCCTTGAATTAGCGCCTTTTTATCGGCTGGCAGGACAAGTGATTTGATCGTGTTATTCAGGGCTGCAAGTGGTGACCGAATATCATGCTTAACTTGTCTTGCCAATTCACCCGAAGCCCGAGTTTCCGCGTTCACCTCTGCCGCATCCATGTGAAAATTGATTTTCTCTCGGAGGTACGAAAACTCAGCAAGGTAAATTGGTGTTTCTTGAGATGGGCGGCGTTCGCATTCCAATATGATGGTCTTCAAATCACGTTTGATAATTCGACTAGCAAACAACAAGATACCCAAAACAAGAAGCGCGAGGGCCGAGTTTCCAACGACCGCGAACTGAATTTTTTGACGAAGCGATTGGTAAATGTCCGAATTGTCAAAGTAGAGTGTTACCGTCGCGGCGCTAACACTTTGCGCTTCATCGTAAAATACTTCGTCCTTCACGGAATAAAGGCCCGCTTGCTTTTCGGAATCCAGTTCGCATTCAGTAACAGGAACATCTTTGGCCGTGATCGTGATGCAGGCAACTTGGGAGTTCTGGACTATACTTTGCGCCCGCAGCCGTGCTTCAACAAAACTACCTTGAATCAGCGGCGCTCTCAACGTCTGAACTGCGAGTTTGGAAACCACATTTTGGTGATCTTTGCGAGCAGCTTTCGCCTCTTCAAAATCACGATAAATCTGAATCGTCGTGGCAACGCCAGAGAAAATGATGACCACTAGGAATGCAACGATTCCAAAGAATTGGCCAAATCTGATTTTCTTAGGAAGTGCCTTCACGGAATCCAACCTTATTTCGTGTATTTCACATTGATAAGCCGTGGCGTGTATCTAAAGCCGATATTTTCTTCAGTAAGACCCGAACGAGATACGGCATACATCGGCACTTTCCAGCCCGGGACCATTCGCTTCTGCTCAACAATCTTTTTATTGAACGAACGGAACAAATCACTTCGCTTGGACCAGTCCTGTTCCACACGAGCTTGCAAGTAAATTGGTCGCAGATCGCCGAGGTATTCCACGAAATCTACTCCAAGGAGCTGATTTAAAAGCGGCAGAAATCCTTCTGGATCGTTAAAGCCTCCGGCCCATGCTGCCATAACCACATCAGGCTTTTTTGAGCTGATAGTGCCAATGTCGATAGGCTTAATGTTGATAACATTCAATTGGAGGCCATAGCTATCAGCTAACTTCTTTACCTCTTCGCCCTCAAAGACGAAATCGAAGGCTCCTACGACTGCCACGGAAAGAGTTTCTTTCTTCAGCGATTTCTGGATTTCCGGCTTCTCGAACTTCACGCGCTCGGGAAGGTAGCCAGAAATTCCTACCGGAACGATTCCGGTAGCTCGCTGGAATTTCAGGTTTTTAGTTTTGATGTCTACAAGCTCATCCAAAAAAGCCATCATGCGAGATTTCATTTCGACAGAGCCGTAATGCTTTCCAGTTGGATGCCACCAAAGCGAAGTCTGAACGAAACTCGTTTGCTCTTTCGATTGAATCGGAGATTTTTTCTCTTGTGAAAGTTTCGTAAGCTCCTCAAAAATCGGCTGGCTTGCCATTGGAACATAGTCAGGAATTTCTTTACCTACGCTCAAAGTGGCATCATCGGCGAAGTAGACTAATTCCCACTTTGGAATAGTGACATGGGCAGCCTTTGAGTGCCTATCGTTCTTAACGAAATACCATTTACCTTCTGCTTTTATTAAACGATACGGGCCAGAGCCGATGTAAGGCTCGATAGATTTAGAATCAAAAGTCCAACCATCAGGGACGATTCCGAGATGGTCCCGAGAAAGCGCCTTCAAAATGGCGACATTCGCTTCCGATAGAATCATCGTCACCTCGTAAGGCGCAGTCTCCTTCACTTCTTTGATCGACTTTAGGAAATTGCTAGATTGCGTGTTCTCCGCAATGTGGCGATTGATACTATATTTTACGTCTTTGGCCCGAATCGGATTTCCGTTTGAAAAGAGCTGTCCTTTTTCGATGAAGAAGACAATAGTCTTGCCATCTTGCGATACGCTCCACCTTTCGGCGATCCCGCGAGTCATATTTCCGAAGCGGTCGGCATCGACTAGCGGCTCTAAGATTTGAGCGAGCAAAACGTGCTCGGCAAACTGGTTAATTTTTATGATGTCGCGGGGAAACGATTGTGGCACATAGCCTAGCTTGGGAACCACCCCCGCATTTGCATTTTGTAAATTCATAAAAGCTCCCAAAAATATAATCATTGTCTTAAATTTGAAAGAGGAGTTCAGCCTAAGCATGCAACCCTCCGATGATTTCGCTCAACTTCGGTTCGCGTTTCAATGGCGCGAACAAGTTGTCTGGCAAAATCGGTAAGTTCAAAATCTTGGAACGAATCAATCGTGTCGAAAATAAGCTGCTGATGCCGTTCGTGGGGAAGGCCAGACTGCTTTTCAAATTCCACCATCCTAAAAAGTGCATACAGGGAATGTAATCGGCCAATGGGAGGCCGAACGATTCCTTGAAATGGCGCATGAACCAAGCTGAAGTCTGCGCTTTCTTCGACCAGACGATCCAACACGTTGATTAGAAACAACTCCTGGTGGGCCATTTCGTGAACAATGGAAACGGCCAGATTTTTGTAATCTAGGCGATCCATGTTCTTCCCGAAAAATATGCACCCAAATGCGTGGGGACTCGATGCCGAACGAAAGGATACATTTTCTAATAGAAGATACGAAGAAATCCACTTCTCAAGGTGTTGCCGAGTCTGCATTGCGTGTTGTTCTATGAAGCTCTCCGCATTCTGAACTTGCTCTCTACGCCATAACGACAGCGAAACCGGAACAGCTTGCGGGAAAATACTTTTCGAGAGGCCCAACAAGGTGTCCCTTTGATCGGTAGCGGTTGTCTCCATATTCAAAAATCGGCCCGATCTCGGAAGGGTTGAAAGCCCAGACGAAGCAACTCCATAAGATTGGAGTGTTAGCTCCATCATCGGAGAGCGCGAATCGTAGCCACCGTTTCCAATTCTCTTGGTTAGGCCCCCTCTGAAAAGGGGGCCTATAAGATCAAAGATCCAATCGCCCTTTTCGATAAGTATGAGGGTTTTATCCTTCAAACTCATTGCTGAACAATGTCCGCTCTTGCAGCAGAAAATTGAGCGTTATCAAAAATCGAAACGTCAATCTGATTTTGCTCATCGACTTTCACGGCCAAAAATTCGTCAGTAGTAGGCTGGAACTCTTTTACGAGAAAATCGTAATCAAGCGACAACTTTTCTGCCAATTCACGGGAAAGAACGTAGTAGTGCCCACGCTCCATCGTTTTCTGACCTTCGGCTACCTGGCCGAACGCTGGTTTTACCAAAGCGATAGCAAGAGCCATCACCATTATTTTTGCTTTCATTTTTCCCCCTCTGTTTGGGTTTACGTTTGTTGTTTGACGCCGAAACTATTTCGCAACAGCTTTCGACGCGACTTGCTTTCCTTCTTCCATTCTTAAAACTGATCTTCGGTAATTCATCGTGTTGTGGTTCATTCCCAATAAAGCGGCGGCTGCACCTTTTTTGTTGTCAGTGAGGTCCATCGCTCGTTGCAAAAGGATGCGCTCTTGCTCTTCTACGCGCCGAACGAAGTCTTCGTGTTTTATGATTTCACCTCTCGCAAGAATCGCCTCTATGTTGTTTACAGAGTAATCTCCGATGTCTTCGGCGAACGCCTGTGGAGTTATGCGGGCATCAGACATAACAAATGCCTTCTTTACGACGGCTTCCAGATCGCGTACATTCCCAGGCCAAGAGTGACTCTTGAGTTTTCGTAATGCGCTGTCAGAGATCGGCTTCTTGAGTCCGGTTTTCTCTTCCATCTGGTTGATAAAGTAACGAACCAGCGGTTCAATGTCCTCCGGTCGCTCTCTCAACGGGGCAACGTCAATGGTGAGATACTTAAGCCTGTAGTAGAGGTCTTGGCGGAACGTGCCATGCTCTGCGGCCTCCCGTAGATTCCTATGGGTGGCAGCTACGACCCGAAAATCAATTTTCCGTGGCGATAGCGACCCAACTGGCTGGATCGTTTTTTCTTGAAGCGCACGAAGAATTTTGACCTGGAGATCAAGTGGCATATCGCCAATTTCGTCCAAAAAAATAGTACCGCCATCAGCGTGTTCAAAAAGTCCAATTTTCTTGTTCATTGCGCCCGTAAAAGCGCCTCTCTCGTGACCAAAGAGTTCACTTTCGAGCAGATCTTTTCCGAAGGCTGCACAGTTAATTGCAACGAACTTTTTGTGTTTGCGGCTTGAGTTTTCGTGAACTGCTTTCGCAATCCCTTCTTTTCCTACACCGGATTCGCCAAGTATTAGTACAGGCTCATCAAATGCAGCGAATTTTGAAATCATGTCGGCGACCTGGCAAAGCTCACGCGAGCTTCCCACCATTTTTAAAGTGCTGCGAATCCGTTGCTGTCTTTCGAGATCGTTACGCGCATCTGTCTCTTCATCAACTTTAGGCAACATTGAAATCACGACGGCAACTAAATTGGATGGATCAAGACCTTTGCGAATGAACTTCTCAGCTCCCGCAGCAAGGCATTTGTTCACAATTTCCTGATCCTCTACACCGGAAACCATGACGATGCGAACTTCAGGCTGGATCGCTTTTAGAAGAACGGCAACTTCGTCACCATCCATTCCTGATCCATCTTTGTTTTTCATTTCAAAATCGAGGAGTACGGCGGAAAAACGATTCGGCTGTTCACGAAACAACGCAATTCCAATTTCACCAGAGGCCGCCGTTTCAACTTCGATGTCGGCGTCGGCAAAGAGCATCTTAATAGACATTAAGACGAGAGGATCGTTGTCGATAGCTAGAATGGACTGCTTCATAAAAACTCCTGATCCGAATGTTCGGTCAAAGGGGTCTTAAGCAAGGATGAAGCCAATCTTGTTTATCCAGCCATATAGCTTCTATTTAGCTTATATCGCTGTTTGACGGCGCTTATGGTGATTTCCCCCGAATAGCAAAGCTCCCGAGCTACAAGTTTCCGTAGCTCACGGTGATAAATATAAATGGTTGAGCGTAAGGTGTTGAAAAATAAAGCATTTGGAGGTGGAGTAATGTAAATCTTGTATTCCAAAGTTTCGTAGAAATTCGTCTTAGTATGGAGACAACTATTGGTAACTACGAGCGAAAACGGTCATCTGCAAGTTCTTGGAACTCATGTAGATATATCCCGTTGGCATATATTTTTTTCATAGTGAAATTTGCTGATTCAGACATTTTGATACCAGTAGAAGGCCACCGGAATAGGGAATTGAGAAGTGAACTTAACAAAAAGATGGAGCCACCAGCCGGAGAGAAGCTGGCGGCCCCGAGGAAGAGACTAACGATAATTGCTGGTGAGGTCGTCGAGGTTGTAGTTGCTTGCGCGAAATTCAAGATCAACACATCGTCCTTGCGTTGGGAAATCCAGAACTTCACCCTTCGGGGTAATATGCCAAAGGTCTTTCTTAATACAAAGTTGCGCTCCACCATTCGCTTTTTTCAGAAGAGCACCAACGTAGAAACTCAGGTTGTTTGAGCTTGTTCGCTCCCAATAGCTGTCTTCCACGACGTAGTGCTTGAGTTGGTAGTTGGGATCTTTCACGTCCACTCCATTGATGAGTAAGTGGAAGTCGCCATTTTTGTGCAGGAAAAGCTGCAAATCATTGACGTAAAACGATCCTGCTTGAAACTGTTGACCCTGAACGAGTTGAAGCGAACTCATCCTGATACTTTCAGGCTCACTTCTGGAGGCGAATGCCGAAAAATTTCCGAGCTGACTTTCCGTTGTCGGGCAAACTTCACGATAAGATTTTGTCCCTGGCGAAGTAGACCAAACCATCGCACCTTTTGCCGTCATTCCAGCAACACCGGAAGTCACGACATCGCGGAGAAAGTTTGCGGTTGCTTTTACGCGACCTTCTTCCATGCGAGCGTTAATCTTCAAGAGGTCGCCTAAGACCAGAGTTTGATTATCGAGAATCCAATATCCAGAAACGACACGCTCTTTCTTTCGCTTGTGCGTGTAGCCGTTTGCGGTATAGCTTTCGATTTCTTTTTCCTCATAATGCGCGACGAATTTTCGATCTGGCGTAAGTACGACTCGTACCTCAGCCAAGAGGTCATTTCCTCTCTCTGATTTTCCAACCAGTGTATCTTCGATCAAAAGATACTTGAAGTAGACTCCAGATTTGCCTCCACAGGTTCCTTGTTCAGCATACATCAATTTATTGAAATCAAATTTTTCTTGAGGAACATAGTCAGGCTGACGATTCGGAGCGGGCGTCGGCTTACCTGTATTTGTAGATTGCGAATGTCCACTTGATTTTTCTGAGCAAGCCACAAGGCTCACACTCAACAACATAAAAAACGTAACGATTGCTTTTTTCATTTCACACCTCTTAATGATTTTTGTTTCAGCCGTTGCCAATCAACGACCTTCGAGGTGTGCGTATTTCAACGACTGCGCCAATTTCTCCAATCGGGGGTCTTGACTTCAAGTAGTTGAATTTTCAAATGGAATTAGAGGACGATGATTTTTATGCGCAAGACTTTAATCGACAATCGCTGCAAGAATTTGGAGCGGTGAATGCATTACACTTGTAGTTTCATTCAGTTAGGCGGCCTACAAATTTCTGGAGTAGATGCAAGAAACTGTAGAATGGTTATACCCGAGGTGGAGGATTAGTGCATAGAGAGTAATCTTCGATGTTGTTGCCGAACAGTGAAACGACTTTTCCTTTTTCTGAATGTATGGATTTGTAGTCCACTCCTGGAATAATCATTCCCATTTTGAGTAGCGGTATCGCCAAGTCCCGCGCACTCGCTCTTGCTCTCGGCTCTTTGAACTCTAGAATTTTTTGGAAGAATACTTCATATTCTAAATCGGCTCCGCAAGCGCGGATAAATCTATTGATGAGCCATCGTTCGTGGTCCTTTTCTCCACGCTCTAACGCCTCTATTTCATCCGTCGAAACACGGCAAATCTCAGCCACACGGTCAGCGGTCAGCTTCCGATAAGCTCTGACTCTTCGATAAAAACTTCGACACACAATTTTTGCGATTTCTGCCTTCTGCTCTTTGGTTGCATCTTCGTGAAGAACTAAATCGGCGTAGAGCGGCTTCATGTACTTGCTCAGTGTATTGAAGTGAAAACGATCTATCTGTACAACATTTGCATTGGATCTTTGTTTCGGATCATTGTCCATAGACTCTCCCTTGCCCGCGCTTTGGATTTAGTAGTCCTAGTTTCTCAATGTCTTGACAGAGCTTCTGGAAATCAGGCTTCAAAACTGCGATTCGCGCCGTTGAATCTAGTTGCGGGATATTTCGTAGAAGACGGTGCTCATCGACAAATACTGCAAGCGCAACATCTGGGCGAAACTTGCGAAGATAACTGTGAACCCAAAAAAATTGATGGTCGGCGTCTTCTACGTCGCTAATCACCAAGGACAGGTCGTGAGCTTCCAAAAGATTGTGAGTGTCAGCACTGAGTGGCGTCGTGATAACACTGGCGTCGAAGCGATTAGAGATAAAACGAGATATGATCTCACGAAAATCCCCATTGTTATCAATAACTAAGACCTGTGCCATAAAAACCCTTCGTACTTAATCTAACCTCACAGTACTGAAATAAATTGAAATTATCAGTAAAATAATGAAATAGTATGAAATATGACGAAACTGCAATCCATTAGGACTACTTCGACTTTCGGCGAGCCGAATAATCATGAATCCCGTAACACCTTGAAATTATTTGTAGTTGTCCCTAAAATTAGGAATGCCAAAGAAGAAAGCGAACGCTCCTGACATGGAAGCCAATAAAACCCGACAGAAGCTAGAGAATACGCCATTCAAATCGGCTGCCGAAATGAACGATGCGTCCCACGACATCCAAATGCAAGTTTGGCGAAGACTTGAATACTCGCGAGTCTTTCAGCAAATGACGGACAATGAGAACTATAGGTTCGTCCAAGACGAGCTTAAGCAAGGGCTTACCTGTGGCTACGGCGAAGAGGGGGCATACCTTGTTCGCGTGTTCAGTGAAGGCGTCGGCGTTAAAATCTCGATCAATAAAGATCTCGTCAAAGAGATAGATAAGAGTGAAGGCTTTGTAGAGGCTCTTATTCGCTCGACTTCGGATTCTTTCTCGAAATCCTACTATCAGATTAAAGGAATGCTGCCCATCGATGGCAGCGAAGTCCAAGACATCAATAAGCCGAAACAACGGTAACAGTTAAGCTTCTTCCCTTGAAAGCTGCCTCGCGATCTACTCGATAACGTAGCATACCTCAAAGCCACATCGTGCCCTGGAGCTTCGTCTGGCTCCATTTATCAGTAATGCGCCTCTTACACGGATTCTGTATCTGGTCTCAAGTAGAGGCCACGGCCGGCGGCAGTAGGCGGAACAGGCCACAAGACCATTTTCTGAAGAAATTCGTAAACTCTTTCGACACTTACGACGAAGAGTATCTTGCAATTCCTAGTCTCGAAACATTTGGAAGTTTCAGCAGGGTGAACGCGCAAGGAGGCAACTATGAAAATCGTCGGAAAAATTCTTTGGTGGGATGCCCGCGACAAAGAGGGCATCGCAGTAGATGCCGATGGCAACGAATACTACTTCAACTATTCCGTTTTTCCTGAACATTCAAAGTTGAAGTCCGTAGAGGGTCGATTCGTTCAGTTCCAGGTCAATAGGCGTGTGAAGCATATGCTCTGCGCAACGGGGGTAACTATCGTTCCCGTGGCAGCCACTTCTAAAGCGAAGCGTACTTTTGAGAAGTCGGCGAAATCAAGAACCCCAGAAGTTGCGGCGTAGGCAGGAACGGATCAAGATGATGAAACAAAATCAAAGACCAGACGGAACAAGTTTGTACTTCTCCAATAATGGACTCTTCTCGGAAAACTATCTTCAATACAGACTTCCAGAAGAAAAAAACGATGCTTTCATCCTAGAGCATTGGGAAACAGAAGCTCTGCCGGAATTTTCGGAGTGTTACGAATGGATGCTTTCTACTTGGGATGAGTACAAAGATATTTATAAGAATCTTGATGAAGCCCAACTTGAGGATAAATGGATTCGACCAATTCTCAAGCGTCTTGGCTGGACATACGAAGTTCAGGACAGGTTGAAAAAACGAGGCAAAACACAGATTCCTGACTACTCTCTATTCAAGGACGACAAGACTTATATTCAGGGTAAATCTGCAAAAACAAATGAGGCATACTTTAAGCATGTTCTTGCGGTGGCCGACGCAAAAGCAATGGGCGTCAATCTCGATGGGAATGGGCGTACAAATAGCAACCCAAGCTACCAAATCATCCGGTACATGGAAGATACTGGAAAAACTTGGGGTATCCTTACCGATGGCGAATATTGGAGATTATATTCTCTAAATTCTGAATCGAAATTTACCACCTACTACGAAATCAATATTCGGAAGGCTCTTGCTGAAAGAGATGACGAAAGATTCAAATACTTTTTTAACTTCTTCCGAAGAGAATCATTCCTTGCGAAAACTGCCAACGACCATTCGTTCTTGGATGTTGTCTATAGATCAGGCGAACAATACGCCAAAGAAGTTGAAATACAGTTGAAGCGCAGAGCATTTCATATTGCTCAAGCTATCTGCAAAGGATTTGCTTCGCAGTACCCTAACCTCAAGGAGTCTGATTACCCTGAGGTTTATAATCACAGTCTTTTCCTTTTGTTCCGGCTCATGTTCATTCTGAATGCCGAAGCCAAAGGGATTTTTGATGTGAATGACCTGTCCGACTACTTCCCATCATCATTGCGAAGTCTCGCTATAGAATTGAAAAATGACTTCGAGATTGGGCGTAAATGGTCAGATCAATCAAAGACGTATTCACATTTGATGAATCTGATGAATCTTCTGCAAAAGGGAGATTCAAAACTTAATGTAACCTCACTTGGAGATGAAATTTTCTCTTCCGGCGCAAAGGGCTATTTTAAGTCCCATCAAATATCAGATGCCATTCTGAATCCAGCGATTGTTGAACTTGCCTGTGCCTATGATGAAGAAGGTGATCTAAAATTCATTGATTACAAAAGACTATCTCCCGACCACTTAGGCTCTTTGTTCGAGGGACTGCTTGATTACAAGCTCACTCTGGCGAAAGAGAAAATGGTGGACGACGCAGGGGAAATGAAAGCGTGGTCCGACATATCCCTAAAAAAGCAGGAACGACTTAAAGGATCGGCAATAGCCAGAGGCGAGTTGTACCTAGAGAGTGGCACCGGAAGTCGAAAAGATACTGGATCTTACTACACCCCAAGTTACATCGTAGATTATATTGTAGCGAACGTCTTGGGGCCTCTTTGTGAAAACAAAACAGCAAAAGAAATTCTGACACTAAAAGTATGCGATCCGGCGATGGGATCAGGCCACTTTTTGATTGGAGCAATAAAGTATCTCGAAGAAAAGGTTCTTGATGCGATTTACAAAGAAGAAAAAAATCCTGATATTGAGCGAGAGGATATTCGTTGGGAGATTCTGCACAACTGCATATTCGGCGTCGATCTTAACCCTCTGGCAGTAGAGTTAGCTAAATTTTCACTTTGGATGTACACAGTTAGCAAGAAGCAGGAGCTGGAACCTCTTTCCGATCAACTTATTGCGGCTGATTCCTTACTGGAGCAAAAGCGAATTAAGTCCCACTTCAATTTGAGAGATGGGTTCGACGGTATCGTTGGAAATCCACCTTATGTAAATACGTTTTTACTGGAGAGGATTCTGACCAAGAATCCAACTTATAAAGAGGACATTAAGGCAAATCTCGTATCTGCCAAAGGTGCCTTTGATATTTGTTCTCTTTTCGTTGAAGTCGCCAGGAAAATTGGGCCGAAAGCCCGTATCGGGTACATTCTGCCGAATAAACTGGTTGCTGTAGATAGCGCAAAAGGAATGAGGGAGTTTATCAAAGATGATCCTTCTACGTTTCTTGAGTCCGTCGATGATGTGAGTAACGTACCGATTTTTGAAGATGCCGCCGTTTACCCAATCGTTCTTTGCCTTGGTGGAAAACAACCAGAAACTGTTTCCGTGAGAAAGCATCAGGTCAAATTTGATTCGGAACTTGAGTGGGCGGAAAAGGAATTTCCCACTGACTCCGGCGATAAGTACCTTGCGAATCTATTAGATGAGTCAGGTGTCGGCTCTTATGAAAGTGTCTTGTTGGGTAAGGAGCTGGAAATTGTATCAGCCGCTACCGTTGATGAGGCATATAAGGCCATCAAGCCAAATATCACTTCAAAAAAGCCAAGAACGGGCGTCAAGTTTGCGGTTAGTGGAAACTTCATCAGCTTCGGCTGCACTTGGGAAGATCAGAAGGTTCAGTATTTGAAGACAAGTTACTTGAAGCCGTACCTAGATTTGTCTTCGTCGAAAATTATCGACAAGAGGAAGCAGCAGTACACTAAAAACAAATTGATTATTCCTAACATGACCCAGATGCTCCGAGCGTATTTCGATAAAGGGGAAATCGCGCCAGGTATTTCTACGACGATGATCCTTGGAAAGCGTGATGATCTTAAAGCGGTCGCTGCTTATATCAACTCGAAAATCGCCACTAAGGTTTATGCGGGAATGTTCGAGTCGCTTCATCTTAACGGAGGCGCACTTCGAGTCGGCACTCCACAACTTGAGCAGATGCCAATTCCTACTCCTGTCCTCAAAGAGGGGAAGACAAAGGAATCTCTTGTGGCATTTTACGAACGGATTTCTTCTCTCGTAGGTAAATTGCTTGCTGGTGGGGCCAAAGGAACGGTCGTTAGAAAAATTTTGGACAGACAAGAAATAAAGCCAGAACTGTTAAATGGGAATATCTCGCTTCGAGCATTGCAAGATGCTTTGGCCGAGCTGGATGCGCTCTGTGAGAGTTTGGTATCTGCCCCGAAACAAACAAAGAAGACTGCTTCGAGGTAATTGCCTCAGAGTGAGCAACTTTTCGTAAAAACAATTCCGCGTCGAGCTGGTGCTGGCGCGGGTTTTTTTAATGGAGTCACTTCTGAGATCACCCATGCCCAAGTCTCTGAACGGTTTCCAAACGCGAAGGCAGAGTCCTCTTTTACAAAATGCCTTTGAACATCACTCTTCCATTGCGCCTTGGTTTTGTATTGAAATGACTCCGAAAATGTAACCAGCCCAACAATACTGGCTTTACTTATCCCCTGCTTTTTTCCTATAGGCCCTGGTGTCTCAATAATTGCGATAGGAACTCCGACATATTGGCTAGGAAGTTGGTAGCCCCTAGTCTCAATAACCTTTTTTCCTTCAACGATCATTCGGCTCCACGGCCATTGGATATTTAAACCAGGAACAGTACGTTTACTCATGGAGGCGTCAGTCCAGTGTCCAAATTAGTTGATATTAGCTCTCTTCTCTTGGACTTCGGGATTACAGGGCTTTCCAAACCACTCGTGGCCGCTTCCTCGCCTGAAGCATTATTGGGATCTTTTGAAAATTGCTTTTGATAGTACGCCTCTTCTTGCTGTGCGCGCTGGGCAAATATTTTTTTGGCGTCGTGCTTTTCGCGTTCAGACCACGGAATGTCTTGGCAGGACTTCTGGAAGGCCGGTACGAAACTCTTCACGTCACAGCAGTCAGACTTATTGCTCCAGAGTTTCTGATACTGGAAAAAGTCTTTCAACCCATTGCCGATGTAACAGGTGGTGAATCGCAAATTTCGATCCCGCGCTTCGGTATGAAGTTTCCGGTAGTAGTACGAGATTTCCTTGTCGGAATAGTTCTTATCAGTGTTCCCACGGATTCCGGTGTTGAAGTTCTCAGGGCGGAAGAACACGCGCATATCTAGTCCTGACACATCTCGCATTCGATTGATTGTATACGGAGTCAGACGAACAAACCCAGTCAGAACTGTTGGCGTTTTTGACTCGGCGATTTGATCTAAAAACTCTCCAGAGCGATCAATGTCAAAGAAATTAAATTTTGGTACTTCCGTGTGCGAACCAAATCGACCTTTAATGTAATCTGGATCGGTGAAGTATCCATCGGGATAGCTCGGAAAGAGTGGGTTGATACGTACTGCCGTTCTGAATCCAGCCTCGTTAAGGGTTTTCAGTGCGGCGAATCTACGTTTGTTGTTAGGCGCTCCCGGCTCGGTCAGTTTGGTCAGTTCGTCGTTGTTGCTACAGATAGAAAACTGCACTGCGGAAAGGTCTTGTCGAAGCGTCGAAAGGTATGGCTCCTTAGCGATTAGGTCGGATCGCGTGAAAATGATGTAGGGATAGTTGTAGTAGCTAAGAATTTTCAGGAGTTCGAGAGTCACGCCATACTTCTGATCCATCCACATAAAGGAATCGGACATCGAACCAATACGGAGAGGCGTGCGCGATTCCATAATCGAGCGCCATTTGGTTCGCTTATCCGTCTCAAAAACTGTGTAGAATAGTTTGCGGATTTCAGACAAGTCGATAGGAAATGGAAAGGGTTTGTTCCAGGCTCCGTGTTGCGTCAAGCTAGCCTTTGCGTAGCAGTAGTGACAGTTATGAACACAGCCACGTCCATAGGTATCAATCTCGAAGGCGTAGAGGCACTTAGAGCAGCTATCGTGAAAGTTGGCGAGCCTCAACCCTGATTTAAAGAGGACGCCGCCACGCGGTTGGTTTTCGCCAAAACGGTTGTAGAGCTTGTCGTAAACTGTCCAGTCGAAACTGTCTGGGTAGCTTGATCCAAGCTTAGAAACTGTTCCCCACATTTTTGCCGACAACGGGCCATTGAACTTCGGCTCTTCACCAGAAATTTCCGGCGCAAAGTTCGGTATGCGCTCCCTTAGGAAGACTACATTTTGTTCTGTTCTTTCAAAATCTCTCATGTGCTACCCCGCGTTTCCTGACCAATCGGTTTCTCTCGTTTTAATCTTGGTGAGCTTGTCTGGCCGTTGGGCCGGATTGTTACTCGCGGATCACGAATGAAGGTCAGAATTGCTAGGCGAGCTAAAGAAGAAAAATCCAAAAACGTGTTGTTTTTCAAAAACTCCTCAATCTGTTGCTCTTCTTCATTTGAAAAACGAATCGCTCTTGTCCTCGACATACACCATCGCCCAGCTTTCTTGTTCGGGTAGCGTGTATAACGCAGACCTTAGACCCGTCAAACTGTTTTACACCGTTATACCATGTAAACAATACAGGCCATATCGAATGAGGGTAAATTTCAGCGCAAAGAAAGCCGATAAGATTCCGTAGTTTCAATTACTTAGATCGTTGGGAGCATCGGAGAATGAGCAACAGACGCTATCTTACCAAGTCACGTTTCAAAGTTGGTTATGATTGTCCAACCAAACTATTCTTCTTAGACGATCCCACTTATGGAAACACAAACATCGACAATTCATTTCTTGAAGCCCTTGCGGAAGGAGGCTTTCAGGTCGGTGAGTTGGCAAAGGTTTATCATCCAGGTGGAATTGAAATTGAAACGCTCGATAAAGCCGAGGCCGTTAGAAAAACTCAAGAACTACTAACAAGAGACTCCGTTACGATTTTTGAGGCCGCGATCCAGCACAAAAACCTTTTCATTCGAGCTGACATTCTTATTAAAAGTGGAAATCGCATAGAAATAATTGAGGTAAAAGCAAAGAGCTATGACCGTTCCGAAGAAGATCAATTCTATAATAGAACTCTACTCAAGAAGGGAGAGAAGAAACTAAGCTCTGCTTGGGAGCCGTATCTGATTGATGTTGCATTTCAATGCTATGTTGTAAAGTCGGCCTTTCCTTCCCTTGTTGTTTCGGGCTCCCTCATGCTTGCTGACAAATCGGCGACTGCTTCTGTCGATGGGATTAACCAAAGATTTTTTCTTGAGAAGTCCTCCACTGGACGTACAACAGCGCGAGCCGCCGCTGGAACCACTAAGGAAAGCCTTGGCGCACCTCTTCTACTCCGAGTTCCCGTTGCAGATGAAATTGAACTTGTGTGGGGATCTACGTACGAAATAGCAGACAAGTCGCTCGTCTTTTCAGACTTAGTTGATTTTCTTGCTGATACCTGTGTCCATCGGAATTTTATCAAGCCTGTTGTCGGAACACAGTGCAAGTCTTGTGAATTTCGTATTGATAAAGCAGATGGAAAGAAAAGTGGTTTCGATCACTGCTGGATCACGGCAAAAAATCTAAGACAATCCGACCTCAATAAGCCATTTGTCTTTGATGTTTGGAACTTCAGAAACGCCGCTCGCTTGATCGAAGGTGGAGCGGTATTCATGGATCAGATAAATGAAGAAGATATTGCTCCAAGAAAATCTACTGATACTCCTGGCTTATCTGCCTCTGAGCGCCAATGGCTGCAAATTGAAAAGGTAAAAAATAACGATTTATCTCCGTTCATCGACAAGCGAGGACTTGCACAAGAGTTCGCCTCGTGGACATATCCGCTTCATTTTATCGACTTTGAAACCACGATGGTAGCCATTCCCTTTCATAAAGGACGTCGTCCGTATGAGCAAATAGCCTTTCAATTCTCTCATCATCGCGTGGATCAGGACGGCACGATTACTCATGTCGATGAATACATCAATCGTGAAAAGGGCAAATTTCCAAACTTTGATTTTGTTCGTGCGCTTAAAAAATCTCTGGAAGGAGATGAGGGCACGATCTTTCGTTATGCGGCCCACGAAAACACAGTTCTTAATCAAATCAAAGAGCAGATTCTTTCCTGCGAAAAACCAATAGAAGATGGTGAAGAATTGATTCATTTCATTGAATCAATCACTACGTACTCTAAAGGTTCCAAGAAGTCGGTAGTTGGCGCACGGTGTATGATTGACCTTTGCGAGCTGGTGAAAAGATACTTTTACCATCCTGCGATGAAGGGTTCTAATTCGATCAAAAGAGTTCTTCCTGCCATTCTGAATGCTTCCGATTTTCTGAAGAAAAAATATGCCGATCCCATCTACGGTGCTTCTGGCGGCATAATGAGCCTGAACTTTCAAAACTGGTGCTGGATACAAACAGACGAAGATGGCTCAGTGATTGACCCATACAAACGACTCCCTTCAATCTTCTCAGATATTGATCTTGAGGAGATGGAATTACTTATAGTGGATGGCAGCATAGCAGATGGAGGTGCGGCCATGACTGCGTATTCCCGGATGCAATTCACGGAAATGACTCCAGTAGAGTGCGAAGGGGTTACGAAAGCTCTTTTGAAATACTGTGAGCTTGATACATTCGCAATGGTGATGATCTACGAATACTGGAAAGACTGCATTGCCTCTCAGAAAAAGAAGGGGCAAGCGGCATGATCGAATCTACTATTAGAGATAAATATCTTGAAGCGCTAAAGATGATCGGTGGATGGGCCATCGTCTCCGAATGGGCAATTAAATTTGGGGAAATGTATCCTGAATTATTGGCCAAAGCCCATCAAGAGGCCCTAAAGCAGAAAAAGCCCTCAACTGGACTGAGAGAGATCGCGGCTCGTATGAGTTCAGCAATTTCGACTGGAGCCTTCGAGGGAAAAGTTGAAGTAGACGAATCCGAGCGGCCCCGAAAAGTACGCTATCTGTCTGAAGTTGAAGCTCAGGAGTATCTCGATAAAGAGGTGGAAAACGATACTGAGCCATTGAGTCGAGCTGAGAGAATCCAAGAAGATGAAAGGTTGCTAACTCAGACGGACCATTACCGTATAACCGAATTTTACTCAATCGCCGATGATCTAAAAAAAATATTCCGCTTAGATTTCGAAGTGGATCACTCATTGGCTATTTTGGGCGGAGAAGAGCAAGGCAAACATCATCCAGATAATTTGCAACTACTGACCAAAGCTCACAATGGACGGAAAAACAATTCGTCGTGGACCCGTTTTTCATTCGATGAGCAAGTTGAGTATATTAAAGCCGCCGTAAGACTCCAGAAAATTGTCGAAAGAAAAATGAACATTCAGATTGATGACTCTTTAATAGAGAACATCATCTTGCGCTTAAAGCTTGTTTACGGGAACTAAGGGAAATATGTCAGAGGAAAAAGCCATTAAATTTAACCAACTCACTGAAGTCCAACGATTCTACTTCTATCATCTACTAACTTTGCGTAAGCCAAAGTGGGATGAGGAGTCTGCCGCTCAAGCGGTGATCGAGGCCAAGGTTGATTTGAATCCCCATCAGATCGAAGCTGCCACTTTCGCATTCAGAAATCCTCTGGCCGGAGGAGTCATTCTTGCCGATGAGGTGGGCCTTGGTAAAACAATTGAAACTGGCCTGGTGTTAAGCCAGCTATGGGCAGAAGGTAAACGGTCTGTTCTAATCGTTGCTCCTAAGTCTCTTCGCCATCAGTGGCAAGATGAGTTGAGAAATTTATTTGGCATAGATAGCGAAATCATTGATACGAAATCCGCCCGTATTGCCGAGAAGAGCGGTGGCGAAATCCTACCAAGTAATCGCAATCTCGTTCTGATAACGAACGAGCACTTCTTCAATAGCTATTCCTCGCATATTCGCGCAAAGCGGTGGGATTTGATCGTTATTGACGAGGCCCACAAGTTAAGAAATGTCTGGAGAAATGGGAAAAACCAAGCTCAAAGAGCGAAACTGATTCGGGATACTATTCGTCCGTTCAAGAAACTTCTTTTAACAGCCACTCCGATGCAGAACAATCTCATGGAGCTATTCGGCCTAACCTCGTTTATTGAAGACTCAATACTAGGTACGCAGGAGAGTTTCCAGCAGACTTTCCAGAGAATCCCTGAAGAAGAGCGCGAAGAGAGACTTTCTGAACTGAAGTACCGCATTCAAAAGTTTTTCCATAGAGAACTACGCCGGAATGTCAGTGATTTCATCAAATATACCAAGCGTAATGCCGTTACCTTTGAGTTTGATCCTGATGATGAAGAAGAACAGCTTAGAAAGGATTTTGAGAGCTATCTTGCTCGTGAAGATATTCTTGGCATACCGAAAATGGCTTCCCACCTTTTGAGACTTATTTATTGCAAGCTTCTGGCTAGTTCTTCGTTTGCTCTCAAAAACAGCCTCTTGGGAATCTACAAAAGGTTCATGGTTTTTGCCGCTACTGTGGATGACAGAAAGCTATTCAACCTGTTGCACGATCAGATTGATTCCTCTCTTAGAACAGTAGATGGAAAAAAAACACTTGAGTTGGAGGACTTTGAAAGGCTCCTCTATAAAAATGTTCGCCCCAAGACTTTCGATGGCCTTAGAAATCTTGTCGGTAGTTCAGAAATTGATGATTTGATCGAATCTGAAAGCGAAATCGAAGAAAACTACGCCGAAGATGATATAGAGGCTGCTTTTCATGATGACATTAAGGAAATTAGCTCAGAGCATGCAAAAATTCTCGATGAAGCTAAAGAGGTTCTTGAGTTCATTCAGCTCACGAAAAAAATCAGAGAAAATACCAAAGGTGATGCTCTGAAGCGTGCATTGGAGCGGCAATTCTCCCAGGCAAGAGAGCAAGGATGGCCCGAGAAGGCCGTTATATTCACTGAATTTAAGACCACTCAACAATATGTAATCAATGTATTGGAACAGATGGGTTTAAGTTTAGAAAATGATATTGTGATTTTTAATGGTAGTGTTGGCGATGCTGAGAGCCGCCGTAACCTAGTCCTAGAGTTCAAAGAAAAGAAAAAGATATTCCTCACCACCGAGGCTGGAGCCGAAGGTTTAAACTTGCAGTTCTGCAACTTGATTATCAACTATGATTTGCCGTGGAATCCGCAGCGGATTGAACAGCGTATCGGCCGATGCCATCGGTACGGCCAAATGCTGGATGTTGTGGTTGTAAACTTCGTAAATAAAAAGAACCATGCAGATAAAAGAGTATTGGAACTTCTTGGTGAGAAATTTCACCTCTTTGAAGGGGCGTTCGGTGTTTCCGACGAGGTACTTGGCGAGATCCAGTCCGGCAATGACATAGAAAAGGAAATTCTGTCGATATATCTAAGCTGTCGAACTCCAGAGGAGATTGACAAAAAATTTGAAGAGATGCTGGCGCAAAATCGCGATAGCGTAGATGAAAAGCTGCGAATCGCAAAAGAGAAACTGCTGGCCGAGTTTGACGAAGATGTTCAGAAAAGATTAAAGGATGTTCACGATCGGACAAGGCAAACCATTGATGCAAAGCAAGCCATCGTTCGAGATTGCGTTCTATCTTCTCTGCCTGCCAATTTAATAGTGTCCGATGGGACTTCGTTCTCCGTCTCCGAATCGCGTATGAGTTTGATTCCAGGGGTCGAATATTCTTTCGTCAAGGACACATCTTTTGATTTTGAAACCATTCATATTTCTCATCCAGCATTTAAAGCGATGAATTCACTTGATAAGATCGAAGGACATATCCAATTTGAGATTTCAAAAAAGCATAGAATTTCTCTACTGAATGACCACATCGGAAAGCGTGGTTCATTTCAAATTCATCGCATTAGAATTGATGGGATTGAATCGTTTGATGCTTTGATCCCGCTGTTCATTTTCGATGATGGTACTGCTTTGGATATGGAAGCATCCCATAAACTTTTGGGAGCAACTTCAGTGATGAGCTCAGGCGCCGTGGCTCCTCCTGCCTCTCAAAACTTCGAGGCCATCATGTCCAAAGAGTTAGAAGGTCTTCACGCCCAACTTAAAGCAAATTCGGAAGAACTTTATCACGAGGAGATCGAGAAGATTGAATTTTTCTTTGAGGACTTAGAGCGACAAAAGAAATATGAGAAAGACGATCTTCAAAAGAAAATCGAAGAGCTAAAAAAGGAACGGCGCAAGCTGCCACTTCAGGCTCAAGCCTCTCTCAACTCTGAAATTTCTAAGCTGAAGGACAAGCAACTGAAATTGGATGAGGAGATTGCCAAAATTGGCCGTGAAAGTAGGGAGCGCGAAAAGAAACTTGTCGCAACCCTCGAAAGCAAACTTTCTATTGATTCAGGACGGGAGCTCCTGGGAGCTGGAACATTTGAAATCGTGTAGCGGTGAAGCACAAATCCAAGTTTAGTCAGGTCAGTCCTGACTTTTCTAGGCGAAGTTTATTGAGCCGCTTTATAGATTCCTTGTAGTAGGAAGCAGTTTTGTCCAATCGCTTCTTTTCATCGCCTTCGAGATTCGGAGTTTCGATTTCTTTAGTCAAGTCTCGAAGCACGGAGAGCTGTTGTTCCGTAACGGTATTCAGCAAGGCCGGAAATTCAGAATGGTCTTCGTAGAGAGCGCATAGGCTCGCCTCTAGTTTGGCTAGTTGGGTAAGCACCACTTTATGTTGTAAGAAAAAGTGTCTTGATGCTGTCAGCCCTCCTACGCCACCAAGGATCGCACCTCCGCCGATAATTGCAAGAGTTCCTCCAGCCATTCCCGCTCCTCCCGCAGCTATCGCCCCGCCTCCAAGAAAAGCCAAACCTGCTGATGTAGCGGCAGCACCAGAAAGACCCATTGCCGCACCAATGGCTCCCCCGATTATAGGGGCGGCCAAACCACCCGTAACCGCTACGGCGACCGAGGCCAGAGCAACAAGCGTTGCCTTTTTCCAAATATCGGAGCGGCCACCAATAGCACGAAGAGCTTCTGAATATCGAGATTCCCATTGCTCAAGTGTTGATTTGTCGAGATCAATCTTTTTAGCAAACTTGAATACATTTGCTTTCCACTCTTGTCTGTTTGCCTCATCGACCGTCTCTTGCAGGTGGGCACTATCCCTATGCTGAATGTTGAAATATGGGGTAAAGAGCAAACTTTCACTTACGATCAATAGTCGCTTCCTTGGATCTTCAATCGTTTTTAGGCGCTTAAGAATCTCTTTTTCTGATTGAGGTGGGTTTTCCCCCACCAACCCAAAGAAGGATTTTCTAAAAAGATTTTCCTCCCATTTTTGAAGCCACTTAGTTTTTCGATCGGCAATCGAGTCATCATCGGTGGAATCAATATCAAGCCGAGTTAACCAGTCCTCAAGCGAGAATAGCACCCGCGTTTCTGCTTTTGTGAGTCCGAATACTGATACTAAGTCCGTGTTCATTCTATTTGCTCACTAAAAGCCGAGATTGCAGTTGGGCGGATTGCTTCATCAGTGACTTGTGAATCACTGCAATGGCTCTTGAAGTACAATGAAGCTCCATTTGAGTCTGTTGTCCCTTTTTGATTTCGACGGCTCCCCAGAGAATTCTAATTTCGTGGGAGTTGGGCCCGTAAACTTTGATATAAAATCGCTCTCGTTGGCCCATGATATTTGCAATATGAAAGACGATTTTTTCGATAAGTGGGAGAGATTCAATAATTGATTTTACCGCAGACATTTTTGAAAGCATTGCTGACCTCGTACTAGCACAATAAGCCGCAATGCAGCAAAAGGCAAGTTATTTGTGCGGATTTGCTGCAATAGCAGTAAAAATGCAAATTTATCCGTAAATAGGCTGAGTAAATAGAGAATGGGTTCGTTTTACGATCTGTCTCTCTTCCGCTTTTGGCGAACTCGAAAGAGTGATCCGCAGGATTTAGCACACCACTTTACATTCGACCTTCCTATAAAAAACTGGCGACATTCAGGATTTTTGCATCTCTTGAGGCCATCGAGCCAGCCCAATGAGGTCATGTTTGAGAACATATAAGCGGCAAAAACCGTCGGTGGCGGGTTGTGCGGAATATGTGCGACGAACATCGCTAAGAGTTTTTTATTTGAAGGCATCACATGGCACTGATGCCCAACTATGCAGATATTCCGATTCAAGGTATTCAGGAGTTTCGGCGAAGCACCATGTTTTAAAAATTCGTCCATGCACCAGAAGATGAATTCATCCATCTTGGCCTGAGTAGAGCTGCGATTAGCGATCTCCTTTATGTGATTGTTCGCTCCGTCTATTAGGAAAGATTGGAACGTCCGGTCGTATCTAATCGGCGGCTTGCGATCCGTCTTCCCCGTATTGTCCGTTTGTTGAACGTAGAAGCAATCTTGTAACGCTTTTTCCATAAATTCCCCATCTTGAAGGTGTAACGGTTTTGATGATTACATCACGTTACATATTAACACAACGAAGGATGGAGAGATAAAAATGAAATATTCGCTAGTAGATGGTGAACGTAGAGAAGCAGTAAAGGGTCTTTCAGGGGAGTGTGTCGGATGTGGCCTGGAAACGATTGCGAGGTGTGGTCCGATTAAGGTGAATCATTGGGCTCACAAGGCCAAATGCAACTGCGATCATTGGTGGGAAAACGAGACTGAATGGCATCGAGAGTGGAAGAACAATTTTCCTGTGAACTTCCAAGAAGTCCGTCATCGTGCCGAGGACGGAGAATGGCATTTCGCAGATGTGAAAACCACCCAAGGTTGGACTCTAGAGTTCCAAAATTCTCCGATCAGTGCTGAAGAACGTGAGTCGCGGAATGCTTTTTATAAAAGGATCGTGTGGATCGTAAATGGCCTTCGTCTCAAAAGAGACGGAGCCCAGTTCTTTAGGGCTATCGAGCGTGGAACACGGATTTGCGAAAATCCACAAGTGATAAAACTGTTCACTTCCGAATCATCGCTTGTCGAAAAGTGGTCTACTTGTCAAACTGCCGTGTTTTTTGATTTTGGTGAAGATGCCTTTCTTTGGTGTTTGTTCCCTACGAATTCAGAACATTGGCGTTTTGTTGCCCCAATTCGGAGGGAAGATTTCATAGCTTGGCACCAAGGAGAGGAAGATCAGGTGCAAAGATTCTTGGGGTTTTTGCAATTCTTCAAGGACGTTATTTTGAGATATGCAGCTCAGATTCAAAGACAGCAGCAGATCAGTTATCATAGGCAGATATTGATGAGGACGCAGACTAAGTTCCAAAGGTATCTTACCCGTCAAAGAAGCCGAAGACGATTTTAGCAAGACAAAATGGGGCTATGCCCCTTCTTGCTCGATGAAGTCTTCAAGAGACTGGATGCTAAAGTAAGTAGAGCCATTGTCGAAGGAAAGGATGTTGCCTTCGGACTCTTCTTCCGATTCGTAATCAGAAAGCGCACAACGCCAGCCTACAGGATCATTCTCTTTCATCAAGGTTACAGTGTCGAAGGTCATCCAACCTACTTTGGTTTCTTCAGGATAGCACTGGCGCATGCATTCCTCGAAAGCCTCTTCAAGATCGACGGCTTCAATCTCAGTCTCAAGAATGTGCTTGATGATCCAGTTGGTGCCGTACTCACAGCCGACATCAGGCAGTAAGCGCATGAGGTCATCACTGCCGCAGGATTGGCAGCAACCAGTGGGAGCCTCTTTGTAGCATCCATAGCAGAATGGGATGGAGCGGTTCAGGGCAATTTGTTCGAGTTTTTGTTGGATTTCGTTTTTCATGGTCATCTCCTCTTTAGCGTTGTCGTTTTCCCCCGTTGTGAGGGCTTCTTCGCCCCGTCCAGGAAGCCCGACGGGGGAAAAAGGAAGAGGAGGCAAAGTCCCTCGGCCCGACCAAGCGAATGCGGCAGAACGAGTGACAGGAGTGAAACGGATGGCGCGAAGTCTGCGGAGGGACGAATCAGGGAATTTGCTGGAGCGACCGCCAGCAATGCTAAAGAAGTCAGGAGATGCCGAACGAATCCGGCAAATCCTCATTCTTGCCAGTTACTACTTCTTTACTGGTAGGAGCATAGGCTTGCCCCACTTGGACGCTTGCGAGTCCTTGAGAAGCTGATACTGCGCTATACGCGCCTGTTGGATGAACTTCGGAAGCTGTCCAGTGGCGGCGGCGACAAGAGCGGCAGCAACAGCCGCTTGAATAAGTTTGGTAGGGATAGACATAGGAACCTCCTCGGTTACGGATGATGGGTTTGATTTGTAGAATGATGATCTTGAGCTGCTAGAACAGCAGTCTTTGGAATCTAAACTTCAGAGGGAGAACGCCTAGAAAATCGGGTTTTTCCCTCTGGGCGCAAGTAGCATTCAAGTAGCAAAAAAGTAGCAAACTCAGGACATTTCGTGAGATTTCACGAAAGATTTAAGAGAAGGCCGCAAGGCCCTTTTCAATGATTTCAAGTGTTTATGATTGTTGGGATTTTTAATTTTTCTGCGACTGCGGTATTCAAAAATTGGTCGGGGAGACAGGATTCGAACCTGCGACCCTCTGGTCCCAAACCAGATGCGCTACCAGACTGCGCTACTCCCCGACGGAGTGTGTACTTGGGAAAATTGAAGAATGGTCAACTTAATGGGAATTTGAGCAAAAGGCAAATGGTTGAGGGGAAGTTTTTTAGGGGCTGGCGGGGATAACGCGTGTGATTGTAACTTGTCGGAATTACATGGTTTTTTTGGGTTCCGCGAAAGGAGTTGTCGGGGGGCTTGGGTGTGTGTTAATTCAGCATCCGCATGAGTACCAGTGAAACTTTCTTTATTGTGACCTTTCGGGATCCCGCTAAACTTGCGGACAAAGAGACCATCGCCCTCAAAGTGCGCTCTGTGGAAGACTCCGAACTCGGGCTTGGGTTTGTGCGTATTTCCAATTTTATCTTTGAGAGCACCACCGGTGGGCTCATCGTCGACCACGTCGCCGACCAACTCAAACACCGCTTCGCCAACACCCACTCACTGCACATCTCCCTCTACAACATCCTCTCCATCGAAGAGGTGGGCATGGAACACCGTGGGCTCAACTTTAAAAACGCCAAGTCCAACATCTACATGATCCCGCAACCGCCCGAAGTGTAGATTCCGCTAGCCCTTGATCGGGGTTGGGCTGCCAATTCGCCCGCATCCGCGTATCCTTTATCTATATGATGCTTTCCAAATTTACTTCGGCCGCCGTCGTCGCTCTCGCATTCTTTTCCGCCTCTACTGCGTTGGCGCAACTTCAACGCGACAAAGAGGAAGACATCTTTTACAAAATCGGAGCCGGTGCGCGCTTTCGTCAGTACTACTTTCAAGATGCCACTGCGGGCGCACTTCCGGACGATGAGGACATCGTCGCCTCCTCCCACCGCGCCCAGCTCGATCTTTCCGTCAACAAAGGCGAATATTTTAAAACATTTTTTCGCGCCATTCATCGCGGCACCTGGGGCGAAGATGCTCAAGATCAAGATAACTTTCTCATCGCTCAGGCTTACGGCGATTGGAAGGTGTCCGATTTTTTAAATTTACGCTTTGGTCGCCAGGCCATCGAAATCGGGCGCGGGCTGGTATTTGGTTTTAACGAGTGGGAAAACACGCCGTCCTATTACGATGGCGCCACCGCACGCTTCGATTGGGAGGCGCTCGAGTTTTCTCTCTACGCCATAAAAGTCTATGAGCTGCAAAAAGTGGTGGGACAATCCGTTTCCGATCCCGAAGTCTCCAACTATATTCTCGACATCAACTTTAAAGACCTCTCCGACTACATAAAAATTGCGAGCCTTAACTTTGTTCAGGTCGATGGCGACATCGGAACAATTCCAAACACCGCCGTGCAACTCAAAAAACAATCGATCCAACGATTCGGCTTTGATCTGGTCACCGACGGCGTTAACTTTCAGGCCGCCGCCACTCTCAACTACGTCACAGGTTCGGAGTACACCACGGTCGCCGAGAGCAAAGTAAAACAATATTTGATCGACGGCGAACTTCGCTTGCTCTTACCCGATTACAACAACTTTAACTTTTGGGTCGGTGGGCACGTGGATTCCGGAGACGATGATCCCGTCGATAGCAGCAACGCCCAGTATGAACCCATGAACTACAACTTCCACGTGAATGGTGGGCGGCTGGATTTCTTAAAGTTTGGGAATCTCTCGTTTGCGCGCACGGGAGTGTCGGCAATGTTTTGGGGGAACTGGCAGTTTGGTGCTGAGGCATTTATTTTTCAAAAAACACAGGCCAACGCTCCCACCAATTTTTTCCGCACACCCGTGGCCGATGAATTCGCCACTGGCACCTACGTCCTCGCCAATGAAAAAGCTCTAGGCAGCGAATACGATATCTGGATCTCGCGCACGTTCCCAAGCGGGGTGTTTCTCGAGGCCAGCATCAATATTTTCCAACCTGGCGGCGCTCTTAAGGGAGCCACCAATGTGGGCACGTCGCAACTTATCGGGATGGACAACACGATCTACAACTTGATCGTTGATGTCGGCTACTTCTTTTAGGATTTTTTAAAGTATGATCAAGCAAATTTTTGATTCCATTCCTAAGAACGTGCTCGGCCCCATTGCGGTGATCCTTGGAATCGTTTACTTTTATGTTCAGGATCCTCCAAAATCCATTTGCGACACGCAGTTTGAACTGTTTAAAAAACAAACCGAAAAATATCTCTACGGCACCACCAAAAAAGGCATCAAAGTTCCGGCGCAGTTTATTCGCGAGTTCGATGCCTGCCGCGAAGCCAACTCCGTGGGCGGCTGCTACGATTGGACCGAGGGACTCAAAAAAATGATGTACCATTCGCGCACACTCCCCGAGGAGTGCCGCCCGCGCTTGAGCGAACTCAATCCCTTGCTCTCCTACTACAGCTCCTCTCTCCGGCTCTATAGCCAAATCTCCTGGAATAGCACAGAAATTGTGCGCTCCAAGCTCTACCACTGGCTCGATGCGGAGGACTTTATTGTCTTTTGCCGCCTTAAAAAAGAATACTCTCGTTTGGTCGGCGTTGAGGGCTACAATGCTCTCTACAACGCATTGTTCGCCGAGCTCATGGAGCTTAAAAAACCCATGAAAAAAGAGGAAGTGTACAAACGCACCATTCTTTCCTACGACTGCGCCGGCTTTTGATTAATTGCTTCGAATGTAGGCACGCACGAGGTTTTTTAATCCTGTCGTAAGAGTTGGCCACCTCAGTGCTAGCGCCACGTCACTGGAAAACAAATTTGCCCCATCCAGTCGTTGCGCGTGTTGACTCTCGATCCTGTCCTCGAGAACGTAAGAACAATGAGATTCGGCTTGGCTCTTACGGCAATTCTATGTTCGTCACTGGTGTGCATCGCCCATGTCCACGCTCAGGGCGCGCCAACGGCGCGCGAGGACGAGCTTTTAGGGACACCCGACGCGCAAACCAAACGCACAGAAAAAGTCGCCGAAAAAACCGATGTGCCGGCGAGCGACACCACTGCCGTCGATGTATCGGGCTCGGGCAAACCCGCACAAATGGTCACCCTCGATCTCAAGCAGGCCGTGCAGTATGCGATTGATCGCTCGCCGCTCCTTGAGACCTTTCGTCGTGAGGTGGCCATATCCAGCATGCAGAGTAAAAACGCTTTTTCGGTCATGCTCCCGTCGCTCGATCTCTCGAGCCGGCACGGCGTGAGCGATCTGGCTCCGGGGTTTACCGGGAGCTCGAGCTTGGGTGCGAGCAGGTATGTGAGCGAGCTTGGCGTGGGGATTACTGAGAACCTCTACGACAACGGAATTAGTTTGCTCAATTACGATTCCGCTAAGGTTTCCCGTGACATCGCTGAGCTCTCCTACGAAAACGAGCGCGACCGCTTGTCCTACTCCATAGCATCGCAGTTTTTAGATCTCTCGCTGGTCACTCGCTTGCTAGAGGTCCAAAAAACTCAGTACGATATTATTCAAAAACAATTCAATTCTATTTCGAGCCAGTACAAGCAGGGCATTAAAACACGCAGAGATTATTTACGGTTCAAGTCGGAGCTCCGCCGTTCAGAGATCCAGTTGCAAAATGCGCAAACCCGTTTAAAAAATGCGTCCGCCGATCTCATCAAGCTCCTTGCTGGAACGGCCGAGGTCTCTAACACCGCTTTTCGTTTTGAGGCGGAGCCGGTGGTGGTGAACACGGTAAAAATCGTGCCCAAGCAAAAACCGGAAGTGGAGAAGCACTGGATCTTTCGTGTCGCTAAAATGCGCTCGGAGATCTTCGAAAACGAAATTGGCATCGCTCGCCGCAATTACTACCCCAACGTGTTTCTCACTGGCGGCGCTTTCTACGGCTCTAACAGCTACTGGAAAACCGGTTCAAGCTTCGGTGACAACGATTTCACAACATGGAACGCCATACTCACGGTGAACTTTAATCTGTGGGATTGGGGCATTCGCAATCGTAACATAACAATTGCAGAAGATCGCAAGGTTCAACGGGAAAAGTCCATCGAGACCGAGCTCAATGAATTTATCGCCAACAACGAAAAACTCATGTCCAACATGGCGCTCTCCAACAGCAACTTTCTCACCGCGCAGGAACTGCTCACCATCGAGACGGAGGGTTACGCATTTTTGGAATCGGAATACAGAAACGGGCGCGTCACGTACTTAGATCTCATTTTAGGGCTGCGCGATTTGCTCAGCGCCAAAATTCAAATGTTCACATCGTTTTATGATTTAAGAAAACAGCTCCTCCAATACAAGTACCACCAAGGATCGCTCTATGAAGACTTCCGCTAATAAAAAATGGATCGCGCTCGTTGTGATCATTGCCGCAGGTTTGGGTTATTACTTTTTCGCTCCTAAAAAATCGAACCTCGACGCCACTCAACAGCTCTTTACTGTAAAAAAGGGCGAGATCCTCCAGCGCGTGACTATTGCGGGAACGATTGAGGCTCTCAAAAGCACCCAAGTAACGGCACCCTATGACGGGTACGTGCAAAAGATATTTGTAAAAATCGGTGATAAGGTGCGCGCCAACGATCCTGTGGTGTCGATCTCCACAACATTGCAGTCCACCGAAGCCGTGTTTCCCATTCGCGCGCCCTTCACCGGCACAGTGGTGCAAATTCTCAAAACAGAGGGGCAGTTTGTGCGCCAGGGGACATCCAACACCGATTACCTTTTGCGCATCGATGATGTGTCGCGCCTGTTTGTAAACGCCAATGTGCCGGAGATTGATATTGTAAAGGTCAAGAGCGGGCAGGAGGCCATTGTTAAAGCCTCGCCGATCTTGGACAAAACATATAAGGGCATCGTGCGCGATATATCACTGGCGGCGACAGCACGCGAAGGCAACTACGACAACGCCTCGCAGGCCGAGTATCGTGTAAAGCTCGAGGTGATGGACATCGACGATCAACTCAAGCCGGGCATGTCGACCATTCTCGATATTATCCCGGCAAAAAAATCCGATGTGCTCTCGGTGCCCCATGAATACATCGATAAAAAAGACGATAAGTATTTTGTCACAATGAAAAACGGCGAGCGCCGCGAGATCACCATTGGCATGCAAAACGAGTCCGTGGTCGAAGTGATGACAGGACTTAAAGAAAACGAGCAGATCAAGCAGGTGGATTTTATTGGCCTGGGTAAAGAGCTTCAGCCCGGCGGCGGTGGCCGTCGAGGACGCTAATGGCCACAGCGATTGAGGTTCGCGACCTGCAGTTTTCCTATCCGATGTATGGCGGGCAGTTGCTCCACATCATCAAGGGGATTTCATTTTCCATTCAGGAAGGTGAGCTGGTGGCGATCCAAGGCCCGTCGGGTTCGGGTAAATCCACATTGCTCTACATCTTAGGTTGTTTGCTCACCAGCTACAAAGGGCAGGTGGACGTTTTCGGAAAAAACGTGGCAAGCCTCAGTGATTTGGAGCGCGCAACTTTGCGCAATCAGTACATCGGCTTTGTGTTTCAGCAGTTTCATCTTTTGCCAAAAGCCACCGTGCGCGAAAACATTTTGCTGCCTATGAACTATCCCACCGAGGTGAGCGCGGAACCGGTGGATGAAGCGAAGCTTGAGCGCATCGCTCGGGCGTTGGGCCTTGAGGAGCGTATGGATCGTTTGCCCAATCAACTCTCGGGCGGGCAGCAGCAGCGCGTGGCCATTGCACGCGCACTCATGCGCGAGACGCGATTGATCCTTGCCGATGAACCCACGGGCAGTCTCGACACCGAGAACGCTAAAGTCACTATGGATATCTTGCGCGAAGCCCAGCAAAATGGAAAAACCGTGATCATCATCACGCATGATCCGGAGATCGCTGCGCAATGCGATCGAACTATTTTGTTTCGAGACGGGCACATTATTTCGGACTCAACAAAAAAAAATACGTCAGCCGTTGTAGCGACGGGTATCAGCGGAAGCGAGGCATCTGGGGCATCGGAGTCACGAGCGCAAGCTGGAGCAGGAGCAAGGATCGGTGAAGCGCCTACTGCAGGTGCGAGCGCAGCCGCTCGAGCACAACCGCCGCGCGATCGCAAACTGACTCGCTATGAGCTCATGACCAAATACATCCGCACCGCTTTTCGCGTGTTCCCCATCGCGGCGGCGAGTTTGTTTCAAAACAAATCGCGCACCGTGCTCACCATGCTGGGCATTGTGATCGGTGTGGCCGCGGTGCTCTCCATGATCACCGTTGGCAAATACACCAAGCGCAAGATTCTCGATTCCTACAACGAGCTCGGCGTGAACACCATGATCTTTTACGGCCGGAACAACTGGGATCTCAAGGCTGTGGATCGCCCGCCGGTGATGTTTCATGGTTTCGACTGGGAAAAAGACATCGAAATTCTGCCAAAAGTTTTCCCGGACCTCACCGCGATGAGCCCGGTGCTGTTTGCATGGAACGTGTCGGCAGCCTATGCCGGTAAAACCACCGAGTCCGACGTGCGCCTGATTGGCACCAATGCCGAGGGCGTGCGGCTATCGGGGCGAACACTGGCGCGCGGAAACACGTTTAGTCCGTTTCACGTAGAGAATCGCAGCAACGTGTGCATTTTGGGTTACGACATCTACGAGCGCTTGTTTAAAGACATCGATCCCATCGGGCAAATTATTTTTGTCACCATGGACAGTAAAGCCTTTGGTTGCCGTGTGATCGGAGTCGCGGCTTATCACAACAGCAATAAAGATTGGAACAACCCCAATCAGCAAATTTTAATTCCGTCGACGTTGTTTCAGGGCATGGCGAGCCCGTGGTCGCGCCAAGTGCGGCAAATTTTACTCGAAACCCGCGAGGGCGCCGACATGCAGGCGGTGGGCATGGGTATTAAGGCCTACTTTGAGCGGCGCTATGGGCGCTCGGGAATTTTTAATGTGGGCTCCGACAGTTTGCTCATCGCGCAGATGAATAAATTTTTAAACATGTTCACGATCTTGCTCGGCATGATCGCCATGGTGTCACTGGGTGTGGGCGGGATCGGCATCACCAACATGATGCTCGTGTCGGTGA
The DNA here is from genome assembly GCA_964400355.1 of uncultured Pseudobdellovibrionaceae bacterium. Classification (GTDB taxonomy): domain Bacteria; phylum Bdellovibrionota; class Bdellovibrionia; order Bdellovibrionales; family JAGQZY01; genus JACKAL01. The sequence goes on from CAYNTO010000019.1 coordinate 38,599, forward strand.
GTGAGCGTTTAAAAGAAATCGGTATCCGCAAAGCCTTCGGCGCCACCAATTTTAGCGTGCGTGTGCAGTACTTGCTCGAGGCTATAGTGATCTGCGGTGTAGCAGGCTTGCTCGGCATCTTGATCGGCTTCGGCGCGTACCAAGGCGCCATCTACGGCGCCACAAAGTTGATTCCCACCATGCAGTTTGAATGGGTGGTGGATTGGCAAGCGGTGTTTCTATCGCTGTTTTCCATTTTGGCCGTAGGAATTTTGAGTGGATTGATCCCAGCGTTAAAGGCGGAGAAGCTCGAAGTGATTGAGGCGTTACGGAGCGAGTAGTGCCTTCGTTTACGAAGGCAGCCATCAAGAAACTGACGTAAACCCACAACCCACTATTGAGCGAGAATTTTCTCACAAGAAAGTAATTTTCGGACACAAACACATCTGTCACGGGATCGTGAGCGGATAATCACTACCACTAGGGAAGTGCGACCGG
>CAYNTO010000019.1:39175-58114 GCA_964400355.1 uncultured Pseudobdellovibrionaceae bacterium
CATCTGTCACGGGATCGTGAGCGGATAATCACTACCACTAGGGAAGTGCGACCGGACATTCACTTCCGCTGCGGAAGTGAATAAAATCAATTACTGCAGTGTCATTAGATACTTAAGTAAAAATCCGTTTCTCACGCGGGATCGGACAATCACACCCGCTACGGTTGTAAGGTCGGATTTTTACTTCCGCTGCGGAAGTGGGTTGGGGTGCTGGCTGGGTTGGTTTTCGGGTTTCACTTCCGCTGCGGAAGTGGGTTGGGGTGCTGGATGGGTCGGTTTCCAGATTTTACTTTTGCCGTGGTAGTGGGGATTTACTTTCTTAAAAAGATGGCGAGCCTTTTGAGCTCGCCGGTGAAATATCTTGTTTTTTTTTTGGGGTGTTCGCGCTTTCGCGCGAAGGCTGGGACTTTTCGCGCCGGGGGGCGCGTGAATTGAACTTCTCGCGCCCGGGGGCGCGAAGACTCGGAAATTCTCGCGCATTCGCGCGAAGACTTAAATTTCTCGCGCTGGGGCGCGAAGACTTAAACAGACAATACTTGAATCGATTTCCAGTTGCCCTTGGCCACTTCGCCGAGGAGGCGGAATTCGGGGTCTTTCGTGTTTACTAAAAGAACCTGTTCGGCGAAACCGCCGTCGGCAATTTGCCATTCGTTGGGATCCAGTCCAAAATCGCCCAAGGCGAGAACCAATTTTAACGTTAAGCCTAAAGTTACAGAATCGATAAATGTTGCGCCCATGTTTCCTCCGGAAGCGACCGAGACATTCGGTTCGTCATCTTGGCTTCGGATATAGCAAGGGGGGTGCCACTATTTATCGGATTTAAACGGCCAAATTGTCCGGAATCAGAACTTCCAGCTGTCGCCAGTGTCGGATTCCGGATTTTTAATTTTTGGCGCGGAGCATTCTAGTTGTTGATCTCTTTGCTATCGGCGCATTCCACTTTCATGTAGTCCGTTTTTTCGGCATCGAAATAGAACTCCACGTAGCGTTTTCCAGAACCTGTGAAACCTGTGGTTGGAGAATAAATGGTGTGCGTGTCGTTCACACGGCCTTCGGCAGGTGGTTGGTTACAGCCAAAACCATCTGGAATGTCGAACGCATAAGTGGCGCCGCTATCGAGGGTGCAAGTGAATTTGGCGCCCGATGGGAATCCAAGGCATCCCATAAGCTGCGCGTGCGCCGTGGTGGATCCTAATAAAGTGAGTGCGGATAAAACGATAAGTTTCATAATGTCTCCAATTTTGGGTGGTGATCGGATATAAACACAGTTGGTTGGATGAGAGTGGGAAATTCGGCGGGAGATAAAAAGTTTACAGGGAACTCGCAGGAAAGAGTGCGCTGGCGATGAGGGTCACTCGGTAGTGAAGTGCAGGCGATAAGAGTCACTGTTGGTGGTGAGGGTCGCTGCTACTGAGCCGACTTGAATATTTTTTTGCCGCATTCCAGACAATAAAAAAGGCGTCCTTGTTGAGGGCGCCTTTTTAGAATCGAGTTTCCAAAGCCTTCGGCTTTAAAACTTAAAACGTGAATGGTTTTGGAGAGATCATCTCTGGATATCCGTAATCATCGTAAGAAATAGAACCTTGTGGAAGTAGGGCCAGGTTGCGCGCTTTTTTAACGGCAGCGGCCAGCTTCTTTTGTTGGTTCAGGGACAGTTTAGAGATACGGGCTGGAGTGATTTTGCCACCCTCAGAAACATAACGACTCAGGCTTGAAGGATCTTTGTAATCAAATACATGATCGCCTTTAAGGTCTGTGCGGTATTTGCTGCGGATTACTTTACGAAGGGATGTGTTTTCAACACCACCGCCATCGCGGTCCCCACGATCTCCTCTATCGCCACGGTCAGATCTATCGCTTTTCTCATAGCTTTTATCTTTCATCATAGAACTCCTTAGTTCAAAATCTGCCTTTAATTTACAGGAATTAAAGGGGCTGTTCGTGCCTCAGGCAGTTGAGATACGATTAGAGGTCCATTTTAAGGGGTCTATTCGGGCCCAGAATGCGCTGAGAATCTGTTCTTTTAACCCAATTTAGGGTTGCCAACAAGCGACTTTTTCATATACAACCACTTTTTCTAGCTTAGAGGAGGCCCTGTGGCACGCTGTGAACTTACTGGCAAAAGCCCTGTTGTAAAAAACTTGGTGAGCCATTCCAACATCAAGACAAAGAAAAAAGCCATTCCAAATGTGCAAAAAAAGCGTCTATATAGTAGCGCTCTTGGATCATTCGTTACTCTTAAAGTAGCGACAAGCGCCATTAAATCCCTAGAGCACATGGGCGGATTCGACAAATTCGTATTGAACCTCGATGAGGCGAAAATGTCTGACCGCGCTCTTAGTGTGAAGCGCAAAATCGCCCGTAAGTTGAAACCTAAGAAAACTGCTGCTGCAACAACAGAAGTTCCAGCAGAAGCGAAAGCTGCGAAACCAGCGAAAGCTAAAAAAGCTGCTAAAACTGCTAAAGCGAAGGCCTAGTTATGAAAAAATTAAAAATTAAAAAAGGTTCTACAGTACAAGTTATTGCCGGTAACGATAAAGGCAAAACAGGCTCAGTTCTCGAAGTGAACACAAACACCATGAGAATCAAAGTTCAAGGTGTACGCATGCAATCGAACTTGGATAAAAAAGAGAACGCTTTGGTTAAAACCGAAGGTTTCATCGATTATTCCAACGTAAAGCTTGTCGAAGGCGGAGCGAAAGCGAAGGCCAAAAAGAAAACAGCTAAATCTAAAGAAAAAGCTGAGACAAAATAATGTCAAAGGCACCTCTTCGGGTTGCCCTTTTACCTATGACCTCCACGGATTCAGTGGAGGTCAATATTCAAAACATACTTGTCGCCCTCAACATGATCACCACACCGGTGGACATTGTTTTTTTGCCGGAAAATTCTCTCTATTTTAATTTTAATAAAAAACTGGATGCCAGCCATGCCCTAGTGGATAGCGAACTGTTTGCGCCCCTGCGTGAGTGGTGTGCGGCCAATGCGGCAGCCATTCATTTTGGGGGAGTTCCATTTTTAGATAATGGCGCAGTGGCAAATACATCATTGTTTCTCACGCCCGATGGCACTCTGAAGGCGCTATACAACAAAATTCATCTGTTTGACGTGGATGTCGCTGGGCGAACGGTGCGCGAGTCGGAGAGTTTTTTAGCGGGTGAGATGCCGGCCATTCTTGATTACAAAGGTTGGAGAATCGGACTGACCATTTGCTACGATGTGCGCTTTGCAGAACTGTTTGTCCATTATCATAAACAAAAAGTTGATGTGATCGTTGTGCCGTCCTCATTTTTAGTGGAGACGGGGCGGGCGCACTGGAACACCTTGTTGCGTGCCCGTGCGATCGAAACACAGGCCTATGTGCTGGCGCCGGCGCAGGGTGGGACGCACGTGAGCACCTTAATGAATGGCCTTTCTGAGAAGCACACATGGGGCGAGACCCTGGCGATTGGGCCGTGGGGTGAGGTTCTAGCCCGTAGTGCGAGTTATGATGAATCCGCTGTGGGGCACTCGCCGCTGGTCCTGGAATTGGATCCCGCCGAGCTCGAGAAGGTGCGCGGTCAGATTCCCATGCTGTTTCATCGTAAGTTGGAGATTTGATTTACGTCCTTTGCGGAAGTTCTTTCCTACTTCCCTCGTCGAGAAGAGCGGGGGGCCAGTTTTCACTCTCAAAAATCGCGATAGAATCAAAGACTATGAAAACAAAAATTTTTTGGGTAGTGATGGGTTTGGGGTCGGTGATCGGCGCGTCTTTAGCGGTAGCCAGTGATTGCATTATCGATCCGGAAAAAGTGATGGTTCATGCGGCATCGGAGCCAATATTTTTGAGCGACGATAAGCCTCGCGAGGTAGCTAGTCAGGATGTCGACGGTAAACCGCACTATGCGCGTGGACACGATCAGTATCTCGATGTTTTAAAAGAAATTCCGTTCAGTGAGCCCGCGGTGAAACGTTCTTGGCTCGAATACAAAATAATGAAGGAAGACTGATCAGGGGCTGGATTGCGAGCGCTTCCCAGAGGCCGCACGATACGCGGCTAGTGATGCACTGAACTTATTTTACTTTCCTTAAAACAAAAAAAAGCAGACCGATGAGTCTGCTTTTTTTATTGAGTGCCTGCTTGGAATTACCTGCTACTTTGCTGGCAGCGACTTACTTGCTCGCTGTTTGGCAGACGCTCGCAGATCTCTTCTGCACGAGGGCGATCAAAGTTTCAGAGCTATAAGGGTGTTTGTAATCATCGGCCGTCATTTGGAATCCGAAAGAGGAGCCCAAATCTGCAGTGAGGTTTTGAATCTGCTCTTCGTTCAAACCCAGGTCATACTTAAAGCTGTAGAGACCGTAGCTGGAGCCGGACTTGATGCCCAAAGATTTCAATTTTTGTTGGATGCGCGACTCGATGGTGCTGCGCGAAGCGGGTGTGCAGAGTTCGTTCGCAACGGGAGCTTTCTCCATGGCTACATAAGCGTCGTTGATGGCGGGATCATAACCGTTGTCCGCAGCAGTCGCAGCGCGCGGAGCTGCGACCAGCTCGTCGGCCGAAGCGATGCTCGTCATCATTACAAAGAAGAGTGCGAAAAAAGCGGTCTGAAAAAACCAATGGTTGAAGCACGAACTGAAAAACTGACTCATTTTGATAAATTTCATAATATTTCCCCTTACACCTCTTCGTAGCAAAAGTGCGGCCAGCTGAGGCGCGCTTTATGTGGGATTTGAAAGGGGGCGAGTGCTCTGCGTGAGTAAGTTCTCAGAGGGGCGACAAGGATTTCGACGGCTTAAAATGAGATTATCAGTTGCCTATCAGTTAGCGAGGATTTATAACTCTATCATCTTGTTTTGGGCATTCAATTTGAGGGGCAACTTATGTCAGTAGATTCTATTCAGCGTGAGGAAATGCCGGTCGATGTGCTCATCGTCGGTGGCGGAGCCGCCGGGCTTTCGGCATCTATTCAAATCAAAAAAATGATCGATCAGCACAATGAGGCCATTGCTGCGGGCACCAAAACCGGTGCCCCTATCGATGAGCCAATGATTGTGGTTTTGGAAAAAGGCTCCGAGATTGGCGCGCAAAGTTTGAGCGGCGCAGTTTTAAATCCGGTGGCGCTCAAAGAACTCATTCCTGACTATCTCGATAAAGGCTTTCCTCTCAACGCCGATGTTCAGGATGAGTCGTTCTATTTCCTCACAGAAAAATCGTCGTTCAAAAGCCCCATCGTGCCACCGCCGTTTCACAATAAAGGAAACCATATCGTTTCCTTGAGCGAGATGAACCGCTGGCTCGCTCAGCAGGCCGAGGCAATGGGTATTAATATTTTTGCAGGTTTCACTGCCGTTGAAGTTTTGATCGAAGACGGCAAGGTTGTGGGTGCGCGCACCGGCGACCGCGGCGTTGGTAAAAATGGCGAACCCAAGGAAAACTTTGAACCGGGAATGTTGATCAAAGCCAAGATCACTATTTTTGCCGATGGCACTCGTAGCCCGCTCTTAAAGCGCGTGGCCGAACAGCTGGGTCTGCGCGACGGGAAAAATACCGAGTCGTTTGAGCTCGGCGTAAAAGAGATCATTCAACTGCCGCCCAATTCGGTCAAAGCGGGACACGTGATCCACACGTTGGGGTTCCCACTTTATAAATCCATTGGCGGTACATTTATTTACACCCTCAAGGACGACCAGGTGATCGTTGGCATATGTATCTACCTGGATTCCAAGGATCCGCTCCTGGATGCTCACCGCGAACTGCAAAAACTCAAAACCCACCCGTGGATGCGTGAGTTTTTAAAGGATGGACAGGTGATTGCCTACGGTGGAAAAACTCTTCCGGCAGGTGGGTGGTACTCTATGTCCAAGCTCTACACCCACGGCATGATGGCGTGCGGAGACACGGTTGCCATGGTGGATGTTAAGAAGCTTAAGGGCATTCACTTGGCCATGAAGGCGGGCATGCTCGCCGGGGAAACCGCTGTCGAGGCATTGATCGCCAACGACTTTTCTGAGAGCTTCCTTAAAAAGTACGATGATCGCATCAATGCAAGCTACGTTAAAAAAGAACTATGGAAAACGCGCAACTTCCACCAAACTTTATCCAAAGGTATCTTTGCCTCGGGCCCGGAGATTGCGCTCCAAGAACTGACCGGGGGCTGGACATTTGGCGATCCTAAGCGTGTAAAGCACTGTGACTACGAAGAGACGAAATCGGTGGAAGAGGTTTGGGGGAGCGACCAGAACGCCATCGAGCAGAACAAGTTGCCAGAGCCCGACGGAAAGCTCTTTTACGACAAACTCTCCAGCGTGTACCTCACAGGTACCATGCACGACGAGGATTCCCCCAGTCATCTATTGGTGGAAAACACCAACATTTGCGCCGACACTTGCTACCCCAAGTACAAATCGCCGTGCAATACGTTCTGTCCCGCGAGCGTCTACGAGATGATCGACGATGGCCCTAAGAAGAAATTACAAGTAAACTATACAAACTGCATCCATTGCCAGTCGTGTGATATAAAATGCCCATTCAATAACATTGATTGGACGTTGCCTGAGGCAACGGGCGGTCCGAACTACAAAGTGATGTAACGTATGCCACGATTTATTGCTGTGACTTCTCCTGGGTTGGTGGATCCTTTAATCGCGGAGCTGCGCGAGCTCGGTGTTAAAGACAAAGAGATGGACGCCAAAAATCGCAGCGTGGAGTTCGAGGGCAATTGGGAGATGTGTTACCGCGCCAACCTGGGCTCTAGAGTGGCAACCCGTATTCTACTGCCCATTCTGGAATTTCCTGCTTATCAGATTGAAGACATCTATCACAACATCATGAAGCATGACTTTACCAAATACATCCGTGCCAATGCCAACTTGTGGATCGATGCCAAGGTGGAAGAATCTAAAATCAACGACCAGCGTATGGTTGCGATGAAGACGAAGGACGCCATTGTTGACCAGTTCCGCAAAAAATTTGGTGAACGCCCGTCGGTATCGAAAACGGAAGGTCTGTCGCTGTACATGCGCGGCTACAAAAACCGTTTTGTGGTTTCTGTAGACACATCCGCACCGGCGCTCAATCAGCGCGGCTACCGCAACGGCGAGCAGGTCGAGGCGCCGCTCAAAGAAAACGTGGCGGCAGGGCTGTTGGGGATCGCTGGCTGGGACGGCGAAACGCCCATTGTTGATCCATTCTGCGGATCGGGCACAATTTTGATCGAGGCAGCGCTTCGCTACATGAACCGCGCGCCGGGAACTTTGCGCCGTGGGTTTTCTGTTCAAGGTTTAAATATTTTTAAAGAAGAATCGTGGGACAACGCTCTTAATTATGTGATCTCTCAGGAGCGCAACGAAGACGAAGAGGAAGTTGATCAAGTGCGCTTCTTCGGTTACGACGTCGACGGTAAGGCGATCCGTATGGCAAAGGCCAATGCGCGCGCGGCCGGAGTGGAGCATCTGATCTCATTTGAGAGGCGCGACGTGGTGGAGCTCACTGCCCCGGTGGAGAAAGGCATCATCATTACCAATCCCCCGTACGGCATTCGTGTGGGTGACGAGTTCTTTTTGCAGGAAACCTACAAAAACTTTGCTTATGCCTTAAAGACCCATTTTAAAAACTGGGACGTGTGGATGCTCTCTGGAAACAAAGAGCTCACACAGCACTTGCGCTTACGTGCTGAGCGCCGTTACCCCATCATCAATGGCGGCATCGACTGCCGCTACATTCACTACAAGGTGAACAAGTAAGCGAGCCGCCGCTCGGGAATCTTTTACAGTGCCTCTTGTGCAGTGCCAACATCGCGCGTAAACCTTAGGGAAATTTCCCTGAGGAGGGTTTATGAAATCAGTTTTTGCCTTAGTATTTTTGGTGAGCACTAGCGTTTTCGCGGCGCCGGTGAGTTCCGTAACAGTTGATCAGCCCGTGTGTTTTGGTCGTGAGTACTCACAAGCCCATATGAACAAAACGCCTCAACAGACCGTAAAAAAACTTTTTGTGAAGTTTAAAAAATACAGCAAAGATGATCTTTACTACATCATGGACGTCAACGCCGATATCAAAAAAGAATCCGTTTCTAAAAATGATGATGGAACAAAAGATGTGTACGTCACTTACAAGCCGTACAGAAATGGAATGGTTTGTGATCGCGCCACTTCGACATCGCTCAATTGTTACATTGAGTGCGATGGCGGCTCGGCAGCCGTTTCCTGGACAGCGTCCGAAGACGGCAAGGTGATTACGCTCACCAACAACGGTTTCCAGTTGTACGGTGGCTGTGGAGAAGACGAAAACGATATGAACAATTGGATCTACCTTGAGGCGACTAAAGGTGGTGACGATGTGTTCAAGCTCTATGCGCTTCCTCAAGAATATTGCCAAATTTAATTTTTAGCTCACGGTGAAAGGCGGCTCTTTGCAGCCGTCCCCGCTTGCGCTCTGAGGGGACACCACGTAACCTAGGCGCATGAAGAGCGTGTCCTTTGCAGAATTCGATGGCCTGGTGGAAAATGCCCAGGCCTTTATCGGTGCCCGAATCGAGGGCATCCTGTTTGAGAATGACATCCTATCTCTTCAGCTTCGCGATAAACAAAAAACTGCGGTGCTCGTGATCGACGTGCGAAACCGCGTGCCTTTTTTCACGATAACCAGTGAACCCACTCCTCGATTTCAGAAACAGATCAAGCCCATTGTGCTCTTTTTACGTGCCCATGCTCTGGGTCTACGACTCCAATCTGTTGAGCGGCAAAAAAAATATGGGCGACTTATTGAATTTGTATTTAGCGGTGAAAACAAAAGCTTAACCCTCGAAGCTCATCTGTTTCCTCAAGGTAAAAATATTAAAGTCTTTACGGAGGAGGCTTCGATCTGCTTAAAAAAACCACAAGATCTCACGGAGGTCGCAGACGCTCAACCGCCCGCGGACGTGCGCTCGGCGGGAGAGTTGTATGCGGCGTGGTTGGAGCAGTTTTCCAAAATTAGAAAAGAAGGTGGGGCTGGTAGCAGGACTCAAGAAGCGTTGCAAGCCGGTGTGACGGCGCAAATTGCTAGAAAAGAGGCGAGCCTGCAAAAGCTACTGGATCACAAGAAAAAGCTCGAAGAGAGTAGGTGGCCTGAATTTGCTCACTGGCTCAATGAGGCGCGGACAGATATCGTGCCTAAGAAATATGCCGAGTTTTTTGATCCCAAAAAATCAGTGACTGAGAATATTGAAATCGCCTTTATCGAGGCAAAAAAAGTAAAATCAAAATTAAAGGGTGTGGAGGAGCGTTTCCAATCCGTGCAGAATGAAATCGCTGCGCTCCCTACCACGGGCGCAGGTACGTCTCCAGTTTCGACAAAAGTGCCGGTGAGTCCCCTCCAGGGAGTGAGGGGCCGCACGCGCGAGTTTGCCGAAAATATTCGCGGTTATATAGGCAAATCGGGCACCGACAACCTCAAGCTCCTTCGCCAGTCCAAGTCGTGGTACATCTGGGTGCATGCCAAGGATTGGCCGAGTGCGCACGCCATTATCGCCATCAATAAGGGACAAAAAGTGCCGCCATCTGTGTTGAAAGACGTGTGTCTATGGGTGCTGCGCGAAACGGTGAGCGAAAAGCAATGGCAGTCGTGGCTTGGAATCAAAGTGGATTTTCTGTACACCGAACGCCGGTTTTTACAAGCGATTAAAGGCGATCACCATGGCCGCGTTCGCTACGCAGAGGCAAAAACGATCACTCTGGTGGTAGAATAATTAACAGCGCTATGGGTTGACCTTAAGAGAGATAGAGGAGAGCATTTTCGTATGCTCAAAGTAAAAGGCCTCACACAATCTTACGGACCCCACAAGGCCATCGACTCTTTGGAGTTTCATATCAAGCCCGGTACCATCGCAGGGTTTCTCGGGCCAAATGGTGCAGGCAAAACCACAACAATGAACATCGTGTGCGGTGCCGCTCTCGGTTACGAGGGGGAAGTGTGGATCGACGACATCAATTTGAGATCTCATCCGCTGGAGGCCAAAAAGAAGATTGGCTACCTACCAGAGAGTCCACCGCTCTATGAAGACATGCTGGTGCGTGAGTACCTCAATTTTGTCGCTGAGCTCAAAGAAGTGCCGAAAGAGCAAATTGCAGCCGGGGTGAGCGAAATTCTTGAGGCCTTATCACTCACCGATGTTCAGTTTCGGCCTATTTACAAATTATCTAAAGGTTATCGTCAACGCGTTGGTCTCGCTCAAGCATTTGTGGCCAAGCCCGAATTGATCGTGCTCGATGAGCCGACGGTGGGGCTGGATCCTCAGCAGATCAACGAATTTCGTAAGCTCATCGTTAAGTGCAAAGGCCGCTCAACTATTTTGTGGTCGACCCACATACTGGCCGATGTGGAGTCTACTTGTGATGACATCATTGTGATTTCCAAAGGTAAAATCATCGCCTCCGGGCCACAATCGCAATTGCGCTCGTCGATGAAGGGTAAAACAGTGGCACGTCTCTATGTTAAAGGCGCAAGCCCCTCATTTGAACAAAATGTAAAAGTCGTTAGCGGCTTTAAAGCTCTTCAGTGGAATGCGGATGACTCCATGTATGCCATAGAGTTTGAGGATCCAGCCACCATAGATAGCTTGTTAAAAGTGGCTGTGATGAGCGACGTGCAGATTCTAAAAATGGATCAGGAAAGCCTTGGACTGGAAGGCCTGTTCTTAGAGTTGACGACACCACAACAGGAGAAGTTATGAGCGGCGTGTGGTTACTCTACAAAAAAGACGTGCAGAGTTTTTTTCGTCGTCCGCTCTTTTATATGATCGCGGGCTTGTGCTGCTTACTGTGGTCTCCCGTTTACATTTACGCCTTTGGAGAATACCTGACGCAAATGGTGACTCAGATGGGCCAGCAGGTGGGTGAGGTTGTCAGTTACCACGAACGCGTCACCGTGGAGTTTACGGTGCTCGTAAACTTTTTAATGCTGCTGTTTTCGAGCAGTATATCGATGAAGCTCATCACTGAAGAAAAAAAGAACAACACCATGACTCTCTTATTTGTCAGCCCACTGCGATCATGGCAAATCGTCGTGGCCAAGTATCTTGCTGGCATGACAGTGGCGTTTGCCCTCATTGGTGTGTCGTTCCTATACCCGCTGACCACTTCATTTTTAGGTAAAATTTATTGGCCTGGCCTGCTCTCCTCGTACCTTGGCTTAGTTCTTCTCTCGTGCGTATACATTGCCATCGGGCAATTTATGTCGACGCTCACGTCGTCCCTGGTGATGGCGTTTATCATGTCCCTCATTGCCAACCTGAGTTTGTTGTTCTTAGGCTTAGGCAGTGAGATCAGTTCGATCCGCTGGTTGTCTGCGGTTTTCGACTATATGAATTTTGAGGCCATCTCAAAGGACTTCGCCACGGGGATTATCAGGCTCTCGGCCATCGTTTTTTTGCTGAGCTTTGCAGGATTCTTTTTATATATCTCCGAGCGGGCGCTCGAAGCTTCGAGGTGGAAATGAGATTTCCTCTCATTAGTAAGATCTTTTTCTTTTTGGCCTGCGGACTGTTCGTCATATCGTTTGCGCTGCGTATTCTGTTCACCGTGTGGGACTTTACCAGCCTGTTTTATTTGTTTTCTTTTTTCGCCTGTTTCTTTTTGTCCATTGTGCTGGATGTTCGCGGCTACTACGAACTGCTCACTCTCAAGTCCACCAAGCGCGGGTTGAGTTACGTGGGTGGGGTTCTGTTGGTATTCGCGGCGATTGTTGGGTTGAACTATGCCATGACCTACGTACCCATTAAGGCCGACGTTTCAGAGGGATCGTATTACACGTTATCACCATTGAGCAAATCGGTTGCTAAGTCCTTCACTGAGCCCGTGGAATTTTTGTACGTTCAAGTGCCCACCACCGAATCCAAAGATATGGATGAGCGTATCCGCACTGCCATTCGTATCTATCAAGACGAAAATCCGCGGTTCAGCTTTCGTAAAGTCAATTTGCTCATGGAGCCGCAGATCGTTAAGGAGTACAATCTCAACGAACAGGAAAGTGCGCTGTTTGTAACGACCAAAGATCGTAAAGAGCGCTTCTACACATCGGACGAAAATGGAATTACTCAAGCCCTTTTAAGACTGCTTAAGGGCCGCAAGACAATTTATTTTGTAATTGGCGATGGTGAAGCGACGGTCACCAACGATAAATCGCGGGGATTAAAAAACCTACGTCGTGAGGTGGAGCGGTTATTTTATGACGTTCAGGAGATCAACCTTAGCTCCGAAGTACTGCCAAAAGATGCGGCCGGCGTCGTGCTCATTGGCCCGGAAATGGATTTGCCCGAGCGCGTGCAAGACAAACTCTTTGAGTTCTTCGAAGGCGGAGGTCGATTGTTCGTCGCATTCGATCCTATCAACGAGATGAAACCCAATCCGTTTCTCGCCAAATTTGGTTTGGCCATGGAAGACGGTATTGTCCATCAAGAGCAAAGCGTGATGGCAAATATGGGAAGCCACGTGATCACGGGCCTTATATCCGATCAAAAACATCCAGTGATGAAGGAGATGGAAGACACATCGCCCGTACTGTTTTATGTCACAGGCTCCCTAAAAACGCTTGATCCCAATGTGCAGGCAAAGGTCTTGGTGCAAAGTCCGAAAACCAGTGTGCTGCGCTCTGGATTTACTAAACAAGATAAGTTCATCAAAGATGGGCCGTTCAACTTAGTTATGCAAGTCACCGGGAAAAATGGTGGAGAAATCTTTTTCGCGGCCGATAGTGATGTTTTTGGAAACCAGTTTTTGTATCAGCACGCCAACCCCCAATTTATGTTTAATCTTTTTTCGTATTTGTCGAAGGACGAGGACATTGTGGGCAAAAGCCCGCAGTCCGACAAGCCGCAGTTTTTTGTAACTGATATCCAGCTTAAAATATTTATTGGTCTATTTATAATTCCGCTTCCGATTTTACTGTTTTCCGCGGGAACCTTTTTGTGGTTTCGCCGGCGATGGCTGTAGGAGAGTCTATGAGTACGTTCAGCACCCAGTGTCCGACGCGCATTGATCTTGCTGGTGGCACCATCGACCTTTGGCCCATTTGGGCCATATTAGATAACTGTTCAACGATCAACGTGTCCATAGACATTTATACGACGTGCACACTAGAGGCTTTAACCACGCCCGACATATACATCGAGTCACCAGACATCAAACGCAAGTGGCATTTTAAAAATATTCAGGAGCTCTACGCGTCTAAAGAGGAAGCTCTAGTATTTTTTAAATCGCACATCGCTCATTGGAATCCAGAGGGCGGGTTTAGAATAACCACCACGTCGATGAGTCCGGTGGGTGGAGGACTCGGGGGAAGCTCCAGTTTGTCAGTTGCTATTTATAAAACTTTTCATCAATGGTTGGGACGAACGAATCTCGACATTCACAAAATGGTTGCCGAGTGCTCGCACATAGAAGCTAAAGTGCTTGCCACGCCAACGGGTTTACAGGATTACTACGGCGCTGCCTCAGAGGGGCTAAACATTATATCCTTTGATTCTCATGGACCGGCGTTAAAGGCTTTGCAATCACACAACGATACCTTTAATCGCTCGCTCCTTGTCGTTTATACCGGTAAGAGCCACCATTCCGGAATCAACAATTGGGGTGTTTTAAAAAAGTTTATCGATAAGGATCGTGCCACGGTGGACGCCTTGATTCAGATTCGCGACGTTGCGCTAAAGGTCGCGGACTCCTGCACGCGCGGTGACTGGGCCAAACTTCCTGCGTTGTTCACTTTGGATTTTCAGGCACGCGAGAAGTTATCATCGGAATTTATGTCGGCGGAAATTCGCGATCTTAAAAAAATCACTGATGCCGCAGGCGCCATAGGTTTTAAGATTTGCGGAGCGGGTGGTGGTGGATGTGTTGCGGTATGGTGCCCTCCAGATAAAAAGCAGCACATAGAACAACAAATTCAATCCGCTAATTACCAAGTTTTGAAAACGCGGTTTCTATGAAGCACGAATCTTACAAAAAGGTTCGCTTTATGGGGTTGTCTTTAGGCGGTGGGAAAACCCATCGCACCCATCTCGCTGTGATTGATTACTTTATCGATAACAATAAAGTGTTTCTGACTCATTTGTTTCGCGACCTGGGTGAGGATAGCGGTAAAAGTGGGGACACGCATCTCATCGAATTGATCAAAAAAAACAATGAGCACCTGGAATCGCTTTCCGTAGACTTTCCAGTGGTACCACCACCCTGTTCGGCGCCCACGCACAAGTGCCCGGGCGTGGAGCTCTGCAAAGAGCCTGAAGTGCGTTGGATGTGGAATTACTACCATAAGCTCGAAGCGAAGAAGCGCCCTCATAAAATATTCACCTCATACACCGAGCGCGCCGTGGATCAGTATCTGAGCCAGGAAAAGGAAATCCCAATTCCCAATGATCACGCTTTGGGGAGCAATCGCGCGCCACTGTACATGCGCGGCCAGTTTTTAAGAAAGCGCCTCGGAAAAATTAAAGTGCAAGAGGTGCAACCGCGCTTATCAGTGTGGCGGGTTGGACGCGCGCTGAAGATCTCGAAAACACCCCTATTGTTTTACAAAAATTCTGTGGATGGAGAAAATTATCGTCAAACGATCATAGACAGGCTCGTGGATACTGAATGGCTGTTCATTTACAGTCAGGATCTCAAACACATGGTGCGCGATGGATTTGTGTTCGACGCCGTTATGGCCGCATTTGTAGGGTTTCTCAACTACAAGGGCCTTTGTGAGGAGCCCCCTAAGGGATTTCCGAAAAAGGCGGCCTGGGTGCTTTATCCTCAAGTGGAATTTAGTGAGTTCTTCGACGGAAAGTAGCCTATTTTCAATAGGCTTTCAATTACACACAGTCAGTGAGTCGGTAGGATTGGTATGGTAGGTTGCGGTCCATGACTCTCTGGGAGCTTGCGCCGGGAAAAACGGCCACAATTCAAGGTTACAGCCCCTCACTCGAGGAATCTGTCTTGTTGCGCCTTCAGGACTTGGGGTTCTCTCCGGGTTTAGCTGTGGAATGCGTGCGCCATGTGCCGTTTTCTGGGCCACGAGTGTATGTGGTGAGTGGATCGGTGTTCGCACTTGAAAAGCCTGTGGCGCAGTTGGTTCAAATGGCCGCCATAAATGATGGGACCACACGCAGATGACGCCGGCAAAAAATATTCTTCTCGTTGGGAAGCCCAATTCCGGAAAAAGTTTACTGTTCAATCGCTGGACGGGTTTACAGCAAAAAGTAGCGAACTTCGCAGGGGCGACTGTCGAAGTGGCCAGTGGCGCGTGGGGCGATTTTAAATTGGTGGACTTCCCCGGTGCCTATTCGCTCCGACCAGTCACTCCCGAAGAGCAAGTTGCGGTCGATCACTTTGGTCAAATTTTAGAGTCCTCCGATCTCCATGCAATTATTTGTGTGCTCGATTCTACGCAGCTGGAACGCAGTTTGAGTTTTGGTCTGCAGGTTTTGGAAAGAGCCGCCCACAAATCTGTTCCAGTGGTTTTCGCTCTTAATATGTATGACGATATTTTAAAAAACAATTTGTCCATCGATTATAAAGGGCTGGAAAAAGATTTGAGCTGTGCGGTAGTACCGATTTCGGCGCGCACCGGGTTTGGATTGGACGAATTAAAACAGAGTGTGCAGTTAGCACGTAACAGTGCGCCCGCTCTCACTGCCAATAAAGTTTCGGCGACGGCTCAAGCTGCGGCGGAGCTTAATAAAAGTCGTGGCTTCAAATCCGATGTGCTTCTAAAAAAAGTGAAGGCCATCGATCGTTTTTTTCTATCAGGTGCAATCGGCGCCATGCTTTTTTTTGCTGTCATGTTTTTTGTATTTCAAGCGATCTTCACTTGGTCTGTGCCGTTGATGGATGCGACGGAAGCGGGGATTGCCGGTATGGGCGAATGGTTGTCGCCATTTCTACCACAAGGCATAGGGCGTGATTTTTTCACCGATGCCATTATTGCCGGTGTGGGTAGCTTTGTAGTTTTTGTTCCGCAAATTTTTATACTCACCCTGCTCATTGGTCTTTTAGAGGACAGTGGGTATTTGTCTCGCGTGGCAGTGATCTGCCACCGACCATTGAGGGCGTTTGGACTTTCTGGAAAAAGTTTTATTCCATTCTTGTCGGGACACGCGTGCGCGATTCCAGCGATCTACGCCACGAGAATGATCGATTCAAAACGCGTGCGCTTAGCAACGATGCTCACAATTCCGCTGATGGCCTGTTCGGCTCGTTTGCCCATTTACAGTTTATTTATTGTTGCTATTTTCCCGCGCGAGCAAAAAGTACTGGGATTGTTTAACATTCAAGGTGTGGCATTTTTCGCGCTCTACGTGTTGGGGTATATCACCGCAATGTTGGTGAGTGGATTGATTATCTCGTTCAAAGATAAAAATAAAAGTCATCAACAGCCATTTATTATTGAACTGCCGGCGTACCGCGTTCCCAATTTTAAACCTCTCGTTCGCCGCTCGCTCAAAAGTGCATGGCAGTTCTTATCGCAAGCGGGACCGATTATATTTGCGACGACAGTCGTGATATGGATCTTAGGTTATTTTCCCAATGGAAAGGAGCAGTTGCAGTCGTCGTGGCTGGCGAGCTTGGGACATTGGATTCAACCTGCGTTAGATCCGTTGGGTCTCGACTGGAAGTTTGGCGTAGGAATTCTCACCTCGTTTATAGCCCGCGAAGTTTTCGTGAGCACGCTGGGGACTCTCAATGGCATCGAATCTGCTGAAGAAAATGTCAAACCCTTGGCAGATCTGTTAAACGCATCGGGTCTCACTCTGGCATCGGGAGTGGCGCTACTGGTGTTCTATGCTATAGCTTTGCAGTGTGTCTCGACACTAGCTATCATTAAGAGGGAAACCAAATCGAACTGGATTCCCATCGCGCTATTTGGCTCTTACACAGGTCTAGCTTACGGTCTTGCGGTAGTCTGCTACGCGGTTTTATCGCATTAGAGATCTCATAACCGAACCTTCACCATTTATTTTTTTGCGCTCATAGACAAAGCGTGAGATTCTAAGAGGAGCAAGGTAATTCTTAAGGGCAACAAACAGACATTCCCACCTTCGCTGAGGTCAATATGCAAAGAAATCCAATCACATTAAAAAACTTTAACTGGGTATCAGCGATATTTCTTTTGGTGACTCCACCATTAGCAATCCTTCTGACATACGTTTATTTTAAAACCGAAGAGTTCAATCCGTGGATGATCTTCGTGTTTTTATTTTTCTACTTCGCCACCGGTATGTCCATCACGGCAGGTTACCATCGCTTGATCGCGCACAAATCCTACACGGCTCATCCTGTGATTGAGGCGCTGTTACTGTTTTTTGGCGCCGGCGCATTTCAAAATTCGGCGCGCAAGTGGGTGATCGATCATCGCATCCATCACCGTTACGTGGATCAAGAACTCGATCCCTATACCGTTAAAAAAGGTTTTTGGTATGCCCACTTTTTTTGGATGTTCGATAAAGACAGCGAGCGTGAAACAGAAATGGGAAAAATGTACGCCCGCGATTTGGACAGAGACAAGCTGATCGTTTTCCAAGACAAGCACTATATGGCCATTGCGATCACGGCGTGCTTTATCGCGCCCATGGCAATGGGTTACGCCTTTGGTTCGTGGTTCGGTGGTTTGGTTCTTGGCGGATTACTGAGAATGGTAGTGGTTCACCACTTTACATTTTTCATCAACTCCCTCTGCCACTGGTGGGGCGGGCAGCCGTACACGGATACCAACACCGCACGCGATAACTCCGTATTAGCTGTATTTACTTACGGTGAGGGTTATCATAACTTCCATCATATTTTCGCGGCAGATTATCGCAATGGCATTCGTTGGTACCATGTGGATCCAACGAAGTGGATGATCAAGACAATGGCGTATGTGAACTTAGTGAAAAATCTTCGAGTCACTCCGGACTACGAGATTTTTAAAGCGCGCATGATCATGTTTGAAAAGAGATTAAAAGAACAAAAGAGCCAAAACATGCAGCTTGCCGAATCGTTACTTGCCAACTTGAAAGCGCGTACGGATGAAGCTCACAAAAAACTCACGCAGCTTAAAGACGAGTACGAGCGGCTCAAGCGCCAAGTTGCAAATGACCCACGCTTGCAGCAACTCCGTCGTGATATGCTCATGGCCAAGTGGGAGTTCCAGGTGGCGTGCCGCCAATGGCGTCTTTGCTTAAAGATGGTTTAAGTAATTAGTAGTTTTTAATTTTATGAAAACCAAGACCCACCCGAAAGGTGGGTTTTGTGCATTTGGGCCCGGTCAACGGTAGAGAGAGGGTAGTCTGTTGGGCCTCAGAATCAGATGCTTTAGGCTTTAGTTGGGGAAGGGGCGCTAAGGACCCTGCCTCAGGTCGGGAATGGCATTGTACCAATTCGATATTTTTTAAACTCCTATTATATAGATGCCGATAAAAGAGATGGTGGCATCTGGTATAAATCTTCGGAATTACAAGAATAAAATCATAAAAGCAACGCAAGTTGCTTTTATGATTTTATTTTTCCAAACTCACGCAGAAGCCCAAACCGATCTCCCACAACATTTTACTTTAGATGGAAGATTGTTCGAGCCCGGCTCGAGCTCCGAGCCGCTCCTCGATTCCAGCACAGTAGTCACAATTCAAGTGCTCAACCCCGCAAAAGATTGCGTGCTCTATGAAGAAGAGCAAGCGGTAAATACATTGGGAACGAATGGGTATTTCAGTTTGCGCGTCGGATCGCCGACAGGCGATCCCAAGCGCACAGGACTTGATCGCAACAACTCCATGACAAACGTGTTCTATAACCGCATCACACCGATCAACGGAAAAACTCAAGCTAGCGCCAACTGCACCTACACCCCCGCCGCAGGCGAGGAGAGATATTTTAGATTCTTCATCAAGCCCAGTACTGCGTCCACAGCGGTGCAACTCAGCGACGACATGCCCATCACCTCAGTCCCTCAAGCATTGGTCGCCCAAA
>CAYNTO010000020.1:0-1697 GCA_964400355.1 uncultured Pseudobdellovibrionaceae bacterium
CGTAGGCATTGGGACAACAAATCCCGGGCAAAAACTAAGTGTCGCGGGCATTATTGAGTCGACCACTGGTGGAGTGAAGTTTCCAGATGGCTCTGTGCAAACCACAGCGACAACTAACGGCGTGATTGACGGTTTGGTTGTCAGTGCGCGTTCAACCACGGCTATAAATTCCATTTGTCCCACGTACACCGATGTGGCTGATTCTTCAAAAGCAGTTACATTTACAGGTACCGGAAGTGTCGTCTTCACCTGGCATTGGACATATTATACGGGTGCGCCTGGTGGAGGGTTGTTGCGTGCGTGTGTGGGCGCAACCTGCGGAGCTGGTGTTAAGTATTATTCTAATGAATCCGGTTCACACAAAAATATGTCAGGCTCCTGGACTCCAAATATAGCTGCAGGAACACACACAGTGAAGCTCCAAACCTGCGTGCATTCAGGCACCGTAAATTCAGATCCCAATGATTCACTTTCATGGGTGGCTCACACGGGCACTGGATCATCCGGCGGTGGTGGAGATAATTTAGGAAACCACACAGCATCGCAAAATTTAAATATAGGATCACATTGGATTTCTGGCGATGGCGATGCAGAGGGAATAAATATAAACACCAGTGGGAATGTGGGCGTGGGTACGTCCAATCCGCAATCGCTCCTCGACGTAGCCGGTATCATTCGCGCTGAGCAGATCTGCGACGAAGGTGGCTTAAACTGTAAGGATATCTCCACTGGATGGTCGACCGGTGTTGCTACCACGCGCGCTATCAACACCAATACGGGATCAGCACTCACCGGTGGCGGAGATTTATCGGCCGATCGCAATATCGCAGTCAATGTGGATGATGTCGGTATCGAAATCAACAGCAATGCGCTCCGCTTAAAAGACGGCGGCGTGACGAGTGCGAAAATCGTAGATGGCACAGTTGTGAACGACGACATTGGCGGTGTGAACATAAGCAAAATCAACAGTGCCGCGACCGAGTATTTTACCTATATGCCGAATGGTGCAGAATGCACTGACGGCTACGTTCTCAAATGGACTTCGAGCAATCGCTGGGAGTGCGCAACTGATATCGGTGTGACCGATCACGGAACTCTCACGGGACTTGGCGATGATGATCACACTCAGTATGCGATGCTCGCTGGCCGCACCTCGGGCCAAATACTGCGTGGTGGTACCGCGGCCAGTGCAAATTTGACTTTGGATTCCACCTCCGATGGCAGTAAAGGTTTTGTACTCCTCAATCCCACCGGTGGCTCTGTCGGGATTGGAACAACAGTTCCAGCGGCGAAATTGCACATTGCTGGTACACCAGGAGTGGATGGAATTATGTTCCCGGATGGCACAATTCAGACGTCAGCCAATAGTACCGGCATAAATAATACTATGGTCACTGGGTGGCCTGACGCCATGAAATGTACGACAAATTTTGGAGAACGCATTCTTTACCTGGGCTCGCCGGCATATATCGCAGACGGTAATTATTATTACTACGAAGCGCATTCAAGTGGAGCCAATGGATATTGGGCCTACTGGTTACCCAATGGTAATTTCGTAGGTTCCAATGGATATGCCACGTTCACTTCGTGCAATACCACCATCACAAACATTTATGCTGCTGGCCGAGGATATAACTTCTCGAAAGGACCAGCGGCACAGTGGCTACAGTCGGGAACCGAGGCCTACTACAATGCAG
>CAYNTO010000020.1:1797-42802 GCA_964400355.1 uncultured Pseudobdellovibrionaceae bacterium
AAAGGACCAGCGGCACAGTGGCTACAGTCGGGAACCGAGGCCTACTACAATGCAGGCAACGTTGGAATAGGAACGAGCGACCCACAAAGTAAACTTGATATCGTGGGCGGCATTCCAATGGTTCTCATGAGTTCCAACATGACCAACAGTACGGCCAAACAAGGGATATTCGGAACCGCCCATTACGATACATCGCAACTTCCGTTCACAGCATTCCAAGCGTACACGAGCAACGGGGTGAATCAGGCCTACGTGGGTGGTGGAACTGCCTACGGAAATGCGGCAACCTCCATCATTTTTAATACGGCGGCCAATTCCACAACGGCTGTCGGCACTGAGCGCATGAGAATCAATTCAGCGGGAAGTGTAGGTATCGGCACTTCGGATCCCGAAAATGGAATCACCTATGCTTCAAGTGTAAAAAGTTTATCTGTGCATGGGAGCGGTGATAATGACTCCAACTCATTGGGGCTATTGTCACTTGCGAACAACCGGGCGACGGCGTCCACTGGGGACTTGCTGGGTGTGGTTGATTTTGTTTCTTTGAATAATGGCGCAGGCTTAAGAAAGATTGGCGCAAGAATCTCCAGTTCTCTCACGGGAGCAGGTGGCACAGGCGGATTCGGTGGTGACCTTAGGTTCTTCACCAAAACCGACGACGCGGTTTTTGCGACGTCCATGGAGCGAATGAGAATAACCTCGTCGGGTAACATCGGCATAGGTACAACGAATCCCGCTGAAGCTCTCCATATAAATACAGCTCCTGCGGCACAACCGGTAGCACTGGGAGATGAAGCATCCTTAGTTATTTCAAGCTTGCCAGGCGGTGGTGGAAATCAAGGTATATTGGGTTCGCTTTGGTTCGGCGGTGGTGAATCGGGTGGAACGGACGTCAACAATTCAGCGGCGGGGATAGTGGGCTACTCACCTTCCGACTTTTCAGGCACAAGTCGTGAAGGAGAGCTCCAATTCCACACTACAGGCAACGGACAACTGACGCCAAGCGAACGCGTGAGAATTACATCGAGTGGAAATGTTGGTGTGGGAACAACATCTCCTGGAGCTAAGCTCGAAGTCACCGGTGGAACCGTTATCGGCACCGGCCCTGGAGCGAGAACAATAAATGTGGCGAGTTTTTTCACTCCCACGAATTCATCAACTCATTACATACATATCCGCACGCCGTTTAAACCTGCGATTCATTCAAACATGTACTATTTTAAAGTCACGGGTCATGAGTATGGTTCTGCGCGTGACATCGAGATCACGTACACAGGCTATTCCTACATACCGTCGCCAACCGCAATTTATTCCCCACACTCTCGCGATCCATCGGGCGCACTGGCACCTGCGCAGTACATTGGCTCTGATGGAAATATTTATTTGCGATTTAAGCCCGCGTCCATTTACTACCTCACTATAAGCGTGGATTCAATGTACGTCGGTAATGGGCGGATCGTGTACCCGGGCGAAGTCACCATAAGTGCATCGACTGCTGCAACTCTTTAAGGTACGCCGGCACTTTTCGGATGAGTGGTGGGGCGGTTGCGGTAGCGGCGGGAGCGTTGGTAAAAGAAAATGCCCATGGCGCCAAAGAAGAACAAATATAAAAACTGAAACTGAATTCCAAAGCGCTGGTACAGCGACAACTTGGCGGCGATCACAGCGTTGGGGCTGTGGTAGCGACCATCTTGGTCCACATAATAATTGCGCTCTTTAAATGCGAGGGAGAATTCGTTTTCGGAGACTTTTTGGTAGACGAGTTTGTCGGCAGTGATGGTGTCGGAGCCCAAACCATCGACTTCGCCCGGAAGACTGCCGTTTTTTATGGTCTGTTCGCGCAGAACTGCGGCAATTGCCTGTAGCTGCTCCACTTCAACATAATCCACCGATGTCTTGTAATCTACAAAGCCCAAAGCAAACACAACTAACGTGATCAGCAGTACTCGAAATGGCCGGTTCATATTCATACTTAAATCCTACCAATCCCCATGGGTCCCAACAACCTCCACGGGCACATTTCCACAGGATCTACAAAAAAATAGAACCCCGCATCAAGTGCACAGAGGTGCAAAAGTGTGGCTCCCAATCGCCGTTGGCGGAATCAATTGTCGCAGGTGCGCTACAAAAAAGGGGGGCGCGCCTTTTGGCGGGTAAATCCTACATCTCTTGCTATTAAAGTAAGCCGATAGAGGGGCTCGACTTAACTGTGCCAATTTATTGCATTCCCGCAGAAGCTCAAGTACAACAGACCAATGGCAAAAGACGATTTGATTCAGCTCGATGGAAAGATTTCCGACGTTACCGGTGGCGGCATTTACAAAGTGATGCTCGATAACGGTGTGGAAGTGAATGCGCGCCTCTGTGGCAAGATGAAGCGCTTTAAAATTAAGGTGATCGTTGGCGATCGCGTCACCGTGGGCGTATCCCCTTACGATCCTACACACGGTCTTATTACATTCAGACACAAAGGATAACCATCTCGGTTGAGAGATGACTCTTTCTTAGGATGACTCATGCTATACGATGATCTCAAAGCCCGCGGTCTTATTTTTCAACACACAATCGACAACTTGGAAGAGTGGCTGAAAACGCCGCGCACGTTCTACTGTGGTGTGGATCCCACGAGCGACTGTCTGCACATCGGCCATTTGTTACCGCTGATGACCATGCGTCGTATGCAAATGGCGGGACACAAACCCATCGTGCTTTTGGGAGGCGCCACCGGCATGATCGGTGATCCGAGCGGCAAAAGCCAAGAACGCAATCTCCTCACCAAAGACAGTATCGAAAAAAACATTTTTGGTATTCGCCAGGTGATCGAAAAATTTGTCGACCTCAAAGGGCCGCAAGGCGCGATGATCGTGAACAATGCCACATGGATGGAAAAGTTCACCTTTATCGATTTTCTGCGCGATGTGGGTAAGCATTTTACCGTAAACTACATGCTCGCTAAGGATTCGGTGAAAAGCCGCATCGACAGTAAAGAGGAAGGCATCTCGTTTACCGAATTTTCGTACATGCTTTTGCAGTCGTACGACTTTTATGTTCTCAATAAAAACTACAACTGCCAGTTGCAGATTGGTGGCTCCGATCAGTGGGGCAATATCACTGCGGGTGTGGAACTCATCCGGCGCATGCGCTTTGCCAACAATGCCACTCAAAAAGACGAGGTCGGGGGATTTACAATTCCGCTGGTCACTAAGGGCGATGGCTCGAAGTTTGGAAAAACCGAATCAGGCAACCTGTGGCTCGATGGACGGAAAACGACGCCGTACCAGTTTTACCAGTATCTCGTTCGCGTGCAAGACGATGAAGTTATAAAGTACCTCAACTACTTTAGCTTGGCGCCGCTTGCGCAATTGCAATCTCTCTTTGATGACGTTAAAAACGCTCCTGAAAAGCGCGCGGCACAGATTTTTCTCGCCCGCGAGCTCACCAAGATGGTGCACGGCGAGGCCGAACTGCAGAAAGTAGAAAAGGCCTCAAACACTCTGTTCTCCGGCGACTTGCGTGAACTTGATAAGCCCATGCTCCTCGAAGTGTTTAGCGAGGCCCCATCCATAAAAATGCCAAAAACACAGTTGGGTACGGCCACACTCGTGGACGTGCTTGTGGAGTCGGGGTTATCGCCCTCTAAAGGCATGGCGAGAAAAGACGTTCAGGGTGGTGGCGTGTACGTGAACAACAACCGCATGGACAAAGACGATCTGGTGATCACGTCGGATCAATTGCTCTATGGATCGATCATGATTTTGCGCAAAGGCAAAAAGAACTACTCGATGGTTCTGTTTGTATAGGTCGCTATGAAATTGTCTTTTGTTTGCATTGGTAACGACGAATATGAGCACCTCAAAGAGCTTCTCCCAGAGTTGGTGGCGATAGGCGACGAGGTGGTGTATGTGGACTGCGAGAGCAAAGATGGCTCCGCTGAAATGGCTGAAAAAGTGGGTTGCCGCGTTCTCAAGCGCCCACGGGTGATGAACGCCAATATCAATCGCACCTACGCCTTTGAACACGTGACCGGTGACTGGATTTTTTACGTCGATCCCGACGAGCGGTTTTCTAAAGCGATTGTCGACGAAATTAAAGCCAAAGTGAAAGCCGACCCGTCATTGTGCGGGTTTAGAATTCCACGCAAGAATTATTTTTTTGGCACATGGCTCAAGCACGGCGGCCAATATCCCGATCATCAAAACCGCATATTTAAAAAAGGCCACGGTGAATTTAAAAATCGCCATGTGCACGAACGGTTGCATGTCGAGGGCAAGATGGCCTGGTTAGACACGCCGATGGAGCATTTTCCCTATCTCACAATTTCTCAGTTTATAAAAAAATTCGATTTTTATTCGAACTTTGAAGCCCAGTATTTACTCGATGCCAATGTGCAGGTGAATTTAAAAAATTCTTGGAAGTTTTTATTCTTTAAACCTTTCACGCGATTTATCCGCCGCTATATTTTTAAAGGCGGTTTTCGCGACGGAATCCCAGGCTACTTTGCGGCCCTGTACGATGCCTTAGGCTGGATGAATCGTTACTTTAAATTGTGGGAAATGAAGCGCCGGGGCTATGATGTGCGCGGCAATCCGCCACAAAAATAATTAAAACAGCACGCCCACTTTGAGCGCGGTGAGAATGGGTGTTCCGTACACCGACTCGCGAAAGATCATGATGTGCTCCATCTCGACCACTACCGATGTTTTGTTTTTTTGGTAGGCCTTTAAGCCAAAAGCGGCACTTCCGGCGACTCCCATGACCGACTCGCTGCCGAAGCCCGGGCTCTGGTGATTGGCGCCGTAGCCTATGCCCAATCCTGCGCCCACATACCAAGTGGACTTGGCATCTGGGTCGAAACTGTAGCGAGCTTTGGCTTGCGGTACGAGAAACCGCACATCGCTGTGCTCAAAAGAGTAGCCCACGTCGACGGCCAAAAGTAAATCCATCTCTGGATCGATGGTCCATGCGTAGCCGCCACCAAAGGTGGTGGTCATGTTGCGGGAGTTGAGGTTACTGAAGTAGCCAAATCCAAAATCCACCAAGTAACGGCGAGTGACTTTGCTGCTGGCAGCACCGAACGCAGTTGCGCATTGAAATCCAAGAACAACCAGAGCTAAAATAAAGCGACGCCCTAAGGCGGGTGCATGCATATACTTACAGTTTTATTGTAGAGGTGAATGATGTCAAATGAGTTGGGGTTTACGGTAGAGTCGATCGTCGGAAACAGCACATGGAGCCAGCCTAAAGGCGGTGTTCCAGTGGCACGCCTCATTCTCAAAGGCAAAAAAGACAAGCTTAAGAATTTCGACGACTCAAAGCCCGATCTCGCATGGCAGGCTCAAGAGGGCATGCAAACCCCGATGATCAAAAAATTTCACACGGCACAGGGAATCACATGGGTGATCACACTCGATGCGCCCAAGGTGAGTCATCATGGTGGGCAATTTGCACCTACGGAATACGCTATGGCGCGCGATACGGTGGGCTCACTCCTCCGTGAATGTTCGCTGTTTTCACAGGTGCACTTGGACGTGCAAAGTAGTCTGCGCTCCATGTTATCGGGTGCTATAGTGGGCCTCGAGGTGAGCCAATACCGGTTTAAGAACTATTGGCCCTCACCAAAGAAAGTAAATCAAAATCTCTATATCACTGCGCCACTCATAAAGAACTCGAAGGCGGTTTTTGAAAACGCACGCGCCATCGGTGTTGGCATGAACATCGCGCGCCATTTAGTCAATCTCCCGCCCAATGTGCTGGAGCCAGAAAGCTACGCGCGTTTCGCGCAAGCGCTATTTAAAAACACTCCCGTAAAAGTGGAAGTGTGGAACTTTGAAAAACTCAAAAAAGAAAAGATGGGTTTGCACGCAGCCGTGGGCCAAGGTGCCGAGACCAAGCCGCAACTTCTGCGCTTGCAGTACCGCGGTGGCGGAAAATCAAAAGCCAAAGCCTTCGTCGGAAAAGGTATCACCTTTGATACAGGCGGGATAGATCTAAAGCCTGCGAGCGCCATGCGTGACATGAAAAAGGACATGGGCGGATCAGCCTCTGTGCTGGGCTTTATGTATTGGGCCATGAAGTCCAAGGCCAAACACAATGTCGACGTGTATCTCCCGTTGGCTGAAAACGCCATTGGCTCATTGGCCTTTCGCCCCAGCGACGTGATCACCGCGCGCAACGGAAAAACCGTGGAGATCCACAACACCGATGCCGAAGGGCGATTGTTGCTTGCTGATTCTTTAGCTCTCGCCTGCGAGGACAAACCGGATTACATCATCGATGTGGCCACACTCACTGGCGCCATAAAAGTGGCTCTGGGGGACACCACACCGGGTTTGTTTTCCAACAATGATGCGCTAGCGCGCCGTCTTCTCAAAGCCGCGCAACAAAGCGGGGACAACTGCTGGCGCATGCCGCTTGATCCCACGCAAAAAGGAAAATTAAAATCCGATGTGGCCGATCTTGCCAATGCCCACGAGGGTTTTGGCGGCGCAGTGACAGCGGCTTTGTTCCTTGAGCAGTTTGTTGGCGCTACACCGTGGGCGCATTTCGATATTTATTCATGGACCGGTGGTGGATCGGGCGCACTCAGCGAGCGCGGCGGGAACGGCCAGATCGTTCAGCTTTTGGCATTTTTGCTGGACGCGTAGATTTTTTTTGACTCGCCAGCTGGCGATTAAAGGCTGCGATCTCATCAAACTTGGAAAGTGCGGACACCCATTTTTTATCGGAGACTATCACATTTTTGCAGGTGAACGGCCGCGCTCGATACATCAGTGCCACTTGCGATTTTTTAGAGCCATGAGAGATGGAAATTTCTTTATCAATGGTTTTTTGTAGCTCGCCGCTCGAGCACAAGCGCCGAGACGCCATCAGCCAGGTGGTTGTGTGTGGGGGACGTGGAGCTGTGTCGGTCGAGTGAGTGGCGTACGTGCAGCTCTGCCCCGTCCGCGTGTCTTTGACTGAAATATCGAGAGTGTTGGAGACGCTAATGGCAAGTGTGCGATTTCGCATTTGGAGTTCGCAGCGAAAGAGATCGTCGCTCGCCATGCTCATAGGTACGAGTAAAAAAAGCCACATCACGGCGAGCCCCCTTTGCGCGGCCGGCAGTAGCGTACGGTATTGGTCGCGCAGTGAAGATTGCCCTTGTGCGCATGGTTCGCGCGCGTGTTCACAAACTGCGCGTTCACTCCAGCGCTACTCATTTGACCTTTCACTTCATTCTGAAATGCTTCATTGACCGGATCCGACACGTAGAGGCCATCCCCCAGTTGAACAGAATTAGAGATATTCGGAAAAATAGAATCGCCACCGCGGAGCTCGCTCGGGTCTGCGAGGTGGAGTTTATCGCCTTCTTTCACAACCGCCCCCGAGTAGAGCCCTGGAATGCTTGAGACCATGTTTTTGCAGTTGTGTTTTGCTGCCAGCTGTTTTTGGAGATCGTCTTGGAACTGTGCCAGAGTTTGATCCACGAGGCCGTTGTAATCGCGCAGCTCCGGATCATTTTCGATGGCATCTAAAAGTTCGCCATTGCTCATATTTATGCAATTTAAAATGGAGTCGCCATCAGTGGCATGGGCCTTGGGAATGGAAAACAGCCAGGACTCGATGTCTGTATCGCGGTTTTTCTGAGGAGAAGGAGTGCGTTGTTTGCGCTTTTCAAGAACCGCTGCGCAGACTCGTTTGAGGTGCGTGTTTCCAACCAAGAAACTGCTTTGCTCATTCTCGGGTGCGGCCTCAAGTCCCTTAAACGCTTTTCCATTGGGATTTTCGCGAAGAACATCCATTGCTTTCGAAGGGCGGGCCACGAGCACGCGGAAGTTGCATGGAGCAGGATCCTTGGTGCGAACCGTTGTGACCACCTCATCGGTGTGTCCCACTCCCAACCAATGGGTGGGCACTTTTATGGGAGTGGAGGCGGCAGGGCAGGCGCTTTGTGCATAGGCACTTCGAATATCGTCGGGCATCCCATTGTCGCCAAGGAAGCACAGGTTTCCCGGAGCGCCTTCGATATTGCCGCCGGCGTAGCCCCCGTAGACATCGCGGTTACCAGGAATGTCGATGCCTTCGCCAACCGGGATGTTACAAAGAGTGCTCATCATTTTTGAAACGTCTTTAAAAACATCGCTTGCTGCGGCCAACTCCTTTTCTCCGCCGGGTTTTTTATGATAGGCACGACGATAGGGAAGCACCTCTCGTAAAAACGGCTTTCCGGTATTGGGATCGACATAACTTTGAAAGTAATCTTGATTCCAGTTGTAGCGGCGACTCTTGACCAAGCGAATGCTGGAGAGCCATTTTTTGTGATCTTCTTTTTTGGTGGTTTTGAGAATCAAGTCGATAATCTTAGCGTAGTTGGCATCGGTGGTGTTGATGAGAAGGAGCGGTGGTTTTTGTTCGGTGGCGATAATTTTTTCAAGTGCGGATTTTACGGTTCTAAAAGTGGCGTCGCCTTCGTGACCGAGAAGCATGACCGATGCCGGGTAACGGTCATCGAGTAATCCCGATTCGGGGCACTCAGGAACCGTGGGGTCATTCACGTCAATGGTGCAATTGGGGTGGGTGGCGAGGGCTGAAAGGCTCACGGTTGTTGACAAGCCTAGCAGAGTGATGAGGCCTGCAAGTTTTGGGAAAGATGGCGATAGGGGATTGCTTACTTTTCCCATAACGTCTTTTCGGTAATACTTGAGATTTTCTGGATGCTTCGACCAGATTCGAAAGGGGGCTAAAGAGCGCTTCCGCGCTCTTTACGGCTCGACCTACGCCTGGGACTTTTTTGCGTGCTTATCCAGCTCTTCTTTGCGCAGATCTTTGCGCAGAATCTTACCCACTGGGGTTTTCGGAAGTTCGGTGCGGAATTCCACGTGCTTTGGCACTTTGTAACCGGTGAGTTTTTTGCGCGAGTAATCGATAAGATCTTTCGATTCCACATCGGACTTTTTCACCACAAAGATTTTTACCACCTCGCCGGAGTGCTCGTCAGGGACGCCGATGGCCGCAACTTCGAGAACCGCCGGGTGAGAGGCAATCACATCTTCCACTTCGTTCGGGTACACGTTAAAACCACTCACTAGGATCATATCTTTTTTGCGATCAACAATTTTGAAAAAGCCATCGTTATCGACTGTCGCGATATCTCCCGTATGGAGCCAGCCGTCGACGATCGATTTTGCCGTTTCGTCAGGTCGCTCCCAATAGCCCTTCATCACTTGGGGCCCCTTGACGCACAATTCTCCCGGTTGCCCCATGGGCACTTCATTGCCGTCGTCATCGATTAGTTTGACGTCGGTATCGGGAAATGGCAGTCCGATGGTGCCGCGGCGATCAGTGCCGTCGATGGGGTTACAGGCGGTGACCGGTGACGTCTCTGTAAGGCCAAAGCCCTCCACAACAGGGGACTTGGTCATCTCGAGCCAGCGTTTTGCCACCGTCTCTTGAAGCGCCGTTGCGCCGGCCACACTGATCTTCATGTTGGACATGTCGAGCTTTGCGAACTCGGGATTGTTCATAAGTGCATTGAAGAGAGTGTTCACTCCCGACATCACCGTGGGTTTGTACTTCGCCATGGTTTTAATAAAATCGGGAATGTCGCGCGGGTTCGTGATCAAAATATTGTGGGCGCCGTAGGCCATTAAAGTCATGCAGTTCACGGTGAGAGAAAAAATGTGATAGAGCGGAAGTGGTGTGAGAACCGTTTCCTCACCGCGTTTGAGAAGCGGCGACAACCACTCAAAAGTTTGCAGCATGTTGGACACAATGTTGCGATGGGTGAGCATGGCACCTTTTGCAACACCCGTTGTTCCGCCGGTGTACTGCAAAAAAGCGATGTCATCGATGTCGAGTTTAGCGGGGTCAAAGCTCTTTTCTTTGCCCATGTCGATCGCATCGATAAAAGAGGTGGTGTGTTGGAGTTTGTAGTCGGGAACCATTTTTTTCACGTACTTGACGACCGCATTTACAAGAATACGTTTCGGAAACGGGAGCATGTCGCCCACGTTGGTTACGATCACATGCTGGATGTCGGTGTGATTGATGATTTTCTGTAGGAGGTGGGCAAAATTGGAGAGGATCACAAGCGCTTTTACGTTGGCATCTTTAAACTGATGCTCCATTTCGCGATCGGTGTAAAGCGGGTTGGTGTTCACTATGATGAGCCCCGCTTTCATCGCGCCAAACATAGCGATGGGGTACTGCAAAAGATTGGGCATTTGAATGGCGATACGGTCGCCTTTTTTGAGGCGGCAAACATTGACCAGGTAGGAGGCGAAGTAGTCGGATTGCACGTCAATCTCGTTGTAGTTGAGAGTGTGTCCCATATTCGTAAAGCAGGGACTGTTGTTGTATTTAGCGACAGCCTCATTGAACACGTCCAAAATAGAATTGTACTTTGAGATGTCGACCGAAGTGCTCACACCCTTGGGATAGTTCTTTAGCCAGATCTTTTCCATGACGTTCTCCTCGTAAATATTTGAATATTCTCAAGGTCTCACAGAAAAAAAATGGAAGCAACTATTTGCGTTTTTTCTTAAAATCCAGGTACGTGCGAAAGCCAAAAGAGAAGCCCTCGAAGGTGGTGGTCGACGTCGCGGCACCCGAGAGGCTGTGTTCGAGGGGTTCTTTGAAATAGGTGCCATAGACGCGAATGGGGCCGTACTCCACCCACGTGGAGGCTTCGATGCGATGCCCTTTGAGGTCGCGTCCCGAGTCCGCACGGTCTTCAAAATAGGAGGCATAGCGACCTTGAATCGCCCAAGAACCGAGCAAGTAGAGTGTGAGATAACCACCGGCCTGTTGGTGTTGGGACTTGTCGAGTGAAAGAGTGAGATCTTTGAGTCCATAAAAAAGCACAATGCCCGAGGACTGATCGGAGCTTCCTAAGAGTCGCAACTGTGCCAGTGCATCCCACGCGCGGCGTTCGCTGTCGTTGGATTTTTCATAGCGACCATACACACCAAAGATGGAGTAGAAACCACCGGCGTGTACCGACTTGGAAGAGATGTCCTCTTTGACGGTAGATGGGCCTGACGGCTCAATCAGAATATCCTGCTCGAGCTTGGAGTAGTCGGCGCCGACGAAAAGTTCGTAGTCGGTGGGTGGGTTGCGGTTAGAGGCGAGCCATGAATCCTGCAGTTGAAATTTGCCCTTTTGCTCCATCCACTGAGCGAGGCTCCAGCGCTGAGCCTTTTTAGCAGTTTGAATGGGGGAGCTCGGCGACATGTCGACAGCTTGAGCAGAGGAGGACAGTCCGAAAAGTAGTATCAAAATGAGGCAAGTTCCACAGGTGCGCATAGTCTATTGTAGAACGTTTAATATTCTGCAGCAAAACTTTAAAATTTAAATGGAATTTACGCTTTTCTTATAGCAACCTCGTTCTATAGCGAGACAGAACAGTGGTCGATAACCGCCATTAGGTCGGGAGTCATAGCACGGCCTGGTGGGCTCGAGTAGATTCGTAATTGGAAGGTTTTAGGAGGTATATATGGTCCTCAATAAAGGGACGGTTCTTACAGTAATAGCAACGTGTTTTTTGGCACTGGCAGCGTGTAGTTCTAACCCGCACAAAGCCGAAAAGATCGACACCGAGATCGAAAAGAAAACATCCCTCACTGGCGAGCAGTCCATAGGTGTTAAGGATGGCAACATGGTGTTTCAGAAAAAGGTCAATATGGCTGAGGAGCTGCGCCGTTTGCAGATCGACGTCTATAGTCTCGAAGACAAAGTTTACGGTAACCGAAAGTTCGGCTCCCAGGGTCTCTATGGGAATCTCAAGGGTTGCCGCAAGGATCTGGTGGATCCCAAAAACGGTGGTAACGGCAAACTCAAGTGGACGGAGCCCATTGATCGCGTCACCGATAAAGAAGAAGAATTTAAGATTGGCTTGGACGATAAAGACAAAATCGTTGGTGTGTCCGAGGAATTCTTAAAGGATCGCATTGAGAGATTTAAAGATTACCAGCGCGTTCTGCAAAAACGTGAGGATGAGTACGCTGAAAAAATGGAAATTTGCGAAGCAGAACTTAAAGCACAAAAGCATGCTTTAGAGGCATCGAAACATTAGTATTCCGTCAAAATTTTATAAATGAGTAGGCAGACGCCTACTCATTTTTTTTTTGGGAATATGCTCGAGAATTTTGCTCTTGAACCTCGCTTTGGAATCTGTACACTAGTTATAGGTACCTAAGGAGGGGAACTTGCTCGAGAAATTTATCAAATCAAAAAATACGCCCACCGATCTCGAGATCTCCTACCGCGGTCAGCAAGTTTGGAAAAACTTTTCGCAAATCAAAATCACGCCGGAAGAAATTTTACGCATTCAGGGGTTGCACGGCTACGACATCGCCAGCTGGGTGCTGTTTCAGTATTTTAAAGAAAAAGAAGCGTTCAAAAGTTTTAGTCACTTCGTTGAGGCTCAGCGTGAGAGCTATTCAAAACTCAATTCTGATTTCCTTGTTATCGTACTTTCCCATACGCCGTGGGAATCCAAATCCAAAAACATCGAGTATCAGTGGCGCATGAAGAATGTGGTGGCCGATGCTGGTTTTGAGTACAGCTATCCTGAAGTGCCCTATCAAGCCACTCTGTTTGATTGTGCCCAATACATTCGTGAGGTCACAGAGAGATTCGCCAATCGCAAGATCATTTTTTTCACACACAGTCAGAGTTCGCTGGAGCTTCGTTTGGTGCTTGAAAAGCAATTGCTAGCGTCTTCCAATATTATCGGCTGGATCAGTGTTTCCGGGCTTGTGCACGGCACAGCTCTGGCGCCCACCTCTGACGATCGACTGATGGCGCTTAAGCGCTATATGAATCAGGAGTACCGCGTGCTCCCCGATGTGGGCCGCACCTCACCCTATGCGCTTCCCGCCATCGGCGATCAGTACGGGTTTCCAGTGATTTCTCTATTGGGCTTTAGCCCCTCAAAGAGTATGGACTCCAGCGAGCAGTCGCGCGCCTCGGAGATTTCCTACTGGGGGCCGCACGACACCTATATCAACCACTGTGATTTTCTCAAAGACAATCATGTGATCTGGCCACTGTGGGGTGAAGGGCACTTTATCCAAATTGAGAACTACAAAAAACGACTTCAAGCTGCATGTAAATGGCTCATCTTGCAAAAGATGTAATTTGCGAATAGCCTTTGAGGCGTGCTTAAGAACTGGCTCCCCACTTTTTTAAAATTTCCTGTGACCTCCGCGCCCGACAAAACTTTGTGCGTGTTGCCGTGGATTCACTTGGAGATGCGCAGTGAAGGCGTGTATGCGCCTTGTTGCGTATCGCGGGAAGCGATTGCAAGCGCCAATTCTGAGTGCGGTAAACGCCAAGATGCCCTCATAATTAAAGAGTCTCCCGAACAGGCATTTTTAAGTGCGCACATGCATCAGCTCCGCACGGATCTTAAAAGCGGCAAGCCCAATGCGGGTTGCCAGGGCTGTTGGGATGTGGAGAGTTACGGCGGCATCTCGCGCCGGCTCACCGAAAATGCAAGGCACTCGGGAATCTTTGAAAAGATCAAATCCGGTGAATACTCTTTAGAAACACCTCGTTCCATCGATGTGAAGTTCGGAAATAAGTGCAATTTAAAATGCCGTATCTGTGGTCCAGCCTCGTCCTCGGAATGGGGCGCCGAGCACGTGGCGCTTTATGGCTACAACGACCTTAAGGAAGAGAATCTGGCGTGGATGGAAAACAGCGCGCACGTGTGGTCGGATATTAAAAAATGGATACCCTCTCTCGATGAGATCGAAGTTTATGGTGGAGAGCCGCTATTGAACGCGTCCATGTATGAGCTCCTTGAGGAGTGCATCGCTAGCGGTAACTCCAATCGGCAAACGCTGCGGCTCAGTTCTAATGGCACGGTGTTCTCCAGGCGATTGAGTGAAGATATTTTTCCTAAGTTTTCCACTGTGGTGCTGTCGCTGAGTCTTGATGGCACGTTTTCTCAGTTTGAATTTCAGCGCCATCCGGCCAAGTGGGATGCGGTGTACGCCAACTTTTTAAAGTACCGCCAGAGAGACACCTGCGAACTGACGATTAGCCTTTCTGTGAGTGCTCTCAATATTTATTATTTGCCGGAGTATTTGCAGTTTTGGCAAGGGCAGGGCGTAAAGATTCATCTCAACGAGGTGAGTGGACCCGAGTATTTCGACATCCGCGTGTTGCCGGCTGGGATAAAAGCGGCAGTGCTTGAAAAATTCAATAAATGCAATGTCGATCAATTCGATGGCTTCACTCTTACGCCGCTACGAAGTGTGCTGGATAAGATGCTGTCTGCGGATCACAGTTCTTTGTGGCCAGATTTTCTATCGACAGTTCATCGTCATGATGTTTACCGAGGGGAATCCTATGCGCAGGTGTTTGCCGAGTTTGCGGCGCTCATTGCCGCTCAGGGAACGCTCTTAAAAAGTCGCCGCACAGATACAATGAGCCCGTCACCACCACCAGCTCTTGCTGAGAACGCACCGCTTTAAAGATATACTCCAAGCATTCCTGTGGCGTGGAAAAGAAAGGCGTAAACTGCGCCTCAGGACAGACGCCCTGAAACTGTGGCGCTGTAAAGACGATTTGAACGCGGGGTAAACGCCGCAGGCGCTGCACGAATGGCTCATGGCTGCGATTTTTAGAAAGCCCCAGCACAATCCATAGCGATTGGTAGGTGGACTGTTCTAGTATTTCGCAGAGGCTCTCTAGGCCTTGCTCATTGTGATCACCCGACAAGTACACCGGGCAAGGACCATCGAGCAAAGGAAGCTCGGTCATGCGCGCTGGCCACTCGAGTGTGGACAGGCTCGAAACATATCGAGAATTAAAACCCAAGCTTATATAGACTTGAATGGCGGCGCTCACATTCTCAATAGTGCGCACGCCGGGCAGTTGGAGAGGGATGCTCGAGTTTGCAAACTGCAGGCAGTACTGGGGGACCAGCCCCGGTGCTACGGTGTGCGCGAGGAGTTCAAGAGGGTGGCCGGTGGAATGGGTTGACTCGATTTTGGCGTGCAAGAGCTGCTCGATCTCTTTGTTGTAGCGACGGTGAAAAACAGTGTTGCCAGGCCGGATGATCCCGAACTTGTTGGACGCGATGGATTCCAGGGTATTACCAAGAATGTTCATGTGGTCGTAGCCGATAGACGTGATCACGCTTGTGGAGTGGGGAATGGCATTGGTGGCATCCCACGTTCCCCCCAGGCCGATTTCGAAGATCATCCAATCGGTTTTTATTTCATTGGAAAAATAATCGAGTGCCATCACAGTGAGTGCTTCGAAGTGGGA
Source organism: uncultured Pseudobdellovibrionaceae bacterium (assembly GCA_964400355.1). Classification (GTDB taxonomy): domain Bacteria; phylum Bdellovibrionota; class Bdellovibrionia; order Bdellovibrionales; family JAGQZY01; genus JACKAL01. The sequence goes on from CAYNTO010000020.1 coordinate 17,059, forward strand.
AAGATTGCAGGCCTCGATGGTGGCTTTGTGTTTTTCGCAGAGTTTTACAAAATCCACTTCAGATATAGATTTTTGATTCACGCGCAGACGCTCGCAGGTGCTCACTAAGTGGGGGCTCGTGTAGAGGCCCACAGTTTGGCCTGCGGCCACCAGCAAATGTTCGAGCGCGCGCGCAGTCGTACCTTTGCCGTTGGTGCCTGCGATGTGAATGGTGCGCTCCGGTCGAAACGCAGCAATGAGCCCCGCTTTTTGAAGCGCCTCTTCGGTGCGCCCCAAGCCTGGTGCAATCGTCGGTGCAATGTTGCGAGTTTCGAGCCAGGTGGTCCACTCTTTAAATGTCATAGGCTTTTTTGCCCGCACTGGTGACTCAAGAGAGCCTGTTGATGAAGAGGAACATTGTGCACGCGAAGAATGTTGACCGGTTTGTGAAGGAGTGCCAAAGACAGCCCCAGCGTTTGCGCATCACGGTCACGGTAGGGTGTTGTGGTCCATAAGTTCATAAACGACTTTCGCGAATGCCCCACGAGCAAACGCACAGGTAAAGTGGAAAAGGCTTCGAGTTCCGAGAGCACACGCATGGACTGCACGGGAGTCTTACCAAAGCCAATGCCCGGATCAAAAATCAGTTTGTGCGCGGGCAACTGGTGAAACTCCTCCAATTTGCTCTCGCACCATTGGTAAAGGTCACGGGTCACATTCGAGCTTTTCATCGTCACGCTGTTGTCTGCGGGAACGGTGAGTGAATGCATAAAAACAATGTGCTCAAAGTCACTTGCCAGTTCGCGGAGCGCCGGAGACGATAAATGAGCCACATCATTGAGCATGGTGACGCCGTGATCGAGCGCGAAGCGCGCGGTTTCCGCGTGGCGCGTATCAATACTCGCCTGTGTCCACGGATGATTGTCCTTTTCCGAAAACCAGTACTCTAAAACCGGGCGAAGCCGTTCGATCTCCTCCTGCGGAGACACTGCGCTCGCGCCTGGGCGCGTGGACTCAGCGCCCAGGTCTATAAAGGCCACGTGGGTTTGTAGCAACGACTTAAAGCGTTCAAGAATTGGCTCGTCTTCTGCGGCGTTCGAAAAAGAATCGGGCGTGCAGTTTAAAATTCCCATGAGGTAAGGGACATTCTGCACTTGAGAGCGCAGGATCTGCAGAGCAGAGCGTTCACCCACTTTGAGAGCGGAATTTAAATGCACGAGCGGAACAAGTGCAAAGTCGCGAGCCGAGAGGCCTGAGTGGGGAATTTTCAGTGTGTCGCTTGTGAAGGATGTGTTTTGATCGGTGCAGAGTATGTCCAGATCGAGCACTCGCGGCGCCCAGCGCTCGGCTTTCGTGCGCCCACAAATGTTTTCCATGTGCTTTAATATTTCCAAAACGGCCTGCGGGTCGCGATCGGTTTCCACGGCAAATACGGTATTGAGAAACGGCTTGTACCAGGCGTCGGCACCATTGGGAGGTAGGAGTGGAGGGGTCTCGAGCAGCGGAGCTGTGGCGCGCAGGCGGAACGATTTTTGAAGCTCAAGACGCGCGCGCGATAGGTGCTCGACACGTTCGCCAAGATTTGATCCCGCACCCACGTAATAAATCATGGGGTGTAGGCTTGACGAAGGGTGAACAGCGATCCTGCTTTGATCGAAGCCACCGGTGGATTGAGTTTGTGAATGGTGAGTTCCAGTTCTCTCGGTTTAAGATCGGAAAAGGCTCTGATGTATTTTTCGAGCGTTAAAAAGCTCGTGTGCGCCAAATGCTCGATGGTAGCGAAATGTTTTTCCTTGGAGTTTTGCAAAAGGGCTGCCGAAATTTCAGCGTAACAGGGTGTTTTGTCGAGCAGATCGGATGTACAGGCTTGAGGCATCGTGGAGAAAACAATCTCCACTGCATAATGCACGCGGTGCGGGTAGCGGCGCTCTTCGGCGCTGCAGCCCAAGTGGACATGGTCTTCGATCACGGGAATATTTAAGCGACTCTGCATGATCGCACATATATCATGCAGAAGGGAAGAGAGGGCAGTTGCAATTGGCTCTTGCCGCTCAGCATCTGGGGCTCCCATTTGCAGAGTTGCCCTCGAGAATTGCCAATGCTCTAATGGTGGCATAAACCCTTTATTTTTGGAGTGATTCATGTCTGATGCCCACGTGCTGGCCCGCCGAAAAACCAAAATCGTAGCCACTATTGGACCCGCCACGAATTCACCAGAAAAACTCAAAGAGTGCATAATGGCCGGAATGAACGTGGCTCGACTCAACTTTAGCCACTCCGAACACGCGGTGCATTTGGATGTGATCAAAAACCTCACCAAAGTGTCTCAAGAACTCAACGCTCCGGTCGCCATCCTTCAAGACTTGCAGGGCCCCAAGGTGCGTGTGGGAAAAATCAAGGACATGAAGGTGGAAACCGGCGATGAGGTGATCATTGTTTCCGATGTGCTTGGAAAAGGGGATAAAAAAACACTCGCCAAAGGCGTGCTCCCTATCGATGTGGAAGATCTGCACAAATATGTAAAACCAGGCGATACAGTTTTGATTGACGATGGATTGATAGAACTCACCGCTGTTAAAATAAATAAAACGCATATTCATTGCAAAACGATTCACGGCGGCGTGATTAAAGAGCGCAAAGGCGTGAACTTTCCCAACACCTCTTTGCCGATGAGCAGTCTCACAGAAAAGGACATCAAGGATCTCCAGTTTGGATTAGAGAACAACGTGGATTACGTGGCATTGAGCTTCGTGCGCCAGGCACGCGATATTTTTGAGCTTAAAAAACTGATTAAAAAATCGGGGAAAAATCCTGGAATAGTGGCAAAAATTGAAATGGCCGAAGCTATAGATCATCTCGATGAGATCATCGATGTGAGCGATGCGGTGATGGTGGCGCGAGGGGACTTGGCGGTAGAGGTGGGGCAGACGCGACTGGCCTCGCTGCAAAAGCGCATTATTGCCATGTGCAATGCGGCCGGAAAACCGGTGATCACCGCCACCCAAATGCTCGAGAGCATGAAAGAAAATCCGCGCCCCACACGGGCTGAGATCACCGATGTGGTCAATGCCGTGCTCGATGGCTCCGATGCCCTTATGCTTTCCGCAGAAACGGCGCAAGGAAAACATCCGATACTGGCCATTCGCACAATGCATGACCTCAGTTACGAGGTCGAGCAGCACGAAGATATTTATAATAAAATTGATTTAGAAAGCCGCATTCAGCATATCCCTGAAGCGATTGCCGTCTCGGCCTCCCTGTGCGCACTCACACTGGGTGCGAAAGTGATCGTGTGTTTGTCGACCACAGGTCGCACAGCAAAACTTATATCACGATTTCGACCCCACGCATTTTTAGTGGCCGCCACGGATGAGGTGCAAACCCTGCGCAGTTTAGAACTATGTTGGGGAGTGCAAACCATGCCTGTTAAACACATGCAAATGAACGACGAGCTTCTTAAAGAGATAGAGACCCTACTGGTGGCAAACAATCTTGTGTCGGAAGGCGACCAGGTGGTGCTTACCTTGGGACTGCCCATTCAAAAAGGGAAAAAAACCAACGCTCTCCGCGTGTTCACTGTTGGTAGCCATGCGAAGCAAAAAGGCAAGGTGGCTAAACCGTTGCGCTATCAGGTTTTTCCATTTTAAGGGATGGGTCCTCGTCCAGTTCCATTTCTAACTCCGGGAAAGTAATGCTGACCCGGTTGCCTCTAGCGGTGGGCAAGATCTCCAATTTCCATTGAAAGATTCGGCACACAGAGTAGACGTAAGCCAGGCCCAGGCCGCTGCTCTTGCGCGTATTGCTTTCGCAGGCATTGAACGGTTCACCCAAGTGGTCCAGCACTTTTTGAGAAATAGGTTTACCGTGATCGATCACATTCAGTGTGCGGTTGGCGATGAAGATGTCCACGGGCTTCGACGAGTACTTGCAGGCATTAGAAACCAAATTTGAGATCACCAATTCCAACTGCTGTTGGTTGCAGTACACAGAAAAGTCCTTCTCGCAGTTCACGGAGATGCGATCGTTGTATTTTAAATTGAGGCGTTCCACCAAGGTGGTGACGGCTCGGCACAGTTTTGTGACGTGCGCCTGCGGTGGAGCGAGTGAGTTTTCGACCTCGGCCCAATTTAAAAAAGAAGAGATGGTCTCCGACACTTCAAGCACTTCGGTGATAATATTCGTGGCCGTTGCGCCATCAATATTTTTATCGCGCAATGCTTTGCTCACTGTGGATTCAATCACCGCCATGGGAGTCTTGAGTTCATGGGCCATTTGGTAGGACCAAAAACGCGACATCTTAAATCCCGAATTCACCCGCACAATGAGCTTATCGAAACTTCCCACCAGGCTTTTAAAATCGTCACCTTCACCGTCCGTTTTCATCAGTTTGGAGAGCGACGGGGGGAGTGGCGGGAGTTCCAGTTTGCCATCGTTGTTTTCGGCAATGCGGGCAATGTAGCGGGAGAACACGGAGAGGGGCTGTAGGAGTTTACTGGTTAAAAGCCACGACACCGTAAGGCCCGTAATAAAAATAAATATTAAAAATAGAAATTTGTCCGGGCTTAAAAGCTCTCCAAAGGACAGAATATTTTCATTGATCATGTGGCCCACCTGAAGCCTGCGATCGGGCACCGAGGGGAGGGCCACGCTGAGAATGCGAATGCGGTGTGGACCCCTGGTGATCGTAGTCCATTTTTGAGCGGTAGGGATGGCCTCATCGATGTTGAGAATCTGGGCCGAAATACTTTTGTAAAGGACTACGCCTTTACTATTGCGCAGAATAAAAAACTTGCCAATGCGTTCCTCACCAATCTGCTTGGATATAATGTCCTCCACGCCGGTAAAATCGATGCTAGTGAGATTGATCAAATCGGAGTTCAAAAGGATGGTGGCAATACTGGTGATTTCACCATCGATCAGTTCCAAGCGCTCTTGGCGAATGACAAATTGGTACAGGATAACGGTGGAGAACACCGAAAGAAAAAGCGTGAAAAACAGTATGAGAAAAAATCTATTCCTCAAGCCAGTAGCCGGCGTTGCGCATATTGCGAATCTGCAGACTGGATTGCATGGAGCTTAAGCGCTTGCGAAGGTTCGCAATGGTGGATTCCACAACGTTGCTTTCCACTTGCGAATCACTTCCCCAGCCCAGCTCCAGCAGTTCGGCGCGGCTGTAGACGCGACCCATGTCGTCGGAGAGAATCTTTACCACCAAATACTCTTTAGTGGTGAGAAGCTCGCACACCCCGTTAATAGTGAGCGTGCGTTTGCTCATATCAAACAATGTGTTGCCCAGTTGGCGAAAGGTTTGCGGGGCAACTGCGAAACGACGCTTTAGAGCTTTCACGCGGGCAATCAATTCTTGAGACAAAAACGGTTTGCCTAAGTAATCGTCGGCACCCAGGTTGATAAGATCCGTGCGTTCAATGGGAGTATTAATGGCCGAGAGCACGATGAGTGGAGCTGAAGGCCAACGGGCTTTGAGCGCTTTCACGTCGCCTTTCGTGTCGTGAGTTTGAAGCAAGCGATCGAGGATAATCACCTCGTAGTCTTTGCGATCACTGATGCACGATTGCACATGATCCGGTGTGCTGATGGCAGTCACATCGAAGCCTTCAACCTGAAACAGATTGGATATGTTTTCCGATAGGCGCGAGTCATCTTCAATGAGTAGTACATTGTGCATAACGATCATCCTTTCGAATTCGGGCGGCAGCGAACAGGTTGTCTCGCCGAACGTCTTCTTAGTTCAACTCCATCTTGGCGATGGTGTTGAGTTGCATATTTGTTGTTCCTTCGTAAATCTGGCCAATTTTAGCATCCCGCCAATACTTTTCAACCGGGTATTCCGTAGTAAAACCGTTGCCGCCAAAAAGATCAATGGCCTGTGAGGTGATTTTTTCTGCAGCTCGCGATGCAAACAATTTTGCAAATGCGGCCTCTTGAATAAACGGTTTTCCCGAATCCTTTAAGCGAGCCGCGTTGTAAACAAGCACGCGCGCAGCCTCCAGTTGTGTGCGCATTTCAGCAATTTGGAACTGAACGCCCTGGAAGTCCGAAAGTTTTTTGCCGAACTGTTCGCGGCTGCGAATATAATTTTTTGCAGCTTCATAGGCGCCAGCCGCGATACCGATCATTTGTGCGCCAATACCGATACGGCCTTCGTTGAGCGTTTCGATGGCAATTTTATAGCCTTTACCCAGCTCTCCCAAAACATTCTCTTTGGGCACAATGCAGTTTTCAAACAGCAATTCACAAGTGCTCGATGCGCGAATGCCCACTTTGTCTTCTTTTTTGCCCACAGAAAAACCTTTAAAGGATTTTTCAACCACAAATGCAGTGATCCCTTTGTAGCCTTGCTCGGGCTTCATGTTGGCAAAGCAAATAAAGATCTCGGCCTCTTTGCCGTTGGTGATCCACAGTTTGTGTCCGTTGAGAACAAAGTGGTCGCCCTTGTCCTCCGCGCGCAGTTTGAGCGCAAAGGCATCGGAGCCCGATACGCTCTCGGAGAGGGCGTAGGCGCCAATCTTACTTTGTGCCATTTGTGTGAGGTATTTTTCTTTGAGGGTGTCAGTGCCCCATTTTAAAAAGGCGTTGGTCACCAATGTGTTCTGCACATCGACAAGAACGCTCACCGAACCATCCACGCGCGCCAGTTCTTCAACCGCGATGCACGCCATGGTGAAGGAGCCGCCGGCGCCGCCATACTGTTCGGGCGTTTCGATGCCCATAAGTCCCATTTCGAAAAGTTGAGGGAGTAGGCCTGCGTCCATTTGTTGTTCCGCATCCATTTTGTGCACGAGGGGCTGAATCTGCGCCTCGGCAAATTCGCGAACCGCGTAGCGGAAGGCGTTTTCATCTTCTGAGAAGTCGGTGGCAGCAAGACGATCGGAAACCATTTTGAACTCCTTATGTGTGAGTGATGAGCAGGAAATGATTCTTTATGACATAGGTTTTCTAGAAATTGCAATCAGTGACTTTGCAAGAAGGGCTATTTTGCACATGGGGATTGCCTAATTTTTCCACCATTTTTTGACCTCAGAAGGGGTGGAATTTCACGCGCTTTTCAGGGCCTTTGTTATGGACAAGGTGGGGGCTTCGTTCTACTCTCGGAACAGATGGTACCGCAAATCACACCCGATCTTATTATTAAAGTTATCACTTTCTTTTTGCCATTTCTGTTTTCGCTGTGCTTTCACGAGTATGCGCACGGCTGGATGGCAAAAAAATTTGGCGACGACACCGCAAGCATTATGGGACGTCTGACACTCAATCCAATGGCGCACATCGACTGGGTAGGAACGGTGATTTTGCCGATCATGGGTATCGTGACTGGCCTTCCCGTTTTTGGTTGGGCCAAACCCGTACCCGTGAATCCGCGCAACCTTTCGAAACCCCGGGAGCAGATGTTTTGGATCGCACTTGCAGGTCCGCTCTCCAATGTGCTTTTGTTTATCGGTGGACTGCTCGTATATTTAGTCTTGCGCAAAATGGATATCGTTCTCTCAGAAGGCGCTCAGCTACTCATTTACGGTTTCCTCTATCTCAATCTGCTTCTTGCGGTGTTCAACATGCTTCCTTTGCATCCGCTGGATGGAGGTAAGGTGCTGGCGCGGTTTATTCCGCAAAAGTGGGACACCTGGTTAGAGGAGCAGCAGCAGTTTATGCAGATCGGATTGATGCTATTGGTCATTTTTGGCGGTTTTCGCATAATGGCCTTGCCTCTGTTTAAATTCCTCGACCATTCTATCTACCTGATTGAGGCACTATGATCGAAGTTAATTTACCACAGTTTGAAGGCCCTTTAGCCCTGCTTCTTTATCTCATTCGTAAAGAAGAGATGAACATTTTCGACATCGACATTCACCGCATCACAAACCAGTATTTTGACTACATTCGTCGGATGAAAGAGTTGGATTTGGAGACCGCTGGAGATTTCGTGGCCATGGCGGCAACTCTGATTCAAATCAAATCACAGATGCTCCTTCCGCAGTATGCCGAGGGCGGTGAGGAGATCGAGGTGGAAGATCCGCGCAAGGAGCTCGTCAATCGCCTCATCGAGTATCAGCGGTTTCAAGAAGTCTCTAAACGGATGTACGAAAAACCACTTTTAAACCGCGATGTGTGGGTGCGTGGTGTTCGCGAAGACATTCCAGAGGGGCCCGAAGAAGAGGGCATGATCATCATCGAAGAGGGTGGTCTTTACGCGCTCATATCTCATTATCGCCGCGCCATTCGTGCGATTAAAAAAACCGTTCACACGGTCGCCCGTAAAACCCGTTCGATTGCCGCACAGATTGCGATCATCAAAGATCGCTTAATAGTGGGTCAACAAGTTCTCCTGCGCGATTTGATCGCCAAGGCAGAGGACTACCGGGCGGAGTTACTCATTACTTTTTTGTCGTCGCTGGAGCTGGGCAAAATGGGCTTTGTCTCCGTTTATCAAAACGAAACCTACGGCGACATCTACATCACTGCTAAAAAACAAGTGGATGAAAAAGCCATTGAGCACGCTCAAGAGTACGATGCGGCGGCTGCGGAGTCGGTGGCCGATAGTATTTTTGAAGACGCTGTTCTCAACATGGAACAGGAAATGATTTTAGCCCATGAGGATGCAGATCCCGCGGCCAGCGAAGAAGATTCTAGTGCGTCCGATGACGATATCGCTGCGGCCGAAAAAGAAATGAATCTGGATAACGTATAAGTTTTTAATTTGAGCAAATGAGAATTGGTTTTGGAGGAGAAGTGATGGACACACCAGTGGAGTCTTTGGAAATTCAAGATGCGGAGACGGGTGAATCAGTAGAGGAGCGCGAGCTGACTTTTGTGGATTCCTTCCAACTGTTTTCCATTATGGAAAGCTTGTTGTTTGCAACCGACAAACCACTCACTCTGGGTACGCTCAAGCAGGTGTTTAACGGCACCACTGTGGACACCAAGACAATTAAAAAAACCATGGAAGAAATGATGCGTATTTATGCCGATCCCACTCGCGGCGTCACTCTCGAAGAGGTGCACGGTGGATGGCAGCTTCGCACCAAACTCGACAATATGGATTTCCTTAAGAAAATCGTAAAACAGCGTCCATTCCGTTTGAGCGGACCGGCTCTCGAAGTGCTCTCAATCATTGCCTACAAGCAGCCGATCATTAAACACGAAGTGGACGAGATCCGCGGCGTCGAGTCGGGCCACTTAGTGCGTGCGCTCATGGATAAGGGGCTTGTGAGCTTTGAGGGCAAAACGGATTTACCCGGTAAACCTATGGCCTATTCTACCACTCGCAAGTTTCTAGAGATCTTTAATCTTCGCAATCTTGCTGAACTGCCATCGTTGGGAGAGATCGATCAACTGTTGCCAGATGGCATCGGCGAGGAGATCGAGGAGAAAGAAACTCTCAGCGATGTGACCGCCGAGATGTCCACGTCCATCACATCGACCTACTCAGAAGGTGAGGAAGAGCTTTTAGACATCACCACAAAGCTTGGCACTATCACCACGTCATCGGAATTTTTTGAGCAAGAAAAGCTACGCCAGAAGTTAAAACGCGACAAAGAAAAAGCCGAGGACATCCGTGAGGCCATGGCTATGGGTGAAAAGGTCGAGACTCGGGATGTGCGTTGGCTCGAAAAGTACGAGGCGAGCAGTGCTGCGAGTAGTGCGGCGCTAGCCGCACCACAAGCGACTCCGACTGAAACTGAAGCGGCTACAGCACCGCAGTCTGACGATGTTCAGGAAGTGACAGAGGAGTCTGTTCGGGGGTCTTCGGTTCAGGATTTAAGCGTGTCTGCGAAGCAGGCATTGAGTGCGTTTGCCGATGAACGTGGGGTTGCCGCTTCTGATTCAGCGATGGGTGAGGAGCTTGAGGCGGGTGACGGGTCTGATCGTGTGTCCGCTGAAGCGGAGGGGTCTGAAAATGAAACAGACTCATCGTCTGATGAGTCTGAGGAATCTGATGAGTCAGAGGAAAATGACGTCTGAGGAATCTGTTTAGAGTTTCTTTTTAATTGCCGTCACGCTTTCGCGTGACGCGACTTACATCCACAAACCATCTGTTTTTGTTTGGCTCACCCGAGTTTTCGGTGGCGTGGTATTTTGTGTGGTGGTTGTCTTTGTCGGCTTTGCGGCCATGTGAACTCCACCGTTCTTTATTTTTTGATGACCGGCACGGTTACACTCTTCGTTGAGCTTTGAACGTTCCTCTTTTGTAAGATCATTCAAAGCTAGTTTGAGATCGAAGCTTGCGTGAGTGACGATTGGTTTTGGGGGACGTGGTGCTTCTTCACCATCGTCACCTCTAAACAAATCGCCAATGCGTTGGAAGATATTGCGATCACGCTTGCGTGGCGCAGGTGTTTCTGCAACCGTTGGCTGGATCTGTTGTTTTTTGAGTCGATCACTCATACATTTTGCTTTATCGGCAATGAATGCGCTCTTCACATCGTTACACGCTTTGCGAGCGGCATCTTGTTCGGCTTTTGGGCGAGAATCGACAACTTTGATTTCAACTTTTTGTTTTTTACGATAAATTTCCCATTGCGCAGGGTCCGTGCATTTGTGGTGAAGCGTTTCACCGGGCTTAGGCGTGCAACCCGCGGTTTTGTTGCGGGGATCGAATTTTTTGTACTCGCCTTTTTCGTCCTTAGTGGCGAAGAGATCAAACACATATTTGGCATCGTCTGGCTTTAAGCGAACGCAGGCGCCCGAGCCGCCATTGGCCGGTGTGGATTTAGGGCCAAGCTTGGCTTCCGCGGAGCGGCCGTATTCAGTAGATGTGTCGATAGCGTGAAATGCGGTACCGCCATTAAAGAACACCGAGTACGGCATTTTGGTTTTAGATGTGATGTTGCCCTGAGCGTCTTTGCTCGACCATGTGTCGGACACATTCATTTCGCGCAGAACAGTAGGAGCAAAGATTTTTGGATCTTTTAAGGAGTTTGAGGCTGCGAACTCTTCGCTGGTTTGTGTGAAAGAGCAATAAGGATTTACTTTATAGTTGCCTTCGTTAAAGTCGAAAGTCTCGCGGCCTGTGGACACCGGTAGTGTTTTGGTGAGAGCGCCGTTCTCGTAGACTTTGAGTTCTTGCACCTTTGGATTGCGATCCACAATCAGTACAACGTCGCTTACCGCTGCGGCTTTGTCTGTTGTTTCTGTTTGTGATGTGACCGTTTCACTGGCGTCGGCGTAAGACACGCACACCAGAACCATTGCAAAAACGACGAAACCTAATAAACCCTTCATATAAAATCCCCCGATGCACTCTTTAATACAAAGGCCGTGCCATCAAGATCTGTTGTAGGTTCTCTGTGAGGGATTGGGAGTGTTTAAAAAGATGACACTTGCTCGGAGGCTAACAGTGTCTCAGAGTGAGACACTACGACGCGGGCTCTGATAAAGAGAGGGATTCAAAGTTCCAGATCACCTCTTCAGTCGCGGTGTCTGTGACCACTGACACATAGGCATTGAGGCTTTTTGAGTACGTGCCTGTGCCGTCATTGTCGTCGGCTGTGCAGAGTGCACTCACCAGTTGGACTTCGAGAGTGTGCTGAGCATTTTCAGAAATGAGCGTGGTCTTGGACACCACTTGGTAATTGGCGCAGGTGAAGGAGCCACCCATTTCTGCGAATTCTTTAGTGAGCAGGCCAAACTCATAAGACTCTTCGATGATGCGCTTAGGAGTGGTGGTTTCTTTCGCCAAATCCTGGGCCATGTCCTGCGCGAACAGCGAGCTTGAAAGGAGCGTGATGAGCGCAAGGAGAAATGTCTTCATAAAATCGTCCCTTCATTTAAAAAACGAAAACCCCGGATCATTGGCCACAAAGTACCACGAGAGACCGCGCGTTCGTGAGGGGAAATTGTTCTTTTGTAAATGTCGCCACTTGGAGGCCTCAGGTGGCAAAAACCTAGACACCCAAGAAAGGGACTGAGTGGAAAGACCCACCCCGGAGTGCGATTAAAACGTATAGCCCGCTTTCACTGCAAGCTCGGTGAGGCTTAAATCGGCTGTGCGTCCGTTGAGAGAGTAATCGAGGTTATAAAAGTTGAGCTGGCCATCCACGAACAGGTTCACCATGGGGTAGTAACGAACACCCCCGTGAAAGCCGAAGTCGCCAGAGAGCTCCCCCGGCGTGTCCGAGAGGTCGGCAAAGAGGTAATTCACGCCGATTTGCCCAAACAGTTTCTCGTTAAAGTGATAGCGGGCGTTGGTGAACAGGTTAAAGATCTCAAGGGATGGATCATTGGAAAAACGCTGCGTGGAATTGCCATTCACAGTAGAGAGCGTGTAGTTGCCTACCGAACGCGGGAGGTTGTACTCCACGCCGCCACTCCAGGAGAAGTTGTTAGGCAGGCTCAAGATGCGGTAATCAGCACCAATAGCGATGGTGTTTGAAGTTTTAAAATCGCTGATCGTTGTTACGTTGTCGAGATAGGCGGTTCCGCTCAGTTCGCGCCCGGCCAGGTAGGATGCAAATACACTTAAGCGCTTGTGCAGATACTGCTCAAAGAATTCTTGCTGAATAAATTCAAAAGGCGCTTGCACGGATTCTGTGGGCGCAGGGACAAGTGTCTCGGTCACAGTGGTGTGTTCAATCACCACGTTCTCTTTGGGGTAAACCGCTGTGCCTTGAGCTAAGTGTTCTCGGCCGCACTGTTCGGTGTTGACGCGAAAGAAATCAGATAGCACTTCGCGCACTTGCACAAAACACTTACCGATGGGAGTTTCCACGTAATACTCGTCACCTTTTCGTACGGTCTTGCCGGCGCGAGGTGCGGAGACAAGTGCAGTGTTCTTGTGCATTTCTAGGCGTTGAATTGTGAGTGGCTCCTGGGCAGTGGCATGGAAAGTGGTAAAAGAAATCAAAAGAGCAATCAGCATTCTATTCTCCTCAAGCAAGTGGTCTGATGCATCGATTGCAAACCATATTGATCGAAAAGTCTAGTGTCTGCAGGCGTGCATCATTGGCTGGTGCTAAATGAGGCGTTGAGCGATGGCATCGGCAATGCGAACGCCGTCGCAAGCAGCACTGGTAATGCCGCCGGCGTACCCTGCGCCTTCACCGGCAGGATAAAGATTTTTGTGGGAAAGGGACTCCAAAGTGTCGTCATGGCGGGGGATACGTACGGGGCACGAAGTGCGCGTCTCTACGCCATGCAATTGTGCTTTCGAGGAAATAAATCCCGGCATGAGGGTATCAAAATGTTCAAAGGCTTTGATCAGGCGCATGTAGATCTTAGCTGGAAACAATTTATCAAGCCGCGTGGGCACCACACCCGAGGGGGAGCTGGTGTCCTCGAGCTTCGATGACGTTTCACTCATAAAGCTTAAAAGATCCTGGCTGGGCAGTTGGCGGGTGCCGCCCCCGGCCTGCACCATGGAAAAAGCGCCGTGCTCGAGCTCGCGGCGCAGTTTCATTCCGCCAAACAGATCGTCGCCAAACATTTTCTGGTGATCAATGGAAATCACAATGGCGGCATTGGCATGTTTGGAATTGCGATGGTAGTTGCTCATGCCGTTTGAAACCACGCCATCGGCTTCGGTGCCGGAGGAGAGCACATAACCACCGGGACACATACAAAAAGAGTACACGCCCACATCGGCGTCTTTGTCGTGATAGGTGAGTTTGTAATTGGCCGCACCCAGCTCCTCAAAGTGATGGTATTTTCCGTACTGAGTTTTATTGACGAATTCCTGTGGATGCTCCACGCGGAGCCCCAGAGCAAAGGATTTGCCTTCGAGCTGGACTCCCGAATTCAAGAGATGATCGAAAATGTCACCAGCCGAGTGACCTGTGGCGAGGATCACAGCTTCCGATTCAAACGTTCTGCCATCGGCCAAGCGCACGCCCGTGACGCGATCCCCGTCGTAGAGAAGTTCAGAGAGACGGGCATTAAAATGGATGGTGCAACCCATGCTCTCCAAATGGGCGCGCATGATGGGAATCACGCGACGAATTTTATCTGATCCCACGTGAGGGTTTGCGAGGTACTTGATCTCTTCCGGTGCGCCAAATTGCACCAGGCGATCCATCACATAGGGGATATGCGGAGATTTGATGCGTGTGATGAGTTTGCCGTCGGAGTAGAGGCCAGCGCCACCTTCACCAAAGCAAACGTTGTCCTCGGTGTTTAAAACTCCGTAGCGCCAAAATTTGTTGATGGCGAGAATTCGCTTTTCACAAACTGAGCCGCGTTCGATGAGTATCGGTTTAAAACCCAGTTCGCAGAGTCTTAAGGCCGCAAATAAACCTGCGGGGCCTGCGCCGATGACCAGCGGACGAAAGGAAGGATTGGCAACTTTTTGTTGGACCTCAAAATGATCCTTGGGCACCTCTTCGTGGGACTCAAAGACCTCAAGAGTGTAGACAAAGTGCGGTTTTTTATCGCCACGGGCATCCACGGATTTACGAAGAATCCTGTGAGAACCGTAATTTGGCTCTAACCATTGAAGTTTTTCCTTCAAGTCCTCGTTAAGAGCCACTTTTAAGTCTTTGATTAATTTAGGCATTTCCGTTAGATTAACAGACAATGATGCCCACGTCGATTATTACTAAGTATATGAAAAAAAAATCAATCTCTAAAGTTCTTCGCAATCAGCTCATGTCTATGGTCATGCCTCAGTTACCCAAAAAGTATCTGAGCTACTACGTGGGCAACGTGGCCTACAACCAGTGGCCAAAACCGCTCTCGGAGCTTTCGGTAAAAATGTTCGCAAAACTGGTCGGCATCAATGTGAGCGAGGCCGAAAAGCCGCTCGAAGAATATCGCACGGTGGGAGAGTTTTTCTCACGCAAACTTAAAGATGGCGCGCGCCCCATTCAAGGCGCCGAAGTTCATCCCTGCGATTCGCGCATCACCCAGAGCGGAAAAATTGTGGAAGGTGTTTTGATTCAGGCCAAAGGCATCAAGTACACGCTGGAAGAATTCTTACCACAAACGCCGTGGGCCAATGAGCTCGAAAAAGGTGTCTTCACTACGTACTATTTAAGTCCTAAAGATTACCACCGCGTGCACGCGCCAAAATCGGGAAAAATCAAATGGGTAAAATATTTTCCCGGCGAACTGTGGCCGGTAAATTTTTGGAGCTTGCGCAATATTCCCGGTGTGCTAGCGATCAACGAGCGCGTCGCTATTGGCCTTGAAACTGCCGAGGGGCGCATGATTCTGGTGATGGTGGGAGCCACCAACGTGGGAAGTATGAGTTTTGCTTTTGATCCTTCTATTAAAACCAATCAATACCCATTTAAAAACCAGCGCACTTTGATCGAGTATCCCAAAGCCAAATCCATCGCGGTCGGCGACGAGATGGGAACGTTCAATCTCGGCAGCACAGTGGTGATGCTCACCACGCCCGAGATGGAGTGGCCGGTGTGTGAGCCACGCGTGGTAAAAATGGGTGAGTCCACGACCAACTGCTAAAGACCATCGACCGAAGTCGAGGGCGCGGTCGCGATGGGCGATGCCTGTAAAACTTTAAGTTCTAAATTGAGACATCCGATACTTGAAGTGTGAGGAGAATCTCTATGAAATATCTATTTATAGTTTTGAGTTTTGCGGTAGTCAGTTGTTCGTCGTCTTCTGATCGTTATCCAGCCAGCCGTGCCGGACGGGCGTATCAAGAACCTAAAGTGATGAATCGTCACAATGTGGACACCGAGTCTCTGTTTCAGGCGTGCCTTCGCGAGTGGCCTGAGTTGTATTGCCGCAACCGTATGGGTCGCTAAGAAAAAGCTCATTTTTTTATTTCAGATTCTTACTTAAATTTGCCGATTTGCTCGGCAATTTTTTTGCCTTCGTGGCGCATTACATTCATCGCATTGACACTCATGCTGGCCTCGTATGTACTGTTCCCCGATGAATTCAGAACATAAAAATTCAGACAAAATGAAATGGCTTGTTATCGGTTTTTTGGGAAGCATCGCCATGTTTATGCTTTTCTTTGCCATATTGGCCTATATGTTCACGCCACTATTAAAAGTGGACGAAGCCACTGGCCGCGTTCAGCTTTTCGGAGGGGCCTTTGACATTCAGGCACAGAAGATGATCACCCAGCTTTCCAAAGAGGGCTCTTTTGTGTTTGGGACGATTGCGGGAGTGGAGACGCTCGCAGCAGATATCAAAGTGGTCGAAGTGATTATGGGATCGGGGAATCTGCGTATTGATTACAACGCCACCAGCGAGCTCAATTGGGATTGCGACGGAGCCGGGAAAAACTCGCGCGCCTCAGCGGTACCGGAGCAGGGAAAGTTAGTGCTCGATTTTTCGGCAGCGTTTGTGGATTGTGATATCAATGTTCCTCATCGCGCTTTAAATATATTTGCCATTGCTGGCGACATCAGTGTGAGATACCCCAAGTTTCCTTTAAAAATCAAAGTGGAACGGGGCGATGTGGAGATCGCTCCGGCTGCGGAGACGCCATACAAGTTCAATTTGAGAGCTCAAGGTGAGGTCTCAAACGACGATTTCGTATCTTCACAGGATGCCGAAGCGGTTTCCATCGACGTCGAAGTGGCGGATGGAGATATCAGCAAGCTGGAATAAGGGTAAAGAGCAGGTGGTACGCCGACTTTGTACTGGACGAAGGACTTGTTCTTAGCTTCCATCCTTGGATGCGGTGTATTATTATTTGCTGTGACATGGAAAATTCCATAGCCTTGTTAGTGGGACGGGCGATGGTTTTTAGGATGAAAAACTTATAGCAGTACGCTGTGGCATCGCCTTTTATATCTTCCCGCAAAAACAAACTCCAAATATAAAAAAAGAATCACCAGAACCGGCGCTCAACAGCTTTTTTAAGGCCAGTGTTGTTTTACAAAAAATCCTTATAAACATTGTCCCTTGTCGAGAATCGCTATAAATTCCCCTCTATTTCAGAGGAGGTCAGTGGTGCTCACGTTGGTTCGTCATGGTCAAAGCGCGTGGAATTTAGAAAATCGATTCACCGGCTGGGTGGATGTTCCATTGACCGATAAGGGCATCGACGAGGCTAAAAAAGCAGGCCGCACGCTTAAAAATCATAGTCTTAACTATGACGTGTGCTTTACCTCGGTTCTCAAGCGGGCCATTCGCACCTCGTGGATCATGCTCGAGGAGATGGATCAGGTGTGGTTGCCGCAGCTCAAATCCTGGCGGCTCAATGAACGCCACTACGGCGGGCTACAGGGTCTCAATAAAGCAGAAACGGCTGCTAAATACGGCGAAGACCAAGTCAAGATCTGGCGCCGCAGTTACGACACGCCTCCACCGGCGGGAGATGTGGATCAGACCATGCAGGCCGATCGCCGTTACAAAGGGGCGAGTGTGCCTAACGGCGAGTCGTTAAAGCTCACTGTGGAGCGCGTAGTGCCGTATTGGACAAGTGATATCGAACCTCGTGTGCGCAAAGGCGAAAACGTGTTAGTGGTGGCTCACGGCAACAGTTTGCGCGGGCTGATCAAGCACCTCACCGGTATGTCGGACTCCGAGATCGTACAATTTGAATTCGAAACGGGAGTGCCCCTGCACTGTGAAGTTGGCACAGATGCCAAATTGAAGAGTTACAATTTTTTAAAAGATTAAGGTTTTATGAAAGACACACTGATTATTAATTTAGCGGATATCAATGAAGCGGGTCGACAGTTCGATTTTACCAAGGGCAAAGACAAGGCGCTCGATGAGCAGCTGGGCTCGGTGATTGAAAACCTCAAGGAGTACTCCATTCATCTCCATTTAGCTGGCGCAGGCCATGTGTACATTGCTACCGGCGATTTCCAGCTCACCAAGGACGATCAGTGTTCGTTGTGCGGTGAGGACATCATGGATAAGCCTAAAAAATCTTTCACCGAGTACTTATTGGTGGAGCCCAAGTCCGTGCAGGCCGAGGGCCATGCGCCGCACAGTGGACTCAACTACGAGACCGACAAAGAAACCTATTTTTTGGAATCCCAGGAAATGGACGTGTTCGATTTTTTGCGCGAGATCATCGCGGCATCGATCTCGCCGTACCCGAAATGCGAGGACACTGTAAAGTGCGAAAAAACGCGTTCGGCGTTGCAGGCGAAAATCGAGGCCGATGCGCGCAAAGGCATGTCGCCGTTTTCGGTTTTGGAAAACCTTAAAGAGAAAAAGCCGAAGCACTGAGTAAAAGTTCAAGTTAAGCTTTATGTGTAACTTTAAGATGTGTGCGGCCCGAGAATATCAAATGGACCATAGCGAGCGGCATATTTTTTATTGACGGTCGTCATGTCGAGAATGGTCATCAGGTCAAAACACAAAAAGTCTTTATCATATGCAGGGAGCCCGTGCACGCGGCTGTTGGCGTTGAGATAGGAGCGTAGCAGTGGCGGGAGTTCTTTGGAGTAGCCGGAAATCGCTGTAGCGTTTGCAAACAGCTCTTCACTGTTGGGCCAATAAAAATCCTCGGTGGGATGGATGTTGTAGGTGGTCTTCATCTTTTCATCGTTAGCAAGGCTCTTCATAATCGCAAACACGTATGGCGCATCGCTGGTAAAAAAGCTCGAACAGCCAAATAGGTAGCGCGTTTGAGAAACATTTATGTATTTGGACAAACCCTGCCACAGCAAATCCATAATGCGACCTGTGCGAAACGCTTCGTGAGTGCAGGCGCGACCCATTTCTAGCTTTTTCCCGGGAATTTTTAAAAATTCATCGAGATGGAACTCTCCCTGTGAATAAAAAACGTCCGAGAAGTCCGAGTGAATCAGACGGTAGGTACCCACCGCGAGGCCCGTTACGTTGTCGATGATCATGAGATGGTCGGCGAGTTTGTCGTAATCATCGAAATCCATGCCAGTCTCGTGAGATTTTCCCAATCCCTCTTCTAGAAAAACCCGATGGCGGAGGACTTGAGCCTTTTGAATGTCCTCGATGGTAGAGGCAATCTTGATGGTGAAGTCTTCGTTTGGAATCTCAAAGGGATATTTGGGTTTATAAATTAGTGGATCGATGGAGTTCATGGTGCGTGCGCTCAGGGTTTTTCGAAAGAGTTGAGTTTAGGTTCCAGTTTTTGAGTTTGGGAATTCACGTTCCAGTGCGCGGCTTTTTGTACACGGTCGCGGATGGCGCGCCAATCCTCCGTGAAAAAAGCGTCATCCACCGTCAAATAAATATAGGAGGCCGACGAAGCGCTCAGTCGGCGCAAATCACTATAAAGAGTGCGTGCCACAATGGCCGGTGACTCGCCTGAGCATTTCAGTTCGGCGTGGTTACCACCGGCGGAGAGCTGAAGGTGCGCGCTGATCGCGTTATGGAGGGCACTGGTCCACGGGTTGTTGGTGTGCCCAACGATCAGCGGTATGCGCGGCTGATAATGATCCTGCACGTGGCCGGGCGATGCCGCAGTGGCGCCGTGATGAGCGGCAATTTTTTTAGGCGAGTGTGCGGTGAGGGCGGAGATGATTTCCGTTGGCGCCAGCATTCCCGGTCGCAGGATGTAAAGATCGATAGTGGTCTCTGACTCGACAACTTGGACAACGGTGGATTCAATGCCCACTTGGCACGGCCCACCATCGAACACCGCGAGCTTGCCCTCGAATTCAAACTCCACGTGGCTCGCAAGGGTGGGGCTGGTGTGGCCAAAAAGGTTCGCGCTCGGAGCCGCAAGGGGCGCTGTGCGCTGGATGATATCGAGAAACGACTGATTCTTGGGCATACGCACCGCCACTGTGCTCAGTCCCGAAGTGATGATGTCGCTCACCGAATCTTTTTTTGGGAGCACGAGAGTGAGGGGCCCTGGCCAAAATCGATCCATGAGAAACGATTCCACCGCGGTGACGGCTGTGGCAATTTGTTCGAGCTGCGATTTTTGACTGACGTGAACAATCAGGGGATCAAACGACGGGCGCTTTTTGATCTGGAAAACCTTTTTAAGGGCGCTTTCGGAATCAAAGCGCGCGGCCAAACCGTAAACCGTCTCCGTGGGGAGCGCGACAATATGATCGCCATTTAGGAGCTCTACGGCTTTGTTCTCATCGATCAGCATGAAAATAGACTAACCGATATGACGAGGGGTGCAAAGCCCCGCCAGCAAAGGTGCGGCGCTTCTCGCTCCGAATAGAGGCAAAATGCGACCGAAGTTTTTGCACCAATAAAAAAACCACCTCGAGGGTGGTTTTTAGTCGCAGCCAGAGTGGTGGCGGAGCCAATTACTTTTGCTTCGCGCAGGCCTCTTTGATGGTGTCTTGAGTGACGATCAGCTCGAGGTTGGGCATGTTGTTCCCTTTTCCAGGGCAACGAACACAGCTAAAGCCAATCTGCGGACCTTTTCCGAGTAAACCGATGTCCACGTGAATTTGTGTTTCCACAACCACCGTGTAGATATCATTTGAAAATTGAGAGACCTCGGCACGCACTTCATGAACCTTCATGTCTTTGTCTTGGAGAATTCCTCGTGCGTAATTTTCTGATACGACAGAGCAGTACGCTTTATCGAGAGCGATTTGTTGCTCCGTCATTGTCATATACGGTGTGGCACTGGCTTGAGCGGCCAAGAGGAGAGTGGAGAGTAACGTTATAACTTTAAGCATTGGGGGCTCCTTATCGTACGTATTATTATGAATACGAGAAGGCATACTAAAGTATTTATAGGGCAAAGGGGTTAAAAACTTCAAGACACTATAAATGTTACAGTGCCTACTAAAACTTAGCCGCCTACTTTTTTGACAGCGGATTCTCCCGGAGCGGCGATGGATTTATCGGTTGTTGTGCTTTCAATCGCTGGTTGAGTCCCCGGTTTGGCATAGGGGTTACATTGTTTATGAAGATCTTCACGGTAACAGAGGGTAAGGGCGGGCGCCGTGTTGTCGTTAAAGATCATGTATTGAACAAGAAAACGCACGGAGCCACCGGATTCGGGAATGATCGGAATCAAATTGGTTTTAGTTCCGCGTGGAGTTTTGCCCTCATAGTAACCTTTGGCGGAGTCAAACTGAAGCGCCCACTTTTCGTTGGCGTTCGTGCCATTGAGAATATCCATACTTGTCGGTGAAAGTCGGATTCGTTCAAACAGCGAGGCTTTACCGAAATCAAACACCTGAGGGTGCGGATTTCTCACGCCACGAAAGGGTGGGCACACGTAATTGGATTTTGCCAAGCGCGTGGGATGGATAGATGCTGGACGGCGCCCTCCGGGCGCCACAGATTTGCGATGATCGGCAAGGATCTTTTTCTTTTCTTCGATTTTGCTCACATTAATAAGACGCGTGAAGTACTTCATTTCCGCATCGTTCATGCATGGGAATTTATCTAAGCCGTGAGTGGTGTGCCATTGGCCAAAGGGATCGCTGGGTCCTTTTTGCTGAGCAATCGAAGTGCTGGATAAGAACATCAGTATAAAGGCCAGTGTGCGAAGCATTTTTCCCCCAAAAAGCAGTACTAACATCGTGACATCTGGATTATCGGCGAGTCTGGCAAAGCCTTTAAAATTTTGATTTTTGTAAAAAAAATGCGCAGGACCACCGTCCAGCCAAAAGGTGCGGCTCCCTGTTTGTTTAGAGGATGCAGGTGAGTTGGTAGGGGGCGAAACTGGATTTCCAGCCGGCGAATTGATCGTGGAGTTTTTGGCCGCGGAATGTGGCGTGTGTCACTTTGAGAGTTTCCGGTTCGAAGCGTAAGGTGGCATTCATTTCGCCGGGATGATCTGCGTTTTCAAATTTGTATTTCTTCTGCAGGATCTCCATGGCGTGGAGGCCTTCATCGGTCTTTACCAGTTGTGCCACGGGGGTGAGTGCATGATCAAACGGAGCGAACACAAAACGAATGGTGTGTTCGCCATTGGAGATCACGTACTCACGCTCCATGTCTCCTTGTTTGATTTTGCATTTTCCGATACGTCCATTGAGGAGTACGGAATTTAAGACCGCCGTGTCCACTTTGGTTTCCACCGGCTTCTGGGCACTTTGTTTGGCAATTTCGATATCGCGAAGGCGGGCTTCGATCAGTGTCTTTTCGTCGGCAATTTTGAGGCGTTCGTCTTCAAGCGGTCGGGTGTTGGCCTCGTTTTCTATAACAATAGTTTGTAGCGCCTTAGCGGTTTCGGCCAAATCGGCTGAAGCATTGGAAACTGACAAAAATAGGCCCACTGTCATGAGAATGCGCATCGTACTACCCTTAAGATCCAATATATTTGAAGACGAACTCATACGGGAAAAGGTAGTGCAATGGATGGGCCGAGCATGGAGCCCGTCAGGGCTCCAAAAGTGGTGAGAAAATTAAAACCCCGATGACGCAGAAATCAGTTTGTAGCTTATTTTAAGCGTTTTGTAGGCCTTGTTCTTTACAACACTGGCTCCCAAAATAATCTCATTCAAAGAAGGATCAAACGTCCATCCCTTTTGAACATCGCCCACAGGCAGGGGTTGGCCATCGGCAGTGACCTGTATCGTTTTAAACTCAACAGTTGTTTGCGGAAAGGTTTGTAGAAAAATCTTAGAGATGTTTTTCTCCATTTGTGCCAAGGCCTTGGGAATTTCAGAGGAGAACTCGCTGCAAATATCAAGTAAAGTGCCTTGTGTGAGCTGCACAAAATCTTTGAGCGATGTTTTGCTCTCAATCTCCCACGATTCGCCCACACACTTTGCGGGATCCTGAACACCAATTAAGATCGTGTGAAGCGTGTTGTTGGGCTTTAAAGTTTTCAAATGCGTCACGACGTCTTGGGGATTTTTATTCAACGCACTCTGATCCTCAGTTTCGGTGAGAAATAGGACAATGAGATCGGCATCATCGCGCAGGAAACCCGCATTTTTACCAGAAATGTGCGGCTCCGAAGTGGCGAGGACTAGGGGATCAAAAAACATTTCCGTCGGATTGCCTGACTCTCCAAGCAGCACCTGCTGCGCCAGCTTGTTTGCAAACTGGGGGTCTGCAGAATTGAGAAAGGGGCTCACCAGCACACCATTGTCGCCCGGGCCTTGCGGATTGTAGTTGCCGATCGTGGATGAAATCACGCCCGCATTCAAATCGGAGTAGAGCACTAGTTTTTCAGCGAGGAGAGGCATCTGTAGTGCCAGATGTTTCTGGTGTTGAACCATGGACGCGGAGTTGTCCACAACGATCAGTAGATCGGCTTTCGCAGTGGCTGCAAGATCCAGTGTGAGATGCACCCATGTTTCGTTGTCGCGAACTTCGTAGTTTTTGGTTTTGTAAAAAGCCGCGGCTGATGAGCAGATCGCTAGGCAAAAGATGGCGCTTAATAGCTGAGTCATAGTTTGGTCTCCTTTGAAAAGGCACAGAGTGGAGCATTTGGAATTTTACTCTGTATGAATATAAGAATTTGAGCGGGGTTTTTTTACTTTGTCGAACGCTTTGCGCGCGCGGCGAGTCTCAGATTGAGACAGCTTGAGTCGAAGGTCGTGGATGCCGATAGATGTTTATGATCAAAATAAAGGCTACTCTTCCTTTGCTATTGGTATTTTTAATGGAAGCTCCGGCGTTTTCGGCCGAGCTCGATGAAGCTTCTCAGGAAGCGCTCAAAAAAACCACCGCCATCCTTCGCGACCGCAAGGAGCGCGATAAGGTGAAAGAGAGCGATGCAGCTTTGCAGAAAGTGGACAAAGAGGTTGTCGCTCTTACCGGTGAGGGCAAAAATAAAGATGCCATTTATGATGCCGCCGCCAAAATTTTGGGTGACATGGCCAAAGAGTCTGGCGGCGACGCCGATAAAATGGCGGAGCTGATGCAAAAAGCGCAATCCAATCCTAAAGCGTTTCTCGAGGGCCTGTCTGAGGACAATAAAAAGATGATTCGCGGCATAGCCGAGGATATCGAGAAGGTTGACAGCCAGCAGCCCTAAGATGTTATGAAGCGGTATGCCGTCATTCGATATAGTTTCCGAAGTGGATATTCAAGAGGTCGATAACGCCGTCAATCAGGCGCGCAAAGAGATCTCCAGTCGCTACGATTTTAAAGGCAGCAAAAGTGAGATTCAGTGGGATCGCAAGGCCATCACAATTCTTGCTGACGACGATTATAAGTTGGGCGCCATCAAAGACATTTTGCAATCTAAAGTTCATCGTCGCGGCATCGACATCCGCGCGCTCAAGTTCGAAGACCCACAGCAGGCCACCGGAATGAGCTGGCGCCAGCCGGTATCCATCGTTCAGGGATTGGATAAGGAAATGGCGAAGAAGGTGACGAAAATTATAAAAGACTCAGGGATTAAAGTGCAGCCAGCGATTCAGGGTGACCTGGTTCGGGTCACCTCTAAAAGCATTGATCTCTTGCAGGAGTGCATCGCGCTGGTGCGCGGATCGCAACTGGATGTGGCCATCCAGATCACCAACATGCGGGCTTGATCCAGCTTTTTAAATCAATCGCTGTCGCCCGTGAACGTAACGCCGGTGATGCCGATTTCGTTTTTACAGCGCACCATCTCACCGACGACGCTACCAAAGCAGACGATATTATTGCGATCGCGTGCGAAGAAGGATTGCGACAAATCCTTCATGGCTTCGATCTCCACCAGCGTCTCCACTGGATATTTGATGCGCTTTAAGAAGTCGACGATGTCTTTAGTTTTGGGATCCAGTTGAATGGACTCGCGAGCTAAAAATTCCTGCGCAAGAGGGCTTGAGCTTCCGTGGAGTGGCGACAAATTTAATGTTTCAGCACTGAATTCCTGTGAGGTCACACCAAGAACTGATTTGCAGCGCAGGTTTTGCAGGCTGATCTGGCCAAAGCACACGATGCCGTAGCGATCTTTGAACAAAAACGATTGCTCCACATCATTCAATGTTTCCAGTTCGAGAATTTTTTCCAGTGGAAATTGAATCGCGCGCATGTAATTGATCACACCGCCTTGCTGAGCAGTGAGCTTAATTCCATCGCGACGGAAAAATTCTTGGCTCAAGTCGGAGCCAACCTGGGCTACGGCAACTGTGCACAAAAATGTGATGAGGAGGGAGAGTGAACGCATAAGTACTCCTTAAAGGTTATTTACAAATTCGATAAGAGATTTTCGGTCTTCAGCATTTAAATTTAAAAAAGAATTCTTGGCGTTTGAGGCCTCGCCGCCATGCCAAAGGATGGCCTCTTCCACAGTCGCCGCCCGTCCGTCGTGGAGCAGCTGCTGGTGCCCGTTGACGGTGGGGATCATGCCGATTCCCCAAAGGGGTGGGGTTCGCCATTCGCGAGCGAGCAAGATTTCGCCAAAATCGAAAATTTCACTGCTTATAGGCATATCACTCAACTCATCGCCCATGTCATGCAGTAAAAGGTCGGTGAACGGGTATAGAGTTAAATTATCAAGTGCCGGCTCATTGGCACTCATCGTACGCTGTTGGGGAGTGTGGCAGCTGGCGCAGCCAACGATTGTGAACGTGTTTAGGCCCCGCTCGAAGTCTTCTGCTGTACTATGACGGGCCTTGGGTACCGCGATAAAGCGCACGTACGTGGAGACGCGATCGAGTAGTTTTTCTTCCAGTTCCGGCGCTCCACCATTGATGGAGTGAACGCAGTCGACTTGCACCAATGGGCAATTCTCTTTGGGAAACAACGACGAGGTGATGCCGATGTCACCGAGAAATGCGGCGGCTGTCTGCTGCTCCACCGTGGGTTGTTCTGCTCTCCAACCAAAGCGACCGATGGATTTTTGATTTTTGCGAATATCCCACACCCAGTTTGCTTTTCCAGAGATGCCATCGGCATTGTCGTCACTGACGTCCTCGCGCGCCAGGATATCACTTTCCGGAATAGCTTCTAAAAGGCCAAGGCCCGCGAGCTGAGATCCGATGCGCGGGGACACAAACGTTAGCGGTGTGAGTGGCCCGAAGGA
>CAYNTO010000020.1:42902-57427 GCA_964400355.1 uncultured Pseudobdellovibrionaceae bacterium
GCACAGGCAATGGAATTGAAGGTGGGCCCTAAACCATCGCGACCTTCGGTCGATGACGGAGCTGCAACCCAACTCAGTTTAAAAAAGGAGTTACCCACGAAGAACTCATTCTTTTGCTGCTTGGTGATGGTTTTTCCGGGGTGACTGAATGCATTTTTTGATAGGTCGGGGCTTGTGAAAGAACCCCCGGGTAAAAGGGGGTTCGCGTTCACAGGCACTGCTGTAAAAATACAAAAGACGACAGAGAGGAGCAAAAGTGAATCACTCCTGAATCAAGGACACACCGTACGCATCGGCAATTTTAGAGATCTCTTCTCCGAGAGTTTCCAGACTGCGTACAATGCTCAGGATTTGCGGGCGTTTTGTCTCGTCGAGGATGGCTTGGTCGAAAGGCGCCGGAAAGTTTACAGTTTGTTGTTCGAGAGCCAACATTTGAGTTTGAACCACGGTCTTTAATGCCGCATCTTTACTTTCCAGATCCTGAACAAACAAATTCACCACGTTCTGTATACCCATGTAGTTGTAATAAAGATCGAGGTGAGTGGTGTCGCTAAAACAGCTGTGCTCATCTTCTTGTTGTTGAGTGTCGTAGGCCACAAATATGCGCTCTTGAGAAAGTTCTTCGGCGGCCATGGTGTAGGCGCCAAGGAGCGCGTTCTTTAGAGACACTTGGGTGTTGGCTGGATTTACAAATTGGGCACCGTAAGAGTTTGCGTCGTTGAGATCCCAAGCAGTCACGAGAGTTTGCAGGTCTTCTTGAAGCATTTGTGACACGATCAAAAGATACTGCGCGCGGCGATCGGCATTTTTGCCAGTGCCGACAACGTAATCCGTGTATTTTCTTTGACCAGGACCATTGGTGTTGAAGTCTTGACCCCAAAGAAGAAACTCGATGGCGTGGAATCCGGTAGAGATGTTTTTCTCACCATCTTTTTCGTTGAGTTCGCGCAACATTTCTTTAGTGATCGTAGGGTACATCATCAAGTTATTGATGATCCCAGCGTCAGCGTCGCCAAGAACGTAATCGATGTACACTTCATCGAGTGGCCAGGCGTTGAGTAGCCCCTCAGGGCCGTCGTCTGCATCGATCGGACCTGCGTAGAAACGAAATACTTCTGTTGGAGAGTAGATTCGGCGAGCATCGATCCATGCCGTTTTAGCGGCCTCTTGAGTTTGCGCGCTCGGATTTTTTACGAAAGCCTGAAGAGCTTGATCGAGCTCTTGAGCTTTAGCGAGGCTTTGAACGTAGCTCGTGGATACGAGTTTCGCGTAGTTAGCGACGATTGTTTCTGGAGTGGCGTGTGCCGATAAGGTAAAAACTATTGACGTCAGCGCGATTATTAATGTGCGGAAAAGGCTTTGTTTCATTTTGAGGACTCCCTTTTAGAGTTTGGGGTTTCAGTGGAGTCGGTATCGCCGCCAAGAGGCCCACTGTCAATAAACCAGCCTCATTTGGATTTGATGATATTTTTACGAACACCAATTGAAATTCAACTGATAAAACTCATTTCATAGAACATCTTGTTTTTATTCTATTTTCATCGGGTTTTCAGTTGAGGTTTTTCATAGACTCCGAGCGGTTCACGGGCGCATAACCCTTAAAACGATGACACTCAAGGGAGTGCAAATTTTTCATCAACAAATGTGGAGGGAGTCCCATGAAAGTAATTTTAATTTTTGCGAGTCTTATTATGAGTTTTTCAGCAGGTGCCGATCTGGTGATGTATACCGATCGACCAGCGGCAAGAATGCAAGCTGTAGCGGATATGTACAAGGCCGCTGGCGGCGAAACAGTACAAGTTGTCGAAATGAAAGTGGGAGAAGTGTTTGTTAAAGCGCAAGACCCCAATAGCACGGCCGATATTCTCTACGTCAAAGACGGCGTGTATCTTCAGGAGATCAAAGAAAACAATTTATTTGCGCCAATGAACAGCACTGTGATTGCAAATACCGTACAACCGGCACTTCGCGATAGCGACAACGCGTGGACATTTATCACAGCTCGCGCGCGCACGCTCGTTTACGACGACAGTGTGGACGTGAGCACTATCAATACGTACGCGGATCTTGCCGACGCTCAGTGGGCCGGCACACTTTGCCTGCGCACCTCAAAAAATAGCTACAGCATCGCATTGATGTCTGGCCTCATTGCCGACTACGGTTCTGAACAGGCAAAAGCCATAATGGCCGGGCTCCTTGCAAATCGCGCGGAAGAGGGCAAAGTGTACGGCGACGACACATCCATTCTTAAAGCCATTGCTAATGGCGAGTGTGCTTTTGGTTTAACCAACAGCTACTACCTCGGCATGCTGTTATCGCAACAGCCAAGCCTCCCCGTAAAGCTCAAGTTCCTCAATATGAACACTGCGGGCGTTCATGTGAATGGTACGGGCGCTGGTGTTGCAGCCACGTCTCAGCAAAAAGAAGCCGCGCAAAAATTTATTGAGTTTATGGTTTCCAGCGACGACGTGCAATTGATGCTGACCAACGCCCATTTTGATTTCCCTGTGAAGTCGGGTCTTGCGCCAGCGACGTTGGTCAAAGATTTTGGTCCTTACACTCCAAACCAAACGAACTGGAGCGCTATTGGTCCAAAGACACAAGAAGCCATCGACATGATGAACGAGCTTGCCTACCAGTAAAAAATTGAGTTTTGCCTTAGAGGACTTGTATGAAACATAATATCTTATTCGCAGTGGTCTCCGTTGGAGTTGTGTGTGGTGTGTTTTTAAATGCGTGTACCGACTACACCGAAGACATCCAGGCGCCCGGTATTACGAATCAGCCAAGTCCTGGCGGCAACAGTAATGGAGGGAGCAATGAGCTTCCTCCGGATTTACAAAAGCCCAATGAGGGCGCTTTTTCAGAAGAAAAAATGCTGGTCAACATTGGTCTCAACGTAATATTAAGAAATGTTGATGAATTCTATATCGAAACTCGTCGCCTGAAGCGCGACATCAGTGAACGTTGCACAAAGCTCCGTGCAGGTGTGAATGACGCAAACCACTTGTCGCGTGTTCAAGAACAGTGGAAGCGCACCATGCTTGCGTACCACCGTGTGGATGCGGCTCCCATAGGTCCACTCTCGGCCAACACGTCGGAGCTCGCAAATTCCATTTACTCGTGGCCCTTTGTGAGCTATTGCAATGTGGATTTGGAAGTGGCGCGATCGGCAAAGGGTAAAATTTCCGATGCGGATACCTTGGCCCCCAATCGAAAAGGGCTTGCAGCGTTAGAGTACTTATTGTTTGCGCCGACAACCGAAACAGTTTGTGCCAAGTCCGTGATCAACAAAGAAGCTGTGGAATGGCTGACAAAGAGCGATCTCGACAAGCAACTCGATCGCTGTCGCGTGGAAGAGCGCTTTAGCGAAGACCTTGAAAAGCGCGCAAAGATCCTCTTTGCGCAGTGGGATCCGTCTCAAAATAATTATACAAAAAAAATGATCGACGGTAGCGAATTTGCGACGCCAAAAAAAGCGGTCAATGCACTGACAGATTCACTGTTCTCTATCGAAACCATTAAAGACGCCAAGCTTGGACAACCACTCGGTTTGATCAAAGGCTGTGGTGATGCTTCGGGGCTCTGTCCTCTGGATACGGAGCACATTCTCTCGGGGCTCGCGCTTGAGAGTATCGATGCCCAGGTATCGGTGTTTAAGGACGTGTTTTACGGCAGTACAGATCCGGGAGCTAAGGCATTTGGCTTTGATG
The DNA here is from genome assembly GCA_964400355.1 of uncultured Pseudobdellovibrionaceae bacterium. Classification (GTDB taxonomy): domain Bacteria; phylum Bdellovibrionota; class Bdellovibrionia; order Bdellovibrionales; family JAGQZY01; genus JACKAL01. The sequence goes on from CAYNTO010000020.1 coordinate 46,616, forward strand.
ATTACCTCTTGTCCAAAGGTCACGCTGCGGTCGTGGAGGAATTCACTGTGGAGTTTAACAATGTGTCCATGGCGATAAACAAGACTCAGTCGGCGGGGATACTCAAAGATCTCGTTGCCGCGACCGACAAGTCCACGTGTACCGTGGACATGCAGTCCTCACCGCAACCGGCCTGTCAGCTGTTTATGGATATTCGTTTGCTCACGACACTGTTAAAAGTGGACTTGCTCACTGTGCTTGCTCTCGAAGCTCCAGCCGCATTTCAAGGTGATAACGATTAGTGGAATTTATGATCAGCAAAATGTCGATTTTCTCATTGTCTAGTGGACTGTTATTTAGCGCTCTCATGAGCGCGTCGGGTGAGCTATTTGCCCAAGAAAACAGTGTGTCGTTGCCTTCGGAGAATAACAATTCCGTGACGGTAGAAAGCGCAGCAGAAGACGCCGATGCGACACAAAAATACAAAAAGATTCTGGTGACCGGACAAGATGAAGGGACCATTTCTCAAACTACAGCTCCGCAGCGATTGTCTAAAGATAAAATTGATCTCTATAAATTCACTGACGTCAATCGAGCGCTCAAGCAAACCACTGGGGTGTACGTGCGCGAAGAAGACGGGCAGGGTTTGCGTCCAAACATCGGCTTGCGGGGAACGAATCCAGATCGCTCAAAAAAAATCACATTCCTCGAAGACGGCGTCCTCATTGGTCCTGCTCCCTACGCAGCACCTGCCGCCTATTACACACCGAGCATGAATCATACCGAAACGCTCGATGTGTACAAGGGCTTTGCCGCTGTTCCCTATGGTCCCAATTCTATTGGTGGAGCTATAGATTACCTCACCACTTCGGTTCCCGGCACAACGCTACGAAAAGTGGAAGCGTCCACCGGAGCATTTAATACTCAGAATATTCGCTTCACAGCGGGAGACTCCTACTCCAATGGTCTCGGGTACGTGGTGAACGCTTCCCATTTTCGTAGCGATGGTTTCAAGCAGCTCGATGGTGGCGGCAATACCGGTTTTTTAAAAAATGATGTTCTCGCAAAGTTCAAAGTGAATTTGCCAAAAGGCAGTTCTGTTGAAAACAGTATCGAGGCCAAACTCTCCTATGCCGATGAAGACTCGGATGAGACCTACATGGGACTATCGAGTGGGGATCTGCGCGATCGACCGTACCGTCGTTATGCCTCGACCGCTCTTGACAACATGGCGTGGATACACACAACCGCGCAAATTTCTCACTCCTGGGTGGCTTCTGAATCTGTGTCACTCAAAACTCAGGTGTACCGCCATGACTTCGATCGCACATGGAAGCGTATGGATCGCTTTGCAGGAGCGCAGGCACCATCACTCTATGATGTGCTGACGCAACCAAGTGCCAATGCGGCCTACTTCGATATCTTGAGTGGTAGCGAAGACTCAAGCTCCGCCGTGAACGGCGCGGGTGATCTGATCCAGGCCCACAATCACCGCACGTTTTACAATCAGGGCGTACAAACGCGACTCAATCTCAATTACGAAGCGTTAGGTCTCAAGCAGGACACCGAGGTGGGTTTGCGTTTTCACACCGATCAGATTCGTCGCAATCACACCAATGAACGCTATGCGATGACCGGTGGAAAACTACAGCTGGCCTCTCCTGTGGTTGGTCAGGACGCTGTGAATACCAATCATGCCGAAGCGGTGACCGCTAACTTTATTCACAACGTGGCCATCGGGGATTTTGTGGTATCGGGACTGATGCGCGCGGAATCGGTAAAGTACAACTTTAACAACAGTCTGGCCAATGCCTCCATCCGCCGTAGCGATGACGTGTTCGCACCTGGGGTGTCGGTGCTTAAAAATTTTGGTGAACGGACGTCGCTCAAAGCCAGCGTCAATCGCGGTGTGAGTGTTGCGGGTTTGCAGGACAATGGCGGCGAGGCGCAAGAGCGCAGCGTGAGCTACGAAGTGGGATTCAAGCATGCCAGTTCCTCGGGTGCATCCGTCATCGAAGTGGTGGCGTTTTATAACGATTACAGCAATATCACCGGTACCTGTACCGCATCGACGGGCTGTACAAATACCGCCATCGATTATCAATTCAACGGTGGACGCGCGGCCATTCGCGGTGTTGAGGGACGAGTGGCTCATTCTTTTTACACGGGAGCAATGGAATTTCCAGTGCAACTCAATGCCACTCTTCTCAACGCCGAATTTAGAAATGATTTTTCCTCAGGCTCGGCCGAATGGGGCGTGGGACAGGTGCGCTCCGGCGACCCGCTCCCTTACGTTCCGCAAGTGCAGTACACACTCACGGCGGGGACCAAATACCGCCGCTTCCTCCAAGAGTTTGCCTTTATCTATCAAGGGGAGTCGCTCGATCAGAGTGTTCGCGAACAGCGTCAGTCAATTTCGGGCTATGGTATTGTCGATTGGACGGGCCGCTACGCACTCAACCGCGAAACACAGGTGTTTGCGCGTATCGATAACCTCCTCGCCAAGGACTATGTGGTCTCCCTTAGACCTTTTGGTGCTCGACCTGGAAAGCCGCAAAGCTTTATGGTAGGGTTGTCTTATCAGTTTTAAGACAATGACCGTATCGCCTGAGGTAAGTAGTGCTAGCAGTGTTTAAAGAGTGGATGGATCGCTTTTTAGTGCCGATTGATGATCCGGGCAGTCGCTTTTTTCATTTGAATCTTGTTGTCACACTGGTTTTTATTTTAGTTTGGGCCGCCATCACTGTGGCGCAAAAGAACCCGCGCGCGATTTTTTCGAAGTTCGGCGGCAGTATTTTTCGCAAGAAATACTGGTGGAACCGCTCCACGCGCTTCGACTACCAGATTTATTTTTTAAACAGTTTGTTTAAGATTTTTCTATTTATTCCCTTTTTAGATATCACTTTCAGAATCGCCACTTCCGTGGTGCGTGCTCTTTTGCCGTACAACAATTACGACATGATGAAGCTTGCGCCCTCAACGCTCAATATGTTTTTGTTCACTGTGGGAGCGTTTATGTTCGATGATTTTTTGCGTTTTTTCCACCATTGGTGGATGCATCGCTCAAAGATATTGTGGGAGTTTCACAAGACCCACCATTCGGCGCGCCTTTTAACCCCGGTGACTCTGTACCGCACCCATCCGATCGAGTCAGCTATGGCCACGGTGAGAAACAGCATCAGCACAGGGGTTGCTGTGGGCCTGTTTATATTTTTGTTCAATAGCCAGTACAATCTGTTCACTGTGTTTAGCGTGAATATATTTGGATTTGTCTTTAATTTGCTGGGGAGCAATCTGCGCCACAGCCATATACCTATCAGCTTTGGCCCGCTGGAGCGCATATTTATAAGTCCCAAGCAGCATCAGATCCACCACTCCACAAATCCCAAACACTTCGACAGCAACTTTGGCGTATCGCTCTCTCTCTGGGATGGTGTCATTGGCACTCGCTACTACTCTAAGGACTCACGCGAGAAACTGCGTTTTGGTTTGAGTGCCGAGAACCGGCACACGATGAGGCATATTGTGCTTCGGTCAAAAACAGTGCAGAAGTTTTTTGATCGCGCCAAGAGATCCAAGTAAGCGGCGCTAAAAATAAAAAAAGGGCGGATCTACCTCAGAGATCAGCCCTTGATTATAAGAGTTAAAAATTTAGGAAATTATAAGCCAGCCGTCGTCTCAGAGGACTGACATTTAAAGTTGCCTTTTTCCAGGTTGCTACGAACGTTTTCAAAAACGTCTCTACAAATGGATGGCGTTTTTTCGCCCCAAGCAACGTTATTCAACTGACCGTCTTTAGTATAATGCACTTCACAGCGTTTATCTCCTTTTTGGATCGTGATCGTGCGCGAATCTTTACCCAGTGAACAGCTGAGTGAAAGATCATTATTGGACTTAACTTCTTTTTTAGATGTGTTTTCGCTTTTTACCTCTTCTTTTGCAAATTTAGGGGAAACCTCCTGAACTGACTTTGTAGTGTCTTCTTGGATTCTTGTATGTGAACAAGCCACTGCAAAAACAGACATAAGGCTCACGGTTAAAAGTTTAGATGCGTTCATTAGTACTCCTGTTAGGGGTTAAGTCTTCCTGCCGCAATCGCAGGTCGTTCGAGGTGATTGCAGAGTGTGTGCCATGGTGTGCGGTGGATAATGACGTTCTGAGTGGCGTAAATGGTTTCTATAAGGAGAAGTTTGCCGAGATTTGTGAGTATTTTAAAAGCAAAGCATGTAAAGAAATTAAAAAGAGAGCGAAAAAACAAAAATACTATCTAAATTTTAGACACACGCACGCAGAAACAAAGCAAGCACCAATGGAGTCGCATTGAATAGAGTCCGAGCCGCCGTCCTGACTCAGCTCCCCCTGACAACCCAGAAAACAATCTGCAACTATATCTATATAGACACCGGGAGAAAACACATGACCGCACCCACGTTATTGCTCGCACTATTTTTCACAGCCCTGCACACCAGCGCCGCAGACACCCCATCCACCGCCGCCCACATCCTTCTCCGCGCTACGAACAAAGACTGGCGCACGGTCGATCAGGAAAATCTCCTTTATATGGATCTCGGCTCGGGCCGCGTAGTTATGGAGCTCCATCCGCAGATGGCGCCTGAACATGTTAAAAATATCAAAAAACTCGCCCGCGAAAAATACTGGGATGGGCTTGCCATTGTGCGCGCCCAAGACAACTACGTGGTGCAGTGGGGAGATCCCAACGCCGAAGATCCCAAAATGAAAAAGGCAATCAAAACAGCGAAAGACACGCTGCCTGCGGAGTTTGATCGCGCTCTTTCCGATAAAATTCCATTTACAGCACTTATGGACACCGACACCTATGCAACTGAGGTGGGATTCTCATTGGGCTTTTCAGTTGCGCGCAATGGGGAGCAGAAAAAAATGTGGCTCACGCACTGCTATGGAGCTTTGGGAGTGGGTCGCAATGTTCCCAAAGACAGTGGCGGCGGCGCCGAGCTCTACGTCGTGATCGGCCAGGCACCACGGCATCTGGATCGCAATGTTACAGTGGTGGGTCGAGTGCTGATGGGCATAGAGCAGTTGTCTACACTTCCCAGAGGTACGGGGCCGTTGGGATTTTTTGAAAAAGCGGCGCAACGAGTGCCCATTCAAGCGATTCGTGTAGGAAGCCAGCTTGCCAAAAAAGATCGTCTAAAACTCGAAGTTTTTAATACCGATTCGCCGCTATTCAAAGAACTCATCGAAGCTCGTAAGAATAGATCGGAAGAGTGGTTTCATCACAAAGCAAACCACGTGGATGTTTGCAATATGCCGGTGCCGGTGAGAGTGGTGGATTGAGATGGATCTAAAATGGAATGGCGATTTGTGGAAAGGCTAGCGTAAGTATTTTCGTTCAAACACGAATGTTCCAAACGGAAAAATGGAGGCGAGGAGGGCGTGGAAGCGCACTTTCATGCTCCAGTTCATCTCTTCAGCGATAATGTTCGCAAGTAGCAAGTAAGCGATAAACAAAATGCCATGGGGCATGCCGAGAGCTTTAACAACTGCGGGATTACCGGCGAGATACTTCACCGGCATACCCACAAACAGCAGAAGGAGGAAGGATCCTCCTTCGAGCCAACCGAGCACTCGAAAAACACTGACAAGTTTAGAGTTGCTCATACAGGATGTGCTCTTTCACTAGTTCAGGATTGTCCACTCTTTGGTGTTCTCGCCAAAGAAGGCCTGTGGCTCCGACGGTTGCACGCCGATGGCTGCTTCTTTTGTCGTGATGCACGCATTCACATTGGTATACAGATCAGACCAGGTGTTGGATTTCGGCAATTGTTCGAGCATGCAGCCATCCCAGTACGTGTATTCCGTATCAGGCGAGCAACCAAAAGATGGACGGTCCGCGCGAGCGGCCGTGAGGATGACGCGATTCGGGCCTTTGAGGTCTTCAGTAATGAATTGACCTGAGTAGCATGCGGAAACCAGGATAACGGTGGGCTCTTGTCCGCAAGCTTGATCGACCAGTTGAGAGAAGACGTCGGGAGGGAGAATTCCCGGGCCTGCTTTCGCGAGATAAAAGCCCTGGCCATTAGCGCCGTGAGAAGTCATGTGAATGAGGCAGCCTTCACCGGATTTTGTGGCCAACGTTTCAAACGCGTTAATAATGTTTTCCGCATTGGCTTCGAGCACGCCATCTTTTTCTGAAACATAATCATCGGACGAAGAGAGTTGCTTTGTGGAAAGATCCCCTAAAAGAGAAAATTGTTTTGTGAGATCCTCACGGCCATTATCGAAATTTTCGATGGAATCATCGCCGGCTATGAAAATGCCCTTCCAAGTGATCGCATGGGATACGGAAGCGGTGCTAACAAACGCAATGAACAGAACTAAAGAAGCGATAGTTTTCATGATAGTGGCCTCATTTCTTGAAGTAGTGTGTGCGACTCTTGTACTGGGATTTGTCCCAGAATGTAAGCAGGAACAGTGCGCTGTGCAAAAACTTACACAAAAGATGCAAACCCCCAAACATCCTTTTCCTAGGAGTTCAGTAAAGATAAGAGTGTTGGGGAATAGCCCTCAGGAAAGAGAGTTCAGATGAAAAGTAATCGAAAAACCACGGCAAAAAGCAAGTCTGCAAAGTCCACTGGGAGATCTTCTGGTAAGTCTGCCAAATCAAAGGCAAAATCTAAAAAAACGGCAAAAGTGAAGGCCACAGGTCGCACCGTAAAATCGGCGTCCAAGCGCAAGACTCCAAAGAAAACCGCAAAGAAAACGCCCCGAAAATCCGCGACTCTTAAAGCCAAATCTAAAGGTTCCAAAGTGGTAAAATCGGCGAAAAAATCGTCGAAAAAAATGACACCGCAAATGAAAAAAGCCGCAGCCGCGGCACGTGGCACCTTAAAGAACGCACAGCGCACCGACTCGGTGACTCGCGTAGCCTCTGCGAAAATGAGCGCTGGTCGAAAAAAAGAGAATCCGGCGAAAGGTCCAAGTCTTAAAGATCCAAGAAAACCTGAGAGTGTGTCCAATCAAACGGTGGACCCCGTTGTAGATCCTTCCGTGCCCGCGGGTGCGCCCATCCCAGAAGTGATTGCAGAAGGAGTAGCTCCCCACGCAGGAGCCCCTTTTCCCACGGACCAGTACGTGAGTAAACATGCGCTCAACGAGAAAGCGGCCATTGCAAAAGGGATTCGTAAGCCGCGTGGCACTTCCACCCATACTTTTGCATCGCCGGGCCACGCCCGCGACTCATCCGGCAATAAGTAGTTGGCAATTGGAAGATTGCACGTGAGATAAAACTCATTTTCCGTGATAAATATTTACGTAAGATGAGTTTCCTGAGACGGGAGTGAGGAGTGGAGCCGAGATTGCCCCACCAGCACTCCCGTTTTTTATTGTTTAATTTCTTACACATGTAAAAACTCGACTAGCGTAAACTCGTTTAGTTTCTATAATAGAAATTATAGAGGAGGGCGATGTGATGAGTCGAAACTTAAAAAACATGTTTGTGGCTTTGATATTTGGACTAACTCCATTCTCCTCCGAGGCCTCGCAAATTTATAAAATTTTTTCCTCGCCACGGTCGCTGTTCGGTACGTTTTCCTATTCCGACCGGCTTTTGATGGGTTTGGTTTTGCCGGTGTTTGTGATTGTGCTCTATGGAATTTTTTACTCTTGGGATCGCTTGGAGCCCAGCGAAGACACCTCTGATCCCGCAGCCGATTTGAGCTTGCGCACCAACTCATAATCGAGATGGGGATGGACCGTATTTTTTTCTAAAAATTCAAAGGCCTCTCGACTGGTTTTAAAAGGCTCAAGCCACCTGTACGCCGCGCCCTTATCTAAGAAAACGGGTGAGCGGTCGTGACCCACCTCAGTTAAAAAGCGATCCGGTTCGGTGGTGATGATCGCAAACGAGGAAATCACTTCGCCGGTTTTAGCATTCACCCAATCATCGTAAATGCCCGCAGCAAAGAGGAGCGGCTGGTTTTTGGAGCTGAACTGGGCGATGTGTCCGTGGGCCTTGCCGTCGTGGCAGGACTCGCGAAAGTTATTGAGCGGAACGACGCAGTGATTTTTAGCAAACGCGGATTTCCAAGTGGGAACCTCATAAATGAATTCATACTTTCCGCTTTTCGCATTCGAACGAGTCATGCGTGCATTGTAGGTGGCCCATTTTACTTTTTCCTCTTTTGCCCACGGCGGCGTGAGGGCGTAACGTTTGGCTGTAAGAAGCAGGTCGGAAGAATGGGGCGCGCGCACAAGAACTGGAGCGTAACCAAAGGGATAGACGTCGCTCTTCACGCGATCTAGAGGAGAGCTCTCGTCGAGAAGCACAGACTCAAAAAGTTCGGAGAACTGTCCAAGGTCTATATTTAAAGTATAGGTGGCGCACATGAGTGCATCCTATCAATATCCATTGGTTTATGTCATTAATGGATGAATATATATGTCGGTATTTGTTGTGCCATCGTTCGTGTTCACAAGTTCCCCCTGTCCTGTAAGGCTATCGCTGGATATGGGCTCTAAATCTTTTACCGCTGGACCTTCGATCACCTTGCCGTGGCAATTGTACCGAGCCCCGTGGCACGGGCAGTCCCAAGATTTTTCAACTCCATTCCATTGCACAACTCCACCCAAGTGGGTGCAGGCCGCGGACATGTATTCCATTTCGCCGAACTGATTTTTATAAGCGGCCACCATTTTTAGCCCATCGCGAATAACCGTACCCTCGCCATTAAAGAGGGTTTGCAGGCTTTGCTTTGATTTGGTTGAAAACCACTCGCCGTACTGAGCGGCCACATTCAAGTTTTCCTTTAAGTACTCACCTGTGGCGCGCAGTGAGATGCGCGATGGATTGTAGATTTCTTCCCAGTCGTTTTTTCTACCCATGATCTGGTCGGTGATCAACATGGCGCCAATGGTCGAGTGAGTGAGCCCATTGCCCGCATCGCCGGTGATCACATAAACATTGTTTCGATCTAAAGGATTGTGACCCAAAAAGGCAATGCCGTCGACAGGTTCCATAACCTGGCCCGACCAGCGGTAGAGTGTCTCCTCAATCATAGGAAAGCGCGCTCGCGCCCAATCCTCCAGATCCTCATGACGATTGCCGGGAGGTAGTGGATCCTGGCCCGTTTTGTGATCTTCACCGCCGACGATAAGGATGTCGTGCTCGGCACTTTCATTTTGCACTGACGGTGCGCCGCTTTGCACGCGCACGTAGTGGTAAGGATCGAGAGTGTCCCAAAACAAAGCGCGGGGAACGCTGTCTTTAGGAATGCGAAAGCTCACCGCGTAGGAGCGGTACGGGGCCTGTTTTGTATGAATGGCGAAGAGATCATTGATGGGGGAATTTGTCGCCACGATCACCGACTTTGCCGAAACGACGTGCCCTTCACGGGTTTTCACTGTGGCGGGCTCGCCACCTTTGATATCGACCACGTGCGTGTTGGTGCAGATCTCCACACCCATAGCCAACAGTTTTTCAATCAGTCCTCGAATGTATTTTACCGGATGTATCTGCAGCTGACGGGGAAAACGCAAGCAGGCCCCCGTATCAAAAGTTTTTAACGGAGAAGTTCGCACCAGATGGGCAGTGAGACCGGCCCGTTTGACCGCATCCAGTTCCTTGAAGAGAGTGTCGTCGTCGTCATCGGATAAAATATCGTTGAACAGATATCCGTCGACGATCTCGTGATCGCAGGAGATATTTTCTGTAGCAATGATCTGCAAGACTTTGTCGATGGCCGCCACATGGCTTTGAGCAATGAGCTGCGCACCGAGCTCGCCGTGAATCTTTTCGAGATGAAAGTAGCGATCACCTAGTACTGGCGAGAGATGCGCGGTGGTGCGGCCGGTTTGCCCACTGGCCACTTCGAAATCTTCAAGGACGCAGACTGATTTGCCTTCAAGCGCCAAGAGATAAGCTGTTGTAAGCCCAGCGATACCTGCGCCAACGATACACACGTCAGCCTGCATGTCGCTCGATAAGGGTAAAAATGTTGGGACTCTTTCCGAGTCGAGCCAAACCGGAAGGGTTTCGTGGGGATGAAGGCGTACCATCAGAGAATCCTTTCGCGAGAGTTACGAATGGTTCTATTTTACAGAATATAGTCTGAGCTGGGTGTGTAGCTTTTGTTAACTTCTATTGCACACGTGTGCACATCGAGGACGTATAAAAAAGAAGAGGGCGCCCTCCCTGGCGCCCGGTGGTGCAGTTACGTATTGGACATTAGAAACAGTGTTTGTAAGCAAGGAGTGTTCTTAACGTCTCAACACATTCTTTTGGATTGAGTGGTTTGCGAATCAGATAGGGGTGAATACCTGTGTGATCGCCAATGGTTTCAGCGAATGTGCGCATGGGCATGCCGCTTGCGAACAGAAACTGGGAATTGGTATTTTTAAAACGCTTCCACAGGTCGATCCCTGTACGTGGACCGGCGAGGAAAATATCGGCGATGATGACGTCGAAGTTTTCCTTTTTGCGCATCAGTTCTTCGGCACCTTCGGCAGTGAGGCACCAGCGAATCTTGGCCTTAGGATCTACCGTACGGATGATTTTTTCCCACAATGGTTGATAAGTAAAATCATCTTCAACCACCAAAAACGTCTTCGCTTCCGATCGCGGTTCCGCAAAAAAATACGAGGACTGTTGTGTTTCATCCTGTGCGGGGAAGGTATCAAAGTTCGTATTCATTGTGTGCTCCTTTGTTGTTAATAACTCTTCGGACCCCCACTTTGCGAGCATGTTGGGGACGGTTGAAGAATTCGTAACACCTAACCAAAGACAAGAACTGTCTCATTTTTAAACTGGTCCCTTACGATGTGGGCGATAGGATTTACCTTTAGGTTTGCGGCTTG
>CAYNTO010000021.1:0-53912 GCA_964400355.1 uncultured Pseudobdellovibrionaceae bacterium
TTCCTGCGGGGTCATTTCTTAAATACTGAGTACTTGTTCCACTCGCAAGATCCGTAAGATCCGTGTACTGCGTGGTGAGTAAGTTATCAAGCTTTGCTTGCGTGCTCGTCACACTCGTTCTAAACACGTCGCTGGGTCCCAAACCCTGAAGGGTTTGTGCGACCAATGCTTGAGGGACTGAGGTGATCGGCATGTCGTCGCTCAGCTGCACTGCCGTGGATGCGGTGCTTGGCTTAATGAAAAATCTAAAAAATCTCTCCTCGCCTGCGGCGGGAGTGTAGGTGCAGTTGGCGCTAGCTTGAGTTTTTCCGTTGATCGGTGTGATGCGGTTATAGAACACGTTTGTCATGGAGTTGTTGCGATCTAAGGTGGTGCGCTTTGGATCGCCTGTGGGTGAACCGACTCGCAGACTAAAATACCCGTTCGTCCCTAGCGTGTTGACCGGCTGCTCTTCTTCGTAGAGCACGCAATCTTTTGCGGGGTTCAGCACTTGAATTGTGACTACGGTGCTGGAATCAAGGAGAGGATCGGTGTTTGAGCCGGGCTCGAACAATCGGCCATCCAGCGTAAAATGTTGTGGTAAATCTGTTTGTGCCTTGGCGCTGGTTTGGAAAAATAAGATCATGAAAGCAACTAAAGTTGCTTTCATAATTTTACTCTTGTAATTTCGAAGGCTTAAACCAGATACCACCACTGTATTTATCGGTATCAATATATGCGGAGTTTAGTGATTCTCAAACTGGGACAGTGTTTGTATCGAAACCTGGACGATTCTCGGGTGGCGACGGCCTCGAGCCCGCTCCCTCTGCTTAGCGCACAACGAAGTGAATGTTCTTGGAGGCTGTGAGGTTGGCCTTTAGGCCTTTGAGGAGAAGCGCGCAGGCAAAAATTGTTTTTTTGCCCTTTTCGCAAAACAAATAAAAATTTGCGGAGTTATCGATCAAAAATTTTAAGCCCAATCCCGAACCTGCAGTGTGGGCGCGCGGTGCGGACATGGCTTCGGTGTAAATGCTTTCTAAACGAAACATGATCTCGTTGCGGGCGATGGAACCAAATGGATCTTCGCAACCGATAATCACTTTGTCCTCCGAAAAACAGGAAAATATTTTTGCCTTGTAGCGATCCGGCAAGTGAATCGTAGTGGTTCGATTCTGTTGGCGAAATGGGCGCATACCCCGCGAATCGACAGGTGCATTAAAAAATATATTGGTGAACATTTCATCAGCGATCTGTAAACAGATATCTTCTAACGACGCCACTGCGGACTTTCGCGACCAAAACTTTACCAAATGCTCCATCAAAGCATCTTTCTGATCCGTCGACTCAAAAGTCACTGTAAAGTTGTTGTCTTTGCGATCCGTCAGTTCACTATTGGGATCAAAGCCGTTAAAGAAAAACGGCAATGGATTTTTCATAAATGAATCTGGCTTCAATGCTAAAAGAGCGCTGCACAGAAGCTCCGAGGGAAAATCTTCGCGCGCCTGACAGACCGCGTGTTCGTAACCACCAGCCATCAGCTCTACGACTTGTTGGGTTTTATCCTTATAAATTAGCACGGTCTTTTGTTTTTCGCGCAATTTGGATTGACCCATATCCTCAGGAATTCTTAGATACTGAACTTTGCTCAGAAGAGGAAACAGCACATTCGTTCTATCTTTGGGAAAAAGCCCGGCGTATTCGTCGAAAAGGCTATTCATGTTTGAGCCTTAAAAAAGAAAAATAAGACTGTTCGATAATATCGGGCTCAATCAACTCGCCATTAGAGCTTTTCACCTCTGGCATATGCAAAGTTCCGTCATCCATAAAATGTTTGTCGCGGATAAACAGCACGTTTTTTCGCTCATTGTAAGTGTCATCATAGTAAGGGACGTAGAAACTCTGAATTGTCACATTTTTAATAATCATGCCGCGAATGGAACTCAAATTTTTAACAAAAAGTGCCGGGCATTTGATCAGAATTATTTTGGTTGTCTTGACGGCCTCTTGAACCCAACGGATCCAAACCCGCACCCCTACCGAATTGATGTACGACAACTCTTCAAGATCCAAATACACTTCCGCCAAACCCGCTAGCGATGGCATTTGCGCATGCTCATCCAGTGCACCTTTGAGCTGCACCACCGTGGTTCCTGAATCATTGAGAATTTCGCTGGAAAATGCCATTTGTTAGAAAAATTATATTTAGGATTTTTGATTTTTACACCCCATTCGCGTCAATGCTCTCCATTGGTCCAGTTGTGGATGTGTGGAAAAACTATAGATATTTTGCATATTTCTGTTTTGTTTGCTGTAATAATTAACATATGTCCATTCGATTAAAGATTGTTGCGAGCCTCATTGCTGTTTCGCTAACGTTGATCGTTAGTTATGTCTTTACTGCCCAGCGCGTTTTCGAAAACGACAAGGTCAGCTACATTTTTGAAGACCAGCAGAATAAAGTGCAGGGGCTCATCGCTAACTTTCATCAAAAAATTGACGATGCCTTGTGGTTTTCGCGCTTTTTTACGATCTATGATCGGCAAAACAGTCAGGCACTGGAAGACCTCAAAGCCTTGTTCAATGACCAACTGATTCTGACCGATATTTTTCTTTATAATTTAGAGACCAAGGCCGTCGAAACCATCATTTCCAAATCGAACAGCCCAAAAGCTCCAGCCGTGGGGAAAATTGATACGAACGCTACATCTTTGACTCATCTTCGTGACAACGAGTTTCTGCTCACCTTCCCCAATACGGAAGACAAAAACATTGTACTCCTCCTCGTTCTCAACTACCCATTTGAACTGCAAACCAGTGATCCCTATCAGTATATACTTCTCTCGCCAAAAGGGGTGATCTCGACGGCCGGGCAACGTTACGTCGGCGATGCGCCTATCAATCAGTATTTTGCGAGCTTAGGGCCGACCGATTCGGCAACAACCAGCGCGGATGAGCTCGAAGGCGCGGAGTACTTGGTGTCCAGTGTGCCTTCCCGCTACCCTGCCATTCGCTTCGCATCTATCATTCCCAAGAATGAGGCCTTCGGGGCACTTGCAGAACTCTACAACAAAACGATCATGTACATCATCATCTCGATCTTGATCATTTTTATTGTTTCCTATCTCCTCTCCCACCGCATCACGTATCGCATGCAACAACTGACAAAAACGGCAGAGCAAATCGGGGCCGGTAATTTTGATGTGGCGCCACCGTTTGAGAGCAAAGACGAAGTGGGCACGCTCGCCAACGCCTTCCGCAAAATGGGGCTTGAGATCAAAGCGCTCTTTCAACAAAAACTCGAGAAAGACCGCATGGAGCGCGAACTCCAAACAGCGAGCTTGGTGCAAAAGCAGCTTTTCCCCCTGGAGAACAATGTCTCCTACAACGATCATTTTCTATCGGGATTTTATACCACTTCTACGGAGTGCGGTGGCGACTGGTGGAACCACTTTCAGTTGGGTTTTGATGTCTACATTGTTATTGCCGATGCTACGGGCCACGGTATTCCAGCTGCACTCATCACCTCAGCCTCCAACGCTATTTTTACGCACATCCGCGAGTATGATTATAGCCTCGAGGATATTTCACGCATCTGGGACGAAACAGTGTTTCAATCCTCGCGCGGTGAGATCTACATGACCGGCCAAGTGATCCGCTACAATCTCGCTACAGGCGACGGCGAAATCGTAAACTTAGGTCACGAGATGCCGGTGATCTACTCCAAAGAAAAGCAAACCTGCACCCCCATCATTCTCGACAAAAACTTCTGCCTCGGCGAACGCTCCAAAAAGCCGCCGACACTCAACCCCTTTCGCCTTGAAAAAGGCGAAACTCTGGTGATGTACACGGATGGAATATTAGAGATTACACCCGATGGATCAGTTATCAGCGAACGCCGCTTTTTCAAAAAAGTTCAGAACTTCTTAGCTCAGGCGTCTGGTCCTTTAGATAGCTCCAAAGGCTTCTACCAAAGTCTAATCAAAGAGGCCGGAATGGAATCTAAAACTCTCAACGATGACGTTACCTTAGTGACCTTCTCTAGACTTTAGGGATTACGCTCCTTATTAGTGCTTAACGAAGGTCGCATTTGTTATCGTAAGACGGAATCTCGCTCACAATTCTATAAACAGTAATGCTACTCTTTAAGAGTGAAACCACCCAAGTTGTTTGAGGGTCTTTCTCCCAATGAAAAAAGGGTATTGACCTCGGCATTCCTACTTCTCCTCTTACTCATCGTTTTCGTAAATTTTTACGACTATGCTTCGTTTGGCAGTGGAGAGAACGAAATCGGGCAAATTCAAGAGCTCTCTAACAACACGCGCGTGAAATCTAAAAAGCGCGTGCTTTGGGAAGATGCTAAGCGCAAGCAAAGCGTTCACTTGGGTGATAAAATATTTACTGGCAAAAAATCCACCGCGACTGTAAAACTCGGACGCCAGGGCTCTTTCACGCTGGGTGAAAACAGCCTAGTAGAGTTCCAAATGAACAAAAAGGAAAAACTCGCCAACTTTAAAAACGGAACCTACCGCCTGTTCTCAAGCGGCAAGCTAAAAGTGGCGATCAACGGCAAAGTGGCCGAGATCGACGCTGATGATTCGGAGTTCGAGTTGGTCATTAGTGGCACCAACAACGTGCAGATTAAAACCATCAAAGGCAATGGTACGATCAAAATCAACGACAAGGTCACCACGCTGGAAGCCGGAAAGAAGCAGGCCCTGTCGATCGATCGTATGGTGGCAAACCAAGCCCATGCCAAGATCGAGCATTTCACCACCACCTACTCTCCCAAACTTTACGATGAATACACTCGCGATGGCGGCGCGCTCAAGAAACGCAGCGGTGCTTTGGTGGTGAAACATGGAGTACGTCTACCGATACCCGTGACCAAACTCTCCGAAGCCATCACTGTTGAGCACGCTAGCGAACAGACATTTTCTTCTAAGTATGACTACCGCATTTTCGGTTTTAACAAAAAGATCAACCAAGCGTTCCTCGGCGCAAACTTCTGGCGCTACAAACAGGACAATGATCCGTGGTCTGATGCCTACACTTTCGATGTGATCAAACAGTACCCTGCCCACTCCAAAATTGATCTCCATGTGGTAGACACTTCGCTATTTTTGGTGGAAAGCGCTGTTGAAGCTCATTTAAAAATCAGCGCCCCCCAAGAAAATATGGGCTACGTGGTGGAAACGAGCCGCAATGGTGATTTTGGAATCGCCTCGCAAACCTCTTGGCAAACTGACAAAGACATCGCGCTCAAGTTCACCCAACCCGGCACCTATCATGTGCGCGCGCGATCTGTGAATAGCGAATACCAACTGGGTGAATGGTCCGATGCGCAAAGCTTTAACGTAATACACCCGCCCGCGCTGAAACCCATTCAACTCAAGCTCTCTTCTCACTCCATTCGCGTCGGCGAGAGTGTATTTGCGCGCTGGGAACCACAGATAACGATCAAGCAATACCGCTTTAACGTCCACAAGGGTGATAAAAAAGTATTATCTGTACCCCTCAATTCCACATCCAGCGACTGGTTTCCCAAACTGCCGGGCACCTACACTCTCTCTGTGAGTGCAACAGATCAGTTTGGTCGCAAGGTCGCCTCGAACCTCGAGGATGTACAGGTGGCGGAACCATTTATTTTGACTAAAACCGAAGTTCATAGAAAACCATCGCAAGAAGTAAAATTGAACGACGGGAAAAACCCTGTGGATGTGAGCACCGCAATCGACGTTACACCACTTGCCCGCAACCACTACTACACCCACTCTTTTCTTACACTCTCCACGTCCCATTTCAGCTTGCAATCGAAGCCACTCAATGACGTGACCACAGACTTCGCACAAAGTGCCGCATTCACCATCGATTATTTGTATTGGCTCAACAACCATGGGTTCCAGGCCATTTTGCAAAAGACATTGGTGCCGCTGTCCTCAGGAGCGGCGGTTTCGGATCTGTTGATTGCCGAAGGCCGCTATCGCTACCGACTTTTTCCACGTGACGGCAGCTCGTTTTTTAGCTCTTTTCAACTGGCAGGTTTCGTCGGTTATGAGTACTACCGCAACAGCAAAGACACCTTCTTCCTCAGCAATTACAAATTTATGAAGCTTGGAATGGCTGTGGATATTCCCATGTTCCAGCGTTTTGTGTTGAGTGGCGTGGGCGCTTACGGCGTGCAATCGGGTGCCATGAAGTATGAGATGGGTTGGGATTTTACCTATTTCTTACAAAATCGCATGGGCATCGGCATGGGCTACAAGCTGCACTTCGTAGAATTTGACCTCACGAGTGAATTCCCCGGTTACGCCCCTTACCGCGAGGCCTACGCGCAAGGCATGCTCAATTTTAAATATTTCTTCTAATTCGTAAAGCATTTCATGATTCTGTACGCCAACGTCTCACCTTGAGACATTTCCAGTGCGAAAAAGATCCACGCCATCAAGAAATTTCCAGGGACGTCGATGAGAAGGTATGCGTTTATGGGCCATCGCTCTCATAGCTATATTTGTTACCGGCTGTACAGGCGCGGTTAACGATTTCGTAGAAGGTGGCGGAGGAACCACACCTTCGGCACCGCTACCCAGTGCCGATTTAACCTCCGATGGTGGCTTTAAGCTCTCACCAGGCCACCTGACTGCGACAAGCAGTGTGGCCAACATGCGGATCACGATCACGCCCACCGAACAGCGTTTTTCAAGCTCTGTTGCCGATGTGCAAATGAGTATGAGTGCCGGCCGCCCTCAATAAGGTTTTCTACAAACGCGCACTTCGCAAAAGAATAAGCTCATCGATCTCCCGCCGTGAGTATCCAGCCCTCTTGCGCAACTCCACACTCACCTGTTCTTTGCGTGGATGCTGGCCCACGAGCATTCTCGTGGCCTGCTGATAAAACTCAAAAGCATCCACATTGAAGTCGCGACACAACTCAAAATACCACCGCGATCCAAACTCCACATGGGCGACCTCATCGTTAACGATTTTGCGCACCACCTTGTCGATACGCTTGTCTTTAACGCCGCTCAAACGCGCCAACAAACGCTCGCCCGCATCGAGCCCTGAGCTTTCCAAGTACCGATGTACAATAAATATTCGTTCAAGCACCGTATCGCTCGTCGCCACCGCAGACCACAACCCCAAATGAATGGGCCAGTCTCCCCATCGACCGCCGAGATTTGCAATCATATCTAAGCACATGCGCAAATGGGTCGACTCTTCGAGGACGATCGCAGCCAATTGTTCGCGGAGGTTTTTCGGGCTTTGGGGAAATTCGATCAGAGTGCGCAGACCCAGCTCCATAGCCTGCAGCTCGATATTGGCAAGATCATGGAGTAGGCGTATTTGCCCGAGCCCCGATTGCAGACCGGGGCGCTCGGGAAAAGCGCCGATGGCGATAACCTGTGCATCGCGCGCGGGATCCATCGGAATGGCCTCACCGTGGCCGGCGAGAGCACTGTCCACGCCTCGCGTGATGTTTTCCAGCTTTTTGTAGACGTTGGGCTCCGCCAAGACACAACGTGCTGCATTCCAAGTGCACGATAGACTGGACACTTTTTAGCCTTTCTCCTATTTTAAAAAACACTCTTTTGAGAGCGTACACCGCAGAGAGGATTTTGTTATGGGAAAAAGCTGGAAAAACCCGTTAAAAGTTGAAAATGCCAACAAAAAGGGCGCCGTCATTTCAAAAATGGCCAAGGAAATTATCGTCGCCGTAAAGTTGGGTGGACCCGACCCTGCTGCCAACTCTCGCTTGCGTATGGCCATAGAGGCTGCCAAAGAGGTGTCTGTTCCCAAAGACACCATTGAGCGTGCTATTAAGCGCGGCTCAGGCCAAGATGCCGACAGCCAGATCGAAGAAGTGATGTACGAAGGCTTCGGGCCCCATCAGGTAGGAATCTTGGTGGAATGCCAAACCGACAATCGCACGCGCACAGCGCCCGACATCCGTTTTATTTTTAAAAAATGGGGTGGAATGATGGGGGAACAAGGCAGCGTGGCGTGGATGTTTGATCGTGTGTGCTATGTGGAGGCTTCGCACTCGGATAGCGGCATCGATGCGGAAAGCGAGGCCATCGAGGTGGGCGCCAATGATGTAGTAAAAAATGATGATGGATCCTACGGTTTTTACGGTAACCCCGATGATCTCGATCAAATGCACAAAGGCCTTTCGGCGCGCGGCTGGGCAGTAAAAACCTCGGAGCTCTCTTACAAAAATAAAAACAAAACAGAACTCAACGAAGAGCAGCTGAAAGAGGTCAATGAGTTGTTGGAAAAACTCGATGACAACGACGACACCTCACGCATTCACACCACTTTGGAGTAACTATGGGTCTACAGCCAGTCAAAGGCACTCGCGATTTGCGGGGAGACGAAATCAAAGCATTTCGTAAAATTGTTGCCACCGCGCAGTCGCTGCTCCCCCTTTACGGTTTCGAGGAAATCGAAACTCCGATTTTTGAATCGAGCGAGGTGTTCTCGAAAACTTTGGGCGAGGCCTCCGATATCGTGATGAAAGAAATGTACACCTTTACCGATAAAGGTGAGGACATGATCACTCTGCGGCCCGAGGGCACAGCTGGTGTGGCACGCTCCATTATCTCGAACAATATGTTTCAGGAGCTGCCGCTCAAATTGTTTTACAGTGGCCCGATGTTTCGCCGTGAGCGCCCGCAAAAAGGCCGCTACCGCCAGTTTTACCAAATGGGCGTGGAGCTTGTGGGTGTGGCCACCCCCGTCGCCGACTTCGAAGTGATTCGTTTGGGATGGATGATCTTAGAAAAACTGAATCTTTTGGACTCGATCACTCTCGAGATCAATTCCATTGGCGACGACGAATCCCGCGCCCGCTATCGCGAGGCTCTGGTGACGTACTTTAACGGAGTCAAAACCCAACTTTCCGAGGACAGCCAGCAGCGCATCGAACGCAATCCTTTGCGCATTCTCGATTCCAAAAGTCCGCAGGATGCGCCTCTCATCGAAAAAGCGCCGCGCTTGAAGGATCACCTCAATGATGACTCTAAAAAATTCTTCGACACCGTACAAACCTTGCTCACCAGCGCCGGCGTGCGTTTTACCGTGAACGACCGTCTGGTGCGTGGCCTCGATTACTACTGCCACACGGTTTTTGAATTCACCACAAACGCCCTCGGCGCTCAGAACGCCGTGCTCTCAGGAGGTCGCTACGACGGCCTTATCGGCACAATGGGTGGGCCTGCCACTGCCGGTGTCGGCTGGGGTGCAGGTATTGATCGTTTGGCGCTACTGCTGATGGGTAAAACCGCTGCAGTCACAAAAGAATCACCCATAATAGGTGTAGTGCCCTTGGATGGAGAAATGGAAAACGAGGCTGCGCGAATTATGGATATGCTCCGTAGTGCGGGAATTCCTGCACAAATGCCTTACAGCGGGAACCTCTCCAAACGTTTTAAAAAATTAGAGCGTTTAAATTGTGCCGGGGTAATCGTCGTTGGTGGCGATGAGGAAAAAACAAAGAGCGTGCAGTTTAAAAATTTTGGCAGCGGCGAACAGAAATCTCTCAGTAAAGACGCGCTCACACAAGAGATGCTCGCGTTTCTTGCGCCCACGGAAAATTGATCGTGCCAGCTGTTATCCCCACCCCCACTGCGCCGAAACTGATTCTCGCCAGCACGTCGAAATATCGCAAGCAGCTGCTCGAACAGCTCAACGTGGATTTTCTAGCCGTGGCACCTCTTGCGGCTGAAGAAGCTCTCAAAAAATCGTCGCCTGTTTCGTTGCGCGATTTGCCCTTGTATTTGGCGCAGAAAAAAGCGGAAAGCTTGATCGCCCAATACCCTCAGGCGATCATTATCGGCTCGGACCAAATGGGCGTGGTGGATGGTGTTTCATCGGGCTCAGCGGGGCTGATCGCTCTTAACAAAGCAGGAACGCGCCAAAAAGCAATTGAGCAGCTGACCTCCATCGCCGGGCGATCCCATGAACTGATCACCGCCATGAGCGTGTACGCGCAGGGACAGTGGCACCACCATGTAGACACCACAACATTGCGGATGCGGCCTTTGTCCAAGGAACAGATCACACGCTATGTGGATTTAGAAAACCCGATCGATTGTGCGGGCTCCTACAAAATGGAGTCATTGGGGATATCGTTGTTTGAGGCTGTCCAGACTAAGGATCACACCGCGATTGTGGGCTTGCCCCTCATCGCTCTTTGCCGCATTTTAAACTCACTCGGAATTGCGATTCCTTAAAGTTTTAAAGATTGTTCCAAATTTCTACCAGCCGTTTGTGATCGATATCGATAAATAGAGAGTATTCAAAATGGGGACGACTCTCCTCATTGCCTCCACTCAATACACCAACAACCTTCCCGGCGGCATTTAGCGCAGGCCCTCCACTTTGACCACGCATACTCGCACAACTGATTCCGAAATAAGATTTGTCTTGTGCCCAAAATGTTCCGGTAGACGCTGTCAGTGTGCCGTCTTCGGGATAAGGTTTTGGGCCTACCACATTAAATATGGAATAGAACTCCGAAACAATGGGATAGCCAAAACAGTAGAATTGTTCCGCTTCGGTAAAGCCCGCGGTTGTGGCCCGCTCCAAGAACTGCTCAAACAGGGGTTTCGAAAACGAAATCTCAATGTAATCGGAGTAGCGGAAGAGGGCAAACAGGGGATCATCCGCGCGTCTCGGAAAAAGTTGAGAATGAAGTCGGCGGTCTCGATTCATAAATTGAACACTGTATGGCGTGGAACTCGTGACCGAATTGTACACATGGTCTCCGCTGTGATTGATCAGTAGCAGTGGCGCGGACAGTTCTGCGTAGCTTCGTCCTGGGTTCACTTTTAAGGCGTGGATTTTCCAATCATGCAGAACATGCAGAGCCGTGGCCAGGGTCGCAGAAGTTGCCACGGCAAATCCTGTAGAAATGAAAACTTTTTTAAAAAGCGGACAGAGCTTCATTTTCTGTTGAATACAATTTTGAATTTGCAATGCCTGGTAGTACTCTTTGGTTCCGAAACTTTTGCCAATGAGTGGATTGCCTTGATTTTCAGGGACAACAACAATGAGAGGGGTTTCGTTGCTACCCACTGTTTCTATCTGAAAGGTCGTCTTTTCAATTTTCGTTTTTTCGATAGTACTTGGCAACACGGCGGCACTGAGAGCTGCAAAACCATTCCAGGAGAAATTTCCGGCCAGACCTGTAGCTGGATGATATGCGCAGAGGAAAACACTGAAAATGGCTAAGTTTTTCAATGTTGATGGGATATTCTCTGCATTTTTCATGAAAGCGGCTCCACTCGTCACGTACCTTCGTTCACTATATTTTGAACGTGGGCCTCGATGCTGTTAAAAAACAATTCGGTAAGTTCGGTGCAATTCTTATTGCTGAAGCGTTTGTCGGCGCGCAGGGAATCCTCAAACACACTCACTACAAGCGGAATATGTTCGCGGCCGGCTGCAGACGCACGGAGCAGCGAGACCTGAGTAAAAAGCGGCTGAATATGTTTTTTATTGTACATACGCTTCTGCCACCACAACGACATACCAGTGCCAATCACATGTCCCACGCCATTGCCGATGCCTACAGAAACATGCGCGCAGCGAAGAGTTCCATCCAAAATGGATTCTACGGCGGCGGCAGATTCCAAGACGCTCTCTTTTTTGGAAAAATGATCGGCTGGAACTGGTGACTGGGCCGAGGCCATCGGCAACGCCACCAAGATCCCTAGAACGTAGGACGAAATGGCCAATTGTGTGAGTGCGATTTTAGTCATAAATAGCTCCGGAGCTAAAGGTACCGACTCTTTTTTTGCAACCTCTAGGCCAGACATTGAGCGGGGCACCCGCTGCTCATATGGAATATATCAAAGGCCACAAAAAGTGCCGGGCCAAAATCGTCGTTCGCTTTTGATTTAGGAGCGTTTGTTGTCCCTTTGGAGGGTGGACCTGGCCCATAGTCTGTTTGCGGGAGCCTTGCAGACGCAGGGCCAATTCACGAATAAAAGCTCATATTTACCAACGTAAATACCGAAATATTCTTTATGGGCGTAACAAAATTAAGCAAAAATCCTTTAGAGCAACTTTCTGGTTTTTCCTACCGTCGTTTGGGTCGCACCGAACTGATGGCCTCTCCAATCTGCTTTGGCAGCTTGCGACTCACACCAGAAAATGAAATGTACAAAGAATCACTTCGAGTGGCCTTTTCACAAGGTATCAACTTTATCGATTCCAGCGGAAGTTACGGCGACGGCGCTTCCGAACTTTTGATCGGCGATGTGATCAAAGAAAAAATGGACATGAACGAAATCACGCGCAGTCAGCTTGTGATCTCCACTAAAATCGGCACACTCCAAGGCCGCATCCTCGCTGACGCCCGCAAGCGAGAGAAATTGGGGTATCCGTTTCCCGGCCTCACACGCGTGAGCAATCAAATGGCCCACTGTATGTCTCCAGACTATTTAGAGTTTCAAATTTCGTCATCACTTCGCCGCTTAAATCTTGAGTGCATTGATATCGTCTTTATTCAAAGCCCTGAACTGATTATGAACCAAGGCACCTCCAAAGAAACCATGATGGCTATGCTCAAAAAAGCCTTCGAGCACTTAGAGGTGGAAGTGGTTAAAGGTCGCATCAAGTACTATGGCCTAGCCTCCAGCGCGCTTCTCAAAAAAGATATTGCCTCCGATTTTATCGATTTGACCGATGTCTATAACCTGGCAAAATCAATCCGGCCCAATCATCGCTTCGCCGCGATTCAAGTGCCATTTAATTTATTCGAAGTTCAGGCATTCACTGATAGAAATCACAAGGGCAAAAGCGTATTTCAAACTGCAAAGGAACTGGATCTGGCCACAATCACTTGTCGCCCGCTCACCAGTCATCACCGCGATAAGCTTCACCACTTTATCACCTTCCCGGACCGCGACGAAGCCTCCACTAAAGGAAAAATGCATCAGAACTTGCTGGAACTCATTGAACTCGAGAAAGAAATGATGTCGAAGCTTGCCGCCTACCCGTCGTTGAACTGGGGCCACTTTTTGCGCGATCACATGGAGAGCATTTGTGATCTCTGGAAATGGACCAATTACGTGCAAAAACACATTCGTCCAAAAACGACCGAGCAATTGGCGTACATTCCCAACGATGCCGTGTGGGATATATGGAAGAACAGATATATTCAAAAACTAAATCTGGTGACTCGTTTGGTGACTGAAAGCCTAGAAAGCATTTCCAACCTGCGCACCAATCAAATTGCCCACTATCTTGAGGGTAAAAATCCATGCTTTATAGAAAGCGTAAAGCTCTCCAATAAAGTGACACAGATCTATCTGAGTTTTCCTGAAATCGATTCGATCATTATGGGCTTAGGCTCACCCGATTACGTGAAAGATCTCTTAGCCATCAAGAGCGTACCGCAAAAGGCGGAAGTGATTCCGCTATTAAACGAAGTGCGAATGCGTTTCTAAAAAACTTTTGATTAAGCTGCTTTTCGATGAGCAGCGGCGACGCCCGTGATCCTTTTCGTTTTGAGGCCGTTTAAAAACGTCTCTACGATGTGCGGATCAAACTGGGTGCCTGAACAGCGAATCAATTCTTCGCACGCCACCTCGAGGCTTAAACCTTTTCTGTAGGCGCGATCTTCGGTCATGGCGTCGACGGTGTCCACAACCAATATGATCTTCGAAGCGAGTGGAATTTCGTTTTCAGGAAGATTAAAATAGCCTTTTCCATCGACGCGCTCGTGGTGATAAAGAATCGCGTCACTCACGCGCTTAAAAAACGGTAGAACCGTAAGAGCACCAATGAGCTCCACCCCATACTCGGTGTGGCGTTTTACAATTTTGTATTCATCGTCGGTGAGCTTTCCAGGTTTATTGATGATCTCCGTGGGTATTTTCATTTTGCCCACGTCGTGAAGCAATCCAGAGTACATTGCCACTGCTTGCTCGAGAATGTCGAGGCCCATTTCCTGCGCCACCGATAGAGCCATCTCCGATACACGCACACAATGCGACTGCGTTCCCGCGTCGTGCTTTTGCAAATTGCGCAAAAGTGACTGCACGTATGCTTCTGCAAAGCGCGGAAGCTCAACTCCAGATTTTCGAAATTCAACAATGTGCCTCATACCTGACTTATCGACGTAGGTAGTGAAATCCTTAAGATTTTTGTGGAGCAATACTGAACATTTCCGTCAATTTGTCTCACCCCGAAACATCGATACCCGCCACATCCCAGCGCCGTCTCAAACTGAGATCCCGCGAATGAAAAATAGACACCTTCAGAGCGCGAATCGCTAAACATATGTAAATTAGCTGGATAAAAGAGCGAACTCTCGTAGAGAAATTGCGCGCACCTTTGGTGCGACTATGCGGCCGGAGTTTTTGAAATAGTCTTCACCAGTGAGCCGTAGACGGCTTCGTAGCGTTCGATACATGTGGTGATTAAAAAGTGTTCTAAGTAGTGGGCTTTGGCATTTCGCGAGAGTCGTTCGTGAAGAACGTCGTCGTTTTTTAAGCGCTCCATGGCTTCAGCCAAGCGCGGAGCATCCATCACAGGAACCATCAACCCGGTTTCGTTCGCTTTATTTACAAAACGCACTCCGGAATTTAAATTCGTGGTGATCACAGGCTTACTACAGGACATCGCCTCTAATAGCACCAAGCCAAAAGCTTCCGCCTCATTGATCGACGGCAGAACCAATGCGCGACACGCATGCACATGAGCTGCGAATTCTTCATCGGAGCTCACGCCTCCGAGAAAGTGCGCGCGGCTATGAACATCTAATTTTTGTGCAAGCTTTTTCCAATCTTCGAGCATTTTTCCAGAGCCGATCAATACGACGCGCGACAACGGCGAGTCCACCAAAGCGCGCAGCAAATAATCGACGCCTTTATAGGGAACCATGCGACCTGCGAACAAAAAGAAGGAGCCGTATTTTTTTTGAATCTCTTGCGCTCGTGCGCCCACCGACGCGGTGATCTCGCTGTACTTGGGTTCGATACCAAAGGGGATAATCTCGCACTTGTGTTTAAAACTGTGAAGCCAGCGCGAATGATCGATATGAAAGGTTGTACCGACAATAATACGATCCGCTCTTTTTAAAAGGGCCTGAGAAATGGGTTGGTACAAGTTATTGAGCGCGCGCGCCTTGTACACTTCGCAGTGATAGGTAATGACTACGGGCTTTTTGATAGGGATCCCGAGCAGCGCTACCTCGAACAATGGATTCGGTGTGTGCACGTTGACGATGTCACATTTTTCAATTTCGCGTTTCAGTTCTTTAAAGATGCTCGGTGTAACCGGCTGTGAAAACAGCGTGAACAACAACGGCAAACGGATCACACGAACGCCATTAACATTCTCCTCCACCCTTTCATTTTTTTCATGGGCGCAAACAACCGTGACCTCGTGACCTCGCGCAACAGCCGCTTCGGAAAGCTCTTTGATCACTTTTTCAATACCACCGCGATAGGGGTGGTAGTACTTGCTGAGGTGGAGAATCTTCATCTTTTTAAGAATACAAGCTTTCTATGGCTGTTGCGACAGAATCTCTGTTAGACCCGCTCAAAGACTCGGTCGTCGCTGACAATTACAGGTGAGTGGCGAATCGCCGTCAATTCCCCCTAGACTATGGTCGAATTGTGAGGAGGAAACCCCTAGAATTCTTAAATTTTCATCTCGGTTTTACCGAAAAAGAGAGTATGAAAACACTCGTACTTTTATCGTTTATGATGGTGATTCCGTGGACTTCAAACGCAGCAACAGAAATGTTGGAAGCCTCAGAAATGGGACGCACGCATATTGACCCGGTCAGTATGTCGACGTTCATCAACTACAAAACTAATTTTCAGTATGATCGCCCCAAGGTGACCTTTGCTTCCTGTAAGATGGATGCCAGTGGAAATCCAATTAAGAACTATTTTATTCTCAAGCGTAAAGATGAGCGCGGAGTTGTGAGAAATGCCTACACGACAAATGCCGGCAGCTCCTGCGAAGAAATTCAAAAAAACGATGTGAACGTGGTCAATTGCGAAGCTCATAGTGCCCTTGAAATGACCATTGCCGATCCGGACAATTGCGCCACCGGCGGTTGCCAGCAACTCTCCACACCGCGCATTGCATCGACTCCCCTGCCGATCAACCTCAACAACGCGGCCCTTCAGGCGGAAATTAAGAAATGTTCTCCCGACCGCCAGTTCATTATCGTTAAAGACAAAGTCACCAAAAAATCATTGGTCGCAAGCCTTACCGATAAGGCACATTGCAAGTTAGAAAAACGGCGCATCATCACTGAGGGCGCAAGCTGGGACGACGGCGAGCCGCTCACACAGATTTTTACCTCCAACCGCAACGGCTTCTATATTGGTGAACACACCCATTACTTTTTTGACGACAAAGCTAAAGAGTGGTGTGTGCACTTTCGTCCAGACCTGGGTTCAACAGCTCCGGTGTGCGGCCTTAACAACACCACGAAGTCCATCGCTTTTGCCATTCCGAGCGAGAATAAAAAAGTCCAAAAGGGCGTGGTTAAATTGAGCGTTGACAGCGATGGTAATCCCGTCGCCGTCGTCGGACACGGTAAGAGCGACGAGTACTCAAAGAGTCCAGAACTGGACGAGTCTAAAAAACTCCTTAAGATCAGCTTAACCAACAAAGAGGGCGAAGGCCGCAAGACAGTGTTCGAAGCGAAAAACTCCATGAACGGCGAAACTCTTAAGAAGATCCAAGTATCTCCGACCTATGGCTTCGGCTCTTCTATGGCTGATGCCAGTGCGTGCGATAGCAATGCGTGCTTGTCGGGCCCCAAAGAAGTGCTCGACCCAGAATCCCCACTGAGCTGCTCTAAAAATTCTAGTTCTGCGTTTCAAGCACCAAGCGCTGGTAAAGAGGTTTGCTATTCGTGCAATGGGATATCCGCGGGATCCTGTGACTCCAAAAAAGTACTCCTCAATAAGATCAACTTGGACGAAATGACGAAAAAGACGCTCATGTGTAAAAACAAAACACCTCTCACCCAAGACGTCGAGATCGACAAAGAAGTAGAGGCAGAAGTCGAGCAATAAGCTCGGCTTCCAACTGAGCGAGCAATAAGCTCGGCTTCCATTTCAGGCGAGCAATAAGCTCGGCTTTCAACTGAGCGAGCAGTTTTTCACACCTATTTGTTTATTTCGAGCGAATACGGCGGCTCACTCCACCATTTTTCCAGACGATCTTTCATTATTTTATGCAGCTGAACTTTGAGTTCAGGAACTTGATCTTCCCCCCGTGTGAAGTCAGGATATATTGGCGGCAGTATTTCAAAAATAACTTCTGTTCTCCAAGCCCTCACGTTGATGAAGATGGAGTGCTTTTTTATTACAAGCTCATTGCCCACGAGAATGATGGGAATTATGGGCATCTTGGAATTGACCGCAAAAAAGAACGGACCCGATTTAAAATCGCCCAAAGTACCAAACCCTGGGCGCCGCGTGCCCTCAGGCGCCAACGCAAAAGCCTCGCCGTTTGCGACCCGCTTCTCAGATTCCTTATAGATGCGCATGACCTTTTCGCGATTGCTGCGTTCAATCTCTAAAGCGCCTGTCATGCGAATTGCGCGTCCAAAAAAAGGAATGGAAAACAACTCGCTTTTCGCGCCGAAGTTACAAAATTTTGGCGTCGCAAAGAAGATCACGGGAATATCATACAAACTGGTGTGGCTGAACAAATACAAAAACCCTTTGTCCATGGGAACGTTTTCGGCGCCAATCACACGGACGTTCACGCCACTCATCCACAACGTGCTCTGTGCCCAGATTTTTGAGATGCCGTAGGTTACAGTTTCTTTTTTCATTCCAAGAAACAGCTCTACAATAACCACTATGGAGTAGAATGCCGTCCAAAGGGGTATCACTATCATTAGCAGTACGGCTCTTAAATATAAGAAGATCTTCATCCTTTTAACCTCTCAAGTAGAACTTGAACTGCACGCTTTAACTTTTGATGTTCCACTCGGGAATTTCTTAACAAAGCTCTGCACGGAACACAAAGTTGA
This sequence comes from uncultured Pseudobdellovibrionaceae bacterium, assembly GCA_964400355.1. Lineage (GTDB taxonomy): Bacteria > Bdellovibrionota > Bdellovibrionia > Bdellovibrionales > JAGQZY01 > JACKAL01. The sequence continues at coordinate 17,996 of CAYNTO010000021.1, forward strand.
AGTCGAGAAACGGCCCTCTTCAACACTGCGTTATCACAAAGATCAATGGTCAAAGTGCCGAGATAAAATCATACTTATTGTGCAGGCCGAATGACATATACAATCCTCAGTTTTCTTATTCTATGGCACTCCCACGCTCAAGTGCCAGCGGCTCCACCAGCCACACCTGCTCCACCACCCCAGGCGAAGCCACTACAGGTGCGTGAAGACTCCGCATCTCCCGCTCCGTCAAAACCTCCGCCGAGCACGCCATCAAAGAGCAAAAAGAAAGCGCGCAGGAAACGCAAAACTCCACCGCCGCCACAGCCACCTCCGCCCCCTCCACCACCAGAAGAGGTCGCAGAGAGCTCCACCACCGGCCTATTTGGCATTCCCTTTCCTGGCGTCGAACCAGAAGTGGATTTTGACGACAAAGCCACTCCTGAACAAACGCTCCGACCCGATTCTAAAGATGGTCCATTCTTTGGTGTCACAGTAGGCAGCGGTTGGGCTCAAGATTATCCAGGCTCTCAAGATGGCCGCATGCGGTTTCTCGCCATACCTGCATTCAAAAGTAAGTACTTCACCATCGATCGGCAAGACGGCGTTAAAGGCGATTTGGTCGAGCGCGAGCGCTTTCAGTTTTCGGTGAGTTTTGTGTTTCTTTTTCCTACAGCCTCCGAAAAAATTCCCGCTCGCACGGGCATGCCTGATTTGGGTTGGACTCTACAGTTGGGCCCAGAGCTACGCATCGAGCTGTTGCACAATAACTTTCACACCATGTACTTGAGATTGCCACTGCGGTTTGTGGCCAACACAGATTTTCGTCACGAGTTTGATTATCTCGACTACAATTTTGCACCGGGTTTCCGTAATATTTTTGATTTTGGCAAGTACGGCGAAGTGATCACACGCCTTGAGGCCGATTTCGCCGCAGAAAAGTATAGCGATTTTTTTTACCAAGTAGACTCTCAGTACGCTACGGCCACTCGCCCCTATTTTGATGCCAAGGCGGGCCTCATGCAATACATCGCTGGCGCCAATTACTCCTACTACAACCTTTTTCCGTGGACGGTTTTTATCGGTGCCAATGTGTATTGGGCGGGGGACGCGCGCAACTCTTCAAGCCCCCTTTTCTTTAAAGAAACAAACTTCTCGGCATTTGGTGGCTTTGTTCGATACTTCTAGTTTTTAATAATAAAAAACCCCAGCTCTTAGAGCTAGGGTTTTTAAGGTCGATTCCCGCTTGCGGTCTCGCGACCGATTATTTGAGCGTCGTCGGTGTGAAGCGCACAACGATTCGCGCATCCTGGGCCGGAATATAGCCGGTTTTAAAAGAGATGGAGTTTTCAGTTTCGTTGTACACCCAGCCTTGAGCTGGAACTTCCACGTCATTCACGATCACTTTGAGAGTATCGATATCTGGAAGACGGTTGAGGAAAAATTTTGAAGAGAATTCCAAAATCGTATCCGAGATGCTCGAAAGGATTGAATCGAAGCTATTGCACAGGCTCGCTTTAACGCCACCAGTGGCATCGGTGAGAGCGGCGTAGCGATCAGCCACACGGCGACCGGTAAATGTTGTGGCTAGTTGCGCGCGGCAAGCATCATCAAAGATCGCAATGGTGTTTACCACGTAGTTCTTTTGTGTGGCCGTGCTGTTCGTGGCTTGATCCAAAATTTCTAAGTAGCGATCGATAGAGTGCAGGCGTGGATCCTGGTTTGAAACCGGGTTGCCATTGGCGTCCAGCTGAATATTCGCCGTACCATCCCAAGAAAAGTCCTCTTCATCGGTAAGAAAAATCACTGCCAGATAAGAGCCTGGGCGCGGGAACTCGTTGCGATTGGTAGGATTTAAAAGAGCAGCTTCTAAACTCTCGAAGCCACGCTCATCGGCACTACCCGTTATACCTTGTTTAATATTTTTATCAAAAACAGCTTCTATATTCGGAGTGTTCGGATCGATGATCTTTACACCCGAATAACCTGTAGCAGCGGTACCATCGCGAAAGCGTGACCATGAATTGTCACCGGTAAATTTCGGAAGCGCACGGTAAGCTTCCGTCGTTGTAACTGCAATTCTGAAGTCGAAATTGGTTTGTTTAAACTTACCAATAAAAGACGCCACATTGGCTGTCACCATCGCTTGTGAGGTTTCCATAGATCCTGAGTTATCGACGACCCACAAGATGTCGATCGGCACGCTTGTCGCTTTTGTATTTTGTGCAAAGGCGGCTTCGTCGTTGGCGAGAGTAAAACTGTTACCACCGCAACCTACAAGACCAATCGTCAATCCTGCTGCTACTGTAAGTTGTTGTACTAAGTGTTTCATAGGGCTCCTCCAAATTGGGCTCACCTATTAATTCGTCTAGGCTAGGCGAAATAATGAGCAAACCAGCTAATTTGGTGGCGTTTTGGCCCGCCTCATATTAGTACAACTGCTTTAACTCTGTGTTTTCATTAGTTTTTCTGATTGACTCCAGACTAGTCTCCGGTCTAATTGAGTAAAACTTGAACAAAAAACGAGAAACTCAGATTAGGAGGTCGCGATGCTTTTAGATCAGATCAATATGAACTATCTCCGAATCTTTGAGGCCGTGTACCGCACACGCAGCATGACCCAGGCGGCAACTGAACTGCACCTCACCCAATCGGGCATCAGTCAGCACATTAAATCCTTGGAAGACACCCTGTCCCTACAGCTTTTTGATCGTATCAAGCAAAAACTCGTGCCTACGGAAGACGGCAAACGCTTATTTGAACAGCTCTCTCCTCACCTGCAAAAACTCGAAGAGATCCTTCTTGATCTCACCAATAAAGAAAACTCCCTGCGCGGTGAGGTGACTATTGGAATGCCGGTGGTGTTTGGGCTCAACATACTCCTGCCGCATTTGGCGGAACTTGGGAAAATGCATCCATTGCTCAAGTTTAAAGTTCACTTCGATGTGCCCCGCCGCTTTAACAATATGCTTTTGCGCGGCGATTTGGATTTTGCATTTGTCGACGAATACAACATGGACAATCAAATCACCAGCGAACTGGTGTACGATGAGAACCTCCTCCTGTGCTGCTCGAAGGACTACCTTAAACTTAAAGGTGAAGGCACCAATCGCAAATATTTCGAGAGTTTGGAATATATGGATTACGATCAAGGGTATCTCCTCCTCAATCGCTGGCTCGAGCACCACTACAAACTGGCAAAAGTGGATCTCAAAGTGCGTGCGGTGTTGGGCGATACTCTGGGTATCGCGAAGCTCATCAAATCCGGATTGGGCGCTGGAATCGTTCCCGATCATCAATTGGAAAAACTCAAGGCCGAGGGCTACAACCTGCACATTATCGAAGGCAAAAACCCCAAGCCGCTTAAAAATAAGATCAATGTGGCGTATGTGAAGGGGCGCAGTTGGTCGAGCTCTGTGCAAGAGAGCTTTAATTTTTTAATGAAGAAAATTAAGGACGACAAATAATGCTTCCTGTATGGCCGCGTGTGCGGGTGACGGTGCAAACTCTAGCACTGATGGCTCTACTCATTGCCTGCCAGACGCCGCACACGGCGAGCTCCGAAGCTGAGCACGCCCAAAAAGTAGAATTCTTGCCCATACTCCAGGGAGCTACCGATCAAGATTCTACGGTGCTGAGTCTCATGGTTCCCATCACATCCAATTACGAGTACCGCATCACTTTGGAAAAGTCGGTGCTCGTCACGCCAAAACCCAAAGTGACTACCCCTCCCGGTTTGCCGTGGAAGATCGTCAACATCACTCTGGAAAACTTGTCTCCGGGTCTTGAATACTCCCTTGAAGTACTCGATGGCGATAGGACTATCGATGCGCGAAAATTTAAAACACTCGATAAAAAACTCAAGAGCCCAAAAATAGCCATTGTTTCCTGCACCGACGACGCCTTTGCAGAGGTGCAAAAAAAGCAGTGGGACGCGGTAGCGCGAGTGCAGCCCGACATGATCTTTATGATTGGCGACAATGTGTATGTGGACAAATCACTGCTTGCTCCCACTACAGAATTGGATCTGTGGCGCCGGTATCAAGAAACACGGTTGCGTTTGGATTTTTATCGATGGAAAACGTTGGTTCCCGTTTATGCCACTTGGGACGATCACGACTACGGGACGCGCGACGCCAATCGCCGCTTTCCGCTCAAAGACACCTCCCGCCAGGTGTTTCGCACATTTTTTCCTCTGGCTCCCACTAAAAATCTCCAACCCGGACCGGGTGTATCAAGCCATTTTCGCTTTGCTAAAAACCATTTTATTTTTCTCGACGATCGTTACTTCCGAAGCGAAAAGGGCGTAACCCCGCAAACACATTTTGGCGGTGAACAAGAGGATTGGCTCCAGCGCATTCTCAAGAAAGAAAAAGGCGCCTTTTGGCTCATTAGCGGCGATCAGTTTTTTGGGGGTTACCACACCTTCGAATCGTACGAAGGCATTCACCCGCAGTCGTTTAAAGAATTTCTCAAACGCCTCGAACAGCGAAACAAAATTGCTGTGTTTGTGTCGGGCGACCGTCATCTGGCGGAATTTATGAAGATCCCCCGCTCCAAGTTGGGCTATCCCACATTTGAACTCACCTCCAGTGGCCTTCATGCCAAAACCTATCCCGGAACAGCTGATAAGTTCGCAAATCCCCACCGCGCGTTTATCAAAGACGGCGAATACAACTTTGTAGTAGTTCAACCTTTGGAAGCGAGTAAATTTCGATTCAAAGCGGATGCGCATTTTTATGGAGAGGGCGGCCGCCCACTATACCACCATCTTATGGAGATCCAGCGATGAGCGCTTACAAATTTATGGCGGGACACACTCAAGGCCTTGCTGGCGGTGCCGATTTTTCTGAGCTGATTCAGACCATTCAATTTTTAAACAAAAACACCCTTCCCCACTTCCGCACCGCGAAGGATTACACCAATGATTTGTCTTTATTTTTTAATCGCTGCGACGAGGTCAACACCGAGTTCCAGGAGATGCTGGTAAAGGATTTGGGCTATTCGCCCGAACTGGCTCAGCGCGACTGGGATCTTACCGTGGATTACAAAAAATCCTTTCCGTGGAGTGCCGTGTACACTCCCGGCACTCTCATTCCGCAAGGATTGATCGCCATTTATGGCAGCTGGAGCTCACCCGCATATCGCTTTATGCATCAGGTGCTACCGGCTCTGCTACAAGAGAATTCAGTGCTCCTCTACTGCGACCCCGAAGCCTCGCGCATTTACTGCCGCCTGAGTGAGTTATTGCGTGGAACCGCACTATCAGCGGATCGTCTCGCCGTACTGCCCATAGACGACAACGACACGCTGGAAACTTTGCTGGAGCATCCCTCTCTACGCGGTGTTCAGGGACAAATGCATCTCCACGATGCAGCCTTGTATCGACGTCGCCCTTTAGTCCCAGAGAAACTCTACAACTTGCACTTTGGCGCGCACAACCCTTTGCTGTTTATGAACGATGGCGATGTGTCGTGCATTTCAACACTGGCTTCAGAAAGCCTGCAGTTCCACATTCGCAGCGAAATTCGCTTTAACCGCTGGTTTGTACAGGAAAAAATATTCCCCGATGTCTTAAATGCACTGCAAACACACATGAAAACTTTCGACACGTCTTCGTTGGGCTCCATGGCGGTAAAAAAATACGCCGAACATTTCGAAAAACAAAAAATGGAACTTCGTTCCACACGACAATGGCTACAGCCGACCGATTCTTTTTTAAATATTTCCACGGATTTTAGCAATTGCTCTCCACTCCACCAGACTGAATTGCTAGGACCGCTGATCACCATCACGCGCTTTAAAAATGGTCCGGAAGCTACCAAGTTTGCGGGCACCACTCATCACGCCAATGCCACGTCGATCTTTACTAAGAGCTCGGAAAAATTTGAGGAACTGGCGCGGATGCAAGCCACCCCACTTGTGTATTGGAATCAGATCCCACATGCTTTTGATACGGCCTTAGACTCTGGCGTGCGCCACTGCTCTTTGCGAACAGCAGATTCGGTGTACGCCATTAAGGGGTGGGAACAAAAAAGCTATAATCGATGAGCGCACGGCCCATGGCCTCGGAGTTGTAGTTGCCGCCGGTTCCTGCATCAGTGTAACCGATCATATCGACGCGAAGAATATAAACTACGCCTTGGACCATCGATGGCAGGATCATGTCGTATCTGCCGTTTTTGCAATACCCTATACCATCACCTTGCGGGTTGTCTTCGCTCTTCACCGTGGCATTAAAAAAGTAATTGGTCGGATCGGTGGCCGTGGCGATTCGATACTGAATGGCGTTGTAGGGATAGTTTCCAGAATTGCAGCGTCCATAAATAGTGTAATCGCTCGTGGTGGGAAACGACGACGGATTGGGAATGTCGATAGTGATTTCCAGATATGCGGGATTGGGACCACAGTCCACAACCGGTGACAAGCAATCGGGCTCAGATTCACCAACAAACAATGCACCCGTCTGACGCTGAGAGGCCTCCATGCCGCAGTTTTGAAAGAACGGCATGATTGCGACAGTGAGTATTAGAATGATGATATGGACCTTTTTCAAGTGTTCCCCCGCCTCTATTTATTATCGCCAAAAGTCGCAAAGTTCTTGAGCCTTTTGTAGAGGTCTGTCTCAATTCGATACACCGTAGCTGGTTTTTTTCCGCGATTTGTATGTCTCGCCGAAAAGTACGCTCGATCAATCACCGGGATGCCCGCAGTGGCAGGCCTCAGGTCGGGTTGGAGGCTCCATGCTTAGGTTCCCAAAGACTCGTCCAGTTCGTCGTAAATAGGCAAAAATATTAAACCTTTTATCATTAAACTCCGATTAAAGTTTGTATGAGTGAAGGTAAAAAAAATGGCGCCGACGTCGCCGAAAAACTCAAGTCTCTGATCGAGATCGGTGTGGCACTTTCCAGCGAGAAAGAGCTCACAAATCTGATGCAATTGTTCTTGGAAAAATGCCTTGAAGTCTGTCACGCCGAGGGTGCAAGTATTTATCTCCTCGACAAAAAAATGATCTATCACGATGCTAAAAACAACCCCCTCCTCACTCCACAAAAAATTCCCGTGCTGCGCTTTCTTCGCACCATGAATATTCTTAAGGGTTCCGAAGAGCATAACGGCTTGATTGAAATCAATAAAAAAAGCGTTGCCGGATACTGTGCGCTTTCTAAAAAATCGATCAACATCGACGACTGCTACAATTTGCCGGCCGACGCCCCCTATCGTTTTAATCCCGATATGGATCAATCCAATAATTATAAGACCCGCTCGTGCCTCACCATTCCCATGATCACCGCTCACGGACAGGTCCGCGGAGTGATTCAGATCATCAATAAACTCAACGAGCAGGGAGTGCAAAAATTAAAACAAGGCGCACTTTCAGAGGCTGATATTATATCGTTCAACTCAGAGGATGAAGACCTCATGAAGGTGTTTGCCTCGCAAGCGGCCGTCGCTATTGAGAATGCGCTTCTCAATGAGAACATCGAAAATCTTTTCGAAAGTTTCGTGCACGCCTCGGTAAAAGCCATCGAAGCACGAGATCCCACGACCAGTGGTCACAGTGACCGTGTGGCGATTCTTACAGTGGAGCTGGCACTGGCAGTTCATAAATCGAATGTCGGCACGTTCAAGAACGTAATTTTTTCCGAAGAACAAGTGCGTGAGCTGCGCTATGCGGCTCTCCTTCATGATTTCGGAAAAATCGGAATTAAGGAAGACGTTCTCCTTAAACAAAAAAAGCTGCATTCCCGCGAATTGGAATCCATCCTTCTGAGACTCGACAGTTTAGAATACAAAGACGAGGCCTCCCAATGGAAGCAATTGGTAGAAGGCATGCTCGAGATGATCGCTAAAAACCCCAACGTCGACACTCAGTGGTTGCACGCCAAAGTTCACGACATCCAGCACCATCTGGAAACAACCAAACTTCGTTTGCGCCAAATGAAATCGGGCATCATTCAAGCCAATGAGCCGTACGTTCTTAAGGATCAAAAGTCCTTAGATCGCATCGTCAACAATATCATTCAGTCCAGCGAACACTTTGGCCAGAAAATACTCACTGATAATGAGATGAAAATTCTCTCTATCCCTAAAGGTAGCTTGAGCAAAGACGAACGCGCGCAGATCGAATCGCACGTGTCTCACACCTATGATTTTTTAAAGCAAATTGCGTGGACCGACGGATTAGAGCAAGTGGCACAGATCGCCCACTGCCATCATGAAAAGATGGATGGCTCTGGCTACCCGCGCGGTATAGCCGGTAATGAGATCCCTATCCAAGCACGCATGATGACCATTGCCGACATCTACGACGCACTCGTAGCCTTTGACCGCCCCTACAAAAAATCCATGCATGCCGATGCGGCCATCGACATTTTGCTTATGGAAGCCAACGAAGGAAAACTGGATTCCGATCTCCTAAGAATCTTTATCGAAGCCGGCGTCTACGCACACATCACAGCCCTGATGAAAAAAGCCGCTTAAGCGCGGCTTCCAATTCACTTTTACTTATAGCGCCAGCTCGGCATTTTAGAGAATATCCATTTTGGAAAGACGGGCTCCTGCCCTCGCTGGGATCGCCTGCGGCGAACGCGTCACGCTTCCCAGAGCTTTCCAAAATGGATATTCTCTAAAAAGCCAAGCTGGGTGAGATGATCAATCGTTGAATTCGTAGCCGTCTTCGCACTCTGTGCTCACGGTGTTCCACGAACCGCTCTTGTTCGACCATTCGGTGAAACAGTTGTAGGTGGCATAGCCGTCGCAGTGGCCGACGGGGCCTGTCGTATCAGTGACAACGGTGAATCTTTCGTAGGTTTGAGCTTTGTTTGGGACGAGGTAATGGGAGACTGCGAATTCGTCTAAACCACAGGATTCGCCGCTGTCGTCTTGGAAGAGGTATTGCTCTAAGCTTTCTTGGGTTTTTTGGAGAATTTGGGCTGGGGTGAGACCGGTCATTTTTAGGATTTCGTCTTGCGATTTTTCGACTTCGGCGGATGCGAATAATGAAAAAATTAAAACCAGTACCATCATGAAATTCCTCCTCGGATTGGGTGCTCTGTAGGCCCTTTCCTATGAGAGAATGGGTTCGAGGTCAACCTTTGAGCGCACTCGCCTCAAAAATGTAAAATTGTCTTAATTTCTACAAGGAAGGTTCACTGGCGGTTGATAATATTTTATGCACTTTGCACTAGCATCTGGGTATGGATTTACTCACTCTCAAACCCCATGGACTCGTAAGTCAGGACGAGGCGTTTCATGTGGATGCATGGACCCCTGCGGATGTTAATTTGGTAACCCACGCCCATGGGGATCATGCTCATCGTGGCAGTCGCCTTTATTGGTGCACACCTGAGACCGCACTGATTCTGAAAAGGCGTATCTCCCCTGACGTGAAACTCAAAATCGTGAACTGGCGGGAACGTTATAAGTTGGGGAAGCAATGGGTTTCTTTTCATCCTGCAGGGCATATTTTTGGCTCCGCACAGATTCGAATTGAGCATGAGAGCCAGCCATCAAATGTTCTCGTCTTTACTGGAGATTTTAAGCGCGATCCCGATCCCACGTGCCAGCCCTTCGAGGTCGTACCCTGCAGTACGTTTATCACAGAGGCCACCTTCGCCCTACCCATATACCGATGGCGGCCCAACAGTGAAATTCGCGATGGAATCTACGATTGGTGGATGTGGAATCGTGCAGAGGGCAACACAAGCATTCTCTTTTGTTATGCGCTTGGAAAAGCACAGAGAATTTTGGCCGAGCTCACCTCGCGGACCAATGACACCGTACTTCTTCATGGCGCAACAGATCCGTTAGTTTCCATCTATCGGGACGCAGGCGTGCACATGCTACCCACACAAAAGCTCACCGACTACGACGGGCCGCTGGAGGGCCAATTGATCCTCGCTCCGCCATCGGCTCATCGCAGTCCGTGGATGAAACGTTTTAAAAATATATCGACCGGTTTCGCTTCTGGTTGGATGGCAGTTCGCGGTGTACGCCGCGGACGTTCCTATGAAAAAGGGTTTGTGCTTTCCGATCATGCGGACTGGCCAAGCCTGGTGCAAACAGTAAAAGATACCGGAGCCAAACGCGTACTTGTCACTCACGGCAACAAGGAAACACTGGCAAAGTATCTGCGCGAAACATTACAGCTGGATGCCATCCCCTTACAAACTCAATATGGCGCCGAAGAGGATGAATGAAACGATTCAGCAAACTTTTTGACGATATCGATCAAACCAATTCGACCAATGAAAAATCTCATCTTTTGGCGCACTACTTTCGCACGGCTCCTCCGCGAGACGCCATTTGGGGTCTCTATCTATTTTTGGGTCGCCGTCCAAAAAATCTGATCGGATCTCGAAAACTGCGCAAATGGTTTAGCGAAAAAATCGATTTCCCAGAGTGGCTTGTCGATGAGTGCTATTCCGCTGTAGGTGACACTGCAGAAATGATTTCTCTTTTAAGCGCGGCCGGTCTAACCAAAACGGAGACACCTCAGACCAAAAAACTTGAAGAGGCATCACTGGCTGTTTGGATGGAGGAATTGATTCTTCCACTCTTTGACATGGACGAGAACGAGCAGAAAGAGCGTGTGAGCTCGTGGTGGATGGCACTCCAGCAGCGTGAAGTATTTATTGTTAATAAATTTCTCACTGGTGCGCTGAGGGCCGGCGTCTCCGAGGGGCTGGTTTTTAAAGCGTTACAAGACGTGATTGGTCTTCCCCGCTCCGTAATTGCGGCTCGTCTTATCGGCGACTGGACACCGAGCGTAGAATTTTTTGAGTCTCTCAAAAAGGTGGATCTCTCAGGCAATACCCCTCAGGAACTGGAGGCACTGCCAAAAGCATTCTGCCTGGCCGCGCCCCTGAGCGGAGATGTGAGCGATCTGGGACCTGTTGAAGATTGGTACGCCGAATGGAAATGGGATGGTATCCGCGTGCAGGCCGTGAAATTTCAAGGACGTATTGAACTGTGGTCACGGGGTGAGGAACGCGTGACCGAGAGTTTCCCGGATCTGGTGGAACGCCTTCAAGCCATCGGAGGAGATTGGATTCTCGACGGAGAACTGGTCGCTGGAGCTTGGAACACGCCCGAGCTGTTTCAGGAATTACAAAAACGTCTCAATCGTAAAAAGCCCGCAAAAAAACTAATGGCTGAAAATCCCGTCGGCTTTGTCGCCTACGATTTACTGTCGATGGACGGAGCCGATCTTACACAACACCCACTGAGTGAACGCCGCAGACAACTGGAACAATTGCTCAAGCCCTACTCGGCCCTCAACATGGGCGTCTCGAAGATTCTTTCGGCGACCAGTTGGGATCAGCTTCGCGAGTTACAAAAAACCGCGCGCGCTGAAATGGCCGAAGGGCTCATGCTCAAAAAGAAAGACGCACCCTATGTTTCCGGTCGCAAGCGCGGTATTTGGTTCAAATGGAAAGTGGATCCGCTCACACTCGATGTGGTTCTCACTGCCGCGCAACCGGGTTCGGGGAAACGAGCATCGATTTATTCTGATTATACTTTTAGTATATGGAGCGAGGACCAGCTGGTGCCAATTGCCAAAGCTTATTCTGGTTTAACTGACGAAGAGCTGCGCTCCGTAGATTCCTGGATTCGCAAAAATACCACAGACCGATTTGGCCCGGTGCGAGCTCTGAAACCGGAAAAAGTTTTTGAGATCGCGTTTGAAGGTGTGGCCGAAAGTTCGCGGCACAAATCAGGGTTTGCCGTGCGCTTCCCTCGCATCCTGCGCGAACGTCCCGATAAACCTGTGCGCGAGGCCAATTCCGTCGGCGACGTGGCCGTACTGCTTGATCGCATTCGCAACAAGGAGCTTTAATGTTTCCTCGACCCCGCGTTTCCCGCCAAATTGCATGCTTGAACAGCACGGCCACGGCTCCACAACCACTGGAGCGCTGGAAAATTCCCCATGTTCGGCGCACCCACGAAGAAGCACACGCCCTTTTGCAGGGTTGGTTTCGCACGCAAGGTTGGGAACCTGCCACTTTTCAAACCCAGGCGTGGGAGTTCCACGCCGCAGGCGAGAGTGGATTGATCTCGGTGCCTACTGGCCACGGAAAGACGCTCGCAGCATTCGGTGGCCCCCTAATAGACATTCTTACTTTGTCGACCACCGAAATCGAACACACCCATGTGATTTACTTAGCGCCACTAAAGGCACTCGCGCGAGATATTTATAAAACACTCAATGCTCTTATGGATGATCTCCAACTCCCCTACCGTATCCACATGCGAACCGGCGACAGCAGTGTTCAGGAGCGCAAACACAGTGAAAAGTTCCAACCTCATATTTTAGTGACCACGCCTGAGTCTTTAGCTGTGATGTTCACTCAAAAAGATGCCAGTGCTCGCTACAGTCACGTCCGCACCGTGATTGTCGATGAGTGGCACGAGCTGATCGCAGGAAAACGTGGGAGTTTATTGGAACTCACTTTGGCAAAAATCAAGCGCTGGAGCCCTAAGCTTTCAGTGTGGGGGCTTTCTGCCACTTTAGGAAATCTCAAAGAAGCGGCTCAGGTTGTCACCGCCAATCTTCGTGCCATCATTATTACCGATCCCCAGTCCCATCAAAAACTTAAGGTGAGCACGGTGATCAATGAATCGATTCCGCCGTCTGTGTGGTTCGGATCTATGGGAGAGAAGCTTCTCCCCTCGGTACTGGAGAAAATCGACCCACAGCAAACCCATTTGTTCTTTACCAATACACGGCGAGCGGCAGAGTTTTGGTACTCCGCCATTTGTGCGCTGAGGCCGGAGTGGGCCGATGTGGTCGCTCTTCATCACGGCTCGCTTTCTAAAGAAGACCGCGAAAAAGTAGAAACGGGATTAAAACAAGAAAGAGTAAAAATAGTTGTGGCCACTTCGTCTCTGGAACTGGGTGTGGATTTTCCGCGTCTTGAGAATATTTATCAATTGGGATCGGTGAAATCCCTTGGGCGTGCGCTTCAGCGGGCAGGCCGTGGTCGACACCAGCCCAATCAGGACAAGTCGCTGGAAATTATTCCCGTATCAGTGTTTGACGCCCTTGAACCCGCCGCCATCATGCAGGCTCATTCCGAGGATCTTGTCGAATCCCGACATCCGCTGAAGAGCCCATTGGACGTTGTTATCCAGCACATCCTCAATTCGTCATTCAATGACGGTTTCGTAGCGGAAGAATTGTTGGCGGAAATTCGCTCGGCCGCCTCTTTCAACTCTGTGACCGAGGAACAGCTGCAGTGGTGTTTGGATTTTCTCAGCACCGGCGGAAAAACCCTAAAAGCTTATGCGAAATATCAAAAGATCGAAAAGCGCGGCGAACGTTACGTGTTTCGCGACTCAAAAATAGAACGGGATCACCGTCTCAACATCGGCACTATCGTCGGTGAACTGGGGATTCGCGTGCGATTCCTTAAAGGAAACACTATCGGACATATTTCCGAGAACTTCGCGGCAAAATTAAAAAAGGGCGACGCTTTTCTGTTCTCAGGCAGAAGCCTCGAGTTTATTCATCTGCGCGACGGTGCGGCCATCGTGCGGCTTGCAAACAGTAACACCACGGCCACCGCGTCTTGGAGTGGTCAAACACTTTCCATCAGCAGCACTCTCATGGCCTACATTCAGGCCGAGGTAGAAAAGCCGATTGCCTATTCGGATGGTCCCCAGAGCGCAGGTGATAAACTTCGCCAGGCGCTGCTTGCAAGCCAGGATCGAGTCTCGCACAAACCTCACACCGGCGAAATTTTAGTGGAGCGCTATGATTCCCGCGAAGGACATCACTTGTTTTTCTATTTGTGGGCAGGACGCCATTTGCACGAAGGCCTGGGACATTTGTTCGCCTACCGCCTTGCTCAGCACCGCACAAACACAATTGCCGTTGCAGTGAATGACTACGGTATCGAACTGCTGGGTACGGAGCCATTTCCAGATCTCAATGAGATTAAAGATTTATTGCTCACTACTGATCATTTGCAAAAAGATGTGATTGAGAGTTTAAATTTTAAAGAACTGGTACGTCGTCAGTTTCGCGAGATCGCCCGAGTGTCCGGCTTAATCATCGCCAATTCGGCGCGCGCCGAGCGCACCGTTCGCCATTTACAAATGAGTGCTGGGCTACTCTTCGATGTGTTTAGCTCTTATGATCCCGAAAACCCGTTGCTCGCTCAGGCACGCCAAGAAGTTTTAGAAAATCAATTGTCGCTGGAACAGCTCCAGGGAGTTTTGCGAAAAGCCTCTGCCTCACAATGGGTGGAAGTGAAGCTCCACAGACTCTCGCCGTTTGCACTGGCGCTGTACTTAGAGCGCGTAAAATCAAGGGTGTCCACGGAAACAATGGAGCAGCGGGTGAATCGATTTCAGAAAAAAATGTTTGAGGCTGGCCCATGAACATACACATTCAGGGCGAGAATTTTGTTTTGCTCCACGAGCGCGCTTTGTTGTGGCCGCGGCTAAAACTCTTAGCCCTCGCCGATATGCACCTTGGAAAAGTATCGAGTTTTTCCGAGCATGGGTACTGGCTTCCTGAACAGGCCGAAATCAATGATATTGAAAGGCTCGCAGACCTGATAGCCACTCACTCTATAGAATCGGTTTTATTTTTAGGAGACCTTTCCCATTCGTTCACCGCCGTATCTCCCACAGTGTGCGAGAGGTTTGCTCAGCTCCCCTACAAATTCCCCCGCACCCACTTTACGCTTCTCCATGGCAATCACGATTCTGCGGGAACAGACCGTTGGCCCCCGGAGTGGAATTTTGTAGTTCGAGTCGACCAGGTCGTGATTGATCGCTTTGGCTTTGCTCACCAAGCAGATAAGGACGCAGTAACGGACCAAGCACACTTCACTTGGTACGGCCATGTTCATCCGGTGGTAAAATTAGTTAAAGGGCCCGAGCGCCTGCGCTTGCCGGCATTCTGGCTGGAAAACTATCGCGGCTGTCTGCCCGCGTTCTCATCGCTGGCGGGCGGGTTTGAAATACCGAGCAAAAAAAAGAATCGTCTTTTCGCAGTCACGGACACTGCCGTGATTGCGCTCTAAATGCTTTTTTCTCTTAACAAATTCAGCGCTGAACCGGCTTTAAACCACTTAATCTGCTCGGCATTGTAGGTGTGCTTGAGCTCAAAATTCTCTTTGCTCTTGTCGGCGTGCACAATCTCGAGTGTGAGGTTTTTCCCCGGCGCCAATGACTCCAGACCAACTATCGACAGGCGATCGTCTTGTTGAATTTTGTCGTAGTCCGCTGGATTTGCAAACGTGAGTGCGAGCACCCCTTGTTTCTTAAGATTGGTTTCATGAATGCGCGCAAAGCTCTTGGTGATTACGGCTTTACATCCCAAATGGCGTGGTGACATGGCGGCGTGCTCGCGGCTCGAACCCTCTCCGTAGTTTTCATCCCCAATGATCACCCATGGTTGATTTTTGGATTTGTACGAGCGGCCCAGTTGCGCAAACTCCTGCGAACCACCGGTCAGCACGTTTTCACCCTTACCGATGTCGCCGTTAAACGCGTTCACTGCCGTCAAAAGCATGTTGTTCGAAATATTGTCCAGATGCCCGCGATAACGGAGCCAACTTCCAGCGGGGCTGATATGATCCGTTGTGCACTTGCCTTTCGCTTTTGCGAGCACCACTAGATTCGTCATGTCTTTACCGTCCCATGCCTCAAAGGGCTCAAGCAGTTGCAAACGCTCCGACTTGGGATCAACCTTCACAACGGCGTCTTTGCCCTTAGGAGCCTGAAAACCATCGGGATCGGCAACAAAACCTTTAGCTGGATATTCGGGTGCCACTGGTGCTTTTAACTTTATGTCCCCGGTTGGGGTGCTGAGAAGATCCTTGGCCGGATTAAAATCCAAACGACCGGCAAGACCCAATGCCATAACCATTTCCGGGCTACCAATAAACGACAACGTTTCCTGATTGGAATCGTTACGCCCTTTAAAATTGCGATTAAAGCTTGTTACAATGGTATTCACTTCGCCTTTTTTAATATCATCGCGCTTCCACTGACCGATACAGGGACCGCAGGCATTGGCCAAAACCGTAGCGCCTGTCGAATTGAGAACAGCCATCTGTCCATCACGCTCAATGGTATTTTTGATTTGCGACGAGCCTGGAGATACCATAAATGTCTGAGGCATTTTTACTCCAGCATCAAGAGCCTGCTGAGCCACATATGTGGCGCGACCGATGTCTTCGTACGATGAATTGGTGCACGAGCCGATGAGGGCCGCTGACAAACGCGTTGGCCAATTGTTTTTTGCAGCAGCGTCTTTTAATTCGGAAATACTATGAGCCAAATCCGGAGTGTGCGGGCCCACCAAATGCGGCTCCAATGTGTCCAAATCGATCTCGATCACCTGATCGTAGTACTTGGCGGGATCCTTGATCACTTCGTCATCGGCGCGCAGCACGTCCGCATTTTTATCAGCGATTTTTGCAAGATCATCACGCAAAGTTACTTTTAAGAAATCGGCCATGCGTTCGTCGTATGGAAACACCGAACACGTGGCTCCCAATTCCGCACCCATATTTGTAATTGTGGCTTTGCCTGTACAGCTGATGGATTTTGTCCCTTCGCCAAAATACTCGATGATTTTGTCTGTTCCACCTTTTACTGTGAGAATCCCTAAGAGTTTTAAAATCACGTCTTTCGACGATGTCCAACCAGAGAGCTTGCCCTTGAGATGCACGCCGATAATTTGCGGGCACTTCACTTCCCAAGGAAGGCCGGCCATCACATCGGAAGCGTCGGCACCACCCACACCCACGGCCACCATTCCCAAACCGCCGGCATTGGGCGTGTGCGAATCGGTACCGATCATCAATCCACCGGGAAACGCATAATTCTCAAGAACAACTTGATGGATAATTCCCGCGCCGGGTTTCCAAAAACCCACGTTGTAGCGACTGGCGCAGGTCGAAAGAAAACTATACACTTCGTTGCTCTCCAAATTGGACTGCTTCAGATCCTCAGAAGCTCCTTTGTACGCAAGAATCAAGTGATCGCAATGAACCGTGGAGGGAACTTCGGCCTCATCGCGCCCCGAGAGCATAAACTGCAGCATGGCCATTTGTGCAGTGGCGTCCTGCATGGCCACCCGATCAGGCCGCAACATCAAAAAACTTTTTCCGCGATTCAATTCCTGATTTTGCGGGTCGTCCAAGTGGCCATAAACGATTTTTTCAGCGAGAGTGAGAGGGCGATTGAGACGCTTTCTGATGATCTCCAAGTTTTTACGCGTTTTTGCATAGACCTGGGTTACGAGTTCGGGCGTCGTTTCGATTTTTGCCATACGGCCTCCTCTAAGGCATCTTCACCATTTTCCATGCTCATGGTGATGAAAACGCTTTTCAATAATAATTCTGAGCACTTACGATGGCTCACTGTACCGCTTTGGCGCGCACCCCACAATCTGTTCTGCGCAGTATTATCTTGAGCTTTTCCGTGATTATTGGTTCTCTAGGAAAAAACCTCAAAACTCCAAGGAGCCAGGTATGAAGCGAATCATTTCCACTCTTCTTTACGTAACGGCTGTAACCAGTGGTTTTGTTACCGGAGGCTGTAGCAATGAGAAACAGAAAGTCTCTCAGCACTACCAGCTCGTCGGCGCCTGGACGATGAATTCCCAAGAGCAACAAGGGCAAACCGTTCCTGTAGGTAAAGGCAAAACTATTGATCAATTTGGTAGCAGCAATCTGGACACGCTTCAATTGGATATTTCTAACACCACACTCGATTGGATCGAGACCAATCAGGTGCAGGTCGAAGTGATCAAGTACACGTGGAGTATTGACGGCGCTGAGCTTGTGCTCCACAACATGGCAAACGCCAGCGATGTGCAGCGCCTTCCTTTCACGGTGAACACTACGACACTCACCGTGCAACGACCCGGAAGCAAAGTTCTCCTCACGCGAACCCTCAGCGGACAACTGGCCACTAAGACATCCGCTGCGGCGACAAAAAAACAAAACTTGACCATAGAACTGAGCATCCCCACCGGTGCAGATCCGCTCCAGGTGTCCACTTCTGGGGAAATCGATGGGCTTGCAAGTACGGGTGGCAAAGTGGTTCTCCAGTGCACCTATGATTTTAAGAATAAAATCGCCAAAGTAAATTATTCGAACAAAAAAGAGTCGCCCACTGCTGCACTCACGTTAAATGTGCCAATGATTTTTCAGCTCATCGAGAAGAAAGAAACCACTCTGTTCGGCGTGGAATCGCAAATTACCGGCGTGATGTTTGGCAAAAAGGTTTCCGCAACAGCGGCGCCATGCGTGGGCACTTTGGCGCGCGATGAGTTCTACGTGCAGCTCGATCTGCGCTGTGGCGGGATCACAATCGAAGGCTCCACCACAGCCGCCGCTATGAGCGGAACTGTGAACTGTTTATTTTAAATTCGGCTGAATTGAAGACGGTTATTAACTATTTGCTCTTTAAAAGTACGAGTTCGTAGCTGTTGTTTAACCGATATTCTTCATTGGACGTGAGCGCGGTGATGCGCTTGTCAGCCGACACCTGAAGAGCAGGCAATTTGTCTTTGGTCAGAACAAACTTTTTGGTTTTCGGGTTAAATACCCAGTAGTAAAAAATAAAACCAACTTGGCTTCCGAGACCAGACTGCATGGCAAGGTCATTGTATCCATCGCCATTAATATCTGCGGCAAACAATGGTGCTGGGTCACCTGTCACAATATTTTTGGGTACGGGAAGCATGTATTCTGTTTTATCGTCGCTTGCCAATGACCGAATAGCAACTCCACTCACTAGAGTTCCATCTTTTTCAGGCTTTGTTTTAAAGAAAATTTGAAATTTCTGATCGTTTTTAGTGGTCACTGTACAGCGGGACTCCTGAGAGCAGATCGGCCGCGTGGAATCCGTGATGGAAACGAAATGGCGAGGATAATCACCACCTCGGGCTAAAACTATGGAAATTAAAGTTAAAATGCTCAACATACTTCACTCCGCTTTTCTTTTTGCCGTTACAAGTTGCTAGAAACAAGATTCAATTTTTGTATAAGCGTCCTGAGCTTCTTTCAAACCATTGGGAGTGGTTTTTGAATTCACACTTCCCGTGTTTACAGCCTTGCGCACTTTCCCAACAGCCTCGGGACCAGTGCTTTCTATTGCATTGGGAAATGCGGGTTGCTCTTCTTTACCCTTCATTAAAAAATACCAGATAGCCGAGAGATCATTGTTCTTGTTTTCCTCGGTCTCCGCACCGTCCGTGTACTTAAACGCTTTTTCGGGGTTGTCGCGAATGCCTTGATAATTGCACGACTCTGATCGCGTGCGCGCCAAATTTTCTAACTGATCTAAGCTCGAAGTTCCGCCGGCAGAATTGAGCGCCTGTTTGAAGCACGCGAACTGGCCATAGTTGGCTTTGTGGGTGATTTGAATCCAACCGCGGCCGTGGTACATATCCCCGTCTGGAAGTTTACTGACAAATTTTCCGTCAGCGCCAGGCTGCTCCTCATTGAGTTTAAAAAAGTTCGTTTCCGGCGCAAATTGAGCATAAATGTGGCGGCGCCAATTCTTTGCCAACTGCGGTTGCCAGCCGGCGGTCAGTTCTCCGAGAGTCTTTGCAAAATGCATGGCGCGTTCGCGCTGTTTGCTATCGGCATTGGGAGCGAGTTTTCCCAACACGCAATTCATCTCTCGGTAGTATTGGCCACCACTCTCGGGAATTGGAATGTCTGAGCCGTCCCCACCACTGACGATGTCGGCGGTGGCCGTTGAAGTCATAAACACGAATAAAGCGATGAGAAGAAAAAACGTACTGTTCATACTCTCAAGTATGCACATAATGAGACACAACTGACACAGAATTGAGCGTTCGTCTCATCCAGATTCGGCTTTTGTCACGGAATGAGACACTCTTCACCAAGACCAACGGCGGGAACTGCCAAAAGGCGCGCCCCCCTTTTTTGTAGCGCTATAGCGTTAAACGCGGTAGCGCTACAAAAAAGGGGGGCGCGCCTTTTGGCGCTTTGCTTAGATGTAGGACTTTTTCTTGATTTTTTCGACGATGATCTTTTCACAGATGTGTGGATCTTTTGGATTCACCGAGTAAAAAGCCTGTTGTTCGCAACGAAGTCTTTCTTTGATCAACCAGTTGAGGACATCGGCGAGTTTTTTGTTCTTTTTATCCTGGAAGAACGGATCATTCTTTAAAGCATCTTTGGCTTTTTTGAGTGAACGGCCCTCTTTAGCATCGCTTTCGCGCACGGGATAGCAGTGCAGATCCCATTTTTTAACGTCTTCCGGGAGCACTCCTAAGAAGTGCACTTCGGGAGCCGAAAAATCGCTATTGCGGATCAAACTGGCCGCTGATCCCGCTTTGAGCGTGCGGAAAATGTTCTGCAATGTGTAGGCATCGAGATCTCCAAAGAAAAAGATCGGAACATCGAGCTGGGTTTGAATGGTTTTTGTCCAACCACGAACTGCATTTGAAGGAACACCCTGCGCGCCCATAACGATGCACTTATGCCGCTTGGTCATTCCATTGGCCACGAGAGTGTTGGCCGTACCTTCCGATTCCACCACTAAGCAAAAATCCAATTTTCCCTTGGCCTTTAATTTCAAAGACTGCGGGCGGTTCTTGGGCTGAAAAGGCGAGGTTCCGAGAGTGCTCAGATCAATCACCGCTTTTTCGCCGTCGGCCATGGTTTCGGTAACAATTAAATGTTGCGAATAGGTTTGACCACCGCGATCGTTGGCAAAGCAGTTCATCTCTTCGCGATACACCTCTAACAAATCACAAATATAATCAATAATCGCGTCGGATTCGACCTGGTCGTCAAAATCGAGCGGCTTTAACCGCTTGTTTGATTTGATCTCCCCTTTAGCAATGTAATAGATTTCACGCTTAGTGGCTACCGATTCGGTTTCCATCTTGTTCAATAAAACATCCATCAGGAACACCATGCGCGCCATCTTTTGGACGGACGACACATTGAGTTCGGTGATTACCTTTTTATCGCCAGCGGTTAAAAAACCAACTTTGGGATTATAAAAGCTGTTGTCGAGACTGCACTTGATCGCCTCAAGCATCGGGCGTTTGGCGTTTTCAAGGTCTTTGAGCATTCTGTCGGAAATTATGCGAACTTCTTTGGGAATGTCTTTTGTGCTTTCACGCACTTGAATCATTTTATGATTAGCCATGTTCTACCTCTTTATCGGCGCGCTTCTTCTTTTTGCCTTTGGGAGTGATATTCTCCTCCACGTCTTCCATATCAGATTCGGAACGCATCTCGAGCGATTCGTCATCGATGTCGGTCAATGCAACGTCTTCCGCCTGATCACCAACTATGCCGCTCTCTCGCATCTTCGCGCGCAGCTGCTGGAGGCGCGTGTCGGCCTCGGAAAGATCTTTATGAGCTTCCTTAGAGTCGCGACCTAAAATTTTCTCTAAACCCTCGGTGGCTTTTTTCTTACGCTTCTCTGGCGCATCGATCAGCTTACAAAGAGTGTCGACCAAGATGGGGCCAAACTGCTCAATGTGTTGAATCTTGCGCTCAAGATCGTCGGCTTTTTTCTCGCGATTGATATGGCGAGAAAGCTTTTGGCCAGCGCGCATCACTGCGAGGCGAATCTCTTCAACGAGTTCATCACTCGCATCAATAGTTTCTTTCGAAGCGTTCTTAAACTTAATGAATGGCGATACCAGACTGATTGCAAAGATATACGGACCCATCGGCAGTGAGTTTTTAGACTGAGCCAATCCGTAGGAGCGCCAGTTCACAGATTCGATAGCCTTAGTGATGGCGCACGCCCCTTTGTCGAACTGGAGCGGGACACGGTTAGCAAAGCGCAAGAGCTGAATTTGCTCGTCTTCGGATCCGCGACCCTTAAAGCGCGCCAAAGCAACCTCCACCACTACCGGCTTAAAATCGGCAATGGTGGGTTTACGTGCCACAACACTGAAAAAGTCGATGTCCCCTAAGCGCATGATACTTTTTGAAAGCGCTTCTTCTCCAACCGTAAGTACTGATCGCGTTGAAGGGCTTTGCAGTTGAGTGGCCTGGATGGCTTGATACGCCAACTTGTAGTCGGCCTCTTTCATTTGCGAAAGATTTTTATCGAGCATAGACTTTGGCATTTTGTGAGCCACGAAATCTTTTAAGGTGGCGTCACTCACTCGCGAAAACGCGGTTTTTAAGAATTTTCCAAAGGTGATTTTACCGTAAATTCCGGCGTGAGTGATAAACTCACCAAGCTTCATTGTATGAGGGTGCGGGAGTGTGGCCGTTGGTACATCGGGCACCGTTTCAGCAACGCGCTTAATCACCACAGGATCCGCATCCAACAACTTGTATTTGAGCTCGAGGTGAGGGTTCACAAGAGTGGTCCCCTCAAGATACGTCAAAAGGCCCCCGTCTCCGTTCAACTGGATACGGCCATCGATGCGAAACACCACACGCGTGCCGTGCGGTTTGTTCCAATCGATCGTCTCTTTGTTTTTCATCACACCACGATTGCCTTTGATATCCACGTCGACTTGGGCGCGAACAGCTTTTTTCATTTTAGAGGTCTTTGTGGTGACCAAGGCTCCCGAGGCATTGGTGAGCTGCGCCCAGGTGGTGGCCGCAGATATACCAATACCTTGTTGGCCGCGCGTGCAACGACCGCGACCGAACTTGCTCGATGCCAAATATTCGCCAAAAACTTGAGGCAACATATCGGCTTCGATACCGGGCCCGTTGTCTTCGACCATAATCTCTATTAAGTCGGTGTTTTTACTGCCACCTGAACCAATTTTTTTAACAACGATATCTAAGGACGGAAGAATCTCCTCTTCCTCGCAAGCATCGAGAGAGTTATCGATAGCTTCTTTCAATGTGGTCAAAACTGCTTTGGTTGGCGATGAAAAGCCCACTTGTTGCAGGTTTTTCGCAAAATATTCAGCAGTACTACTGGATGTAATGGATGCTTTTGCCAATTTTTAATCTCCTATTTCAATATTGCAGCGTACGGTAAGATTTTCGGTGTGTCGAGAGTTTCATCTCTACCGGTAGAGTCCACACCCGTGAAGTTTCTGCATTTTTCGCAAATTATTCTGTGCGTCTTTTGGGCAAATTGCCGCAAGGTTGAGCGAATTGTTCCGCAAAAAATGGACAGTTTTTGCAGAAAAAAATCGACAATTACTCCACGCCGCCGTCCAAAATCAGATCGACAGGAGTGCGATTTTTTTTGGCGGTGTTGCACGTCTTGCAGGACGGGACAACATTGCCTTTTGCACTTTTACCGCCTCTAGACAATGGGATCTTGTGATCCATTGTCAATTCTTGGGCGGAAACTTTTTGCTCACAATAGTAGCAAACACCCCTAGCGAGTTGCTGTTTCCACCATGGTGATTTTCGGAGGTCACGGCCCTTTTGCTTTTCACGGGCGAGAGCTTTCGGATCTATCGGCATAAAATTCATGGACATTTCTTATAACACCGCGCCCCAAATGTGGCAAGACATAGAGAATACCGGCGACTCAGGCTATAAAAGAGGCCGAATGAAACCCAATGAAATCAAACAAAGATTGCAAACAGCCTACCCCGATGGTTCGGTGGAAGTTGTTGATTTAACAGGAACTAACGACCATTACCAGGTGTTCGTATCTTCGAAGGCTTTTCTTGGGCTTTCGCGCATCGATGCCCACAAGCATGTTATGGCGGTGTTCGCCGACGAGCTTAAAACTGGGGAAGTCCACGCACTGACCATTAAAACTCAGGTGCTGTGAGCGCCTATATATTAAATAAAAAGGGAGACGCTAATGTCAGACGCTAAAAATAAAATCGAAACCATGCTCACAGAAAATAAAACGTTTTTGTTTATGAAGGGCAATCCCGCTTTTCCAATGTGTGGATTCTCGGCGCGTGCCGTAGCGATTCTCAATGAGCTCAATGTCAAATTCGGCTCCTTTGATGTGCTTGAAAACGAAGAAATCCGCCAAGGTGTTAAAGACTACGGCAACTGGCCCACCATTCCCCAACTGTACCACAATAAGCAACTCATCGGTGGCAGCGACATCATGATGGAGATGTACGAAACCGGCGAGCTCAAACAGGAACTTGAAAAATAATGAACACCAATATGTCGCGCCTCGAGGCAATCATGCGCGTGCTTTTGGGCGGCTTAATGACGTTTTACTTTTTTCTCGGTGGCCCGTTCTGGGCCATTGGCGGCGCCTACTTACTTTTGAGTGGCTGCCTGCGCTTCTGCTTTGGGCGCAAGCTGATTACGGGTTAATCCCGCCTCAATATTTATTCCACTCACCTAAGGATCAGGGGCTGATCTCTCCGTAATGATCGAGCTCGATCTTATCGTAGAATTTTTTAACCTCTTGAAACACATCTTTTTGCCAGAGATGAACTTTGTCATTGGTGTAGTGGTGATCTTTCGAAAAATAATCCACGCGCTTTTTCTTGTGTGATGCCGGCATACGCTGCAATCGCACCAACGGATCCAGTTCGCGAGTTTTTGCAGTGGGTTTTGCCGTGGTGCTTTTCTCAAATCTGTATTCGAGGTCTTCAAACTTTACATGTTCCAGAACATCGGGATGCACCTGCTTGTTGCTCCATTTTTTATTCTTGTCGCGGCGACCAGGGGCGCCTGACGAACCTTCGGCGTTTCCTCCGGCCGCAGCGTAGTAATCGTCCTCTGTCACATTCGGCACGTCGACGCCACCTAAAATCGGCGTCGGCGAAATATCCTCGGACGGTAAACCCTTATAGAACATGCTTTGATAAAAACCATCACCCCTCGGAGTTTCACCATGGGTGCGGAACAACAGCTCTTCATTGCGTTTGTGTTCCAGCTCCTTGGCTGTGTCATCACCTATAAAATCCAGGTTGGCATCCACTCCCCGCGATTGGCAGAGCATTTGCCCCTGCTGAAAATCGCGAAGATCATTTTCGTGGCATTTGCTATCCGTTTGCGGCGAGCAGGCCGAAACGCAGGCGCGCGACAAGCTGTCTTGATTCGAACACGGTGTAGTTCGGCAGTTTTTAACGATGTTCATTGCGGAAATGCGACACAAAGGACGATTGCCGCACTTGTAGGGTTTTTCCTTTTCGGCGCAGAGTTGGGTGTAGGGGCTGAGCTGCCCCGTCTCCCAAAGATTTCTTCCACGGCATGTTTGGTAGCAGGCTTTGCGCAAATAATCGCGATCGTTTTCTCCAGCGCGTTTGTAGTTTTCAACGGTGGTGATGCACTTTTGTTTCAGCCGCACGAACTCGTCGTCCTGGCCCGATGTTATAGGTGCAAAAACTAGAGAAAAGAATAACAGAATCACAGAAGCCCCCCACTGTGTGTTTTTATTATAATCCATTTGAGAGGCCGTAGGAGAGCGGTTCCGCAATAACGTTTCAGAGCGAGATCGAGAGTCTCTTATTGAAACAGTTCATCACTCGATTTCGGAGGATCTGAAATTATCTGTCAGGATCTGTCATCCATTTGATTCGCAGCGCACGCAGTTTGTTGGAATTTTGTTAGGAATCCAGTTAGCATTTTTAAACATATGCGAACAAGGAAATCGTTTGCTCAACACCAATCCATGGGGGGATTTATGAAAGCCATCGCACTCGTAGCGACGTTTTTGTTTTTGAACTCGGCCACCGCCGCCATTCACAATTTACAGATGGACTCCGCAGCCATCGTATCTAAGAAAAAAGTGAGCACTGCTCGCGGCACGGAGGAGTTCTCCACGTTTCAGATTGCCAACTTTGCGCCATCCCGCCAAGTGGGCTCTCCTGAACTTCCTGTAAAGAGTTTTTTATTGGTAGGAACTCCAACCTCCATCGATGTGTCGGTTGTCGCGAACAGTTCCGTTCGCTACGCTGGCACTAAACCCTATCCTGTACAAAGGCAACCCTGTCGCTGTGCTGACGATCGCAAACTGGTGTTCGAGTTCAACTCCCGCGCTTACAGCAAAGCCGCTCCCGCGTACCAACTGGAGTACTTGGGGGCGTTTCGCGGCACACCCATCACGCGGCTTGACGTGAACCTTGGCTACTATGATTCACGCAGCAATGAGACTGTGCTTTTATCAGATGTCACGGTGGAACACTCAGCAGCAGTGTATCGCCAAGAGCCTGGGACATACACAGATTATCTGATCATCGGGTCGCAAAACCTAATGCCGGGCGCTCAAGACTTTATCGCGTGGAAAAAAGCGCAAGGGTACAATGTTGTGGTGGAAACTCTCACCAGCCCCCAAATCACCAAACAGATGGTGAGCGATCTTTCGGCAAAACATTTCAAAAATAGCGGTTCCGATTTTGTTATTCTCATCGGCGACGAAAAAGGTTTACCGATGAATACCGCGAGCACCTCCGGCGGCTCGACGCCTTCGGATCTCAAGTATTTTACTATGGATGGTCCTCAGGACAATATCCCCGATATGTTCTACGGCCGCATTGCTGCGAGCACACCGGAAGACGTCAAAGATCGTTTTGCTAAAATCATTGAGTACGATCAAAAATCAGCTAAAGACACTAAAGGCCTTACACGTGTTATTGGAATCGCTTCGGACGAAGGTTATGGCCCCTCCGACAATGAGTATATCAAATCCATCGAAGACACATTTGTAAAAACGTGGGGCTACACATCTGCCCACTTTTATCAGGGCGATAAAAAGTCCAATCCCACCGAGCTCAATAAAGAACTGAGCACAGGTGCCGCTTGGTTGTTTTACATGGGACATGGTTCAGGCGATTCTTGGCCGAGCATGTATTCCACTTACGACGTGAGCGATGCTACGAATATAGTGAACGCAGAGAAAGTAAAACCTATTATTATTGACGTGGCCTGTATGAACGGCCGACTCCTTCCGGGCTACTTAGGCACAACGTTGGATGACGTGCTCTCTGCAACTGCGTTTGGCGGTGCTGCATATTATGGTGGAACCGTGAATATTTCGTGGCATCCACCCGCAGTGATGGCGCGCGGAATTGCCTACGAACACGCTGCAAAAAACTTTCGCCACCTGGGCGAGGCTCTCCTCGCAGGCCAAATGTATTTGTCGAGCAATTGGAACTCATCCAGTGATATTATCGATAACTACGAGTGGTATCACCTACAAGGCGATCCCGGAATGGTGATTAGCCAGTAATCTTAAAACGCCACGTATCGGTTATTCTTAAGACGCTCCGTACACCTACGGGGCGTTTTTTTATCGGACGATAAAGGCGCGGCCGATGTCTGTGCCTTGCTCGACATTTTCTGTTACTGTATTTGAAAAGAGCTCGGGAGTGTCGATGGGATTGTGTTCAAAATCATTGGTCACAATGGAAACATTCTCGCTCGCGATCCCGCCGCTAGAGTTCTCAACCACCACCGTAGAACAACGGCTTCCCTGGATATACACTCGTCTCACGCTGCGCACATTCTCGCGCAGTATCCACAAAGTGGGCTCCTCTGACCGCAGCACCAAATCCACTCTTCGTTTTTCAAACGCCGTGCTGATATTCACATACATGGGTGCCTGATAATGATCGTTGGCCAAATTTTGAGCGAGCAGTTGCTCCTTGTTAGACGTCTTCTCGGAAACTGTGTTCATACTCAGTACAAACGTGAGCGCATCGCCATCGCGATTGGGTGTTGAGACTTTATTGAGGCGCGTATCGTCGCGCTCAAGAGAGTTGGGATACATCTCGTAAAGATCTCTACACACCTCAGTGGATTGCCCGACAACGCGGGAATCACTACTGTTGAGTTGGAGAGCTGTAATTTCGGTATCTACCTTTTTTTGCTTTCCACAATTGGTGTAGATCACTGCGAGAACGATAGTTATAATGGCCGAGGCGAACAGACTGCGCTTGCGTTTCATTCTTTAAATGTAGCACTAAAGTCCGATCCTGTAGAGCGATTTTCGCGGCACTTCTCAGGCTAAAACACGGTTCGCACAGGCGCGTTTATCCCAAAGGGAAATTACCTCGCCAAAGGCCGAGAGCGCTCGCAAAAACTCTGCCCTTGGTCGAGCAAGATCACGAAGGAAAAACTGCGAAAAACAGGCGCTATGTCGTTGTCTTATTTCGCCTTTTTTCCGATACGTAGGCATAGGGAGACTCTATGCTACATATACTTTTAGTGGACGACGATGCCGATGTTCGCAAGCTGGTTAAAAAAATATTAGAAAAGGCCGGATACTCCGTGGTCGCGGTTGATAACGGCTTGAGCGCACTGAGCGAACTGGGCGACAACCACTACGATTTGTTGCTCTCGGATGCCAACATGCCACAGTACTCTGGCTTTGATCTGCTCCGCGCCGTTCGTCGCCAACCCAAACACCGTGAGCTCGCTATCGCCATGCTCACCGGGCGCCGCGATAAAGAGGACATCAAAATGGCCGTTGAGAATGGCGCTAACGACTACATCGTAAAACCGGTAGAACCGAATGTGCTTCTGTTTAAAGTTCAAAAACTTTTAGAGGGGAAATTGGGCTCGGCCATCTCTAATGCGCCTGAGAATGTGATGGTCGATTTTGAAGCCAGCCTGCAAACTCCTTTGCGTCTTAAAAAGATTGGAACCGATAGTTTTTCCGCTTCCTCTCCCTACCCGCTCTCGATTGGTCAGGATTTTTATTTAAATATCGATCAGCTGCAGTATGACACTCTTCCCAAGGCGCGCATCACGGGCAGTGTTGTTGATCCATCAAATCCGAACCAATACATCGTGCACGGAGTATTTTTGGAGATGGACGACTCGTTCAAAATGGAAATCCGTAAACAAATTAAAAAATACAATTCTGCGGCCTAAGGAGACTCTCATGAAAATACTCATCGCCGAAGACGATCAAAATATTTCGACAATTGCTAAAATGGTGCTCGAGCGCGTTGGTAAACATGAGGTTCATGTGGTAGCCGATGGCAGATCTGCTCTCAACTCCGCCTTAGACGGCGCTTACGACTTGATCATTCTCGATGGAATGATGCCCGAACTTTCGGGGCCCGAGGTGTGCCGTCTTTATAAAGAGCAAACAGCCAATGCCACACCAGTGATCTTTTTGAGTGCCAAGTCCTCGCAAGCCGACATTCAGGAGTTTTTAAATTTAGGTGTGGGCTACATTCAAAAACCGTTCAACCCGCAGACATTGTGTCAGCAGATCGATACGATACTCAAGGCCGCCTAATGAAATCTATTGGAGCTAAACTCAGTATTGCCGTTTACCTGATCGCCGCAATCACCTTTGGTTTTGCGGTGTATGCCCACAAATCCTATAAGGAAGTGGAGATCCATCAGGACAACTTGCATTTGAGTTTGTATTTGCGCGGCTATGCTCGCGAGGTCGAGGGCAAACCCGCCGACAAAGAAACCGTAGAGTATTTAAAACAGGTGCGTCGCAACGTTCAGGAAGAGTATCGCATCGCCAATTTGAGCAATATGATTCAGGCGATCAATACCAACAATGCGAAACTCAAGTCCATGCGTTTTAAAGAGTTTCAAGAGGGAGAACGTCGTTATTACCTGAGTGTTCTTCCCGAGCTTGCCAACTCCCGCAATATGTTCGCGCGCTTCACTCTATTTGCCATGCTCGCACCGATCATTGGCCTTTTGTTTTTCTCGATCTATTTAAAGCGTTCCATTGTCTCTCCCCTCCAAAAACTCTCTCAGCGTATGATGGATTTCTTGGTGGATCGCTACACGTTCAAATTCTCCACACCGGACAACAATGAGCTCGGCGATCTACAGCGCACATTCAATTCGCTTGCCCAGCGCGCGCTCAATAGTATGGACGAGCTCAAAGCGCTCGATCGCGCCAAGAGTGAATTTGTGAGTATCGCAAGCCACGAGCTGCGCACACCGCTCACATCCATAAAAGGATCATTGGGACTGCTGAGCAGCGGTATTGCCGGCGAACTCAACGAGGAAGCACAGGGTTTGATCCGCATCGCCGAAAACGAAACCGATCGCCTCGTGCGCCTGATCAATAACCTTTTGGATTTGGCAAAAATGGAATCGGGAACATTTAAGCTGCAAAAAGAGTGGGTGTCCGTTCAGGAGCTTACAGAGTCGTGCGCTGAGAGCCTTATTGGACTTGCGCAGACTGCGGGCGTTCAGTTAGAGATCCATCGGCCGCCATCAAACCTAGAAGCCATGCTCGACCGCGATCGCATTCAGCAGGTGGTTACGAACTTAATGTCCAACGCCATTAAGTACTCGCCTAAAGGTTCGGCTGTGTCTATTGCGTATCATGTGACCGCCGAAAAATATTTAGAGATCGATATTATTGACAAAGGCCCGGGCATTCAAGCCCACGATCAGCAGTTGATCTTTGAAAAATTTCGTCAGGCCACCCAACCCGAAAGCAAACTGGTAAAAGGCACGGGCCTGGGACTTGCGATCACCAAAGCCTTGGTGGAAGAGCACGGCGGCCAGGTCTCGGTGCGTTCCGAAATGGGCAAAGGCTCAACATTTTTCTTTACACTTCCCGAATGGCGCGAAGTTGCCGCAACACACTCACACAAGGACGCCGCATGATGAAAAAGCCACCCACACGCAGAGGCCAAATTTCACAACCTTCTGAACTCCAGGATCTATTCGCTGAACTTAAAGGTGAATATTTAGAAACCTTCCCCGAAAAAATCGCCGCCATCCGCGAACACTGGCAGGTGCGCAACCGCGAGGGGCTGCACACGGAGTTCCACAAGATCAAAGGGACAGGCACAACTTATGGAATTCCCGAAGTCACCGCCGTGGCGGAGTTGCTCGAGGAGATGTGCGAGGTCAATCACGATCGCCTAGGAGCCGCCGTAATGGTCGCCATCGACCTCTTCCAAAAAATCTGCAAACACTATTCTGCTGGTGTGAGTATGGAGCTTTCAAAAGATCCTATGTTTAAGGCGATAAAAGATATGCAAGAAAGCCTAATGAAGGCCTCCTAATAGGGAGCAGAAGAAAAAGATTTCCGATTCTAATATTTGAGGACAGTGTGTATGCATGAAAAAGAGCTGCGCAGTTACGGTGCCTGAACCCACCTGATACAAAAGAACATTTTAAGAGCCCAGTCTCTATTGTTTCCCCAGGATGAATGTATTTATATTGCAATAAACCGCATACCCCGTACCGGCGCTCACATGCCAGTAAGCCTGAAAATTAATTGTTCCATCCGCCGTCGCCTTGTAAATGCCGGTGCTATATCCACCAGACCACGTTGTCGACGACACCGTGATCCAATTGGAATTTTGTAGCCATGAGCCTCCCGGGCCAGATGCAACCTCTGACTTCATATAGGTAGTTCCACCGGTATTGGAGAGGTTGCACGCCAGATCGACTTTGATCATATCGCCATTCTGCACCACAATGCTCGTGGAAATATCGGAAACAAATGTACTTGTACCACTGGATGTGGTGGGTGTACTAGACGAGCTATCATAGCTCACGCTAGCAACACCGCGAATTTTTCCGTTCACATCCAGCTTCGCAGAAGGGTCTAAGCTACCGATTCCCACATTTCCAGAGTCTGCAATTCGCATTTTTTCACTTGAGCTCGTGATAAATGTGATCGGCAAAGCCTGTGGAGTACCAAAACCTGCTCGCGTGTTATCGGCAAACATATATGCCTTACCAGCGCCGTCCGATGTCGAAGTCTGTACAATACCACCGTTGGTAGCATCAAGACTTTTCACCTCTAAAGTTGTGCGATTTGTATAAACTTGCGGGGTAGTCGTGCCGATCCCCACGTGCCCGGCAGAAGTGATTCGCATCTTTTCGGAAAGTGCTGATCCAGAAGTGCGCGTAAAGAATGCTGCATAGGAAGAATAATTGCCCACTGTCGCATTTTCTTTACCGCCCTTCATAGCAGCAAAATTAGCCACTCCCGTTTGCGCCGTGTGATAGCCACCCAAGACCAACGTTCCACCGACGTCTTGGCCAGCAGTTGTGGTATCGGTGGCACGCATTTGAACAGTCGAAGGCACACCCAATGCTGTCGCACCAAAAACATCGAGAGGCGCGCCAGGAGTTGCGGTCCCCACACCCACTGCTCCGGTAGAGCTAATCTGAATACCTTCTGGGTCGCCATCGCCAGTGATCCAGTTGGAACCGAGTACGATGTTTTGTGCGGCCGTGTGATTACCCATGTTGTCGCTGGTGCCGCCTCCACCTCCAGCGCCGCCCGAGATGAGGAATCCTGAGAAATTTGTATAGTATTTTTGCCCGTACAGATTCACAGATCCGGGTGAGGTATGGTAGACGTGAAGCTCAATGTAATCTGTGGAACCATTGAGATATGTGAGAGTCGATACGGTATTTGACCCGGCGTCCACGCCGCCTGTCGCTTCGCGAGCCCAAGGAGACGCCAAATTTTCTGATCCATTCTTTAAAATGCGACATTCCTGGAACAGGCCTACACCCATCGCATTCAATGAACATATGCCATTAAAAAGATAATAACCCGCCACTGTAGGCTGAAAACGATCTGTGGCCAAACTGTAAGCGGAACCATTGTTGATGTCGGCATGGGTGAAATCAATCTTAGTCAATGCCGTAGTCGGAATACTTTGCACAACGCTGTTTCTGTGAACAGAAAAGGACACCTCGGTGACATTTTTGACCCAGTTCGAGTTTTTGTAAACGTACATATCATTGGCCGTGGTGTCGTAGACCATTAAACCATTCGCTGGTGAGGCGATCGCTAAGCGCTGTGTCGTTGTCATACGTGGTGGCAAGAATCCTTTTGTTGTGGAATTCAAATCCAGCAATGAGCTAGAACTTGGCGATGTTGTACCAACGCCGACGCTTCCGGATGTAGGCTGCAGCAAAACGTAGCCCTTGGTGGAATCCGAGGTGGATTCCAAAGTAAGGTTGGCACTGGCAGCAGTACCGCCACGAAGACTTTGGCCTGTACTGCGACCGGCAAGCAATGCGTATTGGGTGTGATCGTCGTCGTTGAGACCCGTAAGCGCACCGTGATCTGTAGCACCCACCAAGTCGGCAGCGCACTCCCATCTGTCACTCACGCTCCATTTGAGCACATACCCATCGGTACACTCTGTACCTGCAGGCATGTATGTGAAATACTCCGCCGGAGCGTTCGTGATTTTTCCGATACTGATTGCACTCACATCGGCACTCACGATGGTGCCATCGGTAATTTTGGCGCTCGTGATTCCACCGTCTTTCACTCGCACCGTGTTTGTCGCAATCTCTATAGTAGTATTATCGACGTTCATGGCGATGTTGCGATCCGCGGATAGATCTCCACCACCTGTCAATCCTGAACCGGAATTCGTATTGATCGCACGCGATGTCGCTACGTTACCGGTACTCCATCCAGTTGAGATATCTTTACAATTAAGGCCCGCCTCGTCGCAGATTTGTTCAGCGCGAATGATACCTGCCACATCAAGAAGCGCGTTCGGCACATTCGTTCCCACACCCACGTTGCCGTTTGAGCTGATCAAAATACCCTCAGAATCACCATCGCCAGAGAGCCAGTTCGTGCTGAGCACTAGATTTTGTGTTGCAACGTGAGTGCCCAAATTGTCGGACCCGCCGCCACCGGTGTTCCCATTGCTCAAACCAGTGAGCAATTTTCCGCTGAAGAACATGTACTCATTGCTTCCTGCGGTGGGTGTATTTCGAGAGATCTCGGAGTATCCGTACACTGCGGCCGTGTCATTTTTGGCCATGGGCACGATGTACGTGAACTCCGCTTTGCTGTCGTTTCCGGTTCCATATGTCCAGTTTCTCTTGTACATAGTGCCGTTTTTGTAGAGTGCGATCTGAATAATGCCACCACCTGAGGCGATATTGCCGAGGTACAAGCTGGCATCGAACAAGTAGTAACCATCCGTAGGCGCAGTAAAGATTCCGGTGGCAGGATTGTAAGCGTTCGACGTATCACTCACCTCTACATCGTAAGTAACTTTTACCCACGTGTGAACGGCATCCGCCACTCCATTCACTGCATGGAATGCCACCTCATCTGTAGCGCCGCCGATTTCGGCCCATGCGATTCCATTGTAAAGGTTCAAACGATTGAGATCTGTATCGAACACCACGAGACCTGCTGCAGGAGAGGCAATGCCATTCTTCTGCGCGGTTGTCATACGCGGAGGGAGTAAACCTTTGTTTGTAGAATTCATCTGTAATAATGCAGACGCCACGGTGGACGTGGTGCCGATCCCCACACTGCCGCCTGTCGGTTGAATGAGGACTGCGCCTTTGGTGGCATCGGAGGTGGATTCTAAAGTGAGGTTGGCACTGGCAGCAGTACCGCCGCGCAAGTTTTGCCCCGACCCGCGACCAGCGAGCATAACATATTGGGTGTGGTCGTCATCACCGAGACCAGTGAGCGCACCGTGATCTGTTGCACCCACTAAGTCGGCAGCGCACTCCCATCTGTCGCTCACTGTCCATTTGAGCACATACCCATCCGTGCACTCTGTGCCCGCCGGCATGTAGGTAAAATACTCAGCCGGAGCATTGGTGATTTTTCCGATGCTGATCGCACTCACATCGGCGCTCACGATGGTACCATCGGCAATTTTGGCGCTCGTCACGCCACCGTCTTTTAGTCTTAGAGCGTTCGTATTGATTTCGATGCCGGTATTATCGACGTTGACGGCGATGTTGCGATCTGCCGACAAATCACCGCCACCGGTTAACGCGGATCCAGTATTAGTGTTGATCGCGCGAGTGGTGGCCACACCAGTAGCCCACCCTGCTGAAATGTCCTTGCAGTTTGCGCCCGCTTCATCGCAAATTTGTTCGGCGCGAATGATGCCGGCCACATCGAGAAGCGCATTGGGAGCCGGTGAACCAATACCCACGTTACCGTTGCCATCGATCTTTAAACCTTCGCTGTCTCCATCACCCGACAACCAAAAATTGGTCAGACTTAAATTTTGCGTGGCTGTGTGGCTACCTAAATCATCCGCTCCGCCACCACCACCACCCGCAGTGATTGTTCCTGAAAGCAGATAGCCTTGGGCGAATGTTCCCATGGTTAAGTTATCAAGAGTCCCGGTGCCGTCTACCTTAAACTCCAAATAATCTGTTGTTCCGTTCATTGGAATAATCATTGAGATTGTATTTTGAATATTATAGCTAGTGCCCGGACTGCGATCGAAAGAATTGCCAATAACTGCACCATTCTTGTAAATGCGGCCGGCGCCATACTGAACATCGGCAATCGCAGTTATGTAGGTCGAAAGGATTACCAAATATTTTCCCGGAGTGGCTGGTTGAAATCTATCTGTGGCTAGATCAAAGCTGTTTGTCGTATCGTAAACCTTATTGTTCCAATCTATATTGGCCATGGCGCCCACAGCCTGGCTCGCCGTCATCGTAACATGAAAGCTGATATCTGCACTCGTTGCGACAGGTGCCCACGCGCCGTCCTGATAAATGTAAGGGCGCTTTTCACTGGTATCATAAACGATAAGTCCCTCCGCCGGGCTGGCAATCGCCGTGCGCTGAGGAGATGTCATTCGTGGTGGCAAGAAACCTTTTGTTGTGGAATCAATCTGTAATGCCGCTGACCCACTTGGCGATGTGGTACCAACTCCAACACTCCCACCGTTTGGTTGTAAAAGAACGTACCCCTTTGTGGCATCAGAAGTAGATTCGAGAGTGAGGTTGGCACTTGCCGCAGTACCACCGCGCAGATTTTGACCTGTAGTGCGGCCTGCGAGCAGGGCATACTGTGTGTGGTCGTCGTCACCAAGACCTGTGAGAGTCCCGTGATCGGTCACACCGATGTCGGCAGCACATTCCCAGCGATTGGCAGACGTCCACTTGAGCACATAGCCATCAGTACATTCGGCACCGTTTGGCATATAAGTAAAGTACTCGGTCGCGGCACTGTTGATCTTGCTCACGTTCACGCCGCCGATGTCCGCGTTAACGATGGTGCCGTCGGCAATTTTAGCACTGGTTATGCCGCTGTCTTTCACTCTAAGTGCGTTGGCATTGAGCTCTACCGTGCTGTTATCGACGTT
>CAYNTO010000022.1:0-7067 GCA_964400355.1 uncultured Pseudobdellovibrionaceae bacterium
TTGTCCGAGGTTTCAAGTTCTGCGGGGGTGAATGTTGTGCTATTTGGCATCCGCACACTGATCAGGTTACTGATTTTTGTTTTTGAGGTTTGGCAATTGAGGAGAAAGAGAGTTAAAGCTCCGGTTGCGGTGATTGTGATAATGTTTTTCATGTCGCCCTTACTTGAAATATTTTTTATGTAGCGTGCTGTCTCTCCATGTTACCAAGCAAATGAACGCTGTAAATAGCTCTAGACCCGCACTGGATCCATGGTGGATCCAGTTTTCAGAGGTAAATCCGCGATTTTTGATCGGAGCTCTTGGCCCTATCTCTGGGTTATTAATGGAGAGTGGAAAAGTATGGAGAGGTTACAGTTTTTTCACGACCAATAGATTGAGCCGTTGGTCTTGATTCGGGTCTAGTCGAGCCCATTTTTTTTAACGCAAAAACGGATTTTTACCGAAAAGAATCAGGGAGATAACCATGAATCGAAATATAAAACGAGTCGCTTTTGCTTTGATCGTATCTGCGGGTTCCTTTTTTGGAACGGTCATTTGGTTTAAATCAGGGCAACTCGAGTCGCGCGTGAGCAACAGTCAACCCATCGCAACGCTCAAAGAATCCAAACTCGAAGTTCAGCGCAAACCGCAACGCCGGGTTATTTGGGAAAACGTGAACAAAAATGACAATCTGTTTGCCGGTGAAACAGTGCGCACATCAACGAATGCGGAAGCAGAAATTCTCCTGATCAAATCCAACACAATAATCAAACTCGAGTCCGACTCCCAGGTGATTCTCGAGGAGAACGAAAAGGGTTTGAGTTTAAACTTTTTGGAAGGAAATCTTTACGTCCAGTCTTCTGGTCAAGCGGGTGACGATGCCATTACACTTAAAAGCGGAAACAGTGAGCTTAAGTTAAATTCCGCCGATCTGAGTCTCTCCAAAGAGCAATCGGGTGCTGTAAGTATGGCCGTTTTTAAGGGCCAAGCCGAACTCCAGCAGGGTGGTAAAAAAATTGCTCTCGATAAGGAAACCTCTGCCACATTGTCGGGCGATACGTTGAGTGTGGATAAAGACCGCATTCAGATAACATGGCCAAAGGTTAACGAAACTGTGTTATTAAACTTGGTGCGCAATGAACCACTTGAAGTGCGCTTTAAGGCACTGCCTCCCGGTTACACTGTGGGTGTGGAATGGGGCAAATCGCGGAGCAAATTACAACCTCTCCAAGTGACTGCAGCTGGCGATCAGGGCCGCTTGCAGGTGGAGTCCAAATCCGGTCAGTGGTACATGAAGGTCGTTGCCACCTCGAGCGATCCCGCGCTCCCACCAATGTCGTCGATTGTTTTTGCTGTTAAAATTGATCCAAAGGCGGCGCCGACGCTCGTCGAACCAATTGCTGCTGAACCGTTCATCAAGGGCGCAAGTGATGGCGCAGTAAAGTTTCGTTGGACGGCTCCCCACAAATATTTGAGCCAAGTTCTCGAAGTAGCAAGCGACAAAAATTTTAAAGACATAAAAATCAAACGCACGTTCGAAGATTCAACTGCCAAACACGATGAGACATTGCCTGAGGGTTGGTACTTTTGGCGCGTAACGGGCTACATCGACTCGCAAGGAAAACAAGAAGCGCTCACTAGTCCCATCGTGCGGTTTATGGCCAAGGACAAATGGGAATTGCAGCCACCGGTTTTGTCGTGGCCGTCGCCGGGACAATTGTTGACCTATGGAAGCACGCAAAGAGAGGGTGTGATCCTCAAGTGGCAAGCGCCAAGCGGTGTGCAAAAATTCGAAATTCAAATGTTTAAAAAGAACGGCACTGCCTGGGAGACGATACAAGACAAACAAGTGGATGTTGCGATTGCTCCGGTAGTAGATCCGAAGCCTGGTCAGTACCGCTGGCGCGTGGCGAGCGTACACCCTGAGACTGGCGCAAAAAAATACTCCAAGGATTCTCAGTTCGTAATTGGTGAT
Organism: uncultured Pseudobdellovibrionaceae bacterium; assembly: GCA_964400355.1. Taxonomy (GTDB): domain Bacteria; phylum Bdellovibrionota; class Bdellovibrionia; order Bdellovibrionales; family JAGQZY01; genus JACKAL01. Next base: position 1,955 of record CAYNTO010000022.1, read on the forward strand.
ATTCCAAAAATCGACTGGGCCGATACTTCGAGTCTTTATGAATTCACCACCGAGAAGCCGACGTTGCGAGCGCAATGGAAAGCACTTGAGCGCGCGCCGAGCAAGTACCGCTTTCGCGTTCAGAGCGCCGACAAACCCGCAGAAAAATCGCCTGACGATTGGTCCACGACAGAGGAAAGTTCTATCGAGAAAGAACTACCCGCAGAAGGCCAGTATACAGCCTTCGTAGAAGCCGTGAATGAGCGAGGCCAAGTGATCGCGCAGAGTGAAGGTAAAGCGGTAACTGTGAAGAAGTTTTTATTACTACCTCCACCCAACTGGTCCTCTAACACACCAGAGACATTACAGACCGATGCCAAAGGCAATTTGTCATTTGCATGGGAGCCAGTGAGTGGCGCCGAAGAGTACGTTATGGTGATCGAAGATTTCTCCGGCAAGAAAACCCAGCAGCGCCTGCGCCGAACAACGGCATCGGTGAGCAAACTGACTCCAGGTCAATACAAGGTGCATTTACGTTCCGTCGATTCTAAAAAACGCGTAGGCGACAAGGCCAACACCAAAGCTCTAGTGGTTCCAGCAACCAGTGATATCAACGCACCCAAATTTAAGAGTATGAAGGTGAAATGATCCTACGCCTGACGTATCTCCTTATTCTCTTCGTGTTACTCGCTGGATATATGGATCCAGCTGAGGCACAAAATCGTGTTCGACGGAATGTTGAGATCGAGTGGGAGAGTATTGAAGATGCCAGCGGCTATGAGATTCAGGTGACACAAAAGGATGCCCCATCCAAAAAGCCTTTGGTGTTTAAAACCACCGAGGCCAAATGGACAGCCACCATTAAGCCCGGCGTCTATATTATGCAATTGCGTGCGTTCGATGATCGCGGTGTTCCTGGTTCTTGGTCACCGGGTTCGGAACTTTTAGTAAAGTTGCCGTCGATCTTTCCTGTTAAGCCAGAAAGCAATCAAATCCAGCAGTCGAAGGATCCGCAAAATCATTCGGTGGATTTTTCCTGGGAGAAAGTACCTGGCGCGGCAAAATACAAATTTACGGTAACCGCTGAAGACGCGTCCTGGACTTACGAAAAGGAGTTGGAGGACACCTCTATAACTGTAGATGTGCCGGTGGCGAATGGCTTTAAGTGGGAAGTGGTTGCTTATGATCCCAAGGGTGAAGAGGGTGATCGCTGGAAAATCCCTGAAATGTTTGAGGTTCATGGGCCGGCGATTAAAACTCCCACAATCGAAAAACCAATGTCCCAATACATCCGCGACATCCGTTGGAGCGAGCCCGATTACGCAAAGAACTACCGCTACGATTTAAATTATTACAATAAGAAGAAGAAAAAATGGGAAGTGGTGGAGAGCCGCGCGGGGCTCACGGAATCAGTATTGCCCATAGACTCCTCGCGCCCGTCGGGAAGTTATCGTTTGATCGTGACCGCTCAGAGCGAGCGTCGTGAAGATTCACCCTATGCCAAGCTCGATTTTAAAATGAAGGGCGGCTTCCGCACACCGGCATCGCTCAATACCGCGATCTTGCGCGACTCGATCACTAAGCCCACAAACTTTTATTTTATCGGGAGCTACTTCGTCACCCAGGCGCAATACGAATTCGTGAACTACGATGATCTGGCCAACGTGTCGTTTGATGCTTTAGGTTCTGTGGGGCGTTTGGGAATGGGGTATCAAGGAAAAAACTCCAATTGGGGCGGCTTTGCCATTGCCGATATGAGCACGTTTATTATCGGCGGCAAGAATTTTAATTTTACATCGATAGAGTTGCACGCCACGCGCAGTGTTCGCGCGGGGAGAGCTGGTCAGTTTTTAATTGGCGCAGGAGTGTACTCTCGAGAAATTCCAATTGTCGAAGGCACTCCAGCAGAAGGTTTCAGCGGTGCGGGCAAGGTGAGCACCATGGGCCCACATGTAGGATTCACTTACTGGGTGCCGGTGAGCGATCGTTACGGACTGCAAATGAATGGCCGCGTGTATTACTCCATGTCTGGCTCTGCCCCCATCGGCGACGTGGAAGCCACAATGTCCTATCAGGCGGGAATACTGGGAAGTTACCGCATGGGCTCTTCGTGGATGGGATACATGGGCTACGCCTACCGCGCCGACAATGTCAGTTACGATTCCAACGGCGGAAACGCACTGTCGTTTGCACGCCCTGGGCAAAAAAACGAAGTGAATTTTCAGGGGCATTTTCTAAACATGATCTTCGAGTATAGCTTTTAAACTGGCCCCTTAAGTTGTGCTTAAATTACGATTATGCTTCATGGCATAGATCATTATATGTGCCCTGAGCCTTTCACGCTTTTTCGTCGTGCACCAGGTTTTGCGAAACAATCTATTTATGTTCGCTCGCATCATCGCACACGTGTGGTTTAAGCTAAAAATTGGATCCCACTTTAACTTTTTAAGCTCCCCCTGACCTGTCACAGCACCTCGTCCACCGAGTACCGTCTCATAGTGTGCATTGGGAAAATATTTTCTAACATCCGGGGCGTAATGAGGGTTGGAGTCTGAACGAATCGTCGCATAGGGGTTAATCAGTTTTTGAGCACGAGCGAAAAGCCTTTTCCTTGCAGATGCGCGGTGATCTTTTCTGTATCCATATTTCTTCAGAGCCTTTTTTGACAAGTGTCCCTTGGCCGGCATTTGCGATACTTCAAAATCTAATATTCGGCGAGTTTTATATTCCACCATTAATGTCACAGAAATCGGCTTAAGCTTCGTGTGCTCGAATGTTTCTAAGTCATCAAACTCAACCTCAGAAGCAAGAGCTGCACGCCTATTGCTGGCGTAGAACTTCTTCTCCGCCACGCTGCTTAGAAAAAGAAACTTTCTCACCACAGTTTTGCGATTGAGTTTAAGGCTTCTTGCAATCTCGCGCTGACTCATCCCACCAGAAATAAGCCTACGTAAGACCTCATTTTTGTGACGCTTCTTTTGTAGAAAACACGGATGGTTTGTAGCCGAGGAAAAGGACAAGCGACACATTTTGCACCAGAATCTCGATACCCGCTGGCCATCCGAGCGCCGATAAAATGATCCTTTGCGGATTATTCGACCGTATTTTAACTTTTTATTTTTTGATTCAAAGCATTTGGGGCAACGTGATTGCATAGTATTGAGTAATGCATACACAGTGCCTGAGCTTGGTGATGAAAAAGCACAGCTAAAGGGGGCAGTTTTAGGCGACTTTCACTTTATCGGCAGCTTCCGCATCGTAATCACTGTACGGTGTGCGCACAATAACAGGATTCTTCTGCTCATCGTAGTAGCCGACCACTTTGTAGAGTTTGAGCGGTTCGCTCTTACCTTTAACCTCTACCTTACCAGCCTCTTGCACGATAAATTCGTCTTTAACGAAGTCAGCTAAAGTATCGCTCAATAAAAAATCAGTTCCAAATGCTTTCGTGGAAGATTCGATGCGCGAGGCTTGGTTGACCGTGTCTCCGATCACCGTGTACTCCATCCGTTCCGATGAGCCCACAGTGCCCGAAATGGCCTCACCACGATGCAAACCAATTCCTATCTTTAAAGGAACCTGGCCTCGGCCTTCGCGCAATTCATTGAGTACCTGAAGCGCTTGGCGCATCTCGATGCACGCTTTCACCGCATTCTGCGGATCGCGCTCAGTGCTGTTGGGCGCGCCCCACACCGCCATGATCGCATCACCAATAAATTTATCCACAACGCCACCGTTTTTATTAATGATTCCCACCATTATTTGGAAATACTCGTTGAGCATGCTCACCACTTCTTCGGGAGTGTGACCCTCGGAAAATTTGGTAAAATCCCGCACATCGGAAAAGAACACGGTTACAGTTTTTTTGCTTCCACCGAGCTGAAGATCGCCTTTTAGTAAATCCTCGGTCACGGAGGAGCCGTGGAACTTATTAAACATAGACTTCACTTTGTCGCGCTCGAGAAGACCTTCGATCATGTGATTGAAGGCCTCGCCCAGTTCACCGACCTCGTCGCGTGAGCGCACATTGGCTTTTACAGAAAATTCGCCCTTCGCGACGCGATTGGCGAGGATTGCCAGATTCTCAATCGGAGTGGTCAGCGTGATCGAGAAAATAAAGATCAAAAAGAGTGCCACCGATACAATTCGGCCTGCGATGTAGTAGGCTTCGCGCTTCATCTTTTCTGCGGCTAACAAAATTTCGCCTGTGGAGGCTACTGCAAACACGGTGGCGCCAAAGTTTGTTTTGGCGGAGCCCGATATAAAGGACTCTCCTGTTGTGGCCTCGACAAAGTTCGTCTGACTCTGTTTGAGTTTGGAGGCCAATGCTGATTTCACCATGGCTTGGTCGGCCAGAGACTCGCGGAGCAGAACGCGCTTTTCATCCGAGTGAGCAAGGAGGCGTCCTTGATCGTCCACTAAAAATAGCGAAAAGATCGAATTGGTCGATTTGAACAGTTTTTGCAACCGCTCCACACGAATGTCGGCAAGTACCACGTGAGTGACGACGCCGTACTCATCTTTAGCGAGAGGAAAACCAATGGTCAACAGCGGCACTTCTTTATCTTTTTCGCCGATAGTGGAATTGCGAATTTCGATGTGACCCTCTTTACCGTTAAATAAATCCTGGAGCGACACCATTTTTTGCACGTGCTGTGCGGAGCGGAGAATATCCACGTAGGTTTTATCTAAATCTTTCTTAAGCTCTTTTAGGTGAGTCTCATTCACCACACGTAGCGGTGCCATTTCTTTGTCGCGAAACACGATGTCTACAGAAACGAGTTCGCGATCTTGCCCAAAGGTGAGATCCAGGGATTTTGCTTTTTCTTCGGGATTGCTCGAATCTTTTAATAGCAATGTAGCTACAACTTTAATCTTATCGATGTAAGAGGTGAGGAGCGCTTCCACCTCTGACGATTTACCAGCGGATTGCTCAAGGCTCGACTGGCGCTGGCCATCGATAGAAATAGATTCGAACTTGCCGGCGCTCTCACGCGCCAGAATAAACGTCGTAACCCCTAACAGGCCGATAGTCACCGTGATCAACTTTACAGAAATGGAGATGCGAAATTTATTTTTCATACTATTGATATATCGGAGCTTTGCCTGATAAACCTGAAACAATCCAATGCGT
>CAYNTO010000022.1:7167-53742 GCA_964400355.1 uncultured Pseudobdellovibrionaceae bacterium
CTGGTGATTTGTTTTTGTCCTTCTCCACCAACAAGAGTGGAATAGGTGATGCGAATACGGCTCGCCCGTGAAAGGCCCGCAGAGGTGACACCCTGAACATCGATCTCATAGATCATGCCTTCACTGGGGGTGAGTCCCAGATCTCTAAAGCTTTTCAGTTCAAACTCAAATTTTCCATTAGAGGCGCAGGTGATCGTGATCGGACTGCTGGTCATTTCGCGTAAGCTCAATGCGCTCACCGTTGTGTTGAGAGGTGTGGCTTTGAGATCGCGGATTTTTGGATCACACTCGCCCTTAATGAGAAAATTGTTGGCGTCACTTCCGGTAATTATGGATTTCGTTGTGATGCCCGAAAATGTGGGTTGCGGAATGCTGCTTTCGTCGATCACATCGAACGCCGGTGTACCCTTCGTGCAAGCTGCGGAAAAAAGCAAAGCAATTGCCGCAAAAATATATCTATAGAAAGCACTGCGCATACTCAGAGTTCGGCTCAAAGTCGGTAAAACTTAAAGCGATTGGATTCTAAGTATCGATGTGAAACAAAAATTAATTATTTTTTAATTATGATGTATCAAATCGGGAGAATTCTTCATTTTTGTTAAACATCGCCGATGAGGACTTAGGCGGGAACTATCAGAATGTTCAAAGAATTCAGTAGGGCAGTAAAATTCATGGCCTCCATTTCTCAAAATTTATTTTTGAGTCTTCCGCTTTTATTCATTTCACATAACAGCTTTGCGCAATCTGTGTCGAACCATTTCACCATTGAAGGCCGCCTCTTTATCGATGGTTCTCCAGTAGATGCGGCTGTGGATGTGCAATTGGACATAGTCGACGATACCGGCACCTGTGTTCTCTATAGCGAAGTTCATAGCAGTAAGAACGTCGCAAGTCCGGACGCCGCCTCAAAGGGCATGTTCTCGCTTCAATTGGGCGCCGGAGATCAGCAGCTTTTCAGTGCAGGCAGCATGTCTACAATTTTTGCCAACGGCGTTGCAATCACCGGTGACAGCTGCGTGGTGACACCGGTATCTGGCGCAGCTCGGAAAGTGCGAACGTCAGTACGCCTGGCAGGCGTTGGAAATTTCGTGCCTCTAAGCCCCGACACACTTGTCACTTCGGTCCCTACCGCGGTATTGGCAGATACAGCACAAAGGCTACAAGGTTTTGGACCGACAGATTTCTACAGAAATATGGGTGCTGATGCTAGCGCAAAAACCGCAAATCAAAATACCCTCAACTCATTACTAGCAATCAACCCCACAGATATCTCAAACACCATCGGAGGCAGCAATTCCAATTATGTACGGAGCTCCGCCACCGGGGCTAAAATTCCGTCGTTTGCAGCAAATCCAGCCACGCCCAGCGTGGGGGATATGTGGTTCAATACCACTGATAATACGTTTTACTTCCGTAACGGAAGTGGCATAGTGCCCCTCAACGAAAACGACACGAGCAAGTTGCCACTGGCCGGCGGAACTATGTCGGGTTCCATCACCATGGCTGACGACACCTTATTTGCTGGACATGATTTGCTCAATACCGGTCACATCACCATGGCCGCTCAAAAGGTGATCGCGATTGGTCGCTATGACTCCACACAACAGACAACTCTCATAGCATCGCTATCCGCCGTAAACGCTGGCGCCGTGTGGTATAACACCTCAACAAACAAAATGATGTATTGGAACGGCTCCCAAGAACGCGAAATGGCCGATATGACCGATGCTCCCGGAGATATAGTAGAGGTAAGAACAGCTACCGGTTCGGGACTTACCGGCGGAGTTACGAGTGGCGTTGCGGATATTTCCATAGTGAACGACAATTCAAGCCTTGAGATATCTGGAAATACTCTTCGAGTAAAAGATGGCGGGATCACTTCCGCAAAAATGAACGCAGGTTCCGTAACCAGCGCCAAACTTGCAGACAGCTCCGTAACCAGCGCCAAAATCGTCGACGGCACCATTGTGTCCGCAGATGTCGCCAATGTGAGTATTGGAAAAATTGTAAACGCTCCCACCGAGTACTTCACCTACGCGCCGGCCGGTACAGACTGTACAGATGGTTATGTCCTTAAGTGGACTGTGAATGACCGCTGGGAATGTGCCGCGGACTTAAACACTAATCTTCTCACGTCCGTTTTTGGTCGCTCCGGTGCTGTAGTCGCCGTAGCGGGAGACTATACTGCAGCGCAAATCACCAATACTGCCGCTGGAAATATTGCGGCAAATACCGCGCAGGCCGCAATCAATGAACTCGATACAGAAAAAGTCGCAAAGTCCGGTGATGCCATGACCGGAAATCTTACGATGAATGCGCAGAACAGTATTCGCTTTGCAGACGCCGACTCGAGCAACCACGTTTCGCTCCGTGCGCCAGCGGCGATCACATCCAATTTTGTACTCACACTGCCTGCAGATGTAGGTATTCCAGGACAGGTTCTAACGACCACCTCCGGTGGCTCACTGATTTGGTCGACTCCAGCGGTTGGTGACATCACAAACGTCATCACCAATTCCGGTTCTGCACTGACAGGTGGAAGTGCTTCGAACGATGTCACGTTAGCAGTTGTCACCGACGGCACCACTATTGGGATAACATCGAATGCATTGCATGTTATCGATAGTAGCATTAGCAATTCAAAACTCGCCAACTCCAGCGTCACCACTACGAAACTTGCCGACAACAGCGTCACCAGTGCGAAAATTATCGACGGCTCTATAGTGAATGCCGACATCAACGCTTCCGCAGCTATAGCTTGGTCTAAAATTGATAAAACTGGAGCATCGGCTACGGATATTGGCGCCGTTCCAACCAACCGTTCCATTGCCACTGGTTCCGGTCTAACGGGTGGTGGCGATTTGACTGCCAATCGAACAATCGCTGTGGCGAACAACGGCATAACATCCACACATATTGACGACGGAACAATTGCGGATGTCGATATCGGCTCCGTATCCGTTTCAAAAATCACAAGTCCTGCATCCGCTTACTTTAGCTATATGCCAGGTGGAGCTCAGTGCGCAGACGGCCACACCCTTAAGTGGACCGCAAGCGATCGTTGGGAATGCTCAGCCGACATTGGCGTTTTGGATCATGGAGCGCTCACAGGATTGAACGATGATGATCACAATCAGTACGTAATGCTAGGTGGTCGTTCCTCTGGACAAGTTATTCGCGGTGGAACGTCTGCAGGTGACGATTTAACTCTAGACTCTACCGTATCAGCGACAAAAGGAACTGTTTTCATTCAGCCAACGGGAGGATCGGTAGTCATTGGAGCAACATCTGCAACCGGCTCGAAACTTCAGGTAAAAGGAGATATCGTTTCTGCTGCGTACACTTATGGAGCGGGTAGTGACGCTGATTTTTCATACAGCAATAATATTATCTTCCCGAGCACTTTACCGTCGACAAGTTCGATCACGCTTTCTAACATGAAAACCGGCGGTTCATACACAATTCTTATTAAGAATACTGCAGTTCGGAATTACACTTTTTCTGGATGTGGCAGTTATTCCTACAAACCCTCTGACCCCGCCACAACGCCGACGTCTGGCGAGACGATATTTACTATCATGTACATGGGTACAAAATGTTATATCGCATGGTCCACTGGTTGGTAATATACGATTTGAGTTGCATCCAAAGATCCAACGCCTCTCAATTCTCCTGAGTCTTCCATTCATTGGCCGATGGAACAATAATTTTGGCGCCAATATGCTTCTAGCCTCGAGCTTAGTAGCTTGCAACGGCGCCACGTATACCTTTACAACCACAGGCGCGGCTCAGCCGTTCCAGCTTCCTGCGGGATGGCATTGCAGATGGCAATGATGGTTACATGGTCATCGTGGTTTCCGACAATTAATCCAAACTTTCTCATTCCGAGACAGTCCTCAACTTCTTACATTTAATTCCGATACGTTTGTATTGGGAGATCAACAATGGGGAAATTTAATATGCGTAAATTTATGGCCTTAACGATGATTGCAGGAGTTCTGGGATCATTAACGATTGCTTTCCAGAACTTTACTGGCAACGAAGCGGGACCTCAGAAGTCAGCTCCCTCGCTCAATGATGCCCTGAGTGCGGCGCTCAAGTCGGCCGATGCGGAAACGACGGCACAGCAGCTGGCTCTTAATGTGGAGCCCACACAGGTGGAAAAAGCAAATCTAAAGAAGCATCGTGATCCGCAGGCGATTATCGATAAAACCGAGTCTCTCGAAGAGTCGAACACCGATTGGGTACCTAAAGAGGTCCATCGCGACACAACTCCCGAAGATTCGGTCGCTGAAGAAATCAGCGACACCGACGGGAACTAATTCCAAGTTACCAATATGTTTGAGTGCAAGCGCTGGCTGTGAAGTTCAAGCTCACGTCAGCCGGAAAACTCATGTCGCTGTAAACAACAGTCGTGATTAGCGTTGAGCGGTTCAAGCTCACGCGCCAAGTGGCTGTGTCCTCACCATCATCCACATCATTAACAATCGAAACTTCTCCAGTAGATGATCCTGCTTGTCCAGCGGCGTAGAACATCGTACCCGAAATCTGTTGGTACTCGTCGTTCACACTTGCCGTAGAGTACACATCACCTGCGCTCGAAAGAACAGCTGTATACTTGACCTCAAGACCGTTGAGCTGGCTGTTATAGCCCGTAAGACCTGTGATAACACCGCTACAGTTCATCGTCGCCGTGATCTTGCCACCAGCGCCCGGAGCGCCTGGAGCGCCGTCTTTACCCTTGGTACATGCGCCCAAAGACAAAGCTAAAACCGAAGCCGCAATAATAGAAACAAATTTATTCAATCCCATAGAATCCCCCATTACCCAGGTACTATTACAAGATCTGGGCCGGGTGGGGTGGGGGGCGCAAATGCCTTTTATCCGCTAAGGGCGTTGAACGGCTGAGGATTGTTAAACAGCTGTCTAAAATTTAGATAGGAGATGAATCCGTATGTTGAGATGAATTGGCACTGCGAAGTGCCGCTAGATCGGCACTCTTCAGGTTGAGATCCATCTGTTGGTAGGCAAATTCGATTTTACGTTCCTTAAATAATCGGACGATCACCACGCGAATATCGCTCGTGATAGGTTCGATGCGCCAAATATCTTCGGACCAAAAACGCAAGTCAAATTCCAATGCCGAATCTCCAAAATTCTTGAGCAATACCACCGGTGGTGGCTCACGCATCACGCGGTCATGACCTTTAGCAGCTTCCACCATAGTGTCCATGACAAGCTGAATATCTGTGTCGTAAGCGACGCTCGCTTTTATGTGGTGGCGAATTTTTTGGTCCCCGTAACTCTCATTGGTGACCTCTTCAGACACAAAGCGCGAATTGGGCACTATAATAGTAACATTGTCGCGCGTCTGCACGACTGTGGAGCGCACGCGTATATCCACCACGCGCCCTTCGGTGTTACCCACGATCACGATGTCGCCCACTTTAATGGGGCGCTCGATCAATAACATGAGTCCAGAGATAAAATTTTGCGTGATATTTTGTAAGCCAAAGCCCACACCGACCATCACAATCGCGCCGATGGCAGTGAGTGATGTGAGTGACACGCCCAAATTGTCGAGCGCGAACAAAATCCCCACAATGATTGCCGCGTAACCGATAAATTTTTCGAGGGAGTCGCGAACACCGGAATCCACGTCGCGCATCTTTAGAGTGCGGCTCAGCGCACGCCCGACATACTTACCAACGCGGGATGCGATGAACACGATCAGAATGGAAATAACGATACCGGCAATGGTCAGTTTGGAATTGCTAAATTCCGCAAACGGCTTAGAGACCAGGTCTTGAAGATTTGCAAATTGCTCGGTCAACGGTTTTAATCGTTCATTCACGTTCGGTATTTCCTATTCCGCTAACAGCCACTGATGCCCACAAAATCCAGCATTTCCCATTCGACCACATAATCGTACTCGCCGGCTTTGACTCCATTGGAGTAGTACAGGATGTCGAGGGAGCTCGAATAGGCTGTCTGACCATTGGCGTGAAACCAATTTTTTGTGGAGTTGTTGTACGCGGTTTGCCCATTACTAAAGAACCATTTCTTTGTGGAATTCGAAAACGCTGTCTGGCCACCACTATAAAACATATTCTTGGTGGTATTGGAATAGGCCACGGTGCCGGAAGGGTTGTACCAGTTTTTAACAGTTTTCGAGTACGCCAACTTGCCATTGGCGTGATAGAGATTTTCAGTGCAGGAGTTTACCGGCGCACTAAAACATGCCATGCGGCGGATGGAATTCACTGTGCTCGGGCACTCGGCCTGCGCTGCAAAAGACATAAAAAGTGTGATGAGGGCAATCATTGTGGTTCTCCACTTAAAAGTTGCGCCGCAGTTTCAGCGGCGCAGGTTAAACCTTTTTCTAAAATCAATGAACCTGGAAAATAGGATGTGCAGTTGAGGGTGGGATGTAAAATACTTACGGACTCCAGTAGAATGTTCTGGCAGATGTGATTGACGTAAACTCCGGCCTTGCCGCCAGAAATTTGAGTGTCGATGATCGCGTTTCCATCACAGGAATTGGGAATTAATGTAGATGTGCCATCAGCGAGTTTTTGTCGGCTGCCATCAAAATAAAATCCAAAAGTAGAGTTATTTGCGATCTCTAAGCGGCGATAGATATTGTGGCCGACTTGCGCAGAGAACACACCATTGTCTCCATTGTCGAAGATGCGCCCGTCTTCAAAGATATTGCCTTGGAAATCGATATCTACCGATATCCCCGAATAGCCATTGCCATTGAGTTCGAAATTGCGAACTGTGCAGTTGCGCGTCTCGTACCCGGCGAATCCATCAAAAAAGTTGTCATAGGATTTAAAGCCATCGATCAAAATATCGGAGGAAATTTTTTCTAGCACAATACCGCCAGAGAGGTGCCCGTGAGTCACAACGTCCTCGATCACTACCGAATGCGCGGCGCGAATCGTGATTCCGTTGTTGCGGATCATGTAGCCAGGATCTTCACCACAAAAAGTACTCATCTGTTTTTTAAAATCGTAGCACTCATGTTCTTTTTGATTGGAGTGAGTGTGCCGATTGCCATTGATCGTGAGTCCAGACACGGCCAAATTGCGGGTGCTCTTGATCGGATAAAAGCGCAAGCCCTGTTTTGAACGGCGGCGGGTGGTTTTGGGTTCGCCCAATACAACCACCGGAAGTGCAAGTCCGTCATCGACGCGTAAAATGGTTTTTGAGCTGCCGGCTCCACGCAGCGAAACGTTATCGCGATTAATTATGATGGGTGCTTTGCAGGAATACGTGCCAGGTCCAAGAACCACTTCGCCGCCCGCTGGCGGGAGCGCAGCGATTTGTGAGTTGATGTTGTCGCAAGTGAGGGGGCTTGTTGCAGAGGCCACTGACAATAGAAGTTGTAAAATCATGTCGTTCATTCTCCGTAAGCCTTAGATCTACCTGGGCATCACGTAGGGTGATGGGGGGTAGTAGGATGTTGTTTTGTATTTAAAGTGAATATAGTCTCTTGCAGTGGTGGATTTAGAAATATCCTGACGTAAAGTGGAAGCGGCCACGATATTATCGGCATATTCAAACTGAGTGGCCTGCTCGTACGAGGTCACAGCCGTTTTAACATTACTCGCAAGAATTTCCACAGCGTAACTGGCGCGTTTGTCGTAATTGGTTTCTCCTAGCGCACTTGCAAAGTCCAAATAGTGATAGGGGTCTTGATCCTCATTATTCAGTGACCAACCATGCAGGCCATAGTCTTCATAGGACGTCACTCGAATTCCTTCTGGCGGAGGGATGAGTTGATGGTGCACGCTTTTGTGATCCCGGTAGTACACTTTGAGGGAGTCCGAGTCGTGGGCCTCGTCGGTGAGGATTTCGGGAGTGTCTAATTCTGTTTTCCACAACATACTGCTGTAAGCGACCAATGCTGTGTGCGGGCTCGCTTGCCACGCAAAGTTTTCCCGTGTGTACCAATAGCTATCGATAACCATGTTGGCATCGTCGCCCTCATTCATATCCACCTGAAGTGCACCACAAAATAAGCCGTTCTCCACGAGGAGTAAAAATGTGGAGGTGTGTGAATTGCGAGCGTAGCCAAAGACTTTGCGAACGACGGGAAAGTCCTCTCCTGCGGAGTTCTCAGGTAAACTTTCGCCAAAAATGCGGTGGGCGGCAAGGCGTAAAGAGGCGCCCTGAATTTGTTTGTAGCCGGAAAATCGCAAGTAGGCACTCGAGCGGATGTTGAACAGTTGAGGGTAACCTCCGTGAGGTGAGGCATGACCAATGATCATTTCGGTGAGAACACGACCCGCTGGTGGTATTGCATTCTTATCGATAGAGGGCTGAATGCTTTTTGATGAATAGTCCACATTCGCGTCCTCCCAGCTTTTCAGTTGAAACGTGGCTCCGCCATCATCGGAGATATAAATATCCATTCCCAAATTGTTCAAAGCTGCACGTGGTTTGGCTAAGAAGTAAAAATTATGCTGATCCAATATTTTGGGGCTCGTGATGGCCAGTTCCTCTTGGTAGACCAAGCCGATGTCCCAAGGATTCCCGGTGGCCGGCGGATCAAGCATGGGAACGGGTTCAATCACCGGTTTATTGTAAACGCTCTGGCAGCTGGCAAAGGCTTGAGTGCGCAGATGGTTCATTGTCATAGTGGTCCCGCCCGCCTTGGCGTGTAGTGTCCAAGCGAACGAGCAGAGAATGAGTAGCGAGTGAAAAAAGGGGGAGTTCATGTATTTCAGTCGTAGCATCGCGCTCGTTACTCTCAAAATTAAATCTCTATTTTGGAAAAAATGCCTTTGAGCGGCATCGGCAATCGCTGGTCAAAATAACTACAACTCACGTGAAATGTGCACGAATTTACACAAAAACTACCCTTTGTTGACGTAGAAACAGACCCTACTCCAAAGCACCAACTTCTAAAACGAAGAGTTCGGGGTCTCTAAAAATTCCAGCTCCTCATCAGTGGATTTACGCCCCAAAATAGCGTTTCTGTGGGGATAGCGCCCAAAGCGGTCAATAATTTTTTTATGTAGCTTTTCGAACTTGAGTTGCTCTTCCAGGCCATTTTGCGCAAACAGCAACACCGCATACTGATGGATTCTTTTATCTTCGCTGTGCATGTACGGCATGTACAGAAACGCTTTCTGTTCGGCGGTTAACTTTTCGTCCAGATTCAGGCTGATCGCCTCACGCGCCAAGTTCAATGCCATCTCATCGCCGGTAAATGCCTGAGGAGTTCCGCGAAAAATATTGCGTGGAAACTGATCGAGGACGATGATCTCAGCCAGCCGTCCCTCAGCCGTTTCGCGCCAATGTGCCATTTTACCATCGCGAACTTCATTGAAGACAGAGGTGAAACGCGCGCGCAGCATATCATCAAATTCTTTTGAGGGTTCGAACCAGTCACTCGGGTCAATTTCGTGAAACCAAAAGTCTAGAATGTCTTGGTAATCCACAACGTGTTCCTGTGCTTCGATGTGCTGCGGTCTTAAGATGGAGGCGTCTGTTTTTGTAATGTTCATCATGGAACAATAATAAGGGCGCACAATAAAAAGGTCGATAAGCGTCCTATGTAGATATTGTGCATATTTTTGCAAATGTGTGAACGGCATGACCATGGGGCGCCAATCTTTGAATTCCTATTCGTTTCACATAAGGTGGTGCCAAAAATGGATCCGTTATGTGCAGATGTTTACATATTATATTAACTGGAGAGCGATAATTCCCACATCAAGTGACTGTAGCATAATTGAATACGCAGGAGGAACCATGAGAAAACAGCAAAAGCCAACGCCAATGGATATGGAGCACGTCACGATTTTAGAGCAGCTCAAAAAAGAGCACGACGATTTGCGCGCGCTCATACTTGAGGTGGACACTTGTGAAGTGCGCGAGCGCAAATCGCGCTTGGCTCAAATCGCCAGGGCATTAGTGCCCCACGCCCGTGCCGAAGAAAAAACTCTCTATGCATTGTTGCGCTTGCGCTCCCAGAGCCAAAAAAATTATGGACTAGAGATTGTCAATGAAGGTTACGAGGAGCATCGAGCGGTGGACGACTTACTGGCCAACCTTAAAAAAATTAGCGCCAACAACGAGCGCTGGATGCCGCTTTTTACCGTATTTAAAGCCAATTTACTTCATCATATCCATAAAGAGGAACAGCAGTTGTGGAAGCAGGCCGAAAATCTGTTCACACTCGCCGAGCAACAGGATTTATTGCGCGGCTACGTGGTTCTTAAAGAAAAGTACAGTCAGGAGCTTCCCGATCAAAAAAACATTCGTGAACGGGAGCCCTCGTCCGAAGTCGCTGCAATGGTTTGAGCGTTCTACTTAATGATGTGCCAAACTCCACCCACTCCATCGCCTTTAATGTCGCCAATCGCTCGATCTAGGTGAAACAAGTACACGGGTTGACCTCTATGGGTGAGTTGTTGCAGGCCGCTTGCGCGGGTGATGGCACCCAAGGTGGGATGTCCAGTGAGTGCTGTAACCTCTTCGGCTGTCAAGGTGATGGGTGGCCACACCTCGGCACATTTAGCATTGCACGCCGACTGTCCATCAGCGTCCATATCAAAGGTGTAAAGTGTTTGCTTGAATGTGTTTGCAAGAACAGTGATCTCCGATTTGTCGGGCAGGATGGCCGTCACCGAGCTGACGAAGTCGCTATCGTCGGCGCGGGCCGTGGAGGCGAGAAACAGTGCTGCTAGTAAAATAGTTTTCATACAAGTCCTTTCAGTTTGTGGTGATTCGCCAAGCTTTCTTCGTGTAGAAGATCCCGGCTTGAGAACTAAGGTATATTGTGCGAGTTGCAAATCCCACTGATGGTGTATGGTTATTGTGATTGGATTTGATGAGATTTACACATCAATGCATGTGATCGTGCCACTGAAACGTGCTAGACTGGTGTTGTTTGCAGGAGGTTTAATGCTCACCCCATCGGAAAAAAAGTTTTTATTGCAGGCCAAGAGTTTTTTAGAAAATGAGGCCTTGTTGATGTCGATCGTCAACTACGTCGGCAAGCCGCTGGATTCGGCACTGCAAAAGTTGCCGGCGGGTGCGGAGGCTAAGATCGCCGCGGCGGTAGACAGCGCACTTAAAAAATCGCTCGATATCGCCATCAAATCCACTCCTTCAGCGCAGCACTACTCCTGGGAGGTGTCCTTGCAAAAAAGCTGCATGCACCGCTATGCCCATACCGGGATCACCACAGTGAGTGGAGCCGTCGGGGGATTTTTTGGAGTTGTGGGTGCAGTCGTGGAGCTACCCATTTCCACCACGCTCATCATGCGCAATATTGTAGCGATTGCTAAAGATTTTAACTTTAATCCCTCAGATCCTGATGTCGCTCTCGAGTGTTTGTATGTGCTCACTCTTGGCAGTAAAAAACAAAGCGACGACGAGATGGATAGTGCCTACTACACCGCGCGCCTGGGCTTCCTGATGGCCATGAACAATGCCACCTCAGTGATTAAGGGTGTGGCAGGTCTTGGCCCCCAGTTGGCGCGTGTACTCAATATAGTGAGCAAACAGTTTGGAACATCCGTCACCGAAAAAATAGTAGCAGAAGCGATACCGGTGCTGGGGGCGGTGAGTGGCGCCGGAATCAATGCACTGTTTACCGATTATTTTGGTAAAGCGGCCCGCTTTCACTTTGGAATATTGGATTTGGAAAGACGTTATGGCGCACCAACGGTGCAAGCGTTTTATAAAGCAAATCGGTGATGAGATACCAAGAAGCAGTCATTGAATATTAATGGATCACGTTTCGCGGGCGAGGCGGCGCTTTGCAGGAATACAGTCGATAGACATTTCGATAATTTCATTGGCGCAAATGTAGCCTGAAACCTTGCGGTGTTTAAAGAGAGGTGCAAAGAGACGCGGCTTCATTCGCGCCCAGCGCAACTCGGGGTGGGCGGTTTCACGAATTATGCAGGAATCCAGGTGCGAGGTGTCTACAGGGCCATCGTGTTTGCCCTCGAGCATGGCGTTACTCAGGTCCCACAATGCCTCAAAGACCTCGGTGTTTTCGCGAACGAACAAATCCATCCAGGGCCGGCTATAGAGTTCCTCGAGAGAGTAACTGACTATCTCGAAAAAATCCAGGCAGGCAAAAATCAACTTGTGATTGGAGTCATAGATATCAATCACAGTATTTTCGGGAATGCGGCCGTAAAGATCATGCGGGGGGACCATACCCAGCGCTTTGCAAAAGGCCCAGGCATACTGGCTACCGCGAATGCTTTGTTTTTCGCTGTGGAGTTGAATTCCCAGCTCAATCATTAAGTTCATTTGTTCTAGAATCTGTTTTTGATTCTCAGGGGGAAGTTTTGAAAAGTAAGGCAGCTGAGTATCGCGATAGGGCACAAGCATAAAGTCATCCACTGCCGCCATCTTTACAAAACGGTCTGCAGTCTCGATAAAATGGGAGACGTGCCGAACTCGGTCTTTTCCTGATGATGCGTGTTGCGTTTGTCGCGCGTTTTGCATAGAGCCTCTTCAAGTCTATTACCTCAAGATCCCCAGCTCGCATAGGGCATTTTGCTGCGACGGCGAGTTAATTTCGCAATTCTTACCACTAGCGCCGGGGGTTCCGGTGGGATTCTGACGGTTTCGCCGAAGTCGGACCCAAGATTGTGCTTATTTCTCAACGAAATTTTCAAGAGACTATCGCACAATTGCGGGCGTCCCATGCCATACTGGGGGTATGAATAGAAGCACACAAACCTTAAAAGATATATCCGAAGCAGGCACTGGGTTTATGATTTCTCTTGCCGATACAATAGTGGATCTGGAGAACGCCGGTTATCGGGAAAACCTCAGTGCCGATTATGATCACTTTTCCTGTCGCGTGGGTGCCATCGAGATTTATCCAGAAGAGTTCGAAATCGACAAAGTGGTGCGTTTTGAAAACACCTCGGATCCCGATGATCAGGCTATTTTGTATGCAATTTCCTCAGAGCCAAAAAATATCAAGGGTTTATTCGTAGAATCCTACGGTCTCTACCATGAGGAACTGTCCAAAGAGATTCTGAACAAGTTGGCCGAAGGATGTCGGCGCCACGCCGATGTGGAATGCTAGTATTCGGTTTAAAAACAAGTTGTTCAACAAATTGAGAGTCAGTACTATCCGTATATGCTAACCTTTTTAAAATACGTTCGTTTTTCTATCGCATTTGTACTGTTCGCAGTCCTCATTGGTGTTCTTTACCAGATCACCATACGCTCCATGGATCAACAGGTGCGCAAGTACGACAACGCCAATATCAATCACATGAAGTACGGCCTGTTCAATGTGAACTCCTGGAAAGTTAAACTCACTAATATTCTTGTTTCGGAAATTCAAAATTTCGAGATCGACAAAAATAACAAGGAAAAGCTCAAAGAGCACGTTGAGACTCAACTCTCATCGCTAATCGACAAGGTCGACGAACAGGTCAAAGAGGCCAACAAGGGCTCGACCACAGGTTGGATCAAACAAAAAATAATGAACGCCTTTGTGGATGTGGACGATATCAAAAAAGGAATTCCTGAGTACGCGGATACAATCGTCGCCGAGATGACAAAGGATGAGTCACAAAAAGAACTTAAAAAGGTGGTTAAAAAACAAGTTCGTGGTTATCTCGATAAAACGTTTGAGGAGCAAGAAATGGGCGAGATCAATGCGATCATGGCCCGCGCTGGATTGGACGAAATCGATGCCACTCGTGAGCATTTGGCCCGCGAGGTTCCGGCTGAGAATCGTCACTTATTCTATCTCACTTGGATTGCCATTATTATAGCAGTGATCTTGTTTGCAATTTCAAACCATAAGACGCGACTGCCGGGCAGCCATTTCTTTTTGTGCTGGGGGGCTTTGTTCGCACTGCTTTATGCCGGAGTCACCTGTCCGATGATCGACATGGATGCCAAAATTTCCAAGTTCGCCTTTACACTTTTGGGCCATCCCATCGAATTTGAGAATCAAATCGTTTATTTTCAGAGTAAAAGTATTCTCGACGTGTTCTGGATTCTCATTCAGGATCCTTCGTGGCCGATGAAGATTGTCGGCATTTTGATGGTCGCTTTCAGCATCATTTTCCCCATTCTTAAGATGACATCGTCGGTGGTGTACTACTACGACGTGTTCGGTGCTCGCAGCAATTGGTGGATAAAGTTTTTCGTGCTCAAGTCTGGAAAGTGGTCGATGACCGATGTGCAGATTGTCGCCATTATGATGGCCTACATCGGCTTCAATGGAATGGTGACCACGCAATTTAAAACCCTCGCTGAATATGCGCCTCAGGTCACGCTGATTTCCACCAACGACACCACACTACAAATCGGGTTTTTCCTATTTACCAGTTATGCCGTGCTCGCCCTGTTTTTTGCCAATATGATTTCAAAAAAAGTTCCGCCGCCGCAATAAAAAAAAGGCCCGCTTGCGCAGGCCTATTGCAAAAACAAATTTCTAATACAAATTAGAAATCAAACTTTTTAATATTAAGAGTTGTGCCTTCCCAAGTGGCGCGATCGACAGCACCATTTTGTTCAAAAACGTATCCGCCGCCGGCGCCAGCAATCACGCCCCACAGTTGCAATGTTACGTTCGGTGAAGAGAAGAACACAACTTGTGCGCCACCAATGTAAGAACCGTCGATACCGATAGCATCAACCGGCTCTTGTAAAAGGATTGAACCTTGAAGGTCTCTGTTAGCGTCTTCTGTTACGAACATGCGAGCGTAAACGAGACCAGCATTGGCAGATACGTTGAATGTGCCAGTGTCGTTTGTATCAACAGCTTTAGAGATAAGGATAACCTCTTGAAGATTGGTACAAACGAGTTTTTGAGTAGAGGCTAAAAGAACGGCACCTTTAACAGTTACACAACCGAGGTTGTAACCGACAATGCGCTTATCGAGTGGAGCCACTTCGGCCGCTTGAGCTACGGCACCTTTTTTGTTTTCAGCTTGAAGAACTTTTACCATTTCAGAAACGTTGTTCATTTCCTCTTGAGAAAGTTCGCGGTCCATTGCCTTAGACAATACTTTAGCAACGCTTTGAGCTGAGTGCAGTTCATTGTGGTGAGCAGACGCAGTTGAAAACACAAGTGCTGCAACTACAAATAGAATACTTTTTACCATTAGTTACTCCTTAGGTTTGGAGGCCACCCAAATTGGCGCGTCCCCGAATTGATTGAACCCAAAGAGTTATAGAAGAGAGAGGTGGAGGTCAGGCCCATTCCTTCACGGGATAAAATGTTCAGAGCAAATGGCAATGTTTACAGATCCGCGTGCCTAATTAATTAGCACATGCGTTAGGGATTAGAAACTTTCCATGGCTTTGATAAATTGAGAGTGGAGCTCTGCGAATTCAGGATCCTCGTTCTTGTGCAGCTCATAGCGTTCGGAAAACTTGGCCTCTTTAGTGATCTCGCTCATTTCTTTTATTATTCGGGTGACATCTGAAGCTTGCAGGGTTTCCACATCGTCCAAAAATGCATCGAGATCCGACATGTAGGTCGATAGAGGGCGCAACCACGTAAACTGCGGGTCATGCATGAGCAATGTAAGAAACGCAAACGGGTTTAATTTTGTCTGCGACCTTTGCTCTGCAGCCAAACGTTCTCTCTCGAGCAGGCGGCGATGGAGGGCGCGCAGTTGCTTATTAAAGTGATGGAGTTTTTCGACCATTAGTATTTAGTAATATTGCTGAGCAGCTGCCGTCAACAGGTGGTCCTACAGGTCACGGGAATAACTATTAAAAAGTTCGACATTTTCGCAAACTTATTTGGAAACAAGTTCGACAGATTCCCTAACATTCTGTAATTCGTGGAGAATCTGTGTTTTGTTCGAGGACACTTTTGCAAATTCGTTCACTGTTTCTGCAGCCCAGGCGTATAGTTTGATGAAAGCAGAGGAGTGTACACATATGGATTTGTGTAAAAGTGTTTTATCACGTTTAGGTTCTATCAGTTTGGGTCTCTTCTTAGCTACGGCATCTTGTTCAAAATCCAATAACACTGCGGAAGTTGCAGAATCAATAGATCAACTCAGTTGCCCGGCTGGCATGTCCAAAGCCGGCAACGATTTAGAGATTCAAAGTTCCGCGAGCAGCGCCGACGTCAATAGTGTGATGCAATTTAAGCTGAGCACGGATGCGTTGTGTTCGGGTGCTCAAAAGGTGCAATGGAATGTGCCGGGAGCTGCAAAGTTAATTTCGAAAGGTGGCGTCGCCACGGCCCAGTATAAAGCCCCAGGCGAGTACGTGGTTGCAGCCACGCTCACGGGAAGCGATGCCGGTGATCAGCAGCTCATGACAAAAGCCACTGTTATGGGAGAACAGATTCAGTTCTCGGGCCCACAGATCACTAAGGTGTATGCGAACAATACGTTTAGTCTCATTGCGCCGAGCGGAGTCACGCTGACTTCGATCCAATGGGATTTTGGCGACACAGCAGTGGTGAACACTACTGAGTCCAGCGTCACCCATGCCTATACAGAAGTGGGCACCTACGCCGTACGCGTGATCGCCATCGATAGCGCGGGTGTTACAACAAGTATAGAGCATTTTGTGAGCGTGATTCAGGACAGTGATGAGCTGTTTTGTGCCACTCAACTTGCCGTATCTGCTCCCAGTGAAAACCACGTGGGTGACACCAACGTGTTCTCTGTATTTCTGCCAGCCTGTGTGCGTACACACCTCAATCGCGTCGCGTGGAATTTTGGCGACACCACGAGTGACACCGGCGAAACTGTGAACAAGATCTACGGCGCGACCGGCCTCTACACTGTGACTGCGGTGATTCATTTGAACAATCCGCAAATGCCCACAATCTCCATTACCCGTAAAATTCAGGTGAACGATGCGCAGGTTCAAAATAATTGTCCCACCGAAGGCCAAACGCGCACCACGTATGGTGCAAACTACGACGAAGAAGAGAACTGCGGTGTGAACGGTACAAAAACTGTGACCTACCGAGATCGCCACAACGAAAGTTGCGCACGCACAGAAAATGTTCTCGATTGGATCTTAGTATCTACTGATAAAGAAAAAGTGAGCGAAGGCGAGTGTCGTGGTCAAGCGTGTCCGCTTCCAGCAGGTGCTCCAGCTGGCGCCAGCGGTGTGATCGTTGTCGGTGGTCAGTACTACTTGATCGATGGCGGATCCTACACGTTTTATTCCAGCAGCAATCCCGCCAATTCGTGTGAACAGAATAAAGTGGTTCGCTCATGCGCAAACGGTGTCCTCTCGGGCTCCACCACAAACCTGGTGTACCAGTGTCAATCCGGTTGCGGCGACTTTGGTCCCAATGGCACAGTGAAAACCAATATCGAAGTGGGCACACGCCAAGTGGCCTTACAGTGTTCGTTCGGCGAACAAGGGTACTTTGATATTTATAAGGAGATCGAAGACCGCACCTGTTCTAATGGTTCTGTAAACAGTCATGACCGCAGACTTGGTGACTTGATCACCAAAGGTCAATGTCCAACCTATAGCTACCACGCCACAGGCAACTACACACAATGTACTGCCGATTGCGGTGGACTGCAGTCGATGATTTACGAGTGCCGCAACAATCTGGGCGCGAAGGTGGACAATAAATTTTGCGCAGGTCAGATTCAACTCGAGAAAACGCGCCAGTGCGACGGTAACCCTCAAGCCGTGCGCCGTGTAGATGTCACCACTGTGGCCGAAGAAGACAACACCTCTAAGAAGTGTCCAAAAAATGAAATCGGCGTGATCTTGCAAAATCGCGACAAGATCACCAAAAAGACGTACGCCTGTATCGATCACAAAGTGGCTTTAGAGAGCACCGTCGTGGAGTACACGCCGTGGGTGGAAGAGCGCTACTGCCGCGACTATATTGCTTACCGTTGTAACGGCGATTCATTGAGCAATACGCAAGCTCATGGCCGCTACGAATGGATGGTGAAGTGTTCGGCCGAGGTGCCAATGCTCGCGGAATTCCTTGCAAACTTTGATAACGTAAAAGCCGGTAACGGCGGGATCACAATCGATTCGACTCGTAGTTTGTATCCGACGTTTATGAACAATGCCACAAATCCTGAGAAAATGTGGAAAGCGCCAACTTCTAAATCCGGCTCATGCTCAATTCCTGAGGGCGTTTACATAGCTGCAGTCTGCGTATCCTCCTGCGCAATCCCCCAAGAACAAATTCTTGCGTCGGGTGCAGGTAAAAAGATGGGCGCTGTGGAATTTGTAAAAGCCCTCACGGAAAAGTATGACCGTGTGGCAACCATGTCGAAAAACAGCTCTATGGAAAGTCGTAATTTAAAGGCATCAAAAGTGGAGCAGTGGGTGACGGAGCTTGTTGATACTGAGCAACCGGTGCTGGTGTTCACAATGGAGTCGGGTAAAACGTTGAGTGTAACACCCAACCATCCATTGTTAAAAACCGATGGCTCAATGACCACTGCCGATCAGTTCAAAGCCGGTGATTCGTTGGTTGTCCTGGGTGGCGGCGTGGATCCGATCGCATCCGTAGAATCCATCCTGTACTTTGGAAAAGTGTACAATGTATTCGTGCAGTCCTCCGTTCCACAGGAAAACATTGTTGTGACCAACGGCTACTTAAACGGTACAGCGTTTTTCCAAAACGAAGGTGCGGGCAATTTAAACAAGTCGCTTCTTCGTAAAAAACTGACGAAGGGAATCTTTAAGTAATGAGACATGGTGCTTACGTATCCAAGCTAAAAAGTGTTGCCATTGCAGTGACAGTGTTGGGTTTACTGGTGTGGACGTTTATGCCAGCCCAACCGGAGACCATCACCATCGAGGCACCCATTCTCGCCGCAGGCGAAAAGCCCGCGGCGAAGCTGACGGTGCCGAAACAAGTACTGGCAGCAAAACCCTATGTGGCGACCGCAGTTCCCACTGTGGTCACGCTCACAGCTAGTGAAAAGAATGAGCTCATCACTCAGCTTGAAGATTTTGATAACCTTTATAACAAATTACTCAAAACCGAAGACGACCGCGAAGCATACATCGTTGCCCTAAAAAACAAAGGCATTCTCAAACTCATTCGGAAATCCGTTCTCTATCCAACGCCTGAGAATGCCAAACTCCAGGATCAAAGTGTGAAGTTTTTAATGGAGGCCGTGCAGGCAGATCACGACGCTGTGGCGCCCATCATTCGAGAGATTGTCTCTGACCCCACCATCGAAAATCCGTCCATTCCACAGAACACTCGGCAACTTCAGGCGGAGCTCAAAGCCGAAATCATTTATGGCTATACCAGTCTCCACCCCGAGGCCGCAGGCCAGATCGCAAGTATGCTCCCTGGGCGCGCGAGCCAAGGAATTTGGCGCAATGTTCAGGATCAGCAAGCGCGCAACGAATCCGAGAGCGCGAGCTTAAACTAGAAGGCCGGGAAAACATTTCCCGAGTGTTCACAATCTAGACAGCGATTCACTGCCGTTAATAGCCAAAATTCCATCTAAAAGCGCTCACGCCGCACGGCCCGTGGCACATACATTGTAGAGTGAAAAGCCATGCGTGCACGTCTCATGGGCCTTCTTACTCTTGCTCTACTTTTAGGGTTTTCCTCACCCGTAGCCGCGCAATTGGCATGCTACGATATATTCGCTCTTACTTCTTTAACCGCATCGCCACCTGAACTTCGCACTATCCCCATGCTCGAGCGCTTTCGTTATGAGCGGTTCGAAGACAGTAACGTTTTTTATTTGCGCAATGCGAGCGCCCGCGCGCGCTACGAATGGTTTGTAAAAGACGGCCTATTTGTGCAAATGCGCGAGGGGAAAACTCAAACTGTAACAACTGCGGTCACAAAAAAGGATCACCGATTTGATGAGAGCTTAGACACTCCGCTTGTCGAGTTTGTCTTGTCCACCAGCTACCAATTTTTCGGAATGACCCGCTCGGAACATTTGCGCATTTTTGACGAATCGGCAAAATCGATCCATCACTCTACATTTATGGGTGGGGGAGAGGTAAAGTTCGCAGGCAACGTTTTTCTTGAAAACGGCGTTGTTAAACGCATCGACAATCGTTCGGGCCACTATCGGCCGTCGCTCGAGGACTTTGTGATGTTTTTAACCTGGCTGCGCGCTCAAGGTGTGGATTTGAGTCGCGCCGAAATCCGCATCGAGGATTTTGATCGCATGCTCGAGAACCAGGTGCCGTTTAAGATCATGGAAGAGCACATGCCGGAACTTGTTTTTATTGCGCGTGTGGGGAGTGGAATGCTCCATCCTGGGTTCTTTGAGGCTCTCAAGGAGCGCATCGACCGTGAGTTTAAAGAAACGGGCGATTCCACACTCCTGTATCGCTCCAATTTTGTTTGGGATCTAATGACCCCATCGGCGCGGGATTTTTTGACTCAGGTCGGTCGTGCGCACGGTAAATCCATGCCCGATCTTTCCGTGCAGGGTCCACCCTCGATCTTTTAAACTCGTAAACGCGCTCTCATTAAACCCGGTTCGCGAACGCTATTTTTTTACAGGCATTGGGAAAAACACCGACGTGCGTTTTTTGTACTCGCTGTAGCCTGGCCGGTCTTTCATCAACTCTTCGAGCATACTGACTCCCGACACTTTGAGGATCAGATAGGTAATCGCCAGCGGTGAGAAAACGAGCCACCAGGTGTCTAAGCTCACAGTCATTAAAAACAAACCCCACCAAAGAGTCACTTCGCCAAAGTAGTTGGGGTGGCGGGTATAGCGCCACAATCCACGATCCATCACGCGCCCTTTATTATTAGGATTGCCGGCGAACACTTTGAGCTGGTAATCAGAAATGGCTTCAAATAAAAAACCGAACACCCAAAGCGCCAAACCAGCGATCACGAGCGGCGTCATCGGTTGCTGCGCATGAGCCACCACTTTCATTATAGGAAGCGCAATAATGGTGAGAATGAGCGGCTGCAACACGAAGACCTGCAGATAGGAGCGCCACAACCATGTGTTACCCCATTGTTTTCGCCAATTGTTATAGCGCACATCTTCATGCCCTTTATTGAAATAGCGAAAGCCAATGTAGATCGAAAGCCTGAGTGCCCACACTGCGACAAGAGCGAATATTAAAAATTCCGTGGGCCCAAAATCAAAGTCACCGTATTCCTTACTGTATCCATAAACTGCTCCAAGACCGGCAAGAAAAAACCCCGGCCCCCACAACACGTCGGCGATATCATTGCGTCGCCACCACAATCCAAAAACAGCTCCCACTTGAAAAAGTGCGAATATAAAAACTGTTCCCCAAATGTATGCATCCATAAGCACCTCGAGTTCCTTTTTACTGGAAGTTTGTAATAAGAGGAAGCGGATTGACGTCTTTCGTCTGAACTTTCTAGATAGACATCGGCGGGATTTCGTGGAAACATTTTAATATCCAAGGTGGCGTTGATAAAAGGAACGGACCGTTTTAGCTCTGCGCCGACAAAACAGTTTCAGCTAGGGAGTACCGAATGCACTATATTTTGAGTTTTGGCCCGCCTTTGATGGCGCTTTTTTTTGGTCTCTACCTCACTTTGATTGGATGGGGCGTTTTGTTTGAAGGAAAGTTTCATACTCCCGCCCAGAAAAAACATAGAAAATGGGCTCAATACGGCGGCCCTTTTTTAACCCTATTTGGGTTGATTTATCTTTTACTGATTTGCACGGCCTACAATCTGTTTTAAGTGACAACCCCATCGACAACATTTCACGAAAGGCGCGCGACCAGTCTCATCGCCGCTAATGCCATCGGCACCGGCATCTTTACAACCACCGGTTTTGCTCTGCGCGATCTCGGTTCTCCCTGGTGGGTGCTTGCGGTGTGGATTTTGGGCGGAGTGTATTCCCTATTGGGTGTGTACAGTTATTCACGCCTCCACAAGGCGTATCCGGGCTCAGGTGGGGAGTATCATTTTTTAGCGCGCGGTTTTCATCCATGGCTCGGTATATTTGGCGGCTTCATAACGGTCACCATGGGGTTTACTGGGCCGCTGGCAGGCGGCTGCTTTGCATTTGCAAGCTATTTTGCTCAGGCCACACATCTGAAGTTGCCAATCTCACTGATCGCATATGGCGCATTGTCGCTGGTGTTCTTTGTGCATTGGGTTTCATTGCATCGGGGACTGTGGATCCATGATCTCAGCGTAACTACTAAAATTATTCTATTTTGTATGGTGGTCGTCGCCGCATTTGTTTGCGCCGATTGGCGCTGGCCACAAGCTCCCACAACGTTCCATGCACCGGAGTTTGCGGGAAGTTTTTTTTGGATTGCTTATGCGTACTCGGGTTGGAACTCGGTGTATTACGTGGTCAGTGAGTGGACAAGTGACAACCGGGCCATCACTCGAGCGTCTTTAAAGGGTGCTATGTACGTATTTATCATGTATGTGCTCCTCAATGTCCCGCTGTTGTTCGGTACAAGTGCCGCAAACCTCACAGGCAGGGTCGATGTGGTGGCCGAATTTTTTCACTCCACAACGGGTTTTGGTGTGGATCGCATCATCTCTGCACTCATCGCTGTGGGATTGCTCTCAACGATTTCCTCCTTTCTAGTCATCGTTCCTCGCATATATTCGCGCATGGCGGAGGATAACATACTGCCGAATTTTTTTTACTTTCGCAGCGGAGAACACCCTCAGCGTGTGCTGGTCTTTCAGTATGCGTTGACCGCAGTGGTACTTCTTTTCGTGCAATTCGAAGACTTACTGCAGACGGTGGGTTTTATGCTTACATTCTGCTCTTTCTTATCGGTGTGCGCACTTTTACCGGCACGTTCTCTAAAAACGGGTTACCAGTGGGCGCTAGTGCTTGGCTATTTGAGTCTTACTGGCTTGTTGATTGTGCTTTCGGTGCGATCCATCTTTAGCTCTTGAGTTAACTGAGCTAATTCTGTTACCTTTCATGGGCAGTTGAACTAAAGTATTTTCGGTGTTGGCATGTTCCCGCACACGAGGAGATCGTTTGAAGATTGCAGTTATTGGAGCAGGTATCAGTGGACTCGGCGCTGCTTGGATATTGAGCCAGGAGCACGATGTCCATGTGTTTGAATCTGAAAACAGATTGGGCGGCCACGCCCACACGGTGGATATTAAAACCCCATCAAGCCAATCCATTGGCGTCGATACGGGCTTTTTAGTTTACAACGAACTGACCTATCCCCATCTTACAGCATTTTTTAAAGCATTGGGAGTAGAGACGGTAAAATCGGACATGAGTTTGTCGATTCAAGTGGAAAACAAAAACCTAGAGTGGAACGGAGCCACGCTCAATTCCGTTTTTGGTCAGCGCAAAAATTTTTTTAAATTCTCTTTCTACTTCATGCTATGGGATATTTTGCGCTTTGACCGCGAGGCCGAGAAAAATCTGGCGCTGGCTCGCCGCCACGCCTGGACTCTGGCCGAACTGATGCAAAAACGTCGCTACAGCCAATCGTTTATTCAAGACTATTTGCTGCCCATGGGAGCCGCGATCTGGTCGACGCCCGAAAAAGAAATGCTCACTTTTCCTGCGGCCACATTCCTCACCTTTTTTATCAATCATCATTTGCTACAAGTGAACAATCGCCCGGAATGGCGAACCGTTAAAAATGGTTCGCGCAATTACGTGGAGCGGGTAAAAAAGAAATTAAAAAACATTCACCTTGGTACACCTGTTCTCGAAGTGAAACGGCACGCCGGCACAGTAACCGTTGTCACAGCAAATGGCGAGGCCACATTTGATCGCGTGGTCTTCGCCACTCATCCGCCGATCACATTAAAAATATTAAAAGATGCAAGCCCCAAAGAATTGAACATTCTCAAATGCTTTCCGTATGAAGAGAACCACACCGTGCTCCACAAGGACAAATCGTTTATGCCGAAAACAGCAGTGTGCTGGGCGGCTTGGAACGTACGGGCCTCTCAACCCCAGGACGCTTCGCAAAAAATATCTCTCACGTACTATATCAATCAGCTCCAGCCTCTAAATACCCCTGAGAACATCTTTGTTACTTTGAACGCACCTCGTGAGGTTCGTGACCAGGAGCGCAGTTTTGTGTACCATCACCCGCAGTTCACTCAGAACGCCATTCGCGCCCAGCGTGAACTCAAAGACATTCAGGGCACCGGCGGTGTTTACTACTGTGGTGCATGGTCTCGCTATGGATTTCACGAAGACGGGTTGTTGAGCGCGGTCAATGTGGGTGAGCTTTTTAATATCCAACCACCATGGATGGCCCAATGAGTGATCTCAATATCGGACAGGGCCAGGTGTATCACAAGCGCCATGGAAAAGCTGAAAATCAGTTTCGTTATCCTCTGTATTTTTTATTTTTCAATACGGACGCCGAGCCCCGATTGCAAAAAATATTTCAGCGCGGATTGTGGAATTTGTTTTCATTTCAACCTCGAGACTATATGGATCGCCGTGCCGAGAGTGGAAATTTCTCAAATCACGTAAAGTCGTTTCTAAAAGAAAAATGCAATTACGACGCTGAAGAGGTGTGGCTCCAGACAATGCCCGCAATACTCGGCTTTGTTTTTAACCCCATTAGTTTTTGGGTGTGCCGGCGCGATCAGCGCATCGAAGCGGTACTGTGTGAGGTGAACAACACTTTCGGCGAGCGTCACTTTTACTGGATCGCACCGCCAGACAAAAATATTCAACCCGAACAGTGGTTTCAGGCCGACAAGGTTTTCCATGTGTCGCCCTTTTTTCCAGTGGAGGGCTTTTACAAATTTAAATTCAAATTTACAGACACCGCCACGAAAGTGGATATTCTCTATCACAGTAGTCAGGGTGAACTGGTATTGACCACCTCCGTGCAGGGGAGCTTACTCCCGGTGGAGCACGTTTATCCACTGGGTCTGATTTTTAAGTATGGATGGATGACGCCGCTTGTACTCCTCCGTATTCATTATCAAGCGGTAAAGCTGTGGTTGAAAAAGGCCACCTTTTATTCTAAGCCTGAGCTTCCAGATAAGGACGTCACACCATGAGTAAGCCATCCATTAAGGCATATTTATTTTTGCGTCTTTTGAATCAGGGAAAGTTTGGCACTCTCACACTCGATTTGCCGGATCAAAAAACCCATAGCTACGGTGAGGGTGATCCTCACATTCACATTGTTGTGAAAAACTGGTCTGCGCTCGATAGAATTGTCGACAGAAGCGACATTGGTTTGGCGTTGGGTATAATGGACGGTCAGATCATTGTCGATAATATTCCCGCTCTCATCGAGTGGGTGTGTGTGAATGACGAGGCACTTGGAAAATCGCTCAAGGGCACGTGGACCGGCATGTTTTTTTCGCGCTTAAAATACTGGGTTCAGCGCAATGACAAGGCTCGGACACAAAAAATTATGCAAACCCACGACGAGCATGGCAACGAGTTTTACCGTCTGTGGCTCGGTGCTGGAATGAACTACTCGTCGGGAATTTTTCTAAGTGACAGTGACGATCTGGAGACATCGCATTTGAACAAGTTCCGTCGCATCGTGAGCGAATTGAAAATTAAAAAATCCGATCATGTTTTAGATATTGGCTGCGGCTGGGGCGGGTGGTTCCAATTCCTCGCTCAAGAGGTGGGCTGCAAAGTGACGGCGGTTACCAATTCTAAGGAGCAGATTCGCTACTGTGAACTTCTTATTAAAGAACAAGGGCTCAAAGGGCTGGTCGAGCTCCAAAATGCCGATTACCGGGACATTCGGGGAAAGTTCGATAAGATCACCTGCATCGAGATGCTCGAATCAGTGGGTGAGGAGTACTGGCCTGTATTTTTTAAAAGGATGCGCGATCTTCTAAAGCCCAATGGCGCAGCGCTTTTGCAAACGAGCACCATCGCCGAGCAGTTTTACGACGACTACAGAAGCAGTCCCGATTTTTTGCAGACCTACGTTTTTCCTGGAAACATTCTTCCCTCGGTTCAGCGCATAAAATCCCAGGCGGCCGCGGTCGGATTAAAATGCTCAGAGCCGTTTTTGTTTTCTGACTCTTACGTGAAGACCCTGCAAGCTTGGCGGCGCAATTTTAATCACGCCATCAAAGACGTGCGCGAGATGGGTTTCGATGATCGCTTTATTCGCATGTGGGACCTATATCTGGCCTATTGCGAAGGTGCAGTCCGTGCTAACCGCGCCACAGCCAACCAGTTTCTCCTCAGCTAAACCTTAATCCAGTCTTTAACAATATATATGGAGCGGGTCGATTTCCCGCTTACGATAGGGGAATGAGGGTAATCCTTTTGGTCTCAGTTATCATTATGGGTTTTGCAAGGCTGGCACACTCTGACGAGCTCGTCGGTGGAGAAACGACGACCTCCTTTGATGAGGATCACGACCATGAATATGATGACAACGATGGCTACGATGTGACTGCGCGTGCATCCAGTTGCCACACGAGCGTTACAGAAAATCCCAAACTCCGTAAGAAATTTGCTCCAGTCTGGAGCCGCTGCGCCCCCGGTTGTAGTTCGCCCTTATTAGAAATTCTTCCCAGTGCCAAACATTGCAAACAAAAGACTCCATCTTGTCACCATACGGGCAATGCCATCGATATCCACAGGGTCAAGTGCGGCGCAAAGACGTACACTGGTAAGACGGAAGACGGCATCAAAAAATTCACTCGCATTGTAAAGTGCTTTAAAGGTTCTGGCTGGACGACATATTGGCAGGATGCGAAACATATCGAGCATTTCCATCTCCAGCCGGGTGACTGTGTTACGAAAAAAGGTTGCTGTAAAACCATCGCCTGTTTAGATTAGGAATAGTAATGAAGATTTGTCTATTTATCGCTATTAGTCTCTATGTGGTCACCGGCTTTGCCCAACTGAAATCTTTTGGGGACGCGGAAGATACATTCGAAACCGAAGCCTGGTCGATACCGGTCGCCGGCTACGGCACATTTACTGTGTTCAAAGAGGCAAGAGGCGAGCCCACCAATGCTCCTTATCACGTTCGAATAGTCGTGGGCTGTTCCGATCCCAAGCAATTTTTGGCACAACCATTAAAGCCCGTGATGACAAGTATCGAGGTCTGTAGCTTGGACAAGTACGAGGTCAAAGGCGACTCATTGAATTTACATATGAAGTCGCTTGTTGAATCGGGCGACTCGGTCAAATGCGTTAAAAAGATTGAGAACATCAAGGTCAGAAGCCACTGCAACTTTTATCGCGCCCCAGATTCCGTCGCGCCGAAAAAAACAAAAAAATAGAGTAAAGGCCGCAGAGCATATTGCTCTGCTACTGCCAAAGCACTACAAACACCTATGGCTTATACAATCATAGGTTCCGTTCGTTCCCCTTTTGTGCGCGCCTGTCGCTTACTGATGATCCAAAATTCCATTGCGCACGATTTTCGCATCCTCAATTTCGTTCAAGACAAAAACGATGCGATCGCCCTGTCTAAAGAGACACCCATTAATAAGGTACCGATTTTGATCGATGGCGAGCAAAAAATTTTTGATTCCCGCGTGATTGCAAACCACCTTATAAAAAAACATGGATTGCGCGCATTAACGATGGACGAAGAAAATATTCTCTCCTGCATTTACAGCTGCCTTGATTCAGGCGTGATTTTGTTTTTGATGCGTGAGGAGGGCATGGATATCGAGAACAATGGTTTTTTTGTATCTCGTGTGCGGGCTCGGATTCCTGCCAATCTTAAGTACATCGAAAAGTGGGTCACAAACCTCGATCCCAGAAAAAAAGACGACTGGAACTACGCTTCGATGGCGCTGTACAGTTTTCTATTTTGGGCCCAAGCGCGAAAGTTGATAGCGCTTGAAGCCTATCCTTCCTACGCGACCTTTTTTGAGAAATTTAAAGATAGCGACGGCCTGAGCGACACTGGCTTCTAAGTTAGAGACGCCACCTTGCATTTTTTCCGAAAGAACCTATAATATAGGTATGAATACTCCATGGTACAGCCTATCCCATTCGCACAAGGCCTACTCTCTAACATGTGAGCTCATCTTTATTACTTCCGCGGTTGGCATTCGCTAAAAGCGATCGGCAACCGCCACTACCGAGACCTAGTTCAAAAAATATAAATTTACAGTCAACTGTCCGATTTTTCATCGGATCAGTTTTACTTATCGAGGGATTTTATGAAAAATCGCAACGATTTGCTTTTATCAATTGAAGACTACAACCGAATTGTTGAGTCCATTGCAATCCACAGTACCGAACACTCTGCGGACCTTCTTTTAAATGAACTCGACCGGGCCAAGCTAGTAAGAGGTCAGGAGGTGCCAGCAGGTGTGGTGCGAATGAACTCGACTCTTATCTTTAAGGATTTGGATTCGGCCGAAGAGACCGAGGTCATGATTGTCTATCCCGAGCAGGCGAACATTCAAGAGCGAAAGATCTCCGTCCTAGCCCCAATGGGAAGTGCTCTCATCGGGTTGAGCGAAGGTCAGAGCATTGAGTGGCAGCTGCCGAACGGTAAGATTCGCAGAATCCGAGTACTGCAAGTCCTTGAGGAGAGTGCTCATCCTCCTCCTTCACTTCAGATGCAAGGGAGTTAGAATGGAACATTTTAAATTTATTCTGTGGGCGAGTTTGGCACTGTCTCTGAGCGCGTGTACCGTGCGCTCCGATCTTCACCTATCACTCGCTACGCTCAGTGGCGGGCCGCCCAAAATTTATTCGAAGGCCGATGCGATGACCTCGGTGGTAGGGCGCCACTGCGAATCCTATTCGATAAGCCCGGTCCACTGGAAGGTAGACTCGGAACTGGCTTTAAAAAGCGCGCTCGAAAAGGTTCCCGGCGCGGTGGCATTGAGTAATGTCACAATCACGCAGAGCATGTACTTTTATTTTGTGCGCAGCCTGGTTTGCACGGAGGTCAGTGGCACACCATTGTTTATCGCCGAACAGTAATTTTACAAAAATGTCGAGTGTTGTGGACCTGGAGCTGCATAGAGAATTGATTTTGGTCAATTCATTTGCAGTATGTTTAAAATTGCCCAATCGCCTTGCCTCTCATGTTGCGATGAGCGATAAAGGCAGCAATGACGCTCTATGAACTTCGTAAATATCTGGAAGACCGTGCAGAAGATTCTCGATCCATCGTCGTAAAAGGAATTTTTCCGTGGATTTCACGGTTTTTGTCGGATTACACCAATCTGCAGGCATGGGGCTTATGGACATCTGCAGTTGTCGTGGGATTAGTGGCGATCGGCTATGCGCAGCTTTTTCGCTACATCGAACACCAATTTGAAACGTATTTACAAATTTCTCCAGAAATCTGCGCTCTGTTCACGCCATTTGCATTTTTAACAGCGTGGCATGTGGTGTTCCGCTTTGCACCCGAAGCTGGTGGAAGCGGAATTCCGCAAGTCATTGCAGCGGCTGAAGTGAGCTCGGTCAAAGCGCGCGCACCGTTGGTCGAAAAAATTCTCTCGCTGAAAACAGCAGCGATCAAAGTTTTAAGTTCCCTGATTTGTCTGGCGGGTGGGGGAGCTATCGGTCGTGAAGGACCCACGCTGCAAATCAGCGCCTCTCTATTCCACTGGTTCGGGACGCGCGTGCGGCGCTATTACCCGCAGTCTGATCAACAAACGTGGATTGTCGCAGGCTCTGCGGCGGGACTGGCGTCCGCGTTCAACACGCCACTCGGTGGAATCGTTTATGCCATTGAGGAGCTCGCCGCTACATACTTTCACCGCGTGCGCACGGCTTTACTTACTTCGGTGATCATTTCCGGTTTGATCGCGCAGACAATTTTAGGAAGTTACCTCTATTTGGGCTATCCGCTCCTGCAGCCGCTCAGCCTCTCGGCGTGGCCATTGGTGATAGTTACCGGTTTTCTGGCAGGTCTCATGGGCGCTCTATTTAGTAAAATGTTGGTCTTTGGACTCTCACTACGCGGAAAACGTGCAGCTCGTCTTGCCTTGATCGCATTTGGCTGTGGAGTTGTTGCCGCCGCACTCAACTACATGGACTCGCGCTCCGCTGGTCCCGGCTCCTCTGTAATTTCGGAAATTCTTTTTGATGGGCGCCCGGCAAGCTTTAGCATTATCGCAAGCCGTATGCTCGCGACGGCTATGGCTTACCTCTCGGGAGCTGCCGGCGGAGTGTTCGCTCCGTCGCTCACCATCGGCGCATGCATCGGATCCAAAATTGCATTCATCTTTGGCAGTGCCAACGTGAACTTGCTTGCGATGTTGGGAATGATCGGTTTTCTCACCGGTTTGACTCACACTCCATTTACCGCTTTTATTTTAGTGCTGGAAATGAGTGATCGCCACTCGGCCATTTTGCCAATGATGCTCGCGGCTCTCATCGCCCACGGCGCAGCCAAGTCCATCCATGCCCGTTCATTCTACGAACAGGTTAAAGACAACATGCTGAGCGCCGACGATGAACGCCGCGCTCAAAAAACTCAGTAGAACAGATATTAGAAACCGCCACCACCAGAGGTGCCACCACCCGAAGTGCCGCCGCCGCTCGTAGTGCCGCCCGAAGTGCCGCCATTTGTAGTGCCGCCGGAAGTCCCACCGCTGTTAGCGCCTGTTGTACCACCGGTGTTATTGCCACCCGTAGTGTTGCCGCCATTGGTGCCTCTGCTGGTAGTACCACCGTTAGTGCCACCGGTGACTCGGCCCGAATTGGTTCCGCCGCGCATGGCTCCCCGATTGGCCGGCTGAGTGCTCGGCTGAACAGTCCCACTTGTAGATGGATTCACGTTTGGATTGGCAGACGTGTTGGAGTTTTTTTCGGTTCCTTTTTTCGTGCCCGTGGTGCCAATACCTGATTGGGTGTTGGTATCCGTAGACGAGTGAGCGCTCACCGCGCCGAATGCAAAAGTGATTGCCGCGATTGTTAATAGTTTTTTAAACATTTATATCTCCTGGCCCATTGCGGGCATAGTGTTGTGTTTTTCCTATCGGAAAAGATTAATTCCAGAATAAAAAGATGTGGGGTGCCGCTATCGATGTGGACATCTCCGGTTGCGGCCGAGCCGTGGAGACGGAATTGCTACCATTGCGCACGACACGCAGCAAAGGCAAGGAGGGTTGGCCCATCCCACTGAGTTGTTCTATTGGTAGCAAGCGAGGTTCTGATTTTACGAGTATGTTCATCATAGTGTTTTAGAAATTTCCTATTGTTGGTCTATTTGTGAGTGCCCCAGCGGGCGATGGATCTTTGCACCGCATGAAAGGGCGTCAAAACAGAATCGCGCAAAATAGAAATGGCGACGTTTTCCCACGCTTCAACTTCAGTGACACTACCGGTTGTCGTGTTGGTCTTCATGTTCGAGCTCCTTTCCTGAGTGATCGTTACTCCTTGAGTTTCGTCCACCCTCCGGAAAAAATATTGAAGACTAAGTGCAGGCTCAGTGTAGATTTTGTTAAAATGGGGGTTATTAGTGTGCCATCCTTCAACGTATGACAGTTTCACCCCCCATCAAGGCTGATCCAGGGTTCAGCTGTGAACGATTCTGCACAAAATCGCAACAGGAGGTTTGCACCCCCCGCCGGTAATTTTGGTACTTTCAAGCTAGAGGTGACTATGACAAATGACTGGAAGGCGAAACTCAGTTCCATTATGAATGAGGCCGAAAAAATACTTGAAGAGAACAAAGTGAGTGAAAAACTCCTCAACGCGTTTCAGGCCGTACAGACCGAAACCGACAAGATCATCAAAGAGTACGGAATTTCCGAAAAGGTATCCACTGCTACTAAAAATATTAGCGATCATCTCGAAAACCTATCGGGCAATAAGCTACACCAATCCATGCAGGAGCGGCTGGATCTGCAGACCGACGAAATCGGTAAGCTCTCGCAAAAGCTCGATCAGGCCATCCAACGAATTGAGGCTCTCGAAAAGAGCACCGGTGGCAGGCCCTAACGACAATTCTAAAAGAGTTTCTCAAAGAGCGGATACAGCTCTTTTTCTTCGGCATCGATACGCTTTTTGAGCGCGGCGAAAATGGCGTCGCTCTCGGATTTAAATTTTGCTGGGTCTTTTTCAATTTGGCCGGGCCTTCGCCACAGCTCCAGAAACGCAATTACCGCTTGAGTGATAGGGCCGATCTCCTCCCAAAAACTTTTCGCTGTTTGAGCGGTATATGCATCTTTGCTCGCCATGAGGGCGGGGTAAAGAATATGATCTTCCGAGGCGAGATGGGGTTTGAGGATTCCGGTGAGTTGCGCCAGAAGAAAGCGAATGTCCTCGGCTTTGTTCATAGCTTGATCTTCACTCTCTGTGATCCCCATTATTGCTTGAGCGCACGTGAGCGCTCGTACATGCTGATCGCGAAAAAATACAACCATCTCCGTCATAATCACTCCCAAACTCACTGTACTCTTACAAAGGCATGACGTCGATGCGTGATGGGCCAATCGCAGGGACTAAAGGCCTGCAACTTCTCCTAAGTAAAGAGTATTTTCTATGGTTGTGCATTTCGAACGCCAAGTGGCCATCAACTTGCAATTGTCCTCACGGTCAGAGCCCTCTCGGAGTGCGAGGGTGTTTAATTGCTCCAGTGGTGACAATTTCGGTCCTTACAACAATTTTTGTAAAACAATGAGCGGCTTCCTAATAAGACAGCGCTCGCCACATGAAGAGGGCAATAATGAAAGCAAAGACCTACAAGCATCTTGGAATTTTAACCCTGTTTGTCGCAGCCCAGTTTGTCTCCGCTTGCAGCAAAGCCTCTAGTTCCGGTGGCAAACCGAGCTTCCCCATTCCCCTTGATAAGTCCTCTCTTAAAGAAGTGCATTTCCAAAACGAAGACATCTCACTGAGCTATATGCGTGGATATTCTATTTCGATGTTGAACACCGAGGCGCAAAATCTCCCGATTGTGGGTAAAGAGCCCTTGGCCTACTTGGAGACCTGCAAGAACAAATCGGAAGCCGCAGCCGGCGAGTTGCGTTTCGAACAATACAATTACAAAGCCACCGGCCAAGACGGAAAAAGCCATTTGCTCGAGTGCAGCTTAATGCCCGTCTCTGAAGAATGGCTCAATTTATTTTTAGAAGCATTTCCGACGTGTATGGCCGAGGGCCTCGAGGCGATCGAATTGAAAAAACCAAAATCCGTGGTGGTACACTCTGTGATGATTTATCAACACAAGGGGAGCTCAGGCCGACTTAGCCTCCACGCTCCCGCGCGCGCCGTGGACATCGCAAAGTTTGAGCTCGTGTACGCCGACAAGAGCGAAGAGCTTGTCGTTTCTAAAGCGAGCCAAAAAGAAAATCCAAAAAATAAAGATGAGACCACAAAAGAACGCAAGTTCTTTGAAGCCTTCCGCGGCTGCTGGTCCGAACAGCTCACCCAGAATCATGGTTGTGCAGCTTACAGTAAGGAAGGCTTCCGCGGCAGTGTGGGTTGGGAAGACAGCGCCCACCAGAATCACTTGCACCTTTCTCGGCCATTTTGTCCCGGCGACAAGAACTATAAGGGCGGCTAGGAGATAGAGACGGCGCGCTTTTTTTTGAGCGGGTAGTGGATTAGTGCTGATCTGGTGGTATGCTAGGTCGGAATTGCAGACTGCTCAAAAAAAAGGAGATCTCATCACATGCCCCATTCATGGATCATGGCTCTCATTGGAGGCGCTCTCATCGGACTTTCTGTATCTCTAATGCTTCTCTGGAACGGTCGAGTCACCGGTATCAGCGGTATCGTCAACGGCACTCTGGTTCCCGAAAAAGGCGATACCGCATGGAGATGGAGTTTTCTTATGGGAATGCTCAGCGGTGGTTTCGTCCTTCAGTTTTTTAAGCCCGACGTGTTTTTAGGCGCCTTACCAACAGAAATGTGGACAGTAGTAGTAGCCGGAGTGCTCGTGGGGTTCGGAACCGTTCTCGGTTCTGGATGCACAAGTGGACACGGCGTTTGCGGTATCAGTCGGCTCTCACCCAGATCCCTGGTTGCGACGATGGTATTCATTTGCGCCGGTGTGCTCACTGTAGCGATGCTTCGTCAGTTGGGGATACTGCCATGAACTCAAAAGTTGCGGCCGCTGTGGTGGGATTTATTTTTGCTATTGGACTCGGACTTTCTGGCATGACCCAACCTGAAAAAGTTATTGGATTTTTAAATCTCTTTGGCAACTGGGATCCCTCGCTCGCCTTTGTGATGATCGGTGCCATCGCCGTGCACGCCAGCACTTACAGGCTCATACGTAAAAAGAAAACGCCGTGGTTCTCTGACCGCTGGCACGTGCCCCACAGAAAAGACGTGACGCCAGCGCTACTGATTGGCTCCACGATCTTTGGAATGGGTTGGGGACTGGGTGGGTATTGCCCAGGCCCCGCGCTCACGTCACTTGCAAGCATGCAGAGCCGTCCAGTGGTGTTTGTTATCAGCATGATCGGCGGCATGATTCTATTTAGAGTGCTCAATAAACGCGTAAATTTAAAAAAATAGGCACCCTGACAAACTCCGATTCGGCCTCATATTGAGTGTGTTGAAAAAAGGACTTTCAACCAAGGCATTTCTATATCTCACGGAGGGGAACCCATGCACACGAGACTCATTCGCGACGTGCTCATCCGCAGCACATTTATAGCTATCAGCTTTATTACATTTTACAGCATTGCTTTTGGAAGCTTCACTCCGTTCACATCGCCTGTGCCCATTGAAACCGACGATCTCGAACTCGTGGTGCACGACAGCGGTGCTTTTAAATACGAATACCACCGGGGC
Source organism: uncultured Pseudobdellovibrionaceae bacterium (assembly GCA_964400355.1). Lineage (GTDB taxonomy): Bacteria > Bdellovibrionota > Bdellovibrionia > Bdellovibrionales > JAGQZY01 > JACKAL01. The sequence goes on from CAYNTO010000022.1 coordinate 41,751, forward strand.
TACACCATGGAGGTGTTCAACACCGAAGCCTTCGGTGAACCGCTCGCCGCAGAGGAAGAGATGGCCTATTTGAACTCCTGCAAAAACAACACTCCTGTTGCGCCAGGGGAGGTGCGCATTTATCAGACGTCCTATTCGGCGCAAGATCAAGACGGGAACAGCATACAACTAAAGTGCGAACGGATGCCTGTTTCAGAAGTGTGGCTCCAAACATTCTTAGAGGCGCTCCCCCAATGTATTGCGGAGAGCACCGCTGCGGTGGGGTGGAAAATGCCCGCATCCGTAGTTGTACACTCGGTGATGATTTACATGCATAAGGGAAGCAACGGAAAACTCAGCCTCCATGCGCCCGCGCGTGCGGTGGATATTTCGAAACTGGAACTCATAGATAGCAAGGGAAGTCAGAACGTCGTTGTGTCGCTTGCGAACCAGGCGAACAACCCCATAGATGACACGACCACAGAGCGAAAGTTCCTTCGCGCCTTCCGCGGCTGCTGGTCCGACACATTGGTCGATCGCTACGCCTGCAGCAACTGGAACAAACAAAATTTTCGTGGCAGTGTGGGCTGGGAGGACAGCGCCCACCAAAACCATTTACATCTCTCGCGCCCCTTTTGCCCCGACAACGCCGATATTAAAGGTGGATAAAAAATGGCGCTCTTACAAGTTCCAGCGCGTGCGAATGGCGGAGAGTTTGTCGGAGTTGATAGCCAGCTGATCGTGAACATTTCCAGGTGCTGTCTTAAACTCAAGATCCGAAGTAAACACCGAAGCGTCCAAAACATTGAACGCCAGAAACGGATCCACACCGAGCAGTTTGCAGCGCCCGAGAACCTTTAAAAACTCACCAACGGTCAAGATTTCAATCGTCCACACTTCGGCAATGTTCCACGGATACACCTTGTTGTCGCTATCCACCTCGGCCACGTAGTGGAGCGCGGATTTAGAATGGCTGGTATCGCGCCGGCTGAGAGTGACTAATGGTTCGTTCTCTTTCGTGGGATCATCGACCATTGCGAGCAGTTCGCGGACTTCGATCTCATCAAAGCGCTGCAGCCAAGGCACGAGGCCTAATGCTGATGGCAAATATTCCTCGAAAAAGTGAGTGTCGGTTTGCAGTTGGCCCACTCCAAAGCGCAGGCTTTTTGAATCCGCATCCAGTTGTGCTTTGTGGGCGTAGCGGGCCTGATGGCTAAAAAAACTACCCGATACTGTATCGAGCACATCGTTGAGGGCATGGGGCTTATTTACCTGAAGCGCTTGATTGATTTTATAGCGATGAGCCAGATAAACGATGTCTTTGTTTTCAGAATTGGAAATGGCATTAGCGAAAATATCCTGATCACCTGAAACCTCAAACACGTACCCAATACGTAAAAATGTTTCCAGGGCTGCGAGATTTCCGGTATCGATAGTGTTCACCACGATGCCCAACCGCAATTCTGGATCAGAAATGGATTTGAGCGCACGAAACGAATTCACCACGTCGCCAGCCTCGAGGTATTTCCCGAGTAGGGATTCCGGTGCCTCTTCCGTGGCCCAGTAGTGGCTGCCGATAGTTTCCTTAAGGAGCTTGCTTTCGATCTTGCGACGATTCAAGCGCTCCTCGGTGCGATTTTGATTTTTGGAACTGGATAAGTATTGATTTAAGTGCGCCATACCATTCCTTGGTGTGTACCGGTTTTCAAGAGCGATTCTTTCACTTTTGTGAGCTATTGCCAAGGCACAATGTACAAGGGGAGCGGAGCTCCAACAGGTTGCTATTTGCGGGAGAGTGCAGAGACTTTGTCGTAAACGGGTGCACCGTAGAGGTATTGAATTCCTTCGATGTCACCAGCAGAGAGACCTAAAAACAGCGGATCATAACGGTGCCTGGAATACATCACAGACGCTTTCTTGGGCGCATGATCAAGGCCTAACGCGTGCCCAATCTCATGCACCAGTGTGGCGCCGATATCAAGCACGTCGGCGGAGACAAAGTTTTCATCTTGCCACGTTTCGGTACTATCAAAACAGATCGCCGCTTTATCCAGTCGTCGAAAATTCTCGCGCTCTAGAGGCTCGCCCACCTGAATGCCGGTAGACGCTTTCGATACCGAAGTGTTCGCAGAATTAGAACCAATAAGGATGTTCGCTTCGTCCGCGGTCGCAGCTTCGCGGAACTCAATGTTTGCATGTTGCGACCACACATCAAAAGCTCTTTCCACGATGTGACGAACACGCTGTTGGCTCAGACCGAGCGGATCAGTAACGCCGGTAAACGCATCCATCTGTGGACAATTGTAACCATCAGCAAAAGCGCGCGGACCGGTGAGGAGTTTATAAGTAATAACTGTGCGGGGAGCCTGAACGGGCCATTGAACATGGCTCTTGGATTGCGGAAGACTGATGAGTTTGTACGAATGTGGAGATTGAGCTAGAGCAGAAGTAGCGCTCACAAACATGAGTACAAAAGCGACTGTGCGAGCAGCAAAACTAATAAAATGAAATAGCATTTTTCCCCTAACCATAGACCCCGTAAACCCCAGCTGGATTATAACAGAGGGCTGCCTTTGCTTAGCCGCGTAAACGCCCTCGTGTGAAATATTTATAGGAATGTCAACGGATCAGGCATCAAATAGAGGTCTGCTGCGAGGAGGTGGTGGGCCACAACGAATATATTGCGACCCTCAACGAATACAGAGACTATTCTTTAATCGTCGTTCCAGCCGGAGCGGTGATGATGCATTTCGCGTTGTCTTGGATAACCCAGTCCACATCACCGTCTGCAGTATCTACGCGGTAGAAGCTGGCGCTACATTTGGCAAAATCATTTTGCTTCGTGCGAAATTGATCAAAATTGGAAGACAATGGATCTAAGGTTTCCGAGGCATCGAGGCTATTGTACAAATCCTTGGCGGCAACTCCACCGATCAGCATATTCCCGGTTTCCACAACCCAATCCGCCGTTCCAGCTTTTTCGGCGGCAAATGTGTTGGTTGAGAAAAGTACGGCCATTACTAAAATAAATGTTTTCATCTATAGCTCCTGTAGAAGTGTTGGTGCCTCCTAGATAACACGTGAGCAGCAAAGTTTTTGTAAAATCAGTTTTGCACTGTAAACTCTACTCTCGTGAATAAATAGGGTTCACAAATGATATCCTGCCGCGAGAGTTCGTCAGAGCGAATCTAGGGCTTATCCAGGTGGAATTGTTAACAAACATATACAAAACTGAGGCGATTCATTCATCAATTTTGCGGGCTGAGGTCTTATTATAGGTTCTGTGAGCATAGACTCACGCTCACAAGGAGATATGAAATGCTAAATCTATTTAAAAACTGGCTCAAAAACTCCAACGCCGCTTCCCACAAATCCTACTGCAACTTCCGCAGCTTTTTGGGTTTCCCGTGTTCCACAAAAGAACAACTGCGCTTCGCTAGAAAAAGCGACGTCCACGGCAATTACGACATCGACGGCATGTCCTACGATGGCGATTCATTATTCGCTGGCGGCAGGATGGAAGAGTTAAAATAGTGTCCTAAAGCGCACTGCCACAAAATTTGCAAAATTTTGCGGCCCAATCGTGGCCGCGCATCTTGCAACTGGGACACTCTTTAGAAATAGGATCGCGATTGGCATTGGCAATCTCAGCGGACACAATGCCGGTGGGAACAGCAATGATCGCATAACCCATGATCATCAGCAAAGAGGCGAGGAATTGGCCGAGAGGGGATTTGGGTGAGACGTCGCCATAGCCGACAGTGGTCATTGTCACGATGGCCCAGTAGACACCGGTTGGAATGCTGGTAAAGCCGCTGGTTGCGCCCTCGATGTAGTACATGAGTGCGCCCATTGTAACGACTGTGGCAATCACCACGGTTAAAAACACGGTAATTTTAGCGCGACTGGCCTTGAGAGCAACGCTCAGGATATCGGCCTCTCTCACGTAGTGGACCAGTTTATAGACTCTGAAGATACGTACAAGACGGAAGATACGCACCACTTGTAGAGATTGCGCGCCAAAGAAAAACAAACTCACATACGTTGGAAGAATCGATAATAGATCGACCAGTCCGAAAAAACTGCGCGAGTATGTTATGGGTGAGGGAGCCGCAAACAGGCGCGCCGCATATTCAAGAGTAAAGAGAATAGTAAAAAACCATTCGGCAACATAAAGCTCATGAGCAGCGACCGCGCGTATACTGGGAACGCTCTCGAGCATGACAGTGATCACACTCAGAATGATCGCAAAAATCAAAGCAGTATCAAACGCTTTCCCCGCCGGCGTGTCCGCCTCAAATATAATAATGTACAACCGCTGGCGCAGAGATAATTTTTGACTCATGGAGATGTTGTAGTACGGGTAGGGGCAAAATCCAATGTTTACTGCATCGTGAATTTGGAAAATTACTGCAGTTTTCGCTAAAAGAACAACTCCGCGACTGTAGTGGGTGAGTGCAAAAGGTAATCCACTGGAAAGCTAGGCTGCCTTTTTCTTACCGTATTTTTCTACGAACTTGGAGTAGTCTCTGTGATTTTTCATGTGATTATGGCTTGGCTGATTGGCATGACAATCCATACACAAAACAGCTAAATTGGATGGCGAGTTGTCAGACCGAATATGATTCTTATGGTGCACGTGTAGATATTTCCTATCTTTACTCAAGTCTAGTTTGCAACTTTGGCATATCCAGTGACAGTTCCATCTCACCTCAGTACTTATCTTTTTCCAATCATCAGAGTATTTGTCGTAGGAAGCAGTTTCATCAGTGTAGGTCGGGACGTCGTAAAATCCTTTGTCGTAAATTTTGAAGAATTCAGGAATCGTAAAATTGTTCACTATTTCATTCTGTCTTGACCGCTGACTATTGCAAAATTTTTGGTAATCCAGGTGTGATAAGCAGTTTCTGCAAATCTGCAGAGCTGCCTCCCTTTTAGATTCGGATATATTTATGGTAAATTTTCCGGTAGCTTTTTGTGAAACCACATAACGCTCAAAGGCGCCTCGCTCTCGCATGGACTGCAGTGTTTTACAATCGGCAACGTGGAATCTGGGCAGTGACTCCTTTTGCCATCCGTCCGATCTAACGCTGTAAATGTGCAGGACGACCTTCTGGCCTTTCCAGTTGAGCGTTCCGTCCAGATCCACCCGAATATCTTCTAGCTTTGCCTCTGCTCCAACAGTGTGTAGGAGCTCCCAATCGTCAGGAGATAGCTCGCTCCAGACATTCTTGGTTGTAAAGTCGGCTTTATGGTCCTCGGGCAACCCAATCCTTGTTTTTAAACGTTTAAGTTTCCCTAAGATACTTAAATTAAATTTCATTTTTTTGAATTTCCTCTAAGACTTGATCCGCTTTTAATCGGACTCGAAATTCAACCCTCTTCGATTTTTCAAAGTTCTCCATGCCGGCCTTATCTACTATGGCCTTGCTAAACGAGAGCCCGTTGGCAGTTAAGTTGGTCCTTAGCCATCCAGCGAGTTCTTCCTCGGCCGAAATCTCCGTCAAGGCAATGAGGAGAACATTCTTCGCGCGTTCCTGAGATAGCGCTAGGTTGAGCGCGTACCGATCTTCCAGCGGTTGGTCGCCATTGATTCCTTGAGAAGAGGTGTGGCCTTCAATTCGAACCTCCTCTATGGTGTCTCGAAATTTAGCTTTATGCAGTAACCGAGAGTACCGTGGAAAAAATTCTGATATAACTTTTCTGAACTCCAGTTTTGGCTCGGCTTTACCTGTCTCAAACAATGTGTCTAAAGATTTAAAGCGGATTGTTAGTGAGTCTTTGTCAATTTCTGCATTCCAGCTTTCGAGATCGGCCTTAAACTCGGTCTGCATTTCCTTAAAGATATCGCCTTTGAGATCTAAATACCCCTTGGTCTTCTCTTGAGTTTTGCTCATAAAAGCGACGGAAATAAACAGAAATATGGCCATCAGGCCTGCCATCATGTCTGCAATTGGTATCCAGTGTGAGTTGTCCTCTTGTTTCATTTGGACTATCCCGCGCGTGAAATTTCAACGAGTTTAGTTAATTTTTCCGTCAATGGTCCATAGTCGCTCACAAACTTTTCTGAAAGTGATGCCAAACTATTCCCTAGGCTCTCCAGGGCTTTGCTTAATTCTTCCTCAAGCCCCTTATCAATCGCTGTGAGTTGCTTCTTAATGATCTCGGTTTGATCTTTACTTAGCTGCTCTACCTGTGAACTCACAAGTCTACAGTTGTCGACAATTGATTTTTCCAAGAGTGATCTGCTGGTGGTCGCCATTTCAATATATTTTCTGTTGGCCTTTTCCATCTCTGATATTTGTAGATCGTAAGTATTCTTTAAGCCTTGATTGAACCGGCTGAGACCAGTATCCGCAGTAACGATAATTTGGTCGATGTTAGCCTTAAAATCCGGAAGGATCTGTTTCATCTGCATGGAGAACTCATGTAGAGTTTTGACGGTCTCCTTAGTGTGATTACTATCATCCCGAAGGGTGAGAAGAGCAGGTTCTAAATGAGCGCAGATATTTTGAACCAGTTCGAGTTGCTTTATTGTAGAGCTCATCGAATGAGATGTATTCGTTAGTGTTTCATTGGTGCGATTTAAAATATGAGAATTGCTATCCATTACTTGTAGTATTTTATTCATTTCATTTTTATTATTTTCCTGCCAGTTCAGTAAATTTCCAACCGCCTGATTGAGTTGTTTAAAATTGTCTCCAAATTGTTCATTAATTTTTGTATTAAAGTCTTTAATGACCTCGCTCAACGCTTTAATGAAAGCTTCAGAATTCTGTTCTGCCATCTTTTGAGAAAAATTTGAGAAATCAGAACGAAGGAGGGTGAGGCTATCATTCTGTTGCTTCATGTTAACATTGATGTTGGTTCCCAGACTATTTATTGAGTTAACCACATCATCTAAATTTGATCCTGTTGCGACAGTTTTATTCTTTTTATTTAGGAATTCGAGAGAAAACTTTAGTCCAAGCGATAGGCCGACTCCCCACAGCGATACTAGAAATTTTGTTTTTAATCCTTCGAGTAAAGCGGGAATGCTTCCTTCTATGTTGCCCGAGTCAAAGTCCTTTAACGACAAATAGAGGCCAAAAAAGGTACCGACAATTCCGATCATGGTCAGGTAGGCTGGAACTGCGTGCGGCTTTTGGCTCGATGGGTTCGTAAGTTTTTCGAGATTAGCCTTACCGAAGAGAAAGAGCATGAACGCAATAAATGCTATATTTGGAAACTGAAATGAGTCCGAGAAGAATGAAGTCATGTTGCCCCTTGATCGCTTAGTTATTCTTGTCAATCGGCACTATCGAGCGAGACTATTAGCATATAAATCAATTTAGTATATTAAATTAAAGTTATTTGTCTCAATGAGGGATAAGTTAAGACTTTATCTGTCTCTTTGTCCGTATGGTAGAATCAAACGCTTGGAATTAGCTGTTTGCGAAAAATTCCGGGCGCACGAAAGGCTGGTCTTTTCTTTGTGCAGTACTGCTTATCTAATTTAGCGAGTGCAGCTGAGGACATTTGCACAATTAATTACTCTTTTTTTTCGGCTCCGCTTTTGGCTTGTCTTGAGGCGTTTGCTGCGGTTTGATTTTTCCGCTGTCACCTAGACTATCGTAAACCGGTTTTCTATTTTTATCAGAAGTACTCATTTTTGGTCCTTTTTATACGTCGTTTTTATCTTTGGTTCTTTACCTTGAGATTTAGGCTTTGGATTAGGCGGCTTCACGTTTGAGGCACTTCCGAGACTCTTTTTTACAATGGTCGTCTTTATTGAGAGACTCTTTCTTTCCGTATTTTTTCTCATACAATGTTCACCTTGATGAAACTTAAAGCTATCACTGATAGAACTCCCGTAAGAAAACTTGCGTCGGCTATCTTATCCATTAGCAGAAGACCTCGATCGACTTTATTGGCTTCATCGTCATTTATCAATTCTTGCATGTAAGCTGCGTTGCCCTTAAATATCGCCAGAACAACACCAATCGTTATAAGAAAACTGGATAGTGAGATCATAAACAATATAAACTCAATTTTACTGAGGTCTAGTTTGGTAAAGGAAACAATAACGCCTATGCCGGCAGAAGCAAACGTTAGAAGGCTTTTATCCTTCTCCATCAATGATGAGAAATATGCGTCAACCGCGGCTTGATGGAAGCACTGTCTTTTGAAATCCACATTGTTGTCCATTGTTGCCCCCCCGGCGTTCAGTGTCCCAATTTTAGCGTGGTTCTAAATGGTGCAGATGTAATCGATATATCCTGAGTAGTAAAGCATATTTTCGTGAGGATGTCGGATGTGGTCGATAATGCCCGATCAGTTTTGTTTGCGGGTTGAGTCGTTGGTTTAAGGCCGGCAATAGGTGCAGGGTGTTTACAGCTACCTGCCGCATACTGAACGATAGCCATGATCTACTATATTTGTTTAACTGTTGGACTATGTTTTTCGATGTCAGCACATATAAGGCTCGTTCGTCTTTGAAGCGCTTCGGCGTCGTCCTCCGTCGAATCCGAGCCCGCGAAAAGGCCTATCGCCGTCTGAGCACCCACACATGGGGTTGCGCCCTTTGGCTATTTATGCCTGCACGGAAAACTGTTGGAGGATCCATGAGAACAGGAAGTAGTTCGCCTCATCGTTGAGCTGCGGCAAGGAAGGAAGAATCTATCTGACAATGCAAAGTGCCTTAACGAGTATGAGGTCAAACCGCGAAAACCCAAAAAGTGGGATTATTCCACGATTTATTCTATTCTCGAACAATTTGATAAAGAATAGAACGATAAGGCAGTGCAAAACTGGTCGGTTATCTATTGAAAACCTGTGTTTCAAACAAGGCGCTTGCTCAAAGGAAATGCAAAAATTTTGAACTTACTAATTCAACTAAGCAATTGCTGAATTGATCTAAATCTTATTTTCTCGTGAGCGTAAAATTACGAATATGTTCAAAATGTTCATTCGAGCTTGTTTTTTTATACATCTCTAATTCCATCTGTGTTGGGCTGCGAGAAGTGATAACGTAGTACGTTTTACCGTCTATAAGTCGCAACAGGAGCACTTTATCTGACTTTCCAATCTCTCCACCAATACCTCCAGACATTCCCACTTCATCTTTTTTCCTCAGAGAATAACTAATACTTCTAGGATCGTCTTTTCCGAAAGAAATTTCCAGAGAATCTGTTGGAGATGATAGTTCCCAGTCTCCGTGTAATTCTTGAAATTCTTCATCTGTTAGTTTTTGTACTTGTTCCGGTCCAATTAAAAAAACAGGTATTCCATCAACAAGTTGATCATCGAAATTGATAGCTGTTTTTTCTACAGTATTGTTCCCCACGATTTTTTCAGTTTTAGAAATAGAAGGCGGTTTTCTATCAGTAGAAATAACACGCTGTTGGTTTTTAAATTCTGAAACTTTAGTTTGTGGAACTTTATTTTTTAATTCCGAATTTGTCCAAAATTGAAAGAAGAAGCTAACCATGACTACAAAAAAGAAAAGCCATTTTCTTGAGTTCATTTTGCCTCCACTTAGCACAAAGACTACCTCAAAAAAATTAATCTATTAAGATGAAAGAGCGATTTTACGATTTGTTGTTAAAATTGGTCGGGGTGATTTTTCCTGACCTAAGTTCCTGTAATTACAGGAAACCGAATACCGCGAGTAGCATGAAGTAGCAAGGTTTTTTGAGTTCACAGAAGCCGTCCTGCCTCTATCTAAGAGACAGGACTTTGGCTCCTACAACCTCATCTGGAAGATCATAGCCAAGTTTCTCTGTAGCCCCCTGAACATCCACACCAGCCTTCCTAAGATAGCCGTTGGTGGTCTTAATCTGGCTATGGCCTACGATTGCCATAACTCTTGCTAGAGACTCACCACGCGCTAATAGGTTGGTGATAAAGGTTGCTCTGAGGTCGTGAAACTTGACGGGCGTGATCCCTATTGCGGCGCAAAATTCTCGCGTGATCCGTGCCTGTTCGCCGTTCTCCCATTCGGGCATTTGCGGCAAGACAAACTCGCTCTGATTTCCAGACTTGATTTTGAGTTCCTTTAGGAACTTCAAAAGCGCATTGGAAATCGGAACCACGCGGCTCCTTTGCGTCTTGGTGGGGCCAAACCCATTTTTGTTCGTCCACTGCCTAGAAACAGATATAGTCCTTCCCTCGAAGTCTATGTCTGTCCATTTAAGAGCGAACAACTCTCCCGATCTCATTCCCGTCATAAGGGCCATAGCCCAGACGGGATAAAAACGATGATTCGTTTGTTTCGCTTCTTGCAGGAAGATTTCAACTTCTGTTTTGGTTAAAACCTTCTGGTCTACCTCCGGCACATTGACTCGGATACCCGCACAAGGGTTCCGGTCTATGATGCCGTCTTCAACGGCCATCTCGAAAATTCGACGAACCATTTTCAGAATTGTCTTTCGTGTCCACGGGCTGATTTTTGAATCTACGTCCGTAAAAATGGTGTCGTAAACTTTCTGCTTCGTGATCTTGTGCAAATCGAGATTGTTCCAATGAGGATCAATCCATTTGCCCATCTGTGCAGTATAGTTGATGACGGTTGAAGGGCGGTGAACGAGCTTCATTCTCTTCAAGCACTCGGAAAGCCACTCAGACCAGCGAAAAGGCACAGCCTCTTCTTTGAGTTTAGCCAGTTCGCGCTTTAGCTCGAACTCGGCCATTTCCGCTTTTCTAAGAGTGTCTAATCCTTTCTTACGTCGCTGAACTCGAATCCCTCTGGAATCGAATCCATTAACGTAGATTTCATAGAATTTCTTTCCGTTCTCAATATAAGTTTTGATTGCCATGTCAGGCTCCTTTCTTTAGGAAAAGAGCCTTGCAATCCCTCAACTTAAACCTTAGTCGTCTTCCGAACTTGTACGACTGAATCTGGCCTCGATAGACCATGATGCGTAAAGCGTTTTCGGTGATCGACAAGTATTGAGCTGCTTCTTCAGTTGAAAGCCACTCGCGTTCTATTCGATTTTCAAAGAGCGATGAGCTAGGCAGCTCAAGAACTACATTCTTGGAGTTCATATTACTCCTTTACAGACCGCCCATCAAGGGCAAATCTTTGTAAAAGTCCCGATAAAACTCTCAACTTATTGGAATCACTGGATTTAGTTCGTATAGACAAATGCAATACGCTATGATATGGTGTATCTATAGCCGTTTAAGCACGGTGAAAGAGGTTTACTATGTCAGTCGCAAGAAAAAGAAAGCCGCAGGTTTCCCTAAAGAAGGAAAGCACTGTCATGATCCGCACAGCTCCGCAGGACAAAGATCTCATTGAGAAAGCCGCCGATCATTTAGGGCTTACAGTGAGTTCTTTCATGCTGCAAAACTCTCTTCGCGCTGCTCGTAAAGAGCTATCGGAAGTGGAACGCACAAGTCTCACGGAACGTGATGCTCATTTGTTTTTTGCCGCTTTGACAAATCCTCCGGCTCCGAATGAAGCATTGAAAAAAGCTTTCAAGGACTATTCAAAGCAATCCAGAAAGTAATTTGGCTTTGTGAGCAACTTTGAATTTCACAACCTAGACAAGTCATTTGATCGTGCGCCGTTTGACTGTGGCTCGCCTGAGCTAAACGATTTTATCAAGGCGAAAGCTCGTCAGAACCAGGCGGCGAATTTCAATAAAACTTTTGTAGCTATTCAATCAGGCGACAATGCCAAGCGTGTTCTTGGCTTCTACAGTCTCAGCATGGGCGAAGTGGATTTATCTTCGCTCCCCGAAGCAATGCAGAAGAAGCTCCCTAAGCACCCTGTACCAGTCGCTCGAATGGGCCGACTGGCAGTTGATAATTCAACCAAGGGCCAAGGCTTAGGGAAACTCCTTTTAGTTGATGCAATGAAGCGGGTGCAATCTGCCTCGGCTGATGTTGGCGTTTACGCGCTTCTGGTCGATGCAAAGGATGAGGCTGCAAAAGCCTTCTATAAGAAGTATGGGTTCATCGAACTAGCCGATGAACCCATGACCTTGTTTTTACCCTTGGCTTCATTCCCGCAATAATCAGGCGACGG
>CAYNTO010000023.1:0-40502 GCA_964400355.1 uncultured Pseudobdellovibrionaceae bacterium
CGACCAATGCTTGAGGGACTGAGGTGATGGGCATGTCGTCGCTGAGCTGCACTGCTGTGGATGCGGTGCTTGGCTTGATGAAGAATCTAAAAAATCTCTCCTCGCCTGCGGCGGGGGTGTAGCTACAGTTCGCGTTGGCTTGAGTTTTTCCGTTGATCGGTGTGATTCTGTTGTAGAACACGTTTGTCATGGAGTTATTGCGATCTAAGGTGGTGCGCTTTGGATCGCCTGTGGGTGAACCGACTCGCAGACTAAAATACCCGTTCGTCCCTAGCGTGTTGACCGGCTGCTCTTCTTCGTAGAGCACGCAATCTTTTGCGGGGTTCAGCACTTGAATTGTGACTACGGTGCTGGAATCAAGGAGAGGATCGGTGTTTGAGCCGGGCTCGAACAATCGGCCATCCAAAGTAAAATGTTGTGGGAGATCGGTTTGGGCGTGTGCCGTGGTTTGGAAAAATAAAATCATGAAAGCAACTAAAGTTGCTTTCATACTTTTCTTCCAACAATTTCGCCGATTTATGCCGAGTACCACCACCTCTTTTATCGGTATCGACACTGGCGGAGTTGAATAAATCTCAAATTAGGACGCGATTTAAGACCACATTGAGATGGATGAAAGTCGGGATTGGCCAAATCGAAATATGGAGAGATGGCAGTGCCCTCCACTTTGGTGGTGGAACACTTATTTTTCGATGCACTCTTGAGCGCGCTCGTACCAGTGCTTGCGCTTTTCCCAGCTCTCCATTGAACCGATACCCTTAATACAACCTGTCATGCACTTGGTGAGGGCTTCGTTTTCGGTCATGGATTCCCGACCCGGAGGGCAGTATACCGATCTACCCTGCTTTGGATTAGTAATAAAATTCTTGATCGCATCGCCGCAACGTCCACGCCAATAAGCCATCGCCGCATCCACCATAAATTTTTCGCCAGTGATCGACCGCATGAGTTTATCGTCTCGCGACGGATAATTATCGCTCGGTACATCCTTTAAATCAGTGCGCGGCAAACCAAAATTCATGGGATTTTCCATCGCATTGTAAAGATTGAGCGACATCTTTCCTTGGTGAACTTCGCTATAGCGCTTCATCATGGCATCCAACTCGTCTTTTTCGCAAGTGGCACCCAACTGGTTGTCCCTCCGTTGCTCCCGTTCGGTGTGCCACGCCGGCTGCCAATCGGGGTTTCTCTGGCCACGGTACTGTTTGTTGAGGTAATCAATCACTGAAAGATAGTTGTCACAGCGAGTGAGCTGAATAAGTCCACGCCCGCGAAATTCGCCAAAATTTTTGGAGTGTTTCGCGCCTTTTTTTTGCACAAATTTAGTGTCATCTTCCGCTATGGCAATGATGTCGCGAATGGCGGAGTCATCTTGTTTTTTATAACCAAAACAGTCTTCAGGCTTATCATACTGATTGCCTGGGCCCTGTTGGCAGGCGCGTGGCGCGTGATCCATGGTCTCCGCAAATTTAGTGAGATAAGAGGATTCGACCAAAATTTGAGAGTAAAACAACGAACGCTCTCGTGGGCCCATGTTGGCGCGATCGAAAGCGTCTTGCAAAAATGGCGCGAGCATCTTTATATTCTCTCTGGCAACACAACTCGAGAACAGACTGCCCTTTTCTGCTTTTTTTTGCATACAGTCTAACTCTCGAAATGCTTTTGTCGTCTGACAGGCGGAATAAAATTCAGAAGTAATGGCAGCACTAATCTCATCGGCCCCGCCGGGAACGTCCGCATCTTTGATTTCGTTCCCGTTTGAAATACCGACAGTCAGCCAAAATAGGATCATCCACATAGTGTTTAGGTATCGGAAACACGATTGAATTCCTAAAAAAAAGCCAAATTTCCACTCTCGTGGTCCGGTACCCCGCCTTAGGCCCCTTTACCTAGACCATAGCTAGACCAAGGTAGAGCTTCCATTATAGATAGGATGTGCAATACTTATTGCAGGACAAATCACAAAGGAAGTGAAAAATGAGAACAGTTTTGGCAATGATAACTCTGGTGTTTATGAGCAGCACCGTGTTTGCAGCAGTGCCACAGGAAGTACCATTCCCGCACGAGCTCGCCACCGCCACCGCCAATCAATTCAACCGTTTGAAAACTGTGGGCAACTACACCACTTGGATTGCGAAACGCGTTCCCAAAGATCAAATGAGCGGATTTAAAGCGTTTTTAAATTCGAAAGGCTTAAAGCCCTCGACGGCATTTCCTAAAATGACCGCGCAAAATGAAAAAGCCTGTTTTGATAAAGATCATTGCCTCGTGTACTCCTCCGATTCTGTGAGCTACAATGGTGTTGCTTTTAAAATTGAGAAGAAGCCATTTGCGAAAGTGATGAGCGACATCTGCGCCAAGATTGGCTGTGAAACAAAAACAGCAGGTCTTACGCTTATCCCTGAAGCGCACGCCTTTGGCGGAATGAGTAAAACAATGACGACCATGCTGGGTTTGGGCCTTGGAGCAGCAGTGGGTTACTTTGCCGCTGATTCTCTCGGTATCGAAAAATCAACAGGTCTGCTCGGTGGAGCGATGCTCGGTGGCCTGGGTGGTTACCTCCTCGGTTCCGACGACAAAGCCAAGTGCAATGGCAATTGCAATGTGAGCTGCCAGGACAACAATTACTATTATCAACAGCCAGTTCCTGCTCAGCCTCTGGGTGGATACAATCAAGGCGTACCGCAGTACCAGGTGTCACATCAGTCGTACTATCATCAGTATGGCCAATATCCACCACCGTGCAGTTACGACCAGAACTATCCATCAAATGGGCCGACCGATCTACAAGTGGCGCTCAGAAACCCACCGCAACAGCAATACTGTCCAAATACAGGCTGCCAACAACCGCCTCCGTATCAACCCGGTCAGTACAACTACCAACAGCAGCCTGGCAATCCAGCTGATGTTCGTACTATTAGCAGCGAAAAGAAAAAAGAAGACGAAAAAGCCAAAGCTGAAAAAGCAAAGTAGTGCCGAAAGGCCGCTTGAGATTCTTAAGATAGTCCGAAAAAAGCCAGTGCACCCCACTGGCTTTTTTTATTAGCCTCTCTTACGCAGCAAACACTAAAAGTAATAATGAAACAGCAGATGCGCCATATCCATAGGCTCGCTGTCCACAGCGCGGATCGAAGCACGACTCCAAAGCGACTGGATCTCAAAGTGCGGGCGCGGATAAAAGTTTAATCCCACTCCATAGGAGAACGTCTCTGTAATATTGTTGTCCATGTCACTCTTCCCGCCATCGACCTGGCCAATGAGATGCAACCCACGGGTGAACTCGTAACCCACTCTCTGAAAATAAAAGAGTCCTTCGGTCTTTAAGTTCGTTGTCAGCGAGGTGGTCGTCTGCAGATCCAGTTCACTGATGGCATAAAGCTCGTGGCTAAATCCCCATATAGCGTGCAAACCATATATGCGCCGCTTGCTCGCCTCCAGTTCGCCGTCCCAAACACTCACGCCCACTTTGTACTTATCGGCAAAAGCGTAGTTCAGCTGCCCGGTCACCGCCGACTCTTCTTGATTGTCGGCGAGGGACTTGGGACTTTTTGCAACAGACACCGTAGCTTGTAGGCGGTCCTGTATATAATTGATCTCGGCCGAATTGCGCTCGCGCCCTTGATCAAAACCCAAGCCGCGCTTGATGTTGGCATAGTGATCAGGAACCATAACACCGAATATAGGTAGAAACCTTCCGACACGCACGGAAAGCTCGTCGGTGGCCTGATACATCACGTAGGAGCGGCGCGAATCGAACGTGTCTTCGCCCGGCTCGTACTCAATTCCATAGTTGGCCACCACCGTTAAGCGGTAAAAACGAAACGCCGCCTCCAGATCGCGTTGCATGGGAAAAAACTTTCCCTGCTCGAGAGTTGAGGAATCTCGATAGAGCTGAATGTAGCGCACATCACCACCCACGTTAAAGCCCACCTCACGGCTGCCATTGATCCAAGAGTTGATCTGTTCACTTTTTACCGCACCGTGAAGCAGATTTTCCTCTCCCTCATAGCTCCAGCGGCTCAAAATCTCCTTGGACATAGATCGCCCATAAGGTGACATCAATCCACCACCGGCAGGCGACACGTGGCAGGAGGTGCAATTGATGTAACCATGGCGAACCATTTCTGGAAACGCGTGCGCGTGGTTAGAAACCAAGATCACTCCCACGACGAGCGTGAGTACGAAACCTAAAAATTTCCCCGAAAAATCAGTTGTGCGCATATTGCCCCCTCACCTACAAGGTGATCTACTCATTTTGCTCTTGGCAATTACATCAAATCTGTTTGTACCGAAACTTTTACCGAGTCCGCAACAGTGACACCCGCGTAAGACGGGATGGCAATGGCATAGTCTGTGATTTTGGTTTCAAAATTGGCGGTAGCATTATAGCCAGTGGCCTTTTTCTTTACATCCACAGTTCCAGTCACTGGTTTCGTCACACCGTGAATTGTTAACGAACCTTTAAATGGAAGTGCTGTCGCCTCAGGTGTGGCGGCATTGAATCCCGTCACTTCATCGATCTTTAGTTCAGCCGTAGGAAATTTTTCAACTTCGAGGTACTTGTTCTTCATGTGATCATTGCGAAGACCAATACCTGTATCGAGGCTTGCCATTTTGAATTTGAACGATCCTTTCACATTGTCGGTGATAGAGATTTCACCCTCGGGGCCCTCACCTTGGCCTTTGATTTTTAAAAAGCTGGGTTTACCTATAGCTTCAAAAGTGACTTGACCTTTACTTTTGTCGGCTTTGAATACGGTTGCTGGTGTGGCAAACGCGGAAAAACTGAAAAGTGCTGCGAATATTGTGACTGCGATTGTTTTCATTGGGAACTCCTTTTGATTTTTTTAAGTACAAAACTAATTATTCAATTTAAAAAACACACTGAGTTTCACTGGGTACCACTTCCTGTCCACTCTGACCGATCCAGGTAAGAACGATCTCCGCCTCCTCAGCACTCAGCGACGATGTGGGTGGCATCTCGTCGTTTTCCACCACTGACTTCACCAGCGCCAGATGCTTTGACGCTTCTGAAAACTGTGAAAGATCCACACCCGATTCGGCTGTTGCACCTGTGTGGCACTTTAAGCACTGAGCATCCAGCACTTTGGCTTTTACGAATGAGTAATCCACCTGGCAGTCGATCGCTGCCGGCAAAACCTGTGCACTTGCCATTGATGTGAGCCCGATTACGGCTATTGTTATTGCTGTCTTCATTGACTATCCCTCCGGCAATCCTCTATTGATCCATTCAATAAGAGTCTGAATTTCTATTTGTGTGAGTTGTTTGGCGCTTGAGCCGGGAGGCGGCATATCGCCATCCATCACCTCGTCGACAATTTTGCTTTTGTGCGGCTTCTTAAAATCGAAGAGCTTTTTATTCGCCACCATTCTTTGATAGGTGGAAAAGTCCGGCTTATCGCCGTCGTCATCATCATCCTCATCTCCGCCTTTTTTGCGAACTGAGAGAGGACTCCGCGGCGATGGACCGGAGTGGCAGATGATGCACTTTTGTTCTAAGAAATGGAGTTTCATCGAGTTGTAAGTGGCTTCGAGCGGTGGCGGCGGCTGCACTATTGGAGGAGCACAGGACGCTTGCGTTTCGGGAGCGCCGCTTTTGATCCACGCAAGGAGTTGATCTTTAAGTGCAGGATCGAGTGGTTTTTTGGGTGGCATTTTTCCACTGGCCACCATGTTTTCAATTTTGGCCAAGTGGCTTTTTACAGATGCGTAATTTTCTAAACTCACGCCGCCCGCAGTGCCGTGGCAGCCCACGCACTTGGGTTGAAAAATAGTGGCATCAACCGTTTGAAAATCCAAACAGCTCACATCTCCGGGCAAAGGATCGATGGGGTTTACCGGCGGGTTCACCGGCGGCGGCACCGGTAACACGGGATTCAGTACGATTCCCGGGCTACCCGCACGCTCCGGCAACCCTAAGATCACCCACTGACGAATCACATCCACCTCTTCGGCGGTGAGCTTTGGATTTTTCTTGGGCGGCATAAAACCCGAGGCCACGGCATCTACAAATACCGGATCCACGCCCGCTTCCGATTTAAAGAGATCCTTATAAGTGATGGTCTGCGCGTAGGACGAAAAATCCAAACTAGAATCGGCACCATGACAGGCCACACAGCGTGGCTCAAAGATCATTTTACTAATAGACTCAAAATGTGGCTCGAGCACAGCCACCACCACCACATCGCCGCCACCATTATCATTATTGTCGGTGCATGTCGCGGCCACGTCAGCGACTTCGGGCAAACCTGCAGCCTCCCACGCATCCAATATATTTTTGTCATTTGTAGGAAGCGGATTGCCGGGTGGCATGGCTCCCGATTGCACAAAGGACTGAATTCTCGCAAAGTTGGCTTTAACCGCAGCATAAGTGTCTAAGTTTAAATTGCCGGCGCCGGGCCCGTGGCAGGCAAAACACTTTGGCGCCAGCACACTTTGCTGAACCACACGAAAATCAATCTGTGCCGAACATATCGTGGTCGCGGTTTCGGCTGGCTCGCCTCTCTTGTGTTTTGAGAAGGTGCAAGCTGAGAGCAGAATACATATAAATACTATAAGTGT
This sequence comes from uncultured Pseudobdellovibrionaceae bacterium, assembly GCA_964400355.1. Lineage (GTDB taxonomy): Bacteria > Bdellovibrionota > Bdellovibrionia > Bdellovibrionales > JAGQZY01 > JACKAL01. The sequence goes on from CAYNTO010000023.1 coordinate 6,583, forward strand.
ATTCACACTTTTTATTTTCATCGTTCTCCTTAAACAAATCGATTTTTTTTATTTCATCGACTTGACGTTTTCACGGTTTGGGTCCATTCTGTTTTTGTCTCGCCAAAGACTCTTCATAAACACCCTCACACAAAAATAAAGATACGGTACTGCGGCTCTTTTCAACACATACCAAATCTCATCTTAATGATTTGATTTGATTTGATAGTGTGCTATAAAAGCCAGCTGTACGGCTCAAAAGCGATATAACGCTAGGAGAAGCTATGCGAGGCGAGAATAAAATCAAATCACTGTTTTTAGCCGGCCAATTTGTAGAGCTCTGTAAGAGTTTCGAAGACAACGCCACTCTCCAGGACAAACCGGAACTCCTCCCTTATTGGTTCGCAGCCCTGGTCTTCACAGGTAACGTTGAAAAAGCGCTCGCACTTTTCGAACCGGAGAAGCTTTCGACCAACGTGCGCATCGCCTGCCGCTTTTTCCTGATCATGGGCTACATTCGCAAATCCATGTACGCCAAAGCGCGCGCCGAACTGGCTAAGAATTTAAAAGAAAAGCGCCAGGCGCGCGAGGCGAAACAACCTTTGGATGCCATAGATCTTTTTTATATCTTTCAAGGTATCGCCACCTACCGTTTTTTCTGCGGGCGCTACCTCGAAGCAAAGAACAGTGCGGAACTGGCGTACTCCTATTCTATTAAGAGCCGCTTCGTCTTTGGCGAGATGGTCACCCGCGATTTGCTCGGCCACTGCCTAATGATGCTGGGACAAAATCGCGAGGGTTTTAAATTTTTCGCCCAGGCACTGGAGCTTACAGAAAAGAACAATAACGAATCCCTGAGTGCGGCGATTCGCATTTCCATCACCAAATTCCGCGCCCAAATCGGCATGAAACCGCATCAGGATCTCAACGATTTAAAAACGGCTCTCACCGGGCTTGCACCTCAGGACACCTATTCGACGGCTGAGCTTTTGCTGGAGATGATTCGTCAGCACATCCTGCGCGGTCAGTTTAGCGCCGCTGAGGCCTGTTTTTCGCAAGCCTCAGACATCATCTACAAACATCAAAACCGCCGTCAGGTAGCGCTCCTTAACCTGCGAATGAGTTATATGCTCTATCTGCAGGGCCAACACTCGCAGGCGCTGCACATCGTGCGGTTTGCCGAGCAGAATATTGATACCTCCATCGATTTGAACCTATGGACACAGATGTCGGGTCTAAAGCTCATGATTCTCACTGAGCTCACTGGCCGCGCCGCCGAGATCGAAAAGCCCATGCTCGAAAAAATGAGCCGCACGCAAATGGCCATCCATAAAAAAATTATGGCTCGCCTCCACAGTCAAAAGCACAATTTCCCCACCAACGAGGATCCGATCGGTGACCTGCTCGATAAAATCAAAGCAAACGATGCAGAAGCGCCACGCTTACTTGTGGAGAACGGCTACTATGGCCTTCTCCACAAGTGCTACAAACTCCCTTTCGGCGCGCAGTCGCTCATTTTCGATCTGCTCCCGGGGACTATGGTGATTTTGGATCGCGGAAATGTCACATTTAAAAAGAAAGCGCTCAATTCTATACTGCGCAAGATCTTACTCCTCCTGCGCGACCGTGCCTGTACGAAAGAAGAACTGGTGCAGCAGATCTGGGGCTATGAGTACGATCCGCTCAGACATGATCCATTGATTTACTCATCGATGAATAAGGTTCGTCGCTTTCTCGAAAATTACGCAGATTGGATCGAGCTCAGCGAAGAGGGCTACCGCATCAAAGCGGGCGTAAAAGTAATTATTAAAAACAATCTCAAGCGCGAGAGCAAAATGACAAGCCTCGATGCGCTTATTGAAAAAGCGCAATCGACGCGCGTTCACGCGCCCCCATCACACTCGGCGATGGATTTGCAAAATATGAACTTTCGGCAGATGCAGGTGCTCGAGTATTTACGAAAGAATCAATCCATCTCTATCTATGAACTTTCTACAAAGCTTGAGATATCCAAGCCCACCGCCACTCGCGACTTGTCGCAGTTGCACAAACTGGGTAAATTGAGGCGCGTGGGCAAAGGACGCGCCACCCGTTACCTGTTGTAAATATATTCTGAGAATTTTAAAGATATAAAATTAAACAAAGGATTTTTTATGAACACAACAAACAAAAGAGGAATTATGAAAGCGCTACTCGTTCTCGTATCCATATTGCTCGTCGAACAGACCGCTTTCGCGAAAAAAGGTGAACTCCCTGAGGAAGCAGACTACATAGTTCCCACCTCACCGGAGCTTGTGCCTTACTCTCGTTTTAAATTAAAAATCGATGCACCTTACACGGGCGACTCCTCTAAGTCCATTACCTATGTGTTTCCTGCAGAGCTCACGGGGGTTGAAAACTACACCATCACTCTCAGTCGCGTGGGCGACAGCAACACATGGGAGAGCCCGGAACTCACAGCCGTGTGCGTGGAATCGGGGACCCTGTTCTCGTGCAACGTCTACGTTAAAAAGGCGGCCCCACCGCTTGCGCAAGAGTCCTCTGTAATAAAGTCGAGAGCATTTCAGTTTGCACAATCACGCAACTGCGGCGGATCTTTTTTAGCGATGAGTTCGGAATTTTCAGGAACGTTTATCGACGAATCCGCCGTCACAGGCTTTCTAAAAAACAAAGGTTTGAGCGAGCCGGAGTTTCAAGCTCAGCTCGGCGTAGCTAAAGCCTTTGCCTGCTCCGAGCCTATCGGCGGAATATTGAGTTACGAATTTAAGTAGCGCCTAAGGGATTACAGTTCCCATTATCGGTATGCTCAAGAGTTGATTGGATATACCGTTGTGATAATGGATATTCAGAGTATCGTTGAATGTGCCCTGATCGATTGTATCTAAGAGCACAACGATATTGCAGAATTGAGTTGATGCTAGAGTTACGCTGCATCCGTTAGACTGTATTGAAAATCCAACAGTGTTGTTCGTTAAGAACACAGATGTGGACGTTACGTTGCCTAGGCCAGTATTTGTAATGTTAAAAGTGTATGATGGATCGGGCGAACCCTGTGCGTGGATACCGTAGTCATAGTTTGCTGGCCCATTGAGGTGACCGACTGCCTGACTACTCCCATTCAAAGTTATCGCTCCGCCTACTATGGCCGCGCCATTGTTGAAACTATAATTTATCGTGGCAGCATGAGCGCCTAGTGTCAGAGGCAAATAACTTACAGTGATGGTGCATGTCGAGCCATTAGGAATTGGTCCAGAGCAGCTCCCCACATTAATTGTAAATAAACTCGCATCTGTTCCCACTTTCGAAAAATTAAACGACTGCGCAGGTACGCCGCCGCTCACAGTAAAAATCACATTTCCTTGCTGGGTGTTGTTCGGTGAGGACACGATATTCAAAGTGCTCACTGATGCCGAAACCGTAGCTGGTGATAGTCCCACGCCGTTGATTGTTTTTGATAACGTCGAATTTGTTCCACCAGCGTAACTCAGACTCAAAGTGGTCGTATTGTTACCAGCAGTGGTGGGGGCAAAGAAAATAGAGAGCGTGCACGTCGCTCCTGCCCCGAGAGTGAAACCGCAGTTTCCACCGGTGCCAGGATAAGAACCGCCATTGAACTGAAACGCGCTTCCCAGCGCCACAGGAATTAAATTTGTAGCTGGCCCATCGCCCGTGTTCTCCAGGGTCAATGAAACCACGCGTGTGGTGCCTACCACGGTGCTTGTAAAATTTAAATCGCCAGTACTTTGAAACACAACGTTCGCTGTCGGGGTCGTTGGCTCCTCGACGTCCGGCGGTTCTACGTAGTCTGGTGGTACAAAACTATCTGTGCAATAATCGAAACGTTGTGCAGCTGCAAATTGCAGAGGCATGGAGATTGTCACCGTGCCCGGTGAAAGATCCACGGTTTGCTCAGCTAGAATGTACGGACGACTCAATTTAGTAAATGGAATGGTACTTGCGCTTGCGAACTTGGAGCAATCGGCGGTGCTCGCCGCAGAAAAGCCAAATATTTTGATGTTGCGCTTTTCACCCGATAGCACTTCGAGAGAAAGCTCCTCGCCCGCAGCAATGGCCGCCGCAATGTCGTGAGTTTCAAATGCGGTGGTTCCCCCCACTGTAAAACATTTTTTAGTATTCTTTTCCCCTGCAGCGCTAATGGAAATGCCGTAGCAGCGAATGTCACTCAATGAAGTGGGTGCGGAGTAGCCCCAAGGGCCGTCGGGGTTGGCGTTAGATATCAAAGAAGTGATGGATTTCTGCTGGGCACTTTCAGGAGGAAATTGAATGGACACGACGGAGCTTGCACCCTCTGGTCTTGAACACCCTGCGGACAATAAAATTGCCGCAAATCCCATACTTAAACTTTTTTGAACACTTGAGCCCATTTCGAATCTCCAACTGTAGGATTGAAACTCAAGTTAAAGTATCGGCATTATTAGAAGAATCTTAAGTTCAGAGCCCTCAAAGAGCGCTCGAACACGCCCGCAGGCGTGCGGGCATGGGTAGACGCGGCCGCAGCCGCATCAAGATGAGACAAACTAGTTGAAACGGCAGTACTGTTGTATAGTACCTTCAGTCTCAGAATAGGTCTGGAACAAAAAGTTTTCGATTCCTGCCGGCTCAAGTTCATTCACGCCAAATTGCACAGCGTACTGATCGTAGGTTTCTTTATTGATTCCATAAAGAGCCCACGGAGTGGGACTCTGCTTTACCTCTACCGGTGGATTAAAGGTGCTTTGCCAGTTTGTGCGCACCGAAAGACGTAAGTTTTGCCACGTCTGCACGTTCGAAGGCTCAAAGTACCACTGCTCTACAACTAAAAAGCACGGCTCGCCGATGGACGTCTTACCCTCAAGCGTAAAAGGTGTTTCCGGCACCGCGAAGGCAAAAGACTGGCTCAATAAAACTATGGCAAATAAAATGGATTTCATTGTGTTCTCCTTTAGAACACCTGTTAAACCCATTCTCTTGAAAAAAGCAATGCCCGAGCCGCAAACGCACTTCTTTACAGTGTTATCAGAGGAAATTTTTTCTACCGCTTGCGGCGCTCAGTGAGCAGCGTGTTGAGCGCGAATACCAGCACACCCATTAAAAAAGTAGCGCCTATAAAATTCCACCAAAAACCCTTCACCAGCTCCTGGCGGGCCTCATCGAACATGTATCCCCACGACGGATAGCCCGGCTCTACGCCTAGTCCCAAATAGGTCAAAATCACTTCCGCTTTAATTGCGAATACAAAAACAATCACAAACTGCACGGCAATGATGTGAGCTACGTTTGGGAGAATGTGATGAAACAAAATTCTCCCGTTACTCATGCCATAACTCTTCGCCGCAAGGACGTAATCGCTCTCTTTTTGACGGCGACATTCGGTGCGGACCAACCGACACAAAACCACCCAGCTCGTCAGCCCCAGGGAAATGTACACGTTCACCAGTCCCTGCCCAACGACAAAGGCTATAGCAGCTAGTAGTAAAATGTAAGGAATCGATTCCAGAACTGTGAGCACACTCACTATCACTTCATCGATCCATCCCTCAAAGTATCCCGAGAGCAATCCCAACGCGGTGCCAAGAACTGTCGAAAGGCATGCGGCAAAAAAGCCAACCGCGAATGCAGTAAAAGCGCCATGCAATCCACGCGCTAAAATATCGCGCCCAAAAATATCATTGCCGAGCCAAAAATTCGCAGAGGGTGCGGAAAAGCTCAGCGCCTCATTCACCGTATTGTAGTGCGGGCCGATAATTCCCAGTTTGGCCAGAACCGACGCTAAAAACAGTGCGACCAGCATGGCGATGGCCCAGTGGCTCGCGCGCGACAGGCTCATACAGACTCCCGGGCCGGCAGTGCCCAAAAAATAAAAAGATCGCCGAGAAACAAAAACAGAATATAAACGAAGGAACCAAATACGGTGAGCGCTTTTACGGTGGGAAAATCGCTGGCCTGAATGGACTTTAGGAGCAAGTGACCTACGCCGGGAATGCCAAAATACAACTCGAGAAGCAAAGAGCCGGTGATGAGCGCCGGCACCTGCGAGGAAATCATTGTCACCAATGTGGGCCAAATGTTCTTAAAAACATGGACAAAGTAAATGGAGCTCACGCTCGCGCCTTTACTTTGGGCGGTCACTACGTAACGTTTTTCGAGCTCTTCCAAAATCACTTCGCGAAACAATAAAAACTTACTGGAAAAGGTGGCAACCGCAAAGATCAGACACGGCAGAGCCACATACCGCCATTGGCCGAAACCCTCCTCCCAGCCATATACGGGAAACCAGTCCAGAGTGTAGGCAAATAATTTCTGAAAAAATAGGACAATCACGATGAAGCTTACGCTCATTAAAAGAGCCACTACAGCGTTGAGAAGAATCTCCACCACAGTGCCGTGGAAATGCACCGACACGTAAGCAAGCGCCAGTGAAAGCAAAAGGGAGAGTGCAAAACCCGTCAAAGTGACCGACACCGAGGGAATCAGTCCCTCCGCGACAACATGAAGCACCGGACGTTGAGACACCCAACTCGTGCCCCAGTCGAGAAATATTGCATCTTTTAAAAAGATAAAAAATTGCGTGGCTAGCGATCGATCAAGACCCATTTGTTGGCGTAAAAGTTCGATGGTTTGTGCATCGGCATTTTTTCCGGCGTAGACCATAACTGGATCTCCCGCCACCAAATGAAAAAGCGCAAAAAGCACAGTGAGAACGCCCGCAAAAATAAAAAGTGCCTGAACTCCCCGCCGCACGCAGAACGAGGTGAAACTCATAGCCGATCCTGGGCGTATTTTTTCTTGGCCTCGCGGTCCACATCTAGATATTTGTAGGTGTCCATAACCATCTGGCTGTGCTTGTGATTCTTAAGCCATGGTTGGCGCACATAAACAAAACGGCGGTGGAAATTAAAAATCCACGGTGCATCCTCAATGACTATATCCTCCATTTTTTCGTAGAGCGCCGTTCGCTCAGGGCTCGCTTGCAAACGCAGCGCCTGCTCAAACAAACGGTCGAACTCCGGGTTAGAGTAGTTGGCGCTGTTTGGACCAGGACTCACATTTTTGCTATAAAACAATTGGAGAAAATTTTCCGAGTCGGGATAATCGCCGTTCCACGCCATTTCAAAGAAATCGGCTTTTTTGTTTTTAACTTTTTCGTTGAATTGCGGCCAAGTGTTGGGCTGCAGGCGCACGCGGATTCCTATAAGGGCCACTTGCTCTTTAAAATATTCGGCCATTTGCCGGGCCGTGGTGTGAGTGGCGGCCATTTCAAATTTAAACTCAGGGAGTCCGTGACCATCGGGAAACCCCGCCTCACCGAGAAGCGCTTTGGCCTTTTCTAAATCGTAGGCCTGATACGGATTTTTCAAAGCGGAACGGTAACCTTCGAGTAAGGGTGGAATTGGCCCGTGCGCAGGTGTCACCAGCGAGTTGAAGAATTTGCGCAATACCAATTTCTGATCGTAAACATAGGAAATGGCTTGGCGCACTTTTTTGTTCTTTAAAAAATCGTTTTCATTGTTCATTCCCACATAGGTGACATCGTCACTGACCGGCAACGACAATCCCACCTTTTTGGATTTGTAATGGGCATTGAGATCACCGTTGTCGAGAAACTGCTGAACGTAATCTTTGGTTACCTGCCATAAATCCAACTCGCGTTTTTGAAACAACAACCACTGCGGCTGCTCCTCCGAGATCTCGTAGATCACCACGGTTGGCACAAGTGGCAAGCGTTGGCCTGCAGAAGCCAGTAACCCCGCTTTACCGTCCCTCACTTCGCCGCTTTCTGGGTATTCCACATCGCGGTAATTTTTGTTCGCAGTGAGCGTGAGTTTGGAATTTCGCGACCACTCTTTAAGACCGTAAGCGCCGGTTCCCACCGGGTGCGAGGAAAATTCCGAACCATAGTGCTGAACCACTTCGCGCGCCACAACCACCGCTGCGGCACTGGCAAACTGATAGAGCATTTGATAATTGCGCGATTTCAAAGTGATCTTGAGTGTGTGTGCATCGGTGGCCTGCACCCCTGCAATCGGTGTGGAGTAATTGGCCTGACCCAAAATCAACTGCTGGCGCCATTCGTCGTAACCCAAAACCTTGTCGCGAAAGATCCAGTAGCTTTCGCTTTTATTGGCGGGATCCGCTAAACGCTTCCACGAGTATATAAAATCTTCGGCCACCACCTCGCGACCTTTACCGCCTGGAAAAGCCACATCGTCCTGAAAGCGAATGCCCTTTTTAATTTTAAATGTGATCACAGTTCCATCGGCAGAGATGCTCGGCATGCTTTCAGCCAATTGGGGTTCGAGCTGTAGCGGCCGCTTGAGATAATGAAAATGGAGGAGGCCTTCGTAAATCTGCAAGACCGCGCGCTGGGAGTACACATCTTGCGCTAACACGGGATCTAGCGAGCGGATGGCTTCGCGCGAGTGGAGAAACAGAATTTTATCGTCGTTGTTTTGCTTTTTGGTACAACCCCATAAAAGGCAAATCGCCAACCCAAGGCTCACATATTTCACGTTAATTCTAAGTATTATCGGTATGTTGAGCTTTGGCAACAGCGCTGAAAATGATCTCCCTCTCACACTGTAGCGACTTTCTCAGTTTTTGCCTCGTGTCATCGTTCATTCTGTTTCCAAACCCGATGAATTCCGTCCTAGTATGAGTGCGGGTTATTTTCCAGGGGGGAAAAATGATTAAACACCTAGTTTCCATTGCAGTATTGGCTTTCAGCTCCCAACTTTGGGCACAAGCACTTCCCGTTCAGGGTGGTACGCCAGAAATTCTGCGCGCCATTTCTGAGCACAACGTCCAACAGGCGGCTATCGACAAAGCCCACCGCGAACTCTTAGGTCCACTCGGTGGCGAACGCAATACCGATGTTATCGTTCCGTTTCACGAGTGGGATGTTACAGGGTATGTGGCGATGAGCGACGACGATTTCTACGGAGTTGCTGAAGACATGAAAACCACGGTGGCAAAAAATTTGCCAGCGGGCGCTCACCTCATTATATACACGCAAAATTCTAGCAAAACGTACCATAAAGATTTGCTCAACTTTTATAGCCAACACCTCGAAGCCGCGCGCATTCACATTCTTCAGGTGCCTTCGAGCGGGTCGAACGACTTTTGGTCGCGCGACAATCTACCGGTTCCTGTGTGGAAAAACGGCGCACTCGCATTGGCTGATGCTCGTTATTACTACAACTTTGAGCCAGATGCTTTTTTTGCAAAGCTGTTCAATGCTCCCACCCTCAAGCACAACTATTTTTACGAAGGTGGAAACTTTATGGCCAACAGCAAAGGCGATTGCCTGGTTGTGAATCGCAAAAAAGGTTATCCAGGCGGCGTGTCGGACACAGCAGCCATTCCAGATGACGTGTTCAAAAACACTTACGGCTGTAAAAATCTCATTCGCTTTAAACATCTTAAAGGAATCGGGCACGCCGATGAAGTTGTTAAGTTTGTTGCCGACGATACCGTTGTAACAGACACTCCGCAGTACAAGGCCACTTTAGAGGCGGCAGGTTTTACCGTGATCATGCTTCCTGAGCCGGATCTCAACTACGAGACTTACGTGAATTCTTTGATTGTTAATGGCACGGCCTTTGTTCCTGTGTTCGGTGAAAACGGTGACAGCGATGCGATCGCAACCTACGAGGCGCTCGGGTATAAGGTAGTACCTGTGGAGTCCCGTGATCTTGCAACCCAAGGTCAGGGTGGAATTCACTGTATAACTATGAACTATCCACCGGTGGCGTTGACGGCGATTGCCCAGTCGATGAAGGCTGTGGTTGTTCAGTAGTGGAGTGGACTGATTGCTCCAAAATAGCGGCCGCGCCGTTATTTTGGACTTTATGACCATATTCTTTACACGCATTTGGTCTAGTGAGGGTTGAATTCATTCGGGAAAAATCTTGTTGCGGTTTGAGACGGTCCTTTGAGTTCTGCTTATTTGTTTTTGGCGGGCACCGAAAACTAATAAGCAATACATGGAGGCACCCCAATGAAAAAAATCGCACTACTACTTGTACTCCCCCTGAGCGTGGCCTGTACTCACTCGGCCAAAAGGGCCAATGAACCCATCAATACGTTGAATTCCCTGGAACTCAAAGACGATAGAAGAGATCCAAACTCTCTGAGCCTTGAGGGTACACTCTCCATGGTTCCGGATGAAGCCACTGTAGATATCTCTCACGTGGCACCCGGCGGAAAAGTCATTGCCGTGTACGAGGAGACTCAAGTGCGCTCCCCGGAAAGAGGAGTGATCGGCAATTTAAAAATTTACGATATCTCCGAAAATGTGGTGCTGTTTGATAAAAGCGTGGTTCATACATCGAAACCTTCTAAAGAAATCGATCTTGAATCCGCTTCAGATAAAGCAAAGAATGATCTGTTCGCACTCGCCGACAAACGCTTTAAGGAGTTTGGAATGCTTCGCCTCGATTCCAACCCGCTGTTCACGCAAAAGAACGTGGAGCTCATTAAGCGCTACGATGGTTACTACACCAACGAAGGCAGTCATCGTCGCGATTCCATCTACTGGAACGATCGCACCTATCAATTTGAAATCGGCAATCCTAAATCCCCGGTAACGATGAGCAAAGCCTGTCGCCAAATCAACAATCCCGACAACAAACTGGCGATCAACGGCAAAGTGGTTTTCGAAGACTCGCGCCAACCGTCCTCGGACGAGTGCCCATCGACCCTGGGCTTGCACATGATTTACAGTGTTCGCGGCCACCTTGTTTTTTTACTTAAAAATCTTTCATCTAAAGTGGCAACACATGAACAGCGCAGCTACATGATACCTGTGTGGGATATGAGCAAAGTGAACCGCACACCTGCAGCTACACCTACAGAACCGGCGCCGGTCACTGAATCGGCCTCTTCCGGCGGTGGCGGTGAATCTGCAATCAGCGAAGAGTGATCCACGGCTAAAAAATTTTATATTTAAAAAAACCACTCCATCGAGTGGTTTTTTTATGCTGATATTTTGGCACCAGTTGTTCTCTGGAACCAGCTCTATAAGAAGTTTATGTACACTGTGATTCCAGTAATTTAGCGCGATGAGCACTTTCAGATCCAATCTGTGCGTGCCAACAGTGGCGCAAATTGTTTCCGCTTTATCTTTTCTCCCATCCATTTTTAAAAAATATTATTTCTTCCGCTGTCCGCTTACAGTCCGTCTTGTCTGCGCGCAAAGACAACAAAGAATGATCGGTCACGACGACTGTGTACTCAAAAATCCGATGTCCTTATAAAGGGGTTTAAAGGACATCCAAAAACAATTTAAGGAGATCTATATGATCAAATCAATTTTTCTACTTGTGGCCACTCTGGGGTTTATGGGAGCGGCATCTCATGCCAACGCTGATCTTGCGGGGCCAGTGGCGCGCTGCTCGGTAAAGGCCGACACGCTCTCTGGCTCTACTCTGGGAATCATTCTCAGCGTTGGTAGCCTCGAAACAGCCGAGGCTGTGATCACTTGTAAAGAGCCAGGAAAAAAAGCAGTGAGCAAAAAAGCTGCTATTGTGATCCAAGGTTTAGGTGCAGGAATCGGCTTTTCCATCTACAAGAATTTCCGTTTGGAATCGGTCATGGTGGGTGTCACGGATCCCAATGATCTTTTCGGCGATTACAACATCGGTGTTAAAGCAGGTGTGAATCTGTTCAATGTAGAAGGTGGCTTTATTGCAACAACCGGCCTTGATAACGGAGTGAGCTTAAAACTCGGCGTTTACGGTTCGGAAGCTTACGGCTTGGCGGCTCACGCTCATGCCATCTACATGGAAATCATGACGCCGAAAGAGTACAAAAAACTCCTTCAACAGCGTCAAGAAGAGCAAAACAATTCCTCGAATCGCTAGAGGAGACCTACACAGAGGACTCGAACACACGCCGACCCTCATCCGGTCGGCGTTTTTATGGAGGAGATCGCCGCAATTCCTTGGCGCGGTCTACAGCAAATCGCGACTGCCCATAAAACCTTTTTTAAGGAACCACACAAAAATCCACAGTGTCACAATCACCATAAATCCCAGCGCCAGCCAAAAACCCCATTCCGACTCAATCAGTGGCAAATGTTGAAAGTTCATCCCAAATATGCTGGCAATAAAATTGATCGGCATAAAGAACACCGAAAAAATTGTGAGAATACGTACGACCTCATTGGTCTTTCGCGAAGCTTCGTTGGTCACCTGGGACTGAAGCGCGAGTTGCAGGTTGAGCAGCGCCACCAAATTATCATGCACCACATCGACTTGATAAATGAGTTTGTCCATGTACTCTTTGGTGTTCTTAAACTCCAAGCGAATTTTACCTTGCGCCGAATTCATCAAACCCACCACCGGATCCTTCATGAGCGTGAGTACGCGGTGAACCACATCAATGCGCCGCTTGAGCAAATAACTTTGTACCATCTTGAGCTTTTTATTTTTATTAAAGACGTCTTGCTCAAAAGCATCGAACAACTGGTAAACAAGAGTAATACCAGTTTCATAGGTGCGTGCCACTTTAAACATGATGTCGTTGGCAACCATGTAGCTTGAGAACGAGCGCTCTTTGTACTCCGGGCTATTCATTTTTTCATACAGCTCTTTAAGGAACTGCTGATCGACCCGGTGAATTGTAATGATAAATTCATGAGAAAAGAACATGGCCACTTTATTGGTGATCGTTTGCACCTTATCGGATTTTTTATTGGACTCCAGATCATAGGCACGAAGAATTATAAAGGTGGTATTATCGATGATCTCATACTTGGGGAGATGCTCGGGCTCCATACAATCGTTGATGGTGGTGAGATCAAGGTTGTACTCCTGCCCGATCTTATTGAGGTCGGAGGCATCGGGGTTGACGATGTCCAACCATACAAAACCAGGTCTGCGGATTTCACGAACTTCCATGTCACTTCTCCTTTACAGAGTTACGCTCATCTTCAAAGAGAGGCGTTCACCTCTCGTGCGTGCGGCTGTAGAGACAGTATCGTTCGCCGAATTCCTTCGCGCAATGGAACTTTTGCATCCCACTGATATTCAACCTTAAAACGCGAGTACTCCATTTGCTTGTGTTGAGCGCCATCGGGTTTGGAGACATCATATACGAATTCACCGCGATAGCCGATTTCTTGCGCAAGTAGATTGGCGATTTCGCCAATGGTGAGGTACTCACCCGAACCCACATTGTACAGATCGTCATTGGTGTCCACCTCGAGTCCGCGCACCAACGCGCGAGCGCCGTCGTCAATGTACAACCACTCACGAATCGGTGTTCCTGTTCCCCACACTGTCACCTGCGGCAAATTGTTTTTTTGCGCGTGCAGAATCTTTAAGAGCAAACCGCCCAAGGCATGAGAACGCTGTTCATCGAGATGATCACCAGGGCCATACATATTGGGAAGTACTAAATTTAAACTTTTTAGTCCGTGCTGTCGGCGATACGCCTGAAGTGCGGTGATCAGAGCTTTGCGAGCCATACCATAGCCATCGACCGAAACATGCAAAGGGCCGTCCCATATTTCCGACTCTCTAAAAATCGTACTTTGCGCCGGGTACACGCAGTTGGAGACCGGATGGATGAGCTTTTTTACGTTGAATTTGCGACAGGCCTCGATCACGTTCATTGTCATCTGCATGTTTTGCATAAACGCATCGGCGGGGTACATCACGCCGAACTGAATTCCGCCAGCTTGGGCCGCACAGTGAACCACTTCTGTAGGGCGATACTGAGCGAACATTTCCTGCGTGGCCCGGTTATCGAGGAGATCCACCCCTTGGGATAGGGAAATAGATTTGCAGGCCCGATCCCTTTTATGAAGCTCGCGCATAACCGCTGTTCCTAAAAAACCCGTTCCCCCTGTCACTAAGACCATGACTTTGCCCCCTGCTTATTTTTAAAGCAAATCGTGAGATGACTCCAGGGAATCTAACCATTCCACCACTGGCATTGACAAGGATTTGCGGTAGTTTTTTTTGCGACGTCGATCGTATTGAACAATAAAATTTTTAAGATCCTTCTGAAGCGCCGCTACATTTTCGGTCTGTACTGTTGGGCCATCTTCCAGAGTGAGATACTGCAAAAATCTCTCCACCGAATGCCGTTCAAACTCCTCGAGCAAAGAGCTATTGGCGGCGAGCCACGCCGTGATCTCGGCCCCCACTTCACGGCGCAAGGCCGTCGGCAGAACGCTTAAACTTTGAAAACGTGGATAGCGCACAATATTCCAGAAGAGCTTCACCCGCTTGCGCCCGTGTCGCTCGCGCAGTGCCATCACATAGTCCATCATGGGCAGCACACTGAACACCGCCACCGCATTGATGGAAAAACTAATGCACACATTTTTAATATTTTTAGATTGAAGAACTGTTTCTACGTTGTTCGTCCAATCCGCCCATACCAGTCCGTCGCGCACATACTCGCCGGCTGCTCCAAAGGCCTCGCCGCTGGTAAATATCTCTACCGGCTGACAACCATCGAGAGCTGTTAAAAACTCACCGATTCGCTCGGCACTCACTCCCAAATTCGTATTCACAGCGAGCTGCACCCGCTTTTCGCGAAGATCCTTGCGCGCGATCAATGCCCAAAAATGGGGCGACAACAATGGCTCCCCGCCTGTCACGCGCAAAGTTTTGAGCGAGTGGACGAGCTCGGGCCACCAGCGCCAAAAAGCCTCGACGAACTCTGCGCCTTTATCTTCGAGCTTCACTGATTCGTGAGTGCTGATGTAATGCTCTTCGAAATCGGTGCGGAGATCCTTGTACCCGCCACCCAACCCCACATCGCGCTCCCAAGTGGTGGAAAATGAGGGGCTGCAGTACATGCACGCAAACTGGCAAATACGGTCGAAGGCAATTTCTAAAAAGCGCGGCGCCACGGGAGTTTGCCACGATTGCTCACGCGCTACTTTAAGATCTGAAAGCGCGAGCCTTTGTGTTTTTAACACGCGGTCGGAGATGGCATCCTCGCCCATACTCTCCAGCTTCCAACAGTACTCGCACTCCTCAGGCTGAAGGCCTTTTTGCATAAGTCTGCGCATTGATTTTTTGTGATCGGTGTTGTGAAGAGCGGAGGGGTCGGTCTTGAGCGCTTCGCGAGAAATGGCATGGGCCGGAGTGTGGTGGCAGCTGGCGGTCAATCCGCTGTTGAGCCAAATTGTGGAATCGTACCACTTGGCCCCGCAAAAACTGGCAGACAATCCATCCAGAGTGCTTTGCCTAAAATTAAGGCTATCTGAACTTGGAGTCTCGGCACCAGACATGAGAGGCCCTTGGAAAAACTTAAAACTACTTCTTAACGCGCTTCTTCGCTCGGATCATTTTTTTCTTTTTTTGAAGTCTCTTCGCGTGAAGTTTGTTTTTCTTTCTTTTTTTAGCCATGATGCCTCCTCAGATCGGTTTGCGCCAGTATAGAAAACACTGGGGAAAGAATGCAACCTCTTATTCAGCGATCAGTTCAAACTTGTAGTTCACATCGAAAATTTTGGATGCCGCCACACCGGCCATGGGACCATCTTGCAGGTAGATGCTCTCAAGTAAGACAGCGTCATCCACCTCGCGGATACAATTGAACTTTTCGGTAAATACGAGGGGCTTATGATGGGCCGACACCAGCTCCCATTGCGGGCCAAAACTCTTCGTGTAAAAAGCCACGGTCCACGGTTTTTTTGTTTTGTAATCGGCGAACGCACTTAAACACTTGCTCACGTCCGCGATAAACTTATGGTGAGGAGCGCCGTTGACGGGATACTCCGAGCTGCTCGACATCTCGATGGTGACCTTTGCACCCTCCACTTGAACCACAGTGTACTTTTCAAAAAGATACGGCGATTTCCATTGCCCGGTTTGCGTGTCGAACTCGGAAAATGCCCACGACCAGCTCTGATTTACTGAGAACTGTTCCAACGTCACAGGCACCATGGTTTTAGCAGAAGACAACCAGCCAACAAAAAGAGCACTGAACAAATACATCATGGGCCGGTTATGTGCGGATTTTTTATGAATATCAATAAGATTGAAATTTATTGCTCAACGGCAATCAATAGATTTTCAATGAGGCGGATCAGTTACAAGCGTGGACTTCAACGCCACTGGCTTTGCACTCACGACCGGAAACGCGCGTTGGCAACTTCCACTCACCACCCATCGAGCATGTAAAACGCACGCACTGTGTGGTGTCCGAATTGATACAGGATTTTCCCTTGGCGCCAAAACATTTCCAAGCGCACTGCTGAACTTCACCGTGCGGCTGAGCGCAACCCTCATTGGCAATAGCGGTGCTAGCGAGGACTCGGCGTGCTTTGGTGGACTTTATTTTCTCATCGAGTTGGTACGTTTTTTTAAAAGACTGGCCATCGCGATCGGCGTGCACTATCCCGTAGTCTTCGGAAACCACAAGCTCCATTCCTTCGGGAATGGTTTCACTGGGGGCAATCAATTGGTCGCGACGCAAAAGGGCCGTGCCTTTGGAATTATCGATAATCGCTTCATTGTTTTTGAGCGACCAACTCACATCCCCGGTGGCTTTCCCTAAACGCCAGTCGCCCGCATCAATTATTAACATTTGTGGCGCCGTGATCTTCTTAAAGTGCACGGTGCCTCTGGTGGGATAAACCACCAAGTGGTCGTCCTCTTTGCTAAAGCGCACTTCACTGTTGGCAGCCATCTCAAAGCGCGCCGAGAGCTTTCCGTAAGTGAGAGTGCCCGCGCCTTTATGAATGGATGAAACAACACCTTCGCGAGCAGCAATACTCTGCGTTTTTACAGGGCGAATTTTCTTGCCATCGATCTTGGCGCTTAGCAATCCGTGCAGCTGCAAGGGGAGAACTTTTTCAACGGCGGAGACACTGTAGCTGTGAGTTTGGCCTTTGTGAATGATGGATTGTGGCGCGAGGTCCACGTTTTTTGTAGGACTTGCAGGCTCACGCAGTCGTGCTTTTACCGGTTTTTCGTCAGAGGAGATCGTGGTTTCTACTGGAGCAAAATGCTTAAACTGTGGCAGCTCGATCGGCGTACTCATTGGTACCGCCGGTTCCTTAAATTGCGGAATAGACATACGCGAAATCGCATCCTCTGCGGGCACATGGTGCGACGGAGCTCCCGCCAAACACTGAAAATAATTGTCCACGTTTTCACACACCACGTTCTCACAAACGACACTACGCTCAGCGGTGCACTGAATTTTTTGAGAATCGATGACCAAACGGCGCTGGCACGGATCGCACTGAACCACGGGGCAGGCGCACTCTTGGGCGTGGACCGAAGGGGCAAAAATAAACAGCAGTAGGAGCGTTAAAAGAGGCATATTTATCTTGTCGGCAAAATCCGACAAGGAGTTAATATTTATGAAGATTCTTGTCACGTGAGGCTTTGCTCAGGTACTATGGTCGAGTACTAGGAGGTACTATGCGTTCATTGATCCTCATCCTATCTGCACTTTTGGTGGCACCCCACGCACTTGCGTATCAGAGCCTGATGACCACTGGAGATATTTTGCAACAGAACCAAGTCCAAGGACTGGGTTACTTGGAATTTTGGAGAGGCACCAATGTGAACGCCCGTTTTAGCATAGGTCTTAGTGAAGACCTCCAAGGTGATTTTGAAATCGGCTCAGGCGATATCGATTTCACAGCTAGTGCTAACCTCAAATGGGTTCCAATTCCCGATTACGAAAAGCAACCAGCTCTGGGAATTCGCGGAGGACTCACCTACATCGATACGGATCGGTACTCTCAAACAAGTATTATCGCCACCCCGTTTGCCAGCAAAGCGTTTGAATCGCCCCACGGAAAATTCGCACCGTTCGCAGGTGTGCCCCTCGCACTCAACTCTAACAGCGATGACACCTACTTCACGGCTCGTATGATCGTCGGCCTGGAGTGGACTCCGACCAACATGAACAACCTTCACGTCATCGGCGAAGGCGGAGTGAAAATCTCCACCAAATCCTTTGGCAGCGTCAATATTGGCGCCGCCTACGACTTCTAACAGGCGCTGCACAGTGCGTTTAGATGCGCGTCAAGACTGACCAAGCTTGTCATTAAGAGCTCATCTTTTTTTCATCGTGTGACAACTAAAAGTTGTTGAATTTACAGTTCGAGAACTGAGCGGTCCGCAGACACCACTCAGTGAGTTATATCCTGGGGAAACCAAACCTTAGGAGAAAACATGAAATCTTTGATCCTTGCTGTGTCTTTACTGTTCGGAACTCTGGCGCACGCCAATGACGGAAGCTTTATTTATCTGGATGTTTTGGGTGTGAACCCCGCCAACATGGTGACGTCTGGTGATACAGGTTTGAGTCTGGAAGTGTACGGTGGCAACACGGAGCGCTTCGCAGAGTTGTTCGTTTATGCTCCGATTCACGACGCCTACCAGTTCGACATTATCAGCAACGGCTGGAATGTAGCCATTTGGTGCCCGCGCACTTATGTTCGTCCAACCACTGGCGAAACTCGCAATGATTTTATGTGCAATATTTGGCTCAATCGCTGGAGTCCAGAAATGCTTCAAGAAATCAAAGACAACATGGATTCAGAAGAAGTCTTTTCTCCACAAGGCGAAATCAACAATGGCACCTACTCAGTTCTGGGTATCAATCCGAATGGTTATGCAAAAGGCACTTTGTTTGAGGTGTATGGCGACAACGCTTACGTGATCAACCAATCTTTGGGCGGTGGAAAAATAGCAATGGCCAGCAAGGCGTATACGTTTGCAGTGAAATGCGTAGAAACTTATATTCGCCCGGGCACGAACGAAGTTCGCGACGATTACAAGTGCACGTTCAGCTTGCAATAAGCAAAGCACTGAACATATCCTGAACTTGTGAAAACACTGGGAAAGAATTCGTTTTATTTGATCTTGATCATCTCAATCGGAGCTCTTTCCCATTTTTCGAACTTTAAATTGGGAGCGGTAAAAAGTTTTAACTGGGACATCGCTCTCATGCTCACGCCCTACGGCATCCTCAAAAACACTCTAGTTCAAGAGAACTACCTTACGCCCTATTACGATGTCGCGCAGCAAGCACAACCCATAGATCACCCGTCGTGGCTCTATGCACTCTTAATCGTAAATACTGTAGCGGGCCTGTACGTTCTCAATCGATTTTTGAGGTCGAAGTGAACTGGCAGTATCTCTATGTATTATTTCAGTCGAACTTTTTCGAAGTGCTGGTTTGCCTTTATTTTTACCGCGGACGAATATCCTGGCAAAGGATTATACTTTTAGTTTCTATCTGCAATGCCATCACTCATCCACTCGTTATCTTTGGTTTTTTACGTCACACGAGTTTTAGTTTTCTTGTCGGTATTGTCACGGCAGAGATCTTTGCAATTACAGCCGAGGCTTCGCTCCACTCTGCAGATAAACGCATACCACCCCTGCGTGCGGTGGCGGCCTCCACCGTCGCAAACCTCGTCTCCTGGCAGGCGGGACCTATTTTTACCACACTCTTGTTTATGCGCGATCGCCTGCAGTGATCTCGGCGCTGCGATTTTTCGCCGACTCCCCATGGGTTTGTCGCGCTTTGATTGAATCTAAAAACTCCTTTGGAAACTGTAACGTTCGCGTCGGGTAAGCGATTGTTATCTTTGCGGAGTCGAGTGCGTTTTTGATAGCGGTCAGTGTTGCACCAGTGAGCGCATTGATCGAACCTCCTGGGTATTTGTAAAAAACGTCCACGCGAATGACGACAGCGCTTTCTCCCAGCGCATTCACATAGATATCGGGCGGCGGATCTTTTAACAAACCGTCTACTCCATCCACCGCTTTCAGAATTATAGCCTTAGCGCTTTCGATATCGTCATCGTAGGAAATTCCCACCTCGAGATCGATGCGGCGGCGTCCAGATCGCGAAAAGTTTGTAAACGCATTGGAGGTGAAGTCTTTATTGGGCATATAGATATCTTGCCCAGAACTGGTACGTAAGACGGTATCGCGAAGGTTGATCTCGGTGACGGTTCCGCGCGAACCCCTGATGTCGATCATATCGCCAATTTGTATCGGAGCCCGCACGGCCAGCATGATCCCGGAAATAAAATTAGCCGCCAAATCTTGAAACGCAAAACCGAGCGCGAGTCCGATAACACCAACACCCGCAAGCAGAGAGAACACGGTTTTTTCCAAATTGAGCACCGACAGGCAGATTATGAATCCCAATCCTAAAACCAAGAGGCGGCCCACATTAGCAAGCAATTGCTCCAAATTTCTATTGAGATGAGTGCGTGCGAACAATTGGGTGAGCAAATTGTGTATCCAACGGCTCAGCGCCCAAAAGATGGAAATAACCAGTACAGCAATGATCATATTGGGAAGCATCTGAATAATCTGCTCCCCCCACACCTCGAGTTTTCCCAAGAGTTTATCTAATCCGTCGCGCAGTATGTCTCCGTTCATCTCTGATCCTTCTATTCTTTATTGAGTGGCGTATTCACTGTTTTTTACCGTTATTAAAAAAGTGGACGCTCAGGTACTGGTCCAGGCGTCGAAGCTGCGGACGTCTCACGACCGACAATGGATTGAGTAAAAATCACATGGGGTTTTTTGTCGTTTGTATGGCCCGTTCGGCCCGCCAACGATTCCGACTGTTTATAAAAGTTGATACACACCTGTTCCCACATTTTTCTCTGCATCCACTTTCCCATCTGCAGGTAGTGATACATGATGTGAAAAAGATAAAGTCCACTGCGCGCAGTGGAATGAATTAGAAATTGGGGGCGTCCCTGATGGTCGCGCTCGATGAGATAACGGATTTTTCCTGCTTCTGGAGCATTCTCCAGCGTTTTGAATTCAAAAAACGTATCGTCCACCTTGGCCACCTCCAGTGGTGCATCCCAAGGACCGAGCAAATGAATCACGTAACGGTTACCCTCATTGACGCGCCACTCGCATCCGTTAGTACTCTCCACGGTGGCCATCACGTTGGGCAAAAAATCATTCAGATTGGATTTCATTTTATCAAAAACCAGTTTGGCTTGATTCCAGTCCACATCCAGCGGAACAATATATTTGCGATCATAAATCGGCCCATATCCCTCATCCACCGTTTGCACAGACGCAGAATTCACCTTCTCACTATCCGGGTATTTCATAAAAGCTCCTACGAAATTAACTCAACAAAACCAAACCAGAATACCCCTCAACGAGATGAATAAATTCAGAATTTCCTCTATTGTTTGTGAACTTTTCAGCAAAAACCACGCCCAACAAAAGTGCCAACCGGCACTTGAGCGCAGCGACCCAGCGCCAGAGGCGCTTCCCACCACAGCTTTTTCTTTTTCTACGTCTTCTCGAAAAATGTTTATGCATTTCGAGAGGGCTCACGAGAGCGGGACGCGATCGGCGAAGCCGACGAGTGCGCAGGCCAGGATGGCCGTCCGCTCAAAATGCATAAACATTTTTCGAGAAGACGTAGAAAAAGAAAAAGCCCACCTTTGGAAAGGTGAGCTTTCGGATTGACGCGCCACTAGACTAAAAAGTGCGTGGCACCTGTCCGGTTAGTTGACGTCTTTGTAGTCGGTGTCGATCACTTCGCCGTCGGTGCCACCGGTTGGGGCGGCTCCGTCTGCGGGTGGCGGCTGTGGAGCACTGGCGCCCGAGGCGTCAGCGGCTGTACCGGTGGTTTGCTGCTTGTACAATTCTGTGCTCATCTTTTGAGTTACAGTTTGCAAGCGCTCATAAACACCTTTGAGCTCGGCCACAGTGGACTCACCAACACTCTTCGCCATGAGCTTGCGTGCTTCTTCGATCATTTCTTTTGCCGAAGTCACGTCCGCAGCATTGAATTTTGCCTCGTTCTCTTTGACCATCTTTTCCGTTTGGTAAGCAAGTCCGTCGAGATCGTTGCGCACAGCGATCACTTCTTTCTTTTTCTTATCCGCATCGGCGTTGAGCTCGGCATCCTTCACCATTTTTTGGATCTCGTCCTCACTCAAACCAGAGCGAGCTTTAATCTGGATCTGTTGCTGCTTGCCAGTTCCTTTATCCATGGCAGACACATTCAAAATCCCGTTGGCATCGATATCGAAGGTCACTTCGATTTGTGGAATTCCACGCGGAGCCGGCGGTAAACCAAGGAGCTCAAAGCGTCCTAAAGATTTATTGTCCGTCGCCATATCGCGCTCCCCTTGGAGAACATGCACTTCCACGCTGGTTTGGTTGTCTGCAGCCGTGGAGAACACTTGCGATTTTTTCACCGGGATCGTGGTATTGCGCTCAATCAATCGAGTCATCACGCCACCCAAAGTCTCAAGACCCAGAGACAGCGGAGTCACATCGAGGAGAAGAACGTCTTTTACGTCGCCCGCCAACACCCCACCTTGAATCGCAGCACCCATGGCCACAACTTCATCGGGGTTTACAGCTTTGCTCGGTTCACGGTTAAAGAGTTCTTTCACCGCTTTTTGGACAGCTGGAATACGAGTCGATCCACCGACAAGAACAACCTCATCGATATCCGACACCGACCAACCTGCATCTTGCAGAGCTTTACGGCACGGCTCAAGCGTGCGATTCACCAAATGCTCTGTCAGTTGATCAAACTTGGAGCGCGAAAGTTTCATCATTAAATGTTTTGGACCGCTCGCATCCGCCGTAATGAACGGAAGATTGATTTCGGTCTCTTGTGACGAACTCAATTCCACCTTGGCTTTTTCAGACGCTTCTTTTAAACGCTGTAAGGCCATTTTGTCGTTCTTGAGATCCACACCCTGATCTTTTTTGAACTCTTCCATGATCCAATCGAGGATCACGTCATCGAAATTATCACCACCCAAGTGGGTGTCACCGTTGGTAGCTTTTACTTCCACAACATTGTCGCCCACTTCGAGAACGGAAATATCGAATGTACCTCCACCCAAATCGTAAACGGCAATTTTTTGCTCGGTCTTTTTGTCAAAGCCGTAAGCTAGCGCGGCAGCTGTCGGCTCGTTGATGATGCGTTTTACATCGAGACCCGCAATACGGCCCGCATCTTTAGTGGCCTGTCTTTGCGCATCGTTAAAGTATGCAGGAACGGTGATCACGGCTTCTGTGACTTCTTGACCCAGATAATCTTCCGCAACTTTTTTGAGTTTAGCGAGAACGGCCGCGCCAATTTCCTCTGGCGACGCAGTTTTCTCTTCACCCTTGTCTTTAATTTTAAAAACCGTATCGTTGCCCTTAGCGACAACTGTATAAGGTGCTTTTTTGATCTCTTCCTGAATTTCTTCGAAACGACGTCCAATATAGCGTTTTGCCGAATAGATTGTATTCGTTGGATTGGTCACCGCCTGGCGCTTTGCGATTTGGCCTACCAGACGATCGCCATCTTTAAACGCGACGATCGATGGAGTGGTGCGCGCACCCTCTTCGTTGACAAGAACTTTGGGCTCTCCGCCTTCCATTACGGCAACGCAAGAGTTTGTCGTTCCTAAGTCGATACCAATTATTTTACCCATTACTATTTTCTCCTTTACGAACGGCTCCACTGCCGGGAGACGCTCTAATTATCAAACTTTTCATCACCAATTTGAGGTCGGTCGCCTTGCTGTCAAGCTGGACCAGCCCCTTTTATGTTACAAACTAAAAAAACCCTTTTTATCCATAACCACTTCACCGCGCGCGGTGGCGATTTCTCGCAACAAGCGCTCTTCATCTTTATTTAATTTTTTAGGAATAGCTAGCTCTACGTGTAAACAGAGGTCGCCCCGTTGTCCAGTGCGAATGCTCGGAAGGCCCAGCCCCTTCATCTTTAAAATGTGATTTGGCGCCGTGCCCTGAGGCACAACCATTTTCTTTTTACCGTCGAGCGTTTCCACTTCAACTTCAGATCCTAATATGGCTTGCACGTAAGAGATGTTCACTTTGCCGTGCAAATCATCACCCTGGCGCTCGAATCGAGGATCCTCTTTCACCCGCAACTCCACGTAGAGATCACCGCGCCCGCCTCCGAGATAACCGTCTTCGCCTTCTCCCGCCACGCGCAATCGCGTGCCCGTGGACACGCCCTTAGGAATAGTGACACGGATTTTCTTCTCTTCGAGTTGGCGGCCCTTGCCTTTACATGTTTTACACGGATGACGAATCAACTGACCGGTTCCACGACACGCCGGACAGGTCGTGGCCACCGAGAAAAATCCCTGGCTCGAGACCACTTGGCCCGCGCCTCCGCACGTGGCACAGCGCTCGGGCTGCTTGCCCGGTTCACTGCCGGTGCCAGTACAGGTTTTGCAATTTTTTTCGCTTTCGAACTCTAAATCTTTTTCCACGCCGTCGAGAACTTCTTTAAAGTTGACCTCGAGCATGTAGCGCAAATCGGCTCCGCGACGCGGGCGATTGCCCTGGCGACGGCCACCTTGCTGGCCAAAAAAATCACCAAAAATATCTGAAAAACTCGAAAAAATATCCTCGATGTTGTCGAAACCGGGGTGTTGTCCACCACCACCCATGTTTTGAAAACCCGCGTGTCCGAAGCGATCATACTTGGCGCGCTTTTCCGTATCACCCAAAACACTGTACGCCTCCGATGCTTCTTTAAAACGATCTTCGGCCTCTTTATTTCCGGGGTTTTTATCGGGGTGAAACTTCATTGCAAGCTTGCGATAGGATTTTTTTATCTCATCCGCTGAAGCCCCTTTTTCAACACCCAAAATGTCGTAATAATCACGCGCCATGAAACCTCTTTCATCCATCACTTACAGAATTCAATCTTGTGGATTTTTGCCACCACCTAAAATGTGAGGCGGGAGTGCTTCCGGTCAAGTCGTTTCATGGAAAAAATAGTGATTAAACGGACCAGAATTAGGTCTGTCGGACGGTCATGGTTCGCCGAGAACGGAATCCACCTGAATCAGTCTCGCTTTGATGCGTTCTTCATCCTTGCCTTTAGGATTGTTGCGAAGCGCATTGAGCAAAATCGTTTTCGCCAAACGCGCCTGGCCCACTTTTGTATATAGGGCCGCTGATAACGCAGTGGCCCACGCCGGAGCCCCGTGCTTTGCGGCCTGCTCAAACAGCTCCGCCGCTCGCTGAGGGTCTTGCATCTCCCACAAGTAATGGTAGCCCGCATGGTAATTGAGCGACCAATCGGTGGGATAAACTTTAAGGCCTTTCTCAAACATCAGTCGCGCGCCCTCCCGGTCATCCACCGTGACGCTTAAAAAAACAGCACCAGGGGTGTAGGCCAGCCGAAAATGGGGCTCGATCTCGGAAATAATGTCCAGCATGGAATACACCCATCCCTTGTGGCAGCGCGACGGCTTGATCGGCCGCTTGATGATTCCTGTGACTTTGTCGGGCGCGCCCTTAAGGGGCTCAACAAAATCGCTACCCGAGTACTGGCCATCCTCGCAATAATCAAAATTTTGCAGCAAACGAATCCACAACAAACTGGCCGCCATATCATTGTAGCCAAAGGTAAAATCTTTCAGCGCCTGCGGCGGTTTTAAATATTTTTTGTCCATTACAACTTGCGGTGCACGTGATTGAAGCGCTGCCACGCTGGCCCATGCCACGGCAATGGCGCACAACCACGCAAGGATTGTGAAATGAGCTGGTGAAGAACCACGAGGAGGCTTGCGCATACTTTTATTATAGGATGTCTGGACATTTTTTCAACCCGCCCCATATTCAATAGGAAGCGATGGCGAAACTGGACCTTGGGTTTCGCTAGAGGGATGGTGTATACTTTCGTCATGAGCACTTCCGACCAAAACGACGCGAAACACGGGATAAAGGTTTTAGAACGGGTTCAAACCAAAGAGCCGCCAATGTATAAGGTGATTCTTTTGAACGACGACTACACTCCGATGGATTTTGTCACCCAGGTTTTGCAGAAGTTTTTTAATAAAAGCCGTGAAGATGCGGATAAAGTCATGATGCAGGTCCATCACGAGGGACGCGGAATCGCCGGTATTTATAATCATGAAACCGCCGAGACCAAAGTGCACCTCGTGAATACATTTTCTGATCAACAAAAACATCCGCTTCAATGTATAATGGAAAAAGACTAAGGGGTCTCGCACTTAGCTCAAGGTACATACGAGAAAGGAACTCTCATGCTCAGTCCACAAGTGGAAAGTGTACTCAATACCGCGATCATGGCATCGCAAAAATATAAAAACGAATACGTCTCTCTCGAACACATTCTTTTTGCGTTGCTCGATCAACCGATGGTGCAAAATATTATGCAGCATTTTAAGGTTCCGATCGATTCGTTGCGCACCGATATTGCCGATTTTCTCGAAAACACTTTATCGAAAGCTCCGACCACGAAAAAGAATCCAGAGTTCACTTTGGCTTCTCACCGTCTGCTTCAACGCTGTATCATTCAGGTGCAGAACTCGGGGCGATCTGCGGTTCAGTGCGAACATTTGTTGATTGCTCTATTTGAAGAAAATCAGTCCCACGCCGCTTATTTTTTAAAAAAATACAACTTAGAGCAACTGGCGATCATTCGCATGGTGTCTCACGGGTTGGGAAAATCACTCACTGTTACTATCAATCCGCAGACGGGTGCTAATGAGCCTCAAAAAACAGAATCGGCTCTCGATCAGTTTGCGATCAATCTCAATACACTTGCTAAAAATGGCCAAATTGATCCCTTGATCGGCCGCGAGGATGTCTTAGAACGCGTGATGCAAACACTGTGTCGCCGCACGAAGAACAATCCACTCCTGCTCGGTGAACCCGGCGTGGGAAAGACGGCCATTGCCGATGGCCTGGCGCTAAAAATAGTTGAGGGCAAAGTTCCCGCACCCATCAAAGAGGCTGTGGTCTACAATCTCGATATGGGTTCACTGCTTGCCGGTGCAAAGTATCGCGGAGATTTTGAAGAGCGCTTAAAGGCTCTGTTGGTGGAGCTCGATAAATTACCTAAAGCGATTCTCTTTATCGATGAAATACACTCCATCGTCGGCGCCGGATCGACCAGCGGCCACTCTCTGGATGCTGCGAACTTGCTCAAACCTTATCTGGCCAAGGGCAAACTGCGCTGCATCGGTGCTACGACCTACAAAGAATACACTCAGCATTTCGAAAAAGATCGCGCCCTTTCCCGCCGCTTCCAGACGGTCGAGGTGAAAGAGCCCACGCAAGATCAGACTGTCGATATTCTTATGGGCCTTAAGAAGAATTACGAAAAGCATCACAACGTCACCTACGCCAATGATGTGATCGACCAAATGGTTAAGCTCTCGGTCAAACATCTGCACAATCGCCAACTGCCCGACAAAGCCATCGATGTCATGGATGAGGCCGGCGCGTCGTTGCGCCTACACGCCAACTCCGACACGCCGATCGTGGTCACGTCGAAAACTGTGGAGTCGGTAATTTCTAAAATGGCACAGGTGCCGATGCAATCGGTGTCGTCTGATGAAAACGAAAAACTGCGCTCCTTAGAATTGCGATTAAAATCTTTGATTTTTGGTCAGGATCCGGCGATCAAGGCGCTCGTCGCCGCACTTAAAAACAATCGCGTGGGGCTTGGGCGCAAAAACAAACCCATCGGTTCGTTCTTATTCGCCGGCCCTACCGGAGTTGGCAAAACCGAAATATGCAATCAGCTCGCCCATCACTTGGGTGTGCCGCTCATCCGCTTTGATATGAGTGAATACATGGAGAAGCACGCGGTGGCACGATTGATCGGTTCACCCCCAGGATACGTGGGCTTCGAAGAAGGTGGGCTACTCACCTCGTCGGTCACGAAATCTCCTTATAGCGTGGTTCTCCTCGATGAGATCGAGAAAGCTCACCCGGATTTGATCAATGTGATGTTGCAGGTACTCGACAACGGCTCGCTCACCGATCCGCATGGCCGCGTGGCCCATTTTGAAAATACAATTATCATTATGACCACGAACTGTGGCGCCAAAGATGCGGCCAAATCGGCAATTGGTATCAGCAAATCACCTGTTGCGGCGATTTCTATGGAAGCGATCAAGCAGCATTTTGCTCCAGAGTTTTTAAACCGTCTTGATGACATCATTAATTTTTCCGGTCTGTCGCAGGAAATCATCAGCCAAATCGTCGACAAATTTTTGTTTGAGCTTAAAGATCAGCTCAAAGAAAAAAATATTTCGATGGATGTGGATGCCTCGGTAAAAGAATTTTTGGTGGAACACGGTTTCGAACCGCTTTATGGCGCTCGCCCAATGAATCGGGTGATCCAAAAAAACCTGAAGAACCGTTTGACCGACGAAATTCTCTTCGGTCAGCTCAAGAATGGCGGCAGCGTGCGCTTCTTTAAAAATAAGGACGGCGAAATCGAAATGGAAATTCGCCAAGCGCTCCCCGGCAACACCGAACCTCCGGCGAACAAAGACAAACCTGAAAAGGTGCGCCAGTAAAACCATGGAGCCATCATGAGTGAATCTTATTCTGGTGGCGTCCTTTTAGAGGACATGGAATCGGCGAAAAACTATAACGGCCATGTGGCCGACCTTATAACGCGCCACTGGCGCGGTACGCAGATTTTAGAGTTTGGTGCCGGTCGCGGCACCATGACCCGACTCCTCCAGGCGCGTGAAAAAAATGTGCACTGCTGGGAGCCCGATCCCCAATTGCAACAGCATTTGCGCGCGCAAGGATGTGCCACGGTGGAGCGCTTTCCCGATGGTTCAAAAAAATGGGACACCATTTACTCTATAAATGTTCTCGAACACATCGAAGACGATCGAAGCGTGGTCGCTGAGATGGCCGAGGCCCTCGCTCCAGGAGGAGTGATTATAGCCTATGTTCCGGCATTCATGCTTCTTTACAACAGTGTCGACAAACAGATTGGCCATCATCGCCGGTACACGGCAGAGAGTTTAAAAGCGCTGTTCTCCAATTTGCGTGTTGTGCACTGTGAGTACGCCGACAGCCTTGGATTTTTTGCGGGACTTGCGTTTAAGGCTTTTGATAATGGCTCAGGTCAGGTTTCAAAATCGGCCATCACTCTTTACGACACGTTCGCCTTCCCAATAAGCAGAATTCTCGATGCAGGCTTCCGCCATTTGTTGGGTAAAAACGTGTTGATAGTTGCAGAGAAGCCATAAATACTAAGGTGCATGATCGATCAGATGTCCGATCCGGACTACTATTATCACGTTTCCCTTTCACGACAGATTGTCGAAAGTGGAATCCCGGAGACAGTTCCCCAAGTCCAAGGCATCGGCTGGGACATTCTATTTACCGATAAAGAGTTCTTGTATCACGTGTTCACCAGCTTTTTTTACTCGTGGTTCGGCGAAGCGGGCGTGCGCGCGTTGTCGATTATTTTTTTAGGCATAACCACTGTGACGCTCGCCTTTCAATCCCTTAAGAACTTAGGTTTGCGTCTGTTTTTGTTGCCACTTGCACTTATCGCTTTTGATCCGCATTTCCTGCG
This sequence comes from uncultured Pseudobdellovibrionaceae bacterium, assembly GCA_964400355.1. GTDB lineage: Bacteria > Bdellovibrionota > Bdellovibrionia > Bdellovibrionales > JAGQZY01 > JACKAL01. The sequence goes on from CAYNTO010000023.1 coordinate 35,896, forward strand.
CCGAATGATTATGGTGCGCCCTCAGACTCTGGCGGTGCTGTTATTTGTCTTTATTCTCATTGGTTTTATTCATCAGAGAAAATATATACTCCTTATGGCATCGGCACTTTTTGCCTTGAGCTATCACGGCATGCAGGTTCCAGCTCTCTTGATTGCTGCCGCCGTTTTTACCAGCTTCGTCGCTCAACCCCATCAAATGAAATACGCCGCTTACTGCGCGTTGGGGCTGATCGCGGGCTCTCTCATAAATCCCTACTTTCCTGGCAATATCACTGTGCTTGCACAGATCACCAATATTGTAAAACAGACGATCGAAGCCACCAGCACGGTTTCCTATGGTGCCGAGATCTACCCCTGGAAAGCCTCGGAGCTCCTTCAGTACTCGTTGATCGGATTCACAGTTGTGATTCTCGCCTTTACCTGCCTGGGGAGCCTGAGCGATTCTTCGCGCGAGAGCGAGCGCGAGGATCACAGCCGCATGCTCTTTTTAGCAGTGTCGAGCTGCTTATTTTTTGCGGTCGCCATGATCACACCGCGCGGGCGCGAATACCTGATACCGTGTTTGGTATTCCTTGCGATTCAGGTTTTGCGGCAAAAACCGCTAGCGGGAACGGTGCTGATCACGATGATGAGCGTGGCCCAGGTATTTGCTATTCAACCGCGCTACTCCATGCTCGTCGCCAACGAGAAAAATGTCGAAGCCAGAAGCAACATGATGAAAGCGCTCGAAAAAATTCCAGCCGATGAAAAAGCCCATGTGCTCAACTGCAACTGGTCGCACAGCCCTTACATTATGTATGTTCGCCCTCAGCTCACCTTTGTCGACATTCTTGATCCGTCGTATTTGATTTTGGCCAACCCCTCGCTTCACGAAGCCCGGGACGATATGGCGCGCGGAAAAATCGCCGATCTGCGTTTTGTGGTGGGAGATGTATTTAAAGCCCAGTATATTTTTTGCGACGTTCCTTCGCTCAATGCGCGGCTCGATCGCGATCCCCATTTCGCGCGGGTGCATCCCGATAAACCGGTGGCCAAAAGCCTTTCTCCATTTGCAATTTTTAAATTAAAGACAACACAACCGCTCAGCAATTTTGAGAGAGAATTTATGTATAGCTTGCCCACGGATCGCGAAAAATGGACGGCGATCACAGCGGATGTTCCTGGACCCAAGGGGCCCATTGCTTCGACGCATTTGAATTTTCGCGCCAAGCTTTCTAAAGAGCAACTGAGCGAAAACTCTACAGATAGCGAAGAGCGAATCGCGAACTGTGTGTTTGTAATACCGCAGGATCTCACTGGCCATGTGGGCGCCGATCACATAGGCCTCGGGGGCGGCCCCAATATTCGCGTGTGGTTCAATGAGGAACCTTTGTATGAGAACGACGGAGAACCACAACGGGTCAACGCGCTCGATATTTTGTTACCGCTTCCCCGTCCCTTGAGAGCCACCGATACGCTAAAGGCCATGGTTTGCCCAGGCGTGGTACAGACCTATTTTGGATGGTCGCTGTCATTTTGGACGACTGCACAAATGCAAGAAACGTGTGCAGACCAAACGGTGCCTCGCGCAGGCGAGACTGAGCCCATTGCTACTGAATGGCTCTACAAAGGTGACCAATTGAGAAACTGTTTGGGCCCTATTGCCTCTGCCGCCAAATCCCCGCTGAACACTAAGGCCCCCGCCGCCGATAAAAACAAAAAGAAACCCTAATTCTGCCCCCTAGACTGGACATTTTTTAAAGAAGACATATATTCATCCTAAGCACTAGGTTGCTAAAGGAGATTCGCAAATGGCTTTTTTTAGAAATGCTATTTATTTTATCGTTACAAACATTCTCGTCATGCTTTCCGTAAGCATACTGCTTACCGTTTTGAGCGCGTTTTTTGGTATTTCATTTGATCTGCAATCCACAATGGGATTGTTGGTTTTTAGCGCGATTTTTGGTTCGGCAGGGGCGTTTATTTCTTTAATGACCTCGAAGTGGATGGCAAAGCGCTCCATGGGCGTGCAGATCATCGATCCAGCGCGTGCTACTGGTGATCAAAAACTTTTAGTGGATACGGTTCATCGCCTTGCGCGCGCCGCTCAATTGCCGGCGATGCCCGAGGTGGGAATTTACAATAGCCAAGAGGTGAATGCTTTTGCCACTGGGCCCTCAAAAAGCAATTCGTTGGTGGCGGTCTCCTCGGGGCTGCTCAGCGCCATGTCTTTTGATGAGGTCGAAGGTGTGCTGGGCCACGAAGTGGCTCACATTGCCAATGGCGACATGGTCGGCATGACGCTCATTCAGGGTGTGGTGAATACGTTTGTGATTTTTCTCTCTTACATTGTTGCTGGAGCTATTTCTAATGGTGGCAGCGACGACAACCGTCGTTCTGGTGGCGGCTCAAGCTTTATGCTCATTTGGGTATTACAGATGGTGTTTGGCCTGTTCGGCAGTATCGTGGTGGCTTACTACTCCCGCCGTCGCGAATTTCGCGCCGATCGCGGCTCGGCGAATTTTGCGGGAAAAGGAAAGATGATTTCAGCATTGCAAGCTTTAAAGCAGCAAGTGAACCGCGTCATGCCTCCAGAACAAAATGAGGCAACTGCGACGCTCAAAATTTCGAGCGGAAAATATCGCGGCTTTATGAATTTGTTCAGCACTCATCCGCCGCTGGAAAAACGCATTGCTGCACTACAAAATAATCAGTAATTTTGCAGTTTGTAGTGGCATCATAGAGCGAAGGTCGTAAAATTAATGCATGAAAATTTTGCGACCCGCCGTTTTTTTATCGCTTTGCACTCTATGTATATTTTCCTGCGCTTCGCAAAATAAGGCGAAGATCTCCAAGGAGACGGATCTCTTCGTCGATTACGTGAAAGCGATGAACCTGCAAGCGTCTAACCCGGCCGAGGCGTGCCTGATGTTTTCAAGCCTGGCGAGTATCAACGACTTTATATTAAAAGACGTGGCCTACGTCCGCGCTGCGCGAAACTGCTTGCTCATCGAACAGACTCCACCGGCCGCCACAGAAGTGGCCGTCGATGCTGCAATGAAAACCGCCATCGATCCCACATCCGGTGCAGCAGTTGCAACCACTCCCAGCACGCTCAAGCTGGAAAACGGCCCCAGCAATCCTCCTGTGCCCGATGCCAAAGTGCCAGAGGAAACCGTGTCCGATGCAGCGACACCACCCACTCCTTCTGCACCTGGCAGTGATATCGCTAAAGAGAGCGCGAAACCAATTCCTAAAGCGCCACCCATCGACTGGGCACGGCCCGTGCCCTCGTGGCTCGATGGCGAAAAGAAATCTCTGTTCTTTACCACGCTCAAGGACAATCTGGTGCGCGGATTATTTGTGCGCGAAAACACCTCGTTGTTTCGCACGCCCGATCGCATCCTCTACTATCAAAAAGCACTGGCGAGCAAAAACATCTCCGCTGAAGAAAAAAAGAATTTAGAGTCCGCACTGTACTCGCTCTCCCCGCGCTTTATGCCGCGGCCTACGGAGGCCGATTATTTGCGCATTGCTAAGGACTACCGCTCTGTGCGCCAATTTAAGAAGTCGTACGACTTTTTAAATCGCATCGTCAAAAGCTCAAAGGCCAGTAAAGAAGACAAAATGTCAGCGCTGAAAGAATTGTTCTACACCCATAAGCTCAATCGCATCGGCAATCGCGGTGCTTATATTCAAGCGGCGAAAAAGTGGGCCAATTATTTAACGCCCAAGGAGCTCGAAAACGACACGCTCCTTCCCTATCACTACGAGGCCAACGTCAATCTGGCGCGGGTTTTATGGACCGAACAAGGTACCAGCGAGGCCTTGGCCACTCTCGACAAAGCAGAAAAATCCATCGGCAAGCGGCACAGCCTCTTTGATATTTTGTGGTTGCGTGGTCGTATTTTTGAAGAACAAAAAAAGACGGAGCAAGCGCAAACCGAGTTTATAAAAGCCACCAAAGAGGAAACTCCCAATTGGAAGGAAAAAGAAAAGATCATTTGGTCTCTCGCCTGGTCGTTCTTTAAAAACAAAGACTTCGTAAAGGCTTCAGAATATTTGGAATCCATGATTGTCCATCCGGAGATCAGCACCACAAGCCGCTTCAAGTATTTGTATTGGAAGGCCGAAGCTCTCCAACGCCAGAATCTCACTAAAGAAGCCCGCGCTGTTTGGGAGGCTCTCGCCGTAGACGACATCTATGGGTACTATGGGCTTCTCGCTCACCATCACCTCAAAAAGCCTCTGGCCTCCATCTCTTCCTCGGATATCAATAGCACTTCGATTCTTTCTACTCCGGAAGCGCGCATCTTCAATGCATTGATCAAAGTGGACGAATTTGAATTCGCGCAAAAAATGCTGGTGAGCAAACTTGCCGAAACAGACAAAGTCCTGCAAATGTCGATCGAAGACATCTGCGCACTTTTTCAGAAACTCTCGCAGGTGAACAGCTACAGCGCGATTTTTAGTTATTTCGTAAAGCTCCCCTACGACACGCAAAAGCAAGTTTTTCGTAGAATTCCAAAAACGTTATTTCCGAGCCCGTATCTCGATCTCGTCACCAAGTCAGCGAAGGACGCGTCGATCGAGGCCGAACTGATCTATTCGATCATGCGCCAGGAATC
>CAYNTO010000023.1:40602-48279 GCA_964400355.1 uncultured Pseudobdellovibrionaceae bacterium
AAGAACTGGTACAGCCGCTACGATGGCGACGATCTGATGTTTATCGAGGACATTCCGTATGAAGAGACCAAGGCCTACGTAAAACTGGTCACGCGCAACCTGGTACTCTACAAAAAGCTTCTCCACGGAGATGAGTTCCGCGATTTTCCGCGCCACTTGCTCGAGCTTTGAGCGGCCGTCCGTACTGCGATGTCTCTCGCCGCTCAGTTGCTCAACGTCACCGCTGAGCATGATCTGTAGACGGGCCGAGCGATCCTGAGATAATCGTAAGTGAGGGAGAATTTATGAAAACTTTATTTCGTTTACATTCACTGTTCCTATTCGTTACCGCTTTAGTTTCCACCACACCTGCGGCGTTGGGTGCCACGAAAGAGGTGGTCAAGCGCCACGCGGACGCATACTTTGTGGATAAGCAGATTCAACGATCCACTCGGCGCTCAGAACCGGTTCTCTCCGTTCCAACGCATGTTTTGCGCCAACTTAAAAATTCACAGCTCAACTGCATTGATGACGACACTGTGATCAGTCCAAAATCGTGTATCGATACCATTTGTGCCAAGCTCAACAAAAGCGATTGCGATGATATTTCGGAGGTTCAAAATATTGCAAAGATGTGCAAGAACAATGTGGACGGCGATTGCATCAATGCCGTGTGTAGCAAGGTTTCCAAATTCGATTGCGACGATGCCTCGGAACTGGAGCAAATTGCCGGCATGTGTTCGGGCCATTTTAGCGACAAGTGCCTCACTGTGACCTGCTCCTTTCTGCACAAATTTGACTGCGATGATCTTTCCGAAGTGGATGCCATTCTCACCAACACCTGTACCCCCAACGTAGATCCGGACTGCGTAAAATCCGTGTGTTCCAAAATGCACAAATTTGATTGTGATGATCTCTCAGAAATTCAATCTGTAGCAAAAGCGTGTAGCGGGAATTGATGTTTTTTTAGTCGCGTTCAATTTCAGTTCCACGCAGTCCGCGCAGATTCATTTTGCGCGTTTTTCTGTGTCTCAATTTGAGATTTTTCTTTAGCGCTTCCCTCTGTAAACCGATGATTGAGTGGCGGTAAAAACCATGAATCAGTTCGGCACTGTAAACATCTTGATCACGCACCCACTCTTTGAACACATCGAGTGTAGTGTTTCAGTTAAAGAATTCAACAAAATCAGCATCTTGGGCCCAATGAATGACGGCACCAACTTTGCTCTTTTCATAGAGCAAGTGGGGGATAAAAATGGATAGCACAAAGTGGATTGCAGCGGGATTAGTGACTCTAGGTGTAGGTATGATTGGTTGGGGCGTGGTGAACGCCAAGGCCGCACCCCAGCACACTCACAAACCTGCCAATGTTTCCGGCCACCAACCGTTTTTCCCAGAAAAACTCATGGTTGGCAAAACTACCAAAACCAATTCTAAACCCACTCCCCTTTTGAACGATCCAGACATTTCTAAAAATTGGGGACTGAAAGTTTCCGACGCCTTAAAAGCCCGCGGCATTACCGAAGGCAGTAAAGATGTGATTGTTGCTGTTGTGGATACAGGTATCGACGTGGCTCACAAAGATTTAAAAAACAATTTATGGGTGAATCCCGGCGAATCCGGTCTCGACAAAAATGGTGTTGATCGCGCCTCTAACGGCGTCGACGACGATGGCAACGGCTTTATCGATGACGTTCACGGATGGAACTTTGTTAACAACTCCAACCGCGTCGACGACAATCACGGTCACGGCACACACATTTCTGGAATCATTGGTGCCGAGGGCGGCAACAATTTTGGTATCACGGGCATCGCTTCTAAAGTGAGCCTTATGGTTCTTAAGTACTATGATCCCCGTTACCCGAGCAACAACTTGGAAAACACCATTAAAGCCATCAACTACGCTACCAAAATGAAGGCCAACATCATCAACTACTCCGGCGGCGGCGTGGACTATTCTCAGCACGAATACGAAGCCATTCGTAAAGCACGCAGCGAAGGTATTTTGTTCGTGGCTGCGGCAGGAAACGAGCGTTCAAACTCGGACAAACAAAAATACTATCCTGCAAACTACGAGCTGGACAATATTATTTCGGTAACTGCGATCGATCCACAACTGCAAGTACTGTCATCGAGCAACTACGGCGTACACACTGTGCACGTAGCGGCACCGGGTGAAGAAATTTACTCCACCCTTCCGGGCAACACATTTGGTCCACTCACTGGCACGTCGCAAGCCACGGCCTTTGCAACGGGTCTAGCCGTGTTGATCAAAGCCAACAATCCAGAGTTTAAATATTTGGCCATTAAAGATTACATTTTAAAAACCGGTGATGAGTTCCCGTGGTTGCGCTCGAAAACGGGAACTTCCAAGAAGCTCAATATTTATAAAGCGCTCACCACCCTGGATCGCGGCGTTTCCGCCTCTGGCGCATTGGCCTCAAACTCCATGGGCATGACCGAAACGGCATTCACATCGGACCCGCAATTTACGTCCAATCCATTGCAGTCGAACCAATTCGTGGAGTTCGGCAAGACATTGATGCAGAATATGGATGGCGGCAAGGTTCGCGCAATCAATAATGATTAAGCCTCATCAAAGATGACACCGTCATCTTTGATGAAATCTGGCCATTTAGGGAACATTCGCAGAGCGCGCAATATATCGAAACGTCGCAAAAGAAAGTAAAAACACAGCACACATGCTCACGCCGAAACCTGTGTAAAAACCACGGCTCGTGGTCAACAGTCCTAAAAACAGAGTGATAACCCCAGCACAAACGCCAAGGACGCTCACCGCGCCTGCCCAACGGAGTAGGCTTCGATTGTACGGCAAAGTGATTTCGGGAGTTTCCTCTCCCACCCAATCCTTGCTCAGTGAAATGATTTTTTGTAACTGCAGATAGGCAATGTCATCATCGGAGAATATCTTTAAGCGCTCCGTGTAGGAATGGGCGGCAAATGGCAAACTCTTTAAGCGCAAACAGCGGTGCAAAAATTTATCATGTGTGGCCTGATCCCAATACATCATTTCGACACTTTTCCAGGCGGCCTCGAGCGCTTCAATTTCGGCGACGGTGAGATGGTAGAGTCCGCTGATGGTGAGTTTGGTGCGCTTCTCTTTAGACCACCGGTAATATTGAGAAAAAACAATGCCGCAGGAGGAGCACTCGGTCGCCTTTGCATCCCTTTCCATCAGACACGATGGACACGTCTCGGTGTCTGTTATAGTTTGGTCTTTAGACACATCGGACAATGATGAATAGTCTGTATTTTTCATTGTTACCTCATTGCGAATTGCCCTATAATTTGTGGACATGGCTCAACTTCCCAGACTTCTTCAGCCCGTGAAAACCTACCAGCTTCCTATCTTATCAGGATTATTGATTGGCACAACCTACATTCCCTTTTTTCCATGGGCCTTGGTGTTTTGCTTAGCCCCGCTATGGATATTTTGGTTTAGAAACCGCACATCCTATAAAAAACTCATCATCGGCAGTTGGCTCACGCAGTTTATCCTTAACATTATCGGTTTTCACTGGGTGGCTTACACTGTTCAGGAGTTTGGAGGATTTCCCGCGCCGCTTGCGTATTTGGTACTCCTACTGTTTGCGACCGCAGCCCATCTCTACTATCCCATTGCGGCCGTCCTGTGGGCCCGCTGTGCAAAACATATTTCACCAGGCGCCGCGTGGGTTTTAATCCCCGTCGCCTTTCTGCTTTGTGAAACCATCAATCCCACCATCTTCTTTTGGCATTTGGGATATCCATGGCTGTGGATACAGCTGCCAGGTGCACACATGGCCGAGTGGATCGGCTTTTATGGGCTCAACATCGTCACTCTCGCCATGAATCTTTTGGTGGTGCTGTTCTTTATCCAGCGCAAGAAGTATTTTTTGGTTCTAGCTGTCGCGCTTTTCGCGGTTACGAATGGCATTGGTTATGGACTCAAAGTCCGTGCGGAAAAAAATATAGCCAATACCGAAACCCTGCGTGTCCTTGTCGTTCAGGCCAACATTGGAAACGCCATCAAAGCCGAGCAGGAAAAAGGCTCTAATTTTCACCAGTATATCTTGCGCAAATTTTTGGAGCTGACCGATGCAGGACTGCGCGCCGGAGCAGACACTGCGGGCCACTCCGCCCAAAACACGAACTCACAAACAACAGACTTGATCATTTGGCCCGAAACCGCCTTCCCCGATCGCGCTCGCGCTGGCAAATATGTGGGACGTTTGCAAGATAGTTTGCGCTACTCGCTCAACACGTTCGGCGTTCCCTTGCTATCGGGCGCCTACGAGCAGGACGACGAGATGAACATCTATAACTCTCTGGTCCTATTCGACAAAAAGGGTCAGTTCGTGGAAAGCTACCGCAAGACTTACCTTCTCGCGTTCGGCGAGTACTTTCCGTTTGCGTCGTACTATCCTCAGCTCAAAGTTTGGTTCCCGATGGTTTCTGATTTTGGCCGCGGCCGCGGCGCACAAGTTATCCATTACAGCGACACGCTGAAAATAGGATCACAAATTTGTTACGAATCTCTATTTGATGGATTCTCCCGCGATCTGATTTTGGCGGGCTCGCAAGTCATAGTGAATGTGACCAATGACTCGTGGTTTGGTCACCATGCCGAACCCTATCAGCATGGCTACATGACTCTCGCGCGCGCCATGGAGTTTCGTGTGCCACTGGTGCGCTCCACCAACACAGGTATTTCCACTGTCATACAAGCCGACGGCACCATCGAAGAGCAATCACCCCTCCATCAGGAGTGGTTTGGGCACTACGACGTAAAATATGCAAAGACACCACCGCGCACAGTGTATTCCTACTACGCGGGTTATTGGGCGCTCATCTTATTTATCGCTTTCTTCGCTGTTTTTATCGGAGGACTCGTTGTTCGATCTCGCAAACATTGATTGGCCCAGAATTGTAAAACATCTTTCGTCCTTTGCCACTAGTGGAGAGGCGCAGGACGAGCTGATGAGAATTGCACCGCTTCCATCAGTAGCGGAGGCGCAGAAAAAATTCAAGGCCACGCAAGAAGCCATATTTGTCCTCGAGCGCGGTGAGCGGCCGTTTATGGAGAGTCTCAACCTTTATCCCAGTTGGTATTTGCGCTTAGAGAAGCAGTCACAGCTCAAAGCCACAGAACTCAAAGACGCTCGTCTGTTTTTTATTGAATCGTTGACCTTACAAAAAATACTAAAAAATGCCGATTCCGAATGGACACGAGTGCTCGGTAAACGCCTGTTCGAAGTTAAAGAACCTCTCTCGGCCATCGATCAGTTGATCACGCCACAGGCGGAAATTCGCTCAGACGCCAGTGAAAAGCTCTACAACTTGCACAACGAAAAAAAACAACTAATTCAAAAGATCCAGCACACCCTCAATACGCTGGTAAAGTCCCACGACAACGAAAACATCCTGCAGGATAAGTTCGTCACCAATCGCGAGGGTCGCTGGGTGGTTCCTGTAAAGAGCGGCATGCGCCATGATTTGCCTGGGATTATTCACGCCACCAGCACATCAAAACAGACGGTGTTTATGGAACCGCAAGAGGTGGTACCGCTCAACAACCAGCTCAAGCAGACGGAGGCGGAAATCGACGAAGAGATCGATCGCTTGCTCACCGAGATGTCGCAGTACCTGTACACTCTACTCAGTGAAATTGCGGGCGCCAAACAGGTTCTCCTCGAGGCCGATATGGCGTTTGCGCACGCGCAGTTTGCGATCACCCTGCAGGCGAATCCAGTAGAGTTTGATTCGGAGACCATCGTCCTCGCAGGGGTTAAGCACCCGCTCATGGTGATCAATGGTGAGAAGGTGATTCCCAACTCGGTGCGCTTGTCGCGCGAGGAACGCATTCTTCTTCTCTCAGGCCCCAATGCCGGCGGTAAAACTGTGCTTCTCAAATGCATCGGGCTTGCCGCACAAATGGCTCGTTGTGGGATACCTGTTTGTGCCGACAAAGGTTCAAAAATTCCGTTCTTTAAAAACATTATCGCCGCCGTCGGCGATTCGCAAAGTGTCGATAGCCAGTTGAGTACGTTTGTCGGTCACTTAAAGGCGCTCAATCAAGCGGTGCTCGTGGCAGCACCCGACGCCCTTGTGCTGGTCGATGAGATCGCGGGCTCTACCGATCCTGAAGAGGGTTCGGCGCTGGCGCGCGCGTTTATCAATTACTACGCCCGCGCGCAGATGTTTGGAGTCATCACCTCGCACTTAGGCCCATTAAAGATGGGATGGACCGACGACTCCGGAGTTATCAACGGGTCCATGGAATACAACCGCGAAACCGGAACTTCCACCTATCATTTTATTCGCGGTATTCCCGGCCAGTCTTTGGCGTTTAGTACCGCCAAGCGCATTGGTATTGTTCAGGAAGTCTTTAACGAGGCACAAACTTATTTAAGCCCGGAAACGCGCAAGCGCTTTGAAACCATGAACGAAATCGAACACGCCAAAGAGCAGATCGCAGTGCTGCGCAAAGAATTGCACGAAAAGATTCAGGAACTGGAAGCAGAAAAGTCCACGCTCAAGCGCAAAATTATCGAATTCGAAAAAGATCGCAATAAACGCCTCGAAAAAGAAATCGCCGAACTCAAATCTAAAATTGAGCACGAAATGCGCACCACAAGTGTGGATAAAATATTTACCGACCACGAGCGACGCGCATCCATAGTCACCGACTTTCCGGAAATCATTAAAACTCCTAAGGAAGAAAACATCACTCTCGATCGCTTCACAAAAGCATTCCCTCCTGGCTCTGTGGTGTATGTGACAAGTTTGCAGCGAGACGCTATAGTTCAAGGCCAGCCCAACAAGCAGGGCGACGTGCCGGTGCTCGCCGGGTCGATGCGCTTAACTCTTCCATGGGAACAATTGAAGCCGCCGAAAAAGGCCGCCAACCCCCTCTCCAAGCGCACTTTCCAGACGCAGATGTATGTGGACACCGTGGATAAGGCCGACACGCTTGATGTGCGTGGCAAGGCCGTAAGTTTAGCAATTGAAGAGCTGGAAAAGTTTTTGGATCGCGCCACCATACAACGCCTGGATCGCGTCAAGGTCATTCACGGCCATGGTTCAGAAGCGCTCAAGAAAACCATTCGCAGTCATCTCTCGCGCAGCACCTACGTCAACCGCTGGACCTCGTCCTCCCAAGACGGTAGCGGCGACGACGGTGTGACATTGATTTTTATCGCACTTGAGTGATCGAACCACTGAGTCGGTAGCTCGGTCGAGGATTTGCGACCTGCGAGTCCTCTTTGCATTCAGCGATATTTTTGTCGTCCTCACCTAAGGTAACACTTGTGTCCCATGTCACTCGAACATTCCCGCAAGCGTCAGCGAGCGTATTGGTTGTGTCCCAAAATTTTAACTTTACTCCTACGAGGTTGGCTTCTTCCCATTGTGGCTCGGATACCGTGACTTTATAACCGATGGAGCCCTTGGCACTTTTCGCAGTTTCTTGAACCTTGGCCTCTTTGCCTTTTTCAGTGAGCACTTTAAGACTGGAGACCAGTTCCTCGCCGCGGTAGTATTTAATATGGACCTCGTACACCGGTGGACTCAGTTTTGCCTCCGAAAAATGTGACGACAGCAGTAGGCCAAAAATAAAATTGAATAAATGCATGCGTCCTCCTTTTTTACTATAGTAAAGTGAACGACCTGCTTGTTCAATAACCTGCTTGTTCGATA
>CAYNTO010000023.1:48379-49763 GCA_964400355.1 uncultured Pseudobdellovibrionaceae bacterium
ACCTGCTTGTTCAATAACCTGCTTGTTCGATATATAGTCGACCTCGATGAGGCACAACGGTGGCGTTTGAGACTGGACTATCTTTCATTGCGATTCTTCCAATCTGGACGCGCTGACCGTCTCCAATAAACTTCGTTATCGCCTCGGTTTGTACTCCCATATTCCACGAACTTCCATCTCGTTTTGAAAAATGTAGTTCTCAACAGTTTTGAAAGCGCGTCCCCACTCCACGATCCGCGTAAACGGGAGCAGCATCCATAGGCCTTTCCCGAGCTTGCGGGCAATGATTCCCGCGATTGCGCGCACGAAGGATCTGTAGGATTCACGGGAGGGAATTTTTAGTGAGATGTGTATATGATCTTTTTGTACGCTTAAGGAATAAAGACTGATCCCGAATAACAGGGCTTGTTTGCGCAGAACGGAGCTGATGGCGGCTTTATTCCGGAACAGAATAGTGCGTTTACTCTTGAGAACCAAGTGGAGTGGTTTTTTTGTAGAGAGCGGGCGGGCGTGCTTTCGCTTGCCCATAGCTAGGCTCCCGCCATGCTTCGTGGACTGTGATTGAATGAGAGAAAGTTGTTTCATACACGAACTGTACACCCGTTTCTGAAATTTAGATTTTTACGATTTTTGAATTTAATTACAACTTATTGAATGGTGAAAATTCCCTCTTCAGAAAGCGCACTGACTTCGCCCTGAGCCTCCACAGACTACAAAAGTACCGCCCCGTAGGCTTGGTGCATTCTGCGCACTCGAGCGCCATTAGAGCGTCAAATATGCGGTCAATACAATTTGTAATTATCCGGGATCGACTAACGCACAGCCAATCCGGCCAAGCACAGACAGACAGACAGACAGACAGACAGACAGTAGTAGCGGTGGCGACTCCTCTGAGATCTGCCACCAACGCTCCAGACAAAGCCCTTATTGTTTTTCGACGCGAACAAATACTGTTGTTGGGGCGTCGGTTGATTTTTTTCCGGAAGTGCTTTTGTAGCTGCCGATTTCGACGTTTTCATTATTTATAGGAATGATCACTCGCGTTCTGATTTCGTGACTGGGAGCTTTAGGAATATGTGATGTTTCGTGTTTCCAAGTGTGGATTTCAACGGCAACAGATTCCTTATCGATGCTGGAAATTGTTGCTTTAAAACCTTTATCCACCTCGCCCGCCTTGGATTGCACCACTGCCTCATCACCTTCTTTTATAATCGCTCTCGAGCTATCAACAGTTTTGCCGTTCTCCACCAACTCTACAGTAATAGCGAAAACACCTTCGGACGGTGTCGACGGTTGGGAGGCGCATGAGGCAACCGTAAGAATGAGAATCCACAACAATCCGAAGGCGATGAAAATTCGAGGTATCGGCGTCATAACAATCCTA
>CAYNTO010000024.1:0-251 GCA_964400355.1 uncultured Pseudobdellovibrionaceae bacterium
AATACAGTGGTGACCTCACGAATAGAGTTTCACTATCACTGAATCTGAGTCGATACCTTCGTTCACCAGAATTTCTATTCAGAATTCCGAAAAATATATCCGAGAAAAATTACCGGATTGAGTTTGTATTTGCCAGCTCCATCAAATAAATTCTATTTGTGAACTAAAAACTAAAAACTAAAAACTAAAAACTAAGAACTAAGAACTAAGAACTAAGAACTAAGAACTAAGAACTAAGAACTAAGAACTAA
>CAYNTO010000024.1:351-46303 GCA_964400355.1 uncultured Pseudobdellovibrionaceae bacterium
GAACTCAACTGTATCCAAAATAAAGCGGAGAGTGGCGATGACGCAAATTGGTTTTTTTAACAAACAGGCACTACACTATGGTGGTAAACTTCTAAACACTCGACGGGGCAGATCCGGTGGTCGACCGATTGACACTCACCATTCCATGCATCTGGTGCTGCGATCCTCTAAGGCTAAAGGGGAATTCTCGTTTCGAAAGCCTAAGAACAGCCGCGCTGTTTTGCGCATAGTGCGCAATTTCTCTCATAAATACGGGATCAAAATCTACTCGTTTGCCAATGTTGGGAATCATATCCACCTTCACATCCACATCAGAAATCGCAACGCGTACAAGCCATTTATCAGGGCCGTGACGGCGTCCATCGCAATGGCGATTTCGGGTGCAAGCCGATGGAAAAAATCAACGCTCGGTAAATTTTGGGACTGTCGGCCCTTTACTCGAGTTGTAATTGGCTACAAATCATTTTTAAATCTTCGAGATTATGTGGAACTCAACACTTGGGAGGGTAGGGGATTCACAAAAGTGGAGGCTCGTTTTTTGGTGGCAAGTGAGCAAAGCTATCATCGTCCATAACGGTGAGGGTCGTCCCCGCACCCTGCGCTCAAAATAGGTGATGGCTCGCACATCTCTCAGATCTAAAGCTCCAGGAATTCTGCCGCGGTGACACTTTCTGGCGTTTGCAACACACAAAAGCCCGATATTGGCGCCCTGACCACCTTTGCGGGCCCTAAAATCGTGCATTTTCTGGCCTGTGACTTGCTCTGTTGGGGAGGCGGCCGAAGCCATGGCCGTTTTTTTAACCGGAGGTACGTATGTTACAGGCACCAGAAACCGCACTTTTAGTGATTTTTTGCTCATTGATTCTCGTTGGTTCGGCTTTAATGAGTGTTTGACGCTTGATCATCTCCTCAACTTAATGAACAATAATGTTCATAGTTGAGGAGAGAATCATGGTCGTACGACAAATTAATTTTATACTTCTTTCTTTTTTGATCGCCACGCCTGCCCTAGCGCAGAACATTCAGTGGAATCAACCTGAGGTTGTCCAAGAAAAACTCATGCGCGAAAATCGCAGAGTTCTCAGTTTTTCGGGTACGGCCACTGCCGGCACACAGATCCGCGTGCGGGACAACAAAGTCAAAATGATCTTCAATAAACGAACGACGCGTTGGGCGCGCTTGCCGCAGAAACACCGAGTGCAGTTTCCTGTGATTGCAAGTGAGACCGGTTATTTTTCGTTTCAACTCTACCTGCCCACGACCGATGTGGAAATCCCACTGGAAATCTTCCGCAAAGGCAAATGGATCCCTTACAAATTCTCATTCGAAGTTCCCCAAGAGGGCGCTGCCGACAGCTTTAGATTTGTAGAGGAAAGTTTTAAATTCCGCAAAGAAGAAGAAAACGCCAAGGTCGAAGACTTTCTCTCAGAATACGATAAAACCGCAGACCAAGGGCAAGTGGTCAATGATCGCGGCGAATGGAAATCTTGGACAACCGGTAAATTTATGGTGAATGGCTCATTAGGCGCCATGTATTACAGCCTCAAACAAGATCTCAATGCTTCATTTGGCGGAAGCGACGATCTCGGCACGTTCGGTGGATTTGAGTTCCCAGCATGGGAGTTGGGAATAGAATACCGTTGGAACGAGCAATGGAAAGTGGACGCCGCTTATATCAATCGCGCGGGCAGTGCCGATGCCGATGGTAATTACTTTATGCAGAATCGCGACTTCAACTGGACCGAGTTTCGCGCCAACGTTTCCTACTTTGCAAAAGATTGGGAGAGCGAAAACTCGCGCATTGGTTTTAAGGGCGGATTGCAAATGCATGACATCCCCTTCGTAAAACGCGTCGGTGGCGGCCAATATCGCGTCTACAACAACACGATGACATTCCTAGCCGCTGGTGCAGCCTACGAAACCATGTACAGAAACGATTGGAACTACGACCTCACGGCCATGTTGATTTACCCAGTTATGGTCGACGACGAGTTCGATGTGGACAGCGCTTACGGACTCTTCGTTAATTTCACGATGGTGAAGGAAGTGGTTCCGGCACTGTATCTGGGTGGAAAAGTAGATTTGCACTGGATCAATATGGAAGTGACTCATCCAGAGCTTACGGTCCCAAGTGCGACGGTGAATGTGGACACAATGTTGTGGCATCTCACACCGAGCTTTTATTTAAAAGCGGAATTCTAAGGCAGGAACTTGTCTCTTGGAGAGCAGACGCTTGGAGAGCAGACGCTCAATGCAGTGTCGATGTGCAGTTTTTTAATGTGATCTGGCATTTGGCGCATTCGAGTGTTTCGTGGATCTGAAGTGCCATATAGTCCACGTTTTGTTTAGAGACAAGTGGGGAGTTGCACAGGCAGCATTCCGTTTCAGTTTTGATGAAATGCTCCAGTTCTTCACTGTGAAGCTGTTCTGCCAATTCTCTTGCGTATTTTTCAGCTGCCATATAATCGCTCCTGTATAAAGGGCTCTTCGGAAGGGCGATTTATTTTTATTAGGCTGCGTGTAACCTCTGGACGAATGCTAGGGGTAAAAATAGCCTAGGCCCCATGACATCGTATTGGCTGTATTTGCAGGAAACTTTGGGTGTGGAACATGTAGTTCTGCCCGCGACAGAAAAGTCCAACGTGGATTCTGCGGCCGACAACATTGCCGAAGCACTGCATTTGAATGCGAAGGTGAAGATTCATTTTCAGGTGGTGTCGGCTCACGATCTCACTGCAGAAGAGCACAGTCTTTTTCACAAGATAATGGAAGCGCTCAAAGTTCCCAGCGCCGATTACATCATGACCAGTGGTCCAGTGGAGACAGATCCAAAAGCACAACGGTGCGTGATCTTCACCGACTTCGGTGATCGCTTTGGCGAATGGATAGAGCACCATGGACAAACCATTTTGCGCACCTACTCGCTGCACGCCATGCTCCAGGACAGCGCCCTGAAAAAGCCGGTATGGTCCCATCTCCAGTCTCTCAAACACTAATTTCGTGGACGACGTTGGAGCTCGATGAGCGCGGGCAGCTTGGCACGTCACCCTGATTTTTACTGCGCCCCCAGCGCCTCCCGTGGAAACACGACCCGACCTGGGTCTTGCCGCATTGCTTTTTAATGTGACCCTTCTTTCGTGGTGAACGCAGAATAGTAGAACAGGCTACATACAGCGCCACATGGGGATCATGAGAAAACATCTAGGGTTTGTCCTTCTATTCATTGTAGCCTTAACGGCGATGACGACAGCTGCGCGAGCCGATCAAATTGTTCGTGTATTGATCGATGAAAATTTAAAAAAAGTAGAATTCAATACGCGGTATCCGGTGCGTCTGGAAATGGCCGTTGGTGATGTGGTGGAACTCAATCACGGCCGTAGCCATATCAACATTCAGAATATCGAAAACAAATGGCGTCTAGAAATTTCTGCGCATGGAAAAAAAACGGTGCAGGAAGTTTCCTCGGAGCGCCTCAAGTTGTCCTCACGCCTCCTGGGCTGGAAGCAAAAGGCCATCGATTTTCCAATTACGCTTTTTCGAACAAAATCGGGAATCATGATGGTTGGAAATATGTCGATGAACCGCTATTTGCGTGGAGTAGTGCCGCACGAGATGCCGCAGAGTTGGCCGCTCGAAGCCCTCAAGGCACAAGCTGTTGCCTCGCGCACATACGCACTCTGGAAAATGAAAAGCTCGAGTTACACGAATTACGATCTTAAGCCTTCGGTGGCGGATCAAGTGTTTCGAATGGAGCGCTATGCGGTGGCAAACCAGCTTCATCCCAATGTGGACCGCGCTTTGCGGCAGACGGAAAGCCAGTATATGGTGGCCAAAGGATCGCAACTGGTTAAGGCTTATTTTCACTCCGATTGCGGTGGAGATACGGATTCTGCAAGTTCCGTGTGGGGTGATGGTCATTCCGAAACCTCCAGCGCGCGCGACGTGGCGTGCGCTCAGCGCAAAAGTGTGTGGAAAAGCCAGTGGTCGCTGGCCCATCTAAAACAAAAAATGACCGCCGCCTACTTTTTACCTGCGAATCTAGAGGTGACGGATGTGATTGTTCGCAATCAACTCAAAAGCCACCGTGTTGAATATGTGGACGTGTTGTTTTCGAAAGGTATTTTTAAGCGTGTTCGCGGAGAAGATGTGCGCCGCATACTGGGCTACGATAAAATCAAAAGCACGCTGTTCGAAGTTCAAAAGAGCGGCGACAACGTGGTGTTCGCTGGCCGTGGTTTTGGACACGGAGTGGGCATGTGCCAGTGGGGCGCGCGGGCTATGGCCGCGTCAGGAAAGTCGTTTAAAGGAATTCTCGCGCACTACTATCCCGGTACGCGTTTGATGGCGCCGTCCGAATCCAAACCCTACACCGAATCGCTGGATCCGCACACCGTATCTTCGCTTTAAGAGTATCACTCAACACTCAAATCAATCACTAATACATGTCGCCAGGGGCTTGCGCTTTATTTTTAATTTGCAGAAACTTCATTTGGTCCTGCAAGCTACGAATGCGCGTAGAAAGGTATTCTTTTATTTTTCCGTCTCCGGTCGTCTTTAGCAACGATTGCAATTGATCCTCCAGTTGGACCATCTTTAGATCCAACTCTTGCTCGATCTTAAATAGCTTTATGGGTGTGAGTGGATTTTCAAGGGCCACTGCCATGGTCTTTTCCCAGGCCAACACCGCTTCTTGGTGCTTGTTCAACTCTTGAGAAAAACTCCAATCAAACTTTTTACAGCGGTAGGCGGCACGCGTATTTGCACACAAACTGATGTCTGGAGAGTACTGGCGACATTCTTTGCTGGCATAGTAAACATAATCGATCGAGTGTAGCCGCTGTTTTTCGATGGGGCTTGGGCCGAGGTAATCGACGCCCAGCTTTTGAAGACCATAATCCTGATCGAGGTGCACGTAGGCGTGTGTGAACGAATACAGTGGCGCAAAATAAGTTCCAATGTCGCCCTTTTGCGCGTCGTCCACTTTGTCACATGTGAGATTGAGAAAGGCTTCGAACTCTTCGGGACCCACGGCGCGGAAAGTCGCGTAGTGGCCTGTCACGCGCAGTGCGGTTGAAAAACAATTAGGACCAGCGACCTGAAATGTTTTTCCAATCACCGATTCATCGACGTCCGCACACGCGGAAATCGAAAATAGTGAAAGACCAGTGGCACTAAGAATTGCGTAAATGAATTTGAAACTATGCATCTTCATTGTTTATGCAATTAACAAGATGTTTTCTCAAACACAAGCTTTGGTTTTTTACAAAAATCTACGGTGCCCAAATGCAACCGTATTTTAATTATTTATTTTACAGGATCAGTTGATGGAGTGCGATTGAGAGGGCGTACGCGTATCACCGCCGACTTCATCTCCCCAGCTGGGGAGTGCACTCAAGCGCGTCTGTGCATCACCTTTAAAGAACTCTAAATGTTCTACAGGGACTGGATCTGCAGAAGGGAATCTTTTACCCAGTGGATCGATGTAGTTTCCAGACTGATAAAATTCAAAATGCAAATGTGGACCCGTCGAGAGGCCCGTATTTCCCACGTAGGCAATCACTTGCCCCTGCTGCACGCGGGCGCCGACGCGCACACCTTTGGCGTAACCACTTAAGTGTTTGTACGCTGTTTGATAGATGGAGTTGTGGCGAATTTTGACCACATTGCCGCCGCCACCACTGCGCGCTGCAAATGTCACAGTGCCATCGCCCACTGCGCGCACTGGTGTGCCGATAGGCGCACCATAATCCACGCCGCGATGGGCCCGGTATATCTGAAGTACGGGATGAAAGCGACGGCGTTTGAAGGTGGAGGTGATGCGGCCATAGCGAATTGGGCTTTTGAGGAAAACTTTTTTAAGGCTTGCGCCCGCTGGAGTGAAGTATCCTAAATCTTCACCATTCAGGCGAAAAAGCGCGGCCTGATGGATCTCTCCGGCATTGATGTACTCTGCAGCCAGAATGGCGCCCCAACCGACGGGTTGGTTTTTTACCACTTTTTGCTCCACGGTGAGGCGCCAGCGATCGTTCACGCGAACCTCACGGGCAAAATCCACTTCCCATCCAAAAATATCAGCGAGTTCCGAAACCAGATCGGGATCCATTCCCGCTTTCACGGCAGAGTCCCAAAGGCTTGTCGCCACAAGGCCAGAGAATGTGACCGTCTTCATTGTCACCTCCTCAGTGACGATGCGTGCCCCCCAACCGTTTGGCAACTTCTCGATGGCGAGTTTCTCTACCGGAGAAAAATAAAACTCCACTTTGGAGAGCTCGCGATTCTCGTTGTTGGTGGGCAATTGCTGTTGCGCCACCAGGATGGCCTGATTTTTCGGTGTAGAATCGGTATTTATAAAGGCCGTCACCGCGGGATCGGTGGTGGTCTCTGCCGTATCTTTGTACGTGAGCTGAAAGCGCACTCCGGTGTGGAGGCGGGCCAAATTGTAAACTGGTTTTGTCGCATCTACGATGGATTGAATAACCACTGGATTCACATCCACATCGCGTAGAGCATTAAAAAATGTAGAACCTTTGCCGATTTGGTACGGATAAGCCTCTTCAACAGGCACTTCGGGTAGATCAAGTTCTGCGGGCAGGTTCTTTTTTGCGAGTTCTGATGGCAACGGTCCCGCTGCATTCCACTGAGTGGCGAAATAGTAGATAACGCCGGCAAACAATAAAAAAACAGCAAAAAAACCGAGCCCTCGTAGCTTTGAATTCATTACCTCCATTATGGGCAACCCCTCCGCGAGAAGAAACACACGGTGCGAAATGACAACGACATACTAGTGGCACTTTGCAACCGTGAAAACTGTCTAAATTTTAGTGAATGTGCCAATTCTCAGAATGACACATTTTGCGCGGCCCGCGAGATGCAAAAATTTTATGAATGGTATTCGCTACTTACGCGTGCCAATCGTGGCACATTTTTCGCTCTTAAGTACTCCGTGAGCAGTGGAGGGAGTGCATGGCCGTAATTTGTCATGTGCCCACTGAAAAAAATAAAAAGGAGAACTTATGTTCAGCAATACTATAAAGACAATCGCGGGAATTATTGTCTTTGCCACTTTGGCAACGACGACGATTTCATGCGGTAAGAAAAAAGGCGGAGGCGGCGGCTCAACGGCTACGGCTCCAGATTGTACAACGACTGCATGTAC
The DNA here is from genome assembly GCA_964400355.1 of uncultured Pseudobdellovibrionaceae bacterium. Lineage (GTDB taxonomy): Bacteria > Bdellovibrionota > Bdellovibrionia > Bdellovibrionales > JAGQZY01 > JACKAL01. Next base: position 7,508 of record CAYNTO010000024.1, read on the forward strand.
TGTAGGCCAAGGTTACGCATCGGGAGTTTTTTTCCGCTCGGTAGTGGGCCAAGGGAGCATGTACAATAAGAGTGTGGTTGCAAAGATGGCTTTCTTTGGTCAGAACGCAGCCGGCCTCAACATGAATACCAATCCGGTAACATATAATGGTGCATTCGTTGCCACAGGAACTATGCGTTTTGCCGATGGCGCTTATTACGGCGTTTCGAGCACATCCACTCGTTCTGTTGCAGGTTTCGGATTTGGAATTGAGTTTGGAATTTCTATTCCTGGTTTCAATACTGGCTACAATTACGGCTACGGTAACAACTACCAAACTGGCCAGGGTTACTACTATCCATGTGGATACAACGACCCGTATTGCAACGGCGGAGGCACAACTCAACCGTGTTACAATCAATATGGTTGCAATGGCGGCGGCGGAACTAGCCAATGTACAATTCCTGCCGGTGATTACTCAGTGACTACAATTGCAGCTGGAAACTACTCTTCAGGTAATGGTTACTACTCACAAGAGAGCTTTTCAGGCTTAAAGCTTCGCTTCACTTATGGTTCAACAATCGTTGATGCGACAATCAATCAAGGTCAGTTGCAGGGTTTGTCTAACGGGACGACATCATCGCACACGCTTCGTGGTCAAATGGTCATCAACACTGTTAATAACGTAGCTTGTAATCAGTCCGTACAATTCTAATTGTACTGATTTCGTCAATAGCGCTTGGTGCCATAATCGCGGGTTGGAAATGCTCTGACCCTAAGTTAAAATGCGATTATGGCATTGTCTTTATGGGTCGATTTTTTTGATGATCTTCAGCACGTTCGCGGGCGTTCGCTCAATACCGTGCAAGCTTATCGTCGCGATCTCGAACTCTTCGATGAGTTTCAATCCACATCTAAAGACCTCGCCGATCTCTATCGCTTCCTGCAAAAAAAGAACTTATCCACACGCTCTCAGGCACGCGTGATCTCGAGCATTCGCACCTATTATCGTTTTCTGGCTGATCGTGGAGAAAAAATCCCCGATCTCAATCAGTTGCGCCCACCGCGCGTGTCGGTGCATTTGCCACAGGCGTTGACCATGGAAGATTTCCAGCGACTGTACGATGCGAGTATGGTGGATGGCGTACACAAAACGGCTCGCAATCACATCACGTTGCTATTACTTTTCGGGTTAGGATGCCGTGTATCGGAACTCATTCAACTCAATCTTCAAGATCTCAACGAAACAGATTCGTGGCTTAAAGTTACAGGTAAAGGCAGCAAAGAACGCTTGGTTCCTCTAACCGCACAATTAATGTCCGAGCTCAAAACGTATATTCAGGAAGTGCGCCCTCATTTGGTAAAGGACAATAGCCCATCGATTCTTATCAATGATCGCGGTCATCGGCCAAGTCGCGTAGATATATGGCGCTGGCTCGATGCGTGGTCCAAAAAAGCAGGTTTTGAGGACACTGTGAATCCCCACAAATTCCGCCACGGATGCGCAACGGTTTTACTGGAGGCGGGTGCCGACCTGCGCTCGATTCAGAAGTTGCTGGGTCACTCCAGCATTCAAACAACGCAAATCTACACTGCAGTGAGTACGACTAAAATGCGCGAAACTTTGGATGAGCATCATCCTCTCTCGGGCATGACGGATGACGCGGGCGCTGGCGCTGGCGAAGACGTTCGCCCTGTCACCAGTAAACCACCACCGGATATCGACGGCGAATTGTAAATCTCTTTTACTCCTTTGAACTGTGATGTGTTTGCAAGTGTTCCCGCATTTGCAAGTTCGCGAGATATGATTGTCTATTCATTTGTTCGCGACACATTGGGATTATCAGCGGTAGAAGTGGAAGTGATTTTGCAAAAAGGCATTCCCAAGATCGAAATCTTAGGTCATGCCGACAAAGGTTTGCAGGAAAGCCTGGTCCGTATTCAGTCGGCCATTACTCATCAGGGGTATGAATTTCCGAAAGCGTGTAAGGTGGTGGTGAATATTCGTCCCATCGAAACCAAAAAATCCAGTCTCGGCCTTGAACTTTCTATTGCGCTGGCTATTTTGCACCTCACCGGGCAAAAACCTTTGCCTTCCGACAAACCACTCTACATTTACGGTGAGCTCTCTTTAGCGGGAGAGGTTTCGGCACCTAAAGACCTTGAGCTTTTGCCGCTTATAGATCGTGAGTTGATCAGTGGGCCGATGGAGCGGGGATTTACGCCGCAATCCATCCCCTTATTTGTGCTCACAGCCTTGCGCTCCGACTTCGAGTATAGTCGAAGTGATGAGGACCCTCTTAAATATTTACGACCGTCACTTCCTAAAAATAAAATTCCCAAAGCCAGTGCGCGTTTGATGGAAATCATCGCGGTGGGAGAACATTCGGCTTTGCTCGCGGGACCCTCTGGAACAGGGAAGACCACGTTCACGCAGCAGCTTCTCGCATTTTTGCAGGAACCCTCGCTCAAAGAATGGTGGGACATCCGCAGAATTGGAAAAGTTTTTGACGAAGAGCGGTCGTGGCGCCCGCTCGTGATGCCCCATCATTCCATTTCCGTGTCATCCATGCTCGGTGGTGGAAATGCGGCGCGGCCGGGCGCTATTTTTAAAGCACATAATGGAGTGCTGGTGCTCGACGAACTTTTGGAGTTTCACCCATCGATTCAGGCGGCACTTCGCGAACCTATGGAACAGAAAACAATCACGGTGAGCAAAAACGTTCAGCACCGCAAATACGACGCTGCTTTCCTGGCGATTGGCGCGACAAACTTGTGCCGTTGCGGAGCCTTTGTTCCCAAGGCGCAGAGTCGCTGCCGCTGCACCAGTTTAGAGTTGCGTCGATATATGGACAAGCTCAGCGGCCCGTTTTTGGATCGCTTTTCCATTTTTGAGTTCACCCATCAGTGGAAAAAAGAAAAAGACGAGCTCGTCGGCGCAGCAAAAATTTTGCAGAATATAGAGCGTGGCGTAGAGTTTGCGCGGAAAAGGGGAGGACCTCGTTGTGAGGACATGAGTCAGGACCAGCTCGTGCCTACACTTGAGGACGCAAATATTTCCGGAGATTTTCCGGCATTCCGCTCGTGGCGGCGATTTTTAAGTTTTCTGCGGGTGGGAAGAACCATTGCAGATTTAGACGGATGTCAAAAAATAAAGCGAACGCACCTTATTGAGTCTTACTCACTGACCTCACAGAATCACAATTCATTGGATTCCTTGTTTTACTAATTCGTGATGGGACTGTTTGCTACCAGCCATTATGTCTTCCCTCGGTAGAGTTCCCAATCTTATTAGGGAACCTCAAAGCGCGTACCACTTTTTTGCGATCCGCGCCCTGAGGCGAAGGGTGGACTAACATTTTTGGATATAAGTTCAAAACTCAGGCTACGATCAGAAATTCCTCTCGTAGCCCAATTTCTCACACTCAGTTGTCGAAATTAGCTCCTTGGCTATTAGCTCAACAAACGCAGTGCTTGACGTGGCAATTCATTCGCTTGAGCAAGAACGTTGGTTGTCGCGTTCAATAGAATGTTGCTTTTAGTGTATTCGGCAGTGGACTCAGCGATATCAGCGTCACGGATGCGTGAATTTGCTACCGATGTGTTCTCGATTTGAATACCCAAGTTGGAAGACGTGGATGCCAAGCGGTTTTGTACTGCACCGATGTTGGCGCGGAATCCGTTCACAGTTCTCTGTGCATTGTCGACCATCGATAGAGCCTCTTTAGCTCCATCTTTAGTGGTAAAATCAAGGCCATCGACGCCAAGATTCGCAGTTGTTGCGAAGGAGTTGGAGGCATCAAAAGAGATGCGATCGTCTTCGTTACCATTGATGCCAACTTGGAAGTCGAAGTTTCCGCCTTCACCATTTAATAGATTGCGCGAGCCAAATTTAGTGGAATTGGCGATTCGATCTACTTCTTGAGTTAATTGATTTAATTCTTGGTTAATAAATCCACGCTCATCATCACCAATAGTATCAGAAGCCGCTTGTATGCCCAGTTCACGGATACGTGTAAAGATGTTGGAGATCTCACCTAAGCCGCCTTCAGCAACTTGTAGTAAAGACACACCATCATTAGTGTTACGTGCAGCTTGTTGAAAGCTACGTACTTGTGATTTAAGACCTTCAGATATGGAAAGGCCTGCAGCATCGTCTGCTGCTTTAGTAATACGACTACCAGAAGACAATTGGCTCATTGAACGATCCATTACCTTTTGGTTTCCTTCTAGTGAACGACGCGCTGATATTGAAGCTACGTTTGTTGCGATTCTCATGCTCATATAATCCCCCTTCAGAATTGTTCTTTATTAGCACTTGCACCTGTACTTTCGGCGGCTACAGACTTGTCGCGAGTCCAGTCGAGCAAGACTCGACGATTTTCCTGATTATCAGTAGCAAAGTCGAGTCTAGTCGAGGGATCTCGACTGGGCCTTGGAATTAGAAATTAATTTAGTGAGTACAATAGCTTAGTCGAGTCGAGCAAATACCTAGGGCCAGAACCATATTAAAAAGTTCGACACTTTAGCGACACTTTCATTGTCGTTTTTAAAAAATGTTTAAAAATGTTCGGCCTTGGTAGGGGATTCGAGATGAATTCAGTGTTTCAAGATGAGAAGAAACTCAAAAAGTGTTGTTTTCTCACAATGGTGCGAGCTAGCGTTCCATGTTGCGACGACCGTTATGTTCCGTCAAATTTCTGTCGATATATATACTGAAGTCGCGTGAGGAAATCGACACCACCTTGGAAGTGATTTTTTTACTGAGCAGCGTTTTGATATGTAAGCCGTGAAAATCACATTAGAATTAAAGCGTGGAGAGGGTTCAATCTTGCTGAGTCGTGTAAAGGTAGTTTACAACTCGTTCGTCGTGCAACAAATGCGCTTGCTGCAGTTCGCAGCTATTGGCGCGTTTCTCACGGCGTGCGTGGCAAGTGTGCAAGAACCTACGCAAGATGCGGCTTCCAACCTCACATACTCCACTTCGTCCAACATCGCTGATGCGACAGAAACTTTCGACTTCGGCGTTGCCGCCGTAGGCGGAACTTTTGATCGTACGATTTACGTGACCAACACCGGAAACACCATCGCACAGAACATTTCCAATCTTACTCCTTCGGGACAGGATTTTACCTTTCTCGGTGGCAGCTACCCGGGCGCGGGCGGAACGTGTGCTACGTCTTTAGCCGAAGGAGCTTCGTGCACGCTGGTTCTCCGTTTTGCGCCGCTTTCCACAAGCGATGTGACCGGCGAAGTATTGCTCAATTTTGACGATCGCGTTTCTGGAGTAAAAGTCGCAAAGCTCAACCTCAAGGGTAAGGGCGGAACTCCCGCGTTGCTCGCTATCGATCAGAGTCCATTCTTCGATTTTGGTTTGCTTCCTATCGGAACTTCGGCTGATCAAACGTTTATTGTAACCAACAACGGCGAAGCCACGGCAGTGACGATGACCGAGACGAGCCTCACCGGTCACTTTCGCATCAAAGACGGCGTATATCCCGGTACGGGTGGAAGTTGTCGCGCGGAACTTGCTGGTGGTGCATCGTGTACGATCGTTGTTACCTTTGCGCCAACTTCTGTGGGTTCTCTCTCAGACAACATCTCCATGTTCTACTTCGATGGATTATCGAATCAAAATTCGCTGCGCCTGGTGCAAGGGGAGGGCGTGCTCCCAGCCGTTCTCGAAGTTTCCGATGGACCGATTTATAGCTTTAGTACTGTGATCGTTGGTCAAACACCGAATCACGTATTTACCGTTACCAATACCGGTGGCTTACCGGCTACAGGGGTTTTTATCGGTGGAATCGCTGCACCATATGCTTTTACGGGTGGCTCCTTCCCAGGAACTGCAGGCACATGCGGCGCGGGACTGCTGCCCGGGCAAAACTGCACGATAGATGTTTCGTTTATTCCAACTGCGGCCGGCGTACAGGCGGATTCGATTGATGTGGTCTACAATAATGGTGTGTCTATGGTGTCTACGAATCGCGACATTATCGGCAATGCTCTTATGCCAGCACTTCTCGAGATCAGCGATGCGCCACTCTATAATTACGGCACAGTAGCTGTGGGCTCTGTGAATTCACATTCCTTTACCATCACCAACTCCGGTGGTGTGGCTGCCACGTTAGTAAACGGTAGTGGTATCGCCGCACCTTTCGTATTCCCAGGTGGCTTCTATCCAGGAGCGGGCGGTACGTGCGGATTTACCATTAATGCGGGTGCAAGCTGTAGCGTAGTTATCAATTTTTCTCCAGGCAGCACCGGCGTGGTTACCAACACTTTTAACCTCGGATACAATAACGGCCTTACGGGCGTGACGTCCTCCCGAGATGTGCAAGGTAATGCATTGCCGCCTGCCAGTCTTTTGGTTTCTGATGGACCTACAAATTACGACTTTGGTAGCATTGCCATCGGTGCCAGTGCGACCCATGTTTTCACCATCGTCAACAGCGGCAGCATCAATGCCACGAGCGTTAACGTTACCGGGCTCGGCTCTCCGTTTTTGTTTGTCGGTGGCGCGTTTCCAGGAACGGGTGGCAACTGTACGACCACGATTCTTGCAGGTTCCAGCTGTACGATAGAAGTTTCCTTTACGCCGTCAACAACTTCGCTCGCAACTACCACAATGAGCGTGAACTACAATGATGGTGCAAATAATGTGGCCGCCACGCGCGGGCTTACGGGTACGGGCGTTGCTCCAGCTGTGCTCGGTATCAATGAAGCGCCTATTTACGATTTTACCACGGCCGTAATTGGCACGACGCTCACACACACTTTAACAGTAACCAATTCGGGTGGGATCGACGCGACAACCATGACAGGCACGGGACTTATCGCGCCATTTGCATTTAATGGTGGGGCTTACCCGGGTGTAGGCGGAACATGTAATGCCACACTCGCCGCAGGAGCGAGTTGCGCGATCGTTGTCTCCTACACGCCGACAAGTTTAACTACAGATGTAGATACTATTCAGATCAATTACTTTGATGGTGCCGTTAACCAAAGTTCTTACCGTGATGTCACTGGTCAGGGTATTCCGCCGGGCATATTAACGATTTCTGATCTGCCCATTTACAATTTCGGTACAATTGCTACCGGCTCCACACGTACCTATGCGCTCACCATTACGAACTCGGGTGGCGCTACGACGACAGCCATGTCGGGGACGGGTTTAGTTGCTCCGTTTACATTTTTTGCAACGCCGTATCCTGGAACAGGCGGAACGTGCGGTGCGAGCCTCGCGCCAGGAGCCACTTGTACCGTGGTGGTGGAGTTTGCGCCAGTCACAATTGGTGCCTTCAATACTACATTGGACATGAACTATAATAACGGTGTGAGTGTGCAGGTTTCGAGCCGCGATATTCAAGGTTCGGGTGCCGCACCAGCAACGATCGCTATAAACAACGCTCCACATTTTGATTTTGGTCAACGTGCGGTGGGATCTTCGACGGATCAGTTGCTCACTCTCACGAACAACGGTGGGGTTGGCGCAACGGGTTTAACGGGATTGGGTCTCACGCCTCCGTTTGGTTATACTGGCGGAGCCTATCCGGGCCTTACAGGAACTTGTGGAGCAACTTTAGCGCCGACAATTTCGTGCACAGTGAGTGTGACGTTCACGCCGATAGCGCCGGGAGCTGTGATCGGCACCACACAGATTGATTACGACAATGGAATATCGGTGGTTTCGTCCACTCGAGATCTCCACGGGGAAGGTGTAACACCAGCGAGTCTTACTATTTCAGAGACTGATCCGTACGACTACGGCCCTCGCGCGGTGGGATCAGTAACTCCGCACACATTTAATATTACCAACGGCGGAGACTTTCCGGCCACAGCTATCGTGGAAACTCTTTTAGCGGCACCATTTCGCTTTGCTGGCGGAGCATTTCCCGGTACCGGCGGCACCTGTGCGACGACGATCGCCAATGGCGCCACGTGCAGTATCGTTGTGGAGTTTGCGCCTACTGGAACGGGTCTCGCCACGGGTTCCATGCAGTTTGGTTATAATAATGGAGCCACCACTCAAACCGTAGCACGTACAGTTCAAGGTACGGGAATGAGTCCAGCTGTTATCGTAGTAGATAGTGGCCCTACATTTAATTACAATTTACAACCGATCGGGAGCACCACACCACACACATTTACACTCACCAACTCTGGCGGTTTCGACGCTACAGTGTTGAGCGGCGGAGGCCTTACGCCTCCATTTGATTTTGCAGGTGGTGCATTTCCAGGTGGCGGTACCTGTACGGCCACATTGGCTGCTGGTGCCTCCTGTACAGTGATCGTCAATTATCAACCATCGCTTCCGGGTACCTTAAACGATACTTTGGAATTTACATATAATGATGGAGCCGCGGTGCAAACGGCAACGCGACCGATTACCGGTACTGCAGCAGCTCCGGCAACGTTAACGCTTTCAGAGGTTAGCCCATACAGTTACGGCACGCAAGCGACGGGCTCTAATACGAATCATACATTCACGGTAAGCAATACCGGTGGGGTTATGGCCACCGCCATCGCCGAGTCGGCTTTGGCCGCTCCGTACGCGTTTGCGGGCGGATCGTTCCCGGGTTTTGGTGGAGATTGCACGGGGACGCTGGCCTCGGGTGGTACGTGTTTAATTGTTGTGACCTTCAGTCCAACTATAAACGGTGTGGCTCCTGGCAGTATCCAATTGGATTACAACGACGGTGTGAACGCACAATCCGTGACCCGCACACTGACCGGTGTGGGTGCCAACCCAGCACTTCTGTCGGTGACCGACAGTCCGTTGTACGATTTCTTGTTGCAAGGAACGGGTTCAACCACGTCACACACGTTTACCGTGAGCAACTCCGGCGGCGTTCCCGCAACTGCAGTTACGGGATCGGGCCTCGCAGCACCATTTGATTATTTGGGTGGAGTCTATCCTGGAACTGGTGGAAACTGTACGGCCACGTTGGGTGCAGGTGCTACGTGTACTATCGTTCTCGCGTACACCCCAATGACCACTGGGGTGCACAATGGCGCGCTCAATTTGGATTACAATGATGGCGCTGCGGCCGCCACCACCGTGGTTGTCGGAGTGACCGGGACAGGCGCGTCCCCAGCGCTACTTACAATTGATAGTGGTCCAACATATGATTACATGACAGCAGCAGTGGGCTCGGTCACCAATCACACATTCAACATTACGAATAGCGGTGGAGTGACAGCAACACTTATGGCGGGTGGATCCTTCGGCGCTAACTTTACATTCGCCGGTGGAACGTATCCAGGAGGTGGAACATGTGGAGCCACTCTCGGCGCGACGCTCTCATGTACGGTGATTGTGAGCTTTACTCCGATTGCTTCCGGTGCGCTTTCAGATACACTCACCATCGGTTACAATAATGGTATCACTGCGCAAACCGCAACTCGCCCTGTTCAAGGAACAGGTGCGGCACCGGCGCTACTTACACTCTCCCATGGCGCCACTCATAACTTTGGCAATGTGGCTGTGAACGGCACAGCCAGCGTGATCATTACGGTGACAAATACAGGTGCGGTGGATGCCACGGCGATCAGTGGATCGGGTCTTGCCGCTCCGTACGGTTTTGTGGGTGGCTTATTTCCAGGTGTGGGTGGCGATTGTGCAGGCACTCTCGCACCAGCGGCGACATGCTTGATCGCGGTCGAGTTTGCACCGACAGCTCCTGGTGTTGCAGGCGATACAGTGGTTGTCGATTACAACAATGGTGCGATTGTTACGAGTGCCAGCCGTCCACTCACTGGTAACGGCGCGGCTCCCGCACAGATCACGATCAGTAACAATCCTCAATACGATTTTGGAAACCGTGTGCTCACATCTACAACTAATGGCACACTGACTCTTACCAACACGGGTGGTGTGCCCGCCACTTTAATGACCGGTGTCGGCCTCGGTGCTCCGTTTGATTATGCGGGCGGCTCTTACCCGGGAACACTTGGAACTTGCGGTGCCACACTTGCGGCCACTGTAAGTTGTACGATCGATATCACATTCACTCCGGGTGCACTGGGTTTACTCACTGATGCGGTGGACATCAATTTTAACGACGGCGTTACTGGGCAAACCTCGAGCCGCAACGTACAGGGGGCCGGAGTTAACCCGGCTGTTCTCGCTATCAACGAATCTCCATTTTACGATTACACCACGCAGGCGACGGGGTCGACCACGCTACATACATTTATCGTTACCAATAGCGGCGGCGCTCCGGCAACTGGAGTTACAGGTGCTGGGCTCACTGGTCCTTACGCTTTTGCCGGCGGGACTTATCCAGGAACGCTGGGTACGTGTACGGGCACTATTGCCAATGGTGCTACTTGTAACATCGTTGTATCTTTTGCACCGACACTTACCGGTGTGCAAACAGACGATATCGAATTGAACTATTACGATGGCGCGAACACTCAGGCTACAGCTCGCCAGGTTACCGGCAATGCGGTCAATCCGGCATTGCTCACGATAAGTGATTCTCCGGTTTATGATTTTGGAGCGTTGCCACAAGGTTCTTCGACCAACACACTTTTGACCATTAACAATTCGGGTGGTTTTACCGCTACGGCACTTGCAGGCAGCGGCTTGTCTGCGCCATTTAGTTTTGTGGGTGGTTCCTTCCCGGGCACTGGCGGTAATTGTACAACTACGCTCGCTCCCGGTGCCACGTGTAGTATCGAAATCAATTATTCTCCAGGCGCTATCGGCTCGCTGACAGACACTATGATCGTGGATTACAACGACGGTGCGAACAACCAAACTGCGACACGCGACATTACCGGCGAAGGTGTGCCGCCCGCCGTTCTCACGCTCAGCAATGGTCCTTCATTTGATTTTGGCATTCGCGCACTGGGCAGTGTAACTGATCAAACATTCACAGTGACAAACACCGGTGGTTTTATAGCTTCGTCAATGACCGGAACGGGTCTGGGAGCACCATTTGAGTTTGCCGGTGGATCTTATCCCGGTGCCTTAGGAACGTGTAGTGCGAATTTAGCACCGTTGGCCACGTGTACGATCGTTGTGCGCTTTAGCCCTACCATCACAGGCTCATTTCCAGATACAGTTCAGATCGATTACAACAATGGATTTACCTCGCAGTCAGTGACGAGAAACTTGGTCGCTACTGGCGCAAATCCGGCACTTCTCGCTATCGATAGTGGTCCGACATATGATTACATGACACTAGCGACAGGTGCCACGGCCTCTCATCTTTTCACAGTGAACAATTCGGGCGGTGTGCCAGCAACGGGCATTAGCGAAGTGGGTCTATCAGGAGCTTTTGCCTTTGTGGGTGGAACGTTCCCGGGGACTGGCGGAAACTGCGGTGCCGTGCTCAATCAGGGCTCATCGTGTGTTCTTGCGATTTCTTTTAGCCCAACCTTGACGGGCTTGCAGACCAATTCTATTCAGCTCAATTACAACGATGGTGCAGCGGCGGTCAATACAACTCGGGCGATACAAGGAACTGGGGCCGCTCCGGCACTGATTACATTGAGCGAAGTCGATCCGTATGATTATACGACACTCGCTAACGGCGCATTTGCCGACCATACATTTACACTGACCAATGGTGGCGGTGTGGCCGCTACCGCCTTAGCGGGCACTGGCCTTGTTCCACCGTTTTCGTTTGTGGGCGGTTCCTATCCCGGCGGCGGAACGTGTGCGGCAACGCTTGCTCCAGCGGCGTCCTGTACAGTGATTGTGCGATTCGCACCTACAGTGAGTGGAACATTTAATAGCGCTATCAATATTAATTACAACAATGGTGTTTCGGCGCAGACTTCCACGCGCACAGTGACTGGAGCGGGACAAAATCCTGCGCTTTTGGCCATCTCCAACGGCGCCACCTATGATTTCGGTCTGGTGGCTAATGGCGGAACAGCCTCGTTTGTATTTACGATTAGCAACTCGGGCGCCGTGCCGGCGACCGCTGTGGCAGAAACCACTTTGGCCGCGCCGTTCACATTCTTGGGTGGACCATATCCTGGCGCGGGTGGTACCTGCGGTACTACATTGGGTGCCGGTGCCAGCTGTTTGATCGCAGTGGAATTTGCTCCCACAGGAATCGGTGCCTTCAATGGCACGATTACGATGTCGTACAATAACGGCGCTGCGACGGTGACCGCGACCCGTCCTGTACAAGGTACGGGTGGTGCGCCGGCAGTGATCGGCATTACTGACGGACCTACACTCAACTTTGGCACTCTCGCCATTGGTTCCACCAATGACTACACTCTCACACTCAATAACTCGGGTGCGGTGAGTGCAACAAGCATCACCGGTACCGGCTTGATTCCTCCATATCAATTTAAAAATGGAACATATCCTGGATTTGGTGGAACGTGCGGTGGGACAATCGCGGCAGGCGCCTCGTGTACCATTGTTATTACCTATGAGCCAATGACAGTCGCCACCCACAACGACGACATCGAAATCAACTACAACAATGGTGTGGCGCCGACATCCAGCCTGCGCGCAGTAACGGGCGTGGGTGCAAACCCGGCGTCTCTCGCCATCTCTGATAACCCAACCTACGACTACGGTCCACTCACGGTAGGCGCCACTCTCGATCACACATTTACAATCAACAACAGTGGCGGTGTTGCTGCCACAGCGTTTGGCGATGCGGGCACGCTCGCCGCACCGTTTGCATATTTAGGCGGAACATATCCTGGTACAGGTGGCACGTGTAATACATCGCTGTCAGCAGGAGCAAGCTGTACAATACGTGTAAGTTTTGCTCCTACGGCATCGGGTGCACCATCGAGCACGATCACGTTGTCTTACTTTGACGGTGCCGCTACACAAAGCACCAATCGCCCTGTGATCGGAACTGCTCTAGGCCCTGCGAATATCACTATCGGTGGTGTAGATCCTTATCCATTCGGCACAGTGCCGACGGGAAGTATCAATACACAAACATTCACTCTAACAAATACGGGCGGGACGACAGCTACAGGGATGTCGGGAACGGGTTTATCATTCCCTTATAGTTTTTCTGGAGGCTCGTATCCTGGTGGAGTAGGTACATGTTCCACAACGTTGGCACCTGCGGCTTCGTGTACAATTGTTGTCGCGTACACTCCGTCTGCTCCGAGCGTGTCGGATCTGGCGACGGCGCAAATCAATTACAACAACGGTGCTTCCGCACAAGTGGCGTCACGCAATCTCACCGGCACAGCAGTGGCGCCGGCGCTACTGATTATCTCCGATACGGATCCCTACAATTTTGGTACACTTGCCATTGGCTCAAGTGCCACACGTACCTTTACCATCACCAACACCGGTGGCTTCCAAGCATCGAGTATGGTGGAATCAGGTATTGGTGGTCCGTTTACATATTTTGGTGGACCATATCCAGGAACCGGTGGAAATTGCTCAACAACGCTCGCTGCGAGTGCCACATGTACAATTGTGGTTCAGTATGCTCCGGCGGCTCCAGGTCTGTTGAACGATGCAATTAGTTTTGCTTACAACGATGGTGTGAACGCACAATCCGTGGATCGTCAGGTTCAGGGGACTGGCGCAAACCCAGCCTCTCTCACGCTTTCTGAAGTTGATCCGTACGATTACGGTTTGAGAGCGACAGGTTCAGCCACTGCGCACTCCTTCACGCTCACAAACGGTGGCGGATTCACGGCGACGGCCATTGCAGAAACGGGTTTAGCGCTTCCATACCGCTTTGTCGGCGGCACCTTCCCAGGCACAGGTGGTACCTGTACAACATCTCTTGCTCCAACATTGAGTTGTATTCTTGAAATTGAATTTGTACCTACAGGAACCGGTCTTTTCCCAGACACTATTAATATCACTTACAACAACGGTGCCGCCACTGCAGCGACGACTCGCCAAATCCAAGGGACCGGAGCGGCTCCCGCACTGATCACAATTACTGATTCGGATCCATATGATTTTGGACCGGTGACGGTGGGCTCTACAGCTCTTCGCGTGTTCACTCTCACAAACGGCGGCGCCATTGCGGCAACAGCCGTGGGTGGCGTTGGTCTCGGAGCACCGTTCTCATTCCTCGGTGGATCTTATCCAGGTGGGGCGGGGACTTGCGGAGTGTCTATTGCTGCCGGTGCAAGTTGTACGATCGAAGTGCGCTACGCTCCCATTGCGGCGGTATCTTCGAATGACACGATTGAGATCAATTATTATAACGGAGCTACGTCGCAGACTTCGAATCGCGATGTCACGGGTACGGGTATAGCGCCGGCGCTACTTACAATTGATAGTGGTCCTACGTACGATTACGGTTTGATCGCAAACGGCGGAATCCGCGATCACTCATTTATTGTCACCAACAGCGGAGCCAGTGCAGCCACTGCGATCAGTGAAACTGCCCTCGCGCCACCTTTTGCTTTTGCAAGCGGTGGCTATCCGGGGCTTGGCGGTAACTGTGGTTTAACAATTGCTGCGGGAGCTTCGTGTACTTTGGTGGTTCGCTACTCCCCAGTAACGATAGCGGCCCACGGCGGTTCAATCAATTTACAATACAACAACGGCGCGTCGGTAACAGCCGCGACTCGTCCGGTGCAGGGCCAAGCGGGCGCTCCGGCGACAATCGCCATTTCCAATGGTCCTACATACAACTACGGCACACGAGCGACGGGTTCAAGCACGCCGCACACTTTTGTGCTCAACAATGGCGGTGCGGTAACGGCCACGGCCATAGCAGATGCCAATGAGCTGGCTCTTCCGTTTGTATATGTCGGTGGGTCATATCCTGGTACAGGCGGTAATTGCGGTGCCACTCTCGCAACTGGCGCCTCATGCAATATCGTTGTGGCATTCGAACCCACTGGCGCAGGTGTTGCTAACGACACCATTGAGATTGATTACAATACGGGAGTTGCGGGCACAAGCACGCTCCGCGATGTCACCGGTACGGGCGCCGCACCGGCCTCTCTGACGATCACCGACGGCCCAACTTATAACTATGGTTCGATTACAGTCGGTGCAACTGTGGATCACACATTCACGATCACTAACGGCGGTGGTGTGGCAGCGACGGCCATAGCCGAAACCACACTGAGTGGCGCATATTCCTTTGCGGGTGCGCCATACCCAGGCACGGGTGGAACGTGCGGGCCGAGCCTGTCTGCAGGTGCTAGCTGCGATATCGTTGTGCGTTTTGCACCGGTCGCATCGGGCGTAACGAATAATACAATAACACTTTCCTACTTTAACGGTGCAGCAACCACCACATCGGCACGTCCGATCACAGGGGCGGGATTGTTGGCAGCGACGATCACTATCAGTGAGCTCGAACCTTACTCATTCGGTACCCAACCGAGTGGAAGTGTTACCGATCATACCTTCACACTCACCAATACGGGCGGCTCTGCTGCCACGGCCATTGTTGGTGGTGGGTTACTCGCTCCGTTCAGTTACGCAGGCGGTTCGTATCCAGGTGGTGGAACGTGTGGTGTAACGATTGCGGCGGGTGCGAATTGCACGGTGATTGTTCGTTACGCGCCGGGAGCGCCGAATCCTGCTCATGCGGGCACCATACAAATTGATTACAATAATGGAGTGATTGCTCAGTCCGTGACTCGTGGGGTAACAGGGGTGGCGGTCGCACCGGCATCACTCACCATCTCCGATTCCAATCCTTACAGCTTCGGCACGGTGGCCACAGGCGCGAGCAGTACACACGTATTTACAATCACTAACGGTGGTGGCTTTCAAGCGTCGGCGATGAGTGAGACGGGCCTTGCTGCTCCATACTCTTTTGTCGGTGGCACTTACCCCGGCAATACGGGAACCTGCGGAGCTACACTGAATGCAGGACAAACGTGTACCATAAATGTGCAATATGCGCCTGGAGTTGCAAGCCCTGCGGATAACGGTACCGTTACCATGGCGTACAATGATGGTGTCAATGCGCAATCTGTTTCGCGCACCATTACCGGTGTGGCAGTACTGCCAGCAACTCTCACTATCTCTGAGTCTGACCCGTACAATTACGGAACCCTAGCAACAGGTGCAAGCCTCAATCATTCATTCACGGTGACCAATACCGGTGGATTTACTGCCAGCGCGATTGTGGAATCGGGGCTTTCGGCACCATTCGCATTCGCCGGTGGCACTTTCCCAGGTTCGGGTGGTAACTGCGCAGTGACCATTGCTCCATCTGCATCGTGTACGATTGTTGTTGCTTTTAGTCCCATCGCCACCGGTGTGGCATCAAGCACCATCGAGCTCGATTATAACAACGGTGCATCGGTTGTGACGGTTGCCCGTCAAGTTCAAGGAACTGGCGCAGCTCCGGCAGTGATTTCGATTACAGATTCCAATCCGTACGATTTTGGCAACATCACAGTAGGTGCCACGGCGACGCGAACATTCACTCTCACTAACGGTGGTGCGGTTGCCGCAACGGCCGTCGGGGGCTCGGGTCTCGGTGCTCCATTCTCGTTCTTAGGTGGCTCTTATCCAGGTGGCGGAACGTGTACCGCGACAATCAATGCGGGCGCATCATGTACGGTCGTGGTGGAGTTTGCTCCATTAACAGCCATCGCTTCCAATGCCACTATGGATATCAACTACAACAATGGAGTGATTGCGCAAACATCGAGCCGAACACTCACGGGTACTGGAATTGCTCCCGCACTTCTCACGATTGATAGCGGCCCTACATATGATTATGGTTTAATTGCTAACGGTGGATTCTTAGATCGTACCTTCTCTGTCACCAACTCCGGCTCCAGTGCAGCAACGGCGATCCTGGAAACGGGATTGGCAGCTCCATTTGCCTTTGCAAGTGGAGGTTATCCGGGACTGGGTGGTAATTGCGGAGCCACGATTGCAGCAGGCGCCACCTGTACACTGGTTGTGCGGTACTCGCCATCGTCGATCGCGGCTGACAGCGGCGGCATTAATCTCCAGTATAACAATGGCGCTGTGGTAACAGCCGCGACTCGTCCTGTACAAGGGCAGGCGGGCGCTCCAGCGAATATTGCAATCTCTAACGGGCCTACGTTCAATTACGGCATACGCGCTACAGGATCGAGCACGCCGCAAACATTTGTACTCAATAACGGCGGTGCGGTTACGGCGACAGGTATTGCAGATGCCAATGAACTAGCTCCTCCATACGTGTACGTAGGAGGTTCATTCCCGGGAACTGGTGGTAATTGTGGTGCCACTCTTGCAACCGGCGCTTCTTGTAACATTGTCGTCGCATTTGAACCTTCGGGTTTGGGTGTTGCAAACGACACTATTGAAATTGATTACAACAATGGCGTGGCTGGCACGTCCTCTTTGCGAGACGTGACTGGAACTGGCGCTGCTCCTGCACTCCTCACAATTAGTAATGGCGCCACATTCAACTATGGATCCATCACAGTCGGTGCAACGCTGGATCAAACATTCACTGTTACCAATGGTGGTGGCGTGGCCGCATCAGCCATGGCGGAAACCACATTGAGCGGAGCGTACTCGTTTGCGGGTGCCCCTTATCCGGGTACAGGTGGAACCTGTGGTCCGACGCTTTCAGCGGGCGCCAGTTGTGACATCGTGGTACGATTTGCGCCAGTCGCATCGGGTGTAACTAACAATACAATCACGCTATCGTATTTTAACGGTGCCGCGTCCACAACCTCCACACGTCCAGTCACGGGCGCAGGCTTAACCGCGGCGACAATCACAATCAGCGAACTTGAACCCTACTCTTTTGGCACTCAGCCAAGCGGTAGCTCTACAGATCATACATTTACACTTACGAACACGGGTGGATCTTCTGCTACGGCGATTGTCGGCGGCGGTTTGAGCGCTCCATACAGTTTTGCCGGCGGATCCTATCCAGGTGGTGGAACCTGCGGAGTGACTATCACTGCTGGAGCAAATTGTACCATCATCGTTCGCTATGCGCCCGCTGCTCCGAGTGTTGGCGATACAAGCACGATACAAATCGATTTTAATAATGGTGTGACTGCGCAATCCGTAACTCGCGGGGTAACCGGAGTTGCTGTAGCGCCGGCGTCTCTGACAATATCTGATAGCAATCCTTATAATTTTGGCACGGTAGCGACCGGAGCGAGCAGCACCCATGTGTTTACAATTACAAATGGTGGTGGTTTCCAAGCATCGGCCTTGAGTGAAACCGGCATCGGCGCTCCTTATTCCTATGTGGGCGGATCTTACCCCGGAAACACTGGAACTTGCGGTGCGACGTTGAATGCTGGACAGTCGTGTACTATCAATGTGCAATACGCTCCAGGCGTGGCGAGCCCTGCAGATAACGATTCGGTTGTCATGGCATACAACGATGGTGTGAATCCACAGACAGCAACACGTACAATTACGGGTGTAGCTGTGTTGCCAGCGACACTCACAATTTCCGAATCAGATCCTTACAACTACGGCACTCTCGCTACAGGAGCAAGCCTCAATCACACGTTCACACTCACCAACACGGGGGGCTTCACTGCAAGTGCGATCGTAGAATCTGGCCTCACCGGCCCATTCGCTTTTGCCGGTGGTACATTCCCGGGATCTGGCGGAAATTGCGCGGTGACGATTGCGCCTTCGGCGTCGTGCACGGTGGTGATCGCGTTTAGCCCAGGCACTACAGGTGTGGCATCCAGCACCATCGAGTTTGATTACAATAATGGCGCTTCTGTTGTTACGGTGGCTCGCCAAGTGCAAGGCACAGGTGCAGCTCCGGCATTGATCACCATCACAGATTTTGACCCGTATGATTTTGGCAATGTCACCGTTGGTTCATCGGCAACACGCACATTCACGCTCAACAATACCGGCTCGGTGGCTGCCACTGCGGTGGGCGGCGGAGCTACTTTAACGGCTCCGTTCTCTTTCTCAGGTGGTTCGTATCCAGGTGGTGGAACATGTACGGCAACAATCAATGCTGGTGCTTCATGTACGGTGGTTGTAGCATTCGCACCCACGGGCTCAGTCACATCAAATGCCACGCTCGATATCAATTATAGTAATGGTGTAACAACTCAAACATCGAACCGAACAGTCACTGGAACGGGCATCGCGCCAGCACTTCTGACTATCGATAGTGGTCCTACGTATAACTACGGCTTGATCGCAAGTGGTGGAATCCTCGATCACACATTTACAGTCACCAACAGTGGTGCCAGTGCGGCCACGGCGATCAGTGAGATCGGACTCGCAGCACCATTTGCATTTGCAAGCGGTGGGTACCCCGGTCTTGGCGGTAATTGCGGTTTGACGATTGCAGCAGGTGCCACATGTACATTGGTTGTTCGATACTCGCCTCTGGCGATTGCAGCCGACGGCGGTACAATCAACTTACAATACAATAACGGTGCTTCGTTGACTGCGGCGACGCGTCCCGTACAGGGGCAGGCGGGCGCTCCGGCATCTCTGGCGCTTTCCAATGGTCCAACATACAATTACGGTATACAAGCTACTGGATCGAGCACTTCACATACATTCACACTCAACAATTCGGGTGCAGTGACTGCTACAGGTATTGTCGATTCCGGTGTTTTAGCCGCGCCATTCGTTTATGTCGGTGGTTCGTATCCCGGTACAGGTGGAAACTGCGGAGCCACACTCGCCACTGGCGCAACATGTAACATTGTTGTGGCGTTTGAGCCGAGCGGAACAGGGGTGGCAAACGGTTCGTTGGAGCTTGATTTCAATGACGGAGCTATTGCGACCACCACCGCTCGCGCACTAACAGGTACCGGCGCGAACCCAGCATCTCTCACCATCACCGATGGTCCAACGTATAACTACGGCACTGTAACAGTGGGTGCCAATGCGGATCACATCTTTACCGTAACCAATGGTGGTGGAGTGGCTGCGACAGTAATGTCGGAAACTGGCCTCGGAGGATCGTACACATTTGTCGGTGGAACATACCCTGGAACGGGTGGAACCTGTGGCGCCTCTTTATCTGCTGGGGCGAGTTGCGATATCGAAGTTCGCTTTGCGCCGAGTGGTTCAGGTGTGGCGACAGATACCATAGTTATGTCTTACTTTAACGGTACCGCCACGACCACTTCGAACCGCGATGTGACTGGTAACGGAACGCTGCCAGCGACGATCACCATCAGCGAAATCAATCCATACAATTATGGCACGCAGCCTACTGGAAGTGTGACAGACTATGCATTCACCCTCACCAACACTGGTGGTTCAACGGCAACGGCAATTGTTGGCGGTGGATTAGTGGCACCTTATAGCTACGCCGGCGGATCCTATCCTGGCGGTGGCACTTGCGCGGGAACAATCGCTGCCGGTGCAAACTGCACAATTATAGTTCGCTATGCTCCTGGTGCGCCTAGCGTTGCTCACAACAGCACAATTCAAATTGATTACAACAACGGTGTCGTGCCGGCCGCGGTGACTCGTGACGTGACTGCAGTGGCGGTGGCTCCTGCGCTCCTAACGGTATCGGATTCAAATCCTTACAACTTCGGTACACTGGCGACAGGGGCAAGCTCGCAACACACATTTACCATCACTAACACCGGTGGCTTCCAGGCCTCGGCCATGTCGGAAGTGGGACTGGGTACACCATATGTGTACTCGGGTGGTTCGTATCCAGGTACACTTGGAACCTGCGGAGCCACTCTCAATGCTGGCCAAACTTGTACCCTCGATGTTCGCTATGCGCCAGGCTTAGTGAGTGTTGCTGACAATGATACACTCGATATGCAATACAGCGATGGTGTGAACACCCAACATGCTACGCGTACGGTAACCGGCGTGGCGGTTGCGCCTGCGACACTCACCATCACGGAGTCTGATCCTTACAACTACGGAACGATCGCTTCCGGTGGAACCATCAATCACACGTTCACGCTCACCAACACCGGTGGTTTCACGGCTTCGGCGATTGTTGAAAACGGACTGGCAGCACCATTCGCTTTTGCTGGTGGCGGTACATTCCCAGGCGCGGGTGGTACGTGTACCACATCCATCGCACCACTGGGCGCTTGTACTATTGTTATTGCGTTTAGCCCAACGGCCACGGGTTTGGCTCCAGATACAATTGATATCGGATACAATAACGGCGCGGGAACTGTAAACGTCACTCGTCAGGTTCAGGGTACAGGTGCAGCACCGGCGCTCATCACGATCACGGACAGCAATCCTTACGACTTTGGCAACGTTACTGTTGGCGCCATCGGATCACGAACATTTACACTCACTAACACAGGTGCCGTGAGCGCTACCGCAGTCGGCGGTTCGGGCTTAGGTGCTCCGTTCTCATTCGCAGGTGGCTCCTATCCTGGTGGTGGAACGTGTGCAGGAACAATCACCGCAGGTGCAAGTTGTACCGTGGTTGTGGAGTTTGCGCCGACGACGCCTGTTGCATCGAACTCTTCGATGGATATCAATTACAGCAACGGTGTGACAGCGGTGACATCGAGCCGTACTGTCACCGGCACGGGTATTAGCCCTGCGCTTCTCACAATTGATAGCGGCCCCACATATGATTACAGTTTGATCGCTAATGGCGGTATTGCCGACCACATGTTTACAGTTACGAACGCAGGCGCAAGCGCCGCGACGGCCATCACCGAAACCACACTTGCTGCACCGTTTGCTTTTGCATCTGGCGGGTATCCAGGTTTGGGTGGAAATTGCGGTTTGACTATTGCGGCCGGTGGCAGCTGTACAATTGTGGTGCGTTACGCTCCCGGCGTTATCGCGGCACATGGTGGATCGATCACACTCCAGTACAATAATGGCGCGGCCACTTCTACCGCGGTTCGCCCAGTACAGGGACAGGCGGGTGCTCCGGCATCATTGGCATTGTCGAATGGCCCAACATACAATTACGGTATACAAGCTACAGGTTCTAGTACGCCGCACACGTTCACACTCAATAACTCGGGCGCAGTTTCAGCCACGGGCATCGCAGATGCGGGCTCTCTTGCTGCGCCATTTGTTTATGTGGGCGGTTCTTACCCAGGTACAGGCGGTAACTGCGGAGCGATCCTCACTACCGGTGCTACATGTAATATAGTAGTAGCGTTTGAGCCATCAGGTCCAGGCGCGGCTGCTGGAACTTTAGATTTGGATTACGACACAGGAGCTGCTCCAGCCTCAACTGCTCGCGCGTTGGCGGGAACCGGAGCTGCACCGGCATCACTCACAATCAGCGGTGGACCGACGTATAACTTTGGTTCAATCACAGTGGGTGCAAATACTACAAACATCTTTACTGTAACCAATAGTGGCGGTGTCGCAGCGACGGTAATGTCGGAGACCGGCCTCGGTGGAGCCTATACATTCACCGGTGGAACATATCCTGGTACAGGTGGAACGTGCGGCGTTTCTCTATCTGCCGGTGCAAGTTGCGATATCGAAGTGCGCTTTGCTCCGAGTGGGTCGGGTGTTGTTACCGATACCATTGTGCTTGCGTACTTCAATGGAACTGCATCCACCTCGGCGCTTCGCGATGTTACAGGTGCTGGATTATCTGCCGCCACAATCACCATTAGCGAACTGGATCCTTATAGCTACGGTACACGTCCAACGGGAAGCACTACAAATTACACCTTCACACTGACCAACACTGGTGGCTCAACGGCGACAGCTCTTGTTGGCGGCGGATTGACAGCTCCTTATTCATTCGCTGGTGGTTCTTTCCCTGGTGGCGGGACATGTACAACAACACTGACCGCCGGCGCGAACTGTACTATTATTGTTCGCTACGGACCTAGCGTTCCGGGCACACACAACGACACTATTGAGATCAATTACAACGATGGCGTAAATACGGTTCTTTCAGCTCGCGATGTCGTGGGAGTTGCGGTTGCGCCTGCCACACTCACCATTTCGGAAACGAATCCGTACAACTTCGGCACTCATGCCATTGGTGCCGCTGTTCAACACACTTTTACCATTACCAATACGGGTGGATTCCAGGCAACGGGTCTGGTGGAAACAGGTTTATCAGCACCGTTTATTTACTACGGCGGATCTTATCCTGGTACAGGTGGCGATTGTGCCAACACTCTGAATCCTGCAGCGACGTGTACGATCGTGGTGCAATACACTCCAAATGCGGCCGCTCTCCAATCAGAAACTATAAGTTTTGATTACAATGATGGAGTCAATGCGCAGTCGGTGACTCGTGATGTTCAGGGGACGGGATCCAATCCTGCGACACTCACAATTTCTGACTCTGATCCCTATGACTTTACAACTGTTGCTATCGGCGGAAGTATCTCTCACTTCTTTACTATCACCAATACCGGTGGCTTCACCGCATCGGCAATGGCCGAAGTCGGTGTTGCGGCGCCGTTCTCCTATGTGGGCGGTTCTTACCCAGGCACAGGGGGAACATGTAGCACGACGTTAGCGCCGGCGACCAGCTGTTCGATCAATGTGCGCTATGCACCTCTTGCAACAGGTCTGGTGAGCGGTATCGTAACTATGAATTACAACAATGGTGCGAGTATCCAGTCGGTGAGCCGTCAGATTCAGGGTACTGGTACATCGTCGGCGCTGATCGCTATCAGTGAATCGGACCCATGGAATTTCGGCAATACCACAATTAGCACAACATCGACCAAATCGTTCACACTCATCAACTCTGGTGGTGTGGCGGCGACATCGATAAGTGGTGGTGGTCTGGGGCCACCATTTACATACGCAGGTGGTACATATCCAGGCGGTGGTACATGCGGAGCCACACTCGGTGTTGGCAATACCTGTACGATCATTGTGGAGTTCACTCCGCTTTCGGGTGGTTTAGTGGGCGACGCTATTGAGATCGACTACCACAACGGTGCTGCACCGGCACAATCGATCAGAACTCTCCAAGGTACGGGTATTACACCGGCGCTGATTACGATTAGTGAGTCGGACCCTTATGATTACGGTTTAATTGCGAATGGTGGAACACGAAACTACACATTCACTGTAACCAATGCGGGCGGATCGGCAGCGACCGGTATCTCAGAAGTGGGTATTTCCGCTCCATTTGTATACTTAGGTGGTGGTTACCCAGGAACGGGTGGTAATTGCGGTACAACATTGGGTGCTGGTGCAAGTTGTAACCTGGTCATCTCGTTTGCTCCGGGTTCACTCGGTGCATTTAGTCGCACGATTCAAGTCAATTACAATTCCGGTGTTGGCGCGGCATCTGCAACGCGTGATCTGCAAGGTACATCTGGCGCTCCCGCTACACTCGGCGTGAGTGATGGTCCTACATTCAACTACGGAACGCGCGCTACGGGCAGCTCTACGGAAAAGATTTTCACAATCAATAACACAGGTGCCGTGTCGGCGACCAGTATTGTCAATGCTGGAACAATGAACGCTCCATTTGTCTATAAAGGTGGAACATATCCAGGTGTAGGTGGCAGTTGCGGTGGTTTGCTGGGTACGGGCGCAAGCTGTACGATCGTTGTTAATTTCGAGCCGAGCTTGAACGGTTATCAATCCGATCAAATCGATCTCAACTACAACAATGGTGCCATAACTACAAATACCCTCCGCGACGTGGAAGGCACAGGTGCCGCTCCGGCAGCCATCACAATATCCGACAGCGACCCAGTTCCATTTGGTGTAGTGCCGATGGGTGGCCAGTCGCAACACACGTTTACCATCACAAATACCGGCTCAGTCACCGCAACCGCTGTGAGCGAGGTGGGCTTAACAGCTCCGTTCGGGTACCTTGGCGGTCCTTATCCAGGTACAGGTGGAACTTGTGGTAACACATTGAGCGCGGGTGCGAGCTGTACGATTATCGCACGTTACTCACCAATTGCTTCGGGCGTTCACAATAGCACACTTACGATCAGCTTCTTTAACGGTGTGAGTACTCAGAACTCAAGTCGTACAGTTACCGGTACTGGAGCGACACCGGGACTTCTCACCATATCCGGTGTGAACCCACATGCTTTCGGTAACGTACCATCTACCGGTACGCGCACTCAGTCATTCACAGTGACAAACTCCGGTGGCTTTGCGGTAGCCTCTATGACCGGTCTCGGACTTTCTGCGCCGTACTCATTCCTCGGTGGTTCGTATCCGGGCGCGGGTGGGGACTGTAACACCAACCTCGCCGCGGGAGGTAACTGTACTATCGTGGTTCAATATTCGCCAATCACCAATGGCGGGACAAGTGATACTATTGAGATTTCCTACAATGATGGAGTGGGTGCACAAACAGCCACTCGTGATCTCACTGGTAATGCTGTTTCTCCAGCGCTGTTGACAATCTCGGAATCGGATCCGTACAACTTTGGAAGTACGCCTGCTGGAAACAATATCGACTACGTATTTACAATCTCTAATACAGGTTCAGTAACCGCTACGGCAATTGCAGAAGTGGGCCTTACCGCTCCATTCGGATTCTTAGGTGGAGCATTCCCAGGTACTGGTGGAAGTTGTTTGGCCACGCTCAATCCTGCGAGCAGTTGTACAGTTGTTATTCGCTTCAATCCGTCGATCGCTGGAAGTTATCCAGACACCATGACCTTTAATTACAACAACGGTGTGAGCCTTGTTTCTTCGAGCCGCGATGTTGAGGGTACAGGCGTTTCACCTGCGAACATTACAATTTCCGAAGTGGATCCTTATAACTTTGGAACAATCGCGGTGGGCGCATTCACAGATTATACATTTACGCTGAACAACACCGGTGGTTTCACTGCGACATCCATGGCCGAAATTGGCCTCGCTGCTCCGTACACGTATGTTGGCGGCACGTACCCTGGTACTGGTGGTAATTGCGGTGGTACGCTCACTCCTGCAGGCTCATGTACAATCAATGTGCGTTTCACTCCTTCGACAACGGGTCTTGCCCCAGACGTGATTCAGGTGAGCTACTTTAACGGCTCAGGCACGGTACAATCCACGCGCTCTGTTCAAGGTACGGGTGCAAGCCCTGCACTCATCACCATTTCAGAAACCAATCCCTACGATTACTCCAACGTTACAGTTGGCGGTAATTTGAGCCATACATTTACCGTAACAAATACGGGTGGCGTACAGGCAACGGCGATGGGCGGTTCGGGCTTAAATCCTCCATTCACGTACACAGGCGGATCATTCCCGGGAACACTTGGAACATGTACAAACACACTCAACGCTGGCGGAAGCTGTAGTGTTCAGGTGACATTCGCGCCTACGGGCCCAGGAATTCAAAGTAGCACGATCGATGTGAATTACTTTAACGGAGTGGTTTCGCAAACCTCATCGCGCAACGTTCAAGGAACGGGTATTGCTCCGGCACTTATCACTATTTCTGAACTCGATCCCTATGATTACGGCCTGGTCGCAAATGGTGGAACGAAATCGTATATGTTTGTGCTCACCAACTCAGGTTCGAGCGTGGCCACAAGTATCAATGAGACAGGCCTCAGTGGTGAATTTGACTTCTTAGGAACGGCATATCCTGGTACAGGCGGTAACTGCGGAGCCACACTAGCGCCAGCAGCAAGTTGTAATATTGTTGTTGCCTACGCTCCATCGAGCTTAGGTGTGGATTCAAGCACCATCACGATGCAGTACTTCAACGGAGCTGTGACAGCAACCTCTAACCGCAACGTGCAAGGTACGGCGGGTGCGCCGGCGAGCTTTACATTCTCTGGAATTAGTCCGTATAATTACGGAACGCAAGCTACAGGGTCTACCACTGAACAGCTATTCACCATCACCAACAATGGTGCAGTGCCAGCGACCGGGATTGTGGATAGCGGTAACATGATTGCACCGTTTGCTTTTAAGGGCGGAACATACCCTGGTATTGGCGGAAGTTGTGGTGGAACACTTGCCGCTGCGGCAAGCTGTAATGTGGTTGTAACATTCCAACCGTCATCGCCAGGGTTGCAATCCGATAACGTGGAGCTCAACTTTTTTAACGGCGCGATCACAGTGGCCGGCATGCATCCTGTGCAAGGTACAGGGGCTGCTCCAGCGTCGCTCACAATTACCGAAACAGATCCTTACACCTTTACTTCTGTGACGGTTGGTGGAGCGAGCGCCCACGTATTTACCATTACCAATGGTGGTGGCGTGGCTGCGACATCAATGAGCGAAGTGGCCATAGCCACTCCATTCCGTTACCGCGGCGGTTCTTACCCAGGAACGAGTGGTACTTGCAGTACGATTTTAAGCCCAGGAGCTTCGTGTGACATCGACGTGGAGTTCGCACCACTATCCACAGGTCTGTCATTGGGCACCATCAACATGACATACTTTAATGGTCAATCGAGCGCGAGCACGCAAAGATCTATCCAAGGTAGCGGTCTTGCCGCAGCGAACCTCACGATCAGCTCGGCGGATCCATATAATTTCGGTATCGTAGCGACAAGTGGATCGGTAAACCATGTATTCACAGTGACCAATTCCGGAGCGTCTGCCGCAACCAGTGTGGTGGAACTTGGTCTCGCACCACCGTTTGTGTTCACTGGTGGATCTTATCCTGGAACACTCGGTACCTGCGGTGGCACAATTCCGGCGAGCTCCACGTGTGATATCGATGTTTCCTTTGCTCCCGGCTTGCCTGGATTGCAGGTGGAAACTATCAATATTAGTTATTTTAATGGTGTGAGCACGCAAAACGCCACGCGCGATCTCCAAGGAACGGGCGCAAACCCTGCACTTCTCGATATCAGCGGTGGGCCACTAGTTGACTTTGGTACACTTGCAATCGGTGCGACTGCGACGAGCACGCTCACCATCACCAACAACGGAAACGTGACCGCGACGGCTATTGCCGACGGCTTAGGTCTTGCGCCTCCATACACGTTCCTCGGTGGTCCATTCCCGGGAACCGGCGGTACATGTTTATCTACGTTAGCGCCTGCAGCTTCGTGTACGATGGTGGTTCAATACGCGCCAACGGGCACCGGCACACATCCTGAAGCGGTTGTGGTGAGTTATCACAATGGGGCCTCGACAGTAACATCCAGCCGCAATTTGACCGGTGTGGGCGCAAACGCCGCACTTCTCTCCTTTACAGCGGGCACTTACAATTGGAATGTGTTGTTAAACACGCAACAACAAACAGTGAGCTTTACCGTAACCAATAACGGAGGCGTTCAAGCCACGGGCATGAGCGGTTCTGGTCTCGCAGCTCCGTACTCGTTCGCGGGTGGTTACCCAGGCGTGGGCGGTAGTTGCACTACCACACTTGCTCCAGCGTCATCGTGTACAGTGTTTGTCACTTTTAATCCAACTGTGAGCAACACGCATATTGACGATGTCGTTGTGGATTACACGAACGGTGTAACGACCACATCCGCATTTAAAACAATGACGGGACTTTCTTACTCAGACGTGATGGTGCTGTCACTCTCGAATCCTACGATGAGTCCAGGAGCGGATACGACGCCGTCCATCCTGGTGAACAACACCGTCCCGGGATTAGAAGTGATTCTGTATTCTGATGCGTGTACATCGCAGGTTGGAACGGGCGTCGCTGGAGCGAGCTCGATCGTGTTAACGGCGTCGGCTCTCGCGGAGGCGTCTTATACATTCCGCACCCGCGCTCGTGATAGCTACGGCAACCTCACAGCATGTTCTACATCTTCCGTGGTGTACAGAATCGATACCACAGCGCCAACTCCAGCGGCATGGTTCTGGGGTATGACAAGCCCGAACGACAACACCGAGAGCACGGATTTCACTCCTGAGATTTCTGTTGCCGGTATCGTTGGTGAAGAAGGCACAGTGGTGCAAATGTACCAAGATGCCGCGTGTTCACAACCAATCAGTACTCCGCAAACCATCACGGGTGGTGCGGCGACGTTCAATATTACATATGCTTCAACGGGCGCCGACGATGGCAATAAGCTCTTCTACGTGATCGCGACCGATTTGGGTACAAACGCGAACGTGTGCGCATCGGGAAATACAGGTATGAACTACTTCCTCGATCGCGTGGCTCCAAACAACGCGAGCTCCTTTGCGACAGCCGCCGCATGGTCTACCAACGCCAGCTTATCACCAACACTCACTTGGGCCGCAGTAGTGGATCCGATTCCTACCTCTGGCTTAAATCGTATTGAGATGGGTTTATCGGCCAGCCTTGCCGGTGGCGCTGATGTTGCGGGCTGGAACTCTATTGCCCATGCCTCAGTGACCTACCAATTTACGGGTCTCACCAGTTTAGCTGAGTGTACTTACTATTATCCAACCATTCGTATCTTCGATGACGTCTCCAATCAAAGCACTCCGATTGTTGGTGCTCCGTACAGAATCGATACTGTGAATCCGCCTGCTGTGACGATCACAAGTATGGCCAATGACAATGATGATGACAATTCGCCGACAACTGTTTGGTCAGTGTCGAATGATAATTGCGGTTCGGCCTTTGTTGAGTACTACCGCGCGATCAGTTACGATACCAACAACAATGGCGTGCTCGATGCCGGTGAGTTAGGTAACGTGGTGGCTTATGAAAATCTTGGCAACGTGCTTACAGATATAAAAGCAGGGCTATCGTTGACTCAAGACAATGGTTACTTTACATCGATTCAAGTTCGTGACAGAGCTGGTCGCGTATCGGCGAGAACCGACACTGTAAAATGGTACACAAAGCGCGGCGTTCGTTTCGACGGATCATCTGAGCGTTTGGAAATGGGTCGAGGCTGGTACACTGGCGACTTTACAATCTGCTTCTGGATGCAGCCTTCGTCGATCACGGGTAACACGCTTCTCAGTATGTCGTCATTCGATAAATACTTCTTCTTAGCATTCAATGGCACCACGATGAGCTGGTGGTTCGAAAGTAACAATGATAACGAATGTACCGTGGATGCGGCGCGAACATTTACTGCAGGCACGAAGTACCACGTCTGCGTTACCGGCGATCACGGTACGGCAAGTGCGAACCATGGCTCTCGCGCCGCGGTCTTTGTAAACGGAACTCTTGCTGGTCAATGTACGGCCACGGCTTACGACGGCGTCGCAACAGCGTTGTCGACAACTTTAACAATCGGTAACGAGCCAGCGCCGACTTTCCAAGCGGGCGCCAATGCGAAAGCCGATCCTTACGCAGGGGTTTTGGATAACTTGATTATATGGAATATTGAGATGCCGTTGAATGCGATCGCGCAGATTTATGCGGGTGGAGATGCGTTCAATCCGAACTTCTCTTACAGCAACTACACCACCGGTCACATTGCTGCTACTCAGGTTTGGTTACAAATGGGTGATTTCCCAGGTGATAAGGTGGATGCACCAGGAGCGGTGATGAATGATCAAAAAGGCAATTACAACGCCACACCGATCAACTTTGAGCCCGGAGATTTTGGCCCAGGAAACTGGTAACGCTTTCTTTATGTTAATCGTAGTTGTGTATTTTTGAGACAAACTTATATGTTTTCCAGAAGTGCCGAAAAGTATTAATATGAAAACACACAAGATGTTCACTAAAGCCATTGAAATTGCACTTTGTGCGTCACTATTCGTATTTACAGCCTGTAAATCAGACAATGTCGATGAAGGAGATACGGGTGGTGGAGCAGGGGGTGGCGGTGGCAATACCGTTCGCGGCGATGCTATTCTGTTCGATGGAACGGGTGAGCACCTCACTATGGGTAAGAGTTGGTACACTGGCGACTTTACGATCTGTATGTGGATGAAGCCAGATACCGTTGTAGGAAATACTCTTTTGAGTATGTCCGGGCATGATAAATACTTTTTTCTGTCATTTAATGCGTCGGAAATCACATGGGCGTTTGAATCCAACAATGACTCAGATTCTCTTATTACCCAGAGCTACTCTTTTTCCGCAGGAAACTGGTACCACATTTGTGTGTCGGGAGATCACGGAGCGGCAAGTTCGAATCATTCTGCGCGCGCCGTAGTTTATGTGAATGGTGCAGCTATTGGAACTCAAAGCGCTACATCACTGGACACACCAGCTACAGCGAATGCGTCTGTACTTACAATTGGTGCTGATCCGCTGCCAACATTTCAAGCGGGCTCAAATAACAAATCTATGCCATTCCAAGGAGTTTTAGATCACTTTATGATTTGGGATGCAGAACTCTCAGCGAATGCTGTGGCGCAAGTGTATGCTGGTGGATCAGGCATGGATCCTCGCTACGCCTACTCGAATTACACCACTACATATGTGAATGCACTTCAATCATATCACTTAATGGGTGAAGACATGTTAGACCTACTCAGCAGCGCAAACGCATTAATTGTCGACCAAGTCGGTAATAACGACATGACCCCAGTCGGTTTTGAGCCGAACGATTTCACAGATGGTGCGCCTTAAATTTAATAATATTCTATTTGAGTTCTTTTTCACCGACCACCATGACATCGGTGATCTTTCCTTTATCGACCCGATATCCGACGCTCGATTCCACCGTGTGTTTGCTGGATTTAGTACGTTGATGTACGAACACCCACGGTGATATGTCGAATAAATTTAATATTTCCGCTTTGGGTTTGTACATATCAAACAAATTGTTGTGAAATTTTTTGAGTTCTGCTTGTCCGGAGACATGGCGTGTGGTGCCTAAGCCATTGCTCGCGAAGAAGTTCACGTTCTCGGAAAAACAGCTCGCATAAGTCTCCTCGTCGAAGTCATTGTAAGCTTGAATAGCTTTGCGGACGAGGATGGCATCGTCGCTTTCGGAGCGAAGTCCACTTGAGATCCAGTCGCAACCACTGAGCGCAATTAAGAAAGTCATGAATACTATTTTCATTATTTGATTATTTACTCTGCGGAGTGAGGTTGTCAGTAGTAAATCGCGGAGGGATTTGTTTTCGCCTGCGGCGAAAAGATTTACCTGTGCGAAAGGCTGGGGATTCATGACATCTGGGGGACGGGTCTGCCATAATAAGCGGATGTTCAAAAAGATTCTATTATTTGGTGCAGTAGCGGTGCTTTTGGGGGCTGGCGTTTTCTTATTTTTTACGAAGAAGGGGATTGGCAGGCGTGCTCAAACTGCAGTGTACACGTTTACATCGCTTCCGGCGGGTGTGGCCGCTCAGGTGGAACTTAAGGACTCGACGCTCACGGGCCAATCAGTTTTGACCATTCACTTTGAGGACATTCTCGATGAGCACTATAAATCTTTAGTGGGAAAGCAGCAGGAGCTGTTGTTTTTGGCAGGATACGAGCAGTTTTTAAAGCCGCGCGCGAGTACTTTTAAAACCGCAAGCTTTAAATTGCAAAAGCCGGCCCGGCCGATCTCACAGGTTTGTTCGCAGTACGGTATCCCCTGTGAACGTGCCAGTGACATCAGTTTTGATCCCCAGCAAAAAGATTTTTTGGTGATGGATAAAGAGACTTTTGCTCTCGGAAAGCTCGAGCAAAACACGGTTCCGCTTTTGGGTGTGAAGTCGGAAGTGCTCAATTATCTTTTGCAGCGTATTGATGAAAACGCGCGGGCAAAGCTGTTCTATTTTTTAGCCAAAAAAGACAAGATCGATATCCAGGAATATTTCGAACAAAAAATTCTTTCCGAGAAAGATCTGGAAGCTATTTCTTTGCAGGAATTAGTCCGCCAAAATCCGCAGATCACAAGCAGTGAAAAAACAGCGGCACTGGGGTGGATGAAGGATGTTAAAAAGAATCAGGCCATCGACGAGCATTTGCGTACAAATATGTTCAATCTTCCTATCAAAGTGAACATAGAAAAACCATCGCACGACTTTAAAACCCGCTGGGATTGGACGCCGTTTTTTGGTGAAAAACCTGGAAGTGCCGTGGACGTGGTGCTTTTTGTGGATGCGTTCAGTGATGCCAGTCGATCCGCCGTTCGCCAGTATTTGCGACAAATGGATTTCGGCAAAAATGCCACGTTTGGAGTGCGTCCTTATTTCCCGGCAGTAGACCCACTTCAGTGGCTTGCCGCCGAAATTTCCATGTGCGTTTGGAAGCACAACAAAAATATATATTGGAAGTTTCTAGAGCTGAGTTACGACGCTAAACGCGACTCGGTAGAGAGTGATCTCTATGCCGCTGTCACGAAAGCAGGTGGCTCTATGGACGTCGTGCGAGCCTGCGCGACCTCCCGCGAGATGAAAAAAGTTGTGGAGTACCATTTGCAATCGGCGAAGTATCTTAAAATCATCAATGCTCCTGTATATTTTATTGGCAATGAAGTTGTGGTCGGGCCTTTGAGTGGAAACGACTTCGAAAAGATGCTCAATCGCCAGTAGGTGGCAGAATCGGTTCCCAGTAGACTCTCCCAAGTCAGCTGTCCAGACCTACGGCCAGACGTCGCGCCACAAAGGTCGCGCAAATGCTTGATGTATCGCTCGTGACTCCCTAAAATTAATAGATCGAAGGTCGCTTGTAAGGGTGGAGGAATACCAACATGATGCTGAAAACACTAACTCTTTTTATCGTTTCTTTTTTTGCGCTCATTTCTTGTAGCAAGAAACCTGCGCATCAAATTCCGGTGAACAGTCCATTTCAATTTGTTCACGATGCGAATCTTCAGGGAACTGAATTCGTTGCTAAACACGGCGAAGATGCGATCACACATTCTCAGTTGGTAAGTCCATCTCCGGCACTCCTCGAACTTGAGCAACGGATCCAGGATCTGGTAGTACGTAAAGTGTATGCCAAGGCGGGCAGCGAGGCTCAAGTTGTCTTCGCTTTTGCCGAACCCAAGGATGGTGTAAAAAAAATGTTAGGTAAGGATTACAAAGAGGGCGTTACTGCCACTTTTGATCCTACTCTAAAGGGCGGAATTGCTAAGCTCGACGACAAAATGATATCTGCAAGCGATCTCAGCAAAGACGACACTTTGCTTGCACGTTTGATGATATCTTATTTTGAGCAAAGCATTAAGGCTCTCGAAGGTTTGTACGCGCGCCGCAAAGTGCTCGAAGCCTCGAAAGTATCGAACATCACCATGGAGCAGTACATAAAAGATCGCATCACCGGTGGCACGTTGACAGCGTCGGATGCCGACGTGGACGCGTTTGCGAAAAAGAACAATATTACCGAAAAAGAACTCACTGAGGAGCTACGCGCGCAGATCAAGGACACCATTGTGTCCAACGAGCGCGAGGCAAAGATTACCAAGTACGTCGCCGAAAACTTAATGAATGGTCCGATTCATGTGGCGTTTGTAAAACCAGCGATGACTTTGAGCGTGCCCGATGTGGACAGCAGCGCCCCGCAAGTGGGTGAGGGACCGATCAGTGTGTTGTTCTTCTCGCGCTGGGACTGCGACAATTGCAAAAGCATTGGTACCTCAATATCGGAGTTTGTAGATTCACACCACAAGTACTTTAAGATGAGTTACGTTTTTAACTTTCCGCCCAACAGCAACGAAGAGCGCATGGTGGCGGAAGCTTCTATGTGTGTTAAAAAGCAAGATAGCGACTTCTTTTGGAAATTCGTCGGTGCATTCGATGCCAAGAGCAATGAAAATTTAGAAGAAGCCGTGAATCAAGCCGCGAAATCCTCTGGCGCCGATTTTGAACAGTTCCGCTCTTGTTTTTTAGCGCGTGAATTTAAAGATCAAGTTGAGTCGCATTTGCAGGCCACCAAAGATTTTGGTTTTTACCGCAATCCGGTGGTGGTCCTCGATGGAAAAGTAATGGAAGTGCCGCAAAAGGATGAATTTGTGGATTCCGCTTTGGCATTGAAGGCAGAAAAAGGTTTGGGATTTAATCTTTTTTATAACATTAAACAATTTTTTAAAAATCTATGATTCAAAGCTTACTGGGTCTTTTTATGGTAATGAATGTAACCAGTGCCGGAGCGACGAACTCGGCTATAGACGCCTGTAAGCAGAAGCACGCCCAATTTTCGAAAATTTGCAAAAAGACCAACGACGTTACAAAAGCTCAAGGTGTTCCCGCGTCTTTATCGATGTACACCTACGAAGACTGCGGTTCGCGAGACTTTGTAACTGTAACTCTCACCAAGAGCACAGCTGGCGAAAACACTCCGGCTTTTACGGGATGCACCGTTACCGAGGACAAGTTTAAGGCGGGGTTATCTAAAAAGGAAGTCATCTCAAGTTTGGGAACAAAGCTTGTAGTGGAGATCGACGAAAACAACCTCACCACACAGGTTCACACCTCCGAAGGACATATCTCTTGTAAAGCCGACCCCAAAGAGGCAAATCCCATTAACTGGTGGTGCGGAGTAATGATTCTACCAGACACCAAGTACACCGAAGTCACAGTGGTGGACAATTATCAGTTGTCGCCGCTGTATTTTAGGAAAAAATCGCTAAAAGATTTTCTGCAAAAAACGAGCGCTGCCGACGACACTTCCCCAGCAAAAGCACCTCTCCAGTAGAGTGTTTTAAGTATAAATAAAAACAATTTATGAGTATCCACCCTGGGCTTTGGGTGGGCATTGGCAAATCTCAATTTGATTCGCTGTGTGTGTTTTTGCAGTCTTCTCGGGTCCAGGAAAGTGTCCCAGATTGATAATAACAAAAGTCCGAATCTAAAGATTCCGATGAGAAGTGTATGAAAATCAATAGCTTATTAAATACAGTTTGTTTACTTGGAATGACTCTTACGTTTGCTCTTGTCGGTTGCAAATCCGACGAAGAGGTCGGTGATGAGGTGGCCCCAACCCCGGAGGTCGAGGCTTGCTTCGAATCCGGCGATATTTTAGTTTCAAGCGCCGTAAACGATAATATCGTAGCTCTCAACCCTGACGGATCGTTTAAAAAATTGATCTACAACGTACCTATATCTGCGGGCGAAGGCTTTTACGGCATGGACTATATTGAGTCCACCGGCGAAGTTGTCGTGGTTGTTGATGGCACAGATCGGGTGATGGCGATCAGTCCTGAGGATTGCTCAGCGCGGATGCTTGTGGCTGATGCGAATTTTACGGGAACCGTTCGTGGGATCACGCAACTTTCCACCGGAGATCTATTGGTTGTGGAGACAAACAACGTGGAGCGTTTTACGGCATCAGGAACTCGCATAGCGACAGGTGGATGGCCACGAGCTTTGCAAACAGGTGGAACACAGGTTCACGCCATATCTACTGGCGGATTCGTTCACTGTTCGACGACCTTGGATGTTGTTCGCACTTATGATGATGCAGGAACTCAAACCGCAACGCGATCTTCAGGTATTAGTGGCACTACCGATGCAAGCGGCTGCCACGCTTTAAGTAGCGGGCAAATTGTTACGGCATGGTCGGGGACAACGGATTCGGTAATTTTTTATAATTCCAATTTGAGTTCTGCGACAGCCACATTCAGTAATCTGACGTATCTCTCCACTCCCGGTGGCATAGGTGAACTGGCCAGCGGAAACATTCTGGTCGCAGATCGCGCCCTCCATCACCTGGTTGAGATCACCCCAGCAGGTACCTATGTGCAAACAATTGGTAGCGGTTTATTAAACACTCCAGAGTACATTCTCGTGATTCCATAATGAAGAGATCTAGCCTTCTCCTTATTCTCATTTTTTTCACTGGTTGGGGCTCTGCTTCCGCGCAAAGCGCGGGAGCGCCTGCAGGAACCTATCTTGGCGGCATGTACAGCAGTTTTTCCGGTGAGCGTGAGAACAGCTTGGCGGGCAGTGAAGGGTTTGGCGTGATGTTGCTCACGACACCTCATAAATCCCATTTTCGTTTGGTCTATGGTGCGATACTTTCATTCGAGGACGGCATAGGATACGTGCAGAGCGCACGCCACAACACCACCATGTACTCTGCAGATGCTTTTATCGGGTTTAGTATTTATCCTATTTTGACCAACGTGGCGATCCGACCTTTTTTAGAGGCGGGTGGGTTGGGTGGATTTAAACATATGGAAGTTATTAGCCCTCCGGCCGATGTGGATGGTCGTTCCACCGGTTTGTCTTACGGTTATCGATTGGCGATCGGTTTGGAAACTCAGATCACCACGAAGTTTGGAGCGCGTATATCCGCCGATTATATAAAAAACACAGCCGACATCGCTGGCACTTCGAGCTTCCAGCTGGATAACTTTGCCTTTAATTTAGGTTTCCTTTTTTAATACCTCATACACTTCCCGTGTGATTTTCGCGCTCTCGATTGGCCCCGGCTCTGTCGAAAACCTTGTCAAATTGGCCCACAATAAAGCTCCTAGATCTTGGTCCCGATAGGCTGGTATGCGATGGATTGTATTGGTTATTTTGGCTTTCAATTTGAGTGCATGTGGGCTCAACGGAGAGTTTAAAAGCATTGCTACGATGAGTAAAGCCTCTCTGGGTGGCGTGCCCAGCGGCCCTCTGCTGCCACCAACAGAACCGGTTCTTCCAGTCGACGATCCTGAGTCCATTGTTTTTAAATTCAGCGGTCACACGTGGATGGATATCAGTTTTATGGATTACGGGATCGAGGAGTATGAATTTATCCGTAGTCCCTCGTGGGTATCCGGTGCGCCCGCGCAGTGGAAAGATCAGGCAGTAAGTTACACTCAGTATTCGGCATTTATTGTGGATCACTTTGCAAAAAATCTACTCGATGGTCCCCATGTGCTTACCGGCACAAACTCGCTTTGCCCGAACTATAAGAACTTGCCGCGCGCCGCGCGCATCGAATTTTGGGTGCATTTTGTCTCTGCAGTTACCAAATTTGAGAGTGGATACAAACCGAATATGCGTTACTTCGAAACAACGTTTACCAGTAAAGACTCGGTCACCCAAGAGCAAGTGTACAGCGAGGGCTTGCTGCAGCTTTCGTATCAGGATGGCAAGAGTTATAAAGAGTGCGCAAAGGCTTTTAATTGGAGCGAAGATAAACTTCTTGCGCGGACGAGCGATGAAAAAACAATTTTTGACCCGATGAGAAATTTATTCTGCGGGATACGCATCATGGACCGCATAATAAAATCAAAAAAAACGTTGATGTTTGATTCTGGAAATTATTGGGCCGTACTTAAGCCGACGGGCAAATACGGAAAAACCGCAGAGATCACAAAAATAGTGCAGGAGCATAATCCGAGCTGCTTTTAGACCAATGGCCGTGTTAGCAGGACGAATGTGAGTCATAATCACTGTGTTTGGACGGCGGAAATCCTGAAAATCGGACGAAATTTACGGGTAAGGAAATAGAGGCGTTTTTTAAGCGTCTCAATTTGAGAATTATTCAACTCCGCATATATAGATACCGATAAATACAGTGGTGGTATCTGGTTTAAATTGGCGAAATTACAAGAATAAAATTATGAAAGCAACGCAAGTTGCTTTCATAATTTTATTTTTCCAAACCCACGCACAAGCACAAACAGATCTCCCACAACATTTTACTTTAGATGGAAGATTGTTCGAGCCCGGCTCGAGCTCCGAGCCGCTCCTCGATTCCAGCACAGTAGTCACAATTCAAGTGCTCAACCCCGCAAAAGATTGCGTGCTCTACGAAGAAGAGCAGCCGGTCAACACGCTAGGAACGAATGGGTATTTCAGTTTGCGAGTGGGTTCACCCACGAGTGATCCGAAACGAACCACATTGGACCGCAATAACTCCATGACAAACGTGTTCTACAACAGAATCACACCGATCAACGGGAAAACTCAAGCCAACGCCAACTGCACCTACACTCCCGCCGCAGGCGAGGAAAGATTTTTTAGATTTTTTATTAAGCCAAGCACCGCATCCACGGCAGTGCAGCTCAGCGACGACATGCCGATCACCTCAGTCCCTCAAGCATTGGTCGCCCAAACCCTTCAGGGTTTGGGACCCAGCGACGTGTTTCGAACGAGTGTAACGAGCACGCAGGCGAAGCTCGATAACTTACTCACCACGCAGTACTCGGATCTAACGGATCTTGCGAGTGGAACAAGTACTCAGTATTTAAGAAATGACCCCGCAGGAACGGTGTTGCCATCGAGAAACACAAATCCATCGTCGCCGACCGAAGGTCAAATCTGGTTTGATAACGCGACCAATGAACTTAAATATT
>CAYNTO010000025.1:0-35507 GCA_964400355.1 uncultured Pseudobdellovibrionaceae bacterium
CGGTTTCTTATAAGTTATATTATGTAACATTAAGTCTTAGGTCTTGTTGCCTGAAAAAAGAAAACGCGCTTTTTCTAGCGCGTTTTCCTAGCTTTTAATGAGCTCGCAATTAGTTTCCGCCGCTACCACCAGCATCGTACTGAATACCGTTCCAACTGCACGAGTAGCTGGAACCAAATCCTGAAGCGCGAGTGGATTTATAAACCGCACACGCTGTGCGCGCAGCCTCAAACGTCGTTCTTTGTGCGTGAATGCTGTTCGTGAACCCAAACAAGGTTCTCCACGAAAATACCGATGCACGCTGGAACACACCCACAAATACTTTTTTACCACCCACGGAACACGAATACTCCGTCGAACTTCTTCCAGCAGCGCGCTCCGCCAATGCCGCACATTGCGCTCTTCCTTCGGTTTCGGTGACTGTTCCATAGCTGGAGGCTGTGAGCTGACCGTTCATGTCTTTAAAGGCGATAATCAGGTACCCCTTTTCAACACCTTGTCGGATCACAATGTCTTTCCACACGCACTGATATCCCGACGTCTGGGCTGCCGCCAAAATCTTTGCTGCATCTACATCACATTGTCTTACAGCGCTTGCGTAATCTAAAGTCGCCTTGTTGTAGACAATTTTTGAGCCATTAACTATGCGGTTAACGACATAGCTTCCGGTTATAAGACCTGAATCAATTTTGTAACCTGACCAAGAGCAGGTAAAGAACAGGCGATCACCGGTGACTTTGCTCACGTGGCTCTTACATTGGGCGAGAGCTTCTGGCTCTGTCAATGTGCCAAATTGCACCCGAACTGAACCCTGAATCAGTTTGTACTCAACGTAAGCCTTTCCAGTTTCAGCTCGCGATTTACTCACCTTGCTATTCCATGTACAGCGATAGCCCGCATCCGGATCAACAGATATTTTCTTGATGGCGTCGGCACACGCGCTTGTGGCGGCGGCCTGAGTGAGATTGGCGGTTCTAAGATAAGTGCTGGTGACACGGTTTTTTATCTTCACTACGAGGAGCTCGGCTTTAACGACGGGCGGAGCTTTTTTAGCAACTTCCACTAAGAAAATATACAACACCATCTTTTTACCATCCGAACAAAACGTGCGGTATTTCCCCTTCTCTGAGAGCTCAATTTTATCAAGGCGATACGTTGTTTTGACTTCAGAGAGCTTGAGCTCATCAGCACTGTCACCGGAAAAATAGCCCCATTTGCAAATCGCCTTGCTGCCATCGATAAGCTTGAGGACTTTGTCGGACACGACAAGGTTGACGTCGTTACCCTCGGTGGCCTTAACCACCTCGGAACCGTCTGCCACAAGTGGCAAAGCCTCCTCACCGCCGCCGTCACCAAGAATTGCCGGGTCGTCGGGATAGTATGTGATCTGTTCTTTCTTGCCGCAGTTTTGAAAGCTTAAAAGTGTTGGAATTAGAAAAAAAGAAATAATAAATAACTTAAACGCATTTTTCATAATGGCCCCCCATATGATTTATCTAGAATAAGTTGTATTCCGAAATAAACATAACTAAATATGGGAAGTGAATCGCGTTGAGACTTTTAGAGATTCAAGAATAAAAATAACTTTAGAACAACAGGCAAAAATAAATTACTCTTTATTTTGAGGCTCAAAAAAAATCGTCCATGTTTAGTGGACGATTTTTTGTTTTCTTTCATTTCATGCAGTTGGAATTATTTAGCGATGTTGCCGTTGGCACCGGAATTCACCGTGTTGTTGCCATCTTTCGGACGATCGTAGAGAACTTGCGTTCCCCACTGACACTTAAGCCGTGTGCTATAAGCGGTATCTCTGATCATTGCATTGCAATTGGTGACCGCTTGGGCGCGCGTGAGATTGCTTGTCGACGTGGTGGTTTCACCCACAGTAACAGAGTAGGTATCCCGAGGTGCGGCCGCACGCGTGAATAGGGTTTCACTACCCCACTTGCAGGTCACTGAAACAGCTGGATCCACGCTATCCACGCCAGCTTTACAGCGTGTCATGGCCTGACCTTTCGTTTGATGAGTGACCGATTGCCCGCCACTTCCTGACGTAAACGTAAACGTGCGCGTGACATTCGCATTTGAAACAACGACATAAAACGTAACTGTGATCTTTTTTGTACCACGTTTGCAAGTGGCTGTGTATGTGCCGGCGTGAGTATCGCTCACGGTTCCCAAAGCAATACTGGGATCAGACTCATCCAGGTCTTGTTCGGAGGTGCCAGCGTCATTTTTAAAAATCCACACGCAGGAAATGCCATCAAAGTTTGTACCAAAAGCAATTTCTAAGGACGCGTCGTCAACGACGAGGTTGAGCTGATCACCTGAGTTCACGTCAACGACTTTGCTGTTTCCAGAATCAAATTTTAAAATCTCGAATTTACTAGATGATTTATTCTCGTCTTTGTCTTGTGGGGTCATACCGCAGTTCTGAAAGGTAACTACAAAAGAAGAAAGTACCGCAAAAATTATGGAATTCCTAAAAAATATATACTTCACGGACGAGCCCCCCTCATCATGCACATACAACTATCCTATATGAAAATCGGTTACTTGCAGAAGGCAAACTGCAATTATGATTCGATGTGAGACGTGTTTAAAACTTAATAAACGTAAGCTCGTGCTTGTTGGCGCACAAGTGCACCAGTCGCGAATTGGCAATACCTTGAAATTTTCGAATAGTGTCCCAATCTGTGTCACCTTTAAACTTTAAAGTACATACGAACCGCTCGACCCCAAACGCCATCCATTTTTCAACCAGCTCCAAGAGATCTTTAGGATAGCAGATCACATCACTAAAAACCCACGTGGGCATGGGGATATCGTCTTTACTCATTTTAAAGGCATCTTTTTTTAAGTAGCGCACATTTTTGCGACTCTCAATTTTTGGATCGATGGGCGCTTTGTCCACGGCCGTCACCGAACACCCCACCTCTGAGAGCACCCACGTCCATCCGCCAGGGCACGCTCCAAGATCGACCACATTTTCTCCACTCTGCAATCGCACTCCGTGACAGGTCATAACCTCCCACAATTTAAGATAGGCGCGCGATGGTGGTTCATCGGACTCCGCAAAGCGCACCTCGCCCAGCGGGAGAGGTGTATCGATCTTCGCGCAATAGACCATGCGGTTTTTATCTATCAAACTCCAAAAACCCCACTGATGTTGGGGAACGGGGTTTAAAAATTCCAACTCCGGTATTTTATAGCGAAAGACTTTTTCCTGAATCAGTTCGGCACGGCGATGTTCCACCACTGATTGTGAACACCACCGTTTTTGAAGAGCCAGTAAATGTTTGGCTCCGTCTGAAATAGACGCGAACTCAAAGAATTGTGGATCCGTCCCGACGAACTGGGCCCACAAAGGCCGGTATTTCAAGTTTTCATAAATTATCAGGTCGCCGAATGTAGCGACAACCCGTCCCCCACCGTTTTTTATCTCACCGGTAAGCTCGTGCAGCAGATCCGGAAATGCTTGGGCAAGGTGAGGCTTTAGAAAATGAGAGTCCACTACAGCACCGAGCCTTTGAGCGAAAAAACGGTGGTAAACTTTTTTCCCACACCTTTGCGCAGCTGGAGACTACGGCCATCTTTAAAACCGTGAG
Organism: uncultured Pseudobdellovibrionaceae bacterium; assembly: GCA_964400355.1. GTDB lineage: Bacteria > Bdellovibrionota > Bdellovibrionia > Bdellovibrionales > JAGQZY01 > JACKAL01. Next base: position 3,609 of record CAYNTO010000025.1, read on the forward strand.
CGTAAATCTCTGTGTCGATACGGCTTCCATGTGCCGAGCGGGAACGAATGCGGGGATAGCGTTTTTGCAAAAATTGTAAACGTTCTTGCTGCTCCACCACTTGAAGCGCCGAGGTCGTGGAGGCAGTGGTGGTGGGTGACTCGCCGAACCGGCTTGCTTCGCTCTTAAGGCGCTGCTCAAAGCCTGCAATCACACCCAGTTGATAGGATTTTTTTAATAACGGCGTCGCCTTTTTGTTGCGCGCGTGTGTCGCCCACAGGTTTTCAAGGGTCGTTAATAAGAAATGCAAAACGTATTCAGCGATAAGCACTTGGGTTTCACGGCCATAGATCTCTAAGCACTGGACTGGCTTGAGCTTGCGCACACTGAACGACGTCGTAAAGATCACATCCACCGCATAATGCTCCATTAGGAGTGCGGCCAGATGGCTATACAATGGGCTCAACCGCTGCTTTTCGGTATTCCAGATCACATAGCGCAGATCTTCTTTTTTTTCGGCAATCGCCGACTCGCGAATATCGTACTTTCGAGTAAGTTCGCGAGCACGGGCGATGGCTGTGGCCGCCTCGGCCTCGCTGTTGGTGGACGATGCCAAGGCAAAAAGCTTTTGAATTTTTTCAATCACGCTCACAATGGCTTCGGTTTTTGTACTTTGGATTTTCCAGTCGGCGGTGTCAGCGAGCGTTCCGCTGCCGCGGCGAAAAACTTCTGGCAGATCCAGCAGGTCACACGCTTTGTGAAACGATTCCCCGTGATCCGCATCCGGCAAACCAAACACTTCACTGACAACCTGATGGGCCATTTCGTGCTTAAGCACATAAAGTACGGTGTCCCAACTGTGCTCAAGCACCAGTTGCTTTTGAAGTTCGATGGTACGACTCAAGGGGTTCCACCGTCCCCACAACGATTTGTTTTCACTCAGCACAATATTGGGTGCCCGCAACTTTAAACGAAACTGAAACGCTATCTGCCGATAGTCTGAGGCCAGTTGGCGCAAAAGGATGTGTTCCATCGGTTGTGTCTTCACTCGATAAATATACCCTTTGGTGCTCGAGGACTCGAGCACCTGAACATGGCGTCATCCACGAATTGTCCCAATTAATGAAAAAAAGTGAGCCCCAAACTCACTCCCAGTGCGGTCATGGGGAACGAATCAGAACCTGCAATTTTACTGGCACTCACTCCGTAGTAGTCGATTGTGGTACGGATCGCCACTGCCTTCCAGAAACCGAATTCCATGCCCATACTGCCTTTACCACCATAGGAAAAACCAAATGTGCGGTTATCGACTCCAGCCGGTGCGCGCGACATCTCCAGGGATTTGAATCCGACAGCGGCAAGCACCTCGAGCAATGGGCGCACCGTGGCTCTGCGGTAAGCCTTTAAGGATAAGCCCACCAAAAGTTCGCCCGAGTACAATGTGCCTACATAGCGACTACCGCCCACGTAGACATTGCCATCGGCCACATAAAGCGACCCACCGTACATAAACCGCACGGCCTGCAGACTGGACGTGGTCAAATAGGTTGCGCCAAAACCCTGGTTGCCAACCAAACTCTCTTCCTCGTTGCCATTGAAATCGAGAAAATTGCCACCCACATAGCTTTCGTTTTTTTCGTTGTGAGTGCGATAGCAATGTTCTTTTTCACCGTACCAGTTGTAGCAGTTTTTACCTTTATCGTCGTCGCCGCCAAACCAACTGGCATTGGCCGCTACGGACGCAGTGGTGATAAGAGCTATGAGCGCGAAAAGTTTGTTCATAAATTCAATTTCAATTGTGGTCTATCCTCACGTAAAGATAAAACCTTCTTCCGCGAACCTCGACAAAGGTGCTGAAAGTAAAAAGTTTTGCGGCGCCACTCCATCAAACGTAAAGTGACACTTGAGGTTTCTCGAGCAACTGGCCTCGCCGCCTCGGTGAACCCAATTCCTCGCGAAAGCAATTATCGCTTGTGTCCATTTAAGTTCTACTCCTATACTAAAGCAAAGCACTATCATCATTAGCGTGAAGGAGAAACATCATGAGTTTGCGTACAACAGTATTCACTATGCTTTTATTTTCGTTTGTCAGTGTAGGATGTAGTTCAAAACCTGCGGTCGTCGAAGAGACAACCTCCACTGAAGTGCCAGCTCCTCCGGCACCTAGCGAACCGCCTCCACCGCAAGCGCCTACGGCCAATTACCCGTGGGGTTATGAAGGCGAAGTGGGGCCAAGCAATTGGGCAAGCCTCAATCCCGATTACGCCTTTTGTGGCAAAGGCAAAAAGCAATCTCCAATCAATCTGGTGTTCAGAAGCCCCACTAAAAAATCACCCCGCTTAGACTTTAGCTACACCAACGCACAGGCACAGGTTGAGAACAACTCCCTGGTGCCTAAGTTAATGTTTAGTGGAGCCAATCAACTCCTCCTCAATGGCAAGGTGTACAACCTCGAACACATCGAGTTCCACTCGCCGAGCGAGCACACATTGAGTGGCACAACGTTATCGATGGAGATTCAGTTTGTGCATAAAGCTATCAATGGTGGAGGAATGGCGATTCTGTCGGTGTTTGCAATCGAAGGCCGCGAAAACCCGGTTTTCGCCGATCTTTGGAGCCAATTCAATACGGGTTCGGGCACGATTCAGCTAGATGCATCAAAAATGATACCTCCACAAAAGACTTATTATCACTACAAGGGCTCGCTCACCTCGCCACCGTGCACGGAAGGTGTCGAGTGGATCGTTTACAACACTCCCGCTGAACTTTCGCGCGATCAGATCGTTGCTTTCCGCTCCAAATTCCAGCCGAACAATAGACCTGTGCAGCCTCTTAATGGTAGAAAGGTAATGAACCACTAGTCCCCTTTCAAATAGGTCTCTTGAGCTGTACTCCAGAGACCTTCGAGGCGCGCCGAGTGGCCAAACAAGGAGCTCACTGATGTCGTCTCTCGATGTGATGTTTGAAAACATGTGGCACGATTACACCACTCTAAATCCCACGGTCCTCGAAGTGGAAAACGTCTTTAAAAAACGCGGCGAGAAGCTGGTCAATGACCATGTCGCGTTTCGTACATTTAATACTCCCGAACTGGGCCTGGAATCTTTTAAAAAGTACTTTCTCGACAACGACTATGAGGTCAAAGGCGAGTACCACTTTAAAGTTAAAAAACTTTATGCTCAACATCTCGAACATCCTAGCGGAAAGTATCCAAAGATCTTTATCAGCGAATTGCTTACCGAAAAACTCTCCGAATCCGCTCAGTCGATCATTAAAAATCTGCTCTCCCAAGTTCATCGTGAATTTAGTCATAAAGAATCCTTTTGCATCAGCGGCCGCCCCTGGAAGGTGCACCAGCAACAGTACGCAGACCTGCTCGCAGAGAGCGAGTACGCCGCATGGATGAGTGCATTTGGTTTTCGCGTGAATCACTTCACGGTGCTCGTAAACGCGTTGAAACACTTTAAAAATCTTGAAGAGGTCAACACGGCGATAAAAGAGTCAGGGCATAGGCTCAACACCAGTGGCGGTGAAATCAAAGGCACCGAGGCCATTGGGCTTCGCCAATCCTCAACGATGGCCAATGAGGTCACCGTGGAATTTGCAGAGGGCCGCAAATCGATTCCCGGCTGTTACTATGAATTCGCCCAGCGCTTTCCCGTAAATGGCGAACTGTACAACGGTTTTGTGGAACAATCGGCAGATAGAATTTTTGAAAGCACCAACGTCGGAAACTAATACAGGAGTGTCATGAATCAACGTCCCCGCCGCAATCGAAAATCGAGCTCCATTCGAGACCTTGTTCGTGAGACCGAACTTGAGCCTGCTGACTTTGTGTTTCCGGTATTCATCGAAAATGGAAAAAAGATCAAACAAGCCATCACCTCTCTGCCCGGGCAGTTTCGCTATTCCTTAGATGAACTTCTCCCGGTATGCGAAAAGGCCGTGAGTCTTGGGATCAAAGGCATCGCCTTTTTTCCGAAGATCGAGGACTCCAAAAAGAACGCCACAGCCAGCGAAGCTCTCAATCACGAGGGACTGGTGCCCAATGCCATCCGCGAAATAAAAAAGCGATTTCCAGATCTGGTTATATTCTCCGACATTGCGCTAGATCCATTCTCAAGCGATGGTCACGACGGCTTAGTCAAAGACGGTAAAATTCTCAACGATGAAACCGTGGAAGTTTTGGCCGAAATGGCGCTGGTTCACGCCCAAGCGGGTGTGGACTTTGTCGCACCATCAGACATGATGGATGGCCGCGTGGGCGCTATTCGAAAACGTCTCGACAAAGCCCAACACACCGATGTGGGCATTATGGCCTACACCGCTAAATACGCTTCAAGCTTTTACGGGCCGTTCCGCGATGCCCTCGATTCCGCTCCCCGCGCGGGCGATAAAAAAACCTACCAGATGGACCCAGCAAATTCGCGTGAAGCTTTAAAAGAGCTCAAGCTCGACATCAAAGAAGGGGCCGATATCGTGATGGTAAAACCGGCGCTCGCCTATCTGGACATCATAAAGCTGTTTCAGCAATCGAGCACGGTGCCTATCGCCGCATACAATGTGAGTGGTGAGTACGCTATGATCAAAGCCGCCGCTAAAAATGGTTGGCTCGACGAGGCCAGCGCTCGCGACGAGTCGCTCATTGCTATGAAGCGCGCAGGAGCAGATATTTTGTTCTCATACTTTGCCATCGACTTTGCAACCGATCGCAAGATGAAATAGATTTTTTAATTGAACAGAACTACTTCGTAACTGGCAACGGCGCGATCGCCCCGTTTTTGACGAATCAAGAGACGCATCCCTTTTTTCACTGCACCCGGCTTACGGGAAAAATAAGCAAAACCAGTCTCTGAGCAGGGAATGGTCTCTTCCTCGAGGCTCACGCCCCGCCAGTCATCATACACTTCGATTTCCACATTGCTGTTTTCAACACATTGGCCATGGGCACTGAGATCTGAGAAGGTGCCATCCATGCGGTCGATGGTGAGAAGGTTTTGATTAACGACCAACTTGGTTTGGTAGTCTTTGTAGCTTACGATAACAAGCAGCTGCGCAAGTGTTTTGTCTTTCGAATCGCTATGAAATGCGCGGATACGAACAACGTGATCCTTTTTTTTCTCGCGCGACTTTCTCAATTCGCTCATTGGGAATTTGTGCATGTAGTTCACACGGCCGGCTTCACACTTAAAACCTTTGTAGTCGGTGCCAAATTGAATAACCACTGTGTCCTGCCCTTCCACACAGCGCACGCGCACCGGCAGTGTCGCATCGCTATCTGAGAGAACTATATCCTGAGTTTCTAAGTAGATTTTTTTATCGTTGGCCGATTGCTCGGCACTCACGCCAATTTCACTGGCTGGAGCAGCCTCGTCAGGCGTTGAAGAACAAGATACAAAAATGAGTGCTGTGATGAGGACAAATAGTGCTTTCATAAGAAAACACTATCACTTACGGTGTTTACCGTGAAGGTTGGCCTTTTCCAGTGCGGAAATAAAGCGACTAAAGTCTAGTGTTTGCTTTTCGATGAGCTTCAAAGTGGCATCGTCGCCAAGAACTCCGTCCTTGAGAACACTCCAAATATTGAACAGGAAGATCCGTTCCGGAAACACAAAAGCATTGCGGTAGTTCATCACCTGCTGCAGATGCTCGATGGGGCGTAAACCGCCAAAGCGGCCTCCCAACCCAAGAAACGCCACTGGCATATACTCGAACGTGCGCGGATACTCCCAGTGATCGATAAAGTACTTTAAAGCGCCGGGCATGGAGCCATTGTATTCCGGACAAACAAAGTAATAGCCACTGCTCTCATGGAGCATGTCCAGCGCTCGGCTCACTCCCGCGGGCTTGTTTTCCGAGTATTGAGCACCATCGAGCTCTTTGAGGGGAATGGTCTGTAAATCCAGAATTTGCGCCGGCACATTGTGTTTTTGAAAGTACGACAACACAAGACGGGAAACTTCTAATGTGCGTGATCCAGGCCGATTGGTTCCAGAAATAATTGTAACCATAATTCCATTCCCTACTTTACAAGCACACTGTGAGTGGGAAGGGTGAGCTTGTCGCGCCCTTTGAGAAAACCGATCTCAATAAAAAAACTACACCCCACAACGTGGGCGCCCAATTGATCACACAATGATACAGTCGCCGCAGCCGTGCCCCCGGTCGCAAGGACGTCGTCCACGATAAGAACTTCCTCGCCCTTTGCCAATGCATTTTCGTACATTTCCAGCTGGTCTGTCCCGTACTCCAATGCATAGCTCACCGATTTGGTAGGGCCGGGCAATTTGCCTTTTTTACGAACCATCACAAAACCCACACCCAGACGCTGTGCCATTGCCGCACCCAAAACAAAACCGCGCGACTCTATAGCAACGATCTTGCCAATGCCCTTGCTGTGAAATGGTTCGAGCATTTTATCGACAACCGCAGTAAACAGCGTGTGATCGGCGAGGACAGGACTCATATCTAAGAACTGAATTCCTTTTTTCGGGAAGTCCGCCACCTGGCGCAAACTTTTATCCAATACATCTGCAGACACTGTTTGTTTTTCTGTAACCACGTCTCTCATCGCCACTGCCTCTCTAAAAATCACTCATCGTCTTTAATCGAAAAATTAGAAAAATCCACTTCCAGCGGAGCCGCGCTCGGATCGACGCTGATGTCTCCGGCTCCCGCATTCAAGTTGTTGTCTTCGTTAAAGGACATTGTAGCGAAGTCCACATTGTCCATGGCTTGAAGCTCCTGAATGTTCATCGTCACTTCGGTGATCTCTTGCGTTTCTTCGGCGTCTGGCGCCGAAGAGGTCGATGATTGCTGCATGCGTGAATCAATTTCTTTTTCGATGGCCAGCGCCAACACCAAGTTGCTCGCGAGCAACTGTATAAAGTTTTTCTCTGTCAGAACCAAAAAAATGGATTCCGTATCGGTCACTATTGAGGCTGTCCGCGCTTGTTTTTGAAGTGCTCCCACTTCGCCAAAATAAGTGCCAATCGATAACCGCGCCTCTGGCACTCGATTCTTAATTACATTTACCGAGCCCGACAGAATAAAATAGAAATTGTTCCCGCCTTCACCCTGTTGAACCACGGTTTTATGAGCCGGAACTTTTTCCACCGTGCACGAATTCAGAAGTAGCTGCAGAATGTCTCCGGGCAAGGTTTTAAATACCGGGTGCAGACGCACCAGCTGTTGAAACACCAAGCGGACTTTAAGATTTTTGTTAAGATCTTTGCCCTCTGATTTATCAACGATTTTGTTCAGGTTGAACTTGAGCACCAGGGAATCGGAGGTCGCGACCACGTCGGCTGTGCGTTTTTTTCCAGAAACCGCGGCACTTTCACCGAATACAGAAATGGGTTTGAGAGTCGCGAGAGGCACACCTTTTACGGCTAGGTAAAACGATGCATACACGCCCACGTCGCCCGATAGCAATACGTAGACCTCATCGCCAATAGAGTCTTTTTTTATGATAGCATCACCAGCGCGATATATTTTTTGTTCAGCCACGGTGGCAATCGACTGCAATGTTTCCACTGGGAGTGAGGCAAATAGACTGATCTTGCGTAAAAGGTTGATCAATTCCTCTTTCGAGCGCGCCGAAGCGATCGGGCCCGTTTTGCCCGCATCCGCATGGGCAGCCAGTGCGCCGTCAATCTGCTCTTTGTTTTTAAATAAACCTTCGCTTGCAAAGCGTTTGATGGCATTAAAATAGTTGGTAAAGCGAAACTGCGGAACTTTCGCCGCCAATGCCAAAGCAATTTCCTTAAAGGAATAGCTTCCGCGACAGTAATCATAGAACTGCTTTTCGAAAGCACTCAAATGGAAGGAGCGTTTTTCTGCGGTCATGGCAGAGAAGGAGCCATCGGATTGGGGTGTTAAGGTGCAGGAAACAACCATGGGCATCAGATTTTCGAGTCGACTCATTTACCACTCCCCCGCGCTCATAATCTGCGCGCACGCTTTATTTTAGAAGCACTCCGGGACGAGTTGCAAGTTGTCTATGCCCTAAACGGCCTAAGCTTTTACATCGAGAATCTTAAAGCCCATTTTGACCGCTTTTTTGGCATCCTTGCGATAGATCTGATAGACATTCATCATGCCCGTCGGAGCCCCGCAGCTCTGGATGCGCATAAGGCCATCGTGCTTCTTCTCTGATTTTAGAATGGTCATTCCCTGAAGCTCTTGAGCCATGACCTCTAATGTTATGCCCACATTGTAACCACACTGAAGGCTGTTGTCCGATTTGCTAATACTTATGATCTCGTTGGCGAGTTTTTCCTCGGAGATGGTCTTTGCGCCTTCATCAGCCACAACAGGGGTGCCGTCGCGACGGCACTGTCCCGTAGTGCAGGCACTCACACATGCCGCTAGAATAAAGATTAAAATCCCTCTCACCGAACCACTCCATCTTTAATGCGCAACTTGTAAATGTTGGCCTGGTTGGACACCACGTAAACCTCTTGGGCCATCGGATCAAACGCAGGTGTGGCACTCACTCCTCGACCTGGATAAAAAGTGTCGATCCATACGCCGCTCTCTTTATCCATCAACACCAACGGGCCTTCACTGTACCCGACAAGTAAAAACGACTTATAGGGGATGGCTCCTGTTGGAATTCCCACGCCCGGTTTGTTTTTATGATTCTTTTTTACTTTTCCAGAGGTGAGATCAATGATCATCACGCCGTTTTCTGCAGCATAGTAGACTTCGCGATCCTGGGCAAAAATCGGTCGTGCGCTGCCACCCTCGGTGAGCATCCAGCGCGTGCTTCCGGTTTGTTTGTCCAAGCAGAACAGCGACTCCGCATAGGTCGCCACCAGTATGCACTCATTGGTCACGACGGGGCGGGAATCGATATCGTTAAATTTGGCTTTGTCGGAGAGCTGGCGCTCCCATAAAACGGCACCATCATGAGCATTGTACGCGGTAAAGATGCCATCCGCGTGCCCTGCGTACACCTTGCCATCGGCATAAACCGGTTGAGCCGTTCCGCGCACAGTGAGGTTGGTCTTTAAACTTTTGGTTTTCACCCACAGCACGCGGCCAGTATCTTTTTCCAGGGCATAGAGCGTGCCATTCATTGCCATGTGAAAAACATATTTGCCCTGCACAGTTGGCGCGGCCGTGGATTCAGAATTGAGGGGATAATTCCAGTCGAGTTTGCCCGATTGCAAATCGACGCTGTAAAAACGCCCGTCATTGCCGCCAAAGAACAAACCGCCTTCGCCGTCAAAATAAAGTCCTTCAGAGCCGTTCTTTATTTGTTTCGACCACAGCTGCCGCCCACTCCCCCGCGCAAACGCATCGACGCTGTCGATACCATTACCCGTAACAATAATATCTTTGGTCACAATTGGAGTCACCATAGCCGGATGGCGGTAACCCATGTAGGCGCTATTCACCGTATCGCGAGACCAGCTGCGCTCAAAACCAATGCGATTGTAGTTTTTGTCACGCTGAAAGCTGGAACAGGCAGAAACAGCGCTTGCGATTATTAATTGTAGAAAAAATTTAACCATTTTTCTGTTTATCACTAGCTTCACCTTTGTTTTTTACAAACTTAATGTGGAGCAGGAATTTTTTTGCTGTGCGTGCCGACGAAGAGTTTGGATTTTTATCGATGATGTCTTGATAGAGCTTTTCGGCTTTATCATACATACCCAACTTCTCGTAACACACACCCGCTTTGAGTCGCATGTTGCTCGCCATGTAATCGTGCTCTTTGATGTTGGCAACGCTCTCCCACGCCTGCGCCGCCTCACTGCACTTGTCGGTTTTGGCAAGCAATGTGCCCAGCTCCGCTTGTCCGATGGCATACAAAAAGTGTGTCGTCTTCATGCCTTGCAGTGCACTCTTGAGCGCGTCTATTCCCACTTGGAAATCATTGTATTCAGATCCCAAGTCACTGGCCAGTAAAGCCCCCTCAACGGCCACTTGATTGCCCTGATTGGCTTTGATGTGGGCCATCAACTTTTCCAAAATGGGCGTATAAGCCGTTTTCTTTTGCTCCGGGCTCGCATCTTTTTTGGGTGGTGGCGTTTTTTTATCTTTATTTAAAAGATCACTCGCCGCAGGCTCAGTTGTCCAAGCTTTGGCCGCAGTTTCCGATTCTTTTTTAATTAAGAAAAGCTCATCGTAACTTTTAGCAATTTTGGCCTGTTGGTTGCTATCGATAAACCAAATAGCGCCGCTGGCAATAAGCACCAACACCACGAGGCCCGCAACAGGCACAATGAGTTTTTGTAAAAGCTTAACTACTTTTTCTTGGGTGTCGGTCATAGGTGATCCTTTTTAATCCGTTCCAGTTAGCCAATAATTCCTATCCGTCGCGCTTCTAACGTTTGTAAACTTCTTTCAACGTTGTGAACGGACGATACGCGCGCCCTTGATGTTTGGTCTTTAAACGACCAAATGTATCAATTCTTTGTTTCGCAAAACGCACCGCCGCTTCATTGGTCGGAATGTTTTCTTTTTTTGCAGTGGCAAAGATTTCTAGCATATTGTCATAGATTCGCGTGGTTTTTTCAAGTGCGCGATCTACAGAATAACCTTCCAGCTCCACAAAAACATTCATCAGACCACCCGCATTGGCGACGAAATCCGGTGCGTACAAAATGCCCATTTCTTTAAGAGCGGTGCCATGACGGCCTTCGAGCAACTGATTGTTTGCTCCGCCAGCGACAATTTTGCATTTCAGCGTTTCAATTGTTTGATCGTTGATCACCGCACCGAGAGCACACGGCGAGAAGATCTCGCACTCCGTTTTTACGATGTCTTCTGGGGAAACAACTTTTGTTCCATACTGGTCGCCAATGCGCTTGGTGCGCTCTTCATCGATGTCGGTGATGGTGAGTTCAGCGCCTTCGTCTTTAAGGTATTTCACAAGATGGGAGCCCACATTGCCCAAGCCCTGAACCGCGACACGCACACCACGCAAGCTGTCGGTGCCCAATTTTTCTTTACAGCTGGCTTTAATGGCCATCAGAACTCCATGGGCCGTGTAGGGCGACGGATCGCCCGACCCACCGAGGCTTTTTGGAATACCGGTCACCCAGGGAGTCTCCATGTACACGTATTCGATATCTTTCACCGTTGTGCCTACATCTTCAGCAGTAATGTAGCGACCATTGAGAGAATTGACGTATTGGCCGAAAGCGCGAAAAAGGGCCTCGGTTTTATCGGTTTTCGGATTGCCCATGATCACCGCTTTACCGCCGCCCAAGTTGAGGCCCGCCGCAGAGGCCTTATAGGTCATGCCTTCGGAGAGACGCAGAACATCGATAAGGGCTTCCTCTTCGGTTTTGTAGTTCCACATACGCGTGCCGCCGAGAGCTGGGCCCATAGTGGTGTTGTGAATGGCGATGATGGCTTTTAATCCCACCTCTTTGTCGTGACAAAAAACAACTTGCTCGTGATTGCCGTACTTACCAATTGACTCAAAAATCATATATCACCCCTTTAGCAATTTTGATGGGACTAAGCCGAAGGAGAATAAAAATTTACACACTGGTTTGCAAGGGAAAATGACCAGTCCGCCCGACTGAGAGAGAGATATCTAGACGTCGGGCGTTAGAGCCTTTCACTCTCAATTCTGAGAGGTCATCGGTTTGGATAATACGAAAATAATGCGTGTGAAGTTCGTGTGGATTCGCCATTTGAATTTTTCTCACGCTCGCGCATAATGAGAACTCCATGTCGGACATTCAGCAACCTCGCAAACGTAAGCTCCACCAGCGCCTGCTTCTCATTTTTATGGCGGGATGGATCGCTTTTTTTTACGCCGGTTGTGTCCAACAAAATCATCACTCCCTTTTTGACAACGGCTCGTGGCGCGTGGGCAAACGCCTGCCATTGCTCCACACCATGGCCTCCGATGATTTTTTAATTTCCCGTGCGCCATTATTCCTCGATAAGCTCGCTCTGCATTCGTACTTTGGATATCAGGAAGTCGTTTATAAAACTCCGCTTGTGGCCTCGGCGATGCGCTTTTCCATGCACTTGCGCGACGACGGTGTGCTGCACGTGATTCTCGCTCAGACACCCACACACACTCACTACCTGCGTTTGAGCAAGCAGGCCTCGTTGCCATCCACCGTGATCGTAATGGAGAGCGACGGAGTCCCGCAGGCACGTGCGCCCATCGCAGGTCCTATCGCTCAATCGGATCGACCGCAACACGTACAAATCTTTTTATCATCGCCTCTCGCAACGATAGACATTGATGGGGTCCGCTATGGGGAGTTTCCGTGGCAAAAGCGCAGCGGATTTATTGGCTTTAAAGGCGATAGCAATTTGAGAAAACTGGAGATCGATGACATCGCGATCACAACCGATGACCAGATTATCGAAGAGAACTTCACCGCCAAAGAGCCACGCCTCCGTCCCTTCGCCGTCGCATTTCTGTGCTTATCGATGCTCGCGCTCCTCGCCCATTATTTTTTGCGCCTGCTCGCCATCAAGCTCCTTTTGCCGGTGGCAATGGCCCTACCCGTTTTTTATTTTTTTGATCTCTTTTTTTGGTCGCATTTAGAAATTTCGGCACTGACCACGCCCATCCATTTGTATGAAATCTCTAATGCACAGACGATTCAAAAACTCGAAGATTTGCGCTATGGTTTTGTGGAAACACTTTCCCCGCGCAAACCTGAATTCACTCACAAGGAACTTAAGGCGCGCGGGTACCCTCTTCATCAACTTTTTGATCGGCCGTTTTTTTGTCGCGAAACGTGCAAAGATTATTCGCTTACAGAAATCAAAGATCTGCTAAAAACTCCCGTGCGCAACGGAACTCTGCGTGTGCTCATGGTGGGAAGTTCGCAAACCTATGGCGAAGGAGCCACCACCATTGAGCGTACGCACTTTGCCCGGCACCACGCGGGGTTAAGAAAGATTTGGGGCAACGCGCCCGTAGAGTTACTCAACATCTCGCTCCCAGGTCGGCAGGCGCTCGACATGCTCGAGGAATATAATAAACACTTCTCCCAATTTAAAAGCGACCTCACCTATTTTAATATGGCTTTTAACGATGCCCCGCAAGGTTACGAGACGCGAGTGGCTCAAGTTATCCAAGCTTTTCGCCAACGTGGCCTCATTCTCATCACTGAACCGACACCGGAAAGAATATTCGTAGAGGCGAAGCACCAGCACTTAAAGCGGCTGGCCACCCACGACAGTGTGCCTCTCATTGATATGCAGAAGCATTTGGACGATCAGGGAATCACTTTGGATCCGTTAGGATGGTGGGATTATGTTCATCTCACAGATTACGGCCAAAGTGTGTTTGCCGGTCATCTCAATCAAGCGCCTGAAATTTTAAAAGCCATTAATAAAATTCGACAAGATCGTTCTCTTTAAAACCAGAACCCGAGTGCACAGTTGTTACGGCTCCATCGTTACCGAAGTAACTGATCACTTCGACCGTGCCTTTTAAGCGGCCTTTAATGTTACCAATGAATTGGCTGTTCTCTGGGTCATAAACTTCTTCTTGAGCCTCTACAATACGAAGCACATCACCGATGTTGAGACCCGATTGGCGTCCGGCGTTTAAATACACACGTTCGCCGCGCACCAGTGCCACTCGCCCCTCCCAAGAGAACTTGTTGAGAGCATTGATGAGCACCGGAATGGTTTTATCGAATGCGGTTTCCACGACGAATTGAACGGCGGTGGGATCGTCTTGAATGTCTTTGTCGGTAAAGGATTTTTCGGCGATACGGGTGAGGCTTTCCTGCAGATCGGCCTCACGAGCATCGGTCACCATGACCTGACCGCTGCGCACCGAAATCACACGCAACTCCACGTTGGCTTTGATTTGTGCTTTCACGCGGCGAAACACTCCCACGGAATCTCCACGCCGAGTCGTTGCGATGTCTTTTACAACGCCCTCGACGATGGCATGAACCCCTGTGAGTTTTAGTTTTTTGGCAATGTCCTCGCTCTTGTAGGTATTCCCGGAGCGGTAATCGGCGAGATTGGTGAGCCCCACCGCATCGGCGTGGAGTATGATCACCTCATCGGTTTTTTGAAGCTCCGACAAAAAGCGGGTGCGTGCCTCTTCGATATAGGTGGAGCCATTGTACGACGACTGATTGAGAAACGGTAAGACCACGATGCGCTTACGCATCTCATTGCCTTTGCGCGAAGAGAACATCTCTTGTTTGGTTTTTACCGTGCGATCTTTGGTGTGTATTATGGAACAGCTGACGGCAAAAATACTCAAACCTAAAACGGCAATATTATTGAAAATGCGCATAGCTTATTTTACAGCACTCTGCGGGCGAACATCAAATATCACTTGCGACTTGCTCGAACTCACGACTTGAGTCATAAAGCCTTCGAGTCGCGCCTCTCTGAGCTCGCGGCCCAGCTCTTCGCCGCCGCCGTCGTACTCGACGAACATCCCCAGTGTGTCCCGCTCCTGATAACTTTGGGCGATGTTTCTAATTTTAGAAATGTGATTTTTTAAATAGCGCTGAAGTATTTCTAGCTGATTGTGATCAAACGTGCCGTTGACAATCAGTTCGAGGCGCTGGCTCTCCGTAGGACGGTAGTCCTCTATGCGTTTTTCCACCGCCGCACGCACATCGGTCCAAAGTTCCCCACCGGTCTCTAGAAAGCGCGCATAATCGACGGCATAGAGATCCACCACCCGGTGCACCTCGCCCACTTTGTTAAACAGAGGCGCGCGCAACAACTCAAGGCGCACTTTCAAACGTTGGCCTGCGGGAATCACCGCGCTCTTCTCGATGATTAAGTCTCCAACCATTAAAACTTCGGTATTGAGTGATTTAGAAATAGCCAGCATATCGGCGGTTGATAAAACGGTCTTCTGCAAATTTTCGCGAAACTTTACAGTATTTTTGTAAGGATCCATAAAATGAATCACCTTGCCGTTTTCCTTACCGAGATAGTGCATCAACTGCGCAGAGAGCTTTTGCGCATCGGCACTGGCCGTATCCGTTTCGCTCCACCAATTGTAGGTGGAATCTTTGTCCACATCGTAAATGGTAATGAGGGGGAGGATAGTCACTTCTTTCTTCTTTGGGGAGTGCTCCTGAGTCGGCGCTGCAAACGCCCCGCTCATTCCCAGTAACAGTGCGCTAAGGAACAACTTCAATAAAGTCAGGCGTGCCCAAGTCTGTTTTGAGAGAATCGAATAGGTCATTAGATAACAGTACTCCCTTAGGATCCAATATATCCAAAAGAACCTTCTTTTCTAACTCCGGCAGCGCTAATTCAAACGAAAGTCGAGTTTCGCCTGGGTAAGATCGCAGTTTTTGCTGCAAAATTTCCATTTTTGCCGAACGGGATTGATCTAAACGAAACACTACTTTTTTGGCTTTTCCGAGAAGATCCGACACAGCCTTGACCTCTTCGAGAAGCAGCTTCATCGCATCTCCCTCTTTCTCGAGCACGGCGACGATGCGAATCGGCTGGTCCGACTTTAGCAACGTTTCGTATTTCGCAAAGGAATCGGGAAAAGCAATCAACTCGACGGACCCGTGAATGTCTTCAAACTGGAGAAAAGCCATACGCGTGCCTTTTTTGGTGATGATTTCACGGCGTTCGGAAATCACGCCAATCATCGCCACTTTCTTTTTATGCGCTACGTTTTTAAGATCGGAAAGATTCGCATCTACCCATGGGCGGCAGAACATATCGTAGCCGGCCAGCGGGTGGTCGCTCAGGTAAAATCCCAGCACTTCCTTTTCAAAAGACAACTGCGCGCTCTGCTTCCAAAGCTCCACATCGGGGAGTTCGAACGCATCAGTTCCGCTTTCCTGATCCATCATTTCAAACAACGACGACTGCCCCACCTCTTGATCGCGGCGCTTGGCCTCGACCAGTTCGATGATCTTGTCGTAACCGCTAAACATTTGCGCGCGATGAAATCCAAAGTTATCCAGGGCTCCTGCCTTGATAAGGCACTCCACCACTTTTTTATTCACGCGGCGAAGATCCACAACCTCAAAAAACTGCTGAAGGCTCTCAAACTTTTGATCGGGCAGTTTTTCGCGCGCCTCGATAATGGCCTCCACCGCCGCCTGTCCCACACCTTTAATCGCTCCGAGGCTGTAATAAACGGCATCACCTTTGGCATTGAATTTAAAGTTGGAAAAATTGATATGCGGCGGTTGAATTTCGATACCGCGGCGGCGACATAATTTTATGTAACGCACGACCTTGTCGGTGTCCGACATTTCCGTCGAGAGAAGAGCGGCAAAAAATTCGACAGGATAATAGTGCTTGAGCCATGCGGTTTGCGCGGCGATCACACAGTAAGCGGCGGCATGGGATTTGTTAAATCCGTAATTTGCAAATTCGGCCATGAGATCAAAAAGTTCTTCTGACTTCTTTCTATCGTGCCCATTTTTGAGCGCTCCCGAAACGAAGCGGTCTTTTTGTTTGGCCATCTCTTCGGCAATCTTTTTACCCATCGCGCGGCGAAGGATATCGGCCTCACCCAACGAATAGGAGGCGATCTTTGAGGCAATCAACTGCACCTGTTCCTGGTACACAATAATTCCGTAGGTTTCCTTTAAAACATCTTCAAGCTCAGGGAACAAGTACTCCACTTTTGCTTGTCCATGCTTACGCTTGGTGTATTCAGGAATCATGTCCATCGGACCCGGGCGATAGAGCGCGTTGATGGCGGTGATGTCTTCAAAACAGGTGGGCTTGATCTTTCTCAAGGCATCGGTAATGCCATCACCTTCGAACTGGAACACTCCCGCGCTGTCACCATTGGACATCAATGTGTAGATAGCAGGATCACTCATCGGGATCTCTTGGGATAAAATTTTTCTCCCGCGGTTCTTCTCAATGAGGCGCAAAGTGTCCTGAATGTGAGTGAGGGTCTTTAATCCTAAAAAATCGAACTTGATAAGACCGATTTTTTCCGCATGCTTCATGTCGTACTGAATAACGTTTTCGCCGTCCGCGCCCTTATACAGTGGCGCGTGGTCGACCAGATTCCCATCGGCAATGACCACCCCGGCGGCGTGAATCCCGGCGTGTCTCACCAAGCCTTCCACTTTGATCGCCAAATCCATCATGGTGTTCACTTGGGGGTTGGCTTCCATTTCCTCGCGAATACGCGGCTCCATCTCGATGGCTTCACTGAGAGTGATTCCCAATTTGTCGGGCATGAGCTTCGAGATAACATCCACTTCCGCGTAGGCCATTCCCAGAACACGACCCACATCGCGAATCGCCGCACGCGCTTGCAAACGCCCGTAAGTGATAATTTGCGAAACACTCTGAAAGCCGTACTTTTCGGTCACATATTTGATCACATCTCCGCGGCCCTCTTGACAAAAATCCACGTCGAAATCTGGCATGCTCACTCGTTCAGGATTGAGGAAACGCTCAAAAATAAGGGAGTAACGAACCGGATCCAGATCGGTGATCTTCAGCGTGTAAGCAACGAGAGATCCTGCACCGGATCCCCGCCCCGGGCCCACCGGAATGTCGTGGGTCTTGGCCCAGTTGATGAAATCTTGAACGATCAAGAAGTAACCTAAGAAGCCCATATTCTCGATCACACCGATTTCGTATTTTAAGCGCTCATAGTACGAGGGTTTGAGCTCTTCTTGAACAGTTTCGCCGCGTTTTTCTGATTCCAGAAAGCGCTCTTCTAATCCCTGTTTGGTCAATCGCTCCATCTCCTCAACCAGAGTCACGCCCGGAGGAGTTGGAAAAGAGGGAAGATGGTAAATGGCTTTGCCCTTATCATCTTTGATTTTAAATTTTAAATCGCATCGATCCGCAATCACCAATGTGTTTTCGTGAGCCTCGGGAATATCCTGAAACAGATTGCGCATTTGTTCCGCAGACTTAAAGTAAAACTCGTCGGAGCCCAGCCTAAAACGGGAGTTGTCGTTAATGGTTTTGTTGCTCCCGATACAAATTAAAACCTCTTGTGCCAATTGCTCTTCGCGCTTGAGATAGTGGACATCGTTGCCCGCAACCACAGGAATACCAAGGTCTTTCCCCGCCTGCTGAAGAAACGGGTTGAGCTGATCCCACTCGGGCAAACCCATGCGGTTTAACTCCAGATACAAACGATCCTTAAATATCGACTTTAAGTTTTTTATTTTATCGAGTGCGATATCTGGACCTGCTTTTAAGAAGGCCTGCGCCACGTCGCCGTACAAACCACCGGTCAATGCGATGAGATCTGACGAGTATTTTTCTAAAACCTCGTAATCGATGCGCGGCTTATAGTAAAAACCCTCCTGATAACCGATGGAGCTTAAATGACAGAGATTTTGATAACCCAAAAAGTTTTGCGCGAGCAGCACGATGCGTGTGGACTTCCCCTCACCCTTAGCGAGCCGTGAGCCCGGAGCCAAATATGCATCTAAACCCACAAGTGGTTTTACACCGGCATCTTTGCATGCAAAATAAAACTCAATAGCACCAAACATGTTGCCATTATCGGTGAGTGCTACCGCCGGCATATTGAGTCTCGCCGCGGTCCCTGCGATCTTTTTGGCCACCGGAGTGGCCTCTAAGAGCGAGTATTGAGAATGCACATGCAAGTGAACAAACGACATTCTACTCCCACTCGATCGTGCCCGGAGGCTTGCTGGTCACATCGTAGACGACACGATTGACGCCATGAACTTCGTTAGTGATTCGATTAGAAACCTTTTGCAAAAACTGCGGAGTGAAAGGATACCAATCGGCCGTCATACCATCTTTAGAGGTGACGGCTCGGAGGGCTAAAACTTTACTGTAGGTGCGCGCATCTCCTTGAACACCTACGGTGTACACCGGCAATAGAACACAGAACGCCTGCCAGATCTCATCGTAGAGATTGTTTTTTTTGAGTTCATCGATGTAAATGGCGTCGCAGTCCTTGAGAACATCCAAACTCTCTTGCGTGACCTCACCCAGCACGCGAATCGCAAGCCCCGGGCCGGGAAACGGATGGCGCCCTAAACTCTCCTCGGGGATCTTCATCTCGCGGCCAATGGCACGCACCTCATCCTTAAACAGCTCGCGCACGGGCTCGACAAGTTTTAGATTCATTTTTTCCGGTAGGCCGCCCACGTTGTGGTGCGATTTGATCGTAACGTTTTCTCCGCGCAACGAAATACTTTCGATCACGTCGGGGTACAGTGTCCCCTGCGCCAGCCAATTGGCCTTAAGTTTTAAGTTTTTAATGTTTTTATCGAACACTTCAATAAACGTGCGGCCAATGGCTTTGCGCTTTTCTTCAGGATCAGATTTGCCTTTAAGTGCCGACATAAAGGTCTCAACTTCGTCCACACCGTGAACATTGAGACCCATTTTTTTATAGCGAGCCATCACCTCTTCGAATTCATTCTTTCTGAGCAATCCGTTGTTCACAAACACGCAGTGCACGCGGTTCGCGCCGATGGCCTTGGTGCACAGAGTGGCCACAACTGTGGAATCCACCCCTCCGCTCAATGCACAAAGAATCTCGCCGTCTTTACCCACCTGGTCCTGAATGCCCTCCATGAGTTTTTCAACAATGTTGCCCGGCTGCCAACTCGCCTTGGCCTTGCACATATCAAAAACAAAATGCTTGAGCATCTCTTCACCAAACTGGGTGTGCGTCACCTCGGGGTGGAACTGAAAGGTCAGCACATTGTCACTCACCATCACCGCCGGATGGCCACTATCGGAGCGCGCGATGATTTCGAATCCCGGTGGCGGCACTTTGATCACATCGCCGTGGCTCATCCACACTTGGTGCTCCTTGGGAATTCCCGCTTTGAGCGGCTTCACCCATTCAATTTTTTTTAATCCATACTCGCGGTCTCGGGCCAGCTCCACAATGCCGCCCAATCCTTTGGTGAGAAGCTGCATGCCGTAGCAAATGCCGAGCACAGGAGCCACTGCTGAAAGGTTTTGAACATCTCTTAAAGGAGCCTCCTTGGCATTCACCGATTGGGGTCCACCGCTCAAAATAATTCCGTAAGGATTTTTTGTTTTTATATCTTCGAAACTGATATCAAACGGGACAATCTCTGAGAACACTTGGAACTCGCGCAATCGCCGAGCAATGAGCTGCGTGACTTGAGAGCCAAAATCCAAAATTAAAAATCCACGTTCAGTCATAGAGTTCCCCGAGTGTGCAGGCCGGAGGCCTGCAAATATTATGTTAAGTTTCAAATTTTTGAAAAAAATTTGATAAAAAACCTTTCTTTCAAAGCACGTATTTACTTTAAAAAGAAAGTAGAACACCTACTGTCTTCCAAAGATATTTCCGTGCTATTTGCACAGTCGATTTACTCCAATCGATAGTTCGGCGCCTCTTTCGTAATCGCCACGTCATGGACATGGGATTCACGGTGCCCCTGAGTGCTGATGCGGACAAACTTTGCTTTCTTTTGCAAATCTGCGATGTCTTTAGCACCTACGTAGCCCATTCCCGAGCGCAACCCGCCAATCATCTGATGAATGATGGCACTGGCGGAACCGCGATACGGCACTCGGCCTTCGATGCCCTCGGGCACCAATTTGTCGTTCTCTTCCACATCGGCCTGAAAATAACGATCGCGAGATCCAATCTTCATGGCACCCAAACTTCCCATTCCGCGGTAGGATTTATAACTGCGGCCTTGATACAAAATCGTCTCTCCCGGGCTCTCATCTGCTCCGGCTAGTAGATTTCCGACCATCACACACCCGGCACCGAGGCCCATGGCTTTTGCGATATCGCCAGAGTATTTAATCCCACCATCGGCAATAATGGATTTCCCCATTTTCTTTGCCACTTCGGAACACACCTGAACAGCCGAGGCTTGTGGCATTCCCACACCCGCTACAATACGCGTGGTGCAAATACTGCCGGGGCCCACGCCCACTTTTACCACATCGGCTTTGCGCTTGAGGAGCTCCTCTGTGGCTTCTGGTGTTACCACATTGCCTGCCACCAATATGATGTCGGGATACTTTTCCGCAACCCAGTCAACCATAGTGAGTACATTTTTTGAATGCCCATGTGCTGTATCTACCGCAATCACATCCACACCATGAGATACCAGCGCATCCACGCGCTCGCGGCTGGTGGCATCGATTCCTACCGCAGCGCCTACCATGAGGCGCCCCTTGGAATCCTTAGAGCCCAATGGAAAAGCTTTTGATTTTTCGATATCTTTGATGGTCATTAAGCCAGCGAGTTCGCCCGCTTTATTCACGATCGGTAATTT
Organism: uncultured Pseudobdellovibrionaceae bacterium; assembly: GCA_964400355.1. GTDB lineage: Bacteria > Bdellovibrionota > Bdellovibrionia > Bdellovibrionales > JAGQZY01 > JACKAL01. The sequence goes on from CAYNTO010000025.1 coordinate 24,776, forward strand.
TTCGATGCGGTGTTTTTGTAAAAGGGCCTTTGCCTCTTCCATGCTCACACCCACACCGGCCGTGACCAAATTTTCTTTAGTCATCAGGTTGCTCACCGGTTGATTGGGATTTTTCTCAAAGCGCAAATCGCGATTGGTGAGAATGCCTACGAGTTTTCCATTAACAGTTATCGGCACGCCGCTGATGGAGTATTTGCGCATGAGCTCCATGGCCTGGCTCACTAAAGCATCTGGACCGAGTGTGATGGGATCGATGATCATTCCGCTTTCGTATTTTTTTACCTTTTCAACCTCTAGAGCCTGTTCGCCGATGGTCATGTTCTTATGAATAATTCCAAGCCCACCCATCTGCGCCAGCACCCGTGCCATTTTGTTTTCGGTAACGGTATCCATCGCCGCAGATAAAATCGGCACATTGAGATAGAAATCGCGAGCAAAATACGTGCGCGTGTTCACTTCACTGGGCACAACGTCCGAATACTGCGGTAAGAGCAGTAGATCGTCGTAGGTAAATGTTTCTTCGAAAGCTTTCATGCTCACTCCTTAGTTTTTCTTCGTGCTATCAGCACTCGGCTGTGGCGAACTGGTCGTGCCCGGTTTTATCGCTTGCGCTGAATCTGGCATTTCATCAGGTTTGTAATCTGCAAAATGGTCAGGGCCGTACCACGTTGTATAGAACTTATAGTTTTCTGCGGATTGTTTTAAAAATGCCTTTTCCGCATCGTTGAGTTTGCGAACGGCTTTTGCCGGGCGCCCCAAGTACAACCATTCGGATTCAGTCTTGGTACCTTCGGTGAGAAGTGCGCCAGCACCGATAAACGAGCGAGGTGCCACCACACAGCCATCCATCACCATGGCCTGCATGCCGATAAAGGCTTCGTCACCGATGGTGCAGCCGTGAAGCATGCACTGGTGACCAACAGTGACGCGATCACCGATGGTGGTTCCAAATTTTTTATAGGTGCCGTGAATCACTGTGCCGTCTTGAATGTTGGTTTCTTTACCAATCACAATCGGCATCACATCGCCGCGCAAAACTGTGCTGTACCAAATAGAACTCTTCTCACCGATCGTAACCGCACCGATGATTTGCGCCGTGGGCGCAAGGAAAACATTAGAATTTATTTGGATTTTCATCTCGGGCAAAGTGGTGAGGTGAGCCATGTCACATTAAATACTTTTGTCGCCCGTCTGTCCATCTCTGATTTTGTAAAAATATTTCATTCTCACCAGCATTGGTCTTCGCTTGCTGAATGTACGAGCGCGTTGCATAGAATGGCAGTTTTGCCTCTAAACACAGGCCTAGAATACGATCCAAATCGCTCTCCAGGAACTTCTCAATCCCATCTTTAATAAAAAACACTTTCACCCGATGTTGCTCACCCTCGTGAGGCACGAACACGCAGCGCTTGAGCTGCAAATTCAACATAGGAAAAAATTTATCCTGAATCGTAGAGAGTGATTTGCGCCATACGGAAACCATATTGGGCACCGAAATCATGTCCCCGCTTTGTAACGGAAAACGGATCGGCAGCTGGATTTGTTTTTCCTTGTCTTCAAGGATCATCACAAAGTGGTGGCCCTCAAAAACAATGCCCTTTGGAATGAGTTTTAACCATTCAAAGCCGCAAAAAGAATCCTCGTTTGCTGGAGCGGCGACATCGTCTTTTTTATTGCGCGAGCGTTTTACGGTGGGCTTGAGGGAATTGCTCTCCGTCACTTTTAACACCGATGGCGGAGACGGTTTGGTTGAGGCCAAAGACTTTGAACTGGTGGCCGGTTTGTCTTGGGCTCCTGCCTTTGCGGCAGGCCGAATCTGCGATTTTTTAGACAAGTTCGGCCTCCATCAATGACGGACGAGCTTTAGTGACTCGCACCGTGTACAGCTCACCCTTCACCGCATCGGGTTTGTGAAAATGCACCGGGCGATTATTAGAAATGCGCCCGCGCGCATAGCCCGTATCGTTGATTTCTTCGACCAACACTTGATAGGTTTGATCGAGACTCTCTTGCGCTTTCTTTAGTGAAATGGGGCGCTGAAGAGCGAACAAACGCTCTAAACGACCGGATTTCTCCTCATCGGAGAGCTGATCCGGCCAGCGTGCGGCCTTGGTGAAGGGGCGCGGACTGTACTTGAACGCGTAAATGTTGTCGTAACCCACCTGTTCTACCAAACTCAACGTATCCTGAAACTGCTCTTCTGTTTCACCGGGGAAACCCACGATAATGTCGGTTGAGAGTGCTACACCAGGAATGGCTTTTCGGATCATGTCTACTTTTTGTAAGTACTCTTCTCGCGTGTAACCACGGTTCATGCGCTCAAGCACGGCGGAGTTTCCCGATTGCACTGGAAGGTGAATGTAATCGCAAATTTTTTCGCGGTACTGCTGACTAATGTCGACAAGCTCCTGATTGAAATCTTTAGGATGAGAGGTGGTGTAGCGGATGCGTTTGATATTCGTTTCGGTTGCCAAAGTTTTTAAAAGCTGACCGAAATCCGCACCGCAATCGGAGGTGTAGGAGTTGACGTTTTGCCCGAGGAGTGTCACCTCACCCACTCCGCGTGCCACAAGGGAATTGATATCTTTAACCAATTCCGCCATAGGGCGCGAACGCTCACGACCGCGCGTGTAGGGCACCACACAAAAGGTGCAAAAATTGTCGCAGCCCTTGGTGATGTTCACAAACGTGGAGATGCCGGGATTGCGAACGAGAGTTTCGATTTGATAAGGTTTGGTGTATTCAAACCGCGCCGAAATGAGTTTTTCATCGGTCATCGCCACGTCGGCGACCAGCTGTGGGAGCGTATCGATGTTGTCGGTTCCGAAAACGAAATCCAACAGCGGTATGTCCTCGACCAGATTCTTTTTTTCCTGCTGAGCCACACACCCTCCCACACCGATACGCAGGCGCGGGTTTTTCTTTTTGAGATCGCGGTAGCGGCCAACTTCGGAGGACACCTTGTGCACCGGCTTCTCGCGCACACTGCAGGAGTTGATGATGATCAGATCCGCCTGATCGGGCGTGGTCACGGGCGTGTAATTGGACATCTCTAAAAGCGAATACATCCGTTCGGTGTCATTGACGTTCATCTGACAGCCGTAGGTGGAAATGTAGACGCCTTTTTGTGTGTTTTCCATACCGATGGGACCTCTAAAAACTCTAGGAATTTAAACAACTTCTGGAACAACCTGTAGACCCTGCCTATAGGATAGGACAAAAATCGTGACAAATTGTGCCAAATAAACTATCCACTTATAGCAATTGATCTTTCAATGTCAATCCGAGGTAAGTATGGATACTCGATTAAAATCGTCAACCAAGTGGACCCCCTTTCCAGATGAGCTCACCGCTCAAATCGTGACCGTCATGAACGAATCCTTTGCGGATTACGACATCGGCGGAAAGTTTGTTGTGGAAGGCGCCATCTACCCGGAAGAGATCATACTTCGCATTGGTCTCAACAAACCTAACCAATTGCGTCAGGATAACCTGGAAGCGTCGGTGGATTACATCGCCGGTAGCGATGACAAAGCGATCGAAAAAATTCATCTCTTGGTCGATTTTTTGGGCCAAGCCTGGGAAACGTTTTTAGAGGATGAGCCGGATGTGACTGAGCTCACTCAAGTGTGGAAGGAAGAGCGCTTTGAAAAACAAGTCGTGTTCACCCGCTACACGTCGGTGAATAGCGATCTCGAAAAACAAGCGGATGAATTGCTGGCGCAGTTTGAAAAAAAGTTGGTTCATGAAGTTAAAGACGTTGAAGACGGTGATGTGTATATGAGTGCAGAGACATCCGTCGAAGAGAGCGAACTGAATTCCGAACTGGAGTTTCAAGCAAACCTCAGCCATCACGCCGAGCATGTGTGCGACGATCCGTCGCACATGCACTAATTAAAAAACGCGCGCACCGGTGTGCGCGCTGACTCTTTAGAACAACAGTACGAAGTTCGCACCGTACGTCATGAAATCCACGACTTTCGATTGCGAACCACCATCTGTGCCCGCAAGATCCGTGAATCCTCGCTCCACATAAAGATCGAAGCCTACGCCGTCGAACATGAAGTTCGCGCCGACTTGACCCAAGATGATCATGCTTTCTGTATCATCCCAATCCGCCTCGCCACCCGGACTGGCTTCTGCTTTTTTGTCCATATTAAAGCCGACTACAGGTCCGGCATATAGCCCCACCATATCGTTGAGTTGAAATTGGAAAAGCAATGGCACGTCAATATAGGAAAACTTCAGTTTTAGCTCCGAACCGCCAGCCCCTTCGAAAGAAGTGGTGCGGGTCGTGTAGGTTAGGCCCGTGCGCAAGTAAACACTGTCGGTAAGATCAATCAATCCAACCAGCCCCAGGCGATAGTTCAATTCGGACTGAGCATCGCCAGCCTCTGGATCAAATTCAGATTGAGCATTATGAACACCCGCTTGCAAACCAAATGTTTGCGCCTGTGCCTGCGCCATAAATAACGACATAACAATAAATAATACTTTTTTCATTTGGGACTCCTTTTACAAACGCAGAGTTAGTTTTTGGAATGCGTTTGTTTCTCCTATTACGACGGAGACGCACTCCAAAATCAAGTGAAGAGAAGTTCACAAACTACTAAAAAAAGACCTGTCCACAAAATCCCACATTCGAGTTTTTGCGCACAAATGAGGATGATTTTTAAATCGCATTAAACTGTGGCCACCTGAACGGTGGCCCGACTCGTGCTTTTTAGCAACAGCCTACTCTTCGGGAGCAGCCGGCGTTTGTGCCGGAAATTTAATCGCTTCGAAATCCACTTGGGGAAACGAATTGTCGGGGAACACATCCCAATCAATGTTCGGCCCAAATTCAATGGCGTTCATTACTGGATTGTAGGCCCAGCCGTGATCATGGTGCTGCGGCACTTCGACGGCACCGATCATCACTTTGATTGTGCCCTGCTTAGGTACTTTTTTGAGATACATGGTCGTCGCACGTTTGGCGATCACGCGACCGATATCTGCGAGCTTTTGACCAAAATCAGGATCGCAGAGACTAAATGTGGTTGCGTTGGTGAGACGGAAAAATTCTGGAAGCTCATCCGTATTGGTGATCTCCCACGACTCCCCCGAACACACATTGGCTTCACTGTCGGGAATGTAGGCCGCGCCAATGAAAACCTTGTTCATATTGCCTTTGAGAGACAATAAAAAATTGTACGTGTCCTGCACGTCGTTCTGTGTGGACTGATCGTCCGTATCGGTTACAAAAATCACAGCGAGGTAGGAGTCTGGTCGCGAAAATCCCAAATTCCAACCTGAAGTGAGTGGCTCGCTCAGTGCTAATACCATGGGATCAAAGAATGCCTCCGTGGCATCGCCCCCCGTGCCCACAATCATGTTGGCCGCGAGCTTGGCAATACCATCCTGCGTGGTGCGATCCACATAGCGCGGGCTTCCCACAAGCTTACCGCCGGCGTTGGAATAGAAGGAATACATAGAGCTGTTGATAACGCCCACGTGGTAATCTAAAAATTTAGCGCGCACGATGGCATCGGCAAAGACGCCGGCGTTGGCGGCCAGATTGTCCTGGTGAGTGCCCATACTGCCCGAGTCATCGATCACAAACAAAATATCCAGCCGCTGACGAAAGGAATCCTTGGTAATATCGGCAATTTCTGTTTTTTGCTCCGGCGAATCCACTACCAGTGGTAATAGCTTTGGAGATGTGTCGGAGCTGGAACATCCAGCAACAGCGGCGAATGCAAATAGTAAAATCCAATGTTTCACAATTGTCCCCTTTAAGCTCCCTCGCAGGAGCTGTTCACTAACGTTTAACGGCCTGACAGCCTTTGACCACATCTACTTTTAAATTGGCCACCTCATCAAACCACATCTGCCCACCCTCGTAAGGAAAGGTGATCTGGTCGCGAGCATCGGCAACTGTGGTGCCTTTTTTCTCAATCACTTTAGAATTCTTGGTGGCATCGGTGACCTTTGCAACCGACAGGGCCTGCTGAAGCACTTCGGCTTCGACGATATGAAGCTTTTGCAGCAAACGCTTTACGTCGCTCACCTCTTCGCTGGCCAGAGCCTTAATCCGCCCCAGCACGGCATTGTTTGCCGACATCACGCGGGAGTCGATCAAGTTCTTAAGCTCCTCCACCTCACCCTGAAAGCCCACTTTGGATGTGCCCAGAGCCAAGCTTTTGCCAGAAATTTCTTTTGCGATAGCCGCCTCTTTTTCGAGAGCCGCCTGCACGCGAATATGTTGATAGAGAGATTCATCACGCGTGACCGGTCGAGGAAGTTTCGCGGCAAGGCCACCCAGCTCGATCTGCTTGTGGTGACGCACTTTCATTTTCGCAATGAACTCTTTAACCGCCGGAGTGTTGGCATTCTCACTCACCGCCAGCATTTCTTTGGTGCGCCCCTGATAGCGCTCTTTAAACAGATTTAAAGTTTTAAGAACTCCTGGGTAATCACAAACTTTCAGTTGCGCAAGGGAGCGCAGGAATACAGTTTCAGGCCCCACCATGTTTTTAAATTCTGGAATCACCAAACTTTCGGTGATGGCGAGAGCATTTTGAGGCTCACCTTTACGGATATAACTCCATGCGATTTCCTCTTGCGACTCAAGCCAGTAGTCCGAACTCTTAGGCACCTTTTTGTAGTACTTGATCGCAGCATCCATGTAGCCACTTTCAAACAACATGCGCGCTGCCGTCATATCCATAAGATCCTGCTGCACAGGACTCACTTTGGAGGTCATCAAATTTTGCAACAATTTTGCAGCCGTTCCATTGTCGCCGCTCATGGCGAGGGCCAGAATCAATTGCCATTGAATCGCCGCGCGATCGCGCGTGTCGGGAGCGGACATCTTAATAACGTTCTTAAGCTCTTCCACTTCTTTCGCCGTAAATACTTTACGGGCCTTCACTTGCACCTCTACCGAAGGACTAAAAACACTGGTCCACTTGGGAGCCCACTGAATGCGTGCGAGTCTCCAGATTTCGCTGTTATCGGGTAGCAGGGCTCTGAGCGTGTCGGCCATCACTGGCGCCATCGTGGCATTTTTGGCGTCCGAGAATAAGTTCTCCACCGCCAACACCGGCATGTTGTTCTTTAAAAATAAGTACGACAACAAAGCTTGGCCATTGGGCGTGCGATGCGCATTTGATTTTCCAAACGCCTCAAAATACTGGAGAAGCGCTTTGTCGTTTTCGTTTTTAGCGAGCAGATCAAAAAAGATATTTTGCTCCGCAGTTGTTTTTCCGAACAATGCTTTTAACGGTGAAACGTTTGCTCCCTTAAGGACATCTTCCACCACGCCGTTTTCTTTTTTATCTTTTGCATCACCAAGAATAGAGAGCACGTCGTCATCGGCGTGCGCACTCACGGCGAACAGGCCGAAAAGAACAGTGAGTGTGATTTTTTTTATCATAGTAGGTACCCGACTTGTAAGCTGATCACGGTGTTTTCGATATCGGCAGCGCCGGTATAGCGCTGAGCCTCGTAGGTTTGGTAGCGCGCTTCTGCGCGCGTGGTGAGATGCTGACTCCACCACAAGCCTATGCCGCCGCCCGCTGTGTACACTGGGGTTCCACCACTTTCGAGAGTGATGGTGCCGCCACCTAGAAATCCGTAGATATCAAAATGGGTGATGTTTCCGAAAATATTCATTTTACCGTAGAACGGGTAAAAATTAAGTAGACCCATTATGTTCGACTTTGGATAGTCGATGGAGGGAACTTGAGAGCCGACGCCAGTAGGGTCGTTGATCAGGTAGCTTCCCTCTTTGCTGAGCTCATTGGTAAAATAAGTGTACTTGGCCCCTACGCTCCAGCGCGGAGTGATGTGATAGTGAAGATTGATTCCGTACCCGTAAGTGTCGGCGTAGCTATCTCCACCCAAATACGAAGCCGCCTCGAACGCTGTCTCTAAACGATTTCTGCGTTCGACATTGCGCTTTTGCACAACCGTCACCTCCATCTCGGGATGCAACGCTTTGGCTTTGTCGAAGAGTTCTTTATTGTCGCCAAGTCCATCGAAGTCTTCCATCACATCTGCCGCTGCAGGCGCTGCAAAACCTAGGACTAAAATCAAAGTTAAAATATTATGTTTCATGCTGTCCTCTTCCTTTAATTACGGAACCAATGTGATTTTGCCAGAAAACGCGACGGGTTTAGAATCCACATCACCCGTCACTGTGCTTTTGTTTTCGGATTTATAAAGTATTTGTTGTTCCTGAAAAGAAATGTCCGCAGGCACATTCCAATCGATGGAACAGGCGCTGAGAGTGTTTGCTTTTCCAGCTACGCCCACTTTGTTCACACACGAGCACTGTGGAGCACCAGGTAGAGTTCCACATTGAGTTGTGAATGAGGTTGTTAGCGCGCCTTCGCCTTTAGGATCAAGAATCGTAAAATCGAAGTGATTTTTCTGGCCGATCTTAAATTGAACGGCTTCCAACCAAGATGTGGCCGGAGCCATGACCGCTGTCCAAACATTGTAGGATACGGATTTGGCGACAGATTTTTTATCGGCAGCGCTCACCACGGCCAAAGCGAGCTGCGCTGTGTTCTTACTATTGGTGATTTCCACGTCTTTAAGATCGATCGTCACTGTAAACTTCCACAATGTGGGATCTGCCGGATCTTGCGTTGGCACTCCCCACTTGAGATAAGGTGCCCCGTTTTTATCGGTGTAACTGGACATCACGAGCAGATCGGGCATTGTGTTTGGAGTGGCATCCACATCTCTGGCAATGACCGTGAACGTCGACGTCTTGCCTTCTTTAACAGCCCCCGCCACAGGAGAGATAGATAGAATCTCAGGAATCGCGAAGTTTTCCTTGTAAATGAACACCTGGAATTTTTTAATGTACACGTATTCATTGGCCAGATTGGTTGTGTAGACCTTCGCCTCCAGTTGGTATGTCACTACGTCGTTGAGCACTTGGCCTTTTGGTGGCGCCCATTTAAATGTAGCGGAAGCTGTAGTTCCCAGTGTCGCGTCGCCAGGGGTGACCTCCGACGAGGAGTTTTTAAACTGGTCGAGGTTGACGACTTCGAGCGCGTATTGAACGTTGTTAAAGCTGCTGCTGGCGCGAATCTCGATCTCTTGCTCAACGCCCTCGCGGAAGACAAAGTAGTCGCCACCTTCGGGGCTAAAAATACGCAATACGTCTTGAGCGAGGGGCTTTTCTTCCGGTGGTTTTGGCTTACCCGGAGGTTGCCCCGCCTGCACTTCCGGAGATTCATCGTCGAGAGGATCTTGACTGGTTCCACCGCACGCAGTGAGCGTGAGTAGGATAACTGCTTTTGTGAGTACTAAATACCATTTCATATATATCCCCTGACTCTAAATGTTGCCAGTTCTCTTAAACGAGAACGGGTAAGAGACCTTTACATCCACGCCACCATCCGGTAGCGGGAACTTCCAGCTTTTTAAACGCATAACTATACACTCTTCGATCTGTTTGGAATTGAGTGTGGTGTTTTCCACATCGGCCAGTTTCACTTGGCCATTGCCGCCAATTGTGAAACGCACTCCCACTCGACCCGCAAGTGAGGGATCCAACTGCAATCCTTGCTCGTAGCAAAAGCGAATTTGCCCCATGTTTCGGCGAATCACATCACTTACTAAATCTAAATCCAGGCCACCCTCGATGATCGCCTCGCGACCCAGTGGAATGGGCATATTGCCGGCGGAACCAACCATGGAGAGTTTTCCGTAACCAGCTTGGCCGCCACCTTTGCCTTTCGTGCCATAGCCACCGCCACCGGCGATGTTTTGGCCCGCTCCGAGAGGCGCCGAAGTGAGGCCTTTAGCGTAGATCGACGTTTGCACGCCGCCACTCCCACCGGTTCCACCGAGCCCTGGGCCCGCCGTGGTGTTCACCGCATTGAGATTGAGACCACCGCGCTGATTGCTCGACTTCATACTGCCGAGCACAGCCAGCGCACCCATGCGCTTGATCCCGTTGAATTTTTTATTGGTGTCTACTTTAACTGTGGCATCCGGCTTGATCATTTGCTGTTTGACTGTTTCTTTAGGCTGGATCTTTTTAACGATTTGAACCACCTGCTGCTTGAGCTCTTCTTTTTTTGCCGCGTTGTCGCCGGTCATTGTCGAAAGCCAAGATACAAGCGCACCACTTAAAACCATCACTCCGACAACAATCGAAATCGACGTGCGTTTATTGTCTTTTTTAAGCTCCGCACTTTTCTCGAGCGCCGCGATGTCTTGCACAAGGCGCAACGTTACGTTTTTACCGATGGTCACCGGCGTTTTTTGGATCTCTTTGGGATCAACCACACCGAGTTTTTTATAAAGAATACGATTTGCATTGAGCATTTCCAGTTCGGAATGCAGCTCTATTCGACGCGTGTCTTCGCGACAAATAACGTGTGCGGCATTTCCATCCCAATGGAATATCCGCGCTACCTTGTTGTCCCCATTTTCTAGAACCAATCTTTTCATGGTCTACTCCCCATCTAGTAGCGTGTTGTTGACTGCTGGATTCTGTCCTTAAAATCCTTGCGCACTTCGAGCAAACCATCGAGGACTTTGTCTTGCTCCACGGTAGTAACCGCTTCGTCCGTAAAATGGTATTTCCCTTGAATCAATAATTCATCAAAACTCATGTCGGTGGATTTGCTGCCAGCGGCTTTTTTCGCCTCTTCGGTTGCAGCTTCCTTGGACTTCGCGGCCTCTGGTTGAGGAGCGGCAAACACCAAAGTTAAAAACAAACTCA
>CAYNTO010000025.1:35607-42678 GCA_964400355.1 uncultured Pseudobdellovibrionaceae bacterium
CACATCGGCAATTTTCGCCTGCTGCTCATTGGGCATAGCCGATTTTAATACCGCCATCTCACGAATAAACACTTTGCGAATCGGCTGCGCCTGCGCATCCACCACTTCTCGGTACTTTGCAAAGCTGGCATCTTGTCCGTAAATTTCGGAAAGCTTGGCTTTGATGTCGTTGGCTTTGGTTTGATGCGGACCCGCTTGTTGCGACAACAAACTCAAATACTGCTGCTCTTCCTCGCCCGACAAACCTTCGGGCACCGGAAGCGAAAGCACTTCGTTGTAAAAGCGCTCATTCTCTTGCGCCACGAGGCTTAAGAACACCACTTGCGATGCCCACTCTTGAGCGTCCACGGCTTTCATGGCTTGCTTTTCGGCTTCGTCCAAATAGGCCACTCGCATTTTTAAGCTCTTTGCCAACTTTCCTTGGCTGGAGGAGTCGATCACCGAACCTTTGATCTTGTCGCGCAATGGAATATAGGCGGCAAGTAACTTTGAGCGGAGTGCTGCCGATCCAAAAGGTGTGGCTGCAAGATTTTTGTCGTTAGTGATGCGATCAAGAAGCTTGGCGTTTCCGCTGTGGGCGTACACCTCATAAATCATTTGCGCGTACACGTCGGAATTTTGCTCCAACGTTTTTCGTTGCGCTTCAAGTTCCTTCTCAGAGTAGTTGAGCTTGCGCACCAATTCACTGGCAACGGCTACCGCTTTGTCTTTGTCTTTTACAACCTTTAAATACTGGCGGTAATAACCGGTGGCATCTTTACCGGCAAGGTCTGCAAGCAGCGCCAGTTTTAAAAACTTTTGCTCCTCTTCGCCCGTCATCTTCATTTTTTCCGTGGCGGCAAGAGCGCCCGCAAAATCAAACTGAAGTTCGGCAAGCCATGCCTTGCGTGAGAGCGCGAATTCGCGATCCACATCGGCGAGCGCGGGCTGGCGTAAAAGCTCTTCCGCCGCGTCTCGCGCCGGCTGCAGCTTTCCTAATTTTTCCGCCAAGATCAGTTTATTTTTAAGGTACGTGATCTTCTCGTCGGGAGATGCACCTTTGGATTCAAAGCGCATCAGCGTTGCCCATGCAGCCTCCAAGTTTCCACTGGTTGCCTGCTGCGACGACTGAGTGAGGACCGATTTACGAGCGACGGACTGAAGTGATGCCGCTTGGCTTGGAAGTGCTTTTGAAAGCTCGCTGGACCACGCCTCGAGCCGCACGTCATCTTTAAGTAAAACCAGCGCATCCATGGCCAAATCTGCAGATTTGCTACGAATGTCGGCCGGTGCCTTTTTATCCAAAGCCAACGCCTTAAACTGTTCGGCGGCAGCCTCGTTTTGGCCCATTTCGTAAACGAGCTGCGCCCGTTGATAGCGAACATCTATTTCTTTTTTGCGATCAATACTCTTGGCAAGATAGGCACTGGTGGCTTTGTCGATGTTCTCGTTCTTTTTAGAAAGTTCGGCGCTTTCGATGGCACCCAAAAGGGCAGTTTCTAACCACGTCTTTTGCTGATCAGTGAGCGGCGCCTTGCTTTGCGTAAGGCTGTCTGCGACAAACAGGTTTTCGTTCATTGCAAATTCGTGCTCACCCTTTTTCTGTGCGGCCTGAGCCTGCCACAAACGAAGATCGTGCTCTTCAGGGAATACGGCAAGATACTGTTTATAAGCATCGAGAAGTTCTGGAGATGCTTCCTTTTTTTCGAGCGCACTCCAATCCACCACGAACTGCTTGAGGCGAATCTTTAAGTTTTTACAACTGTCGTCTGTGCATGCACCCAAACTCTTCCATAAGTCTAAAGATTGCGAAAAATCCTGCACCGCTTTATCGCGTTGTTGATGTTGTGCTTGAAGTTGTGCCAAGTGCACATGACCTTCGAGTCGTTGTTGAGGATTCGACTGACGCTGAATCACAAAGCGCCATGCCGCGATCGCCGCTGGCACTTGGCCCAGGCGCTCGTACTCGCTTGCCAAATATTGGGTATGCGCTAGCTTCGCGTTTTCAGGACTCAATGTATAAAGCTCTTCGATATGCTTTTCACTAAATGGCAGACGCGAGAGGAATGTGGCATAGTCGCGACTCACTTCTTCCTGAAACTGCTTGTCCACGCTCACTGCACCACCTACAGTGCGCGAGAGCAGCTCCTGCGAGCTTAGCACGGCCTTTAATTCCGCCGCGGCGGCATCCATACGATTCATATTGAACAAGCTCCAACCGGCACGATAGGTGGCAAGGCCTTTTTGAGTGGGATGGCTCTGCTTCACCTTGTTGTAGTGCTCGAGGGCGAGGGGGTAGTTTCTTTTTTTAAAGTACACTTCCGCTAAAGAGAGCTGAGCCTCGCTCGCGATCGATGGGTTTTCGTTTTTTAAAAGTTGCTCATATATAGATATGGCTTTGGCCTCTTGACCGGTGAGCTCGTGCAGATGGCCCACTTGGGTGAGAACACGGGCTTTCTGATCGCTCTGCAGTTGGGGAAGAACCGAATTGTACATCTCGATGGCTTTTTTGCGATCTCTGTCCCCGGCCGTACATGTTGTGCAGCCTTGGTTCAGTTCGGCGTTGGCGAGTCGGCGTGCGCGCTCTGCATGGAGATCACCCAAACGCAGTGTGATCGAGGTCTTTGACGAATCATTGGGCGCTAAATTGAGGTTCACTTGAGTGAGTTTTTCAATCAAGAGATTCTGTGCCTTTTCGTCCAGGCCGTCGTTGGCAGATGAAAACGCTGCGCTCAAAACAAAGGCAGCAGCGAGAACTAATTTAGACATATGCATCCTTACTTCATAAGAATAGCGAATTTGATATCGCTAAACCCGGCATTTCCCGATGCCACAACAATGGAATTCATTTGTTCGTACTTCAAACGGCGATCCGCCTGAATCGTTACAATCCCTGGATACTCTTCGTTGGGATGAGTTTCCTTATACTGCTCGCGAAGCTTCATCATTTCCGCAACCAGATCCGATTCCTTAATCTCTTTGTCTTCTAGAAAAATTTTACCCTCTTCCAGTTTAATCACCGGATGGCGCTCGAGCATAATGCCGAGACCCGCTTTAGGAAGCTCCATGTTTTTTCCCAGCGTGAGGATTTCTCCCGAGGAGGAAAAGCTCATTAAAAGAAAAATCACCAGAATTGAAAACGCATCAATAAGCGCGGTTAAAAGAAGATCTGCAAAAATGCTCTTCTTATGGCGCTTACCTTTCGGGTTTAACACTGAGACATTGGCAAGCGATGTAAACATGGTTTGCTTTACGGTAGTTGATCCCATCATAGAGGTGATACTCCCAGATCCACCAGACCTTGTTGTTTAAAGTTGTCCATAAGCACAATCATGTCTTCGTACAATGACGCCGCTTGCGGCTGAATGAGCGCCGTTCGCAATTCGGGCTCCAAAGTTTTGAGCTCTTTAATCGCCACGTCGATTTGCGTGAGATCCATCTTACCCTCAAGACCTTTGATACCTAATTTATGCAATTTCCCAGGAACTTTTTTTGAGTCCTGCACATTCAATGTGACAGCCCCATCAGCGCCCATATTCACCCATAACGTGGGTTTTTTAACAGTCTCCGCGGCGGGTTGCCCGCCGACGGCCTGTTTAACGTCCATCGATCCCACCTGCACCCATACCGCCGTCAAAAGTAAAAAACAGATGCACGATGATAATAGATCGATAAATGGAATCAGATTGATTTCAAAATCCAGATGTTGTTTTCCAGCTCTCACTTGAGCCTCCTTGCCATTGCAAACAAAAACCTAGTCGAAGACTAGGCGTTGATTTCGTTGCTGCTCGCTGCTTTTCCTGTGTAGCGAAGACCTTTTACAGTCATAGGATCGTAGGCGTAGCTCAAAAGATTAAATGCTTTGAGCGACCCCTGCGTGAGTTCTTCCATAAGATGGTTGGTGCGGTTCACTAGGATAGCGTACGCCACAAGCGCCGGAATCGCTACGATCAGCCCGTACGCTGTGGCGTTCATGGCTTCGGAAATACCTGCTGAGAGCAGCGCCGCTTTTTCTGCGGGGTTGGCGTAAGCCACTGCCGCAAACGATTTGATCATACCCGTGATCGTCCCGAGAAGACCAGTAAGGGTCGCCACGTTGCCGAGCATGGAGAGAAACGCTGTGCGCTTTTCTAAAGTGGAATTTTCCGCGATCAACACCTCGTCCATGCGACCTTGAATTTCATCTTTGCCGCCTAAATTTTTAGCCGCTTGGGCGCCCGCGTGGATGGTCACCGCGAGAGGGTTCTCAGCATGTTGAGTTTGGGATACCACTTGGTCCAAATCGCCCTTGCGAATTGTCGCCTCCATAGAGCGCATGAAATCCTGGCTGATTTTGGTGCGTTTGAAGAACAACACATACGATCTCTCTATAATAATAGCGACCGACGACACCTGCAGAGCCAAGATGGCCCACATAAAAATTCCGCCCTCGTGAAAAGCCGTAGCTATAGACTGAAACATGATTCCCCCTTTGGAATGTGCACGCCCCCAAAGGCGTGTCGACAAGTCGAGCATTACGCACACTGTGCGTTTACAAACAAAATCAAAACACATTTCTGATGTTGCACAACAAAAAAAGAAAAATCAGGTGCCAATTCAGGGTATTTTATGAAATGCGCCATAGAAACTTACAGAAAGTGAAATATGAGTGCACCGCGAAGGTGCATCAGTACTGAGCAAAATAAAGTTTTAAATATTTCCAGGACGGTGGCGACGCGTGGGAAGCGGCACCGATGAGGGCCGCACACGGTGAACGAGGCTGGGTGCAGGGTTTTGCCACCCGGCCAACGAGGATTCTAGAACTCCTCGTCTCCTCTATCGGCGACTTCGGTGCTAATGCCGCGCACTTCGTCGATGAAGTTTTCATCTTCTTCGAACTCGTCGAGTGTGCTCGACTCGTCGATATCCAATTCCTGGATGGCACTCATAAAATCGGCTTCGGTATGAAGGTCTTTACGGATCAGTTCTAAGAACTTGATCGGGTATCTGGAGGTGAGTTCCTCGATGTATTGCTCCAGTTTGCCTTCGGACAGAATTTTTTTACGGTTTTGGATTTTCTTCCAGAACAGGAGGTAGTGGTAGCGGCAATAGAGTTCCACGGCAGAAAGTTGATCGCAATCTTTCACTTTGCAAAGCCTGCGGCCTTCCGCATCGGTCAAAAACACATCGCGCTCAGCCGGCCGTTCGATGACGAGCTTTTCCTCACCACTGGCCGCCGCGGCGTCGACCTTGCCTTTGCCCTTTTTGGCTTCTTTAGTCACCGGCTCTTTGCCCGGAGCTTTTTCTTTGCCTTTGGCGTCTGCGGGCTTGGCAAGCACTGCTGCTTTAGAAGACTTTTTGGCATCGTCTTTGGCAGGTTTTACTGCTTTGACTTTGGTCGCCTTAACCTTTGCCGCCGGTACCTTTTTTACAGGTGCGGCCTTTTTCGCCACAGCCGGCTTTTTGCCTGCTGCAGCTTTTTTGGGCGCTGCCGCTTTTTTAGCAGGAGCCGCCTTTTTAGCCGCTTTGGCGGGTTTTGCGGCTTTAGCCGGTTTAGCTTTTACGGGTTTCGCAGGTTTTTTCTTCTTTGCCATAGTCCGTTAGGAATCGGTCACTTCGAGACTCCTGTCAACAGACACTCTCGCCCTTTATACCTCGCATCTAACCGGACTGGTTTGGAAGGAGTACTGGCGTGTTTTGGATGGTCACTGTGTGGTGGGCCCGGCGACTTCCCCTGGGAAAGTGAGATGGGAGGCGGATGACACCGCTTTCGAACGGGAGGCTCGATGATGATAGAAACACGGGTGGGGCACCGAAGAGTCCGCAAGAAGTTGCAAATTCTGTTTGCGGACGCGCTGGTCGCAGGATTAGGGCAGGCCGCTCCCACATGTTTGCGCCCCACTATCGATGAAGAATCGGTACCCCCATGGCGACATTTTCCACGCGGGCACTGCCGTAGACTGCCCATTTACCAAATCCCGTAAGCGGTGCCTCTCTTATGGATCCCCCACAGATTGGCAACTCGCACGATTGACCGATAACGAGTTCACTACAGAATTCGCTGCCGACTCGCCCCGCGGTAGAGTTCCAAATCGTTTTCTGTACTCTTTGTGAGCTAGAAAACAGACCACATCCGTCCACTTGTGGCTGGGAACGCAATGTGATAGCCCGTTTCGGACGGCTGTTAGAATTTCCATTTGTTGGCTTGAAAAGGTGAGCGTCAGCGTGACAGATGCGTTTCGATGTAGTTGTTCACGCTCGATGGGTTCAATGGGAAAATTGAGTTCGCGAGCAATTACAAACTCTGTCTCTTTTTTTGAAACAGACTCTACTTTTTTGAGGAGTTCTTTTTTTTCTTCTACGGTGAGCCTTCGATTTTCCAGTTTTTTTATTGTGCGTGCGGCTTTTTGCACCTGTGAGGCCTGGTAAATGGTTAAGGCCCCACTTTCTATTTTTTCAGCAATGTCCGGCACCTCTCTGAGAAGTCGCGCCGAATCGATGCGTCTTTGCGCTTTGGCAGGAGAGTAGTGAAAAACCTCAAGCAGATATTGAAACAAACTGGGGTATGCTTCCTGCAAATAAATTTTGCGAGTTTCTATTTCGGCGATACATTCGATCGCAACGCGGTCCGCCCGCTTTTCAAATGTTTCAATTTTTAAAAGTTTATCTTTAAGTTCCTGATTGCTGAGTTTCGCATATTTCATGTGGTCCTCCTGAAAACCTGTTCTCCGTTCAATCTACCACCGATTTTAAAAGCTGTTTTCTTGAGAAAATGGCTTGGGCCTGTCGCTGAAGTCGAGTGCTCTATAAGCGTTATTGAGATCAATAAGCGAGCCTGGTGAGCATTAAAAATGAAAGACATGATCCTTCGCTGCCTGTCGCAAAACTGCATACGCCGCGCAGTTTAGAGCTCAAGATATTGTGTCCAGAAAAAAATTAAAATTTTTAAAAAAATGCTTCGCGCCAATGAGATGAATGAGATGAATGAGATGAATGAGATGAACGAGATGAACGAGATGAACGAGATGAACGAGATGAACGAGATGAACGAGATGAACGAGATGAACGAGATGAACGAGATGAACGAGATGAACGAGATGAACGAGATGAACG
>CAYNTO010000026.1:0-39940 GCA_964400355.1 uncultured Pseudobdellovibrionaceae bacterium
AATGGGCCAGCACAATTTCCTATCTTGCGCGGAAAGAGTTAAAGCGGCGGTTCGGCGCTGAGTAATAGATGAACTGGATATAGAGTTTACCGATCTTGCCAGCGCCTTACCTTCTCAAGGAGACGCATTTAGAATCATGGTTTTGCGCCTCACCCCACTCTTCTGCATCACCCACTCTTCTGCATCACCCACTCTCCTGCATCACCCACTCTCCTGCACCACCCACTCTCCTGCACCACCCACTCTCCTGCACCACCCACTCTCCTGCACCTCTATACAGCCCGCCGACTAACAATTTAGGGCACCCTTATGCTTAAGAAGCGCGTATTTGCGTCGGACACTGCGCGAATTACAAACTAACGCCAAGTCATTTCAATAGATTACAGGCGTATCCCGGCGCACGCGCAGCCGGCACCCGCTTTGCAAAATCTTCCTCCGTTAGAGGAGGCTATTATGCTTTTGAATTGTCCTAGATGTAACTCTCATATTGATGGCTCTAAAATCGCCGGTGACCTGGCTATTTGTTCTTGTGGCTGGCATGGTTCGTTGAACCCCGGCAAAAAGAAGTCATCGGCACCCATGTTCACTTCCAAACCGAAGCGTTCGTTTACAACCAAAGGCCTTCTCAAGTTCTCTGCAGCTGTACTCGGCGTTCTTGCTATCGGCTACGGCGCCAATGAATGGAAAGGTTTCCTCGCTGAGCGTGTCATATATAACGTTAAATCTACTGTAAAGTTAAACAGCGCTGGCGACGACTTCCGCATGGCTGTTATCTGCTACAAACTCAAAAAGCAAACCTGTAAAGAAACCGCACTCGCCTCCGCCTTTAAAAAAGATCCTAAAAATGCAACGATCAACGGTGAATATGCCATTGCATTGACTGAATCCAATAAACACGACCAAGCGATCCTCGCCTTCCAGCGCTTCTTCACTCAAGAAGACGGCACATGGAGACATCAAATGCATTTTGCAAAAAGTCTTGGCGAAAAAGAGTATTTTAACGATGCTAAAGAGTGGTATTACAAGGCCATCAAAGCCAATCCAAGCAATCTTGAAATCGCTGAATCCATGATGTCCATGCTCACCAAGTCTCACAACTACGGCGAAGCACTGAGCATCATCGGCCACTTCAATATGACGCTGCCACAAACACAAAAAACATGGCACAACTTGGCCATCAACATTAAAAACCAGTTTAAAGATTACCAAGAGAAATACGCCATCAAAAACATGACCGTATCCAAACTCGGTAACTACTTTTTTGCTCCTGCCATTGTTGGCGGCGCAATGGATATCCAACTGTTTATCGTAAATCCAGAATCCATTTACACAACAGTGGATCTCGCTTACTTAAAAGCCAATGGAATTCCATTTGAAGACAAAGGTAAAATGGATGTCACTGCGAACAGTGGCCAAAGCGTCCACGGTACAAAAGTCATTATCCCTGCGATGATCTTTGGCGCATTTAGTCTTAAAAACATCGAAGCCATTGCCTGTGATAACTGCGCATTTGTTGCCGGTAAATCCATCCTGAGCAAGCTTTCGATCGAGACTTCGCAAGTTCAAAATGCTCAAGTGAATATCCTTTCCATGAGCGAAAAATAATATCACCATAATTAGAGTTGCCAGCGGGACCATCCGCTGGCACGCTTGATTTATGGCCTCTTTATCGAATACCAATTCTTCTACAATCGAACGCGCTCGCTCCATCAATTTGAGCAAATCGTATTTTGGTACGATTGCTGAGATCGGCGCCGGGCAAGAGATCTCCCGCTGGTTTTTTAAAGTCGGTGGTGCCTCCGGCACAATTGCCAAAGCCATCTCTGCCTACGACATGGCATTTAGCGATGCCATCTATGGCCCTGAACCTAGTGGTCGCTATGTGATCGAAGGCCGTTTGCGCCGCATGCTCGATTACGAATACAATCTTCTCGAAACCCGCAGTAAAAACGAAATCAAAGAAAAAAGAAAACTGTTTTGCTTGGCAAATACAGTGGCGGCTAAAAGCCCCAAATACCGCGGCGACACTCACGGCTGGATCGGCATTAAATATCAAAGTGAAATCGGTGGTCCCGCAAACGAAATCATTTTGCACATTCGCCTCCTCGACTCCACCAACCTTCAACAGCAAGAGGCTTTAGGCGCATTGGGAGTGAACCTCTTCTATGCCGCCCACAACTGCGAGGGGAAAATCGATAAGCTCTTAGAACTTGTCGCCGATGCCGAGGTGTGTGCAAGCTTCGAGATCAACCTGATTCGCATCGCCGGCCCTGTCTTTAAAGACGTCGATCCGGTGGACGCAAACCTAGAGTTGTTAAAGGCCGGCCTCACCCGCGTATTGATGATTCGCCCTAATGGAGAAGTGAGCCACGTGGCCGAGGAACTTTACCAGCGCCAGGTGCTTCTCCACCGCGCCGGATACAATCCTGTGTGCACCTCCGACATCGACATGCATATCAGCGCCCGTGATCATTTCTGCGCCCAAAAAACGGAGGGGCATTGCAATCCCCTCATGCTGAGCGAAATTTTCGTGGATGAATTCACTCCCGAGAAGCGCCGCCACCTTGTGCATAAGATTCGAATGCTCATGCTCGCGGAGCAAAACCTGATAATTTCTCAATACCACGACAGCTATCAGTTGATCGATTACCTGGCGCTGTTCACCAACGATCACGTGCATTTGGTCTATCCCTCTAAAAAGCTCATTGATCTGTTCGAAACCGATCAGATGCAGTCGTTTGAATCGTTTGCGCGCATATTTTCCGACCAGACACGCATGTACCTCTATCCTACACCCAGCAATCTAGTGGACAAAAAATATTTGATCGATCCAAACGCACCGTTTTTGACCATTTCTAATTTTAAGACGGACGATAAAAAATATTTGTTGTTCCAGTATTTGGTGTCCGAGCATTATTTGGAGGACATCAAGCAACACCACTGTGACAACTCCCTATTGATCGGCGATCATCAGTTGCAGAGCATGGTAAAATCCGGTGACGCCGCCTGGAAGAAGTACGTGCCAAGCGTGGTAGCAAAATATATCGAAGACAATAAACTCTTTAAATAGCCTCGAGCTTTGATCTGATTAAAAAAGAAGGGCTAACTTTTAGAGTTAGCCCTTTTGTTTTTGTGAGACTCTCTTCAGCGCGAACTCGCGCTAAATCTAAAATCCACCATTGTTATTGGCTTTTAACCCGATGAACGTCAGAACCGTTGGTGCGGGTTCAAAATACGGCGGCGGAACAGGCTTGCCCCAACCTGGCGGTGGCGGTGGTGGTGGCTGCCCCCAACCTGGGTTGCCGGGATAATGGCCGGGCGGAGGTGGTGGTGGATTTGGATGGCCCCAACCAGGATGTCCAGGAGGTGGTGGTGGCGGATAGGCGCCTGGAAACGGCTTCTTAAATCCTTGAATCACATCCACACCAAATTGATTTCCAAAATGATTGTCATCGATGATTTCCACCGACTTGCCGCGAACAGTGATGGACTTCACGCAGCGCTTGCCACCTTCGATCTCATACCAGTCGGAAACGGAGTTTTCGTCGTACACTTTATCAACGTCGACAGTTTCTGTTTCTCCGTTTTGAAAAGCGATGCGTACACGATCTACGTAGGCATCCGCATTGTCGATGCGAAAGCGCAGAGCCGTAACCGCTTGGTTTTCGCTCTGATTGCACTTGGGCAGCACAAACGAAACCTGTCCCTGGCCGTCGGCATCTAAACGCACGCGTCCTAAAGCTATACGGTTGTTGCCGATGTCTTTAAGTATAACACCCGGGCCGTAGCCTGTGCTTTTACCTTGGTCTTTATTTATTTGGTCCTGAATGATATCGAGGATGCCACCGAAAATTTCTTCTGGCGCCACTTGTGCGGATGCCACAGTGCTCGCAAGAAATGCTAATACAAATACGAACTTCTTCATACTCTCTCCCTCCCATAATGGAACTTGTGTCCCTTGGAGCCCGCAATCTAGTCGGGCCCGCTGGTAATTTCAAGGGGGTGCTCCAGCAATTCCACAATTTGAATTTACAAGCCCCCGCCGTGCGGGCCCATTTATGCCAATATTTACATATAGTTAGAAGACTTTATGCAACGGTCACATTCCTAAATGTGTTGGATTCTCCACAAATTTACAGCGTTTACTCAATTGGTGATCAAAATCTTTTCAACAAGGTGTTTCATTGGATAAGGGCTTCATTGAGTCGTACACCGATCTGACTTAAAATTGCATTTTAACTGAACGCGCTTAAAAAGGAGGCCCTCATGGCTTTTACACTTCCAGAACTACCGTACTCGAAAGATGCTCTTGCTCCGCACATTTCTCCAGAGACTTTGGACTACCATCACGGCAAACACCACAATGCCTACGTGACGAACTTGAACAATTTGATCAAAGGCACTGAATTTGAAAACATGAGTTTGGAAGACATCATCAAAAAATCATCGGGTGGCATTTTCAACAACTCGGCTCAGGTTTGGAATCATACTTTTTACTGGAACAGCATGAAGCCTAAAGGCGGCGGGGAACCCACTGGAAAACTCTCTGAAGCGATCAATAAAACGTGGGGTTCCTTTGCTCAGTTTAAAGAAAAATTCTCTGCTGCAGCCACCACTCAGTTTGGTAGCGGCTGGGCATGGCTGGTGCAAAACAAGGATGGCTCATTGGCAATCACGCAAACCTCCAATGCCGGATGCCCACTCACCGAAGGCGTCACTCCCCTTCTCACCTGCGACGTTTGGGAGCATGCCTACTACATCGACTACAGAAACGCGCGCCCTAATTACGTGACGGCATTCTGGAATTTGGTCAACTGGGACTTTGCCGCAAAAAACATGAAGTAAGCTCAATCCTTTTAGCCATGGGTTTTCAACCGAGCTCTCCCGATCTGTTTTTTAAATCGACAAAGGCGAATGATCCGCGTTTGGGAGAACTGGCGCGACCGGTGAGCACGCTGGAAAAAGCCGCCACCGCAGCGTCGTTTGTAATTGCTGGCTATCCCGACGACGAGGGCATTCGCATCAATGGCGGGCGGCCAGGCGCCGCTCTCGCTCCCGATGCGATTCGAAAATACCTCTATAAAATGACCTCACCGGCCTGGAAGAGTTCTCGCCCAACGGTTTGGGATGTGGGCAATCTCAAGCCCGACACACCCATCGAACGCCGCCATACTGTTGGGCGCGAACATGCCCATGAGGCACTGTCTCTTGGCCATCGGTGGGTCGGACTCGGCGGTGGCCATGACTACGGTTTTTCTGATGGCGCAGGATTTCTCGATGCTTTGACATCGGAAAAAAAGGGAAAATACAAACCGCTCCTCATTAATTTTGATGCTCATCTCGATGTGCGTGACACCTTTCAAGGGCTATCCAGTGGGACGCCTTTTTTCCGTCTCCTCAACGATTTTCCAGAAAACTCCTTTGAATTTGTAGAGATCGGTCTCCAGTCCCAGTGCAATAGCCAAAGCCACTATGATTGGGCCCGTAGCAAAAATGCCAAACTCATCACCTTAGACGACATACTCCTCCACGGCCTCGTCCCAGTGGTTCTCGAATCACTGACCGAGTCGCTGGTGCAGCCACGGCCCACATTTCTCAGTGTGGACATCGATGCTTTTTCCTCGGCCTATGCCCCTGGCTGCAGTCAGAGCTGGGCAACAGGGCTTGAGCCCAATCCCTTTTTTGTACTCTTTGATATTCTCTTAAAGCGCCTCGACGTGCGCGCCTTGGGCATTTATGAGGTTTCGCCGCCACTCGATAGTGATGATCGCACCGCAAAGCTCGCCGCCCAAATAGTACACCGCTTCATCCACTCCTAATTGCCCCTACTCCTTGCACCACTCTTGACCGCTAGTGGTGTGCGTAGTTTAAACAGGCCATGATTTCCTTTGGTTCTGACAACCACGCCGGCATACATCCTCAGATTCTCAATGCCTTTACCGAAGACACACCGGCTTTTGCGGCCAGTTACGGCGTCGATGATTTTTCCCGCGCACTCAACGATGAACTCAAAAAAACTTTGGCCGCTGTGGACACGCACATTGTGTTTAACGGTACAGCCGCCAACGTCCTGTGCATCGGCGCCGCCTTAAAATCGTTTGAGAGCGTTGTGTGTACAGACGTGTCTCATTTGCATGTCGACGAGTGTGGGGCGCCGGAAAAAATCACTGGTTGCAAGTTGATTGCTGTTCCCCACAAAAACGGAAAACTCACAGTGGATAATCTGGAAGAGGTTTTCATACGCCGCGGAGATCAACATTTTTCGCAAGTAAAGATGGTTTCAATCACTCAGCCCACTGAGCTCGGAACCGTATACACTCTGAACGAGCTTTCAGAGATTCGCGCCTTTTGCGATCGTCACCAGTTGTATCTGCACGTGGACGGCGCGCGCCTGGCCAATGCGTGTTACTATTTGCAATGTTCCTTTGCTGACATTTTAAAATACGCCGATATTTCCTCAGTGGGTGGCGCTAAAAATGGCTTGCTGGTGGGTGAGATCGTGGCGATCCATAATAAAAATCTGCAACCCGGCTTTAAATACCTGCGTAAACAGTATTTACAGCTACCCTCCAAAACTCGTTACCTGGCTCGCCAATTTCAAATTTATTTTGCAGACAACCTTTGGCACTCCATCGCCCAACACCAACATTTGCTGGCTGTAAAATTGGCGGAACGCCTGAAAGCAATCGACATAGGTGCCAACTACCCGGTGCACTCCAACGGGGTTTTCTGTTGCTTCCCGCAGCACGTTGTTAAAAAACTCCGCCAAGAATTCTTTTTTTACGTGTGGAACGAAAAGACATTCGAGTGCCGCCTGATGACCTCTTTTGCGACCCACGAGGACCACGTTGAGAAGTTCGCCAAGGCCGTATATACTGCTCTTCAACAAAAGGACTGTTAATGGAAAAGCCCTATCCGAGCATCAATTATTCCGATTACCTGCAAGTGCCTGCCTTGATTGGATTACAAAAACCAAAAAGCATTGAGTACGGAAAGCCGGCTCACGACGAAATGCTGTTTGTTATCATTCACCAAGTCTACGAATTGTGGTTCAAGCAAATTCTTTGGGAGATCGACAGCGTGCTCGGTTTGTTCAATAAAGCCTCCGTCGAAGACCGCGATACGCTAAAAATTGTTAGCCGCCTCAACCGTGTGATCGAAATTCAAAAACTATTGATTCAGCAGGTGGACGTACTGGAAACTATGACTCCCATGGATTTTTTGGAATTCCGCGAGTTCCTATATCCCGCATCGGGTTTTCAGAGCCATCAGTTCCGCATGATCGAAAACAAAATGGGTCTCAAACAGCGTTTAAAATTTAACAACGAAGATTATAAAAACTTACTCAAAACCGAGGAAGCCGCGCGCGCACAAAAATCCGAAGAGATGCCGTCGTTGTTCTCAAGCCTGGAACAGTGGCTCGAGCGCACGCCGTTTATTTTTTCCAACGCCTTTCCATTTTGGGCGACCTACAAACAAGCCGTGGAGAAAATGTTCAGCGAAAATGAGGATGCCGTCAAAAATTCACCCATGGACGAGGAAAGCAAAAAATCGCACCTCTCCAACATTCAGTCGACTCGGGAGAGTTTTATCTCCATCTTTGATGAGGAGAACTACAAAAAACTCCAAGAGCAAGGATTATGGAGACTGAGCTTTAAGGCCCTTCAGGCGGCTTTGTTCATATTGCTCTATCGGGATGAGCCCCTTTTACAACTGCCCTACAACTTGATGGCAGCGCTTCAACACATTGATGAAAACTTCACTCAGTGGCGTCAGCGCCATGCCTTGATGGCCCATCGCATGCTCGGCGCAAAGATGGGTACCGGGGGTTCCGCGGGTCACAAGTATTTGGAGGCTGCAGCCAACAAACACAAAGTGTTCACAGACCTCTTCAATCTGAGCACGTTCCTAGTTCCCAAGTCCAGTTTGCCTGAGTTACCAAAAGACATTAAATCGAAGCTCGGATTTCATTATTGATAAACGGGCCAATCTGGCCCGTTAGCCGGTTAAAAATTTGCTCCCTTTATAGCATCTGTGTATGATGATTACTGGGGAGCAACACACTCAATGGGCTACGTTGTATTCATTCTGGCCATTTTCGTATCGGGCACGACGGCCCATGCTTTCCTCAACACCGACAACGTGTTCTGTACCGAAAAAGACGTGGCAAAAAATGTACTGCGCCAGACTCAACCAATGACGGCCTACCGCCACGGAGACAACTTTGCATTTTTGGCATTTCAACAACAAAAAGACATGGCGCTCATGTTTGATCGTGTTGGCGACTTTGCCGCGCAAAAATCCATCAATCCCCGTCACGACTACGACTCCGAGGTGGAGGGGTATACGCTAGAACCTAACGACACGGTGGCTTTTTTTGAACACGCGCGCAGCAAAAATATAAAGTTAAATTCGCAGGAACGGCTGCTGCAAAAATCGCTCCTAGATAACGGCAACATGGTGCTTGAAAGAGGCAAATTTGTTCTCAAGAAACCCATGTACCTCGGCGCTGCTCACAAGACTTGTGGCCGCGGCACCGCCGAACATGAACTCAACCATTTATTATTTGATAGCACTCCGGATTACAAAAATAGTGTTAAAAAAGTGTTTCAAGCACTCCAGCCCAGTGAACGAAAAATGGTCCGCTCGGTGCTGAACAAGCTCGGTTACGACAATAAAACGCTTTCCGTGGAGGCCAATCTACTCGGTGAATTTGCGGCGTTCTTTCGCGATCTCGGCACGCTACGCGCGACGTACGCTAAAGAAATCGCTGGCGTATCTCCTGACACGCTCACACAGATTTCGGAGGCGTTACTGGCGCTCGAAAAAAATCAGACACTGTTCACCAAGTGTCCCGAAGGCGTACAGCTCCCGACTGATGATGACGAAACCCCTATTGAACGCTAGTAAGCTCATTTCTTTGGCACCATAGAACACCGCTCCCTCCGTTTTCTTGACCTCAACAGGCGGGTCGCCTCTAATAAACGGCAATGGAGGACTCCTATGATCATTCAGTCATTTTTAACTCTTTGTTTATCGGTATTTGTGTCCACAGCCTTTGCTATCGAGGGGCAATTTCATTTTAAGGGCCAGTACGCCGTTACCGGATCCACTCGCTACGAAAACGTCTACGCACCTTCACCCAAAGGACAAGCGCGCCTCGATGAACTTCGCCAGGACGGCTATAGCTGCCAACCCAAGCTGCAGCTTGTTCAGTGCAAAAAAGTTTTTCCGGGCCTGGCCGCGCTTCCCGAGGAACTGGCGCATGTCACCTCACCCGTGAATTCCGCCGATTTTGGCACGATTGAGTCGCTCAAACTTATTTCTCAAGGAGATGTTGTGGCCATCTACGAAGCCGCTCAAACGGCAACAATCGATGGCAACACCTATGCTACAGTTAAATACATCGAGCAAACCACTCTTACAAAAGCGTCTGTCGGGGATCCCGCCTCTCCGGAATCCTATTATTCTTTTTTGATTTACCCAGAATCAGTGGCCGTTCTGGAAAACATCACTCACACCGAATCCAAGTGGGCTTTTCAAGTGTATGACGTACACTTTTTTTTACAATAGTAGCTTCAATTAAAAGATCTCTGTCGCTCCATAGGTAGCGACAGGAAGGAACTCATCACTTTTGCGATTTCACAAACTCGTAAACGGCGTCCACATGGCCCGGAACTTTTACATTGCGCCACTCATTTTTAATTTTTCCATCTTTACCAATGAAAAAAGTGCTGCGATCCACACCCATATACTGACGACCATACATGCTCTTCATCTTCATGATGTCCAGTGCTTTGCAAAGAGTTTCCTCGGCATCACTGATGAGCTCAAATGGAAACCCATATTTTTCCTTAAATTTTTCATGAGATTTTAATGAATCGCGGGACACACCATACACGGCCACGCCCAACTTTTTAAACTGGGCATGCTTGTCGCGAAAGTCCTCGCCCTCTTTAGTGCATCCAGAAGTGCTGTCTTTGGGGTAAAAGTACAATACAGCACCATTGAGATCAGCGGAGGATATCTCTTTTCCGCCGGTTGCGGGCAAGGTGAATTTTGGTAATTTTTTACCGATAAAAGCGCCGGTTTCGATGGTGGGTGTCTTTTTAGTTGGCATAAGAAGTTCTCCTCGAGTATCCATTGAGAGTGCAAAAGTATACAATTCCGAGCAATTATCAACTACAAATTGAGGCCCTCCTCAACGACTACGGCCACTCTTTGGAGCGCCCAAAAAATATTGCGGCGGCGGTTTTAAAACTATCGGATCATTACCAATCTGAAAACCGCACGACGCCGTGGCAAAATGGCGATTTTGTAGCGGCATATGCAGCCTATTTTTTTCCATTGAATTACGTGCGTCTCCTCCGACTGTGGAGTGCGGCCCGCCAGGTGCAATTTCCGAAAACCTTTAGTCGTGTTTTAGACTACGGCTGTGGCTTGGGCTCGGCTCTTCTTGCTGGGAGAGATCAATCGGTGTGGAACGAAGAGGCCGAACTGGTAGGAATTGACCACATGGCTGAACCGCTGCGGCTACTTAAAAAACATTTTTTACCACAGGTGTCCACAACGCTGCCATCGAATCTTAAAAACACACTCGGTGTGTTCTCCTACTCCTGGAACGAACTCAAAGTGGCGCCCGAGTGGCTCTTCGATTTAGATCATCTTTTTATCGCGGAACCCTCCACCTCTCATCACGCGCGGCGATTGATGGCGTTCCGGCAAACCCTGATCGACCGAGGGTACTTTCTTTGGGCACCTTGTACGCATCAGAAACCGTGTCCCTTACTCGTCCAATCTAAAACCGACTGGTGCCATGACCGTATCCACTGGGAACAGCCAGAGTGGTTTAAAAACATCGAACAGCATCTTCCTATAAAAAATGCCACTCTCACCACTTCTTATTTGTTCGCTTCGCGCGAAAAGCCAACCAGCGATTTTTTTGGTCGTATTATTGGCGACGAACTTGTCGAAAAGGGCAAAACCCGCTGGATGTTTTGCCGTAGCGAGGAGCGAGAATTTTTGTCGCACCTCACCCGCAGGGGAGAGCCGCCGCCGTGGAAGCGCGGCGAGCTTCTACTAACTCCCATAGAGTATGAACAAAAAGGCCAAGAACTGCGCCTTCAAAAAAAGAGCAGCGAATAAGTGCCCATTTAAACTTTAGTGAATTCCATCGATGGCGGAATACTTCCGTCGTCTTTTTTGCGATTTTTAATTTGAATCGCTACCAGAGTTAGCACTCCAAGACCGATGATGGCAATCCCCGCTACGGTCAGCAGAGAATCGCCGCCCTCTTTGGCTATTGCTGGCGGATTCACATCTGGTGGTGGTGTGGCGATTTCAGCTGGCATTGGAGTGGCATCACCGGTCTGTATAGGTTCTTCCGTCGTCGCCTCGGAAAGATCGGGCAATGTTTCAGGCTCTGGGGTCGTGACAACTGCTGGAGGAGGTGTGGCATCGCCGCCTCCCATGTCCGCAGGGTCTGTCGTGGCCATTATTGGAGCCTCAGGTGGCGGTTCAGTGAGCTCGTTGCCGCTCCAGTAGCGAATCTTTAATCCGGCAGGAAGCATGGCCTGACTTTGCAGGGAATCGTTTGTCGCCCAAACTTCTTTCCACGCATCGTCGTATCCTAAAACCTCGCGGCCAATTTTTTGGATGTTGTCGCTCTCTTTAGTGATGTAATAGCTCACCGGAAGCTTTTTGTCTTCGTAATATGTGAGCATTTCTTTTTTGTCGTCGGGGCGATTTACAGAGGTGTAGTAAATCTTATCTCCGACGTTCACGCCCCGGCGCATGTCATCGTTGTCTTCTTCGAGAATAGCCTTATTGTCTTTATCAAAAAGTTTTTGACTAATGGTTCCGCCATCATCGCCAGGGCGCGCGATGTACACTGTATTCATCAAACGGCCCGCCTTGCTCACAAACGGTTCTTTGCGAACTTTGGAGATCGGAACGTTGTCCTTTGCGGCCTTCTCACCGGGAAGAGGTGGATCCACAACAGACACCAAGGGGTCCGAAATTCCTAAGTCATCGGTGGGCATTTGTAAAGTAGGGGGTGGCACAGCTTCGAAGCCGTCGGAGGCACTCACCGGTGTCTCTTTAGAAGTCACCGCCGAAGATCCTCCTCCGACCGTAGCCGCAGGGGCCGGCTCTACTGCCGCAGGTGGTTCGTTGAGCGCAGTATCGGCAGTATCAAACTCCCCTTTTTCAAGTTCTTGCTGCAAATCTTTTTCGGCGAGATCCGATGTCCCGCCACTGTCGGGTTGCTCCGCATCTTCCGCAAAAAAATCGTCGTCCCCACCAGCGTCTAAATCACCATCATCTGTGGCAGCATCGGCTTCGATATCATCAATGTCGCTGGAATCTCCGAGGTCATCTTCCGAAACCGTTTCGTCTTTAACGCCACTCATGTCATCTAGCTCGGAATTGAGTTCGCTCTCCACTGATTCGTCTTCGGCACCACCACTATCACTGGTCGTGCACGATGCAACGAAAGTTGGAACAATCAACAGGCACAGCAGTACTTTAAGGAGGGGTTTTCTCACAACTCTATTTAATCAAACTGCAGGGAAACCCGCAAATTGAGCTCACCGATTTGTGCTCGCAGCTGGACGAATGCCTGTCTAGCCCAACGTCAAAGACGATAAAAGCTGATGGGCCGCCGTGCGCACATCGATGGAACCTCGAGCAATGTTCTCTTTGGCAGTAGCGTATTGAGCAGATTCAAAGAGTTGCGCCTTCACGCTCATCAATGCCAACTGCTGAACATATTTATCGAGCCACAATAGATCCTGCTCGCGGCGCCTGCTTGTAAAGGTGTCCTTGTCTTTAGACCAGGTCGATACCAAAGTGTCACAAACTTCGCGAATTCCCGTGCGCTCCGTGGAACTGACCAATTGGATGGAGAGTTTTTGAGATCGTAAAATAGACAACGCCGACTGATACTGCTTTTCTGTCACTTGCGCGGCCAGTTTGTTGCTGGCATCTGCTTTGTTGATCACTACGCCGTCTATCTTTTCTAATAAACCACGTTTTATCCCTTGCAGCTCATCGCCCGCACCTGGTGCAGCGAGCAGCAACAAAAAGTCCACCACATCCGCAACCGCAGTTTCCGATTGCCCAACGCCCACCGTCTCCACGATGACCACATCATAACCCGCAGTTTCACAGATCCGAATGGTGTCTCGCGTGGCCGGATGCACGCCGCCTAGAAAACCACGCGAGGCTGTGGGCCGAATATAAGAATTCGTAGCGCGCGAGAGCTCTTCCATGCGTGTTTTATCGCCCAAGATGCTGCCATGGGTGATTTCGCTCGAGGGATCAATAGCAAGTACCGCAACTTTGTGACCTTTTGCGATCAACTCCATACCGAGCTGGTTAATAAATGTACTTTTCCCAACACCGGGTGCACCCGAAATTCCCAAACGAAACGACGGTGACGGGTGCTTGAATATTTTCTGCATCAAAAGATCCGCAGTGGCCTGATCTTTAATGGCCTCACTCTCCACTAACGTAATGGCACTAGCGAGGCTCGCCACATTGCCGTTTCTTATCTCCGTAAAGAGCTGATCCACATTGGCTATCTTCATAATTTTTTTCGAATCGCATCCACTAAATCGGAACACGCTTCCGTCAATACGGTCCCAGGGCCAAAAACAGATTGAACACCCATCTTTTTGAGTTCAGGCACATCTTCCGGAGGAATAACCCCTCCCACCACAATCAAAATGTCTTCGCGGCCATATTTTTTAAGCTCCTTCACCAGTGGAGGAACCAGGGCCAAGTGACCCGCTGCTAAGCTACTCACACCGACAACATGAACGTCATTTTCTACGGCTTGGCGAGCCACTTCTTCGGGTGTTTGAAAGAGAGGACCAATATCCACATCAAAACCAAAATCCGAAAACGCACTGGCAATGACTTTTTGACCGCGGTCATGGCCGTCCTGCCCCACCTTGGCGATGAGTATTCGCGGTGGTCGCCCCATGTCTTTGCGAAGCGCCTGCACTTTTTCGAGGACTGGCTTGAGAAGTTTGGAATCGGTTTTCATAGTGCTCGCGTACACTCCAGTTACGGTTTGAGAGGTGGCCACATATCGACCAAACACCTTCTCCATAGCGTAGCTTATTTCCCCCACCGTCGCACGTTTTTCTACAGCAGCAACGGCGAGCTCCAAAAGATTGCCCTGCCCGTTTTCACAAGCCCGAGTGATCGCCGCCAAGGCTGCATCCACAGCGCTCGCGGAACGCTCACTTTTGAGCGTCTGAATCTTTGCCAACTGTTGGTTTCGCACTGCTGTGTTGTCGACTTTTAGAACATCGATTTTCTCTTTATGAGGATTTACAAAGCGATTCACGCCCATCAGCATTTGTTCGCCGGAATCGATACGTGCCTGAGTCATGGCCGCGGCCTCCTCGATACGCATCTTGGGAAGACCTTTCTCGATGGCCTTTGCCATGCCTCCGGCCTCTTCCACTTCGCGCATGTGCACGCGCGCGCGCTCAATCAACTTTTGTGTGAGATCCTCGATGTAATGGCTCCCTCCATAAATGTCCACGCACTCAGTGATGGCCGACTCTCTTTGCAGAATGAGCTGCGTGTTGCGTGCAAGCATGGCACTGAAATCAGTGGGTAGAGCTAGAGCCTCGTCAAAAGAATTGGTATGCAGCGATTGGGTCTGACCGGCAGTTGCTGCCAAAGCCTCGATGGCCGTGCGCGTGACGTTGTTGTAAACGTCTTGCGCAGTCAAACTCCAGCCGGAGGTTTGGCAATGGGTGCGTAACATGAGTGATTTTTTGTTTTTTGGCTGAAACTGGGCGACACTTTCAGCCCACAACACTCGCGCCGCTCTCATCTTGGCCACTTCCATAAAGTAGTTCATGCCAATGGCCCAAAAAAACGAAATTCGCGGCGCAAAATCATCGACAGTCATACCGGCGGCAATACCCGCCTTGATGTACTCCACTCCATCACAGATGGTGTAGGCCATTTCGATGTCGGCCGGAGCGCCGGCCTCCTGCATGTGGTACCCCGATACACTGATACTATTAAACTTAGGCATGTGTTTGGAGGTGTATTTAAAAATGTCGGAAATAATACGCATGGAGGGTTGGGGAGGATAAATGTAAGTATTGCGCACCATGAACTCTTTGAGAATATCATTTTGTATAGTGCCGGTGAGCTGCTCCAGCGCTACCCCCTGCTCCTTCGCAGCCACGATATAAAGCGCCATAATCGGAATCACCGCACCGTTCATTGTCATGGACACGCTCATCTTATCAAGTGGAATGCCGTCGAAAAGTTCGCGCATGTCGAGAATGGAATCAATCGCCACACCGGCCATGCCCACATCACCCGCCACCCGCGGATGATCCGAATCATAACCACGATGAGTGGCAAGATCGAATGCAATGGACAAACCTTTTTGTCCACCGCGAAGATTCTTACGATAAAATGCGTTGCTCTCCTGAGCAGTAGAAAATCCAGCGTACTGCCGCACTGTCCATGGAGAGCTCAAGTACATGCTGGGGTACGGACCCTTGAGATACGGCGCGATGCCCGGATACCCGTGAGCTGCCTCTGTGAACGGGGCTCCACCCGAGTACAAACGCGGAAAAGAGATGGACTCTGGTGTGTTCACCTCACCACCTCTGTCTGTCACTGGAACAGTTTGTGGCATCGTCCATTCTATTTGAGAAAGATCGAGAGACTTCATGACTGGGCCTCCGTGAGAATGTCGACAATTTTTTCGGCCACTACGAAAGCGGTGCTGTCTTCGCTCAACAAGTGAGTGGCATCGGATGATTTTCCAGAGAAGTAGGAAACAATGTAGACACCACCAAGCGCTTTTAATTCGCCGACGATCTGCGCTTCTTTTTGCGAATCGGCGACCACCACCACCACGACCTCCCCAGTTTTTACCTCTGTGGAAACTTGGCTATCGTCTATGATCTTATAACTGGCGCAAATCACATCCATGGTTTTGGTCAACAGACGCATCTTTTTATCGGTGCCCGGCGACGCCACCTTAACAACGACAATTTCATTTTTTTTGAACGAACCTACAACCTCTTGCAATCGCTCCCATTCAAACGGCAGCGAAGAGATCAGTAATGGTTGAACACTCATGTACTCATCGTTGGTTTTATCTAAAAATAATGGATCGATGATGTTCTCTAAAGCAATAAGCGAGCTTTCCGATGTATTTAACTCACCATAGTGAAAGCGCTTATCCACGAACTCATTCACACCCACCAGGGCCGTTTCGAGCGAAAGCACTTCCGATAAAACCATATCGGATTGGCGGGAGAGCTCCATCTGCAACCATCCGGTGCGGACCGCCTCAAAAATTCCACCCTTTTTTTCTATTTCCTTAAAAAACTCCCAAGCATGGTCACACAGCGTGCGCGTAGCCTCGGCAAATAGTGGCGAGCCATCGAGCGGATTTACCACATCCTGCAAGTGCGCTTCATTGCAGAGGAGCAGCGGCACATTCGTGGATTCCCTAAGGGCGTCCGCTTTTTTATTTTTGTTGAGCACATCGTAGGGAATACACTTGAATCCTTCGGCGCCGCCGATAATGGCCGATGAGCACATCATCACATTACGGATCAAGTTATTGAGCGGTTGGCGCCCCGAGTACACTCGTAGCGAGGGCATTGCATAGACAGAGGGGCTTATAAAATCCAGATCGCTATCTAAAAGTTCCACCAAACGGCGCATCAACAGTTTCAGGGCAACGACCTTAGCCGGTTCCACCACCACATCGGTTCCCAGAGATAAACCAAAACTGATTTTTTTTAGAGCATCCGCGAGCGCCATCTTACAGCCATCCAGTTCGCGCAATATTTCGTAGCTCACTGCTATTAATATTCCCAACTCCGCATGAGGTTGGGCACCCGCCCATTGATAGGGAGCCGAACTTAAATAAAACCATGTTGCCGATGGCGATTGCAAACTTTCGCTCGCCACGACTTTTTCTAATCCGCGCAACGGCTTTTTGAGAATCTCACCGCGCGTAAGACCAAACGACAGCGGGCTCCAACCCAGGTTGATGCGCGCTTTCACAGAATTTAGAAACTGAAGCGTTTGTTGTTGCTCGTCATTCGGTACAAATAAAAAAGGTTGCGATAAAAATAGCTGCTTGTTGCGCAGATTCTCATCTTGAGGAATGTCTTGTAGCTGTCGAAAGCGCAAGCCCACATCGGGATGATGAATCCACTCACTGAGGTCGCAACGGACCAAGTCATTGTAGTTTTGAATCGCTAGAAAGCGTTGCGGTCGCGGCGAAGATGCTTGTAGAAGCTCATCGCTACGGCCTATAGAAAATGGTGATATCCCGTGATTGCCGCTTATTTTTTTTATAAATTGGGGAAGGGCCTCAACCTTGAGAGACTTTTTGAGCTCCTGCTCCCATGCGTCTTTAAGAGTGTTAGACATGGGCTGATAGTAGTATCAACCCACCACAAAAGGCAATTATTCTTCGATAATCTGATGCACGTCTTTGAGATACGGAAGATTGCAGTAAATGCCAATAGGCGACGCCGCAACCACTTCGATCAATTTCATTGTTACAGCACCTTCCCATCCCCCAAAAAGTCCGGTTTGAGGAATGTCGCTCGAGCTCAACTGAAAATTATAACCACCAATAGAGACATCGAAATACTGAAGCGCATCTTTCCAATATTTATCTTGGTTGGCTTGGAGCCACGTTCGTACTTCGGTATCGCGCAAAGTGCTGCATGTGAGTTCACTGGCAAGGCTATGAAACATTTTGTGGTTCGGGTCAGCAATATTGCCCTTATCTAATATCAATTTGTGATCCACAAATATCTTTCGAATGCTTTTTATCTTCGACGAGCGACCAAACGATGCCAATCCACTGACCACCAACATTACGTCTTCACGTGATACCGCAGCCTCTTCCTCCATCCACTTCTTCGCGCCAATCGACCACGTCTTAAGCGCAATGGCGGCCTTGGTCTGTTCACTCGTAGTGATCGCCGTGAGAATTGCCGGAATCTCTTGATAGCGCAGCATGTAGGTCACCAGATCGGTTTCGAACTGAGGGAACAGGCCGTAAATCTTTTTAACTTCTTCCGCTGACAAACTGTCGCGTATTAAGAGTTTAAGATTTGGAATAATATGCGCCAGCGCTCGCTCAAGCTCTTTTTTGGTGATTGCATTGTCGTCGTCGTTGGCGTCTTCGAAGCGCAAGAAAAAACTTTCTGCGTACATGCTGATCGAACTCATCACGCGCACGGCATCGGTGTCGAAGTTTGTGTTCGCAATCGCCCCTTGACGTGCCGCTTTTTCCATAAGCTTGACCAGCTTTGGATAGTCGGCTTGCTGAACCTCTTTTAAATACTTATTAAGATACGGCATGGTCGAATAGAAATACTCGACGGCGTTGCTGTTGAGTTCTGCGCGGAAACACTCCGCCGTGCGTTTCTCGTAATAGAAAACGTCGAACTCTCCATTGATTTTACAATCTTTAAATTTTTCCGTCATTATAACGTCGGTGCGAGTTCCGGTGGAGAGCGCGATCTCGAAGTACTCTATAACTTCACT
Organism: uncultured Pseudobdellovibrionaceae bacterium; assembly: GCA_964400355.1. Taxonomy (GTDB): domain Bacteria; phylum Bdellovibrionota; class Bdellovibrionia; order Bdellovibrionales; family JAGQZY01; genus JACKAL01. Next base: position 18,571 of record CAYNTO010000026.1, read on the forward strand.
AAGATCCATCTGATCGGGCTTACTTGCTGTAGATCCGAACAGGTTGATCTCAATGAACGTTTGCTTGCCAGAATTGCGGCTGCGCGGATCAATCAACTTGAGTTCTAAAGCGAGTGGGCGAAACCAATCATAGAAATACTGCACTTGCGCTTGCGACAGGAAGTAATCCACAGCGCTCGTAGCGTTTTCGTTGCCACTGAAAGGCTCGAGGAAGAGCTTAATAATAGTGAACAGCTGATTAAAAATCGTTAGATCTTTATAGGTAAGTGTGCGCGAACCGATGTGCACATACTTGTCCCAATGCGCATGGTGAACTTGCTCCAGCGCCTCTTGCATATCCAAAAGATTCGGCGTAATTCGCCCTGAGCGCCGCATAAGCTTTTTAGTATCGGCGCGACTCACCTCTTGGCGAGACGCCATCATGCCGTCGATGTGCAACTGGCGCTCTCTCCAACCATCCACCACTGCTAACAGGGTATCCACCTGCTCCGTTGTTACCACAGTGTTCGAACAACGCTCCACCACACACGATTTTTTAGACAACCAATGGCCAAAAAACTGTGGCGCCATTTGGATCAAAGTTGTGCCCTGAATGGCTTCGGGAAGCGCCTCGATGCGCATGAGCGTAAAGATCAAGTCGTTGACGTAGTCGAGCGGTACTCCACCTGTTTGCGAGAGCGCGGCTCTCAAAGTGATTAGAATTTTACTCTGAATTGAATGCAAAATTTCTGTTTTGCCACGGAAAGCCTCGGGGTATTCCACGGTGCGCGTGACCAGCGCCGGAAAAATAAATACCGACGCAAATTCCTGAAAAAAGCCCTTCTTAAGACATTCCGAATCTTCATCCGAACAATGGGCGTTGTCGCGCACAAATTTTTCAAATTCCACGTGCGAGAGGTACAAATTGCCCAAGTGATTGATAGCGGCGGGAACCTGACGTACATCGATGATATCCCGCTGACCTTTGAGTAAAAAGGCCTGTAGCGAGTTTACCAGATCAAATGTTTTGTGCAGATCGGAGGCTTCGTCATCGATAAGAACCGTGGCGATACGCACAATCGCATCGTAATTAAAATTACCACTGTCTTTTCTCGGTAAATTATTAAAGCGCGCGAGAACTTTCTGAAATTTTGCGCTGGCTTCGGCATATTGCTTCCAATCGTCGCCTTGACGATCAGAAAATACCAAATGACGGTAAGGTGCGAGCTCAGCTAGCGCCTGATACACAAAATCCACATATTTTGGAAGCTGGCGCACTTCGGCTTTGGACAATTTAAACTCAGTTCCACCCAACAGCGAATCTTTAAGTACGATCACGTCTTCTAAAAAATTGAGATCATAGGAGTAATCGTCAAAAATGCTGGAAATAAAATCGTGCACTTCTACGGCTGTGTAATAGTCCGCATTCGCACCCTTGGTGTGTTTTACGAATAGCGCAATGGCGTCATTAACACACGCATTCATACTCTTCATCTCACTGGCCATCTCCTCGTTGGAGCGCTTGAGATCAAAGTAATCGTTCAGTAGTTGTTTGTTGTCCTCTATACAGTTGATGCTGGCTTTTTCTGTGGGTGTGAAGTTGTACGAGTTCGATTTGTGCTGCTTCTTATCGAAGAAGTACGAACACGACACCATTCCCACAGTGAGAACCATCAGGACATACTTAGAATACATATTTCACTCCCAGTTGGAATCGATCATTATCTAGGTAGTTCACGAGAAGATTATTGTACGTATCACTCACGTCGCGTTTTCCGCCAAAAAAATCAATGCGCGCAAAACATGTCAAATCCGCCAACGGATTGTAATTGACGTCGGCAGATATCAAAGACGTCTCCACCTTATAATCATACGCATAGCGCATGCGAGTCTGGAACAAAAAGCCGTGTGGACGCGGTGCGAATACCGACGAGAGACGAACGTCGGCGGCGTTGTCGTATTGGTTTCGAAAGGAGAACACATCGATATCGGCACCCAGGCCACTGGTGCCTTGCACGGACACGTCGTTATTGAAAGTGCGAATACCGCCCACTTCTAAACGATGAAACTGCGCAACCTGAAGACCAAACATCACACCGGTTTTGTACTGGTCGGAGAATACGGGATAAAAATAATTGGGATCCACATCATACTTGGTATCGCTTTCGTAGATTCCCGAAAGCGTGACACTCCACAAATCATTTCTGTATCCGAGATCCATAGTGGAAACCTTGTGCTCAGCCACTTTGGGATGGACCACGATGTCGCCCGTGTTGTTGCTAATGTTGAGTGTGCCCTCAAATGGCAGCGCCAACTCACTGCGCGGTTTTACAAAGTACCCCGCCCGCACCATGTACTCTTCACTCGGTGATTTGAGCGTGACCACTGCGCCGTAGCTCGGTTGAAAAACCACGTCACTGATGTCCGGTGTTTTTACGGAGTAGAGCAAATCGTAAGGTTGCTCGGAAAATTCGAAAATATCCACAACCTCTGAAAACCATGGGTTCCCCGAGGTCAGTTTGCCATCGACGATGCTAAATGAAGGCCCTTGTGAGGGAATGTACAGGTAGCTTCCGAAAAGGTCGACCTGCAGGTAACTTGTGGGTTTGAATTCCAAAGTGACACCTGAGATCCCTTGAATTTCGGGGCGCGCCGAGTCCCAGCGAAAAAGGGGCTGTATGTCTCCAAGCATCCAATAATCATCGAGCGCCGACCAGTTCATCACACGACGACCAACAGTCACTTTGGTGGATTCTGAAAATGTTTTTGAAATGTAGGCCTGAGGAAGAATAAAATAACTCTCGGCTTTTTCTCCAGCGAGACCACCAGCACCCAAGTCCAAATAGGTTTCGTAGCCCGAAAATTCGTTGGATAGCTTGAAGCGGCCATGGAGTTGGCCATTGTTGAGCTCGGATTTTTCGCCGGTAAAATACATGTCGCCGAGAAGAGTGAGATCGAAGTATGTCGAAAATGGAGCTGCCGCGGCCGAAATTGACCAACAGCATGCCACCAAACTCATAATAACCGCTCTAGATGCGCCCTTCACAGGTCCTCCGATACTTCCACTCACTACGTCGCAATTACCGTTCCAAAAACTTGCCTTGAGAGAGATTATAGAGCAACTGAAACACCCCTCTGTGGCCAAAAAGACAATTTTTGCGCGTACCTATTAAATGTTTTACAGGGGAGCGCTTTTAACTCGGTTATTAACCCTCGTTAGCGGCCCACATCCTCACGGCGATTAAGCACTCTAACGCCCTGAAATTCCTTGGAAAAATCCTTATTAATGCGCAGCCACTCGCGCATACTTTCTGAACCCGGGTAGAGGGTCACTTGGTTGGGCTCACGCAACCATTCCCACTGGTAACTGTATTTGGGCAGATTCCACTCGAGAGTGCCCTCGAGAAGACCCGCACTGTACTGACCATTGAGTGCAAACTTGCCGTTCAAACCAGTGGCTGAAACTTTTTTTAGAATCCAACGGCCCGAAGAAATCACCGATTCACTGTGCAAACGTGAAAGAGAAATTGTATCCGTCAGTGTCGCGCGATCGAGGAGCGAAACATATAGCCAATCGGTGGATGAGCCACGCGGGATATCGACCTTTGCCAGTGTGAGACCAATGCGCACGCCTTCGTCGGTGCGATCTGCAAGGAATTCCCCACTTGAGAGCGCGATGTTTTCGAACTGTGCCGAATCAAAGCCACCACGCATATTCATGCTCTGAATCTCGCCTTTTTTACCCACAACAAGTGAACCGCGGAGGCTCATCGGCGAAAGTTTACCCGAGAGCATGGTTTGCTGAACGGCCGGAGAAAAAGCGAGAGTCTCCATATTCAAGTCGCCGGTCCACTGCTCCGTTTGCTTGTCGTAATTAGCAATTACAGTCCCTTTGAACTCACCGTCTTTGAGCACCACATCTGATAACTTTACAGCCCACTTCTTTTCCACATAGCGAAAATCCAAAATCAAGCTTTCGATTTCCTGAAGCGCGCGGCGATTGTTTCTGGAAAACAGCACTTCGGATCCGCGAACGAGGAGTTTTGTCTCAAACGCCTTGTCGCGAAACTGCAGAAGTCCACTGAGCGCACCAAACTTTTTGACAATTCCCGAGAGCGGAAGCTCATTGGCGCTCTTAATCACATCGTCGAGCCTGAAATCTTTGAGAGTCACATCGACTTTTAGGCCAGTGAGTTTACGAATGGATCCGATAGTCACGTTGGAAATGGAGATGTCTCCGCGCGGACCAGCCACCGAACACTGGCTTGCCGACCACGTGTCCTGCGCGAGCGTCTTCAGGCTTGAATTTAAACTCAAAGTGCAATTGGCCCATAAAAACTGAAACGTCCACAGCGTTCCAAACCAACGATTGAGAACGCTCAGCGGGAGATTGCTCAGTGCAAATTTTGATTCAATTTTTTTATCTTTATCGAGGTGCGCGGTCCACAACAAGTGGCCCTCGTCGTAGCCCCAATCCACCTGGGAACGGGCGTCCTCATCAGAAACCGAGGCCACGATGGACAGTTTTGTCGATATGGACTTTTGCTCCTTGCGAATAATAAACGGCCGAAAGTGAAAGTCGACATTGAGAGTGTCGCCTGTTGTGATCCTACCACTGCCCATAGCCGAGATGGTCTTCCCTGAAACATCCACATTCTGTATTTGAATGTGATCAATATCGAGTTTAGAGAACGGGATTTTTGTGCGCAGCTTGCGCAAGTCGCCCACGTATCGTTGTACGGAGGCGGCGGTGAACGTTTTTGGCGGCGCTGGAATATCGTTGTCGTTGTCTTGCCACTGCATCTCCGCCGAGGGGGACGCGCCCCCGTCGTCGGTCACCGGTAATGGCCCGCGCGCGCAGCCCGGATCGGGTTTGTGTTCGACGATCAAATGAGAAATAGATATGGCACCCGCTTTAGGGCGTGACAGCAACAGATCCACGAAGGGTATGGGTACGAAAATATCTTTTGCCAATACTCTCAACTGCCGACAGTCTTCCGGTTTGCGCCAGCTCACTGTGTCTACCCACGCTCCGAAAGTAGGCAGACCATAACGAGCAAAAACAATGCGAGGTGCAGCCACAGAAATATTGTAACCTTGCATCTGCTCATTGAGTCCTACCCAATGAGCTTGAACTGTTTTTTGAATGAACTTGTTTATAAAAATGCCGCCGAGGGCGCAGATCACAAAGAGCACCGCAAATCTCTTAAGACCTCTTGAAGTTTTTACCGCTTCTCCGATCATAGACACTCCGGCGCTCGATGCATAAAACTAGATGTTCAAAACCTTATTTGTACTCAAAAGAAACGACTTCGTAGTCTTTGTCGCCTTTGGGGCTTTTTACCAGAACTTCATCACCACTTTTCTTACCAATCACGGCGCGAGCCAATGGAGAGATAATAGAAATGAGGCCATTTTTAGCGTCTGCTTCGTCCACACCGACGATTTGATAAGTCACCTTTTCTTCGGTCTCAATATCGAGCAAAGTGACAGTAGCTCCGAAAACGATTTTATCGCTAGTAATCTTAGCAGGATCGATAACTTCGGCGCCCGCGAGTTTGCCCTGAACATCCAATATACGGCCTTCCACCATAGATTGGCGTTCTTTAGCCGCTTCGTACTCGGCGTTTTCGCTAATATCGCCCTGTGCTCGTGCTTCTTCGATCGCCTTAATAACTGATGGGCGCTCCTCATGGGTGAGGCGACGAAGCTCGTCTTCGAGCAGTTTCTTACCCCGAATGGTCAAGGGAAGAACATCGGACATGGATACCTCCTAGAAAATTACAAAAAGGTAGGTTATAACGAAGAGATATTGGAGTTGCAATACAAAACTGTTTCCCCCAAACTGGGGTGCTAAAACCGTACGCTGGGTGTTGAAATGAAGCTGAATACGTCCTCTACAAACATAGTTCGACGCCTCTTGACAGGCCGGCCAAGCCGCCCCCTTCGTTCGCTATTGAAGCGCGTAGAAACCGCCGACCTCGCCTCATTGCTTTTTCAGCTCCATGCTGGAGAGCGTAAAGCGCTTTTAGACGGCCTTATCAGCATTAAGCGCGCGGGCGCCGTGCTCGTACAAATTCCCGAAGTTCAACTCCAAGAACTATTGAATTCTCTCGACGACCAGCTGTTCGATGACGTCCTCAAAGCCTCCGCAGTGTACGACGGTGCGTTTTTACTCTCAAATATCACCGATGAGGATCGCCGCGCGGCCTTGCTTGGGCGCATGCCACAATCGGAGCGCGAGCAACTCGTGCAGTTTCTCAACTACCCCGAAGAGTCTGCAGGCCGCATGATGACGACTCACTTTTTCTCGGTGCCAACCAACATCACCGCGCAAGAGGGCTTAGATCTGTTGCGTGGCCGCTCACCAGAAGATTCCCTGTATTACATTTACTGCGTCAACGAGGATCAAAAACTGGTCGGCGTGGTGTCTTTGCGTATGCTCGTGACCGCATCGCCATCGACACCCATTGAGAAACTGGCGCGTAAAGATGTGGTGTATGTAACTGCGGACACCTCGAGCGAAAAAGTCGCAAAAATAGTGAGCCATTACGATTTTATTGCCGTTCCTGTTGTGAACGCTGCGGAACAGATGGTGGGAATCGTCACTGTTGATGACGTGGTCGATATCATTCAAGAACAGGCCCAAGCCGAAGTGTACGCCCGCGCCGGTCTTCAAGAGGATGACCGCGTGCACTCATCGATCAAACAAAAAATTAAAAACCGTTTGCCGTGGATGCTCCTCAACCTGGGGCTTTCCGGCATAGCGAGCTTGGTGGTGTATCAGTTTGAAAGTGTCATGGAAGCATTTGTGATACTTGCTGTTACAAAGAATATCGTGGCCAGTACCAGCGGCAATACGGCCATCCAGTGTATGACCGTGGTCACGCGTGGAATCGCAACCAACGATTTTCAGTTCACAACGTACATGCGCGCCTTCATCAAAGAACTCTCCACCGGTACTATTATCGGGCTTGCAATGGGAATCACATCGGGCATTTTTCTTTACGTTTTCACATACAACGAAGGCAACGCTGTAATGATCGGTTCCGTGATGTTTTTGTCCATGTTACTAACGTCCATTGTTGGTGCGTGCGCAGGTGCGGGCGTGCCATTTTTGCTCCATTACTTCCATCGCGACCCAGCCGTAAGTAGCGGCGTTCTCGTCACGGTCATTACCGACATCTTCGGCTTTTTCTCCTTTTTGGGATTGGCGACCATGGCGGCCCATTACTTTGCTTAAGTCGCAGTCACCTCAATAGTTTTTATCAATGTTTTTGACCTATCCTGAGCGGCAAAGGATACTAGGCTCATGTTCTCTGATGTGGTCCAAAGCATTCAAAATGCTCAAACAATAGTGCTCACAACTCACAAGCAATGCGATGGTGATGGCTTAGGGGCCATGCTCGGAATGTTCCACGCTCTAAAATCTATCGGTAAGGATGTTCGCGCCCTCAACGTGGATGCCACTCCTCACAAATATCACTTTCTATCGCCCGACACGCACATCTCGTATTTTGATGGAAAGTTTGCACCTCTTGCGGCAACGGATCTCACCCTGGTCTTCGACACCAACGACAAACGTTTAGTGAGTCCGCTATATGAACACCTGGAAAAGGTGAGCAAAAAAATACTTTTTATCGACCATCATCCCGTTCTGCAGTCGGGCCCGGCTCCCACCGAAGGCTCACTGATCAACACTGCAGCCGCAAGCACAGGTGAACTGGCGTTCGACCTCATCACCGCACTGAACATTCCTTTAAATCGTGATATTGCTCGCGCTATTTACACCAGTATTGCCTTTGACACTCAGCTCTTTCGCTACGTGCGCAACTCCTATCGCTCCCACGAAATTGCTGCGCAACTTTTACGCTTTGAGACCGAGCCAGCGGTAATACATAAAAACATGTTCGGGAACTTTACCGCAAAAAAACTCAAATTCTTATCCCAAGTTCTCTCAACGATGGAGTTCTTTCACAAAGATCAATTGGTGTTTTTGCATATAAAATCAAAAGATCTTTTCGCCAAGGGTTTAGATTTGGACGACAGCCGCGATTTGGTGGATATGATGATGAATATCGAATCTGTGGAAGTGGCCGCACTTATTCGTGAGGATGAAGCCAATGCCTTTAAGGTGAGTTTTCGCTCGAAAGGCCGCGTCACCGTGAACGGACTTGCCGAATCCGTTGGCGGTGGCGGTCACATGTACTCGGCCGGTGCCTCCGTAACTTCTACATCCGAAGAGCTCAAAGAAAAAATTATTTCTTATTTTCAAAAAAATCTCTAAATGGCCGCCTACATCCTACTTTTATTCTTGGCTCAGACGGCATTCTCCCAAGAACAAAGCATCGACACTGCGGCCACCGCAGAAAACGTTGCCGCACCCGCGGCGGTGAATGGTTTTGGCAGTCGCTCCCTGGGTCACAACCTATCCACCAACAACAACACTCTCGGCCAGCGCGAAACATCCATAGGCACATTGTTTGTCGCTCACGGCATCACCGATCAACTCAGCATTGGATCGAGTGTCTTCGTTTTGGCCGAATACGAGATGTTCAATGCAATGGCCCGCTACGCGTTCCCTATCTCTGATAAAGAGAAAATAGGATTCGATGTGGCCTATTTTAAAACTTTTGGGGGAAATGCTCGCACCAGTGAAACCTGCTTCGATACGGGCTCCGGAATCGAGTGTAGTCTGTCGGCGACCTACTACGATGGCTTTATTATGGAGGCCATCAATGGCAAATTCACATACACCAACTTGATCACCAACTATTACCGTTTCAACACCACGCTCAGTTATTTTTACTACTTCGACGATCGCATGCCGTTTTCGTTCCGCATGGACCCTGCCAACAATGATCCGTTCACGCTCAACCTCACCTCACTCCACGAGTTCAAAGTGAACAAACATTTCTTTGTGAATCTGGAGGGCGGCTTGTGGGGCCTCAACTACAACTATCCGTACTATCACACAGGAATCACGCTCAATCTACAAGCGAGGAACGTGCTCGTCGGCGCGGGAGTGAGCACCACGTTCAGTCCGGCATTCCCTAGAGAAAGAGCGCGGTCGTTTGCAGGCTACGATAGTCGCTACTCCATACATCCCGAAGTTCAACTGCAGTTTTTCTTTTAACGGATTTTTGTTAGCCGACGCGTTTTGCGATCAATTCCAAAACCTCAGGCATGCACGCGCCACATCCGGTATTGGCTGATGTGCGTTTGCGCACTTTTTCCAGAGTGTGGGCACCAAGAACAATGGCGCGCTCAATGGAACGTTGAGAGATTTTGCGACAGTGGCAAACCTCGGGATCGTCGTCTCCAGCGTCCCATTGATTTTTGATTTTTAGAATTAATTCTTTCAGCAACAAGCTTGCGGAATCGCTGCCCGCAGGTGCCGTGAGCTGATCTGTGGATGTGGGAAACGATTGCTTGAGTTTTTGCGCGGCTTCGAGCAACGAGAGGCTGCCGATCACGGTCCACTCGTGAGAGCGAATGGATGTACCGTCCACGTCGATCTCCACGTGTATCTCATCGCCGCCTTCTATTTTTGCGCAAAAATTATGTTTCAAAGCCCATCCTCAAACCCTAGACCTAAGGCAATGTCTCTGCGTGAGACGGAGAGCTTTAGGACTCCAGAATATCCCTGTACCAATCGGATTTTGGGTAGGAAAAGTAAAGGCCGAGCAGGAAAACGGCATAAAACGGATAGATGATCATTTGTTGCTGTAGAAAAATCGCCAGAAACATCCCAATGATACAAATGAACTCGATCAACAACAGCTGAATGGCCGTTGCCACCACCATGGCTTCTTGGCGCTTTTTCACGTCGTATTTTAGGAGCTCCGCCTTGCGCACTTTTTTATAGTTTTTCACAAAGCGAAAACCATAAAGAAACGTGAGGATGGCCATGGTCGAAAACAACAAGTACGGAACCACACCCACGTCTTTTGAGGGTTCATTGAGCACAAAAAACTGCAATCCCCACAACGAAAACACTGTGCCCATCACAGCGATGATGGCAAACAGCACGCGGCCTCTTTTTAATGTGGATTCCACCGGAGTTTTCGACATAAACGCATCATATGAAAGACGCCTCCATCAAATCAACTGAAAACTTTTTAAAACTGGCGTAGGATAAACTTATGACCGTCCACCTGCTGCCTGCGCGCACCGACAATTACATTTTTGTACTTCGCGAGGACGCCACAAATACGACCATTGTGATCGATCCCACCGATGCGGAACCAGTATTGGAGATTTGCTCACGTCATCAGTGGAATATAAATGCGATTCTCATTACCCATCATCACCCGGATCACATTACGGGAGTTCCGGAGCTCGCAAAAAAGTACGCAGCACCCGTTTGGGGCCATAAGCTCGACAAACACCGTCTGCCACCACTCGACCACGAGGTTGTTGGCGGAGATACCTTTACGCTCGGTGGACTGCGATTCGAAGTGCGTTTTACTCCGGCCCACACCCTAGGACACATCGCCTACTGGCTCCCCGATCAGCACAAATTATTTTGCGGGGATACGTTGTTCTCGATGGGTTGCGGCCGCCTGTTTGAAGGCACGCCAGAGATGATGCTTAAAAATATGGAATGGATCCGCACGCTCCCTCAAGATACCGAGGTTTTCTGCTCCCACGAGTACACACTGACAAACACCGAATTTGCGATGAGTGTCGAGCCTGATAACACAGGCATCGCAGACTTCTATACTCAGGCGCAAGCCCTTCGAAAAAAAGGTTTGCCGACGATTCCATTGAATCTCGCGGAGCAACTCGCCCTCAACCCATTTCTCCGCTACGACGATCCCTCCTTGCGATCCGCTCTGAAAATGTCGTCGGCATCGGATCTGGACGTCTTCACCCGCCTGCGCCAACTCCGCAATCAGTGGTGAGTTGCACCTCCGCTACGGAGGTAACCATTACACCTCCGCTACGAAACTAGCACTTAAAGCTCGGAGTATTTCTTATTCGACCCACGCGATTTTTCAACCGGATACTTGGCGCGGTTTTTTTCCATCTTGCGCGTAAACGCTGTGGCGAGATCGATGTCGTACTTTTGTGCGAAGCGCACCACAAAGAACAGCACATCAGCCAACTCGTCGTCGACCTTTTGGCGATCTTCGCCCGTCATAATCGCCTCGCACTCCTCGTCGTTTTTAAAACGGAACACCTCGAGGAGCTCTGCAGCCTCGGTGGCCATGCCAATGCTCAAATCTTTGAGCCCGTGGAACTGATCCCACTCGCGCTCGCTGCAAAAGGCTTTCACTTGCTCCTTGAGTTCGCTGATCATCACTTTATTGTCCACGTTTGCTCCTCATCTCCTGGAAATTCTTGAGCACACCCACAACTTTGCTCTCGAGATCTTTCCGGAACACCACAAAACCGTTGTTTTTAAATGAGGGCTTCGAGTACTCGAGCGGCTGACTTGTGAGCGCATCCCACACCACGCACCCGGCCTCTTCCACCAGTATCTGCGCAGATGCCGTATCCCACTCGTAGGTTTTGCCAAAGCGCGGGTAAAAATCCGCATTGCCCTCGGCCATCATGGTCATCTTGAGGATCGACTCTTGCTCTTTAATCGTTTTTATATTCATGGCGTTCACGAGTGCCAGTGCATCCGGATGTTTATGAAAACCTGCGGAGTAGGAGACTAAATCCTGGCGTGTTTCGCGATTGGAGATGAAGGCATCGTTTAAAAATGCGCCCTTCCCTTTTTCGGCCACGTACATCAGGGCCTTCGAGGGAAAATAGGTGACTCCTAAAACTGGTCGGCGATTAGAAATCAACGCGAGCAAAATCGCATAATGTTCATGGCCATCGATAAAGTAGCGTGTGCCATCCAAAGGATCGATCAAAAAGTAATCACCAGTTGGCGCCTGTTCAGGGACTTTCTCCTCGGTGACCACCGGAAGATCATAAGGTTTTAATTTTTCGATAAAAAAATCGCTCACCGCAAAGTCGGCTTCGGTCACCGGGCTCTCATCGCCTTTGGTGTATATTTTTAGATCTTTTTTGCCAAAATGACCTAATAAAATGTCGCCGGCTTCGCGGGTTAAAGCTGTAATTTCCTTAAGCATCTGGTCCTTTTAGGACGGTCTGTACGCTAATTCAACCGCTAATGCACACGCCGCCGATTTATTGCTTGATCTCACGCACCCCTGCCGCTATATATGCTTGTTCACATAAATCGAGGACTATATGGCTAAAAAAGGTAAAATTCGCGTAATCACTTTGGAATGTACAGAAGCTCGTAAAGAGGGCGTTCCTCCTTCACGTTATGTGACGACAAAGAACTCTCAAACTCATCCTGAGCGTTTGGAAAAGAAAAAATACAATCCAAACATGAAAAAGCACACTATCCATAAAGAAGTGAAGTAATCCATTTCTGTTCGAGGCGGTTTTGTTCTCAAAACTGCCTTTGGTGTTTTGCACCGCTCTTTTTTTGATCAACACATTTTAAATTTGTCGGCCGAAACTCACTGGCCTGGCGGCGGATCAACAGTAGTCTCCTGTTAATTCACCGTGACTAATCCACACCCATGGGCCGCGAAACGCCCTCCCATCTTACATCTCCTGTCATCGACTCGCGTCAACCGCGTCTTTAAAACAGTGCGCGCCTGACATTATATTGACAATAAAACCAGTGCATAGGAAACCATGACCCTTTACGGAGGTCCTCATGAAATCCTTGTTATCAGTGGTGATTGTGCTCATGGTCGGTAGCGCCCAAGCCCAACAAAAAACCACAGCACCAACACCCCAACAAACGCCTGCTTCACCAACGTCGTCGACGCCCAGCCCGGCTCCAGCTCAAAATGTAGAGACGCCCGCGCTCGCAACGACACCGTCTGCGACATCTGCTACAGCAAGCCAACCCGACACAGCCAATGTGGAAACAGATGGCGTTGTCACAGAGGACGAGGTGTTTGCACCTGCAGCCGATTTGTCATTGCCACAAGGTGCAATGGTCAACTTGGGTGTGACGTATTTCTCACGTGAAATCGATGAAACTGTAAATGCCATCGTGAGCACTAAGGGTGAATTCAATAGTGCCGTGGCTGAACTCAAAGGCGGTTACATTTTTGACTTCGGTTTGTTCGCAGGTCTCACCGCTCACTACGACACGGGTAAAGCTGCTGGACAAACAATTTCAACCTATTACGCAGGTCCAACAGTTGGTTACTCCGATTCTTACACAGGTATTTTGATCAATGCCACCTACCACTTGATAGGTGTTGCTGATTACGATGCCGCTGGAAAGTTTGATGCTGTTCAAGGTGTACAAATTGATCTCTCCTATCCAATGGCCATTTCGGACAGCCTAAAATTCGGTCCGCAATTGAGCTGGAGAAAAATGTCACAAAAAGATAGCGATACTGGCGCTGCAGATATCGAAACAAAAGAACTCATGCCGTTCATGGGCATTTGGTACATTTTTTAATTTAAGGAGCCTTCCATGTTAAAGTATATAGTATTAATTATCGCCTTAGTACCAAGTGTCACACACGCCAACTTCCAGTTTAGCCCGTCTGTATCTGTATTTAAAAATGCAGAACGCCAGAGCCAAACACAAGTGGAATTCCGCGCTGGTTACGAGTTTGAATCCGGCCTTTATGTGGGCGGCTTCTACTCACTCGCCTACGATAAATACATCGATAACGTAAACCAATATTTCTTAGGACCGCAAATCGGGTATGCCTACAATGGTTTCTACGGTTTGGCTGGTTACACTCTCACGGGTGAATCGGATCTGGCCTCTGGCGGTATTAAATACAGCCGTCCACAGGGTTATCAAGCATCTGTCGGATACCGCATGGCACTTGCGCCAGACGTGTATTTGGCGCCAGAGATTACATGGAGACATGTAGAATTTAAGAGCCGCGAAGTTCAAGGTTTCCCGCAAGGCGATTCTGGCCGCGAGGACACTCACGTGCTTCCGTCGATCACTTTCATGTTTAATTTTTAATTCATAGATGAATTTTTAAAAGGGGCAACTTCCGTGACAAACTTAATTTTAGCATTACTAGTATCTACGGGTTACGCGCAAACGTCTGAAGTGACGGCCGAACCAGCACCGACGCCAGAAACAGCGCCAGCACCCGCGCCAGCGCCGGCCAAGAAAATCGTTGTAACTGGTTCGTACATTAAACGTATCGACGAAGAAGGTCCTTCTGCCGTCGTAACACTTAAAAAAGAAGATCTGCAAAAAACCGGGCTTAACTCTGTCGGCGACGTTCTTCGTGACCAAGCTGTTATTTCCTCGGTAGGTCGTGAAGCTTCCGGAAGCTCCCAAGCAGGAGCCTCCACTGCAAGTCTTCGCGCTTTCGGATCTGATTCGATCCTCGTGCTCCTCAACGGTCTACGTCTTCCAAAGTTGGGTGGCGGTAACTCGGTGGATTTGAACTTAGTTCCTATCTCAGCACTTGAGCGCGTTGAAATTTTAAAAGATGGTGCTTCTGCAACTTACGGCTCCGATGCGGTCGGTGGCGTGATCAACTTTATCACCAAAAAAGACTACAATAATACAGACGCCACTATCAACTACGCAATGCCTGAGGAGGCCGGTGGATCGCGTTTCGATGCTACGATCTCTAGCGGTAAATCCACTGAAAAATGGTCTGTAATGGGAGTTCTTAACTTTCGTAAGAACGAAGCCATTTATGATAAAGATCGCTACTACTCAAAAATGGAAAACATTTTTACAGATGGAAGCATTTACGCGAGCCCTGGTTCGTGGATTGATACAACCAATCCAAATGTGATCAACACAACTGAGATCAGTCCCGGCGTGCCTTGTGTGCAAAACCAAGATGGATTCTGTACATTCGATTTTACGCAGTACTCCTCTGGTGTACCAGATCTCAATCAGTACAGCGGTATGTTATCTGCAAGCTACAACTTTACTGAATCTCTAAAAATCTCTACAAACCAACTTTACACACGTCGTGATGTATTTTGGAGATACGCTCCAGCTCCAGATCGTATCCGTTTCGATCAGGCCACCGCTGCCACATTCGGCTTAACTCCTGCTCCCGGTGGACCCATCGATTACTACTACCGTCTTGTGGAAGAACTGGGCACTCGAGACAATGAGAACATTACAGATAGCTATACTGGCCAAGCCTCTATAGAAGGAAAGTTTGCTCCAACTTGGGATTGGGAAATGTCGGGCGTGTACGCTATCTCTCGCACCGAGAGTACTGGTACGAGCGGCTATGCTCGCAAAGATGTTCTTCAACAGCTAGCAGCTAATGGTGATTTCAATCCAAATCTTCCGTCAGGTGCTAAAAGCGACTTGTCCAGCGCGCAAGTGAACCCATTTCAAGAGATTCGTAACACGCACTACGGTGCGCGCTTTATTACGTCTGCGCCTATATATGACGGTGGTGATAACTTTGGCCCGATCGCATTTGCAGCTGGTTTGTCCGCAGACTGGGCTGGCTACTTTGAAAATGTGGACCCGGTTTCTGCAGCTCGTGGCAACGACAATTTAAGCTTACTATTTGGTGGCTCAGGCTCTATGGGTCAGGGCAATCGTAACTTTCAGGCTGCATTTACGGAGTTCTCGTTCTTTCCTAAAGATGATATCGAGATCCAATTGGCTGGCCGTTACGATCGCTTCAGCGATTTCGGTAACACTTTCAATCCAAAACTTTCCTTAAGCTGGCAAGCCACTCCTAAAGTGATGTTCCGTACATCCTTCGGTACTGGCTTCCGCGCACCAAACCTGGATTCGCTCTACGCTGGTGATCAGTTCGGTAACCCAACCTTTGTCGATGTTACCGGTTGTGCTACTAACTCTTCTTTGTGCTACGGCCGCCAGTATCAGTTCCGCACTCGTGGAAACTCTAATTTGGATGAAGAAACATCTATTTTTTATAATGCCGGTTTTGTTCTCCAACCCAAAAAGAACTGGAACATCACTGTAGATGCATGGGGTGCAGCTATTCGCGACCAAGTGGGCATCAGCCTCACTGACGCCACATTTGTTGAGAGCCTTGTGAATGCACAAGGTGGAAATGGTCGGCAGTACATGATCGATAAATACGGCATCACCATCAATCGCCTCGGTAACGGACGTATTGATTTCGTGGACGGAGTTGCGATCAACAACGGTACGCGCAGAGTGGCCGGTGTGGATGTGGGTATCAACACACAAAAAGACGCGCGCTTGTTCACTTTGCCGGTATCTCTCGTTTTCGGTATGGAACACACGCAGTTCTTTAAATCCTCTTCAACAACGTTCGACGAAATTGGACCCCGTAAAAACAGTGACATCTTTTGGAAGAATAACCTCAACGCGGCCGTTCGTTACCGCGACAAAACATTCCGACTAGCCATGAACACTGTTCCCGGCGGCGACAAAGCCCTCAACAGTGCGAACTTCGTTCAACAGGAAGTGGGTTATGGTTCGGTTCCGTTTTACACGCAATATGATTTCACTTTCGTTTACGCCAATATTTGGAAGGGTGATTTAACATTGGGTGTTCGTAACCTGTTCGACGCGAAACGTCCTTACGACGACACCTTCCCCGTTCCTACACGTATGAATTTGGATCTTCTTGATCCATCGGGCCGCACATATCAGTTCGGTTACAACATGCGTTTCTAGAGCACTTAGGATCGTTTCTCGAGTGAATAAAAGGCCGGTGCTAACCGGCCTTTTTTATTTGTGGTGCGCACGAAAATCAGCGCCGGGTAATCTGGCCGGCGACGCTCTCGCTGAGAAATTCGATTTTTAGTATTGCGTTAGAATCTTATAGTGCTGCGTTCAATATTCCCTTTGTTCTTACCTTCGCTGCTTGTGGATGTTATGACCCTAACTTCATGAATTTTTGGGGAAATACAATGAAACATGCTGCATCTGTGATTGGCCTTTCTGGAGCGATTTTAGCGTTTTCTTTTTCTGTTGTTGTTGAAGAAGCGACGGCACAGATGATGGTGGCGCAGTCCACTTCTGCGCAGGTAAATACCGTTCCCAACTCCTGGCCACCGCAACCGGTGAAGCAAACTCCGGCTGAGAAAAAGCGCGACGAGAACAAAGAGATTAAACCGTCTACACCCAGCCAACCCGCAAAAAAAATCGTAGTCACCGGCTCCTACATTCGCCGCGCGGTCGACGAAGGCGCTCCATCGCCTGTAAGTACGGTGGATAATACCAAGGCACAAGAGGCCGGGAGTTTTTCGGCTGGCGGCATGATGGCCGACAATGCCGTAATCTCAAGTGGTTCCTCTTCAAACGTTTCTTTCCACGGGCAAAGCTCTGCGAACAACTTAGTGCTTCTTAACGGCTTACGCATTCCGAAATCTGGCGGTAACGATTCTTCGAGCATCGATTTTATTCCGGCAAGTGCCATTGAGCGCGTGGAAATTTTAAAAGATGGTGCCTCCGCACTTTACGGATCAGAAGCTCTCGCCGGTGTGGTGAACATCATCACCAAAAAAGAATACGATGGCGCCAACGTCACTGCTCGCTACACCCGTCCCGAAAGCACAGGCATCGACAACAATGGTGGAACCGAAACCAACGTCACCGCGACTTATGGAAAAACATTTGATCGCGGAAACATTCTTGCCGTTGTTCAATACCGCGGCAATGAACCATTGTGGAATCGCGAAACACCTTATGGCATAGACAACGTTTTGTTGCGCGGGAGCGAAGCCTCCAATCCTGGAAACTTGCAGAAGACCAACAATCCCAAGGCCAACTACAGCGCGGCCGACTGCCCACCGGGCCTCGTCGACAGTACAAATCTTTGCCGTTACGATTATGTGAGTCGCGATCAATTCACCAACGATCGCAAGTACTACAATGCACTTCTCTCGGGCGGCTATGATCTCGGCGACAACCTGCGCGTTGAATCGTCGTTGGTGTACACCCGTCAGGAATCGGTGGGAACCAGCTCTCCTGTTTATTACAAGTTTAGCGATCAAACTGCCAATGGCGGACAAAATTTGTCGTTGCCTGGCAGTAATGCGAATGTGGCCTCATGGGCGCCGAATCTCACTGGCCCCGGTGGAGCGCCGGTCACAATCAATCCCGGCGACACGTTCACTCTCGCCTACAGCCCCGATCAAGAGCTTGGTGACCGCATATACGAAGGCATCCAAGATGCGGGCGCAGCCCAGTTTAGTATTGGCAAAGAAACCGATGCGGTCGACTGGCAAGCCTCCGTTGGTTACGCGCTCACCTCGAGTAAAGACACTCTCGTTAGCGGAAACGCGCGGCGTGACCTGGTCTATCAGCATCTCCTCACCGATTGGAACCCGTTCCTTCCGGCGGCGTCTAAAAATCCAAACATTCTCGACGATGCAAAAATTCAAACATGGAACGAGGACTTTGCGGACACTCTGAACTCTCGCTTAGTCATCTCGGGTAAAGAGATCGACTGGGGCCCGAAATCAGTTTATGCCGCTATCGGTATTGAACATCAACTTCAGAGCTACCGCTTTAAAGTCGATGAAAACTCTCTCGCCGACAACACTCTATTGGGCTCTGGCACCAATCAGAACGGTTCGCGCAATGTATTCTCAACATTTTTAGAACTCACACAGAATCCTATTCCTGAGTTGCAGTTGCAGCTCGCTGGCCGCTTCGACGCTTATTCGGATTTTGGAACAACCATCAATCCAAAAATTGCTGCAGGCTACAAGTTCAGTGACACCACGATGATGCGCGCCTCTTTTGGAACGGGTTTTAAAGCGCCAGATCTGCGCGCCCTTTATCAAGGCCGACTGACCCGCTCGCAGCGCATTCGCGATGAAGTCGCGTGTACCGATCCCCTCAAAGGACCAAACCATCCTGATTGCAATAAACTCATTCAGGCCTCGAACGCCGGAAATCCTGATCTGGATCCAGAGCTGGGCCGCCATATAAACGTAGGTCTGCAACTGCGCCCGAGCAATCGTTGGCAGATCAACATGGACCACTGGCGTGCACAGGGCACAGAAGCACTCACTACCATCGGTAGTGGTCTTTTAAGCCGCATGACTCAAGTGGAAAACGCTGGCGGGATAGCACAGATCAACTCTCTCGGCGTAAACATTATTCGCGACCCCGTGGACGGCAGTGTTGTTGCCATCGATTATCCCTACAAAGCGAATTCTGGAAACTATAGAACCAATGGTATCGATATCGATATCCGCTACAAAAATCAGTTGAATCCGTTTGGATTAGGAAACCTCAATTACTCGTTCCGTTTTGATCACTCCCATGTTCTTAAGAGCGAATCTCAGGCATTTTTCTTTTTGCCAACGCAACAGCAGCGCGACATCAACTGGAAAAATATTACTTCCTTCACGCTCTCAAAAGGCAACCACCTTGCGAGCTGGCGCGTGCGCACGTTTTCCGCGAGCGACAAAGACACCACACAAACACCGGCCACAGTGGGCATAGGCTCCATTCCTATGAACGACGAGCACGATATCCATTACGAATATTACGGCGCCTGGGAAGGCGTTATTACATTTGGTGTGCGCAACGTGTTTGATCGCCTGGTGTTCACCGAATACAGTCGTGGACAAAATGGCTTTTTGTACCAAGGTTCAGCCACTCCTCTTGGTCGTACTTTTTACCTCGGTTACTCTCAAGATTTCTAAATATCGGCTCTGGGGCCTCCAGAGCTGGACTTAAGTAGTATATCATTCTGAGACGGTCTGTTTTTCGAGATCGTTTTTATCCTTAAAAGGTGTGGATTTGGCCATGGTCTGTTTACTTTTGGGACAAATCAATGGCTTAATAATATTGGGAAGATAGGGCATTCCTAGCCTCTGTCTTTTTCAAAAGAGAACTAAGGAGTAACGGTATGATGTTCAATAAGACAATGATTGTAAAGATCGCTCAGCTCACACTTTTGAGCGGACTTGCGCTAGGCACACAAGCCTGCGCCAAAAAATCATTTGAGTCTCTCGACAAGAACAAAGTTTCTGGAGCCAATGGGAGCAGCACCGCAAATGGTGGCTCAGGTTCGGGTTCAGGCAGCGGTGGTTCCGGCTCGGGCACATCATCCGGCGGCTCTGGCGGTTCTGGTTCTGGCGGCTCTGGTTCGGGCTCTAGTGGCTCCTCTTCGGGCGGCAGCACCTCTGGTGGCTCGACAGGTGGAACATCCACTGGTGGCAGCACAACGGGTGGAACAACCACTGGTGGTTCGTGCGATCCATTCAATCCTTCATGCACGCCCACAGGAAAATTTTGTGTGACAGAAAAATACCAACAGCCCTCGGCCACCATCACGCGCAAGCTCGATGTATGGATTGTTACCGATACTTCGGCATCCATGGATGATGAGCGTGAATCACTTGCTAACGGCATCACCAACTACATCGCCCAACTTCCAGCCGGGACCGATGTTCAATTTGCGGTGAGCTTGGCGCATGGACCAACAAGCTGGTTCTCGGGTCGCATGTACAAATCGGATTTCGCATCCGGTGCTCCAGAAAAATACGTGATCAGCTCAAAAGATTATTCCAACGCCGACATCCGCGCCTGGATTCGCCGGAAACTCCTCTATAGCCAATGCCAAATGATCGCAGATGGCGCGCAGGACTGCTACAAGTACGCCTACCGCTCTTTTGACAATAGCGGCAACATCACTTCGAAAGGATTTCGCACACTTCCACAAGATTTCGATTCGAGCGGTGGTGAAGCAGGCCTCTACACTGTACATGAAGCCATTCGTCCTTACCCCGGTGAAACTCCCCGTTATACATCTATTCAAAATTTGGGAACTGATATACCGGGCGACCGCGGTTTCTTCCGCGAAGACGCGGCTTTAGCGGTGATCTTTATTTCCGACGAAAACGACATTTGTACCGTGGATACAGATCCCGGTTCGCACAACGATCCGCAAGGCAAAGAGGCCGTGTTCCGCAATAAATACTGTAGTGGTGTAAATGCGGCGAGCGTTCTCCAGCGCCTGCAAGTGGTGCGTAAATCGCTTCCACTGTATGTGTCGTCGATTATTTATAACACGCGTTCCAAGGTTCCAGGCGGCCTTGAGAACGGCGTGGGTTATGGATACAACACCATCGCTTCTCTCGCCGGTGGTTCGATCATTGATATCACCTCCAACTCCATCCCTGCTGGCTTGAGCACGATCGGTTCGCACGCATCGAGCCGCCTTGATCTGCGCTATGATTTTATTTTAAAATACCTCAACGTCGATAGCTCAACGATTCAGGTAAAAGTGGACGGCGCCGTTCGCTCCCACGCCTACAGCAGCACAACAAACACGGTGCACTTGAGCTACGCCGGTGGCGCCAACTCCTTAGTGGATGTGTATTACTGCTTGCGCGCTAAAGAGAAACTCCAACCGTACAATATCTCGATCTCAAGCCATTTGATCAACACGAGCAAAAAGGCCTACCAACCGGCAGT
>CAYNTO010000027.1:0-36425 GCA_964400355.1 uncultured Pseudobdellovibrionaceae bacterium
CAATAAAATCTGGTCGAAGCTCGTTGATGCGCGCCACTTGCTTTGCAAGCCATTGTTGATTGAGAAATGGCATACCGATGTGCACATCGGAAATTTGCACAAGCGTTAAACCGTTTATCGCTGCGGGCCCATGCAACTCGTGAGTGATAATTCGCGGTGGACGGAGAGCGTGAATCGCCGACCACACGCAAGCGAGCAGTGCTGCAAGCAATGGCCAGTAGGAATACCCGTGCTCGATAAACACAGAGAGCAAAAGCTCAATCAAAACAAACGAGAAAGTGATAAAAAAATAGCCCGTCCAGAAATAAGCAAAATAAGTGACCGGCTTTAACCGCTTGCGCCAAGAACCATGACTCGCCAGGAGACCCATGGGAAGGCAAACCCACCCCACCACTAAAATCCCCAAAAGCGCAATTTGCAGTGACCGCGACAGATCCGGCGCTGTGACCATAAAAATCAAATAGTGAACGGCGCCGAGAACAGAAAGAACAACAGCGAGAAAGCGAAGAATTTGGCGAGTGCGTTTCGACATTCCGCCAGTTTAACAAAATTGCGCGCGCAAACCTACTAAAAGATGATTCTGTTGCCCGCGCATTGCTCAGCTTCCGCATAAGTTTTCTAGCCAATTTTAAAATACTGATATAATTTGTCCGTTCATTGCTCACAAAACACGAGGAGAACTCATGACCCACCCCAACGCGACCGTTTTAGAAAAGATGTACGCCGACTATTCCAAAGGCGATGTTCAATCCATGTTGTCCGCATGCGATGACGCCATCACGTTTCAAGTGGCGGGAAAAAGCAAACTCGCTGGCAAGTTTACCAAGAGTGACTTCGAATCTAAGTTTATTACACCCATGAAAGAACTCACAGGCAACACTCTAAAACTCGAAGTCCACGACATCCTGGCCTCTGATCGCCACGCAGTGGTCCTAGCCAGTGAACTCTTGCGTAACGGTGAAAAGAAGCAATTGCGCACCGTGCACGTGTGGCGCTTCGAAAACGGCAAACCTGTCGCGTGGTACGAATACCCACGTGACATGTACGCCTTCGACGAAGTTTTCAGCTAAAGAATACTAATTGGGATAGTAGCGGCAGTGAATAAACATCTCGACTTTTAAATTGTCGGCTGTTGTAAAACGGCCGTTGGGATCTTGCAATATCCAAATCTGATCGAGAACTTTACAGGGCTTGCAGGTCGCACAGGTTTTGATCGACGCCGGATCCAACTGTTGGTAGTCGGTCACGTTTTCTTTTTTTAAAGCCGCAATCAATTGCTCGGAATAAATGGTCCCCGCCGTGTTGTACTGCTTAGGAATTTCTGTCACCGGGAAAAAATCTATGGCCGGAAACACCTGATCCACATGCGCGCCGAACCACCCCATGAACGAGCGCGGCGTGCGTTCGAGCATAGACAGCCCCTGCACCGATTCGTCGTACCACTGCTGAGTGTATTCCTCGGAGTGATACAACATCGCATCTATATCTGCAAAGTACTGCTGAGGCGATTCATAAGTCGGAGTCGAAGATTTGCGCAGTGGATGCCCATGAAAAAAATCAGTGCGGCTCAGCTCATGGTAGTATCCATTTTTGCGAGCCGCTCCCACATGCTTTAAAATTTTATCGCCGACAGTCGATGGAATATAGATGAGATCGAGAGGATAGTGATTGGGCGTAAAACACGGAGTGGAAAGCAAGGATTGCACGGTTCCGGTCGTGACAGTACAATAATGCGCATCAATCTCGGCCACCGTGCGCAACTCTACAATGCGCAGGTCTTCAGCCATCACCGAAGTAGAAAACAGTAACCCTACTAGAATTGTCCCGAATCCCAAATACATGAATACCCCTCATGCCATGAACACCCAAACAAAAAACAACTCAACGAGCACCCACTGCCCGCTCCCTAAATTCAATTATAACTTAATTCGAAGTCTCTTTATTGAGGCGAATACCATCTTTACCAAGAGTTATAAGCCCTCTTTTAAATAGATCCCCAACTGCAAACTTGTACTTCTTTTTGCTAAGACCCACGGCACGATACACGTCTTCCGTATTGGTTTTGCTCGTGAGCGGCAAAAAGCCGTCATTCTGCTCGAGCACCTCAAGTATGCGCTCACCCACCACATCCGCACCGGCTTTGCCCAGCGGTTGCAGCACCAGATCGATCTGCCCGTTGGGTCGAATGAGCTTCACATACCCAGGGACTTCGTCTCCCGGCTCTAAAAACTCAAAGATTTCATTGTGATAGAGGAGCCCCTCTTCTTCCTGGTTGATGACGGCAACAAAGCCAAGAGGCGTTTCACGATCAATAACAAGTTCTACTTTTTGGCCTACTAAGAGTCTCGACATGCCCTGTGGTACCCCAACTGGCCCGCAATGGCTACTTTTTCATGCATATTTGTAATTATGTCGGTGGACCAGATGAGCGGGACTCAATCTTGCTCATCTCCCTTTTAAACCAGGGAGGCCTATGAAGAGAACGTTCACAACCGAAAATTTCCGAAAAGATAAACTATTTGCCGCATGGATCGGATATCTCACTGAGCTACACACGCAAGCTATAACCGACGAGTTTGATGAATTGATCGACGGGGTTGCCGATATATTAAAAATTTCAAAAGACTTTATGGAATTAAAAATAGAAGAGGCTGGCCGGAGCTTCACCATTCCTATTACGGCCGAGATTCAAGCTCACAGTCTAACGACAGACAAAATTTTTATCATTGTCGGCCGTAAAAACGAAAACTGGTTTGCCGTCGACGTGATCTCCATTGGTAGCATCGTCGACGCCGGCGGAGGCCAGGTTCACCTCACCATAAATCCCTTGCACCACAAACGTTAGCACTCGCTTAGCCTATTTGAATTTCTATCGCTCGATCACAAACGTTTTAAATTTGGTAAGAATTGGGAACAATGGATAATTATGACCCCTAAACTTCGTTTAATTTATATTTTGGTCTCTATAGCTGTGACCTCCTTGGTAGTTCGGTACTGCACGCTAGCAGAAGTGGGAATCGACGATCACGGATATTACCAGTATAATACTCCGATGGAAACGGCGCCTCAGCCGGAATCAGAAAAATTACGCGAGGACGTCTCGGCGTGGATTGATCAGAACTTTGGAAACGGCGATCCTAAAAAACTGATAGCACTCAAAAAGCTGGCTCTGGCTCACCAGTACTTATTGGCTCACCCAGAGGATACCAGCACGAGAGAAGTCTGGCGGCGCATCAGTTCAGCCACAACTTGTTACTCAATGGTATTCGACTACGAGGAAATAGACGACGTGGAGGTCGCAAATGCTCTCGCCGCGCGGATATTCAACACGGTAGAAAGATCTCACATCAGAATCGAATGGAACAATCGCCTAGCCGGGCAAGTTATAAAACCAATTCGCCACGAAAAATGGGAGGGCCATTGCGACGATCCCTGATTTTTGTATTTTTAGTTCTCCCCTGTAATTCGGCGGTCGCGAACATATGTCCTAATATTACTTCCCCTTTTTTTCCCCTAAGGAATGGGAAACACTGATGAACAAGCACAAAGGTCATTATCAGATTTAGAAAAATCATTACCTAATACTCCTCAGTTGGTTAAAACCAACTGGCCAAAGCTAATGCCTGTAATTGATTATATGTAAATCAATTGCCGTTCGGTAGATTCGATAAGCCCAATTATTGTAGTTGAGCCTCTTTTCAAAATTCAGTAATAATAACTAGATTTCTAAAATTTCCAGAAGCCTCGCATTCGGAAATCAATTTGTGCCTAGTGTATTCATGCTTATTTTCCGCAAGATTATATTTTGAGACTATACAAACGTAGATGTTCAACGCTACTCGCGCAACAAAGGCGCAGGAAAAGCTGAAACTACTTCACTGTACCAGAGACTTCGTTCCGCTTCATCCCCAACAAAATTCAACTCTGTCGTAAAACTTTGAAAATTATGATACAATGTAATATTTCCGACTTTATGTTCAATTGGATTTTGACCTTCAACCGCAACAGTCGTTGTTGAGAAATGGGCGCGGAAGTTTGCTACCGTACCTTTCCTAACAACATCAAAAGAAAGCTCACCTCTATTGAAGACGACCTCGCAAACGTAAGATTTACTAACATAAACTATGGAATTTATTGTGCGATTGGCTGAACCCATTTGCACATTAGGTAGTAAAAAGTCAGGAGGTTCCATGACATAATCACTCACCTTCTCTAATTCCGCTAAGAAGCTGTCTATCCCAATAATATTGGTGTAATTCCATTTCTGTTTCATCAAGTCTTTAGTTGTCATGATTTTCCGCCCTGCTCTAAATCTCTAATTTGTACTAAAAGTCCATCCGCTAAGTGCATCATCTGCGCCATTTGACGCGCTAAAAACCTAGGATCTCTTGGATTCCATTGCCAGTCTTCCGGCTCTTCTTTTAAGTTTCTAAACTTTTCGTAGATGTGATGATTACTCTCCCAAATTTTCGTCGCCAAAGAAGTGGCAATTTGTATCTCACAAGTTAAAACTACAGCTTGCTTGACCCCGGCAAAATTAAATACCACGTCTTCGTGGAAATAAATATGGTGAGCGAAATACCCACTCATCTCCCCTTTCTTTTTGCATTCCATAAAAACTTTTTGATTCTCAGCAAGTGCAATTAATTTTTCTGACAGATACGATACACCGTCTATAAAGCTACAGTCGATTCGCGTTCTCACCATGTCCTTCAGCTGTGGGATGCCGGAGGTGAACCATTTATCTGGATCAAGCTCAAAAAGCTTTTCTTTTATCCTTGTTAGATCTTTACTTATAAATTCAGGGGGAAATTTATTAGCAAATAAATCGCAACCATACTTTTTCTTATATTCAACATTCCACGCTGGGGCCTGCGCACTAAGCTCCGACCAAAATGAACACGCATTAGTTTTACGTGCCCATTCGTTTATATGACTCTGTAATGTATCCCAATAACCCGGAACTGAAAGTAATGGGTTAAATTTGATTGCCTCGGTCAAAAGGTCATTTGCTTTACGATCGATTTTTTGGCGAGAAATAAGGAACCCTTCTCGTTTCGGTTAAACAAAGATGGCGTCCCCTACGAGATTCGAACTCGTGTCTACTCCGTGAAAGGGAGTTGTCCTAGGCCTCTAGACGAAGGGGACAAAAAAAAGCCAACGATGCGTTGGCGTTTCTTGTCTACATTGAAAAAGTGGTGACCCGTCATGGATTTGAACCATGGACCCTCTCCTTAAAAGGGAGATGCTCTACCGCTGAGCTAACGGGTCAAATTCAACGCAGGCTGAGGTTTTCGTATTTTATCGCTTTATTGTCAACCCATTGCTCGAGATTTTTTATGGAATAATTCACCGCCTAAACGGCTGATTCCACACACATTTGCGGGTGATTAAGAGTATAGCAATTCTACCTCTTTGCCCTCTTCCCTATTTTGGTCGAGACTCGAGCTAACTCACCTAAATTCCTCAACATTAAATGCCGATAAGGGATTCTACATGCGCGCGTTTATCGTTTTCTCATTCTTCCTTTTTTACACACTGCTGGCCGGCGCAGAGCTCACAATCACACCTGGCGATAGCTCGCCCTCCACATCCAAACGCGGTCACGGAAATTGTTCGGGAGAAGAATCTGCAAAAAACATCGAGATCCTCCAATACTGCAACGACAACTGGGATCGCTGGGGCGTTACCGAAAAACCTCCGAAAGAAGAACTCATAAGCCCCACCTCGTGCCCGTCCACATCCTCGAGCGCCCTCAATGGTTGCGCCGATGCATTGATGGCATTTCCCGTTTTGCTCGGTGAGATGACGATCGTGGGCCTCGTAAAACTCGCTCCTGAAGACAAGCAGTCCCTCGCCTACATTGCGCAGAACGGATCGCTACAAGACATGCAGGCGCACTACAGCGCAGAGTTTTTGCGCACCAAAGCCAATTGCGGCTTAGGCAGCGCCGAAGAAGATCAGCGCCATATGAACAAAAACTGCACGCAGAACTTGGCTGACAACTCTGCAGACAGAAAAGAGGCGTGCAATAAGGCTCTGGACACCGTTCGCGCTGCCGTCACCTGCCGTAGGTCTCCCGAGACACGCGCTTTGTACAAGCAGCACAAGGACGAAATCGTCGCCGACGCGCAAAAACTCTATAACCAAAAACTGGATCGGGAAAACACCAAAAAAGAGAAAAAGGCGTCGCTTGAGAACTTAAAAAACAAGTGCGGTCCAATCATGAACCCGTACAGTGAATCCTACACCAAAATGTTTCTAAATCCGCTGCGCTATATTGGTCAGGCCACCGCAAATTTTGTAAAGCCCGATCCCAGCGCTGTCGCAAAGTACAATAAATGCATCGCTGACAACTCCAAAGATGATCCAGAGTTTCAGGACAAACTCAAAAAAAGTGGCGGAAGCCTCGTCGACTCCATGACAGGCAATATTGAATCGCTCAAATGTTATCGTAAAGATTTACAGATCAAATTTAAGTGTGAGATCGCTGCCGCAGTGATCAGTGGCGGCGCTGGTGGCGCTGTGCTTGCGGCCAAAAAACTTGGACGCAAAGCCGTGGATGCCCAACTGAAGCGGAGCGCGCGCAAAGGTACGGCCGAGGTGGCTTCTGCCGCTGTGGACACTCCCAAAAAGTTTCCGCTTGCACCTGCCGGCACTCCGCGAACCGATGCCCTCGCCGAATACACAGCGCGGACAGGCCGCGAAGTCGAAACGCGCGTGGTTCCTGGCGCTGGCGAAGTGATCGTAGATAAAGAAACTGGCCAAGCCATCTTTCGTTTTAAGTACAAGTGGGACGGTCGCGATGGCACTCCAAAATTTAAAGATATCACCGCCGAAGTCGTGCAAAATGAATCGCGCGACGGATTCAAGCAGGAGTACAAAGGCCATGGCTTTTACTCTTATTTCTTTAACAAGATGGTGCGCAACAATCCCGAGGTGAAACGCATCGAATCGGATCTTTGGTACGACAATGCCGAGATGTTTCGGAGAAATATGGACGCGGGCTATTCGCCGGTCGAGGCCTTCAAAGGCACAGCGGCTTACCGCGTGTATCTGCAAAATGGATTTACTGAAATTCAGGAAGACACAATTCGCATCCGGCGCGACGCCACCGGAAAAATCACCGGAGTCACCGCAACGGTTTTAAAACCTTAGTTTGTGGACTTACACTTCCGCAGCGTCGTCACACTCAGCGCGTCTCACCAATCTCAATCACTAGCTTAAATAAAAACTCCATCGCCGGCACAATTGCACCTGTGGGAATACGTTCGTCGATGCCGTGCGCGCGAACTCCATCTTTTTCCAATCGATAGAGCGGAGATACACCGTACATTTGGGTTTTGCCCTGTAGAAAGCGCGAATCGGTCGCGCCTGAAAGCATCGATGGGATCACTACGATTCCGGGCCACATTTGTCCCGCAATTTTTTCCACTGCGGAGGGCACTACACCTTTGACATCGGACGAGCCGCCCACGCTAAAATCGCCCTCTTGAGTGAGCTCCACGCGGGGGTCATCAATGATCGAGATCAAACGCTTTCTCACCGTTTCGATAGTTTCGTCGGGCAAAATGCGGCAGTTGATATTGGCCGTGGCATGTCCCGGCAGTGCGTTCACACGTGTGCCACCAGAGATCATGGTGGGAATGCAGGTGGTGATTAAATAATTTTGCAGATTGTGTTTTTCGAGTTGCTTGATGGAGCTTGTAGAAAAACGCGAAGAGGACTTCGCGACATCTTTCATGACTTTTGCAAGCTCACCGGTTTCGATCTCGGAGCGCTTTAAAAAATACTCGCGCGCCACCGGTAACAATCGCTTCTCCGGTGTGTATTTTGTCAGCCTCTCCAGCGCTTGAGCCAATACCGCAATGGCGTTGTCTCCATGAGGAAGGGAGGAGTGGCCTGTGGACCCCTTGGTGGTGAGTAAAAAATCTTGATAGGTTTTTTCGGCGGTGGCTAAGTTAAAAAATATGATCTTTTGGTCATCATTGGTAATGGGTGAGCCGCCTTCATTCAAGCCCACCTCGGCATCGCCGATCCAGTCCGGATGCTTTTCGATCAGAGCTTTGATGCCTGTTCCGCCCGACTCTTCGTCGCCCGTAAAGGCCAAAACAATGTCGCGCTTGAGGGGAATTTTTAGTTTCTTGAGAGCAATAAAAACTTCGAGGTTGGCCACCGCCATTCCGAGATCATCCTGAACTCCGCGGCCATACAGAAAGCCCTCCTTCTCGGTCATAATGTGCGGAGGTGTACTCCAAACTTGGTTGTCCACGCCCACCACATCGGTGTGCGCGAGCAACAGCAAAGCCTTTTTCTCGCCCGAGCCCTTGAGGCGTGCCACAAGGTTGGAGCGATTTTTACCAAACTCCATTGTCTTATACGGAATGCCTTCTTTTTTTAAACGAGCGCCGATAATTTCCACAGCGCGTTTTTCGTTGCCCGGTGGGTTCACGGTTTTGGCTTTCACCAAATCGGCCAAAGTTTTACGAAAGTTTTTGCCCATGCTTTCGTAATCCGGTTCGAGCAGAGCCGCGTTTGCGAAAACAGAAAAGACCATCACAAAAAACACCGTTATTGTTTTCATAAATTCTCCCGCCCCGTGGACACAAAAACTCTAACCAAGATCCCCACACCCTACAATGCCGAAAGCAGTTTTAGCCCGCCGCCATTGATGATTTCACCGAAATGGAGGCATTCTTGTGCCCCCAAAACTCCATTTTTTACACTCGTAAAAGTGCGCTGCCGAGCCCACAAGCAAGTCTAACTTCTTGAATTACAAAGATTATTTTGCAACCTATGAAGCGCCGTCGAAAACTCCAACAAATCGGTTTCTTTTTCGTGAGTTCGTGGTATCACTAAAAACGCATCATTTGTGTGAGTCCTAGAGCGTTTGTGTTCTCAGTCCTCCCGTGTTGCTCCAAGACCCAGGAGGTAATTATGGAAAAAAGATTATTCGTAGGTAACCTTTCATACAACTTAGCCCAAGATGAAATGGCTAACCTTTTTGCTCAGTACGGCACTGTTGAATCTGCAAAGATTCTTACAGACCGTGAAACTGGCCGCAGCAAAGGTTTCGGTTTCGTTGAAATGGCAACTCCAGAAGAAGCACAAGAGTGCATCTCTAAGTTGAATGGTTACGATTTTCAAGGTCGCAAAATGTCTGTGTCTATCGCTAGACCACAAGCACCACGCGACAACAACCGCTCTTTCGGTGGCAACCGTCAACGCTACTAAGCTGTTGGCTTGCACAAATGTTGTGGGCGCTCACGCCCACAACATCATTTTTCACTCGGCGATTTAAAAACTTTCCCATTTTCACTCTCTCTCTTTAATTTTTCATTTTAATTTTGGCCCATAGGGCATCACACTGAGCGCACTGCTCAGTTATTACAGTTTGTGAACTCAACCAATCGGTAACCACTTCTTCCCAATCATCCGCTACCGGTGTTCCATGGGGAATGCCTCTTCAAACACTATCCATTGCTCGAATTTTTGTGCTGACTCCGCTGTTCACCGTAGGGTGCTCCACGGCTTTGGAAGTGCTCGAAGGGAGTGATGGCGGGTACCGCGCGATCAAAGATACGAGCGGGCATACAAAATACGTGCGTTCACGCACTCTCACACCGCTCGATTCCTATTCCTCAGTTCCCACTTACGTCGCTTCCCCCTACAGTTACGACTACGGCTACAACCACACACCTGTAAACGCCGGTGTGGCAGTGGGTACGTTTTTAAATGCTTTGGGAACAGTTTCAAAAATTGCCGTCACCTCCGTATCTGCCGACTCTATTCACGAAAACAATCGTCAATCCCTGCAGAAGGATCTCTACGCTGGAGCCGTAGCCGTTATTGATGCCTCTCCCGTCCACGACGATTCCTACTCCGGAAGTGGGCTCGCCGTGGCTTTCGTCGCCAATAACGAAACTGCAAGTGGTGATCTCTCCTACGAATGGATGAATGAGTTTATAAGCGGAGGCTTAGGCATTGCATTTGTGAGTAGTGATCGCAATTATTTTGGATTTAATGGCAGCATACGGGCGCATTACCCGTGGATTGTTTCACCCTTTTTAGGCGTGGGTCTCTACGCTGGGGATTCGAAAACCTGCAGTTACCAACCACAAGGCTATGGCATTACGCGCGAAGACTGCGAAAAGTACTATTTGTTCGCGGCCACAGCGGATGCCGGCGTGCAATTGAACTTTGAAAAAAACTTTGTCGTGCGCGTGTTTGCTCGAGGTTTCTCGCAAACACGCCAAGGGGATCCACTTGGCGACACTCTCTATGGAACGAGTTTCGCCTTCGTATTTTGATTAGCCCCGCTTACATCGGAGTACAAATTTCGATAAGTACACCATTAAAATCTTTTACATAACCCACCGTTTGACCCCATGGTTTTTTCTCTGGAGCTTTCACTTTGATCGCACCTTTTTCCACAGCTGTATCGAAATCTTTTTGTACGTCTTGGGAAACAAAGGCCACTTCGAATATGGGAGATATTCCATTGGGAAGCGTGCGACCATCGATTTTAAGGCCGTTTTTTTCGGCCATCGTCGTGGCAGCAAATGCCAACTTTGTCGCGCCTGTTTCCAGTTCACCGTAATCATTAGTCTCTGCGATAAATTTGCGCTTTAGTCCAAAACACATCTCATAAAACTCTATGGTTTTCTTAACGTCTTTTACATAAATAATGGCATATCCAAACTGCATATCCGCTCCTTTTTGACGTATTCGCCGTATCAATAGCCTAAAGCTATGAACACATAGGACTTACTTTAACAGAATCTACCTGACAGGCGAAGAGGTTCTTTGCTATCTTACCACTACTCAGACCAAAAAAAATTTTATCAGGCTGAGTTGAGGAGTATTTATGAAAATCGATATCGGCATACCAGAAAAAGAACGTTTGGAAATCTCAAAAGCATTGTCGCATCTGTTGGCAGATAGCTACACGCTTTATCTAAAAACTCACAATTTCCACTGGAATGTCACTGGACCTATGTTCCGCACACTTCATGTTATGTTCGAAGAACAATACACAGAACTGTGGACGGCTGTAGACCTCATTGCCGAACGCATTCGCGCGCTGGGAACCTACGCACCGGGTTCGTACCGACAATTTGCCGAACTCACTAAAATCGAAGAGGAGCCCAGTGTACCGACGGCCATTGATATGATCCGTAAACTGGTTCAGGGGCACGAAACTGTTGTGCGTACAGCACGCTCTATCATTCCCACTGCGGAAAAAGGTGGTGACGAGGCGTCTCTCGATCTGCTCACTCAGCGTATACAGCTTCACGAAAAGACAGCGTGGATGCTTCGTAGTTTATTAGAGGTCTAAACACCTCGCTCAAAGAATAAAAAAGGGGAAGACGTTGGCCTTCCCCTTTTTAATTTTTCTATTCTCGATGGATTACTTGAGTACAGCCGTGGACTTCTTGTACTTGCGGCAGCCACTCTTTTTGGAACAATACTCTGTTGCCTGAGCTTCTGACTCATCATCAAAGCATCGACGGTTGTCCTTACAAGAACCTTTCTTAGCACATTTATTTATCACCAGCATACGTTGGTAGTGCGTTTGACCTGGCATATGGTAAATCCCCGACTCAGTGTTCCCGATGACGGGGCAATCTCTCATCAAGTACTGCAGTTTGTTTTTCTTGGTGAGAGCAATACCCTGCATGTCGGCATCTTTTGAATCGTCAATTGGCGCTTTGAGCACAATCTCGGCTTCCGCTGCAAATGTGGAAGTGGCAAATCCTGTCATTAAAATTAAAAAGATAATTAAGGCCTTCATGACTATTCCCCTTCCTGATTTAAACGATCAATAACCGTGCCTTCGGTGGGCACCAGCTCCACTGGCGATGCCTTGCTTTGCAATCCGATGGGAGTGCCTTTTTTAATTTTGCTGCCATCTTCCGACCAGAATTTTTCGTAGTGGGTTGCGAAAGCCTGAACCACGTGAGGGATATTGATGTAATAAATATTTTCCCAGTTTTTAGAAAACCCAGCACCCGTCAAGTTCGCAGCTCCACACAAAAGCGCATCGGGCTTGTTACCTTTAAAAAAGATCAAATACTTACTGTGATGCAACTGATGCTCCTGCTCGTTGGTTTCCATCAAACGCACCTGCGCACCGGAACTCACCAGATCGTCGATGTTCAACCACTCTTCCGCGCTGGTATCACCGGCGTGCGATGGATCGATGTATTTATAATAAGTGTCGTCGTCCACGGTAATGCGAAGCTCGGGACGATTGTTAGAATCCATACGGCGCTTCAACTCACGAATCATGCGCGAGTAGAAAAAGCGGTGGGCGCCGATCCAAATTTTGTCGGCTTGGCGAATACCGGCATGCACGCCATCGCCGTACACCATGTGGTTTGAGGCCGAACTGCCCTCAGTGCCGTTATCGAGAAGGTCAGGATTTTCAAATTGGTTTTGGCCCTCGCCAGGAACAAAGAACGTGTGAATGTCTTGTTCTTGCGGATTGCCTTGTTTTACCAAATTTTTGCGGCAATCGCTGATCGCTTTCATATAGGTATTGCGGCTGTGCCCAGAAGACTTATCCCACTCCGATTGCATCACGCACATGTGCATTTTTGCAAAGTGAGTGCCGGCATCGGTAGAGATAAAGTGCCAGTTTTCATGATGCATCACCGGCCCGGATGTCATGTTGCCGCTTGAGAACACAATGGTGATTCTCTGGCCACGCACCATCTGCGACATCCAATCCAATTTACCACCGCTGAGTTTATCGGTATCAACGGGAGTTTGTAAGGCCATAAAAATTTTATTGTGTGCATAGCCCAGATCGCCCTCGAGCCCGCGCGTGTCGTAGCTGAACATTTTTTTATTACAGGCCACCAACTCATCAGCTGCGGCAGTATCTTCCGACGAACTCATGATGAGTTTCACCGGAATAGGATCGTTCGATTGCATGCGTTCGCACAGAGCTTTTTTGACCGCTTTGTTTCGGAAAGACAAATATGTCATAAAAATCTGACGCGTCTCCTTTGCTTTCACCAGTTCGATCAATTGATATTGGGGGCTTTCTTTGCGATTTCCCGATGTCGCCAAATCATATTGATTCCGGCAGTAGACATTTTTTGGTTTGCTGGCGAGCTGATAGCCGCCGGTACTTTTGGTTTCTTTTATATACGTGTAGCGACGGCACTCGGGATCAGTAAATAGAACATCGTAGACTGTGCCGTTTTTTTCGTCCATGAGCAGTGCTTCGCCCACTTGCGATGGTGTGCGTGCACCATTTGGTTTTTGCCAGTGCGAACATGCTGTCACCGCGACAAGCACAATACCACCAGCTAATAAATTTCTGATTCCCACAAAGCCTCCTTTGACTTCTTTTGATCGGACCCCTCAAGAATCCCACGAAAATCAGACAAACCACAATTAATACAGGTAGGCTTGGACCTAAGCCTAAGTGCAAAATTTCCGCAGTGATTTCAATGGTTTTTCGCACCACGTTGCAATCTGTTTCTCCATACCTTTTGGTGGTCCGCCTCTCTTAAATCCATTATAACCAAGGGCTATGTTTCATAACGCCAAAAAGCTTGTGCCGTTTCTTCGCCCGTTCAAATGGGACATTGTCGTCATCGTGATAACTGGCCTCCTGCTTGCGATAATCTCCGCAATACCATCTCTACTCATTGGCATTTTGACCAACGCCTTTCAGCAAAAAAACATGCTCGATCTTTATCCCAAGATTTTAGACTACGGACTGCGCTTCACTGATGAGGCATCGCTGCGGGCGTTTTTCTCGGATCACTTTCTCATCGTGCGCATAACTGCTCTTGCACTGCCGGTGACGTATTTGATTTTTGGGCTTATCCGTTACTACAACTACTACAAATCGCGCTACATGTCCGAAGTGGTCGCCAACGAACTTCGCTATACGCTTCTCGACCGCATGATCTCGCTCAATACTCGCTTCTTCTCGCAAATAAAATCGGGTTCGGGATCTCTGTTGAGCCGGTCGCTCAATGATACGATCATCATTCAGATGGGAATGAACCAATACGTGGATCTGATCCGCGAACCGTTTGTAGCCGTGGTGATTATCACCTCGATGTTTTTAGTAAACTACCGGCTCACAATCGCCTGCATAATTGTTTTACCCATTATTTCCTTTGTCATTCGCAAGGTCACACGCACGCTGCGCTCGCTGAGCAACACCAGCCAGGAAAATCTGGATCAGATCACCAAGAGCCTTAAAGAAACTGTGGACGGGATTCGCGTCATCCACGCCTACAACTTGGAAACGTTCGTACGCACTAAGTTTCGCCACAAGATCGATCACTACAACAGCATTCGTAAAAAGATTTCTAAACGCATGGAAATTTCAAGTCCAATCAATGAGTTCGTTGTTTCTCTACTCGTTGCGGGAATGTGTATCTTCGTCGGCCGACTGATCTTTCGTGGACAGTCCAATCTCGGTGAATTCTTCACGTTTGTGGCGTTGGCCGCCAACTTGGACAAGCCGGTAAAAAAGATCCAGCAGGCTCTTGTCGCCACTCAACAAACAGATATCTCCATTGAACGTGTTTTTGATATCATTGACAACACAGACAACGTAAAAGAGGTTCCTGCGGAACAACAGCAAAAACTTCCTGGCACCTGGGACACTATCGAATTTAAAAATGTGTCTTTCCAATACGGCACGGCATCCGTACTTAAAAACATTAACCTCAAGGTAAAGCGCGGAGAATCCATCGCGATCGTGGGCGAGAGCGGTAGCGGCAAATCCACCCTGGTGAATCTTCTCGAACGGTTTATCGATCCAGTGGAGGGACAAATCCTCATTGGCGGTGTGGATATTCAAAAACTGCCTCTTAAACAGTTGCGCAACGAAATCGCTTACGTGTCTCAGGACACCTATCTCTTCGACGAGACAGTGGAAGAAAATATTCGCTTTGGCGACACCACCCGCTCCTACGAACACATGGTGGAGGCCGCTCGCAAAGCAAACGCGTTTAAATTTATCGATAAACTGCCTAATAATTTTTCGTCCACTACTGGCGAGCGTGGTTCAAACTTTTCGGGCGGAGAAAAGCAGCGCATTAGCATAGCCCGCGCCATTTACAAAGACGCCCCGATTTTGATTCTCGACGAAGCCACCAGCGCGCTCGATTCTTCTAGCGAAGCCGAAGTGCAAAAAGGGATTGCATCTCTACTACAAAACCGCACTGCTTTTATTATCGCTCACCGCCTATCCACTGTCCAAACTGCCGATCGCATTCTGGTGATGGATGCCGGCCAGATCGTCGAACAAGGAACCCATCAGGAATTACTCGCTCTTAACAAAGTCTATGCGCAATTCTTCAGACTCCAAGAGCTCTCGTCTACAGCAAAGGTTTTGTTATGACCATTTACGGATTCGCCCTTCTCCGCAATGGTGTTATGTACGATTATCCTTTTCGGGAAAGCCTTTTAAGTCTTGCACCTCTAGTGAAAACAACGGTGATGGCCCTGGGCGACTCCAAAGATGGTACCGAAAAAGAGATCCGAGCCCTGGGTGTGCCATTGGATATCGTACCCACAGTGTGGGACGAAACCGTTCGCCAATCGGGACTGATACTTTCGCAACAAACCAATATTGCGCTTGATCATCTTAAGAAAAATTATTCCGGAGCGGACAATTGGGCCATTTATTTACAGAGCGATGAAGCAATTCACGAAGACGATCACAACCTTATTGTCGAAGACATCCGCAAAGCCAACGAGCAAGGTTACGACGCCGTACGTTTTCACTATCTGCATTTTTGGCAAGCGTATGATCGCTTAGCGATCAATTGGTGGTGGTACCCACAGGAGATCCGCGCCATTAAAATAAATTCCACTATTCAGAGCTATGGCGATGCTCAGTCGTTTGAGAATTGCAAAAAAGTTTATCAAAGCAAAGCACGCATTTTTCATTATGGTCACATCCGCGAAGAAAAAGCCTACGTCAAAAAATACGACGACTTCCATCTGTGGTGGCATAGCACAGAGGACAAATTGGCCAAAGCCAAGCGCAAATTTCAAAAGCGTATCGCCAATGTCAAAACCATCCCTTACCTCGCCTCGCACCCTGAGGTTATGGCCGTGCGCGCCGGCGGATTTGCATATCCAATGATCGAAAACGTGAATGTTGTGGGCGACAAAGAAAGATTTTCTCCAGATTTCCTTAAAAAAATATGCGCGCGCCAGGTGTCCTGGTACAAAAAAAAGAGCCATGTCACAAACATCGGCCCCGTAGTTTTGCTCGAGGGATCACGGTGGGAAAAATACTGGGATTCCTCTCGCGTGCCACCGCAACACCCCTCCAAAATTGCGCAGCCGTGGCCCTATGAACTGTGGGCTTCGCTCAAGTTTTCAGAGCGCGGCGTGTGCATTGGCCACGGGCCAAAGCCGCAAAATTAAAATTTAAGAAATTTTAGAATCGACGCGGCAACAGATTGTAGTCGTCTGTTTCTTTAAGATGGTTGTACACGTGGTTGGACATCAACCCAATAATGCGCCGGTACTCCCCTAAGAGATCCAAATGGATTGCCGACGAATTTATCGATTCCGGGCTACCTTTCACGAGGCGCGCGATGTGCGCCTCGCGCATACGTTGCTCCATCTTGCGTGCTTCGCGCTTATGAAATACGACTTGTGCAGCGAGATCTTTGTCTTTGGTTTGAAAACAGGCAATCGACATTTCCGCAATCTTGATAGCGATATCCGACATGTCTCGCAGATCATCCCAGCCTTCTTTTGGAAAGGAAATTTTGAGCGCATGGGTTTTCGAAGCGAGCTCCAATATCTGATTGTCTACCACATCCGCCGCAGATTCCAGGTCGGCAGCAAAGTTCATAATGCGAATCATATCCATCTGCACACTTTGCGGTGCGGCCTCGAGCTGTTGAGCCAAATACAGGTTCACTTCGCGCGCCAGTATATCTGCGCGATCATCGCGTTTGCGCACGCTGGCTACAAACTCGGAATCCGACTTCTCAAGAACTTTTAAAGAATCCACAATCATTCCAACCACGATGTCAGTCATACGGTACAGTTCACGCTCAGCATGAGCTAGGACAATGGACGGCGATTCCCAATCCATCTTTTTCAGATAACGAACGGAGTATTCCTTTTCGTCGCCAGTGAGCGGCACAAGTTTTTCAACCACAGCCGCCCCTTTACCGATGAGAGGCAAAAATAAAAGCGCCGCCAAGGTGTTGTAGATGGTGTTGAAATTCGCCACATCGCGCAGGGGCTCACCGGTGGCCAACCACGCCACAATGTAAGAGGCAAATGGTGCAAAAATCGCCACTCCTGCCATTTTGTACAAGCAATGTGCCCACGCCACTTGCTTGCCCATGGAGTTGGCGCCAATCGAAGCAATCAATGCCGTCGCAGTCGTTCCGATGTTCGCACCGAAAATCCAAAATACACTATCGCCCACGGTCATATAGCCATGGCCAACGAGAGTCATCGCTAATCCGATGGTCACTGTGCTCGAGTGGACAACTGCTGTGAATGCTGCGGTGAAGAGCAACGTGATCGCCGGCGTTTCAGTGAAACTCTTTAACAGCAGATTAAAGGCCTCACTCGAACCAAATGCTTCTGTGCCCTGGCGAATAAACTCTAAACCCCAGAAAATCATGCCCATGCCCATGAGCGCCGTCATACTCTCAATGATCACGCGGCGTTTGGACAAAAACTGAACAAAAAATCCCAAGATAAAAATAGGAAGGCCGTACTTCGAAATATTAAAACTGAGTAGTTGAACCGTAACTGTAGCACCTATCGCTGTTCCCAGTATCAAGCTCATGATTTGTTGCAAGGAAATCATTTTGGCAGCACCCAGGCCGACGAGCATTGCGGTGACTGCTCCGGAGCTTTGAAAGACCATAGTCAGCCCTACACCCAACCCTACGCCCCAGTAGGGCTTGTTGGCCAGAATGCGCACCGCCTCGCGAATACGCTCTGCAGCTAGCTTCTGTAGGTTCTCACTCACCAACTGCAGGCCGTAAATAAAAACTGCAACACCACCAAAAAAGATAACTAGAGAGGAATGGTCCATAATTTAAGTATGTAAAAGTACTCCCTATTTGACAACAGTTATCAAAGCATTGCACAAAGGATCAACGCCTCGCGCGCAGTAAAGGAACGCTATGGACTCCATTATTTTCCACCAGCTCTTCGAAAAAGAAACTTCGACCTATACCTACTTACTGGCCGACCCACAAACAAAAGAGGCATTAATCATCGACCCTGTTCTCGAAAAGGTTCAGCGCGATCTTCAGTTGATTTCAGAACTTTCACTCCATTTAAAATACATTCTAGAAACCCATGTCCACGCCGATCACATCACAGGTGCGGATACACTTCGCAAAGCCACTGGTGCTCAAATCGCCATCAGCATTCACTCCAATGCCAAAGGTGCCGACATCTATCTCAACGATCGCGACGAAGTTCGCATTGGCACGACTACGATTTCCGCCCTGGCCACACCGGGCCACACCGATAGCTGCATGACTTTTTACACCGCTGGTATGGCCTTCACAGGTGACGCACTGTTGATCCGCGGCACGGGTCGTACCGATTTTCAGCAAGGCAATTCGGAAACTCTTTTTAAGAGTATCCGAAAAGTGATCTTTTCACTCCCTGATGACACACGCGTTTACCCCGCGCACGATTACAACGGCAATACCAGCAGCACGATTCTACAGGAGAAAATGCACAATCCGCGCGCCAAGCTAGAAAACTCCGAAAACACATTCTTAGAAATTCTTGGTTCATTAAAACTGGAAAATCCGAAACGCATCTCAGAGGCCGTGCCCGCCAACATGGTGTGTGGAGACTTACGCAAACTCACTAAAGATTGATAATTCAAATACCAAGGTCCCGTCCTGTTTTACTTCTCTCAACCGCTTCTATAGACTAGAGATTCAGTGGAAATTATCGGTTTTCTCATTCTCGTTCTCTCTGGAATCACGCTGGCTCTTATTGGTGGTGGCGGATCCTTACTATCCACACCAGTGATGATCTACTTCTTTAAAATGAATGCGCTGCAAGCCACCACTTATTCTTTGTTTGTCGTGGCCATCGGATCAGCGGTTGGTGCGTTTTCTTACGTTAGGCAAAAATTCATCGATATTCCCCTGGCCATTGAGTTTGCCATCCCTTGTTTTGTATCCATCTACATCGTGCGCTCCTACGCTGTGCGAGCAGTCCCCGAACTTTTCGATTTCTTATCGTTCCATTGGACACGGGATATTGCCATCATGATACCTTTCGGCCTCGTCATGGCGGTGTCGTCCATCAAATCACTCTATAAAGGAAAACAAAAACAGTTCACCAAACGCCCCAACAAGTTTGTCGCCATTGTGCAAGGCCTCGTGGTTGGCGCGATGACCGGATTTGTAGGAGTGGGTGGAGGCTTTATAATTACGCCTCTTCTTCATTTCATTATGGGACTCGATTTTAAGCGAGCGGTGGGCACTTCACTTTTTGTACTCACTCTCAATTCCTCTTTCGGATTTTCCGTCGATATCTGGCGCGGTGCCGATGTCTCTATTGCCCTACTCGCATTTTTTGCAACTGCGTCTGCAGTGGGGTTAGCCATCGGTTTTCAACTGGCAAAGCATATAAAAGAGTCCGATCTTAAGCTGGCCTTTTCCGTTGTGCTTGTGGGCATCGCAGCCGCCATACTTGGCGACTATGCCTTTCGCTTTTACATTATAAACTCGTAGCCTAACTTCCGAACGGCAGAGTTTTTCTTCCTGAGGGTATTAATTTGTGAATCTCATCAACTGCAACGTGTTAATCCGTGCATTTTTTAACGCCCACATTACCATAACAGTCACTTAGACTTTGGAGGTCTTATGAAAACAATTATGTTTGCACTTTTACTTATGCCACTCGCCGTGTATGCACAAAAAATTGATCTGAAGGACGTGGACGCCGATTCCGAATCCACAACTATAGAAATCAGCAAGGGTGGGAAAAAGAAATACGAAGACGCACAAAAATGCACTGCCAACTGGGAAATCACTGAAGGCACTGCGGAAATTAGCGGCGACGGCGCCAACATGATGGGCGAGGCTAAAAAGAACTACAAAAAGGCCTGCGAAGAATGGAAAAAAGAATTCCGCGCTGATAACAAAGACAATAAAATCATCAGCATGAGCTGCGGAACTCAAAACTGCAATTCTGAAGCTATGGAAAAAACGTGTTCGTCGCACGCGTCCTATAAAATAAAGACACGTATCGACTAAAATAAAAGCGAATCACTCTTTGGCACTGGCGTTGGACGCCAGTGCTCTCGCAATTGCGGCACGATCTCAAAGATATTGGCGCGGCGATGCCGATCAAAAAACTCAGTCTTCTGACAAAACATTTCAAACATTTCTTTATCCTGCTGTGCGCGCCCCAACCACTCGCGAAACACAACGAGTCTCTGTTGCATTAAAACATTTGCATGTTCATCCGCATAAATGATCTGCAAGTCATCCAGCTTCTCTTTGGCCGACTTCTGGAGGTTCACTGGGAGCACCGAGATCTTCAGCCATTGTGGATCCTGAACAAGAGTGAAAACTGGGACGACCGGCCTGCGCGATGGCAACTGGGAAAAGTACAAAAACAATTCCTTTAAGTGCAGTATGTTGTATGCACTTACTGTCACATTGGTTTCTATTTGAACGTTGCTATATAGGTTCGCTTGCTCCAAGTAAAAACGAAACATGTGATCTATATCCAACCACCTTGATGGGTGTCGGATATACTCATTGACCGTGCCTACACCATCAATACTTACTAGAATCATTATTTTTTTAAAATGCTCACGCCATTTTAAACCCGGAATAACGTGTGTGAGATTGGTATTATAAGACAACGTTATTCGCTTGGACTTTCCCGAGGCGACCAAATACTCCAAAACACGTTCATGCTTTTTATCGATGGCGGGTTCCCCACCAGCGAGATGCAGATGCACGGGATCAACCAAATCTCCGCAAGTGAGCAAATCCATACTGGCATCGGAGTGACTCCACTGCGATTTTTTACGGATCGCCTCGGCCTCTTTACGTTCGCTTTCGATGGATGACAATTGCCATTCGGGTATCAATTGATTGGACGATGCCGGATGACACATGCGGCAGGCCAGATTGCATTTGTTCCCTAAACGCAGATCCAAGTGTCGAATTGG
The DNA here is from genome assembly GCA_964400355.1 of uncultured Pseudobdellovibrionaceae bacterium. Classification (GTDB taxonomy): domain Bacteria; phylum Bdellovibrionota; class Bdellovibrionia; order Bdellovibrionales; family JAGQZY01; genus JACKAL01. The sequence goes on from CAYNTO010000027.1 coordinate 21,188, forward strand.
ACTGGAAACATGATGGCCACCATCGACCTCAACGTCCACAAGCTGTTCAGCAAACTGTTCCAGCGACCTCTGGCGGTGACTCATCCCTTTGAGCTGCTCTGTTTTTTCACAGATATTACACGCGGCGGGAAATTTCCCGTCGCTCATCATCTCTCTTAACTTTTTTAGATAGTGCGAATTCCAAAGATCTTGCATATGCTGCGCCTCAGAAATATTGGGGTTGGGTATTTCCGACGCATGATCATTTTGAGCATAACAGCAAGGCAACTGTTTACCGCTGTTGGCAATAAACAAACTCACATAGGGATAGGCACAAAAGGCCTTGCTTTTAGACATAAAAAGAATCTACCTAGTATGAGACGCGATTCAAAGAGGAAAACCCATGAGCGGCGAAAAAAATTATATTACACCTCCGGGCTTCCACAAGCTCAAAGAGGAGTACAATCAGCTGCTCACTGTGGAACGTCCCAAAATTGTAGAGACGGTGGCGTGGGCCGCAAGCAACGGCGATCGCAGCGAAAACGCCGATTACATTTATGGAAAGCGACGCCTGCGCGAGATCGATCGCCGACTTCACTTTTTACAATCTCGCATCGAATACGCAATTGTTGTAGATCCGCTCCAGCTCAGCGGTGATAAAGTTGTGTTTGGATCAACTGTGACAATTGTTAACGAAGACGACACGGAGCAGACATACCAGATCGTTGGTCAGGATGAATTCGACATCAAACACGGCAAAATTTCTTGGAAGTCGCCCGTAGCAACCGCACTGCTCGGCAAAAAAAAGGGCGACGAAGTGCGCGTGTCCAAACCCGGCGGCGACGAATTTTTAACCATAGAAAAAATCGAGTTCAAATAAAAAGCTTTATAAATTCAATGTCTTATGCCATTTATGCATATGGGTATTGCAATAATATGTATGAGTATGTATGATGCCATACGAGGGCCATATGGACAGAGATTTAAAACGAATAAGCCTGATGATCGGCGAAGATCAGTACGAAGAAATCAACAAGCGCAAACTCAATTTGAGCTGGCTCACTCGCGAACTGCTCGACAGCTATCTCAATCGCAATTCGATCACGCTGGATGTAACAGAAGACACCCGTCAACTGTATGAACAGATAGTGGGTGTACAAGGCGAAGATATTGATGCCGACTTTGAGCCACTGCTGCGGGAAGCACTCAAATCACTGCTTAAAATTAAGATCGAAAAAATGCAAAAACTAGCAAAAACCGCGTTTTCAAAAAAAGGAGACGAAGAATGAGCGCATCATTGTTGTGGCTAATAGCAGGCCTTGTCCTACTCATAGCAGAAATGGCGACTGGTACTATCGTACTGATTTTTATATCGTTGGGATGTTTCGTTGCCGCCTTGGCGAGTATGCTTTATCCCGACAGCTACACATTGCAGCTCATTTCTTGTGCGGTGGTCGCAGTGGTTGGAACATTTTTACTTCGAAAACCCCTCACCCGACGCCTGATGAAGTCGTCCAGTCTGCAGGCAGACGTGGGCAAGGAGATTCTGATCGATACCGATATTGAACCGCACAAGCGTAGCCGCATTTCGTACCAGGGCACCACATGGGAAGCGTCGAACATTGGCTCCGACAGCGTTCGCAATGGCGACCACGTAACCATCGTCGGCATTGATGGAAATGTGTTACTTATTAGAAAATTAGATTAGTTGCTGCCAATTATTATTAAAATAATGAGTTCATTAAATAACATTTAAGAAAGGTTTAAATTTATGGAAATCGTCGCATTAGTTGGTCTCGTCGCTGTCATATTCTTTTTGACTATGCTCATAAAGATCGTCCCCCAGCAAAATGCTTACATCGTTGAGCGCCTAGGAAAATACGATCGAACCATCGAAGCGGGGTTTAGCATTGTGATTCCATTCTTCGAAAGAGTTGCATACCGAAATTCTCTAAAAGAAATGGTTCTCGATATTCCACCGCAAATCTGTATCACTAAGGACAACGTTCAGGTGAACATGGATGGCGTCATCTTTTACCGCGTGATCGATCCAAAAAGCGCCTCTTACGGAGTGAACAATTTCGAAATCGCTGTAATTCAGCTCGCGCAAACCACTTTACGTTCCGAAATCGGAAAGCTCGATCTGGATCGTACTTTCGAAGAGCGCGAAAAAATCAACAATGCTGTGATCATGGCGTTGGATGCGGCCACTCAAGCATGGGGTGTAAAGGTTCTTCGTTATGAGATTAAAGCAATCGTCCCACCAAAAGATGTGTTGGACGCTATGGAAAAGCAAATGCGCGCTGAGCGCGAAAAACGCGCCCATGTTCTCACCTCAGAGGGCTCACGCGATTCGGTGATCAACAATGCAGAAGGGCGTAAACAAGAAGTGATCAAGCAGTCCGAAGCTCAAAAGTTGCGCCAGGTGAACGAGGCCGATGGACAAGCCTCAGCCATTCTCGCAGTGGCAAAGGCCACCGCCGAGGGCATTCGCGTCGTTGCCGATGCCTTAACATCCAAAGGTGGTCACGAAGCAGCGTCCTTAAAGATCGCCGAAGAGTATGTGCGCCAAATGGGCAATATGGCGACCAATTCAAACATGCTCATCGTTCCACAAAATATGGCAGACCCGGCAGCTATGGTGGCCACCGCGTTTGGAACTTTCGACAAAATGCGCGGCCGCGTAGAGGTCAGCGGCAAAGGTCTGTCTTAATTTCCACCGTACTTATTCCAATTAAAAAGGGGGGCTCAAGCAGCCCCTTTTTATTTTCAAAAAAATTCATCAACCGCGGCTGGATTTAGAATCGATGGCGCACCGGCACTCTCACTGCCAGATTCACCAATAGTGCGGCGAGAGCCGCTACCATATGCTTCAGAGTGTGACCACTGATACCCCATTGCTCCAATATGTAATGGTCACCCACTTCGAAAAGTTTAGCCAATATATAAAACACCAGCGCAGCAATCATGAGTCGATTGTTCAAATACAGCGCTTTTCGCATAAGCATTAACACTGCAATGAATAGTAATCCTCCAAACTGGAGCACTATGTAGTAGCGTATATCCATCATCCCAAAACTACCCTGCCAAGCTGTCCACACCCCGAGCGCCATGGCCGGCAACAACAAGACCTGCCACCACGGCGAAGGCGCACGGTCTGAAAGAATTAAAAATACAACGGCCATAAACATCGCTGCCATCGGTGCGCGATCCCAGAAGAGTGAGGTGGCATTGGGCATCATGTGAAAATAAGAGGAGCCCCACCCCACCAAAAACAATCCCAAGTTTACAAAAAACAACGTGACCATTATGCCCTTTGGCCGGCGAATCCAGAGGGAAGAAAAAACATGGAGCATTCCCCACAGTCCCACGTAAATAAATAACAGGTTGGAGACCACATCAGAGAAATTTGGAATGCCGAGATACATCTCCTGATTTGCAAAATTAAAATAGGAAGCGGGATCTTGTTTCGGCAGCTGTGACCACAAAGCTGCGGCAGCTCCAGCGATAACACTGAGAGTGACCAATATCAAACGACCCACGTGGTGATCGAGTACACGCTTCACGAAACCTCCACGGGATTAAGAATAAGGTGAGAATACTTTTGCGGATTTTCTACCAATGCTTGCGGAAATTCATACCGTGAGTCACCGAGGTCCACCAACTGAAAGCGGGTGTTGGGATCAAAAATAGATTTTCCCGAGCGAACTGCGCTTTCGATGTAACTGCGATCTTTGTACTTTGGATTGTTAAATTCAGTATGTGAAAACGATTCGATTTTTTTGACAATGTGATCCGTGCCGCCTAAAAAACTAAAATGCCATCCGCTCTTGGGCAATATATGCACTTCGGGTTCTTTGCGATCGCGCAACAACCGGGTCGCCTTTACCGTTTTGATCAGTTTTTTGCGCAACATCACCGGGCCACGCCAGAACCCAAAATCATCGCGATTTAAATCGTTGTTTCCGTGTCCGTAAAACCGACAGATGTTATTGAGATAATAAAAACACAAGTACTGTTCAAATACGCACGGCTTAGCGCTCGCCTTGTGCTGTTCCACAAACGAGCGCAGCGGAATCTCATCCACGTCGCTCACAATGACCATATCATCAGAGCTCGCATTTTCGAGGCCCTTTAATATGAACTCTCGCTGACTATTTTCGTAATCCCATGTTCGCGGCACGCGCAACTTAGAAAAAAAAGTGGGAAACGTATCAACCACCACATGAATAATCTTGTCTGCGAACTTTTTAAACCGCTGACGGTTCTCAAAATAGTGCAGTGGCTTTTCTTTTTTTTGGAACGTACGGGTGGCTTCGACGATGACGAAATGGTCGACCACATCATACAGTTCTTGGAGCCGAATCTCTAAAAGATCGAGTTCGTTGAAGAACGTAAAGCAGTCATACACTTTTGCCATAGGGCGACGATACTAGCTTATAATGCAGGCCTGGTAAAGGTGGCACCTAGAGTCAAAGAATAAAGCCTGCGCCCTCAAGGGGTGGCGCTAGAACGCGCTCACCCCTCGAGGCTGGAGCCGCCGCAGCCCTCTCTGAGGACTGCGGGCGCAAGCAGGAAGGGGGTTACTTGGTTCCCAGTAATTTATCGAATACTGAGTTCTTAGATTTTACTTTTAGGTCAAAAACATCGGGTTTTTTCTGCTCAATTTTTGGTAGCAACACGCGAAGGACGCCGTCCCGGTAATCGGTTTCAATTTTTGTTTTGTCCACGGATTCGGGCAAGGTGAAGGAGCGATGAAATTTTCCAAACTGGCGGCCATAGTAGCGAACGCCGTCTTGATCGCTCGACTCTTCACGTTTGCGCTCTCCGGTTATTGCCAGTGTGTCTCCGTCGACAGACAATTTAAAATCTTCTTCTCGAATTCCCGGCACATCAAAGCTCAACATTATATGTTGATCCGTCTCGTGAATATCACCCTGCAGGCGAAACAATTGTTCTGTCTGTAGAACGGGCTCAAACAAACGATCAAAATCGTAAACCCAATTGTTCAAAGATTGTCTTCTTGCGAAAGGAATCAATGCATTCATTTTTAAACCTCCGTATTTGTTATTTAATGAGCGGCTTTCACCGGCTCAATAGCTTCACACCCGAAAGATGTGGTCACAAAAAACGTTGTCAAGTTTGTGCGTAAAAACACGAAAAAAAAGAGGTCTGGTAGATCTAAAAGGGAGTAAAAAATCTAAACTTCCCCACCTTGACAAGAAATAAAGAGTTCATAGGAGGCCGCAAAAAGAAGGGGTTTTTTTTATTTAACAACCTTGAGGCGCGTGAGCACATCCATGCCTGGATACACGAAGGCATGATTCTTTTCCCATTTATCGACACCACGCAGTTTAGTGATGAGACGGCCAATTTTTGCGCGCAGTGATTTACCAAAAGTGACTTCGCTGCTGATCACTGCAAAACGGCCAGTCTGGGCAGCTAAATACCCTTCTGAAAAAAGTTTGTACCACTGATACGACAAATGCTTGCGATGGGTAGGATCCGTCCAAGAATTCACCGAAGAGAAATGAGGCGTGGCAAAAAAGACTTCCGCCTCAGGTTTAGAGATGCGATGAATCTCACGCATGAAAGACGTAATATCCTCGATGTGTTCAATCACATGACTACAAACGATCTTGTCGTACTCAGAGTTTTGCTGAGGCCACGGATATTGCTCCAGATTATGAACTATGTCGACGCCCTCATAGGGATGAATATCCATGCCTACGGCTCCGCGAGTTTTGTTTGGGCCACACCCAATATCGAGCGTCTTCATTACAACCTCATTTTAAAAACAGGCGCTAGCCGCCAACAGATAGATTTAATATATAGTTTCGAATCGGCACTCTGACAAGCCATCACTTACAATCGGCCAGCTCTGATAAAAAAGTGATAAATTACCGCTGTTTCAATTGAATACATCTCCCCGTTTTGGCCTCTGCCGCCTCTTCCGGGCCTCATTCAAATTGAAACAGTCGCGGCGAAATCCCGACACGTGCATTCCAGGCTTGCTAGAATAGAACTCTCATCCATAGGAGGTAGGAGAATGTATGCACGTTTACAGTTTGAGTTTCATGGAATGGATCCTTCTGAATGGACATCCGAATTCATGGAGGCAGAGTTTGAATCGCTTCTCTCACTCGCGCCTAGAAACTGCCATATGAAGCTCAGAATCAGCTCTTTTGATTCCGGCGTTGAGGGCAAGCTTGTCGCGTACTCGGATCGCGGTGCCTTTGTCGTCGAGGATAAATCGGGCGACATCACCATGCTCACAAAATCCCTTAAAAAGAAGATGCGCACAAAGCTTCAAAAATGGCGCGACACCACCCACTCGTTCCAGCACGGAAAAGCGGGCTAATTGTCGTCCTCAGCAGAATCAACACGGGTTAGCGGGCACGTCCCCCTAACCCTTTGTTTTTTCAGCTACCTTTCCTCTCAGCTCCGCCCTACAAACCACAGCTCAGAGGTCAAAATGAAGCTTCGCGTTATTTGGTAAACAGACTCCCTTATGTGCTTAATTTTTAGTACTTTAGCGGTCCGAGTGCCTAGCACGTGAGGAGCCCCATGAATACCGAAAAACTATACGGCGAGTTAGCCATCGAAAACAATCAATTGGAGCGTTTTGAAAACCGCACTCTTCACCGCGATTACGTTGTGGAGTTCACTTGCCCCGAATTCACCTGCGTTTGCCCACGCAGCGGTTTTCCTGATTTTGCGACAATTTACATTACGTATACGCCAGACAAATACTGCGTGGAACTCAAATCATTGAAACTTTATATTAACGGATTTCGCAACGAGCGCGTCTTCCATGAAGACGTCACAAACCGCATTATGGACGATATGGTCCAACTTCTCGATCCGAAAAAGATGAGCATTAAGGCCGATTTTACTGTTCGCGGGAATATCCATACAGTGGTGACCGCGGTTCACGAAAAACAAGGACTCCCTCAATAATGGAATTGCGCTTTAAGTACCGCTTTGAGGCTGCTCATCGATTCACTCAATCGTCGAGCCCTTCATGCATGACTCCACACGGTCACACATGGCACGCAACCCTTCACTTGCGCTCTCTAGCACCCCTCAATGCCAACAACATGGCCGTCGAATTCCATCAGCTAAAGAGCGCATGGAAAGATCTCATTACCAATGTTTTTGACCACTCATTCATGTGCAACATGAATGACTCACTCATTGAGCCTCTATTGCATATCCATAGTGGTGCGCGCCTGATTTTATTTCCAGGCGATCCCACCACAGAAATGATTTCGCTATTGATGTTCAGCAAAGCCGAAAAGTTCATCGCAGCTTCGCCTTGGAAGGATCAGGTGCTAGTCAGTGGACTCACCATTGATGAAACGCCGACCAATTCGATCCACTGCGATAGCGGCTATTATCGCGAAAACATCCATCGCTACAGTGAGTACACGGGTTGGTGGTCCACTGCGGAAGTTTCTGCAAGGAATTGCCAGCGTGTCGAAGCCCCTGCAAATCAATGATCTCTTTTGGACAGTTCAAGGCGAAGGACGCTGGTCCGGCCATCGCGCGCTGTTTGTGCGCATGCCCTATTGCAATTACGACTGCCCTTGGTGTGATACGGAGTACGACTCTTTTAAAAATTACTCTTGCGAAGAGTTAGAAAACTTTTGCCATCAAGAACCCGCCCGTTTTGCAGTGATCACTGGCGGAGAGCCCACTCTGCACAAAGACACTCCTCGTGTTATTGAAATACTAAAGCGTCTCGGTTTTTATATCGCCTGCGAAACCAACGGCAGCGCACCCATTCCCGACGGCATCGATTTCCCCACCGTGTCCCCTAAGCGTTTTACCAAGAGCAAGCTTGAACCGTATTTCGTCCATCCTAGCGTTTACGCAAATGCCAAAGAGTGGAAATATGTTGTTGATGACCAGTTCGACTTTTCCATACTCGATCGTCATACTCTTGATACGGGCCCACATCACAGCGCCGTCGTTCATTCGCTTTCTCCCGAACACAACGCCATGAAAACCAATACGGAGCGCATCCTTCAGTACGTTGCAAAGAATCCGCAATGGAAACTGAGCTTGCAGACACACAAGTGGATCAACATCCCATAATCGCCAATTGAATCGGCTATTTTTTCTGATCGATCTTTTTTTCGACGGGAGGTCGAATTATATTGGGCCCAAGATTTTTAACCACTTCAGCCGCGGTGTAGGCGTTGGCATTGTCTTCGGGCGTTTTTCCTTTGAACATGGAAATATACGCAAATGCCTGGTAGCGATCCTGCGACTGCATACTGCCCGCTCCCGCCCACGAATACCCATAGGCGTAATAAGGATAGCGGCGGCGTCCGACACCCACACCATACATAGGCCCACCGGTGGCGAAGTAGTCGCTCTTCACATCCATCTGCTGCTCGCGCACTACGAAGTAGTCAAACTTGTTTTCTAAAGTGAGTTCAGCGGCTCGATATAAAAGATATGTTTCCACCGTATCCCGTGGAGTTACCGAATTTCCTTTAAACCCCACGCGGTATTTGCTGTCTTCGATCTTAAGCTCTTTATAGCCTTCGCCCTTGTTATAAGGCTGATAAGGAGTGGCGGTGGCACAACCTAGAAATAAAAAGAATAGGGAGAGTATGAGAGCGCGCATGGCCTATTATAACAAAAACCAGCGCCACCCACCATTAAGAAAACGTCACAAGTCAGAGAGCACATGGCCACACTACAACGACGCGAGAACGGCGCCTACCAGTACCAGCCCTGCACCTGCCAAACGAACCATACCCACCGGTCGATTGTCGATCACAATGTCCCAGAAAATACTGAAGACGATTTGCGCCGACACACAGAGTACGAAAGTCTGCGCGGGACCAATTTTTAATACCGAGTAGACAAGGCCCATGACCAGCAGAAACCCGCAAATCCCAGGCACGATCCACCACGCGCGAAACTGCTCCAAATTTCCTTGAACCAAATATTCACCGCTGAAGTATCGGGGATAGTAGTAAACCACTACAAACAGTAGTGCGTTGCAAAGCATGTAGATGATGCCATTTAAAAAGAGCGAACCGGATAGTCCCCAAGAATCGCCAATGATCTTGTTGAGCCCGGCCTGCGTAACACCCAGGATACCTGCCATAATCGAAAAAATAACTGCAATCATTCTACACCTCTTAATGAATGAGCAAAAAAAAAGCGCTCCTAAGAGCGCTTTCTTTCGATGGATTCTGTTTACAGATTAGAATCTGTACAAGAAACCAAGACCGTAAGACATTGCTGCATCGTCTGCTGCAAATTCATCATCTTGGAATACTGCTACGTCAGAAGACATAGAAACAACTTCTGCTTTAACAGAAAGGTTTTGATCCAGGTTGTACCAACCAGTAACTGTGATTGTATCAACTTGGTTATCAAGTGGGCCAAAAAGAAGACCATCGTCATCATTCAACATTTCGTAACGAAGACCTGCACCCCAAGTTTCCATTTTCGCACCAGCATAGAGAGCGATAGAAGTTGCAGTTGCATCAGTAACACCAGGACCTGGGTTTACTGGATCTTGGTTCAAGCTGCTGTAATGAACAGCTACGTCATACATAGAACCGAAAGTGTATCCAACAGTAGCGTTGATACGATCAGCTTCTGTATAACCTACACCACCGAAACCAATTGCAGCTGCAGCCGGGATCGTTCCTTCTTTTCCAGAAAGATAGTTCAATTTAAGGTTAAGACCTTCCATTGGCTTGATAGTAGCGTTCACACCCCAATGTTTGCTTTCGTTCTCGTCAGCATCCAAGTTGTAAGTTGTGTTCGCAACAACAGCACCAACAGTGATCATGTCGTTCACTGCGTAATCAGCAGCTGCACCCGTCAGGAACCAAGGGTTCATGTAAGTGAAAGCGCCTGAACGCGTGTAGTTCACGTTGTCCATATAACGATAAGATTCGTTAGTGGGTTGAACAGAGAACTTACCTAACTTGAACGTCAAACCAGAATCGCCCACTTTGTGGTGGAAATATGCGTTTGTGATGTTCAAAGTTGACTTAGGAGCAGCTGCACCTGTGCTCACTGAGTTGTTGATAAGGTCGAACATACGGCCAAAACCGAGACCAAGAACGATACCGCTGTTGCCAACAGTTTTTTCAAGGTTGATTTCAACTTGATCTACCGAAAAGTCACCGCTGTTTTCGCCAGCAAGAGTTGCTGCAGCAGGGTTTGTGTTTACTGCACCAGTCAATGGGAACGTACTGTTTGCACCTTTACCGCTCTCTACAAAGATAGATGAAGCGAAGTCACCGGAAATTTTAAAGCCTTCGTCCTGTGCCGCAGCTGATACCGCGAACGCAGACAATGCTAACACACTAATAATTTTTAGTTTCATATTGTTGCCTCCTACATTAGTTTATGTTGCTTACCTCAACTGTGCCGCCACTGACCCTGTAAATTCAACAAAAAAAATCCACTGTTCAGTTGAATAAGGCGTGAAACCCGCAATAGAGAACAAAAAAGCATCACTCTGATTATTGTTTAAGCAAAAGGACAATCAATTTATTAGGTTTGTTCACATTTACATCTGAGCGCCGTTCAAAACAGTTGTTTTTAAACGACACGTCCTAACGCGCAACGTTACCTTCGTGCTATTTCTCAGCTTTTCTGGATATCCTGTTTTTATGAAATACTTTGTTGGTTTTATTTTTCTTATCGCAGCCATCGGCCTCGTCGGACTCCACTACTATGAGCAGTACGATGTGGAATATTGGATGACAGCTCCGGAGCTGCGTGTGGAAAAAAAATGGAAAGCGGAGCTGGCCAAGTCGCTCAAGCACGACAAAAAATTACAGACCGCAATCTATCTCATCAGCGACATTGAGATGACCACCACCGATCAGGATTTCAAAGACCTCATCGACAAGTCCAAACCACCATTTAAAAAAGCCAAAAACGGCAAGTACGTTTTAAAGATTCAGTACATGCCGTGGATTGAAGAGATGAAATACGGTTATCTGATCCAGCACGAATTTTTCGACGAAACCGACAACAAGGTCAACGAGTTCACTTACAATATCGAAATCGGTCGACTCTGGTAACTTCGCGACCCATCGGCTAATACGGCCACTGATAGGACCAGTAGTCGTCACTAGGTTCAGAGCGCACTCCTTCGACCAGAATTTCCGCGGCTTTGGCCACAGGGAAAACATCAAATTCGATCGGCGATAGAAATGGCTGGTGAATCTGAGTGTCGAGCCATGAGAACATTTTTTCTGGATCGTAAATCAAGAGAGTTTTTACACCGTCATTGGCAACCCCATTACCACTTCCGGAACCGGCCCACGATTCATTCACACCAAAAAGGTAGGACCATAACGATGGCGGGCTCTTCGTTCTCTCCATCAAACGACTCGGCACTGCTAATTGGCGACTCCATGCCTCGCGGTACGTGTTCTCAAGTAGTCCCGCTACATGTAAGAAGCTCATCGCGTAGGCTGCGCACCCTGCTCCTTCACCCGCATAGACGTTGCTAGTAAAACCCGAATATTTTTTGTGGTACTCGCGCTTTTTGTATTCACTGTAGTAGTTCATCAAGCGCTGGCAATTGGCGCTTGAGATGGAAAAACTGATTGCGCGCACATGCCCAGCCGCAATTGCGGGTTTTAGGTAATCAAGAACCGTTTCGTTTTCCAGAAGCTTGCCAGGAAATACGGCCGTGAGCATATCTAGGCTCGCACTGCCAAAAAGCACATCCTTATAGGTACTCCACGTCTTTACGCGGCTCATTCCCGAGAGCATCGGCGCCTGGCCTTTGCACTGTAAGTACACATCAGCATGGGCGAGGGGATGAGTCTTGAGCGTCACTGTATTCCAAAACACCGAACGCACCAACTGCCCCGGCGAATCCCACGCAAGCGGTGATTGCGCCGAATACGCGAGCAGGGTGAGTTGATGGACTGTGGATACGGCTAACGGCTGAGCTGAAGAGAGTTTTTCGAGGGCCGAATCGGCAAAACATCTCGGCGAGACAAAAATCATCGCAATAAAAATAGCACTTAAAAATTTCTCACCAATCATTGAAGATTATGATCCTCTTGTAAATACGTATCATCGCCACTCGGTACAGTGATTTTACTATGCAACACGTCGCTGCAGTGGCGTTCAATTGTTTCCACTAGTAAATCGCGATGAACAGGCTTTGTGATGTAATCTGTAAATCCAGACTGAAAACACTTTGCTTTTTCTTCTTTCATCGCGTGAGCGGTCAGTGCGATGATCGGCTTAATGTAACCCAAAGAGCGCAATTTCTGGGTGGCTTCGTGGCCATCCATCACCGGCATCTGAACGTCCATTAGCACCACGTCGTAATCTCCGCGCAGTGCAGCCTCCACTCCAACGCGCCCGTTGTCTCTGACATCGATAACGGCACCCGTCTCGCGGAGGTATATGCCAATGAGAACTTGGTTATCGACAGAGTCTTCTACCAACAGAATCTTTAATTCCGCAAGCGAGTTGCGACGATAAACTGTCGGCGCCTTTTGCACGAACTTTTCGTGAGGAACCAGCACTTCTTCACTGATAGCAGGTGCATTTAATTTGATTTCAAATGTGCTGCCTTTTCCGGGAGCGGAGTGCTTCAATTCTAAAGTGCCGCCAAGGGCTTCTGCCAATCGGCGCGAAAGTATGAGTCCAAGACCCGTCCCACCAAATCGGCGCGTGGTGGTTTCGTCGGCTTGCGCAAACGGCTGGAAAAGGCGGTCAGCTTGAGTGGTCGAAAGCCCTATGCCCGAATCAAACACGGAAAATATCAATTGTGGCTGCTCGTAAGAGACGACCACATCTACCGCGCCTTTTTCGGTAAATTTGATCGCATTGCCAACAACGTTCGATAGAATCTGGCGCAAACGCATGGGATCACACTCGACTTGCTGTGGAAGTTTTGTCTGGTAGCTGATGGAAAATCGCAAGCCTTTTTCATTGGCGCGAAAATTCATATTGGCAAAAAAGTCGGCAAGGAACTCATCCAATCGAAACGCTATACTTTCGATAACCATTTTGCCGGCTTCGACCTTTGAGAGATCTAAGATGTCGTCAATCAATCGCAATAAATGCTTAGAGTTGCGTTCAACGATGCCCATATATTTTACGCTGTCGGGAGAACCGAGCTCGGCGTTTTTTATAAGTTCCACAAACCCACTGATGGCACCAATAGGTGTACGTATTTCGTGAGACATGTTGGCTAAGAATTGTGACTTGGCCATAGTGGCCGTCTCCGCTTCCACCTTAGCCAATTCTGCATCTTCCTTGGCTGCACGAAGTTCTTCCATAAGATCGCGCACTTGGTACTGACGTCGACGCGCACGCAGTGCCACCTCAATGGATCGGATCAATGTCAATCGCGAAAAGGGCCGCTCTAAGAGCGAGATATTTCCAGTTTTAGAAAAGATCTCCGCCGCGCGCACCAAATCCACGCTGGTGAGTAATAGCATCGGGATGTCGGACCATGCCTCTTGAATCTCAAGCACACTTTGAATCCTGATCATCGATTGCTTATCAAGAGCCTCTTCGCTAATCAGTAAAGCTCCGCATCCGAAATCTACATTTGTGCAGAGCTCCTCCATGCTGGAGCACGCGTGGGCATCTATGCCCACTTGAGAAAGAACATCAACGGCCGTCTGCCCATCATTTGCGGATGGGGTGAGTATGAGAACTCGCTCTGATCGACCTTGTTTGCGATAGGTCACTTTTTATCAACTTCCATAATCCCCGTTTTACTACCTGTGTACTTTGGCATGCCAGAAAAAATCCCGGAAAACTCTTTGAGAACTTTGCCCACCATCACACCATTTTTACCAATCTTAAATTCGCGCAGCGTCTCCTCGTGAGATCCTGTTCGCTTCTTAATCACCGAGACGGCTTTCTTCACTTCGCCAAAGGCCTCAAAAAAGCGTGTAAGCACAACTGTGTCGGCGAGGTATGTAAGATCCAAGGGCGATTGCATAGATCCCATAATTCCTGCCTGGGAAAGCACAAGAAGTGTCACAATACCACGATTTCCTAAATATCCTAAAAGTTCATGTAGTTGAAGGATCAGGAATTGTTGTTCGGGCATGGCGTGAACATAGCCATTGAGACTGTCTATAATGATCATATCTGCCTGCGCATCGTTAGCTTCGCGCACAATTGATGTGAACTGACCTGGGGTCAGTTCGGCCGGATCAACGCGGCGTAAAACCATTAACCCAGTTTCGATGTAGGGATCGAAATCCATCCCCAGATCTTTAGCGCGAAAAAGTATATTCGCTACACTCTCCTCAAAGCAATACATGGTCACTCGCTTGCCGTTTTTCACTGCGTTCAGAGCAAACTGTAAGACAATTGTGGATTTCCCACTTCCCGCAGGGCCGAGGATGAGGTTGCTCGTACCGCGATCAAAGCCACCACCGACAAGCCGGTCCATTTCTTCGACGCCACTTTTAAAGCGTTCGCGGTCGAATTCCACTTGTTGGTGTTCCGCAGCCACTAGGCGAGGAAATATGATCACTCCACCTCGGCGAATGAGGTAGTCATGTGTTCCAGCGCGAAAGTGAACACCTCGCATTTTCGCGATATGAAACGTACGCCGTTCCACGCCGTACCCTGCTCTAAATTTTTCGAGCAATAAGACGCCGTGAACAATACTCTGAACATGCAGGTCACCGGCTTCGGTGGTCATGTCATCTAAGAAAAAAACTGTCGATCCTCGCCCAATGAAAAACTCTTTAAAGGCCAACATCTGGCGGCGGTAACGAAATGACGTTTCAGCCAATAGCCGTAGCTCCGACACGGAATCAAATACCACGCGCTGAGCGCCCACTTCTTCCACCTTTTGCAAGAGGAGTCCGATCAACTTATTGAGCTCTATTTCCGAAGTGTGGAATAAAGTGTTCTGCGCACCCAATCCGATTGTCTGAGAGATCATAGATAGTTCTAAAAATGATATTCCAGAAATATCCCAACCGTGGGATTCAGCGACGGCCTCCAATTCCTGTTTGGTTTCCGAAAACGTAATATACAGAACCTTCTCGCCACGTTTTGCGCCATTGATGAGAAACTGCATGGCAAGAGTGGTCTTTCCCGTTCCAGGTCGCCCCTGAAGCAAGTACAAATGGTTGCGCGGAAGCCCGCCATTGAGGATCTCGTCTAACCCTGGAATCCCAGTTGTACAAACGCTGTTAGAACTGACTTGTTTGGATGAATTTGCCATTCACGTTTCCTTTAGTTCGCTGACTACTTCACTGATACA
>CAYNTO010000027.1:36525-38736 GCA_964400355.1 uncultured Pseudobdellovibrionaceae bacterium
TTGATTCCCGAATGGGGAGTCTAGCCTTTCGATTAATCTACAATGCATCTGGGCCCACGGATCACAGCTGTTTATAAGAGAGTTTGTAATGATCTAAACATATGCGAATAAATAGGGCATATCTGGACTCAATTATGCGCTGAACTATAGAATTTGGACGATACATTTGCACCTGGAATCCTCATATTATAAACATATGTTAGTTGAAGTATTTGCGCTCTCAGGCTCTATTTACGGCTGGAGGGTCGCTTTGTAGCGGTCTGATAGGATTCAGCGACGAGATCAGCGAGTCCCCTACTGAACGCCGGCATGGTGTCCGGTGTGAAATGGCGATCATCGTAAAATTCGATCAGCCCGAGCAACCTGGAATTCCTTGTCCAGTCGGTCCATACTAAGTTTTCTGTTGCGGCCAGCATTTGTCGAGCCCCTTCCATGGACTGATTGCGAGAGTTGACAAAAAATTCATCCCATCGCTTCATCACAATCTGTTCTTTGCTAGTGAGAACAGGACGATCAAATATTTGCGGCTGTAAAACTATTACATACGGAGTGCTCCTCTCCGCCATAATTCCTTGAATGTCTATTAGGCTGTTTTGCCAAATGCTCAATCGCACATCCAGGCTTACGTCTTTCTCGTCGTGATAGAAAAAGCGTTTTACATACAGTGTATCCAGCTTTCGCAGGACGCTTTTAAGGAAGGTGATGGTGCTCAATCGGTCCATCCACGATTGGCGCGATCGAGACCAAAACTCTGTATTGGAAAGGAAATAGAGCACGTTGCGCTGCCAAAAACTCTCTCTAAAGTCAGAAAAAAAAAGTTTTCGAAATCGAGAATTGGGGAAATTGGGGGCGGCGGGATCTTTTGTATCGAAGAGTTCGTTCACACCCTCCAAACTCAAAAAGAAATCTGTATGGCGGGCGTAGAGTAGAGCCGAGATAGATTGTTGTGGATGAGAATAGCTTTCCACAGCCAAACAATTGAGTAGCACGGTTTTATTTAGTTTTTGCTTCAGTGTATTCTGCAAAACCGGATCGGCTTTGTTGAAGCGACAGATTTCTTGCGCTACGGATCCGCCTGTGACAGTGAGTACGAACACTTTTTCGCGGTCACTGATGCTCGAGATGTCTAAGGGCGAAAAGTCCTCGGTCACAAAACCCAAATACGGATGCGGAGATTTTCGGTGAAAAAGCGAACTCTCGCCGTAAGTTTGCAAATTCAAATCGCTGTCCGGATCTAAAAATAGTCGCGCTATCCCCAAGACCACCTCAAAAACGATGAAATAGAAGATGACACTTCGAATAGCGCGCACAATGGATTGCCACCTGAACATTTATTTATTCAAACAGTTTATTTGTATGATGAGAACCGCCGAATGAGGAAAACGGCAAAAAAAAAGACCTGTTGTTTCCAACAGGTCTCAAAATAAAAAGCTGGCATCGTGCTACTCTCCCACAGGGACTCCCCTGCACTACCATCGCCGCAGGCGGGCTTAACTTCTGAGTTCGGGATGGGATCAGGTGTTTCTCCGCCGCTATAAACACCAGCAAAGTGTTTAAAACGTATAACTTGTATTTTAAGCGTCTCATCTAACTATTTCTAGCGTTCTGAGAGTGCCTATAAAAATTCAATAGTACTTAATGAGATTTTTTATTCGAAGAATGAATTATTAATGTTTCTGTAAGTCACGAATCTACTGCCCTTTGCTTTCGCTCAGTAACAGAGTCCGCTTCAAAGTATCTAAAAATATTAGAATCTAGTCTAATTAAAATCTGCGTTGCTTGAGCTGTGAATTGCGCTTGGCGATTCATAGCTAGGTTGCTCCAACCTTTAAAAAAGCCTCACGACTGTTAGTATGGATCAGCTGAATGTATTTCTACACTTACACCTTCCACCTATTAACCTAGTAGTCTCCTAGGAGTCTTTAGGGGGCCGAAGCCCCAGGGAAAATTAATCTTAGAGTTGGCTTCCCGCTTAGATGCTTTCAGCGGTTATCCAAACCGAACATAGCTACCCAGAACTGCCGCTGGCGCGACAACTGGAACACCAGAGGTTCGTCCATCCCGGTCCTCTCGTACTAAGGACAGGTCTCTTCAATTTTCCTACGCCCACAGAGGATGAGGACCAAACTGTCTCACGACGTTCTGAACCCAGCTCGCGTACCACTTTAATCGGCGAACAGCCGAACCCTTGGGACCTGCTCCAGCCCCAGG
>CAYNTO010000028.1:0-36751 GCA_964400355.1 uncultured Pseudobdellovibrionaceae bacterium
CGCTCTATGCGATGTCGCACAACCTGCGCTTATCAACAGCGTAGGGGGCCAGTTTCTAAAAGTATCCGAACAGGTATTTAAAAACCCGATAGACTTCAGGATCCAAAGTATTGTGATAAAAAATGCGCGCGGTGTTTTTTAGCAGCTTTTGGCGGTGAAAAAACGAGTTGCGAAATTCTGAGCGTCCCGTCTCGTGATACAAATGGTACACCGGCACATTGTGAAAATGAAACTTTGCTCCACGCCGCAAGAGTTGCAAGCCCAAATCGGTGTCTTCAAAACCATAAAAACAGTATGTCTTGCGAAACCAACCCGCCTCTTTGAACAGGGATTTTTTGAGTGAAAGAGCGTACGTGCACGTGTACTTCCAATAATCATGAAGCGCCGGCCAACTGTCGCTGGCTGCGTTTTGGTAGAATCGCTCCCAATAACCACCCTCCGCGATGAAACAATCGCGCTGCTTATTGACGTCGAGGTAGTTCACGGTGAAAGAGGGCACCTCTTTTTTTAAATAATCCCGGCGCCACTGAACCACATCGTGGGTCGTGTGCAAACGCAGAATATCGGCAATGTAATGCTGAGGCACGATGATGTCGGCGTCGAGAAACGCCAAAATCTTTGCACGTGAATGTTTCACGCCTAGGTTGCGCGCGAGACCCGCGCGAAACTGGCTATCGCCCATTTGGCGCTTTTGGAATCGTGGATAATAGATATATGTAAACGGAAAGCGATAAGCCTTGTACGCCTGCAATATCAGCTCACTGGTGTGATCTGAACTCCCATCATCGACCACCACAACTTCGAAATGAGCGGGATCCGCGGATTGTTGATTGAGATGGCGAAGCGTATTGAGCACATACTCGCCGTTGTTGTAGGCTGGGATAATCACCGAAACTTGAGGAGTCGCTTCTTGAAACGTTTGGAGGACGGGACGCACCTGGCTTTCGATGTCTGTCCTCTTATCAATTCGCGGTTCGTGCACATCCATGCCAAAAATTCCGCGCGCAATGAAGTCGGCGTGGAGCTGGCTCAGCTCCGCTAATTTTTCACGAATTTGCCGCGGTTTAAATATTTTTTTATTCGTTCCCCAATAGGGAAAGTACAAAAAAAGCCGCTCGTACCATGCACTTGGAATCTGCCGAAGTTGTTTCCAGATCGCGGCGTCCTTGATACCGGGGAGAATAAAGCGCACCTCACCCGCGGCGCACAGTTCTGCGAGCAGATCCCTATCCGCAGGCATCTCATCCAATATGATATCTACCGAAAAGGCCACTTGAGAGCGCAGTGAACGCCAACTCGCCGCCGAAAACAGGAGGCCCGATGCTGAGAGTTGTAGCACTATGGACAGCGGCGATCGAGCGGTTCGGGCAAAAAGCTCATCCACTTTTGCGTGATCGAGCGTATTTTCGCTAAATACAATCACCTGATACTCACTGGAAACCGCTTTACGAAGAGCACGGTCGAACTCCGCGAGTGTGATTTCTGAATCACGGAGTGCGCCGCACAGGGACAGCCAATCTGCATTGTAGCCCTTCGACGTTGTCGAAGTCGCAATGTGGTAATGCCGCTGATTCACGCCGGTTGACACCCTGTACCTCAGTTCGTATTTTGGTCCCATGCCCATGCTGCCGCTGTCGATCATTATTCCTACAAATGCTACACGTATACCATGGCCGCTTCTTCATTCTATAAAGGATCAAACTTTAGATAGCAACTCGTACGAAATAATTCTGGTGTTCAATGGAAATCAAAAGCCAGCCAACACACTGCCGATGACCAATGCTCACATGCTGTATTCACCTGTAAAGGGCGTCAATCACGCGCGCAATTTAGGCATCGTCCATGCACGTGGTGAGGTTCTACTGTTTTTAGATGACGACTGCCGTCTCCCTCATACCCATTACTTGCAAACCGTCATAGAGCTGCACGCTCTCCACCCCCACCAAGTTTCCATGGGTGGCACCTACAAACTTCCGAAAAAATCGTCGTGGTTTGCACGCGCCTATCATTACAATCAGCAAAACTGGCTCGCCTCTCAAAAGTGCGGAAGCGATCGCAGCCGCGTATTGTTGGGCGGCAATGCCTCTTACAAAAAGACTGTTTTTCAAAAAGATCTGCGTTTCTCGCCTGGGATAAAGTATGGTGGCAGCGAAACGCCACTCAATAACCAGATCTTTCAAACCCACGGCGCACATCATTTCTATCCGTCTCTCACACTGGAGCATGCCTCTCACCTCACGCCATGGACGTTTGTAAAAAAAGCTTACCTTCAAGGCAAAGGTTCTGCCTTTCAAAAAAAATTTTACAGTTCGGGCCCAATGGAATGGCATGCGCCAGCAGGGGCTCCGCCCTTCCCGGTGCGTCTGCTTTTATGGCTCTATGACATATGCTTTATGATCGGATACCGCACGTCCATTTATGAACGGCGCCACTGGATCACATCTTTTTTCGAGGAAGTCACTAAGCGCCTGATATCGCCGTGGCAACCCGTGTTTACCGATATCCGTGCCGCTCGAGATTTGGCGTTTTCGAAACCTCTTTTATCGCTGACACACATGTCGTCTGCGGATTCTGCCCAAATTGTGCGAATCGGAGCTAGCGAGTCGTTGTTCAAAAAACTCAAACAGCTCACAGAAAAAGACCTTTTGGAAAAATCCATCGCCCTACCACTTTTGGGATCGGCAGATGCACTTTACCGAGACCTACAAAAGATCCAGCGCTATTTTGGGCGCGCTCCCGAAACTTTTAACTTTGCCAACATCCACCGTACCCCCGCCAAACTTGTCACTCACAATGTTGGCGATTTTGTTTTTGTGTTTAGTCCTGAGTTTTCTTCAAACTATGAGTCATGGGACCGCGATCGCGTGGAACTTTCTTCCCTCAAGGCGCAGGTAGTTTATTTGTTTTCACAGCCGCAGGACATCAATAAAACAATTTGGCCCCATAAACTCCACCCGAGTTTTTTTCCTCTCGATGGAATGGCCGTTCGCACGTCGGTTTGGATCGACTACATTACCTCAAACGCAGATCCTCTCAATCATTTTAGCTGGAGTGCGTACGCAAATGCTCACATCTCCCCCCCGCAACATCTGCCGCTCAAAGTGGGTCACGCGCAAAATATAAAAACCTTGCAGTCTCATGCACGCACTCACTTTTTTAATTTTCCCACACGCGAATTTTATCGGGACAACATGGTCCTCCTCGGAAATAGCTGCCGGCGCCGTTCGATCCTGCTGAAATTTTTTCTTTTGATGAGATCTGTAAGCGATCGCTTGCCAGAGGGTTGGATTGCAACGACCATGCGAGCATCAAAGCATCTGCTCAGCCGCGTTCATCATTGGCAACTGGAAGCGCAAGAGACGTCGTCGCTCGCCTACAAATGGACCGCCTATGCTTTACATCGCACTTATTGGTTTCTGCACAAAACATTTTGGGTCGCCAACGAAGTCTATTGGTTCTTTTACAAAATCGTCACCTTTGCGGTAGCACAAATTGTATGGCGCAGTTTCGATGCTTTGATGTTTCTGTACCTAAAACTCAACAACCTGTATTGGCGAATGCACGTTTTGTGTATTGGGCCGGCTTTGGGCTTTTTAGTTTCATTGTTTGACGAGCCCGCGTCTATCAAACAATTGCCGCCTCGCGAACGCTTTAAACAACGTACACTGCTGTTTATGCGAAAATGGGCCTGGCTATTTTTGCGTGGAGCGCGCCTGCGATGATGTATTCCATAATAGTTCCCACAACCGGTAGCTCCCGGGATCTTCGGCGCCTATTCACCGCGCTTGCCAACCAAGATTTCACAAGCGATAGCGAAGTCCTCCTCGTTGTTACAGGAGTGAAAGAGCTCTGCGAGTTTCAGAATAATCTTCCTCCACTCCCAGGCCACTTCAATGTTCATATTATTAATTGTCCACAGCCTGGAATTGCAGTGGCCCGCAATTTAGCTTTGCAATTTGCACGCGGCCGCTACTTGATGTTTCTCGACGACGATTGTTCGTTGCCACAGAGCGGATACCTCACCGCACTCACCCACTATTTAGAGTCACAGCAGCACCCGCAATCTTCCATTGGTATTGCGGGTGAGTACCTCTCCCACAAAAACACCACCTCGCTGGCGTCTCAATTTTACAATTACCTCAGTAACCTTTGGCTGATGAGCTATCTCAAAGAAGACAGCACAGTGAGCGTCTCCCTAGGCGGATGCGCGGTGATTCCTCGAATGGCGGTCATTTCTTCTTGTGCGCGCTTCAATGAACACTCCGGTAAGGCGGCCGAAGAGTATGAGTTCTACAAACAATTGTGCGCGAGCGGAACAACTGTTCAATTTTCTCAGCGCTTCAGCGTCTATCACAATCCGGAATGCACTTGGAAATCTCTTGTGAACAAAGCATGGAACCATGGCCGAGCTTTGTCTCATTATCCGGCAGGCCGCGAGCAGCACCGCTGGCGCGCCTACCAGCAAAGCTTTAAGGCTCGTCCACTAACAAGTCTATTTTTCCTGCCTCTGCTCTTCGCCTTTGTTTTGTGTGGGCGCCTGTCGTTAAATGCGAAACGTATTGAATCGCTTTTCGGAGCCACTCAAAGGCCATACCTAAAGCGTAGCTAAAGTGCGTGGCCAATAAAAGTTGTAGCACTCTAAAAACAGAACCCTTCCACCCATAGATAATTGCAATTGTGAGTACTGCGGCAAGGTAACTGATTGCAACCCAAGGAAATTGCACAACACCACTCATCACCATTACTAGCAAAAACATCAGTGGCAAAACCAAAATACGGTCCGAATAAACACCATTCTGCGCCGCCACCTGCACGCGACCGCGACCGTAGACAAATATTTTTCGCGCCCATGCACTAGCATTGTCTGGGAGATAATGGCCGATGGGCATAGCCGCGATCATCTGCAACTTTTTGCCACTCGCGCGCAATCGATGACTCAAATCCAGGTCTTCGCCGACACGAAAAAATGCGCCGGAGAATCCTCCGACCATCTGCACATCGATTTTCCGGTAAATAACATTGGCGGTAGGAATGTGAGCAACCAGCGCCACACCATCTTTGAACGAAAGTTGGGGTAAGGAGAAGTGACCAAACGGAGACGCAAAAAGAGCATCGTAGTGATTTTTCCATCGACCGGCCGAATGCCAGGGCCCCCCGAAGGCCGCCACGTCGCTCTTTATACTGCAGCAGCTTTCGAAAACCACACGGAGCCACGTTTGAGAAATTTCGCAGTCTCCATCGATAAATCCCACCCATTCGTAGCGAGCGGCCTCGACAACATCTTGACGAGCCTCACCCATATTGTTGGTGGAGCGATGCCATAGATCAAACCCATAGAGTTGCTGTAGGTTTCTTAAGCCATCTGCAGTCAAATCGGTGGACGCATTGTCCACGATACAGATCTGAATCGCCGGTTGCGAGTCGCGAAGAACAACAAGATTCCGCTCCAGCAAAGATAGGTGCTTTTCTTCATTGTAAAGCACAATGCCTATGGTTATCATTTGATTAGATATATTTCCGAATCCGCTTTATGACAAAATATAAATTCAATATTGAGCACACCTATTATGCCATTTTGGCCACGTTCCTTGCGGCAAGCTTTTGTCACTTGGCGTTGGTGTGTTACTACGCCGATTCGGAAATT
Source organism: uncultured Pseudobdellovibrionaceae bacterium (assembly GCA_964400355.1). GTDB lineage: Bacteria > Bdellovibrionota > Bdellovibrionia > Bdellovibrionales > JAGQZY01 > JACKAL01. Next base: position 5,645 of record CAYNTO010000028.1, read on the forward strand.
TGGCTTTTAACGCTCTCCCAGCAAACGTTCTCCAATGTGCATTTGTCGTCCATACTCTATAAATGGAGCTTTCATGCTCTCACGTACCTTTTTTCGCACTTCGCCCCCACAGAGCTCGCGGTGTATTCCTACGCACGAACCGGATGGATGGTCTTAGCACTTTGTGCACAATTGGCCACAGCTTACGCCTTTAGCTCTTTTGCTGGTAACAGAAAATTATTCTTGCCACTTTTTATTACGGTGATGTCTTTTAGCGCATTTTACAATCAAGGTTTTCGCATTCGCGGCGACGTTTTGAGTTTGTTTGTCCACATGGGCATTATGGTTCTTTTTTTCCACCTTAAACAGAAGCGCATTACTTATCTTCACTATCTGTTGCTATTGATCCTCAACTTGGCGTTGGTCCTCTCCACACCCAAGTCGGTGTATCTTTACGTGGCCCAATTCGCATTCGCAATCTCCATGGTGTTTTACTTAAAACTGAACCGCCGCTTTTACAATTTTATTTGGATCTCTCACATCCTCCCCATTGTACTGGCTCTTGGCGCCGCAACGCTGTCGTACTTGGTGGGAGATCCGTTGCATTTGATGGCGGCTGTGCATGAGGCCATCGATTACTACCTAAAAACTTTCGACACGTCCTTCACGAACGCTGTTTTCTTTTCGCTCAACGACTTTTCTCATGTCATTAAAGCTTTCGTAAAGAGTCAGGTGCACGCGTTGACGTTCCTGGTTGGCGTGGGCGTCTACCTGTATAGTTCTTACCGTTCCAAACAAATTACAATTTACACCTGCCTCAACGTTTATTTCGGTGTGCTGTTTTTATTTATAATGCTTCACAATCAAAAACTTCCGTTTTTCATCGGCACTTATGGAACGCCGTTAATCGCCTACACTTATCTTCTCTCTTACAATTTTTTTGCCGCGCGATTAAAGCGCCACACTCACCTTGCAAACATTATTGTTTTAGGGGCCATGGTGTTTTATGCGATTCTCGATCTGGGTTTGAATCTGCGTCTCAATGACAATCTCGGCCAACAGATCGCCATAGAAATATTCGACGATTACGTTAAAAAACATCCCGGCACCACGTACTATGACACTATTGGTATTCTTCCTCGAAAGAATACCATATTTTTATTTGTTGGTCCTGGTGAGGAATCGCGCAAACAGACAATCATTCAGGATCTCCACCGCGAAGATCCCACTGTTATTTTGTACACTTTTAAATTTAATTATTTAGAGCCGGATATTCGCCACTATCTGCTAAAACATCGTGTTCAGGTCAGCACCAACGTTTGGGTCCACGGTGAACATTTCCAACTGGTCAAAGACCCTCAGCCATTCGAAAAAATCATTATGTTACGCGAGCGACCACACTGGCACATACATGCTCCTCCTCAAAAATTCATTTTTGAATTTAAATCAGGCACGCCCATCGATAAAGAAGTGATTTATCTCAAAAATGGTATCGAAACGAAACACTTAGAAGACGCCGATAGCTTTGCTCTGCCCCGAAAATATATCGACTTTTTCCAGACCAACGTGGAGCCGATTTACTTTTTGCAGATACCCTACAATCTGTTTCGATATGATACGGAATTTTAACGAATACCGGTCAGAATCTTTCACTTTATATTAAAAATTCCGATAAGTTAATCATGAATCGGCATCTTGGACAATCCGGCTTCTCGATTATCGAAATCGTAGTCGCTTCAGTTATTCTGGCAATTGTTGTCGGAAGCTCACTGACGTTTATGTCTAACACCGAAACTCAAGACACTTTTCGAGGAAAAATCCAACAAGACAATACCTGTTTAGCCGAAGCCCATAAAGTCATTGCCAACATCAAAGACAAAGGCCAATCGCGTGTACGCCTCAATTTCCCGCGGGCACTTTTGCAAGCCGCCGGACCCTACACGTTTGATGCCGACTCCGATGATCTGCTGCTCGGCCTCAGCTCACTCGAACCCGGAGTTCCGCGCGCGGCACGATGGCCAACAACACGCCCGGTTTATACCACCAATGGGGTTTCTGCGGGCAACGTCATTCGTCCTTACGCACTGATCATGGGTAATATGAATATGCTACAAGCCATGCTCAACTCCGATTCTACATTTTGTACCGGCACCGATCCTGATAGTGGCAATATCGTTGGCATTAGTAGCTATAACGATGGCTCCATTATTGTTCAGCCCACATCCAATTTTGGCCGACCCAGTGGCTCAACGGCGCCGCAATCCTTTTTACGGATTCAATCGTTCAATACCAACACAGGAGCGACCGGCTGCGGCCCCGTGTATGTTCGTCCACGCGGTACACAAGAAGCCAATATCAGCACGAACCGACTCACGCCCCCCGCCGCCGGACCAGGGTACCCGGCGGTTACCAGCGCTGCCGGCACCTACGTCTTCGACACAGATAGCAGCTCCAACCCGGATATCGGCTTCTTGGTCACGGCAACCGTAAAGTATGTGGATCGCAAGGGGCAAAATCGCTACTGTTCCGTACAAGAAAAATTTCAGTACAACGCACAACCGGCAAACAGCCTTACTCTAGAGATTAAAGACACCACCACTCGTCTCGGCGGCGCGCTCAACGACGTAGCTGAAGTCAATGGAGTTTTGGACATCAACGGCACCATTCGTTCTCTCTATCCCGAAATTGGTAACGCTCCCAATAGGGACATCGTCGGCTCATCTCAGCTTGGAACACCATGGTTCGGTTGCGGCGAACAGGCCAACCACCTGCGAACTATCAACTTCCGCATGGCGCGCACGCGCCCAGGAAGTATTCACATGTGTCGCAATCTCTCAAACTTGCGAGCCGCCCAACGATTGGGCGAAGCGGGAGTCTCAGGGGGCACCGGAACTGGCGCGGGAACCTACGACTATGCGTACTTAAACTCGCTGATCAACAGCGCGGGAAATCCGTATTCTCTCACCGGGTTTATGGTGCGTTTTTCTCAGGGACACAACACCACGTTTCGATCGACAGAACTGCTCGAACACCCTTACTACCGCGCGCGAGACCAGGGAGACGGTGTACGGGGCAATTTGGTCATGGGTGGCCTCTACTATCCAGAAACGCGCACTCACTCCAATGGTCATCTCTCTCCAGGAACCTCAACCAGTGGCGGTTACTACTGTTTCGGTGGTAGCATTGGCGCTGGTGGTACGGGTTGTGCGGGTGTAACTTCAGAGGACACATTAACGCTTGTTCGCCGTGCTCTCCCGCGCTCTGCGGATCCCACCAATGAAGGAACATGGTACACGACCGGGCTTCCCTCTTTCCATGCTCCGCTCGATTTGAGCACCTCACCCGCGCGGCAGTGGCAACCGTGTGAAACGCTCTCCAATATTTGTGACAACTTGTCCACAGTGACTACAGCCGCTTTTGTGCCGGGCACCAACGACGACAACCAACTGGATGCCTATCATCTGAGAATCGACAACCTTCCCTCGGGATGTGATGTTCATATTCAAATTGCAGAGGTGGATGCCGGCTACAACGTAAAGGCGACAGAAATTCGCGAGTACATTCAAGAACCGCAAATGGGTGACAAACTCTGTCGCAAGGGGTTCGCCAGCACTTACTTTACAAACGTGAGCACCGACTTTGCCGGCAAGTGGTTTTTTGCCTGCACAACCCAATACGGAGCGGCTGCTTCAGCGCCGGCCTGTGGTGACGGCAATCCCAATGCAGATTGCTGCATCAACTACCCCGATTTCCCAATATATCGACCAGTCCAATAAGACTAGCGTCGAAGTATTTTTCTTTTTAGAAGTTTGATAGTTTGCGTGCATTCCTGCAAACGAAGCAGATAGGCCATAGTAAAGTAGCCGGCACTGGCGGCACCAATAATTGTTAGCAATAGCAAGAGCTCTTGCCAAAATGTCTCTACCGAAATGTACTTCATGAGCAGATAAGCAATACCGTAAAGAGGAATTGTGGCGAGAGAGCAACTCACCAAAAATTTAAAAAATTTAAAATCAAAATGGAAACCTTTTGTCGCAACAAGTACGACAAGCAGTGACCCACCATTCACGGCCGCCGCGATCGAGGTGGACAGCACTAGCCCATTGAGTCCATAAATGGCCATAAGGCGCGGCGCTAAAAACAAATGAAGCAGCAATCCCGTGGCCGCAGTCACAGCGGGAAAAAGCGTGTTCTTTTTGGCATAGTACGCTTGGCTAAAAATGCGCGTGATCGACGCCGCTATCAAAGTCACCGAGTAAATCTGCACGATTCCGCTCACGATCTCGGTGCCTTCCCGCGTGAACCGTCCGTGCTCATAAAGCACAGCAACAGTGAGCGGTGCTGTGACATACAATCCCACAGAGGCGGGAATGCACAAAAACAACAGAGCACGAATATTTTTTTGCAGCTCCTCGGCAAATCCCGCATGATTTTTATGACTCCAATACTCGGAGAGCGATGGGAGGATGGCCGTGCCTAAACTCACCGCGACCAAAGACAGCGGCAGCTCGAGCAATCTATCGGCGGCAGAAATGTAAGTCACCGATCCTTCGGCAAGCTGGCTCGCATAGTTGGTATTGATGAGGGCCATGATCTGCACGATTCCCAAACCCAATACGCTGGGTAAAAAAGCGCGCAACACACGACGCACTGGCTTGCTCCATATGTTTCGTGGTGACCAATCGAAGGGAATATTCAGCGCCAAAAAAGTCGGGAGCAATATTCCCACTTGGAGAGCACCGCCAACCAGAACCGCGCCCCCCAGATACAACGCGGAAATATCTCCGCGCACGTACGCATACGCATAGGAGGCGATGAGCGTGAGGTTGAGGAGGCTCGGCGCAAAGGCTGTGAGCATGAATTTTTTGTGCGCATTGAGTAGCGCCATAAAGTACGCATACAAGCTCACCAAGATCAAAAACGGGAACATGATCTTGGTCATCATGATGGTCATCTCAATTTTGCCAGGCACCTCTGAAAAACCTTTTCCGCCCACCCAAAATGGGATGATCTGATCCATCGTTGCCACTAAAATCACGGTCAGCGGCACCAATATCACGAGGAGAAGGCCCAAAATACCCCCGGTCAGTTGAGCGCGTTCGCGCTCATTCTGCTGAGTTTTTAAATCCACGTAAACAGGGATAAAGCACACCGAAAGGGCGCCCTCCCCGAATATACGGCGGAACAAATTGGGAAAGCGAAATGCCGCCTGCCAGGCGTCGGAAATCGTGGTGTCGAACACAGCCATTAAGGCCGATTCGCGAACGAGCCCTGCGCAGCGGCTGAGGAGTGTCCCAAAAGCAAAGTATATAGCTGATTTTACTACGGAATTTTTGGCCTGCGGACTAGGTGCGGTAGTTTTTTTGCGATCCACTGGGGCCCTTTTAAAAGTCTTGAGGATTGTGGCGATCTGTACTATGTATTCATCTCTTAGACTACTTTGGAGGAATTACCTTGGCAAATATTAAGTCCGCAGAAAAAAAAGCAAGACAAGCTGTCGTTCGTCGCGACCGCAATAACAAAACCATGAGCTCTGTTCGCACTGCTGAGAAAAAAGTTACAGCTGCCGCGGAAACTAAAGACAAAGCCAAAGCCACTGAAGCACTTCAACAGTACGCCAGCCTCGCTAGCAAAGCTGCCAAGAAGAACGTTCTCAAAAAAGAAACTGTTTCTCGCAAGGTGAGCCGCCTGTCGGTAATGATCTCTAAGCTGTCGTAATCGAACGATTGCGACCCTGCCTTTATCGGCAACACTATCTGGCACCCTCTGGGTGCCTTTTGTTTTTTCACAATCTCTACACGTCTACAGTCACCCCATTTATTGAACCCACACACGCGCAGTGATAAACTCCAACTATGGACATCTCTACGGCACGTTCAATTGGAATTTTCTCATGCCTAACCCTTCTCATTGCCACAGGATGCTCTATGACCCCCAAACGCCCGGTCTCAGACCACTTCGATGGTGAAACTTTTTTTAATCCGACCATCGAGCAACGCTCCTCGATGGGTATGCTCAAGGGTTTATCCCTATGGCTCTTCCAAGATAAAGCCGTGTGGCCCAAAGATGTAAAGAACAAAGCGCCAGCGCAGCTCCCCTCTGCTGTGGCTAAAAACCAAGTGGCCATCACTTTCGTCAATCACGCAAGCTTCCTTATTCAAATGGAAAACCTCAATATACTGACCGACCCAGTATGGTCAAAGCGTGTGAGCCCATTTTCGTTCCTAGGACCCGCGCGTGTGCGGCCACCTGGGATCGACTTTGAACAGTTGCCAAAAATAGATGTGGTGCTCATCAGTCACAATCATTACGATCATATGGATCGCGATACGCTTCTTAAGCTCGAGCAAAAATTCGCACCAAAGTTTTTTGTCGCCCTTGGTGATGCGGAACGCGCGCGCTCCTGGGGACTCAAAAACGTGCAGGAGATGGATTGGTGGGATAGCGCCCAAATTTTGGAAACCGTGAAGATCACCTTTGCGCCCACGCAACATTTTTCCTCCCGAGGGTTGTTCGACCGCAATCACAGCTTATGGGGCAGCTATATGATCGAGCGCGGCGGGAAACGCTTGTACTTTGGCGGTGATGCCGGCTACTCCAAACATTACAAAACCATACACGAGCGCATGGGTGATGTGGACATCGCTCTGCTGGCGATCGGTGCCTACTTGCCACGTGAGTTTATGAAACCCATGCACACCAATCCCGCCGAAGCGGTGCAAGCGCACTTGGATCTTCATTCCAAGCAAAGTATAGGGATGCACTTCGGGACATTCCAGTTGTCATCAGAGGAGATCGATCAACCGCAAAGAGATTTGGAAACTGCACTCAAAGACGCAGGCCTTTCTGAAAACGCATTTATCACGGTGAGCGAAGGTAGCACCCACACATACGCCTTTTAAACCTGCGCAGCGCTTTCCACAGGATTCTCGATAGCAACGTCGTGGGCGGATTGAATACCGCTCAATAGAATACTGAGGCGATCATAAGTGGCGGAGTTGATTTTTGTTCCATCAGCATCTAACGGCGGAGTGGTTCTCCACAACTCCGGTGCCACTAACTGGCCACCAGAGAAGTGCAGATAATAGGGCATCTCCGAGTTGTAGTTCACGCGAACGCGGGCATTGAATAAGCGTTGGAGTTTTTTCGCGCGACGAACATTGTCCGCAGCACCTGCAAACATGCGTTCAAACTTATTGGCCACCTCGTCGGCTGTGAGGTCATCATCCGCTTCGTCTGCGTGCTCCAGAGCTTTCGCTCGAGATATTTTTTTCACAGATTGCAAACTTTCGTCTTCCAGTGGCGAATTATCACTCGTAACTGTATCTTCCATATCCTCAGAGCGGCTCACTTGGTTTCGCAAAAGATTCATACCCACCACTAATAGAGACCGCACAGTTTTTAAACTCTGATCTCTTACATCGTGCCGACGTCTAAATATGTCCCAGCCAGCGGATACCAATTCTGGCTCGACAAAATCCCAGAACGGCTGTCCCAGCTCTCCATTTTGCAAAACAACGTAAAATTCCAGGAGTTGCTCCAAACGTTCTTTGCCTTTAAACGGGCCAATGCGAAACTGATCACTCAGATGCTCGGAAACTGTCGTGAATTCTCTATCAAAATAGACAATCGGCCGTTGCGATTCGCGCAGGGCCACATTGTAACGTGGATTCCATTTTTTAATTTCATCAGATTCGAGAAGCGCCGCCTCGAGCGGTGATCTACAGGGAACCACCTCAATATCCCATACTTGTGCCATCAGCTCCTGCTTGCGCTTGTCTTTTGTGGTTCCACCGCGAAAGTAGCTGTTGACGCGAGATTTGAGCGAGGTGGCTTTGCCCACATACAAAATTTGCCCGTCTTTAGAAAACATTTTGTAAATCCCCGGCTGGTCGGGAAACTGCAAGCGTTTTTCGCGCGGCATGCGGTACTCAAAAGTTTTTTTCTCGTTTTTCTTTTTAGGTTTTGGGGCGTTCATCTGCTCGAGGAGCAAATCCAGACTCGCCACGCTACGGTTTTCCAGTTCGCGCACAATGCCCAGCCACACCTGCAGCGTCGCCTCCACGTGCGAGTCGGCGCGGTTACTCAGGTGAAGAGTTGAACCAAAGAATCCGCTCACGGCTCTCAAACTAAAACTGGTCATACCGGGATAAAGGAACTTCGCTATCTTTTGCGTACATACGAATTCAAACGGCATGTCTTCACCCGGAAACTCGGTAAGCCACGCGGCTTGTAAAAACGTTTTTTCGAAAACAGCATAGTGAGCGACAGCTTTAATTTTTCCGTCCGGAAATGCGGTGCGCACCTGTTGGCGCAGAACCTCCAGAACTTCCTTTTGTGGCCGGGACTCTTCCATCTCCTGATCAGTGATCCGAGTCATCTCGCGCACACGGTAAGGGATGGACTCACCTTGCCGCAAGCGCACCAAATGACGCTCAAGGGGTGCCGTCAGTAACTCGCCAGTGCTACCAATACACCATGCAATTTCCAAAATTTGCCCTTGTGACGGGTGGGTCGCAGTTGTCTGGCAGTCCAAAAATAAAATGCGCTCTTCATTCCATTTCATGTGGCTTCCAAAAATTTTCGATATCATTTAAAATAGTCTGTGAGGCTAATTTATCGCGCCCATCCTCGACCCAGTCGTTGGGCATGGTATCCATGTATTGGCGCTCCAAAAAACGTTTGTCCATGAGCACTATCAAACCGCGATCGGTCGCCGAACGAATCACTCGCCCCGCACTTTGAATCGTGCGCGCCATTGCCGGAAACGTATAAGCATAGTCAAACCCGCTGCCGAATTTTTTCTCGTAGTACTCGCGCAATTGTTCACGCTCAAAATTAAATACCGGCAACGCTGGCCCAACGACGATGGCGCCAATCAGCATTTCACCCGGGTAATCCACTCCTTCGGAGAACACCCCGCCTTGGACTCCGAGCACAATCGTCGGTCGATCGGCATCTTTGAGTTGGCTTAACACGTCGCCAATCTCGGTTTTACTCATATTGCGTTTTTGTAGAATGATGGAGAATTCCGGCAAATCCAAATGCGCTGCCGTCTTTTCTAAAAAATCAAAACTTGGAAAAAAAACAAAATAATTTCCACGGCGCATCTCTACAATGCGCGAAATGGCCTCCACTATTCGTCCCATGCTGGCATCGCGGTCGCGCCACTTGGTGGACACCTGAGGAATAACTAATATTTTGCGGTTTTCTTTTGGAAAAGGAGAGGTGAACTCATCACAGTGCGTTTGATGGGCCTCTAGCCCCAACATTTCCCGGTAATAATTAAACGGCTTGAGTGTGGCCGAAAACGCAACGACCGTGGAAAAATCGGCGTAAGCTTCTTTGAGCCACCACGAAGCATCGCAACAAATTACCTTTAAACTGTAGGTGCCGTCGCGCTTGGCTTCGTAGATACAAACAAATTCTTCGCGAATATTCTCGAGCACGTCCGTAAACTGCGCCACCACGTTGTGCATCTGCACCACGGGGTCGTCATGAACCAAATCCACATCGCTTTGTAGATATTGAGCGAGGAGTTTCTGCATTACCTCTAGCACCGGCTTAAAATCTTCAACTGTTAAAATCACCACCGCCGGAGATTTTCCGTCCACGCTCACCGATGCTTTAGCGAAAACCTGTTGTGCGGCAACCTCCACTTCACGCCCCAAGTTCAGTAGCGCTCCACTCTCTTTTTGCAGATGATACATCATCGCACCTATCGCCGAGCTATTCAGCTCCACCGAAAAATAATCCATCGCACGTGCTGGAAGATTGTGGGCTTCGTCGATCACTAGATTCGCTAGCGATGAACTCTTACCCAAACTGTTTCGTGTGAGTCGATCGCGCACGTTGTTGGTGGAAAAAATGTAATTGTAATCACCAATGACCACGTCCGCAAAAGTGGCGCTGTCCATCTGCAGTTCGAAGGGACACACTTCGTTGTCGGCGGCGATCTTTTTTATAGCGGACTCTGTGAGATTCCTTTTTTTCGACAATTGTTCGGCCACTTTGCGCTCGCCCATTTTTGTATAGTGATCCTTGGCGAACTCGCAGTATGTGGGATCACACATCACCTCTTCTTTAAAGCACATCTTTGCCTTTGCATGGAGACTCAGCGAGCGAATGTTGGCACCCGATTCCTGCAGGCGCACAACGGCGTCCTCAGCCACACCGTGCTGGCTGTTTTTTGCCGTTAGGTAGATTAATTTTTGCCCGCGTGACAAAGAGTTTTGTAGGACTGGCAACAGAACACCCATGGTTTTTCCCATACCCGTGGGAGCCTGAATCATCATGCGGCTTTCACTCTTAATTTTGGACGATATCGAATGGATCAGCTCCATTTGTCCTGGTCGCTCCTGCTCAAAAGGCAACTGGAGATCGGTATTTTTTTTGCGTCGTTTGCGGGCCGCTTCGAACAGTTTTTCGTACGCAACGATGTCATCGAGCCTGCGCCCTAGCCACTGCTCGTATTCTTTGAGATCCAGAGGCACATCCATAAATTCCTGGCTGTTGTCCCGTGAGTTGACCATACAAAAGCGCAGGTGGGCTTGCTCGCCAGTTTGTATCCAGTGCAAATAGCCATAAGTTTTTAACTGACGCTTGTAGGGATGATCCATATCGGCGCTCATTTTGTCGCGCAGCCGATCGATATCGTAAGCCGACTTGATCTCTTCGATCCACGGCTCAGGATACTCGCAGTACCCATCCATGCGCCCACTTACCGTTATCGTGTATTCTCCGTGGTTAAAATCGTGGGTGATCCATTTTTCGGGAACAAACTCATTAAACTCCTGTGCTCGTTCTAGTTGGATCTGAGTATGAATTTGTGCGCCGACCTCGGGCAAATTGCCAAAACCCGAATAGGTATCGATGCTCCCTATAAGGGGGCTTGGAATTGCAAACTCGGTGACACTCAAAACCAGCTTTTTCATGGACACTCATTATCAGGCTCCGCCCCTGAAAACTCAATGCCAGAGCGGCCCGACAGCGATCGCCACCGCAGTAAATGCTCATTCATCGAGCACGTTTATGTTGCAAACTTAAGAGGATTTCTTTGTCTTAGATTTATTTTTGCTTTTGGATTTTTTGCGGGATTTAGGTTGGCTCTCGCGATACGTCTCTACAGCGGTATTGAGTAGGTAATTGTATTTGAGCGCCTCAAAGCGTGCTGTTTTTGCCGCTTTGTCCGAGTGCGACCACAGCGACACTTCCAAATATTCTATAAACACTCCATGTTTATGGAGTACTCCAAATGTCATCTTTCCTGCGAATGTGTTTTGCGAGTCCACCGCTATAAATGCCCCGGGGAGCGGTTTCGATTTGGCCACGGAGGGCGTTCGCAATTTCCATTCTTGGGCTAAGAGATTTTTATACCAATCTAAAATCAAATAATCAGGCCAAATTTTTGCCGTTGGCGGTGTCACGGGGTTCGCCACGGCCGTTGGAATTTCGGGCTGTACGAATACCACTTTGGCATACACCTGGGGGTGTCTTAGAGCCGTGTAGGCCCCCAAAAATAAAACGTCTTTTGGAGACTCCAAAAAAAGGATACCGGCTTTTTTAGTTTTTAATACCTGTTCGGCAACACCTGCAAACTGATCCGCCAAGCGCTGGTAGAGCTTTTGCTTATCGGAGTCCTGACCACTCAAAAGTGTCATTGGATCATCAATGACCAGTGGACTGAGGACAACCACGCCGCCTTTATCGAGCCACAATTTCTGTGCCGCCACATTGACGGCATCTCCAGGCGGATAATCGCTGATCGCAGGCAATCCAATATGAATAGCCCGTGATTTTTCATTGGCAGGAGTGTTCTTATGGTAGGCAATGTAGTAGGGAATTTTTTTGCCATCCCTATCCCATTCGAGCTCTTCGAGAACATAGTCTTGATTGCGGTGTTGGAGTATTTCGCGAAACGGCTTAAACGAGCCCCGCTTAGGGTCAGCAATCAACGGTGCCAATTCACTTGCCACCTGCTCGGCATCCTTGGGTTCCCAACGCGATTGAGTTGCTGAGGAAAGGTCTTTAAAATTATAGCCGGCCAAGGTTTCTTTTACCGAGATCAGTGTCTGTCCGTGAACTGGTAGAGAAATGGAAATGCCAAAGAGTACACCGAACCAAAACTTCATATCAACCGCAAGTTTGTATCACAAAATTTTCGAGCCATATGTGAGAAGAAATGGGCGACGACTTAAGTGCACGATCCACATCGATAAGAGCGCGAAATGTTTTTTCGATTTTGGTGTCGCTCCAGTGCCGCGCCTGAGCTTCATATTCCGTTAAAAAATAAGGTGAGACTCCAACCTTGGATGCCAGTTGTGCACCTTTAACGCCTTCTTTCTTGGCCATCTTTACGGACCGTAAAATGCGGATGTGGCGACTCACCAGAGCGAGTATACCCACCTCGTTTTGCCCATGTGACAACAACTGCGACAAGCACAACAGCGCAAGCGCCTTGTCCGAATCGCCAATGGCCCGCGACAAATCGAACACCGATTGAACCTTGATGTTGGACACCACGCTGATGACGTCTTTAGAAGTGATCGTCTTACCGGGGCCCACGTACTGGGTGAGTTTTTGCATTTCGTTATTCACGTCCATGAGGCTCGTCCCTAAAAACTGATGCAGGAGCGCTACCGCGTCTGCATCCATCGTGCAACCCCACTTCTTGGCCACGTAGTTGATCCAACCGGGAATCTGGTTGTCGTAAGGCTTTTTCGTTTCCAGCGCTACAGCGACTTCCAACAAGCGTTTGTGAGTTTTTTTCCTCTTATCGATGGCTTTCATCACAAATACCAATAGTGTGCTCTGCGAAGGGCGCGAAAAATAATTTTCAAATTGGGACCAGTCCGATTCGCCCCACTTGTCGGCATCGCGAACAATAACGAGCCGGCGCTCGGCCATCATCGGCAGCGTCTCGGCAACGTCCAAAACATTCGAAGCCAGGGCCTCTTTTCCGTAGAAAGAATCATAGTTGAAATCGCGATTCATATCGCCGAGCACTGTGCGCTCAATCACCTCGAGAGCCTCATTTATAAAAAATTCTTCTTCGCCGTAGATAAGATAAATGGGTGCGATATGCGATTGTAAACTGCTCCAAAACGAACGCGGATCAAAACTCATCAGAAGTTCTCCGTCATGCGCCCAACGGCTTCGAAGGCCACATCTTTGGCAATGGCCGCAACTGTTTGTCGACGAGCATTCTGATTGTAGAGTGGGTTCACTGTGCGTAAACCATAGAGAGTCATTTGCGGTGCCTTGTAGTTGCGTTCGCCCATGAACTGCCCTTGCCACAATTCTTTGCCTTGCTTGTCTACGGCCTTTAATACAATTGTGACACGAGTTTGATATTCCGTATACATACTTCGTTCTACGGGTTGCCCACCTGGACTTGGGGTTGAAGACTGCAAGAGGATCGGAGTTTTCGCCAGAAAGTCTATTGTGTGAATGATTCCTTCAATGACTAAATCTGCATCTGCCTCGTTAGTGACAGTGCCAACACCGGAACGGGCGATTTCCTGAATAAAAGCGTTGGTCAATTCTTGTTCGATACTCACTTCTCGAGTTTGATTCTCGAAGAGTTTTACGAACACTTTTTGATGGCCGCCAGGCATTTGACGATGATGAGGTCCAAATCTGTAAGCGCAGGCATTCAGGGAAAAAATCCCGACGACAGCAGCTACAAGAAGTGAGTACCCTGTGATCCCCAAATTGAGAGAAACTCGCATAGACTGATTAAACTACCTTTTGACTTTTCACCTTTCAAGAATGAAATTCTCTACATGAAAAACTATCGGCTTATGACTCCAGGCCCCGTACCCCTTCCCGAATGGGTGCTTAATGAATTGGCGCAACCGGTGATCCATCATCGCACAGTCGAATTTGAAGCTGTTATGGAGAGGACACTGGGCAATTTAAAGGGCCTTTTTCAGACGAAAAACCACTGTTTTGTAATTACCAGTTCGGGCACTGGCGCCATGGAAGCCGCCATGACCAATTCGCTGGCAAAAGGCGCCAAAGTGATTTCGATTGTCGCTGGAAAGTTTGGTCAGCGCTGGCACGAAATGGCACAGACACTCGGTTACCGGTCGGTGCCCATTGAGGTGCCGTGGGGCGAAGATCTCGATTTGGACTATTTTAAAAAAATGCTCTTTGCTCATGCCGATGCGGAGGCCATTTTGTGCCAGGCGTGTGAGACGAGCACTGGCGCCCTTCTTCCCGTCAAGGAGTTGGCAGCAATGACCAAGCGTTCAAAAACGCTTTTGATCTGCGATGCCATTACCGGTCTCGGCGCGGTGTCGCTGCCGATGGACGAATGGGGCATCGACATTCTTATTGGCGGCTCACAAAAAGCGCTGATGCTACCCACAGGTCTTGCGCTGATGGGTGTTTCGGAAAAGGCGTGGGAAAAAATTAAAAATGTTGCACCTTCGCAAACCTACTATTGGAATTTAATCGAAGAGCACTCCGCCAATCTCAAAATGCAAACACGCTTCAGCTCTCCGACCACACTGATCCGCGCCCTCGATCTGGTTTTACAACATATGCAAAAAACCGGTTTTACAAAGTGGTATCAGGCTCATGCCGACCGTGCGACACACTTTCGTAGACTGGTGCTGAGTCCTGAGGTCACCATGTTCCCCGCCACTCCCAGCCCGAGCCTCTCTTGCCTCCAGGTTCACGGTGCCGACACCACAAAGCTGCAAGCAGTTCTCCAAGACAAATACGGAATTGTGGTGATGGGTGGACAGGATCAACTCAAAGGAAAAGTTATACGCGTGGGCCACATGGGTTGGATGACCAACGACGATCTTTCCGAAACTGCAAAGGCCATTAGCTCGGGGATCAAGGAGATCCAGAGTGTTTAAAACTCTCGTCGTCAACCGCTTTAGTGCGGATGCGATTCTCCGCCTGAAAAACAGCAAACTCAGCGAAGTTGTTTCCGGCTCTTCCATTGGCGATTTAAAAACTCATTTCGCTGACACCCAGGCCATCCTTCTTCGTAGTGGCACACGTATCGACGCCGCATCTTTAGCGCAATTCCCGCAGCTAAAAGTTGTGATTTCTGCGACGAGCGGCTTCGACCACATTGATTTTCGCCTGTGCCAATCAAAAAACATTGTCGTCATGCACACTCCTGATGCTAATGCCATCAGCGCCGCTGAACACGCCCTAGGCTTGATGATCGCGTCAGCACGCCGTTATGGCGTCGCCCGCGACAACATTAAAATGGGCAACTGGGACCGTGAACCTCTCTTAGGTTTTGAACTCTACGGTAAAACGGTGGGTATTATTGGCTACGGCCGAATTGGCCAGCGAGTAGCGAATTTGGCACGTGCCTTTGGCATGAATGTTCTGATTCATGATCCCTATCTCGATCAGGAAAAATTTCCCGGCGTGGAATTCTTGGGCCTCGAAGAAACTTTTAGAAATTCCGACATCGTTACCTTTCATGTGCCGCTCACTCGGGAGACCTATCACATGATCAAAGAATCTACACTGGAGTGGCTCGCTCCCAATGCGCTAGTGATCAATGCCTCACGCGGCGCGGTTGTGTGCACCCACTCTTTACAAAACCAGTTGGTGCATTTTCGCTCTTTCTTAGCTGGCCTCGATGTGTTCGAATCGGAGCCGTTGGCCTCTGATTCCGCTCTCGTGCGCAATCCCAACATGTTTTCCACTCCGCATATTGGCGCGACGACCACGGATTCCATTGCCCGCGCCTCCGACGAAGCCGTGGACAAACTGATCGAGTACTTAAAAACAGGCAGATCCTCCGACACCGTGCCTCCCACCGCTCTCTGGGCCGATAAACTGTATTAGGCCAATTCCCCTCCGCTGCGCGGCGCTTCGCTATTGAGTTTGCCGCCCCCCTCGGGTATCTCTGACAGGTCGTTAACAAAAAGGGGATTCATGCCAGCAGTGATCATTGTCGGTTCTCAGTGGGGAGACGAGGGCAAAGGAAAATTTGTCGATTATTTTGCAAAAAACACAGATGCCGTCATCCGTTTTCAAGGCGGCGCCAACGCCGGCCACACACTTATCGTCAACGGTAAGAAAATCGTTCTTCACTTGATCCCGTCGGGAATTCTTCACGACACCACACCGTGCTTTATCGGCAGTGGCGTAGTGATTGACGCCTTTGAACTCAAGCAAGAAATGGAAATGGTGAAGGCTGCAGGGTACTCCATTTCCCCGGAGCGTTTCAAAATCGCAGGCCAGGCCACCCTTGTACTTCCGTTTCATAAGGAACTCGATGCCGCTCGCGAAGGCCGCTACAAAATCGGCACCACGAAACGCGGAATCGGCCCGGCCTACGAAGATCGCGCCTCTCGCCGCGCACTTCTGTTCCAGGATCTGTTCTCACCAAAACTCAAAGAGCGACTACAACTGCTCTCCGAGGAGAAGAACTCTCTCTTTGAACACCTTTATAAAATTCCAAAAATCAACGTGGATGAACTTTACGGAAATCTGATTCAGGTGGCTGAGTACTTTAAACCATATCTGATAACCAATATGAGTGATGTGCTGAACACAATGTCCAAACAAAATAAAAATCTGTTGTTTGAAGGCGCACAAGGCACTTTGCTCGATATCATGCACGGTTCATATCCGTTTGTAACAAGCTCCTCGACGATCAGTACATCGGCGTGCTTGAGCACGGGGCTTGCCCCACAGGCCGTCACAAAGGTTGTGGGTATTGCTAAGGCGTACTGCACACGAGTGGGCGAAGGCCCGTTCCCAACCGAACTTGTCAACGAAGTGGGTGAAAAACTGCGCGCGGAAGGCGCGGAATTTGGTGCGACAACTGGTCGCCCACGCCGCTGTGGCTGGCTCGATCTCGTAGCGCTCAAATACTCAGTGCGTGTGAACGGTATCACCAGCATCGTTCTTACAAAAATGGACGTGCTCAATAATTTCGACACCATCAAAGTGTGCACGGGCTACAATGTGGACGGAAAAGTTGTGGACACCTTCTCCACTGCCGACGTGATGGATGTTCAACCGGTTTACAAAGAACTCAAGGGCTGGAATTCGCGCATTAATGACTGCCGCAAACTCAACGAACTTCCGCAAGAAGCCCGTGATTATGTAAAGTTCATCGAAGACGCCATCGGTGTTCCTGTAGATGTCGTTTCTGTGGGGCCGGATCGCGCCGAGTCCATTGGGCTCACTTCCATTTTTTAATTCCTTCCACTTCCGTAGCGGAAGTGGAAAAAAATCGCTTTTAAAAGAACAATGTGAAACCGAGTAGCATATTGAGCTGGTAATCATTTGTACCAAATCTCGTGTTCTTCTCGCCCAAAACGCGGGTGTACTCGAGACGCGGTCCAAAAGCGACATTGGGAGTAATAAAATAATTCCAGCCCAAACCAATTGTTCCCAACGTGATGAATTGATTGGTGCTCGAGTAGAACTCACTATCAAGACCATTGTAGGTCACGGCGCCGCTAACATAGTAGGTGTGTCTGGCTGTCTCGTAAAAATGATACGTTCCAATCACCCCGACACCAGAGATATCAAACGCCTTACCACCTTGGAGTCTCGACGTGATTCCTAACGACACATTGTCTGCAACGAAGTACTGTGCTTCGGCGGCTGCCGTGATACGGCTTCCACCTCTGGATGCATAGGCGATTTCCGCCGAGCCTCCGATGCTCCAGTCTCCCCGCTTGATTTTTTTCTCGATGAACTCATCGGGTGCGGACTCGGCCAGCGCGGATAGAGATGTGAGCAAAAAAACCGTCAGTAAGAGTGATCTCATGGGTATCTCCTTATATAAGGAGATTGTTAGATCGATGATTATAGAGAATCATCTCTGATCTGCTGAGATGTGGCTATTATCGACTCTCGTGACTGAATGGACCGAACAGCATGAGAGCACCGACAATTGCCGCACTCTAGAGGTTGCCAACGCCTCTACGCGCTATTTATCGATCATTGCGGTGAGCACTTCTGGCGCCGCCTTTGTGATCACGATATCGTCTTCTATACGAACACCACCCACATTGAGCCATTTTTCGGCTTCTTGCCAGTTGATAAGATCTCCGTACTTTTTACGCAGTTCTGGATCCATAATAAGCGGTTCTACAAAGTAACATCCTGGTTCCACCGTGATCATAAAATTTTCTTCGAGCGGGAAATCCACACGTAGATACACACCACAGTGTTTTTTGGGCTGTGAATTCTCTTCTTGTCCGGTGTCACGCACGCGCAGTCCTACCAAATGCCCCACACCATGAGGGTAAAACACCGAAATGGCGCCCGTGGAAATCATGTCATCCACACTACCGAGAACAAGGCCGGAATCTTTCAGGCCCTGAGCGATCACTCGCGCCGTCACTTCGTGAACACTCTTCCACTCCGTTCCAGCCGTGGCATGTGCGATACCATGGACTTGCGCTTTTTTAACCACGTCGTAAATCTGTTGCTGCTGAGCGGAGAACTTTCCGCCCACTGGAAACATCCGCGTGATGTCCACACAGTAGTCATACAACTGGGCGCCGGCATCGACCAACACCCAATCCCCTTTAACAAATTTCCGTTGCGATGGGATTGCGTGGAGTACCGACGCATTTTTACCACTGCCGACCAATGTTCCGTAGGGAACTCCGTGAGCACCCTTGCGGAATATTTCCGCTTCGTATTCAATTTGTAGCTCCCGCTCACTCATACCAGCTTGAATGATCGATCGCATTTTATTGTAACCCTGCTCGGCGATACCGGCCACTTTGCGAACCAGCGCAATCTCCTCATCGTCTTTAACTCTGCGCACCTTATCCATGCGCGTTTTTAACTCCAACAAAGTGCGATCATTCCTACCTATACTCACACTGGCTTTAGAGGGTTGTCCTAACGAAAACATTTTTTTAAAGTCGTTCTTTTTTAGATAGTTCTCTAACTCCGAAATATGTGTGCCCACCTCTTCGAATTCGGGAGCCCCCTCCCATACCAATTCCGCTTGACTGTGGGGACGCACAAAGAATGTCCAACCCAAATCCTTGCTGTAGGCCGCCACCCCGGATGGCAAACGGTACCCAGTGAGCCAATAATAAGAAGGGTGGGGAAGAAAATCATAATTCTGATCCAGTCCGCCGGGTTTTGTGAGCGGTTCGCCCGCAAACACAAGCACACATTCGTTCGGTTTTAAAATCGTGTTCCAGGCTTGAGCCAGTCTGTTTTTTCGGTTTTCGATCGCTTGAGAAGTAAAAATCATGGCGTTAGCATAGGGGAATCTGCTAATCCTGTCTAGGTAAGGTGATCGGAATAGGCCGAATTGAGTAGAAAGTGGTAGTTCAGCGCCTCACCATCTAAGGATTATTGAATTTGGAAACCAAACTCTGTCAACTTTGCAATGAACAGTTTCCCTGTGGAGCCTTACAGGGAAAATGCTGGTGCATGGATATGCCTGTGGTGCCACCGCTTCCGGCAGCGGTGAGCGACTGCATCTGCGAAAGTTGCTTAGTGAAGCTCTCTAAAGAAGCCTCTACGCCGAAGGCGCTCATTGAGAACGAAGACTATTATCTTGAGAATGGATTTACCGTTTTCACCGCGCACTACCTGCTGACACGCGGTTACTGTTGCAACAGCGGATGCCGCCATTGCCCCTATCCGAAAAAATAAATGCCAATTGGTCAATGCCGTTGGACTAATCGCGCGTTTTAACGTCGATCAGTTCCACATCAAAAATCAAATTGGAATTGGGTCCAATCACAGGACCTACTTGACGATCACCGTAGGCCAGCGAAGCTGGGATACGCAAAGTGCGCTTACCGCCCACTTTCATGCCCATCAAACCTTGATCCCATCCCTTGATGACCCGTCCAACCCCAACCACAAACTCCAAAGGCTGACCACGATCAAATGAAGAGTCAAATTTTGTTCCATCTTCCAAGCGACCTTCGTAATGACAACTAATAAGTGCGCCCTTAACCGCGGCAGCTCCGGTTCCTGGTACAGTGTCGATGATTTCAAGTTCGGTAATGGCCATAGGATCTCCTTATTCGTGAACTCTCACAATTACATCTCTATGGACTCGAGGGCAAAGAGTTCCGTCGCCGCACACCCCCGACAGGGAGTGCGGCTCAAAGAGGACGTCCTCACACGGCGCACGCGCCTATTGAGAAACCGGATCGCCTGCTGGATGATCGTAATTTGGACACCAGCCAATTTGGTTCATCTTTTTAAATGTGGGACCAAATTGTTTCGTGTAAACCAGATTACCTTTTACGCAATAGCAGTTTCCGTGCTGGAGAAACTTTTTAATATTTTTAGGATCTTTGGTAAATTGTTTTACTATGGCTGGACCATTTTGCAGATCACCGATAATGCCAAAAATAGGATGGTTGGGCTGGTACTTTGTGAAATACCCACAATGCCAGTTGGCCGCACCGGCAGGCAGAACCAAAAATAGTGTTGCGATCACGGATAGTAGCTGCTTCTTCATACGCACTCCTTTGCGATTTGTTTTCCGCAATTATCATCCCGCAAATATCTGCAGTCATTTGCAGATATTGTGAATTCCTTGTGAAGGAATCACCCATTCGTGCGCTCACATCTTAATAGTAGTTCGGAGCATGGCCAAAGTATTTCGTGAGGCCATTGGCCACACCGTTATTGGTCGCGTACCACAAAGGCGTGCTGCCTCGAGGCGTACCATATGCAGCTCCGCCGTGTCCCAAAGCATCAACCCAGTTGTTCGAAACGTAATGATAGTTTCCACCCAAAACATGTATTCCAATAAACTGTCTGTAGGCTGTCACCGCGGAGATATAACAGCTGTCCACAACAACGCCATCCGTACCCTCGCCAATTGTAATGGCGGCCGCGTCATTCTCACGAGACTGGAGCATGTTGGCATCGTACACATGAACGCGCTTCAATAAGATATTGAACGACTTTGCCGACTGCGCACCCACCAGCGATATGCCTCCGTACGCCGAGTATGTTACCTTTGTGTCGTACACGTACAAATTGGAAACACCTTCGAATACTTCGATGCCATAGGCAAAGTTTGTAAAGTGAGAGTTGTAAACTTCCACACCTTTTGTTCGGAAAGTTGCAAAACCTTGTCCAGCCATCATTCCTGCATTGTAAATGCGCGCCGCGCTTCCAATTCCCTGAGCCTGGATGTTATTGAGAACCACCGGCATATCCATATAACTCAAATAGCCACTCAAGTGAGTGCCGTGAATGTAAGTGGGTGTTCCGTTGACGCGAACACCGCGAAGATACGCTTTAGAAATATTCACATTATCAAATCGGATGCCAGTGCCCACCAAAGGCTTAACCGCAGCTGATGCAAAATAATTTCCGTAATCTCCGGCGTAGACTTCGATGCCCGTGGCCACTTCTCCCATGGTAATGTTGCTCACCGAAACATTGTAAGGAGCCGAAAGCCAAATTCCCCAATTTCCACAAACATCAAAGCACGAAGTACTTCCCAGTGGAGCCGCACTTCCATCGCCAGCCACACCAAAAGCCATCAGGCCATCAATGCGAACATTGTCGATCACAACACTGTGGGGATGCCCCGTCCAATCTCCGCTCGTGCCTGTGTAACTGCCACCGGCCAACCAACCCCATTGCACCGCAATGGCCGTCGTCATACCGTAGTTCACTGGAAAATGAATGTTGCGCACAACAACCGAAGAACTATCACCCCAAATGTTAATGCCAATCTCTCCCACAACTCCACCTTTAAGAGTGAGCCCCTCCAGTACAACATTGCTGTAGCCTTTCCCAGTGGCATATTCGCCCACCTGAATATGATGGCGAAACACGCTGTTCGCCGCACGTGGCATTGCGATGTTATCTAGAGTCATGTTCTTTAAAAATGTATTTGATCGCATCTGAAACAGATGTCGATCATTGGACATATAGGCATACTCTTGACCACCAGTAAGGCGCGCGAGAATTTGCGCACCATTGCCATCTATTCCATTGCCCTGAGGAACAACTAAACCAGGGTTCAAGGTCATGGCGTAGTTGGCGCCCTTAAGACTCATGGTAACGCCCGAAGTTTCGCTCACAGCATCCAGCATCTTTCGAAAAGCCTGAGCGTCATCAGATGCGCCATCACCTTTGGCACCAAACCAATACGGATAAAGAGTTCTAACTGCGTTTCCACTCAATAGAAAGCGACCGGCACCGGATACAAACTGCTGGTCCTCTGCGCGCACATCGTAGACGCGAACCACTTGCTGCGCACTGATCTCGATTAAGCCCCTTGCACTCACGCACAGTTGTACATTCGACGGCACTGTAACAGAGCTTGGCTCCACAATTTTTTTATCCACCAATAGAGTCGCCGCTGCGCCACCGAGAGCGGCAACGGTTTTAGCAATGCTCTCCTGTACGGTAACGATTTTTCCAACTATAGAGCATCTCGAATTAGGGAGAACCGTCGGTTCCTTAAAACCTGCTGGCGGTGGGCTCTGAGTTACAGGGGCAGGTGTTTGTCCCACTGCTGGAGTATTAGCGGCAGGTACGTCCGTTGTGATTCTTGCCACGTTACTCATCATACTAGAGGACACCATCGACATTTGGGCTTTAAACTGTCCAAATGTACAACCGGTTGTCAGAACTAAGACCGCAGCTAATTTGAGAATTGATCTTTCCATATGTACCCCCATATAAATATTGTAGGACGGGTTCCCGGGATCACGGGCTGACAGATCGAAGTCTTCGGTACCACTCTGAGACGGTATTTTGAGTTTTACGTCTCAAACAGATACGTCCTAGTCTTTACGAACCAAAGATTCAATTTTTTCCAGGCGCTCCATTTGTTCCATTAAAGCGTCTTCCAGTTGCTCGATGGCGGCGGCGCACACACTCAGCTCCTTAACAACTTCTCCCATACGCGAACCTTGCGCAGAAAGGAGCTCTTCGTTAAGCGCGTTCAAACGATCGGTATTTTTCTGTAACGATGCCTCACCTTTTTGAATGGTCCTTTTGAGTTCGCGGTGTTCGCTGTGAAGTTTTTTGTTCTCTTCCCAAGAGTTGGATTTGGCCGCCTCACTCTTAACCGCCGGAGGTACCTCTGACGATATTCCACTCGCTCTCGTGCTGAGAGCGCCTTTTTCCAAACTCCACAGGTAATCATCGTAGCTGCCCGGATAAATTTCGGCGCATCCATCTCGTATCTCAAGAATTTTGGTGGCAATGCGCCCAATAAAACTGCGATCGTGGCTGACCACAACTATGGTGCCTTCATAATTTTTGAGAGCGGTTGTGAGCGCTTCCACCGTATCGAAATCCAGATGGTTGGTCGGTTCATCGAGCAGAATCAGCGGACTACGCTGCAAAAGGATCTGCCCCAGAGCCACTCGCGATTTCTCGCCGCCGGAGAGGACTGCTACTTTTTTATGTACTGTATCTCCAGAAAATAAAAGTGAACCCGCTACAGAAAGAATATCTTGCACTGGCAGATTGGGCGCGGCCACCCGCTGTAGACTCTCAAGCACGGTTTCCGTTGCTATGAGCTCTTCACTCACATGTTGCGCATAATAGGAGAGTGAAACATTGTGTCCCAATTTGCGCTCTCCACTGAGCAAGGGCAATCGCCCCGCCAAAGACTTCAGTAAAGTGGATTTTCCGGCTCCATTAAACCCAACCACACCCAAATGCGTGCCGCGCTCCAAACGCAAATTGGAATTTGCAATGATGGTGTGCTCGCCGTAACCCAAATCCGCAGCGTGGAGATTAAGAATTTCTTTTCCCGTGGCTATTGGCGCAGGAATGGTGACGTGTGCGCGCACGGGCAGATCTTTAATCTCTATCTTTTCCATTTTTTCGAGCTGCTTAGCGCGGCTTTGTGCCTGGCGTGCCTTTGTGGCCTTGGCGCCAAAGCGATCAATAAAATCCTGCAGGTGTTTGCGTTTGTTCTCTTGATTGGCGGCCTGCGCTTCAAGAATTTCGCGCATCTGTGCTTTTTGTTCGAAGTAATCGTCGATGGTGCCCGGGTATTTAGTGATCTCGCCCTGCTCCACTTCAAGCGTATGATCGGTGACTCGTCTCAGGAACTCGCGATCATGAGAGATCAACATAAAGGCCCCGCGGTAGTCTTGGAGGAAACGCTCGAGCGCCAATATGCTTTCTAAATCTAAGAAATTGGTGGGCTCATCGAGCAACATTAAATTGGGCTCGCGGCCAATCAGTGACACAAGTTTCATACGCATACGATAGCCGCCGCTCAGCTGGTGGAAGGGAACCGCAAAATGTTCCTCCGACAGTCCGAGATCTTTTCCCAATTGCTTCAGCTCCCAGAGTGGTGTTGTGCATGTGGAGCTCAAATACTCCTCGGCAGAAACGTCCAGCGGTTCGTGAGCTTCCTGCTCCAGATATCCGATACTCAGCTTTTGCGATTTTACAATTTCGCCAGAGTCGAGCGACACCTGCCCCACTAAAACTTTAAACAAAGTAGTTTTACCCGCTCCGTTTGGACCGATCACGCCCACATGTTCACCCGCATTGATTGAAAAGCGAGCATCATCAAAAAGCACCTTAGTGCCAAAGTGTTTGTAGCCATTGTAGAGCTGGAGCAGATTCATGAAACCAAAACATAGAGAATATTGGTGTGAATAACAAGCCAATTGTGGCGCCTTGAATAGACGCCACTTTAAAGTGGCAGTACGGATTTATGAGCGTCCATACTGGACGGGTTTTTTCACCTTATCGCCAAGTGCAGTTGCAGCGTGTAGTGGCCAATAGGGATCACGCAACATCTCGCGCGCCATAAAAATAGCGTCGGCCTTGCCCTCGCTCAAAATTTCCTCTGCCTGGTGCGGCTCGGTGATCATGCCCACAGCTGAGGTCATTACCTCCGCCTCTTTTCTGATCTTTTGTGCAAACGGAACCTGATAGTTGGGGCCCACCGGGATCGACGGATGGGAAAGGCTCCCTCCTGTGGAACAGTCTATCAAATCCACACCGAATTCCTTTAATTTTTGAGACAGCACCACGGCATCGTTCTCCGTAAAAGACGGCGTATCTTCATCGGCCCAGTCCGTTGCAGAAATCCGCGCAAAAAGCGGCAAGTGCTGTGGCCATTTCGCACGCACGGCGCGTGCGACCTCCAGGGGAAAGCGCATACGGTTTTCTAAACTTCCGCCGTACATGTCCTTACGCTTGTTCGAAATCGGTGTGAGAAATTCGTTGAGCAAGTAGCCGTGAGCCAAGTGAATCTCTAAAACTTCGAACCCCGCTTTGGAACTGCGCTCTGCTGCCTTTTCAAAATCGCCAATGACCTTTTTAAAATCGCTCTCATTCATTTCGCGAGGCTCGGCGTATTTATCAAACGCCACAGCACTGGGTGCGATGGTCTCCCATCCACCGTCTGCTAAAGGAACAGAACCACTTCCCTTCCACGGTGAAAAGGTGGAAGCTTTGCGACCGGCGTGCGCGATCTGAATTCCAGGCACCGCGCCCTGTGTTTTTATAAACTGAGTTAAACGCTGGAAGCTTGCAATATGGTCGTCAGACCATATTCCTGAATCCTCAGGAGAGATGCGGCCTTCGGGTGACACCGCGGTCGCCTCTACCACTACTAATCCAGCACCGCCAACGGCGCGGCTGCCGAGATGCACGAAGTGCCAGTCCGTGGGATGCCCGTCCACA
This sequence comes from uncultured Pseudobdellovibrionaceae bacterium, assembly GCA_964400355.1. GTDB lineage: Bacteria > Bdellovibrionota > Bdellovibrionia > Bdellovibrionales > JAGQZY01 > JACKAL01. Next base: position 31,244 of record CAYNTO010000028.1, read on the forward strand.
CTGGAATACTGGCACATGGGTGAAACCCAAATGCGATTTTTAAATTCTACAGATTTTATTTTTAAAGGAGAAAACAGTTTCGACATATAATTTTTCCTCAATGCTCTCCATCAGCATCATTCATTTTTTTTATCACCAAAGCGATAGTTTCCGGATCCACTTTCGCGCGCTTCATTAACTGCGCGGCATGGGTAAAGTTGTCCGCATCCACCGCATCAAAAAATTCATCCAACTTACCAATGGCCACAAGTTGCTCCAGCACCAAAGTGCCTTCAAAGTCCTCTTCTGTCATGCGCATCTCCAGTCTTAATTTACGGGAACACTATCACACGTCACGTTATCAAAAGTAAAGTAACGATCGCCACCTCGAGGAGCATCAACCACGACGCCGAACTGCGCAGCCAACTCCGCAGGCGCAGTCCAACACGAATAGGATACCTTCAAAGTTGGTTCATACCGCCGTCAACAACTATGTCGGAGCCGACGATAAACGAGGAATCGGAGGACGCAAGAAAGAGCGCCGTTCGCGCGATTTCGAGCGAGGTGCCCATGCGTTTAAGGGGAACCATCTGGCTAATTCCATTTTTTGTAGCGCGGATTTCAGTTTCAGAACCTCCATTTCTTGCGTAGATCGGTGTATCGATGGGGCCCGGACTTAATGTATTCACACGAATACCTTTACTCACCAGCTCCGATGACAAGGTTTTTGCTAAGTTGATCACCGCCGCTTTGGTTGCCGAATAGATCGTCGAATTGGGCATCCCCATCGAGCCCATAATCGAGCCGTTCAAAATAATGGATCCTCCGTTTTTAAAGAGGGGAACGAGCTTCTGCACCAAAAACAAGGGGCCCTTCACATTTGTGTTGAACACCTCATCAAACAGCTGCTCAGTGTTTTCTTCGAGCGATGAGAACTTTCCAACTCCCGCATTGATGAAAGCGCCATCGAGGTGGCCGAATTCTTTTTCGATCGTCTCTGCGAGCTTTGCAATTTCGCTCAAGCTTCCGGAATCGCTGACCGCCATTTTTGCTTTCGGTCCCAACTCTTTGAGCGCTCTCTCGAGGGTTTCTGAGTTCCGGCCAGTAATGAAAACTTCGGCCCCTTCCCTTGCAAATTTCTTAGCTGTCTCCAAACCCATTCCACTGTTGCCTCCTGTGACTAATATTTTCTTTCCTACGAACCGACTCATCAGAGCCTCCTGGACTTTCGTTCCCTATAATGGTGCGAATACTTAATTGTATCCGATATAAATACATATTGAACCCTATCGGCTTTAATTGCAACAATAAAAAGTACATTTAATTTGCTATTTTCCTGGACCTTTGATAAGCTAATGATGTTCATGAGTTAGGAAAGGATCGGTTTTAGGAACATGGTAGACACTCGGTTTCCAGTATCCATCCACATAATGACGGTACTCGCCCATCACCAGCCCAAACTGGTGACCTCCGACTATCTTGCCGACGGTATAAAAACCAATCCGAGTTTTGTGAGAAAGCTCGTTGCCTCTCTCGCCAATGCAGGTCTCATTGAGTCTGTGCGTGGAAAAATGGGCGGCGCTCGCCTCGCCAAATCTCCTTCCGAAATTACTTTGGATCAAATTTATGTCGCTGTTGGGGACACACCACTGGTGGCCATCCCCGACAAGTCGCCAAAAAAATCCTGCACCATCAGCTGCTCGATGGCTCATATACTCGGAAAACTCTCCGAAGAAATCGAAGAGAACACTCTTAAACAGCTGCGCAAACAAAGCCTCAAAGATTTACTCGATCAGGTTGAGTAGCTATTTTTTTATCACTGTACATTCCGCAAATAGTAATTCCACTTTTAGGTTGACCCCCCGACTGGATTTTAGAACGATGTCTTATGCAAAAAACGGCTTTAACGGAATTACATCGAATTTTTGGTGACATCTTTAATCTTCGTCGGGATATGGACGAAAAGGGCACCGTCGAAATCATTCGCAAAAACGTAGACTTTCACAGTGCCAATGCTTGGACACTGGTGTTTGCTATATTTGTGGCATCCATCGGCCTCAATATGAATTCCACGGCGGTTATTATCGGCGCCATGTTGATTTCACCACTCATGGGCCCCATCCTCGGTTTTGGACTCGCGCTCGGAATTAACGACGACATTTTACTGAAAAAATCTCTGCGAAACCTGAGCATTGCCGTCGTGATCAGTATTCTCACCTCGACGCTCTACTTCTTACTCTCACCCTTTCACGAGATCCAATCGGAATTGCTGGCTAGAACCCAACCCACGTTTTATGATGTGATGATTGCTTTCTTCGGTGGCGCCGCCGGAATTGTTTCAATCTCTCGAACAGAACGAGGTCAGTCCGTCGCTGGTGTTGCCATCGCCACCGCCCTAATGCCGCCACTGTGCACGGCTGGATACGCTCTTTCCATGGGAAATCTCAAGTTCCTCGCCGGAGCTCTTTTTCTTTTTTTAATCAATGGTGTTTTTATTGCGCTCTCCACTTTTGTTTTCGTGCGTTACATGCGATTTCAGTTGGTGAGCTTCCAGGATAAAGACGAACAAACTCGGGTGCGTCGATGGATTGCCGTAGTTGTGCTGGCCGTTGTCGCGCCGAGCATCGCAATGGCGTGGATCCTCCTCAAGGAATCTCGCTTTAAAATGAAGGCCGAAAATTATATTCGAGAGCAGTTCCATTTTAAAAATTCGTTTATCGTCGATCAAGATATTAAATTTCGCTATCGAGATCCCAAAATCACCATCAACGTCATCGGCAATAAACTTTCGAATGAACAGATCCGAACTCTCCGCCAAAACTTGGCCATTTATGACCTTGCGGACACAGAACTGGTAATCCATCAGATCACCGGCGAAGCACCCAATGCCGCTTCCACCGACTCTCACACGGCCGAAGTCGCACAACTGCGCCATCAGCTGGCACAACACAAGGAAAACGAAGAGCTGTCTTTGCAAATTAAAAACGAGATCAGCACAGTCTTTCCCGTGGTGAGCGATGTGCTTCTCATTAAGAACATGTGCCATGTCGTAATCAAAAAGAAAGCCGCAAAGGAAGACCTCACGAAGATGGAAAAGTTCTTACAAACACGTCTCGCCAATCCCGAGCTGAAGGTAAATTACTTAATTCCTATTTAGCTTTAAATGGCAACTTCAACGAGTGCTGGAAAATATCCAGTTGAGCGTATCACGCCAATCAATCATGCGAATAGGTGTACCGTGACCGCCTGTTTGGAAAAGCTGAAAGCGGATTGCGAAGTCTGTGCGTGCAGATTTAAAGCGACTAAAGGCCTCATAGTGGCGTTCATAGCGCACAAGCTTATCGTTTGTCCCGTGCAATAGGAAAATCGCTCCGCCATAGCTTTTGATTTCCGCAGACGCCAGCATTTTTGGACCTACCCCGGTTGCCATCAGCACGAACCCGGAGACATTTGCTAAATTCTCTGGTTGAAAAAACGCGCTCTCGCATATGGATCCACCACTCGAAGCGCACGCCAACACTATTTTCGCCTTCGGAGAAACCGCACGCACTTTTTGAACCAAAAGTTTAATTTGCGCGGCGCCGACTTTCCCAAAATCCAGAAATGAGGGTGAGTAGTAAGTACCATTGTTATTGATTGCAAAATGCTTGAGGCGATTAAAGTTTCCACCGAACGTCCAATCCTGCATCCCTAGGTCTTTCGTGCCATTGGATCCGTGCGCAAAGATCACCGCAAACGCAGCATCGCTGGTAGCGCCTGCAGCGAGGTAATCGACTTTTACTGGGCCGGCTTTAAGAGTCTCGGCACGCTCTGAGCCAATGATAGACTCATCCACATACTTGGCCTGGGCCTTCTTCACCGGAATCTCATCGCGTCCATTCACGTCGCGCATCTCTTCAAAATCTTTGAGCTCAAAGGCACCGCCGTCTCGAGTCTCGAGAGTCGCGGAATAATTAAAAAGTTCGTCTTTATAAGCCGGAAGCTCGAGCGACTGCGCCGATACGTTTGCCGCAGTCATTGTAAACAAGTAAAAAGCTGTAAAAATAGTGAACACATTCGACACGTCGAACTCCTCGGTATTGCTGGAACAGGTAATGGAGGGAATACAGTGCAATTCAAGAGCCACACTATTCAGTAGATCCTGCTTCTCGCGTTCCGCCGGGGCGCTCATCTGGTTATTTAGGGAAGATTTATCGCTCCAACGCGCAGAGGATGTTGTTTCTCAAAAGTAATTTATATGAAAATGGTAGCGAACATTTTAACCAAGCCATCATTGAGCAGAGAGTCCGGGCGGATGCACAACTGGAAGATAAAAGTGGCGTCTTTCCAATGAGTGGCGTAAGTATAAGACTCGTTCTAAATATCAACACGAGGAGAGCTTGCGATGAGCGAAGCCGCAATGTCCAACACGAATCAATTCATAAACATAGCGTTAGATCATCTCGGCTACGGAGAGCTTGCTCAAAAAGGCCTCCTCACTCCCGATCGCGAAACGCGTATCGAAATCGTCATGAAAAAAGACAACGGAGAGCCAGGTCATTATGTCGGTTACCGCGTTCAACATGACAACTCGAGAGGCCCATTTAAGGGTGGAATTCGATATCACCCCGATGCCGATCTTGACGAGGTCCGCAGCCTTGCAAGCCTCATGACGTGGAAGACGGCGTTGGTCAACGTTCCCTTTGGCGGCGCCAAGGGCGGCATTCAAGTGGATCCGAGCCTGCTGACACCTCACGAACTGGAACGCCTCACTCGGAAGTTCGTTGATAAGCTTGTCGCTCTCATCGGGCCAAACCTCGATATCCCAGCACCAGATATGAACACCAATGCCACAATCATGGCGTGGTTTTTTGATCAGTATTCGAAACGCGCGGGATTCACACCTGCGGTTGTCACTGGAAAACCATTGAACCTTCATGGATCTCCCGGCCGAGAATCTGCTACTGGGCATGGATGTTATTTTGCAGTTCGCGAAGTTCTCACGCAACTCGGAGAACGCATGGATGGACTTCGTTTTGTTATCCAAGGTTTTGGCAACGTGGGGAGTTGGGCGGCACACTTTATTCATCAATCCGGCGGAAAAATTTTGGCAGTTAGCGATATCGATGGCGGCATCATGAACAAAGACGGGCTCGATATTCCCGCACTCATTGAATACGTCAGCAAAAATAAAAAAGTCGCACAGTTTCCAAAAAGCAACCCTATCGGCAATGCCGAGCTATTAGAATTGCCATGCGATGTTCTTATCCCCGCTGCTCTCGGCCATGTCATTACGAGTGAAAATGCGGATCGAATAAAAGCGCGATTTATTCTAGAGGCCGCAAACGCACCCGTGGCTTTTGACGCCGATCAATTACTAAACTCAAAAGGTGTGGTGATTATACCCGACATTTGGGCCAATGCCGGCGGCGTAACAGTGAGCTATTTTGAATGGGCGCAAAACATCCAGGCATTTCGTTGGACAGAAGAGCGCGTCGAAAAGGAGCTCGAGTCCCACATGGTCGAAGCGTTTAAATGGATCCAGCTCGC
>CAYNTO010000029.1:0-31967 GCA_964400355.1 uncultured Pseudobdellovibrionaceae bacterium
AAAGAAAAACTGAAAGAGCGTTTAGCGAAACTCTCTGGTGGTGTTGCCGTTATTCATGTGGGCGCTCCATCTGAAGTTGAAATGAAAGAGAAGAAAGCCCGCGTGGAAGATGCACTCAATGCAACTCGCGCAGCCGTTGAAGAAGGCGTAATCGCTGGTGGCGGTACGGGTCTTCTCCGTGCAGCTTCAAAAATCAATAAAGACGAGTTCTCTGAAGAAGAGCGTTTCGGCGCTTTGATCATCAAAAAAGCGTGTGAAGCTCCAATCCGTCAGATCGCGACAAACGCCGGTCTTGATGGCGCGATCGTTGTTGATCGCGTGATCAGCAACAAGTCGGCCTCTTACGGTTTCAACGCCTACAAAGAAGAGTACGAAGATCTTGTTAAAGCAGGTGTTATTGATCCAGCTAAAGTTGTTCGTTGTGCTCTAGAGAATGCAGCTTCTGTAGCGTCTTTGATGCTCACAACAGAAACTATGATCGCAGATGCTCCTAAAAAAGACGAGCCAGCAATGCCTGGTGGCGGCGGAATGGGTGGCATGGGCGGAATGGGTGGTATGGGCGGCATGATGTAATCAAGCCGTCGACATCCCCGTCGATGTTTATAAAGCCTGGCTCTCAAAGCCAGGCTTTTTTTTGTCCAAAAAGTTCTAGGCACTTATTAGTCTAAGGCCCCTTTTAGTCTAGCAGCGCGTCGGCGGAGTCTTTGCACGTGGATTTTTATCCATTTGCATTTTGAGCGGACGGCCATCCTTGGCCTGCGCACTTGTCGCCTTTGGCGATCGCGTCCCGCTCTCGTGAGCCCGCTCAAAAAACAAATGGATAAAAATCCACGTGCAAAGACTCCGTCTCCATGGTGGGAAAGGTAAAATGCGTTTCGGGGATGCTCTGGCGGCATGTCATCTTGTTTGCTTGTGAAAAGGTTTACACATTTGAGGTCTTGCCATTTTTGGGTGGGATTGGTACTTGAATCTCTACAAAAACATTCAAGGAGTTATCAATGAGAATTCTATTTGTGATCGCGTTTCTTTTTACGTCCGTTGCTTTCGGTAAACAGCAAAAAGCACCCACTTTGACTGATGGTAAATGGAATGGTGACAATGCGGTTTATGTAAAACTCATTCCATACGGCGATGGTGTGGGATTCGCTGGTAACTTCGAAAAGAGCATGTCGACAAATTTTGGAATTGGCGGCGGTGTTACCGTGCTTCCGGAAAAAGACACCGACGGCATGCCAAAACTTCTTTCCTTTGGTGCAAACGCTTATTTTCATATGCCGGTGGACGTAATGGACTTCTATCTGTCTCCAGGTTTGAATCTTATGATCATGGAGTTGGGCACGGTTGATGAAACTACTGTGGGCGCCTCTTTGGCTGTTGGCGCACTTGCCAACGTGACTCAGAACTTTGCTTTGGGTCTCGAGTTCTCTACACAACAATCATGGTTCAATAAAGAAACGTATGTTCTTTCTAGAGCTTTCTACTTTATGTCTGGAATTACAGCAAAATTCACATTCTAGTTTTTTGCTAGAATTGATGACATTAAAAAAAGCGCTTGGCGAAATGCCCAGCGCTTTTTTATTTTTAGAGGATCGATGCAGCTCTTCTAAAACATGTACGTCGCGCCAAAGACGAAGCTTTGGAATCTGTGAGTGCCCTTGGTGCCGGGAATATTACGTGATCCCGCGCCCGAAAAATCCGTCGAAAACGTTTTAAAGTCGAGTGCTGAGTTGATGAATAGACGCTCGCTCCAACGATAATCCAGTTGCAACGCGTACTGCACGATGGTGCTATCTTCCGAACCTGAGGTCACCGGGCGTTCCTTGAGGCCCGGATTTAAATACCAGTAGAGCATTCCGCCGAGGTACCAGAGGTTGGCGTCATCCATGGGTGTGCGCGCGCCGATCATGATCCGCGGTGATGAGTACTCGGTGGAGACCAATCCCTGAGGAACGCTGTCATCGATCGAAAGTTTATACGCGTAATACCCGAGCCCGAACATGAGTTTGGAATCAAAGAAATCGTCTTTAAGAAGAAGATTATAGCCCACATCCATGGAGTATTGAGACATAGAAAGAGTGAGATCACCAGGCGAGCCGCCAGTGGGATTTTTTACCGAAGCTGTACCTTGGCCAAAGCTCGCATTTACAAACCACTCGGGGTTGATCCATAGCTCGCCATGGACATTCACCGTAGGGAAAATCTTTTGATCAGCAGTCAGAGACGTTCCATCCTGCAGTGAGAGCGTTTGCTTAAAACTTCCCAATGCTAAATTAACGCCGACGGAACCGAACGTGGGTGGGAGTTCGGGACGCCATTCCTTAACCTTTCCGTTTTCCAAATTATTTTCGCTCAAAAGCATTTCAGCGGGCATGTAGTCTTTTTTGATCCACGATTCTTGGGCGTAATTGAGAGGGCGAGCCCCGGTTATTTTTGCATCTTTTTGGATGGCACCCATTTCGATTTCGGAGACGATATCTCCAAAGCTCAAATTTTTATCAGCTTTTACTAATTTAATTTTTCCGATCACAACTTTTTCATTCTGAATCACGTTTCCGAGCTTTGGATGTCGAGTTACCTGAATGATGCGGCTCACGGGTAGTTCTTGGCCGGCGGTTAGGCCGTCACTCGATCCCAAGTTGAGAGTGACGCGATTTTTCGTACGACTCAAGATCAGTCCCTCATAGGGAACGCGAAACTTAAGTTCAGCGTAAAGAGACTTTAGTTGCTGTACTGCACGCTCCATCGACGTCTGATCGAGATCTGTAGCTGCTGCTTGAGAAATAAGTTGGCCATCTTTGGTGCTAAACAGGAAAAGTGCAAGGATAAAGTCCTTTGGATTCTTACGGACTTCGGCGACAAGAATGGCATCCGCTTTTGCATGCGCAGCCATCTTTTTAACTTTTTCGGGGGAGTTGACGAGCTCTGATGGCACTACCATATTCGACGTTAAGTGGGTGCCTAAGAGTTGCCATTGTTTATCGCCGCCAACAATCTCGGCTAGAGATTTATCGAAGGGCCGCGAGAAAATTCCATCCACATTGTCGATTGTTGGAAGTAAAAGAACGGTGTGAACGGTGAGTGATTCATCCACCGAAGCTTTGAGTTTTACGCCTTCTTTGCGATTTTGTGCCACTGCTGGAAGCGTGATTATAAGAGTGAATAGAGCGAGAAAATGCCGGATGTAAGTCATGGCTCTATTCTGCCCGAATCTGACTCGCCGGGGAAGTGAGATTGGGTGGTGGTCCAGCCCAAAGCCGCGTCTCTCAGAGGCGTTGTTCATGGAACGACGGTGTCTGACCAAAATGCGGATGAAACACCAGCCGTATCCGGCCTGACCAAACACCAGATATGATCCAGATAGACTGCACACCATCGCATGCTCGTCGAGGAACGCGCTATAGTAGAGAGGATGAATGTATATGTGGTCGACGACGCGTCTTTTATTCGAATTCTATGTAGACACTACGCCCAAAAAGCAGGGTTTCCTGTTATCGGCGAAGCTTTCGACGGGCAAGTGGCTCTTGAAGAAATTTCGGCCAAGCAACCTGATTGTGTGATTATGGATCTCGCGCTGCCTACAATTAATGGGATTGATATCATGAAACGTGTTAACGAAAGTTTCCCGCACATTCAGTTTATTGTAATCTCTGCCTTGGACGAGGACTTTTGTCAGTCCCAACTCCAGGGTGTGAAATACGGTAATTTTTTAACCAAGCCGTTCACCGCCGAGCGATTGATGCAGGCGCTGCATGAGGCGGCATCACTCCTCGAGAAGAAAAACCATGGCTGAACTCAAATTCGTGTTGAAAAGTCTATTGATCACCGCTGCAATTATGTTTGTGCTCCAGTTCGAAGTACAAAAGGGTGTTCGCATGGAAGCGTACCTTACTGATTACTTGCGAAGTGGAACAGTGAGCTTGTGGGTGCGCGAATCAATGAAGGGCGCCCATCAGTTCGTTATGAACAGCAGCACTGAGCTTGCACCTAAAATGAGTCTTAAACATTGGGCCGCGAAATTGGAATCAAAACCAGAGGCACCCAGAAACGTCTCTTCAGATATCCCCGCTGAGTTCCCGGACGATGAGATCAGCGAAGGCGCAGCTCAAGAAGCCGGCGCCTTTTAAAATTCTTTAAAGACTCAGTCGCAATTCCGTAGAAATCGGCCCGACTATATCCACGAAATTATTAAATGCAGCGTAGATCTGAGTCGTCACAGTGCTACCGCCTTTATTTTGCACTTTTTTGATCGTGCCGTTCGGAGCGTAGGAGAGCTTCACGGTTCCAACCGACGGCCGAGTGAGGCTCACTGGACGTAATGTTTTTTCGTCGTATTCTATGAGAACTTCTTTCTTTTGATGATCGTTGAGGCCAGCGATCATTCCTTGATTATTGTAGCGAATCTCGACAAATTGACCATCGGAGCAACGAGCAGCCACGAGGCGACCGGCATTGTCGTACTTGTAAGAGGTCTTTTTGCGCTTGGTGACAAGTGTTCCTTTAAAATAGGCTGTGTCCGTAGACTCGATATAATTTTCGTTGTTGTAGTCGAAGTCTATGCTGTATTTTTGATTTTTCTCATCCACAGGATTGAAGGCCTGAACAGCTTTTTGCTTCACTAAACCATTATCTTTGTATTGGAGTGTGGTCAGGTCGGCATTGTTGCGCACGGAAATAGGTTTGCCAAAATCCATATGATAAGAAATATCGAGCAATTCATTGTTTCTCTCAGAAAGAACGCGGCTTAGGTATTTCTCACGATCCGGGCGAGCTTGATACCAAAACTCGTAGCGACTCTTGTGCTGAACCTTCGCTCCACATTTTTTAAGTGAATTGGAAGAGTAATGATCGCGTGGATTGTCGGAAGAGAGCACAAAGTCGTAATGTTCGATGCAGCCGTCGCGATCCCGAAACTCACGCACCCAGTCTTTGACCTCAACATACGCGATAGTCTTGTATGTGCCGTCTGGGAACGAAATACGGGTGATATTATGATTGGAGTCATAGGTGTAAGTGTAGGAGTTTTTCCAGGAATTGGTAATGCCCACCAAATCTTCACCTCGGAATTTATAGACGGCTGAGGCCCCATTCATTCCAAGAATTTTTTTAATTTTTTTCTCCGCTGAATACTGAAACGTAAACTTATTGCCCGCAGTATCGGTGATTTGTGATGGCAAGCCACCTTGGTAGGCGATGCGCACCGTATTCTTTGATTTTTCGGAAATCTGTACAAGCTTACCACTCTCATCAAAGTGTTGAGTGGCGCCGTCGATAAGATTGTGAACATAGTTGGAGCCATCGTAGGTAATCTTATCGATCTCTTTACCGTTAGCTAGATACACGGTGTTTTTAATCGGCACGATTTTATAGCCAACCTCGCCCGCGATCTGCGTGCGGAGTATATGATCGGAGCGCAATTGATCGCGCAATGTATCGAGGGCTTTTTTGCCTTTGTCTGGATATTTTTTTGATACCAACGCAATTATTTTATCGACGGAATCGTTGATGAGTTGAGTGTTATAGCGGGCGGGATAATAGGCGACAGGACTTGATCCACAGTCGGTGAGGATGAGGTTTCCTTCGAGCGTAATGTCCACCTGAGTTTCTAAGTTGGAGCACCAGCCAAATCCAAAGATCCCAGAAAATAGCGAGCGGCTGCTGTAAGTGCGAGACACGCGCATGTAATTGCTGTTTCCGGGTGCCATCATATCTACCCAATAATCTGAAAAGTTGGCATTTTTCATGTCAACCAATGCGATCGAGGTGGAGCTAAAACCGAGAACTAGAGCGATGATCCATTTTTTCATTTTACACCTTAATAGTAATAATTTTTCGAATTAAAAATGCGCCGGCGCCTACGAGAGCAATCATTAGAGCCAAAAATCCCCAACCAGCAACGGTCGTAAACATGGGTCCGATATATTGCGGGTCCGCTATATAAAACATAATAAGTAGACCAAAAGGAACGCAACTAATAATAAATCCCTGCATCACACCCTGAGCGGTGAGAGCCTCGATCTTTTTTTCGATCTTTTGTCGTTCGCGGATCGTATAGTTGATTGTCTGAAATGTTTCCGCCATGTTTCCGCCTGTTTCTTTTAAAATATTCACAGCAGTAACAAACATTTGCAAGTCCTGACGAGGGATACGCTCACCCAGTTCATTTAAACACTCTTCAATCGGACGACCGAGTTGGTTTTGTGAGAGAACCAGGCGAAATTCCTGCGCAATAGGATTTTTAAGATTGCGGGCCACGCGATCCATAGATTGGGTAACACTTAGACCAGCACGCACACCGTTTGCAAGAATCGTGGTGGCATCCACCATTTGGTTGATAAACTGGTCGCAACGTTTCTCATAGAGATGTTTAAAAATGTGCTTTGGGATGGTCCAGCCCAGTAGCGTAAATACGCCGCCAACGGTAAACCCTAAAAGTACATTCGGCCAAAAAAGTACGAAGAAAATAAGCCCTAGGCCGACACTAATGGCGATCAGGGACAGAGTCAGTTTGCGGTCGTCGACTTCCACGAACATGAGCTCCATGTATTTTGCGATCTCATCTTTTTGGCCTAAACTGCGTCTATAGAGCCATGCGAGAATCTTGTCTGACCATTTGTAGGCCAAAACAAACGTCATTCCCGCAATTACTGGATATATGAAAAGGGGGTGGACAAGGATGCTGTTGAGGAAATCGTTTCCCATTATTTACCTCCACTCACTTTCTTAACCGCAAAGTTTGCGCTTCCCGCGGGCTTTTCGACCTTGGGTGGCGGTGCATTTTGAGCCTCGTTTGAGAACAAGTCTTTTGGAATACCAATGCCTTTTTCCTTAAGCTCTTGGATGAACTTGGGGATAAGACCTGTTGTTAAGAATTGCCCGGTGATTTTACGATTTTTATCGAAGCCGGTTTCTTTAAATACAAACACGTCTTGCATAGTTACTGCCTCGCCCTGCATGCCCTGAATTTCTGTGATGTATAGAATTTTACGAGAACCGTCCGATAAACGGGAGATCTGCACGATGATGTCTACAGCGTTGGCAATCTGTTCGCGGAATGCCCGCGCAGGCATGTCCATGCCGGCCATCATACAGAGCGTTTCTAAGCGGCCAATGGCTTCGCGCGGATTGTTTGAGTGGACGGTCGTCATCGAGCCATCGTGACCTGTACTCATTGCGGCCAACATATCTAAGGCCGCACCATCACGGCACTCTCCGACCACAATCCGATCGGGACGCATACGCAAGGTGTTCTTTACCAAGTCGCGAATGGTCACAGCTCCTTGGCCTTCCATGTTTGCCGGGCGAGTTTCAAGGCGAACCACGTGTTCCTGGCGCAGTTGCAATTCTGCGGCATCTTCCACGGTAATGATGCGCTCATTTGACGGGATGAATGTAGACATACAATTGAGAAGCGTTGTTTTACCAGAACCCGTCCCGCCTGAAATAATAATGTTGGAGCCATTTTCCACAGCAAGCTTTAAGAAATCCATCATCTGACGGCTACAAGAAGCGTATTCCACATACTTATCAACACCGAAGGCATCTTTTTTAAATTTACGAATGGTGAGTGCGGGCCCGTCAATGGCAAGTGGTTCGATAATGGCGTTCACACGACTGCCATCAGCGAGACGCGCATCCACGTACGGGTTTTTATCGTCGATTCTTCGGCCCAGCGGCGTGACGATTCGCTCAATCACATTGCGCAGTTGGGTGTTCGAAGTGAAGTGAATTTTGCTCAATTGAACCTTACCACTTTTTTCGATAAAAATTTTGTTATAGCCGTTGACCATAATTTCACTGATTTCCGCCTGAGCGAGCAAATCTTCGAGAGGTCCTAGTGCTAGTGCTTCATCCACAGTTTCTTTAATGATCTGCTTGCGGTCCCCGGGTGGTACGCCCTGGGCCTCTTGATCAAGAATCTTAGAAATAACCGCACGAACATCATTCTCCAGCTTCTTTCGTTTTTCCGGATCTTTAGCTGCTTTGGTGATGTCGTCGTTTTTTAGATTCATCTCTTTGATCAAACGCGCGTGGATAGTCAGTTTTAAATGAGTGCGCGGGTCTACATCATTTGGTCCACTCGACGCGGGAGCATCTGCGGCTTTTTCAAAAGAGAGTACATTGTTGCGACTCAGCTTTTTGAGATTTTGTAGCATTCCGCCAGTGAGTTTGCGGACAATCGCAGTATAAGCCGCAGAGATCGGCGCTTGTGGCGAAAGTAAAATAAATGGTCGAGCTTGTTTGAGCGCATTGGCAGTGCTCACGTCATCCTGTGGAATTATCCCTAAAAGTGGACGCTTAAAAGTTTGTTCTACCTGTTGTGGCGCAAGGCCAACGTTGCTGGCTTTGTTCACTACGATCTGAATCATTTCATTCGGTAGAGTGGCGCCACGCAGATCGTTGATCTGACGGAGAGTCTGGTTTACGGTGAGAACTTCTGGGGTGGTTACGAGGAGGGCCACAGTTGCGGCTTCTAAAAACGCTGACTGTAACTCGTCCAAATCATTACCGAGATCAATCACGATGTACTGATAAAACTGAGACAGTTGTGAGAGCTGTTTAAGCGCTAAACCGGCAGATACGGTAAAAATTTGTCCCGGAGATTTTACGGCACCAATGAAATGAATCGGCGCTTGCGGATGCGTTGAAACAACACTCGTGAGATTTTTAGAATTTAAACTGCCGGTGAATGCGGTGAGTTCTTCGAGAGTTTTTGGTTCTAGAATTCCAGTAATAAAGTTTTGATCGGCACATGACTTTTGATCGGCATCAATCAGAAGAGTCGTGGTTTTTAGTTCAGTTGCGAGGCGTACCGCCAGGTTGGCAGCAAATACGCTTTTTCCAACGCCGCCCTTACCACCCAAGACTCCGATAATATTGCAGTTATTGTTAAAAGACATTTACCCAAACCTCCACAGAGTTTTATCGGAAATTTGCTGGGGAAAACTGAGTGAAAACTGTAAAACTCGGCGTCAGTCGCCAGGCGCCAAAGGTCGAGGATACTCGGCTAAAGTAGAGTATGCACACTTGCAATGTGCATACGAGAGATAAGAGCTATTCGTTGAGACGGAACTTGTCTTTAACTTTTTCTACACCAGAGCTTGCCGATGATTTAATCACCGGGGTCGCAAAGATCACAAACTGCGACTGGCCTTTTTGGAAAGCTTTCGAAGAGTAGAGTGAGAAAAGTGGGTTTTCCACGCTCGCAGGAAGCTTGTTGTAATCCATTGTTTGGCTGCTAGAAATAAAACCACCGATCGCGGCGCTCTCGCCACTGCGCACGTCTACCTGTGTGTTCACTTCGTTTCGTGCAATAGATGGTCCTGCGGCACTCAAGGCCACTACGTCCGAAACGGCCACTCGTATAACCAGAGAAATTGCATCGCTCTTAGGGCTTACAATAGTCGGCGTTATGGTAGTCTCAGTTCCGTAGTTGATCGCTAGTGGAACCGGAGTTCCCAAGCCGTTTTGCGTGATCACCCAGGATTCTGTTTTAGCATCCACTCGACCGGCTTGCTTGTCTTTTGTAATAACTGTAGTCGTTTTAAGAATGCGCGCATGACCGTGCGATTTTGCCCAATTGAGTTTTGGCAAGAGGTTTGAAATCGTAGCCGAGATAGTGGTCACGATACCACTCGGTTGACGAGTGTCGCGAACGAAATCAATCTTACCAGTATCCGCAATACCGGGCGTCCACTGGAAGCGAGAGCTGTTGGCGTAGTCCTTCGTGAGCTCCACAAAGTGAATAACAATCTGGATGAGCTTCGGCGGGGGCTCGGCTTGCTGAACCGGCGGGCGAATGTGCAAAAGGTTTGCGACGTTGTCGCGCTTAGGTTTTAGGATGTCTTTTGACTTTTCAGCCTCTCCAAAAAATGGTGGAGGCGCAAACGTACGGGCGATCAGCTCCGCCTGACTCTTATCAAATTCGGTTTGAACCTCGCCGGTAAGAACAAATACACCGTTGCGCGCGCGAACTTGAACATCGGGATTGTTGATTTCTCGCTCAATGATTTCCGCAATTTTTTGTTGTGCGAATGGGCTTACTTCTACCAGTGAGGCTGCATCTTGGCCATACTGGCTCAACACGCCAACGATACGATTGAGATCCTCAGGATGCACGACCTTTCCATCAACAACAACGCGGTCGTTTACGATTTTAATAGATATGCCTTCGATGTCACTCAACAGCGCACGAATCTCGCGCACCATTTTTGTGAGGCGGGTATCACGCACTTCGAGACGATACTCAAATATCTTTGTCCCCACCTTGTCGTGAATCGAAAGCGTGGCAACACCGGCTTTTATTGGTGTGAACTGAATTTTTTTAAATTCTAGAGCTCTGAAGATTTTTACGACACCTCGCCAGTCTCCACCAAAATCTGAGTCGGGTGGAAGTACTGACAATGTCTCTTCATGCTCGACACCGACGTAGAGAATCAAATATTTTGTGCCGGGCTCGTCCATCGGCGCGTTTTGCGCGGCACTGGTGAAACTCCACACAGTGGACATTAAAAATAAAAGAGCTGTTATTTGAGTCCTAACTGTAAACATTATAACTCCTCATAAGCACCACGGCGTGCCTTAGCTTTGCCGGCAGGTGCAGGTGCGGGCGCAACCGGCGCTGGTGCCGGAGCTGGCGTCGCTGGAACACGTACGGCTTTTACTTTGCCCATAACATCGTCTGAGTCGACAGTCTTAAGTGGATTGATGTATCGATCGTTGGGATTTCTTAGGATCGCAAAAAGGTTTCCTGGGCTCACAGCTAACACGTGAATCAGTAACTGTACCTCTGTTGGCGAGCCCTCAACCGTAATAGAGTTGAAATTGCTCACTTTGCGGAGATTGTTGAGTAAAAATTCTTTGCCATCTTCTTCGAGCTGCGCGGGCACGGTGTCTACTATGTTCTGGCCAACTGCTAGAACCGGAACATCTTGCATGATCGTGCGCACTTCGCGCCGCTTATCGAGGCCTGATCCCACTTCCATCGAAATCACCAAATCAATGCGATCACCGGGTTTTATTAGCTTTGCAGCACCTCGCATATCATCGATAGGAATGGTAAGTGCGCGCTTCCCTGGCGTGACCTGCATGGATAGACCGGTATCTTTCCCTGGCAGTAGTAGTTTTGTATTGAGGAGCTGTTCGCCTTTTTTGATGGGCGCTGCAGCCATCTGTCCGATGACGACTTCTGGATTCGAAAGGGCTTCGGGTTGCTTAAAGTCTTCTGGCACTTGGGCGATCTCGATCATGGATTCGTCGATGGGTTCCATCTCGGCGATATCTTTTGCAGCCACGACAATTTGAACTTTAGAGCCAAACTTTTTATGAATGGCGGCTTTCTGTTCTTGTGACCAGCTGTAGAGGAGAAAAACGGCAAACAGGGCAGCGCCCACCGATATCCATAATGTTTTGGTTTCGTTACTTTCCATATTATCCCCCACAACTCGCTGTTAAACAGAGTCCGTATTGCACTTTGATCCACACTGGATCGAGTGACACGGACGTGTTGCGTTCACCCGTTTTTACTTGTCCCATGGCCTGAGAGTGCTCTGCTGGAGTTCGACCTGTAGGTTCGATATCTCCTTTGAACATGGCCACGCGTCGTTCAGTTGCATATTGAAGTTTGTTGCTTCCACCAATAACGATTTCGCTATTGGTTCCGTGCACGCGATTGTCGAAATTGTGATAGCGCATAACACTTGTTGAGTTTGATCGGAAGTACCAGAGATTGGAGCGATGGCGGAAGGTCTCAAAGGCGTAGTTTCGAGCGGCGATGGAGTGCAGAATTCCGGTGTGGATTACCCCAAAGAAGCCAATGGAGTACCAGAATAGAATAAGAAATATAAACAACACGACCACAGATTCTATGACCGCAAAACCTCTTTTATCTTTGAGACGGCGCTGGAAAAGCTGTTTCATGCTAGCACCCGTCATCCATAATGCGTATATACTGGCTGCTATCTAGGAACGATGCACCCTGATTAATACCGTCCATTTGCTTAATTTTATCAAAGCGTTGATTTACAAATTGAGCGCACTCTTCCTCTGTGGGTTCGCGCATAATATAGGAATTGATCTGGGCCGAGAGGTCTTCCTCTGTGGTGGATCCCAAGAGTGGAAAGCGCATTTGCAGGATTTTTGCCACCATCGTGGTGCGAGCACCGATAAAGGTATCGGAGTCGGAATCGATGTCCTTATTATAGTCTGGATTGTAGTTTTTAAGTTGTACTGGAGCGAGAGTAAACCAGCCGTTTTTAAAGAACGTGGAAAGTGGCGCGTTCGGACTGTTCACCAGATCGTCGAACTTTTTCTTGCCTGCGTTCTCTTGGTCATCGGAGTTTTTGTTAGCAGCAAGGTAGGCGCGTGAAGCGGCAAAAGTTGCATATTGCGCGATTTCGACCGCGGAGAACGTGATAGAGAAAGCAAACAAAATCGCAGTGAAGGTGAACATCATGATAATGGCAAAAAGGAAGTCCAGAGTGAGGATTCCTTTTTGGTTTTTAAGTATGGATTTGCGTGAATGAGCCGTTTTCATATGGGCTCCGGTGTTGCACGTCGGTCGAATGCGTTGGGGTGCATATTGTTGGAGTTGCCAGACTTCCATACGCCGTTGGCAACCATGCCTTGCATATAACCCCAGGGTCCGGAAACTATTTTTGAAAGATACTCACCCTCGGAAATGGTTCTGTGTACCACCGTGAACACGGCAACCATTATCACCAAGAGAAGCACAGCCTCGATCGTCATCTGTCCTTTTTTATTACGTAGAGTAGATTTCATAGGAAATCTCCTGTAACTAAAAGTGAACACCATCCGAGTAGGATTGCGACGACGTAAGGGATTCGTTGGGAACGCACTTGATTGGTCCGCAACGCAAAAGATTGCGCAAAGTTTTTAAAATCACCGGCCAGCGCAATTTTGATTATTCCAATGAGTAATCCCCAAAACAGGGAATAGACAAGTACAGTTGCGGCCACGGGCACAGTTACAAAAAGAGAAAATGCGGCCAGCAGCTTGATGTCACCGGCACCAACCACCTTAAGATAGACTAGCGGAGCTAGTGCTATAAAAAAGCAAATACTGTAAGCAAAGCTTAGCATAAATTCTTTTATTCCCGTGTTCAGGCTCAACCCGATCAATCCAATTGTGGTGGTAGCGATAAACATCCAGTTTGGAAACTTTCCAAAGCGTAGATCCATTGCTGCTGCGATGGCTAACAGTGATGTCGGAATCCATATCGCTGCCGTCATAAATTATTCCGGCAATCCGCTTGGCGCTGACGTAGGTGGCAGCTGCCAATCGTTTCTTAAGCCTCTGAATTGACTCCCCGTGGACATCTGTTGTTCGACCCGCGCGCCAAGTCTTGGCGCCGAGTTTTCAAACACTTTCAGAGGTCCCTTTTCGCCGGTAAATGCTCCCATCAATATGAAAGCAAATAATCCGAGAAGGAGTATGTACTCGATTGTCATAAGCGCCTTTTAGTTTTCAGGTGTGAAACCTTGAATACTAGTTCCGATTTGCTCAGTCTTATCGGTAATGATTCCCATGATTTTGCCTTTGAACATCATCGCAATACCGACAACGATCACAAGCATCAAAATGTACTCAGTAGCACCTTGAGCTGATTCATCTTTCCACAATGTTTGTAAAAACTTCTTCATTTGACCTCCCAGTTCAAACAGTTGTATTTAGGGCAAACGTACCCGAATTTCTTATCGGCACTGCCGATTAAAGAATTTAATAATTTCAGGGCTTTTCAGTCACAAAACGGGTTTGATGCATGTGTTTTTCACTCTGCACGACACGGACTGTGGACTAGTGAAATCTCATTTTGATACTGTCGAATTGAAAGACGTATTCATAAATCCCCCTGAAAACACGCGTCTCAATATGGGAAGACGACGTATTCAGAATTTTTCGGTACTTTGGTCTGGGATCTTTAGGAAATCTTCATGAATAAAATTTTGGTGAACTATTAGTAAAGCTAACCCTGTAGCAACGTCTGGAATTGGTCCCAGTCGAGAATAGCCACGTCCAGCTCCTGCGCCTTGTCCAGCTTGGATCCCGCGGCTTCGCCGGCCAATACGTAATTGGTTTTCTTGCTCACCGCGGACGATGTTTTTCCGCCGTGGTTTTCAATAATTTCTTTGATCTCTTCGCGAGAAATAGCAAACGAGCCGGTAATAACAAATGTTTGTCCCGCTAAGGTCGCTTTTGCGGCACTGGTTTTTTTTGGTGGTTCGATGACAACGCCGTTTTTTATAATTTGTAGTACTTCGGAGCGGAATTTTTTATTATTTAGCGCGTTTAGAATAGACTCGGCAACGCGCGGACCGATGTCGTTGATCTCGAGCAGGGCTTCGTTGTTTGTAGCTAGGAAGGAATCGAGTGTTTTATAGTGGGCAGCCAAACTTTTTGCAGTTTGTTCGCCAACAAAACGAATGCCAAGGGCGTAGATAAAACGGGCGAGAGTCGTGTGTTTGCTTTTTTCGATACTATTGATAATGTTATTCGCCGACTTCTCTCCCTGGCGATCGAGGCTTAGGATGTGTTCGGCGGTAAGTGTGAACAGATCGGAATAGGTTTTTACCAAGCCTTCATCGAACAAAATATCAATCAGGCGATCCCCCAACTTTTCCACGTTCATGGCATTTCGGCCGATGAAGTGTTTGAGCGATTCCTTCATGACCGCCGAACATAGCGGATTTACACACCGGCGGACGGCTTCGCCCTCAACAACGATGGTTTCACTCTTACAGTTCGGGCATTTCTCAGGAATTCGGAAAGGTTTTGACGATTTCGGACGCTTCTCAATAATAACGCGCACGATCTCGGGAATGACGTCGCCGGCGCGGTGAACAATCACACTATCACCAATGCGCACGTCTTTGCGATCGATCTCGTCCTGATTGTGTAGAGTGGCATTGCTGACTGTAACTCCACCCACACTCACGGGCTTAAGAATTGCCACGGGAGTGAGAGCACCGGTGCGACCGACCTGCACGGCGATGTCATTAACAGTAGTCTCAGCCTGCTCTGGTTCGAACTTTCCGGCGAACGCCCAGCGCGGGCTGCGCGCCACGAAGCCCAGCTCCTGCTGTTGAGAAAATAAGTTCACCTTAACGACAATGCCGTCGATTTCGAAAGGCAAGCTTTTGCGCAGCTTTTGAATAAAGTGATAGTAATCCACCACATCTTCAGCCCCGGAACACAACCGGCTCAAGGGCGGTCGCAATGGATTTACCTTTCCGGAGTGAATCTGCTTTGTAATTCTATCTCCATCGTCTTTGTCGGCGAGAACAGTCGTCGGAAAACCGTTCTCTAAGATGAATTCCTCGAATGAAACATAAGATTTGTACGTAGATTCCTCGTGCCAGCCCGGCGAATAGCAAAAAAAATGAAGCGGTCGAGTAGCAACAACAGACGTGTCCAGTTGCCTAAGTGTGCCAGCTGCAGCATTGCGGGGGTTCGCGAACGGAGTTTCGCCCTCTTCATCTTGCTTTTGATTGAGCAGTGCAAAATCGGCCTTGAGCATAAGAATCTCGCCGCGCACTTCGACGTAACTGGGAATCTTTTTACCTTTTAAACGCAAAGGAACTGAGCGAATGGTGCGTACGTTGGCGAGAACATTTTCGCCCACCGACCCATCACCACGTGTAATAGCTTTAGTCAGAACGCCTTCTTCGTACACAAGTTCGATGGCCACACCGTCAAACTTGGGTGAGCAGTAAAATTCCACAGATGTCGCGTTCGTCTGAAGCTGGCGTAGAATCTTTGTTTCAAACTCTATGATTTCTCCTTCATTGTACGTGTTCTGCAGAGAAAGCATGGGCGTGCGGTGAGCCATCTTCTCAAAAGCATCCAACACGACGCCGCCCACTCGGGTGGTGGGTGAATCATCGGCACGCAAATCAGGAAACTGACTCTCCAGATCTTGAAGCTCTTTGAACATCTTGTCGAAGTCGCGGTCGGAGATCTCCGGTTTGTCCAGGGTGTGATAGAGGTAATTGTGGTGGTTGAGCTCGTCCACGAGGAGTTGCATTCGAGCTCTGGCATCGGTCTTCTTCATAGGCCTCGATAAAATACCCTGAGTTACAGAAAAATTCAAAAAACCACGGGTTTGACGCCTGTCGCAAGCGCCGACTTACCGACTATGGGCAGTGGACTCCTCGATGGGGCTCTGCTACGCTGTTGAGCGAGTTTTAAGAGGAAGGTTACGGTCATGTTAAAGAAAGAAGATGTGCTGAAAGTGAGCAAGCTTGCGCGGCTGAGTATCTCCGATGCGGAGGCAACAGAGTATGGCGAGCAGTTTCAGAAAATTCTTGAATACTTCAATGCGCTCTCCGCGGTAAATACAGACAACGTAAAACCAACGACGACACCAATTCCCATAGAACTCTATTTGCGCGAGGACGCAGTTACCCAAAAGAATACGGTAGAAGACATTATTGCCAACGCTCCAGAGCTGGGTGGAAACTTATTTAAAGTTCCACCAGTAGTGTGAGGATTTATGGACATCCATCTTCTCACTGTTAAAGAGATCGCTCTAGGCATAAAAGATAAAAAGTTTTCGGCGCGAGAGGTCGCGCGCGCCTTTATGAGTCGCATCGAAAAGTATGACAAAAGGGTGAACTCTTTTATTTCGATAAATCCAAACTGGGAGAAACAAGCCCAGGCCTTGGATGATAAGCTCGCGCGCGGTGAGAACCCCGGCTTTCTTGCCGGGGTACCGGTGGCGGTCAAAGATTTGTTTTGCACTAAGGATATTAAATCCACGGCCGCCTCTAAAATGCTCGCCAACTTTGTTCCACCGTACACGGCAACGTGCGTGCAGCGCCTCGAAGATCAGGGCGCCATAGTGCTCGGAAAAACGAATATGGATGAATTCGCCATGGGCTCATCCAATGAAACGTCGTACTTTGGCGGTTGTCACAATCCGTGGAATTTAGAATACGTGGCCGGTGGTTCAAGCGGTGGTTCAGCAGCGTCTG
Organism: uncultured Pseudobdellovibrionaceae bacterium; assembly: GCA_964400355.1. GTDB lineage: Bacteria > Bdellovibrionota > Bdellovibrionia > Bdellovibrionales > JAGQZY01 > JACKAL01. The sequence goes on from CAYNTO010000029.1 coordinate 16,989, forward strand.
TCGCCGCCGCGTTTGCGCCGGTGTCTATCGGCTCTGATACAGGCGGCTCTATTCGCCAGCCCTCGGCGTTCTGCGGGCTCACTGGTGTGAAGCCCACTTATGGTCGTATCAGTCGTTTTGGAATGATTGCGTTTGCATCGTCACTCGATCAAGCGGGCCCGATGGGACGCACGGTAGATGATTGCTCCTACCTGCTCGATGCCATGTGTGGACCATGCGATAAAGATTCCACCATGAGCCGTAAGCCATGGGAACCCGTGCGCACGTCACTGACTCGCTCAACAAAGTTTAAAGTCGGATTGCCCAAAGAGTATTTCCAAAGTTCCGCAGACGATGTGGTGCTAAAAGCGTTTTGGCACACGGTCGAAAGGCTCAAAAAACAAGGCGTGGAGTTTGTGGATGTTTCTCTACCCAACACGCCCCACGCAGTGCCGGTGTACTACATGGTCGCCACCAGTGAAGCGTCGAGCAACCTTTTGCGCTACGACGGCGTTCGCTATGGATATCGCGCGCAACCTCAAGATAAAGATTGGGCAAGTCTCGACGAGCTGTACTCAAAAAGTAGGGCCGAAGGTTTTGGCAAAGAAGTGAAGCGTAGAATTTTACTGGGTACGTTTGCACTATCGAGCGGCTACTACGATGCGTATTACAATAAGGCGAGCAAAGTGCGAACCTTGATTCGTCAGGATTTTATCGAAGCCTACAAATCTTGCGACTTGATAATGGGGCCGGTGACAACCACACCGGCTTTTAAAACCGGTTCCCGCGTTTATGACCCGATCCGTATGTACTTAAATGATATCTTTACGACTTCGGTGAATCTCGCTGGCCTTCCTGGAATGAGTATTCCCGTTGCGCTGACGCCGGATGGATTGCCGCTCGGAGTTCAGGTGATAGCGCCGCACTTTGCAGAGAAAAACATGTTGTCGCTTGCGCTGGAGATAGAAGCGGTTTCTGAATTTGTGGGAAAGGCTGCCAATGGGCTACAATGATTACGAGGCGGTGATTGGACTTGAGATCCACGCACAGCTATCGACACAGTCAAAAATTTTCTCGGGCGCATCCACCGCATTCGTGGACGACGATAATGGCCAGGTGACGCCGGTAGACGCTGGGATGCCCGGCACACTTCCGGTGTTGAACAAGGGCGCGGTGGAGCTTGCGATAAAAACAGGACTGGCTCTCAACTGCACAGTGGAGAACTATTCGGTTTTTGCGCGCAAACAGTATTTTTATCCCGATTCGCCAAAGGGATATCAGATTTCCCAGTACGACAAACCTGTGTGTTCGGGCGGGTATGTTGAATTCTTTGTAAATGGTAAAGCTCACAAAGTGAATCTCGAACGTGCGCACATGGAAGAAGACGCAGGGAAGTCTACCCATTATGGAGATTATACGTTGGTGAATCTCAATCGCGCCGGGGTGCCTCTACTTGAAATTGTTTCTACTCCGGAAATGCGCACGCCTCTTGAAGCTGCCGAATACGCCCGCGCGGTTCGCCAGACCTTGCGCTACATCGGCGTCTGTGATGGCAATTTAGAAGAGGGCAGCATGCGCGCCGATTGCAATGTCAGTGTTCGTAAAAAAGGTCAAAGCGCTCTTGGAACTAAGGTTGAACTCAAAAACATCAATTCATTTAAGTTTATTGAGAAAGCGATAGAATACGAAATTCATCGCCAGATCGAAGCCGTGGAAACGGGCGAAACTATCGTTCAGGAAACACGCCTGTACGATTCGGCCAAAAATAAAACCTTTTCCATGCGCAGTAAAGAAGAGGCCATGGACTATCGTTATTTTCCGGATCCAGATCTGTTGCCGTTGGTGATCGAGAGTGCTTGGATCGAGAGCGTGCGTACATCGATGCCCGAGCTCCCTATGCCGCGCTACCGCCGCTTTTTATCGGAGTATCAGATTTCTGAAAACGATGCCAACATGCTCACTCAAGAGCGTGATCTCTCCGATTACTTCGAAGAAGTGGCCAAGGCCAGTGGCAATCCGAAGACGGCATCGAGCTGGATAATGACTGAACTCCTACGGGAATTGAACGATCACAAAGTGGAAATCTCTAAAGCGCCCATCTCTACAAAGAATCTTGCCGCCATGATTAAAATGATCGATGACGGAAAGCTCTCCGGTAAAATGGCCAAGCAAGTCTTTGCCGAAATGTGGACGAGTGGCAAGGATCCGCAAGCCATCGTCGACAAGCTGGGTCTTGTGCAGATCACTGATGACGGGGCGATCTCAAAAATAATCGAAGAAGTCATTGCCGCAAATCCTGCGCAAACGGAACAGTTCCGTGCCGGTAAAGAAAAAGTATTCGGATTCTTCGTCGGTCAGGTGATGAAGGCATCAAAGGGCCAAGCCAATCCGGATGCGGTCAATCGAATACTCATGGAGAAGCTTAAGAAATGATGTCATCCCTGATCGCAGCGCTACTCATATCGTTTTATTCATTCTCCATGGAAACCAAAACATTGATTTTCTCCACCGGAAAAAAAATCAAAGTGGAGATTGCGCAAACCCCGGTCGAAAAAGCTCAGGGCTTGATGAACCGCAAAAGTTTACCCAAAGACAGTGGAATGCTGTTTATCTTTCCGGGAGAGCAGCCCATGTCATTTTGGATGAAGAACACGTACATTCCACTGACCATTGGCTTTTTCGATTCCAAAATGAAACTGCTCGAAACTTTGGATATGGAACCCCACTTTGGTCCTGTTTCGGATGAGAATTTACCCCACTATAACAGCACCCGAAATGCTAAGTACGCACTGGAAATGGAAAAGGGTTGGTTTTCTAAAAACAAAATTAAGCCGGGTAGCACCTTTAAATTGAAGTGATTTGCCCCGTCCCGTCTGGGGATTCGTTCGCCTCAAGACCTTGGTCAGAAGCAGTTCCAAGGCTAGACCATTATTTACAGAATGTTTCCAAACGAAAATAGCTGTGCTTAAATTATTCTAAGTCAGGAAGACTATTTATTAACCAGAGGACGGCAACAATGTTCAGAAAATATCTTCTGCTTCTCATATTAAGCATGGGACTCAGCACTTTACCAGGTTGTAGCTTATTCAGCTCCGACAATGAGGAAGGTGAAACCGCTACCGAAGAAGTATCAGAGGACGGCGGCGAAGTTGTAGAAACAGAAGAAGGCTCCAGCGAAGAAGATGTCGCGGTCAGCGACGATACCTATTCAGACTCATCGGGCACAGAAGAATTGGCTGTGAATACGGATGAAGAAGAAGTTGTGGATGAATATCCAGACGACGATTACGGTGATGATTCAACAACTGCGTCTTCTGATCTTCCAGAGCAACCGATGGAATCCACGACGACAACGTCTGGCGAAGAAACCCTTTACGTGCAGGGTGATGAGTCGGGTGCAGCACCTACAGAAGAAGCATCGACATATACAGAATCATCAGACACTACTGATACTACATCGAACACGATTGTCGACTCTAGCTCCAGTTCGGGCATGGGTGCTGGTTTTGTTCCGGTTAAAAAAATGAAGCGCACTCCGTATAATGATGGTGGCGTACTGCTCAATCGTTTATATGTAGCGCGAAGTGGTGATAGTATGTCCTCCGTAGCAGAAAAAATCTACGGTGACAGCTCCCGCAAGAGAGATCTCGCTGCGTGGAACCCTAGTGTTGCTGGCAGATCTTTAAAAGTGGGTGACAAGCTATATTACAACTCTCCACGTAATCCTTCTGACAGCAGTCAGATTATTACCTACTATGAAGATGTGGGCATTCAGCCGCAAATGTACACTGCGCGCTCAGGTGACAGCATTCGCAAAGTTTCCCAAGATCTTTTAGGACATCCAAGAAGTTGGATGGAAGTGTGGGCAACAAACGAAGTGGAGTCCAAATGGGAATTGCAAGAGGGCACGTCACTTCGCTATTGGCCAGAAGGCGGCACACCTGCTCCGATGCAACAGCAAGCTGCTGTAGAGGAACCACCGCCACAACAACAAGAGATGGAACAACCACCAATGGAAGAACCACCACCTGTTGATGAGAGCCAAAACATAGCTGCGAATGATGGAATGGGCGGCGAAGAAATGCCACCACCGTCTGAAGAAATGCCGCCTCCATCCGATGACATGGGTGCTGGCGCAACAGTGGCTCAAAACGAAGAGCCACCACCACCGTCTGATATGGCGCCGCCACCGCCTCCTCCTGTGGATGCTGTTGCTCCGCCGGAAGCCCCAGCCGATGGCGGTCTCGCCAGCATAATGGGCGGCGAGGATGATTCAACAATGATGATTGTTCTCGGTGGATTACTTGTGGTCGCTGTGTTTATTTTACTGATCTTCCTCAAGCGCGGTCGCAAAAAAGTGAACTATAGCTAAGCCGCGCGCGGACTCTAGAGAATACTTTGTAAAAATAAAAACGCATATCTGTTAAAGATATGCGTTTTTTATTATCTATAACTCTCAACAACTATTCTTTGATCTGGCTAAAAATCTTGTCGAGTACGGCGCGTTTCGAATCGCGGTACGTGCGCACAAAATACATAAGGTCATCAATGATTTGCACATCTTGATTATTTTCGGGGTTAAACAACACACCGGAACCATTGGCTTTTTTCCAAACTACACAGGCTTGGAGTACACGCTCACGGCCACTGACTTTAAAATGCAAATTGATCTTATCGTTCACTTCCAGATCCTGTTCGCCATGTTCCAGAAAGGCGCCAGTAATACTGATGTTGAGGAGTCCGCCTTTTTCGCTGTCGCGGGCGTAGGACTTTCTAAATTCGATTGGAAGACAAAGGGGAACGCGCGGGGCGGGCTTTTCGGTTTCGGCCATTAGTGAGTACCTCCATTATGCGGTAACACTTTATCGGGGGGGGATGGGGTAAAACTGAGGAGAGTCGTATATCTTCTGAACAATCTGGACGTACTCGAGACAAACTCTGTTTCAATTTAAATCAAAGTAAACAGGGTGGCCAAAAGATAGTCAAAAAAGCCCGGGTTGCCCTATTGACATAGGGCCAGGGCTTAAGTTACTTAATACCTAAACCGAACATATATTAAGTCTATTGATCAGCTCATCTGATCCGTCCTTAAAATCCAATCAATACTCATCCTACCAGGATAAAAAATCAAAAAAACCCAATACGGAGAATAGAATGTCAGAAGAAAACCAAGAGTCTTCAGAAACGAAGAAAAAACCAGCGCCGGCGGCCGAGGCAAAAGAACCTAAAGAGGCAAAGCCCCCTAAAAAAACCGACATGCAAGACATCGATTCTTTGGGCGATCTGGAAGATCATTCGTTTACTGAGGACCAAGAGCGCGCCGAAACATCTGGCGGCAGTGGTGGCGGCGGCGGCGGTCGAGACAACAAACAACGCCGTGATAACAATAAAAACTTTCGCGGTAGTGGCGGCGGTGGCCGCAATAACAATAACAACAATCGAAATTTTAAGGACCGCAACAACAACAATAAAAATAACAATTGGAAACACAAAGATCGTCAGGATCGCCCCATGCGCGATGACGCCCAGGACATGCACGGGCAACCTCCAGTGGGCCTCCCCGATGAAAAAGTAGATCTGAGTGATATCAGCCTCACTGAGGATGAAAAAGCGACGCTCAGTTCAAAAGGACTTAAGACAAAACACATCGACGAAATTCTTAAGCTGGCAGCAAAACTAAAAATCGAAAACGCCGCGGGTCTTCGTCGTCAGGATATGGTTTTTGAAATCCTTAAGCGCGGAGCTCAGATTGTAGAAGTCTACGGCGACGGTGTATTGGAGATTCTCCCAGACGGTTATGGTTTTTTGCGTTCGCCAGACTACAACTATCTCCCGGGTCCAGATGATATTTACGTGAGCCCATCACAAATTCGCCGCTTTGGTTTAAGAACCGGTGATACAGTGAGTGGTACAGTTCGTCCTCCTAAGGAGGGTGAAAAGTACTTTGCACTACTCAAGGTAGAAGAACTCAACCATGAACCGCCAGAAAAGTCGAAAGACAAAGTTCTCTTCGATAACTTAACGCCGCTGTATCCAGACAAGCGTTTAAAACTCGAACATTTACAAACAGATTTCACAACACGTGTTGTGGATTTGATGGCACCTCTCGGGATGGGTCAACGCGCTTTGATTGTGGCTCCACCACGTACCGGGAAAACTGTTCTTCTGCAAAACATCGCAAACGCCATTTCCATCAATCATCCAAAATGCAAACTGATCGTTCTTCTCATTGATGAGCGGCCGGAAGAGGTTACCGATATGTCGCGCAACGTGCGCGGCGAAGTGGTGAGCTCTACCTTCGATGAACCACCTACACGTCACGTTCAAGTAGCAGAGATGGTTCTCGAAAAAGCCAAGCGTCTTGTTGAGCACAAGCACGATGTGGTTATTCTTCTAGATTCCATCACGCGTCTCGCCCGTGCGTACAACACAGTTGTGCCCCCATCGGGCAAGATTCTCTCGGGCGGTGTGGATTCCAATGCCCTTCATAAGCCGAAGCGCTTTTTCGGAGCTGCTCGGAATATCGAAGAGGGCGGAAGCCTTACGATTATTGCCACGGCGTTGATCGATACCGGTTCGCGCATGGACGAAGTGATTTTCGAAGAATTCAAAGGTACTGGTAACTCAGAAATTCATTTAGATCGCAAACTCATGGAAAAACGCATATTCCCATGTATGGATATCAACAAGTCGGGCACACGTAAGGAAGATCTACTGATCGAAAAAGGCGACCTCAATCGCTTGTGGATTTTGCGTAAGGTTCTTGCACCGATGAACCCTGTGGACAGTATGGAATTCCTCATTGATAAGCTTAAGGACTCCAAAACCAATACCAACTTTTTGTCGTCTATGGGCGCTGGATAGCACAGTAAGTATGCAAATTTAGCCTTCGAGAGCCTATTTAACAGGCTCTCGAAAGTGGTGCATATTTCGACTAACACTACACGTAGTGGTCCAGTTTGGGCCTTAGGTCTAGATTTAGCGTGTCTATGTGGATAACTTTGTGGAATAGGCCTCTTTTTGTGCATATCTTTTTGGGGGGCAAGAATTTGGGCTCGACGACCCCAAAAAACTGTGTTACTTACATATCCTTACTTAAATTATCGGAGTGCGTTATGAAAGCTGAAATCCATCCTAAGTACAATACAGAAGCAAAAGTAACCTGCGTGTGCGGTAACTCGTTCACAACTGGTTCTGTAATGAAAGAAATCAACGTCGACATCTGCAGCGCATGCCACCCGTTCTTTTCTGGCCAACAAAAAGTACTCGATACTGAAGGCCGCGTAGAAAAGTTCAAAAAGAAATACGCTGGTTTTTACAAAAAGCCTTAGCGACTCCTGCCTCTATGCACGCCTTTTCACTCCATCTATGAGTGCACGAAAAGGCGTGTTGCAGCTCTTCGCTGCCACTTCTCTTTTTCTTAAAAGTATAAAATTTTTTGAATCTCACAAGAGGCATTTATGTACGACAAATTAGAAGAAGTAGTTCATCGCTACGAATCCATTGAGCATCAATTGCAAAATCCTGCGGTTGCGGCCGATCAGGATAAATTTCGCTCGCTCATGAAAGAGCATCGTGATCTGGAGAAAATTGTTCTTCCGTTTAAAGAATTTAAAAAACTCACCAAAGAATTAGAAGAAAACAAGATCCTTCTTACCGCCGAGCAGGATTCCGAGTTGCGTGAGATGGTCCGCGAGGAAGTCACGTTTGCAGAGAACCGTATTGTCGAACTCGAGGAAGAGCTCCGTCTAGCACTTCTTCCTAAAGATCCCAATGACGACAAGAACATCATTCTCGAGGTTCGTGCCGGTGCTGGTGGGGATGAGGCGAGCCTATTTGCAGAAGAACTCTACAGCGCCTACAACCATTACTGTCAGGGACAGGGTTGGAAGGTGGAAGTCCTCTCGCTCTCGTACGGCAATGTGGGCGGGTACAAAGAGGTAGTTGCAATGGTTACCGGCGAAAAGGTCTACTCCACCATGAAGTACGAGAGCGGGGTTCACCGCGTGCAGCGAGTTCCTGCAACGGAGGCTCAAGGCCGCGTGCATACGTCGACGGTGACTGTGGCAGTGATTCCCGAAGCCGAAGAAGTAGAGGTTAAAATCAATCCTCAAGAGTTGCGCATCGATACGTGCCGCGCCAGTGGAGCCGGTGGGCAGCACGTTAACAAAACCGATTCCGCAGTTCGCCTGACCCATCTGCCAACAAACACCGTGGTGTTTTGTCAGGACGGTCGTTCGCAACATGCCAACAAAGACAAAGCTTTTAAAATACTCTATGCAAAACTCAAAGCCATGGAAGACGAAAAAGCCATCAAAGAGGCCTCCGACGCACGTTTAGCGCAAATTGGAACGGGCGATCGCTCCGAGCGCATTCGCACCTACAACTTTCCACAATCGCGCATAACGGATCATCGCATCGGCTTAACGACCCATGCCATTGGCGAAGTGATGAAAGGCGGCATCGAGGTTTTGATCGAACCGCTCATCGCCCACTTTCAAGCTGAGGCTCTCAAGGCACAGCAAAACGAGAAGAACGTTGCGAACCGCTGAGGCGTTAGCGCATCTTAAACGCTCTCTTTCGACCGCTAGCGCAGAACAAGAGGCCCATTGGATATTGATGGATGTTTTGCACTGCTCGTTTGCGGATATACATGCGGACAAGAATCGCGAGCTCACTGCGAGTGAAATCGAGACCCTTTACAAATACCTTCGAGAACGCAACGAGGGTCAACCGCTCGCCTACGTACTGGGACATCAGGATTTTTACAAATATCGTTTTTACGTGAATCAACACACCCTCATCCCTCGGCCCGAAACCGAACTTATCGTCGAACTCGCATGTGCGCTCGGGGACTTCTCATCGATTGCCGACCTTGGTACAGGCAGTGGCTGCATTGGCTTGAGTTTACTCAAAGAAATGCCCGAGGCCCGACTTTGGGCGTGTGACATTTCACCAGGTGCGCTGGAAATATTCCAAAAAAACGCGCAGAACCTGGGCTTGAGCCCGCGTGTGAGTGCGCAGCTGGGTGATGTTTCACTGTTTCATTTTGAAAACGCATTTGACCTCGTCGTTTCTAATCCCCCTTACATTGCAGAGTCGGATTCGCGGGTCGAAAAGGACGTCCTAAAATACGAGCCAGCGTCGGCACTCTTTGCACCAGACGACGGTTTGGCTTACTATAAATTATGGAGTCCATGGGCATGGTCGGCGCTAAAAAATGGCGGCACTGCGCTCTTTGAATTTGGGATCGGTCAACACGCGGATGTCGTGGAGCTATTTAGACAAACAGGATTTAAAAAAATAACTATACACAGAGATTTGTTCGGTGTTGAACGCGTGGTGTGCGCAGTAAAGGATTAGACGATGGATAGCATGGCCGTTAAAGGTGGAACGAGACTCCAAGGCACTGTGGCCGCCAGTGGCGCCAAAAATTCGGCTTTAGCGCTTATATTTGCAAGCCTGCTCGCTCCCGGAAAGCATCGCCTTAAAAATGTTCCGCGACTCAAGGACATTGAATCGTCGTGCGCGCTGATGCATGCTCTCGGCGCAAAGTGCACCCAAGAAGGCAATGAACTGGTCATTGAAATACCTCGAACATTAGAAACTCTAGCGCATTACGATATCGTTCGTAAGATGCGCGCAAGTATTCTTTGCCTCGGCCCACTCTTAGCGCGTGAAAAAAATGCGCGCGTGAGTTTGCCAGGGGGTTGCGCCATTGGCGCGCGGCCGATCAACCTGCACCTCGAGGCACTCACGCAAATGAATTCCGTTATGGAAATTGATCAAGGTTACGTGGTAGCAAAAACGACCGGCCTTAAAGGTGGCACAATTGTTTTTGATTTTCCCACCGTGGGCGGCACAGAAAACGTGATGATGGCGGCAAGCCTTGCCGACGGAGTCACGATTATTGAGAATGCCGCAAAAGAACCAGAGATCGTCGATCTCGCCAATTACATGATCGCCATGGGTGCAAAGATTGAAGGTGCTGGAACGAGCACGCTTAAAATTACCGGTGTGTCTTCATTGAGTGCGGCCGAGCACACCGTGATTCCAGATCGCATTGAGATTGGAACCTTGTTGGTGGCCGGGGCTATTTCCGGCGGCGAAATTACGGTGACAAACTCTAGGCCCGATCACCTCACCGCGTTTTTAGCTAAGCTCAAAGACATCGGCGTTGCCGTAATGGCGGAGAAAAATACTATCACCGTAAAAGCCGGATCCGCGATGAAGGGCGTAGAGATTTCCACCTCGCCACATCCGGGATTTCCCACCGATCTACAAGCACAAATGATGGCGCTCATGACAGTTGTTGATGGCACCAGCATTGTTAAAGAAACAGTTTTCGAAAATCGCTTCATGCACGTGCAGGAACTTTTGCGCATGAATGCACACATCTCAATTTCTGCAAATACCGCCACGGTTGCTGGAAAATCAGGTTCACTCACTGGAGCACAGGTGATGGCGACGGATCTTCGCGCAAGTGCGTGCTTGGTTCTCGCAGGCCTTGCTGCAAAAGGTGAGACAGTAGTATCGCGCATTTATCACCTGGATCGTGGCTATGAGAAACTCGAAAACAAGCTTTCGAGTTTGGGCGCGAACATCAAGAGGATCAGTGGCTAAGTCCAAAGCTCTCTCCAATCAGATTTGGTATATCAAAAACTCTGCGGGGCAGGTGTTTGGTCCCATGTCTGATGACGAAGTGATTGCTCAGATTCATACTGGATTTTTTCTTGGCCAGGAGCTGATTGCGCACGTAAACGATGGCCAATGGGTTCCGATCACCCAAAACCCAAAGTTTTTTGATGCCATCGTCGAAGGCCTTGATCGCGAACTCAAAGGCAGTTCCAACGACAACTCGATGATCTCCGAAGCAACAATTATCGAGGAAGAAAATCGCGGACTCGAGGGGCAAGTTCCTTTGTGGAAAACGCTCAAGCTCGATTCCCCGCCTCTGCCTGAGAAAGTGGCCGAAACGCCGGCAGATCAACCACCTTTGCACATGCCCATTCCGCAAGTGCCGAAGCCTCAGGCTCCTATTCAGAATAAGTCCACGTCGTTTTTTATTTTTCTAGGTGTTTTGGCTCTTGTGGTTGCAGGTGTGTTTAGTTTACTGCCACAAAAGCAAGTGGAACTTCGCGACCGGCTGCGCTTGCGCCCAATCCTTGCCAATACGGAAGTCAAATCTAAAACAAATAGCGACGAAGCGCTAAAGGCTGCGATAGTTCAGTTCCGTAAGCATACCATTCAAGACTATCTTAAAACCCAAGACTTATTGGTGAGTATTTTAGAAACCAACGAAGCGCATTTGGATGCCATGGGTTTTCTGTGCATGACGTACAGAGAGCTTTGGCCGTATTCCTATCAAGACTCAAAAGATCTGGAAACAATTTACAGCGTTTTTCAAAAAGCGTCGCTGCTTAAAGCGAGCAGTGCCTCGGCGGGTGTTTGTTACGTGGTATATATGCTGTCCGTCGGCGAGTATGAGCGGGCGAAAAATTTTATGGACGATGCGCTCAGACGCGAACCGAATCTGCTTTTTTTCAATCAGTTGATTGGGGATCTGCTCGAGCAGCAGCGCAAATATTCGACGGCACTTTATTATTTTCAAAAGGTTCATGAAATGTGGCCGCCACCTCCCTGGGCGCGGTCACTCCTGCAAGAAGCCCGCACGCAAAGAAAATTGCGTCGCTACGCCGAGGCGCTTGAAACATATCGAGCAACATTGCGCTATTATCCCAACCATCCGTTGGCGCTCTTGGAAATGGGTATCTTGGAATTTGAAGCCTTCCGCCAGTTGGATCGTGCCAATGATTTGATATTAAAAGCCTTTCAGTCCACCAATCAGTTTCCAGCCGAGATCACAGCGGAGGGTTATTACGTGCTGGCGCAGATCAATCTGCAATTGAATTATAAAAACAAGGCTCTCGAGTACGCCAACAAGGCGTTCTCAATTGATTCCGGCAACGTCGCTGTGAAAGAGTTTATTTTAAGTGTTGGTGGTCGTAGCGCTTTAGAAAAAGTAGAAATCAAAAGTAGCAACATGTTGTATCTTGGCACCCAGTACATGAAGCTCGGGAACTACTTTGCGGCCCAAGCGGAATTCAAACTGGCTTTCGAGGCCGATGGTCGAAACGCGCTTGCCGCGTATCACGCGGGCCAAGCGTTGTGGGCGCTCAACCAATCGACCGAGGCGATCAAGTGGGTGGAGAAGGCCATTTATGCGGATCCAGGTCTTGTATCCGCCTATGTGACTCTGGCCGAATACTACGCGTTTCGCCACAATTACGAGGGTGCGGCGCAAATTTTAAAAAACGTTCAACGGAAGTTCCCAAGAAACAACGAGGTGTACCGCGGTTTTGCAGCGATCGAAATGAAACGCGGCAATTACAAAGCGGCGATTCAGTTTAGCGAACGGGCACTCGATCTCTATGCGATGGATGTGGGAGCCATGCAGATTATCTCTCAGGCCTATTTGGAGCTTGCCGATTACGATCGAGCGCACAGCTACATCACGCGCGCAATCGAGGTCGATCCGCACACCCCCGACAATCACACCTTGTTTGCTAAAGTGCTCTCTGGACGCGCTGGTGCGGGCGATGCCATCGCCTACTTGAATCAACGTATCGAGGAAGCCCCGGATGTTGTGGCCTACCGGAAAGCTCTTGCAGAAGTTTTTATCTCCGAGCAGAACTGGGCGGGCGCGCGTTCGATCCTTGAGGGATTGATCACCGCAAAAAAACAAGACAAATCGGCGATTCTCAGTTTGGCACTCGTCTACAAGGAAGAGGGCTACGTGAACAAGGCGCTAGAAATGTATTTGATGGCAGCGGCACTCGATCCACTCGATCCAACGCCGTTATTCCTTGCCGGCATACTCTACCTCAACGCCGGAAATCCCACGTCGGCAAAAAACCAGTTCGAGCGCGTTCGTCGCATCAACAAGCATTTCCCGCGGGTGTATTATTATTTGGGAAAAACCGCTGTGGAGTTAAAAGACTACAAATTTGGACTCGAAATGGCGGAAATGGAAAAGAACGTAAACCCCAGCTTGGCGGATTCTTATATTCTCGCCGCTGAAATTTATGCCATTCAAGAACAGTATTCCAACTGCGCCACCGAGTACCAAAAGGCCATCGCGCGCCGCCCGCAGGGCGCGGACATTTACATCAGCATGGGCCGCTGCTATCGCCTTTCTGGGGCACTGGATTCGGCGATTCAGATGTTGGATCAAGCGGCACAAAGAGAATCGGGAAATCCAGAAATTTACAAAGAGCTGGGACAGGCGTACCATATGCAGGGACAGTTGCCACAGGCAAAGGCGGCGTATACGCGGTACGTGGACTTATCGCCCAATGCGCCAGACCGTGATGAAATTCAAAAAAGAATGGAAGAACTACAATGAACAACATCAAAGATCGCATCACCGTAAGCTTTAAAGAATCCTTGCTGGCATTTTCGATTTTTGTTTTGAGATTGTTCTCCGGCGCCCTTTTGGGTCTATCGATCGCCATTTCTATGGAGAAATTCATGGGGATCGGGATTTTTTCATTCATGTTTATTGTAATTTTAACGAGCCTACTGGTGCTGCACATAACCCGAACCTTGGGACTTTTGGGGTCAATTATATTTCTTCTTGTTTTAGTGTTGATTGGCGTGTTGCTCCAACTGTATATATTTAAAGCAATAAACAACTGATCTCGACGAGTGGGAAAAGCCAATGATCTACATTAAAAATTTGGAAAACGAAGAGTACTTAGCGGCGTATAAGAAATCTCTGGAAAAACGCAACTACGATGCGGGAAATCTCAACGTGGTGCTCGAAAAGAACATCGCACGTCGCAAAGCTCTGACCGAGATGGAAACCAAAAAAGCGTTTCAAAACAAACAGAGCGAAGTGATCGGTCTTAAAAAGCGCAACAAAGAAGATGCCACTTCTGAACTTGCCGAGATGCAAATCGTAAGTCAGGAAATTAAAACTCTCGAGAAAACAGCAAAAGATGCGGAAGCAGAGTTGCAAGAGCTTTTGATCAATCTTCCCAACAAAGCCAACGATATGGTCCCAGCGGGAAAGAGCGAAGCCGACAACGTGGTGGTTAAAACTGTAGGTGAGCCCAAAAAATTCTCGTTTGCACCAAAGGCTCACGATGAGTTGGGACAAAAATTAAACATTCTTGATTTCGACCGTGCAGGTAAAGTCACCGGCGCACGCTTTACCTTTTTAAAAGGTATGGGCGCACGCCTTGAGCGTGCCTTGATCAGCCTCATGATGGACGTGCATTCCGACAAACACGGCTACACCGAAATGATTCCCCCATACATGGTGAATGCAAATTCCATGTACGGCACCGGAAACTTTCCAAAATTTAAGGCCGACGTATTTGGACTTGAGGGGACGCCGTACTTTTTGATTCCTACGGCGGAAGTTCCTGTAACCAATTATTACAATGGTGAAATTTTAGAGGAAAAAGACCTCCCGCAAAAGTTTGCAGCTTTCAGCGCCTGCTTTCGCTCCGAGGCGGGAAGTTACGGCAAAGACACCAAAGGTTTGATCCGTCAGCATCAGTTTCACAAAGTGGAGCTCATGTGTTTTGTTCATCCCGACAAATCCTATGAAGAGCACGAAAAGCTCGTCACGTGCGCCGAAGAAATCCTCAACCAATTGGAACTCCCGTATCGCCGCGCTTTATTGTGCGCGGGTGATATGAGCCCGAATGCGGCCAAGTGTTTTGATCTGGAAGTGTGGTTGCCGGCACAAAACACGTATCGTGAAATCAGTTCGTGCTCCAACTTCGAAGACTACCAAGCTCGCCGCGCCGAAATTCGCTTCCGCCCGAGTGGCGGCGGCAAACCGCAGTATGTGCACACGCTAAACGGCTCTGGTCTCGCGGTGGGCAGAACACTGGTGGCCATCCTGGAAAACTTCCAACACGAAGACGGCTCCATCAAAATTCCAAAAGTGTTAGTGCCCTATATGGGCGGGGTGAGCGAGATCAAGTA
>CAYNTO010000030.1:0-19860 GCA_964400355.1 uncultured Pseudobdellovibrionaceae bacterium
GCTCATCCCAACCCCGTTCCTTACGCCGACTATGTCACTTCGACCACTCATAAAACTCTGCGCGGCCCGCGCGGTGGCCTTATTTTAATGAGCGAAGAGAACGCGAAAAAAGTGAACAGTAAAATATTTCCGGGCATTCAGGGTGGGCCGCTGGAGCATGTGATTGCGGCTAAAGCTGTGGCCTTTAAAGAAGCACTTGAACCAAATTTTAAAACCTACGCGAAAAATATAGTGGAAAACGCAAAAGTTCTCGCTGAGGGCTTGCTTGCTAAACGGCACGAGTTGGTCACGGGCGGAACTGACAATCATTTAATTTTGCTGGATCTTAGCCAAGTAGATGTGACGGGAAAAGATGCTGAGATTGCATTAGATAAAGCAGGTATTACAGTAAATAAGAACACCGTGCCCAACGAAAAGCGCAGTCCGTTTGTGACAAGTGGTGTGCGGATTGGCACTCCCGCACTAACGACACGTGGAATGGGACCACAGGAAATGAAACTGGTTGCCGCGTGGATTTCACGCGTGATCAAAAACGTCAACGACGAAGCGGTTCTAAAAAAGACTCGCGCCGAAGTGGAAGAACTCTGCAGCCAGTTCCCACTCTATAAAAACCTGTCGCCCAAGTAAGTGAGGTTGAATGAATTTTAGATTGGCCAAGATCGCACTATTTACGTTTTCTTTTTTGACGGTAGCCTGCACGACGACGGCAACAAATCCCTCTCGAAGTGCCGATCCTGTCGTTGGCGCTACCACTGGCGCAGACGATAAGGAAATAGTTTTTGGTTTTCCCATTTCTAAATACAAGCGTGTGAGTCGCGGTTACAACGGTAAACATAAAGGTGTAGACATCAGCGCGCCCAAAGGAACGCCGATTTATGCGGCCGAAGCGGGCTGGATCACCTACCAAGGTCGCCGTTTTCGCGGTTACGGAAAGTTGGTGATCCTCGAACACAGTCAGAAGTGGGCCACTTTTTACGCCCATATGACGAGCTACGAACTCAAAGAGGGCTCGTGGGTGAACAAAGGGGACGTGATTGGCTATGTGGGGAGCACCGGTCGCTCCACTGCTCCCCATTTGCATTTTGAAATTCGTTATAACAACAGTGCCATCGATCCCATGCCCTACTTTAATTCTAATAATCTAAAGTTCACCGCTTCGAATGCCGCAAATGACGACGACGAGACCTCCGACGTCGAATAATTTCTGAGCACGCAGTGCATTCGCCGCATTTCATTGGACGATTTTTTTTTGACTTATCCCCCCGTTTTTTATTAACTCCCAGCGAGTCAACGGTGCTCGCTGTGGGGACAGCTGACCGGGTTCGAAAAAATGGATTTTATGGGGGACGAGAGTATGAAGCTCTTATCAATTATTTTTGCCACAATCATTATTACCGCTCCTCTGTGCACGCACGCGCGTCTTAAGAGCTCGGGCCTTACAATGGCGAGTCGTTGTTCCACGGCCGATGTGGAGCCGCTAGATCGCCTTCTTGTTGAAAATGAGCTCCATGTGCTGCGCGCGCGCCGAAACTTTGCGCCGATCAATTACCGCAATCAACCTGTAGTACGCATTCCTGTTTATGTGCATGTGCTGGCGCGAACGCAAAAGGCCGCGGACGGCAATGTGAGCGATGCGAAAATTAAAGAACAGATGGCATATTTAAATGGCGCCTATGCGGCCATGAACATTCAGTTCGATCTTAAAAGCATTGGCCGCAAGATCGATAAATCCTGGGCGACATTCGATGCCGGCGAAGAGATGATCAAAAAAGCTCTCCGTGTGGGCGACGGAAAAACGCTCAACCTGTACATCGCCGGCACCACCGATGGAGTTTTGGGCTGGTCCTATTTCCCGTGGGAGTACAAAAGCTTTCCGCACATGGATGGTGTGGTCATACACTTTCAGACTCTGCCCGCTGGAGAGTACCAAGAGTACAACGAAGGCGGCACCACAGTGCACGAGGTGGGTCACTGGTTGGGTCTTTACCATGTGTTTCAATCGGGGTGCAAAGACGGCGACATGGTTAAGGACACCCCGGCACAAGCGGTGGCCAACTTTGGTTGCCCAGAGGACGTGCCCGACACTTGTGACGACAAAGAGGGCGTTGATTCCATCCACAACTTTATGGATTACTCTGATGACATTTGTATGGAAGGCTTTTCTACGGGCCAAATCGAGCGGGTCCACGATAATCTAGAAGCCTACCGCTAAACTCATTTCCGGAAACACGCCAGAATATGCTGGGTTTTCGTCCTGCTTTTGATGATTCTTGAGTGCTCCTCTGCACTTACCGATAAGTCGATAAGTAATGGTTAGAGGTTGTATCGCAAATATCTATGAACCTTAACTCATTGCGCGTGAATCGTTGATATGTGGGAGATCTGCAGCTCGACGACGCATCGCTGACACAGATGAGGAGAAGGTATGAAAAAGATCGGCGATCTCATGAAAGATATGGGATTTAACGAGAATGCATCCATGGATGTAAAAAAGGCGTTTCTAAAACACCTCATGCGCGAAGCCCAATTCCACGATCGCATCACGTCTATCGACAAGTACCAGGAACCCGCTGCTGCAGATGCAGAGGCACCGCGTGCACGCGTGGGCGAGCAGCTATCACTGTTTACAGAAACAACAAGCGACGTGGTCACCAAGCGGTCGTCGTGAAGTGCGCTCCGTAGGAAGCACTAAAATAAGATATTTTTATCGTGGAAAATAAGAAACGCTCAAAGGGTGACTTTGAGCGTTTGGATCCGGTCTTTAAAAGGTAAGATCAGATTACTGTTTTGTAAATGAAGTGAGTTCGATTGTCACTTCGCCGAATTGGCTTGGAACTATCTGCTTCACCATTCCTGACATAGGCACCGTGGAATTTTGCCAAATGTTGATTTCATTGTTCGAAGATTTGTCAGTGAGGCGCGCGTGGATGCAATCAAAAGTCCCAGCGGGAACTGTGATAGTGGCATCAACGATTTCGATCACTTCTAAATTTTGCTCAGGAATATCTTGTTCTTGTCCGTTGGCAATAACCTTTTTCACTTCGCCAGTGTTGGCATCCATTAAAGTCTCTACCGCTTGTTTGCCAGCAAAACCCAGGTCCATATCTTGAGTTAACCAGATTTCATTGCCATCGTTAGAGCGAACGGCAGTCACCATCGTGCCCTGAACAAATCCCATATCCACATTGTAGCTTGCCGTGTCGCCGGGTTTCCAGTCGATAGCGCGACTTACGTTTTTAAGCTGGGCGCTCAGAACCACTTCTGACAAAGTGGGTGCTGCGAAGGCAGGCATTGCGATGAGTACAGAGAATAGAGTTGCGAATACTTTTACCATGAGTTCCTCCTTGAAACTTTATGTTGTGTGCTGATTAGAGCACAGCAAACAAATGAGTCAAGACGACCTCAAGTGAAATCTTAAATTGTGAAGAAATCTTAAACTAAAATACCCGTTTTAGCCTATATTTGTAGCGCATTTGCAGTACGGCCACGCTGCAAAAAAGCAAAGTGAGCCCGGCCACGGTCAGCACCAAGGAGATTTCGTGTTTGAAGCAAGAAAACCCTCCAAGCGCCGCGTATAAGAATGGTTTTGATTCGTAAAAAATATACTCCAGAAATCGCACTCAACATCCCCCTCAATCTTATTTCAGTTTGCGGGAAGGGTTAGAAAAAGAAAACTTTATTTGTATTCACCAAGGATACTTGAATCAATATGAGTCACTGACGCAAAACCCTTGCCAGTGGCGGATATTGGGCGATCTTTATTTTTTGTTTTTGAGGTATTTTTTGGACGCCATTTGGCGTTTGATGGGGCTTAGGCGATCTAGAAATGTGATGCCTTCGAGGTGATCGTTTTCATGTTGGAGACAGTTTGCAAAAAAATCGGTGGCTGAAATCTCCATGGTTTTACCATTTAAGTCCTCAAACTCCATAACCACATCCATATGTCGGTTGACCTCAACTGTGAGCCCGGGAAACGACAAGCACCCTTCCTCGCAAAGCTGCTTTCCAGAGGTGTGCTTAAAGCGGGGGTTGATAAAGACACGGGGTTTTAAATCCACAAAGCGCCGAATGCCGTCCTCGCCCACTTCGCTAATATGGTCGGTATCGGTCACAAAAACACATTGATCCACACCCACCTGGTTTGCCGAAAGCCCGCAGCCTGGCTCATTGTACATGGTGAAAAGCATGCTGTAGACGAGTGATCTTAACTCGTCATTGAACGCCGTTACTTTTTTGGTTTTTGTTTTGAGCGCCGGATGTGGGAACTTCACAATCGGAAGCGCCGCCCACTTGGACATTTCAAAATCAGTAATTTCCACGACAAATCCTCCGCGTGCTCCTATCGATTATAGCATTTTTAGCCTAAAAATTCAGATTTTTTATTGGCCGCAGCTGTGGTGTTTTAGGATTTCTGGAGTAATTTTTTTGGCAATGGCCACCGCCAGTTCTTGATTGCCCGCTTCGTTGAGATGACAACATCCGTCGATAAATCGCTCGTCGCTGATCCCGGCAAAAAGTCCTGAGGCGTCGGTGCTATCAATACCGCGCCTGTTGAGATCGATCACCGCATTCGATAATTTTTTATAGCCCGTGCGGAGCATCTCCAAGCGCTGCGGATCCTTCTCTACGGTGAACCTTTCACTTGTTGATAATGGTTTTGCAAGGTTGGCGTATTGAGATGGTTGCAAAATAAAAAAACTTTTCTTGTTTTGCATCTGAGCGATGGCCTCCTGAGCGTGGATGTATTTAGTCCAAAGGCGAATATTCCAATCAATAGCTTTGGGAGGTAGACTAAAAATGGGCTTGCGAATTCTGTAACTAATTTGATTAATCAAGGCGTCTAGGAGGTTAAAGATCCCTTTCGACGACAAAAATATTGCATCACTGCTCGCCCACCATTTTTTATCTCTAATGCCTTTGACCACTTTGAAACGGATTTGAGCTAACGTGTATGACCAATGGAGCGCACTTAACTTCTGCGAATTCAAATCAAAGAGTTCATTGTAAAATAGAGGATAATTGGAAGGCGATCCCTCTCCAGAGCTCACAAAAGCATCATTGTACCCGTCCACATTTACAGATAGATCAAATTCCTCTGAAAAATAATTGTAAATATGAAATTGCGCTGGCTGTTTGAGGGTGGCGATCGCTAAATTGAGAATTTTCACATTGGGTTTGCACGTATTTGGCAAGAGGTTTTTAAGTTCATTCTCCGTGGCCATCTGCAAATGACCATGGAGTAAACTAGCCACTGAGCCTCCTAATAGTGCCACAACTGTTTCACGAGGGCGGCGTGGGTATGGCAAATGGTGAGGGTCATTAAAACCAAAGTTGTTTACTCCAGCGAGCGCAGAATTTCCGGTGACGCCCCAATAAGGATGGGCGACAAATTCGGATTTGAGGGGGCCATCTGAAGTGTCAAAGGCCACCAGCGGCCAGTGCCAATGGGCCGCGAGGAACTGCTCGCGCTCAGTGCTTCCCACAAGAGAAAATGCACGAAAAACAACTTCGAGGAGAATCAAACACAGGAGGAATGTCGCGAAAGAGAGGCCGAATTTTTTGAGCATAAAAAAAGAATGGTCGTCGCTACAGGATTCGAACCTGTGACCTCTTCCATGTCAAGGAAACGCGCTACCAACTGCGCCAAGCGACGATGTGCTATCTGGTATCAGAAACTAAGGGCGGTTGAGGTGTTCGTCAAGGACCGCCTCGTGTATGGAGCGAAACAATCGAGGAATTCTGCACTCCAAAGCTTAAAAAAATCTTCCGGACTTACAGTTTTGTGGTCACTCACCCGATCGAAAATCTGATTCGCTATGCCGCAAGGAATAATTCGCGAAAATTCCGAAAGATTATTGCTTATATTTATAGCAATGCCGTGGGTCGATACCCCTCCTTTAATGTCGATGCCGATGGACGCAATTTTCCCAATGGGCGTGAATACACCGTTGTTTGTGGAATTAACTATTATGTTACACTTTTCTAAAGTATTTTTTGTAACGGTTGTCAAAATGTTCACCCATTCCCGCGCAAACAGTTGCTGCTTTTTCAGTGGGACTACAGGGTAAATCACGCACTGCCCGCGATTGTGCAGTGTCGCTAGCCCGCCTCGAGGGACATTAATGACGGGAACTGATTCCGAAGCTGAGAGGATCTCGAGTTGACCATGCGCACGACGACCCAGCGTTATCAGCGTATCATACTCAAAACCAAGAAGAGTGAGTGCTCCAGAAGTGCGCGCCGATTCAGCGGACGCGTCCATAATTTGAAGAGACGAGTGGTATTCGGTGGGCCCGTACCAATGAGTATTCAGGGTCATAGATGCTCTAGTTTTAGTGGGGCAAGGCTAAGTTGTCACTGTGTTTAGGGTGCAAAAAAGTAAAAGTGAACGGGCTTTGACACGCTTTAGGACCCACTCCATACTCAGGAGAATGAGTTCGCCAACCCTCTCGAAAGCCCCACCCCGGGAAAATCCATTAGTGAGCATCATCGCCAATGTGGTGCTGCCGGTTTTTATTCTCAACAAATTGTCCTCCCAAGATGCGGTGGTGGCCTTGGTCGCCGCACTCATTTTTCCGCTGGGTTACGGGGTCTATAGCTTTATTCAGAGCGGAAAGCTCAATTTTATTTCTTTACTGGGGCTGCTGAACACTCTCTTTACCGGAGGCTTTGCACTTTTAAAGCTCGCCGGCATTTGGTTTGCCGTTAAAGAGGCCGCCTTTCCACTGCTGATCGGTGTGTTCGTTTTTTTCTCAAGTTTTGGGAAAGCCCCGTTTTTAAAAATGGTTTTACTTGATAGCGGTGCACTCAATACCGACGAAATCTACTCCGTCGTGCGCGAACGGGGTTTGGATTTACCGTTCTCTGCACTGGTTCAGCGCTTTACGCGGTATTTCTCGCTGAGCTTTTTTATGAGCGCCGCACTTAATTTTTGGCTCGCAGTACGCATTTTTAAAACGATTCCCACCGATCTCTCTGAGACCGCTAAAAACGAAATGCTCAATCAACAGATTGCCGATATGACCTGGCAGGGGTATATCGTGATCTTTATTCCTTCCATAGCTGTGCTTTTTATTACGTTCTATTTCTTTTTCAGAGGTCTCACCCGGCTGACGGGCTTGTCGTTTGATAAAGTCGTCAAAGAGAAGTAGCCCTCGCAAATACACTCTTTTAGCGGCGCCAAGAGTTGTCAAAAGCTTTGACGGTATAAAACATTTACACCGTTCATTGTGGTTTAGAGCTTTTCTCGAAGGATGCGCTATAACTTTGTTATGACCAATATTCTTTTCATTCTATTCGCAGCCTTCTCGACGCAATCTCTCGACTTTGATTTTATTTATGAATCGAGCGTTAAGAAGTCGGAAAAGGTGGACCCCTTTCCACACAAGAAAGAAGTTGAGCAGAAAATGCACGCGCTGTTTTTGGCCATGGCTGCTGGAGAAATCCCCCTGGTTGGCGCCAAAACTCAGTACTACACTGGAAGCTGTATAACGTCCTATTCGGCAAGCGACGTGCCGCAACTGTTCAGCGCTACACTCGCACTGCGCACCGGTGTTAATGGCAATTTGGACATCACGTACACCACGGGTCAAGGCGCTCATAAAAACTACACAATGAGCGAGCATGCCGACTATCTCGAAAAAATGTATGTTCCCAAGGCGCGACCCTCGGAAGTGATTGTCTCTGAAACGGGCGGAAAGCATTTAAAATTCACTATGGGACAACTCAATGGCATAGCCATAGTTGCCTTCTTATCGGCCGAACCAAAGAACAAAGACTTGATTTACTTCATTGCACCACTGATGGGATACAACTGCGAGTTGAACTTGATCCGCTAGACCCGCGGCCTTTATAGCAAGTTACTTTTTGACCAAGAAAAACTGCATTATTTTTTCGATCACCCAGTCGCTATCATCCAGCCACAGTTCATGGCCCGCCGTTGGGTGCGTTTCTATGGGCAAGTCCCAATAGCTGCTCAGCTTTTGCGAACACTCAGGTTTTACCATACGGTCTTGCGAGCTGGTCAGCACCAGCATTGGTAGCTGGGGTTTATGCGTCGACAAGCTATATGTTGCCGCGGCAAACAGTTGCTTAAAAAAATTCAGCGCGCCTACCGGTCTTTTTTTTGAAATCTGTGCCCACGGCTTTATGAAGTCGTGGCGATCGGGTCGATTACTGACCATATCTAAAACCGCGCGCTCGCGCTCTTCGCTATCGGTGGCTGTGATAGCGCGATAGAGATGCATATAGGCCTCGAGCTGCAAGCGATGATAGAACGGCGAAAGATTTGAAAAACTCGTATTGGTGAACACCGCTCCACGCGCCACCTCTGGATAACTTTGCAGGAGTGCCGCCACAACCATTGAACCCAAAGAGATAGAAACGATATAGCGCTCCGTGTGCGGGTCGTTCTTAAGCTGCAGATACACAAATTCGGCGATGGCTTCGATCGTCATTGGGCTCGAAAGCTTGTAAAATTCCCCGGCTCCCGGCAAATCAATGCATTTCACTTCTGATTCAGGATCAGCTTTGCGCAGTTTTTCGATAAATTCTAAGCTGTGCTCACCCTCGCGCCCCAGGCCGCGGACGATGATCCATTGACGTTGTTTCATATATGTTTCCTATACCAAAGCTGTTCAGCGCGATCGAGATGCGTGGCGCGCTCCGCCTCGTTGAGATGAGCCCAACCGCGCGGCGAAGAGACCGCGCGCCTTAAAAAATCCACTAGCGCCTTATGGCGGCGAAGCATACGACGCACACGGTGAGGTGTAATTGGATTAAAAATCCCTAACGGGTTGAGGGCTTGCAGTGGATTTTTGCGAATCCAAAGCCACGAGCCCATTTCCAGGGTGATCGGTAAAAAAATATTCTTTGAACCACTCTTACGCTGTTCATCGTAAAAGTAATCCCACACATCGCCGTGAGTGGTGTACTGCTGCGCTTGGGGTTCGATAGTGTAAACGTGATGCTCGTAGGTGTGGTCGAACAAATCTTTAAGTGCGTGCATCTCCGGGAGATGTGGAAAGGGCTTGCGCGTGCGTGCATACGGAAACCAGATGCGGTCGCGGGTACCAAACCCTGAGTGAATATCGAGCGCGATACTGACTTTGGCGGGAAGCACCTGTTTTTGCACGAGTTTCCAAAGCACTTGGTTTTCTTGTTCCATCTCGCCGCCCGGCCCGCGATAAAATGGGAGGCGCGCGGATATGCGATGACCACCATAAAAAGGTTGTTTAGGTTCGTCCGACTCCACGGGAGCATTGCGCATGAGATCGACGTTGTTGGCATTGGAGCGCGACATGCGGTACATGCCCACCGGATTGAGTAGCGGCACAAACACCGTGCGATGATTTTTGGACTGCTCCACGAAGTGATCGTCCCAACTTAAGGAGCGCGCCGTGGAGCTCAGAACCGAATTGATAACTTGTGTTCCAATGCGCTCTAGCCCGTGAACGCCGCCAACCACAAGCAAAGTGGGGGCTTCGGGATCTTCACTGCCGATAGAAATAGAGTGGATTGGAAAATCGAAACCCTTGTAGGGAATTTCGGTCAGCGTGTCAACGCGCGCTTTACCCTTTAACTTTTCGATATTGTCTTGCAGATCTTTGAGTTCCGGAAGTCTGCGATATATTTTTTCTAGTGTGGCCATGGTGCTTTTGCGTTGAGATTTTTTTGCGCGACGTCTTTTGACAGTTTACACACCAGAAAGTATTCCGGCCAGCGATTACTTTTGCCTTTATGGGCTCACTGCACTTACGGCAAGCTTGGCCTTCGCGACCGTACACCAAATGTTCATCCTGAAAAGAGCCAGACTCTTCATCCACTCCCCTGTAATCACTAATACTTGAACCACCGGCTTCAATGGATTGCTTTAATACCTGTTGAATGGTCGAGATCAGCTTTTCGGTTTGCTCGCGCGTGATCCGCCCTGCAGGTAGACTCGGAGATATTCCAGCCAAAAACAAGGCCTCAGACGCGTAAATGTTTCCAACACCTACTACGAACTGTTGATCCATAATGAAAGCTTTTATGGCTATAGTTTTCTTGCGCGATTTGAGCCAAAAGTACTCGGCCGCAAAGTACTCCGATAGCGGTTCCGGGCCCAGTTTGGAAAACCGCGCATCTTTTAGAAGTGCGGCTTTGTTAATAATATCAAATACTCCGAATCGCCGCGGATCATTGTAGATCAGCTCCACACCATTAGAGAGCGCGAGGATCACATGATCATGAGTCCCCAAATTTTCTTGAGGTTTTCGAACGCGCCAAGTTCCTGTCATGCCCAAGTGAGAGATGGCTACGGCCTCTTCGAGCTCGATCAGAATATATTTTGCGCGCCTCTCGATTCCGAGTATGCGCTGCCCGATGATTTTACGTTTCAGACGCAGCGGCAATGGCGACCGCAAATCCTTGCGGCGAAACTGCACGTCACTAATCGTGACGTCCGCGGTGAGAACTTTTTTTAAGCCCTCTTTGACAATTTCGACCTCTGGAAGTTCTGGCATACGGTACTTGTCTAAGTGAAAACCCTTTGCCTGGCAATGGCGCAAACCATCCGACGGAATTATAAAACTTTTTTAATAAATTGATCGTTTGCTATAACTTTAATCACCTAAAGGTAGGCTCTACCATTTCGGGCAGGTCATCAGTTCCAAGTTGGATCTAAATTCTAGTGCACCCCCCTCTACGTGGCGCTAGCCAAGGCGATGCGGGCACTCTAAGATTTTCTCTGGGTTAATTCCCAGGAGGAAAACATGACAAAAGTTATTTTTACAGCAGTTCTTTTGGTTTCTGGAATCGCATTCGCAGACAACCACGGCACAGCCGCTCACCCCGCTCCAGGCACTCCTGCAGCTAAAGTTGAGAAAGCAGCGAAAAAAGTAGAAACTACTACGACTGAAACAGCTCAAAAAGCTGGTGAAGCCGCTACTCAAGCTGAGACGACAACGACAACAACAACGAACAAAGTGAAAGCTGCTGGCAAAGATGCCAAAGCAAAAGCTAAAGCCGCTGTTGAGTCGAACGAACCAGTAAAGCATTAATTTTTTAAAGTTATTGTTTTAAGTGATTTAAAGAACGCATGGAGGAGACTTCATGCGTTCTTTGTTTTATGCCTGCAAATGATTGATGATGTACCAAACGATCCAAATGTGCGTCAGGTGATGGGCCATTTGATCAAAACCCAGAATCCACCAGAATATGGATTTGTGCGGATCTTTGTAACGACCCAAATATCGGGGACCAGATCTAAATCGATCGAGAAAAAAGTGAACAGAAAAATCCACTAAGGCGATCCACCACAAATGGGGAGCGACACAAATACAAATAAGTAGAGTGAGTGCTGCGTGCACAGTGCAGTGAAGTATCAATGGCACCAGGAATTCCCAGCCCGGGCTCACCTTTTTTAGCATGTAATTATATTGGAAAATATAATCAGCAGCAAAATGCTTGAGCTGAAAGATAATCATCAATATAAACACCCATTCAATCGTTGCCGTCATATGTTGTGGTCACCGTTGTTTAATTCGTCTAGTTCTCTAAATTGTACTCAACCATTTTTGTACGGTCTATTTTTTCATCGAGAGTCTCGGCCAAGCGCTGCTTTTGCTGAGCGAAACGTTCTCTTTTTTGTTCATACTGCTGCGCTTTGGCTTCCATTCGCTTGTTGTATGCGCCTTCACCTTGCGGCTTCGTCACTGTTGGCCGGCGAAACGCATCGCGAATGGCTTCGTAACGCTGTTCTCTCCGGGCGCGCTGCTGCTTGATCAGGTACGCCGTTTTCTCACGCCGTGCCTCGTGCGCCTCTTTTTTGTGCAGATGCGTTTCAAAGGCTGCAAGTCGCTTTTGATCCAAAGTGCGGACCTCTGCGTGACTTGTAAAAAACATCGTTAAAAGCGCAATTACACACATACTGCCCTATCGGTATATTTCTCTAAGTAATTCAGAAATTATTGACCTACGTTAAAACTATGTAATTAGGATAGCCACAAGCCCAGGTGAATGCCATAATAACCTGGATTTTCATCTAGACGCCGGTACTCAATCGTCCAAAACTTGATCAATTGGAGGCAACATGGGAAACGCAATATTAACACTCTTTCTTGGTATGTCGGTTGACGTGATCAGTTTTGTTCTTAAGGTTGCCGCTGTTGTTCTCGCGATTCTTATAGTTATGGCCTTTGCCATGAAAAATCGCAGCTCGCAAAAAATTTCAGTCAAAAATCTCAACGATCGCTTCAAAGAATACAAAAAGCTTTTACAAACGGAATGGCTCGACAAAAAGGAAAAAAAGAAACTCGCTAAAGACGACAAAACTCCCGAAGACCACTCTAAAAAGTCGCGCAGTTATGTGCTTCAGTTTAAAGGCGATATAAAAGCAAGCGGCGCCGATAACCTCAAAGATTGTATCAACGCTGTGCTCACCGTGGCAGGAAAAGATGATGAGGTTATTATCGATCTCGAGAGCCCCGGTGGAATGGTTCACGGTTATGGCTTGGTGGCGAGCCAAATCCAGCGCCTCAAGGACGCTGGCATTGGTGTTACTATTTGTGTTGATAAAATTGCGGCAAGTGGTGGCTATATGATTGCCTGTCTCGCCGACAAAATAATTGCAGCCCCATTTTCGATCATCGGTTCAGTGGGTGTTGTCGCCAGCGTTCCGAATTTTAATAAACTCTTAAAGAAAAACGATGTGGATTTTTATCAGATGACAGCTGGGCGCTACAAACGCACTATGACACTGTTTGGTGAGATCACTCCAGAAGCCAAAGAAAAATTTAAAGAAGAGCTCGAGGAAACTCACGTGCTTTTTAAGAATCATATTAAAAAATTCCGCCCAAAAGTAGATGTGGAACAGATCGCAACGGGTGAACACTGGTATGGCACACGAGCGTTGGAGTTGGCATTGATCGATGAGCTGGGCACGGTGGACAACTACATTTTTAAACAGACACAGCAACGCCTCGTCTTAGAGATTCTGCATGTTCCCAAGAAAACAGTGACGCAAAAACTCACCGAAGGCATGTCGTACTTGTTTAAAAGCTCACGCGACGCACTTACCGAAGAAACTCACTCGCAAAATCACCAGTATTTTTTATGATTCCGCTCGTAAACGTCTTATAAAACTCCACTTGCCCCGAGAAATTGCCGCATTAATTTTATCGCGCGACCACCGTGTCGCGAGAAAATTGGGTGGCTCGCTGGGATCGATCCGAACCGTCTTTGATGTCATCCCCAATCGCAAACCAAAAAATGTTTTTTGCAAATAATAAAGCTCAAACCCTCGAGCTTCTAGGAAATTCTTAACCCCGTTGATCTCTAAGTCATGGTCTTCAAAAATAATGTGCTTCACGGACGTTAATGTGTTTTCGGCACCTTTAAGCACACTCAACTCGTGTCCCTCGACGTCCATTTTGATCAATTGTGGTGTTAGCGAAAACGAATCCAACGGTCGCAATGGAACTGTCGCGATTGGAATTGCGCCGTCGGCATTTAACGATGCGAGGCCGCGATTTTCTGCATAGTCTTTCGGGCCAAATAAGGTTCGCTCGCTTGAGGTTTCAGAGAGCGCTACGGCATGGACCACCACATTTTTCTTCATCTGAGTGTTATCTTTTAAAACCGAAAATATGTGGGGATTGGGGTCAAAAGAGTGGACTCTGCCCTGCTCGCCCACGCGCTCAGAAAGCAGCGACGAAAAGTAGCCAATATTGGCACCTATATCAAGAACTACGCCGCCAGGCTCAGTGAGAAGCCATAGTGCTTCTGAAACGCAAAGATCGTAAAGTCCAAAACTATGAATCGCACGACCAATATCGTCGCCGGTATTATAGGTAAAGTCTCCACCAAAAAGTCGAGTGGTCTGCTCGCCTTTCGAACGATCACTTAGTTTTTGCAAAGAGCGCCTTACCAATTGTCTAGGATTATAGAGATATTCTGGGCGCGATAGAGCGTTGAACAGCGAAATCATTAATCAAAAGTAACAAAAGTACCGATGCGGTCAATAGAATATGCAAAAAGCTTTCCTGTACTTTTGTCTACTACTGTTTTCATCGGCTGCGCATGCGCAGTATGACAACATTTATTCAAAGTATCAGAGACTCTCCTTCGATGTGCAATATCTCACCTTTAGCGATATTTTAAGCACCAGCGAAGGTGACACTCTCGCGCTTGATCCAATCATCAACGTAAATCTGAATTTTCGCTTTTATCGCACTTACAGCCTGATCCTCTCCCATGGCGAAGCCAGTTCGTGGAGCTACAATGGAGTCGGCTTCCGCGTGGATTTACCGGGCGTGTTTTTTCTTGGCGGCTCCTCGAGCGATTTCGTAAGAAAATCCAAACGCAAAGATTGGAACAGTTACATGCAGTTTTCTAAAAATATCACCGAGGCGATCGGTGAACCAAAAAAATTCGTCTGCGATAAGATAGGCTTTGGTCTAGATGCCATGATCACAAAAGGACTTTACATCAATGCCGAAGCAAATCTTTTTTCGTACAAAGGAAATCAGTTTTTTGCACCTGCTATTGGCTTAGGCTTTGAGTTTTAAAGTGTTGGCCTAAAGTATGATTGTTATCGTTTTTGAACACACCCACGATGCTTTTATGTACACTACTGGAGAGGTACAATGAGTTCACCAGAAGAGACAAAACCACAGAGCGATCGCTACCAGAAAATACAAGAATTCTCGGAGCGACGAGCGATGGTCGTCGCCGTTATCGAAGTTCTTAAAGCCAAGCGCCGCTTTCTCGTGCTGACCTTAATGCTCGCGCTGTCTGGTACACTTCTTGGCCACTACTTCCAGGAAACAACTTACACCGCTTCCGCCACGTTGTTTGTACAAACAGCCGAAGATCCCACTGCTGCAGAGTACCTGCTGAACCAACAGTTTGGGCGCACCGACAAAGCTGAGCGCGTGGACACCTACGTCCGGTTTCTGGGATCTGATGCGTTCTTCATGATGATCGCGCAAAAAGTAAAATACCACGAAGCTTACAAAGCTTTGGATCTGACTCCGCCCCACTCGCAGTCGGCGCTCAATTTGCTCGTTTGGAAGCAAAAGTTAATCGCACTAGTTACCGGTGCCCCGTACAAACCAGAGGTTGCAGAAATTAAAAACTTATCGGATCTCGCAGCCGCAATAAAGCAGCTCAATACCTACGAGACGGATTACAGTCACTTCATTCACGTGAAAACCACGTCACATGATCCGGCTACATCTCAAGTGATTGCAAATATTATTGCCGAAGAATTTGTAACACTCACCAATGATCGCGGGATACAAGAAATTGAGCAGATCAAAGAATTTGTAAATGGCAAGCTTCAAGAGATCGAAGCCCGTATAAAAGAGACCGAGAAAAATCTCGTCGAATTCAAAAAGAAACACAATGTTATTTCCACGGACGGCGCATCTTCCATGCTCGCTAAACGCTACACCGATCTCACTGGCGACTTGGAAACTCTTAAGATGCAGTATGAGGAGACGCAAAAGCTCATCGCGTTTTTTGAAAAAGGGCAAAAGACTGCGGGCGCAGAAACATCGGCAGCGCCGACGGTCAATGCCGATGGCACCCGAACTTATGGCGCAAAAGAGACGGCCATGATTCTCTACCGCAAAGTAGAGCAGCTCAAACGCCAAAAAGCGAGCGTACTCGCGCAAGACGACAAGGGGCAGGACTGGCGTGTTCGCGAGCTGGATCAGGAGATTGAGAAGACATCTCAAGCTTTCCAGGCTTATGTCAAAAAGGCTGGCGATCAGAACATCTTCTTGTATATGAGCCCACAGAAGATCATGCAACGAATCAACGAACTCAAAGAAGAAAGCGAGTTGATCCGCACGCGCGTGGCGTCTCATCAAAAATTGCAGGATCAAATGCAAAGCCAGATCGAAGCCATCCCTTCTTTGGCACAAAAACAATTGGTTCTGGAGAACACTCTACGCGTTGATACAGAAAACTATACAAACCTTAAAAATAAACTCACCGAGCTTGAGATCCAAAAAATTTCGCAAAAGAAAGAAATTCGCGTCGACCAAGCCGCGCAATTGCCGGGTCCGTCGGCCAAGGGCAATGTGCTCTTAAAGTTGCTGTTTTCAACCCTTGTTTCTATTTTGCTAGGAATTAGCATTATCGTGGGAATCGAATCCATTGATCCTAGCATCAAACACCGCTCAGACCTTTCGGATTGCGGAATTGAATTTATCGGCGAAGTTCCCCTGCTCGATTTTAAACAGCCTAAAAAAATCAAAAAGAGTTTTGGCGATTCTTCTCAAGTGGTGTCCTACGACAATCCCGAATCCTTAGAGGCTATGTCCTTTAAGTACATTCGCGCTCGTCTGGAGTCTTATCGCTATAAATTTAAAAAAGATCATTTGGTGATCAGCATTTCGAGCGGCGCCGTGAATGATGGTAAGTCTCTCATTGCCGCAAACCTTGCTGCCACTTTATCGCAACTCCAACGCAAAGTACTTTTGATTGACTGCGATTTGCGCCGCCCTTCTCAAAATGCGTACTTCGACACCAATCCCGCCTACGGCTTGGTGGACTTACTAAATATGTCGCAAACATTGGACTCAGTTCTGGTGAGCGAATTGCGCCCAAATCTGGATTATTTGCCGGCTGGATTTTGCCACAAAAATTCCACCGAATACATCAGCTCCGAGAAGTTCCGTCTACTCATCACTCATCTCAAAGAGCAGTATGACTACGTGATAATCGATACCCCACCGGTATTTGCGGCCGTGGACGCCTCGATCATTGCAAACTACAGCGATATTCCTATATTGGTGGCCAACTTCCGCGAGACAAAAAAGTACAATCTGAGCGAAGCCTATAACCAAATTCTTCAGATTTCGTACAAGCGTGTTTATGGTGTTATCAACAAGGCTATTTTAAGCTCGGCCCGCTTCCACTACTATGGCTATCACAACGTCACCAGTTCTAGCGAGGAACAGGCACCGGCCACCATGGCAACTCCGCAGGAAACTGCGAACGATATCGATCAGTTTCTAAAAAACATTAAAAAGAAAACGAGTTAAAATTATGCTGCGATTTGCAACCCGAATCCTCACCGTGATCTTCGCACTTTCCGCCTCCCCTTACGCCTGGGGGAAAGACCCTTTGGTTTCGAGCTTTGATATGATGCAAACTGATGCCTATAGCCGCTACTCCGTTGGTAATGAGTACATCTCTGGGCAGGAGCCTGGGACGATTATGATGCGCGTGAACTTATGGGGAGCCGTGCGCCGACCTGGTATCCATCATATACCTGTTAAGACAAGTTTGATTGAGCTTATGTCCTATGCTGGTGGTCCGAGCGAAACAGCGTTGCTCGATTCGATCACGATCAAACGCTCCATGGGGCCCGAACAAAAAAAGCTGAGCGTGAACCTCAGTGAAGTGATTCACGATCAGAAAAGCTATGATCTTGTTCTTAAGCCCGATGACATCATTGTAGTGCCGGCGGCACAGCCCTGGGTGAGCCAAAATATGTTTGCTTTGGCCGTTATCATATCGGTACTTGCGAGCACCGTCCTCAGCGTTCAGCTTATTGAAGAAAGAAACTAACTTTACAACTTTTCGACGATAGATAATTCGGGCTTGCGGGCGCTGCAGATAATGTTGTCACTGTAGCGCATGCCCTTAAGAGCTCCACCACTCATTGACTGCCAATTGAACTGCGTCCATTTCGGCAATGCTCCATGATTGGTGTACGCAAAGTCTAAACCAACAAAGCCAGCCTCCGTGCAAATGCGCAAGATGTCTGTTTTATTAAGGGCAGTGACGTGCGCTGGATATGAAGAATCCGTGAACGCCACGAAATGGTCTCTGAAAATATAGGACAGAATGGAACGCCAAGATTGATTATTGGGCGTGGACAATACCAAGGTGCCACCTGGCTTCAACAAGCGAAACATCTCACGCACCAGTTTCCGCGGGTTTTCAACGTGCTCAATCACCTCGATACAAGTGACGGCATCGAACTTTTCGCTCTGCAACTGAAGATTTCTGTTGAGATCTTGAACATACCACTCCACTCCAGGGAGCTGAGTGTGCATCAGATCCATTCCGTAGAGTGTGAAATCGGCCTTGTCTTTTAAAAACGACAGGAACTGACCTTGGCCTGCACCCACATCGAGAACGGCACCGCTACGAATATTTTTAGTGGCGAGAGCTTCCCACGCCGTATCGTAAATCACCGGATGACTTGTTCCTAAACTTTGTTGAACGGCTTCAGATCTAAAGAGTTCTATTTTTTTTGCTTCCACAGTGTTATTTTAGGTGGTTTTGCGTGTACAAAAAAGTGGTTATTGCATTTCTAGACAGTAGGTGGAACCATATTTAAATGGCTGTCAGAAACGTTCTTTATGTCGCTCCCTCCGTCGGAATTGGCGGGGTCGAGACCTTTCTTAAGCATGTCTCTCAGTATCACTCGGCGTCCTACCAGCCTTTTTTCTTACTCTTTGAAAACGGTCCACTGGGCCATTGGCTAGAGGCCAATGAAGCCACCGTGTTTTACTGCCGAAACAAACCGCGCCTCTCTCAACCCTGGACATGGTGGAATTACCGCTCGGAACTCCTCAATATTATTAAAAGCAATAATATTGAACTTGTACATTCAAGCATGGCTTATGGTGCGCTGTTCACTTGGCCTGCGGCCACTCGGGTTCCCCATGTTTGGTTCCAACACGGGCCCGTCTCTGGCTGGATGGATGCACTCGCATATGCTCTGCCATCACACGCCGTGCTCTACAATTCGGAGTACTCTCTTCGTCGACAATTGGCAGTGAACTGGAAAGACAAAAGCAAAGGGGACAATGATATAATCATTCCTTTGGGCACACCAGAAGTGGACGCCACGAATTCGACGGTACTCAAGCAAGAGAATTTGCGCCAGTTTCAGTTGGCCGAAGGCACGTTTATAATTTCCATGGCCTGCAGACTGCAGCGCTGGAAGGGCGTACACATTGCCATGGAAGCCGTTACTCAACTTTTAAAACGTGTAAAAAGACCTATTGCCTTTTTAGTGTATGGTGACGACACGTGGGATCCGCAGTATGCAAAAGAACTCAAGGAAATGGCGTCTGGGCTCCCCATTTACTTTTCTAAACCGGTCACCGATATTGCTTCAGTATTTTTGTCCTCTGACATTGTTATCAATGCGTCGACAACACCTGAACCCTTTGGGTTTACGGTTATCGAGGCCATGGCTTGCGGAGCGTTGGCTATTGCCCCCCGTAGTGGCGGCACCGAGGAAATCTTACGCTCTTTGCCGGAATGCTTGTTTGCTGCCGAAAGCGCGAGCGACCTGTGTGCTAAAATTCTACCGATGATCGAAAATCACGAGCATTTTTTACTCGCAAAATCACGCAGCCACGATCTGTTCGAAAATAGCTACACCGTAGAGACCATGATGGGTCATCTAGAAAACTGTTATAACAAGGTACTTTCGTAAACCTTAATAGTTTCCGTGATCGTTTTACTCCAATCGAAATACGATTGACGTTTGTTCGCCCACGCAACAGCTTCCAGGTAGTTATCCTCGAGTCCTTTGAGTTGAGCGACTAACGATTCGACACTCATCGGATCAAAAGAAAATTTTGAGGTGCCGTAAATTTCCTCCAGGGAAGAGCCCCGAGCATAGACCACAGGGCGGCCCATTTTGATCGACTCCACAAGCTGGAGCCCAAAACCCTCCTCGAAACTGGGGTAAATAAAGGCTTTGCTGTGAAAATACAGTGACGGCAGATCCTGATCATCCACATAACCAATAAAGCGCACATTGTTTGGCGCATTTTTTTTCAATGGAGAGTTCTCGGCTCCCGCGATAACAAACGGACTTCCCTGTGTACAGCGTGCTGCAGC
>CAYNTO010000030.1:19960-31399 GCA_964400355.1 uncultured Pseudobdellovibrionaceae bacterium
AGTTCTCGGCTCCCGCGATAACAAACGGACTTCCCTGTGTACAGCGTGCTGCAGCCAATAGGAGTTCTATATTTTTACGTTTTTCCAGACCGCCCACGTAAAAAAAATAACCTGGTTTTATCTTATATTTTGCTAGGAGCTCCTCCTCCGAAAAAGCCGCCTCCGTGCTAAAGTGCGCATCTGCAGATTCATATATCACGTCGATTTTGTCGCGAGATATACCGTAAAAGCGTCCAATTTGTTTTTTTGAGAATTCACTCACCGTGATAACCCGATCTGCCGCACGATGGGAAAGAGTATGTATAATTTTAGATTTTAAATGTGCACCCGTCCAGCGATTAAAAACCCCCATTTGCGGCTCGTAGTAGGAGCGATCAATGGCATCGTGAATGGTAAGAATTTTTTTAAAACGTCCCAACACAGGCACTCCGTAGTTGATCGGGGAATGCAATAAGTCTGCGCCGCAGTCCTTAACCATTTTTGGCAACACCACTTGCTCCCAGTGGAGATAGTTACGTCCCTGTTGCACCTGCACTTGTCCGCGCAAGTGCGGCGGCAAAAAGTCTTCATTGATTGCTGTATCCGAAAGCAAACACAGGGAGATATTGCGCTGAGATAGACCGTGGATAAGATTGTATGTATAGCGACTCCAGCCACGAATATAGGGAGTATTTAGGATGCGTACGCTTATGGCAATTTTCATAGTCTTCTCGAAACAAATTCACGCAACTTCTCGAGGAGTAGCGCTTTCGTTTTTTTTGACACCAATACAGAAAAAACAACAACTAGGAACACAGCTGAAATAAGAATATACCAGCCAAAAAAAGCGATCCAGCTTCCGGCAATTGGTACCACCGTTGACATCTGAATTGCGATTGCAGCAGTCACTGGAATTAAAAATGGAACAATCCATAAGCGCATTAAAAGTGGATAACGAATTGAAAATGTTTCAGCGAGGATCTTTCCAAGCCACCAAATAGCTGTTACCGCAAGTCCCACAAAAGTGCCATAGAGCGGCCCATTGATGCCGACAAGGTAAGTGATTACAAAAGATCCCAGCACATTGATCAATGCTTGCACAAAAAACACAGGCGCCGCTTTGTCCGAGCGATTGATAGCAGCGAGACACCATCCCCACAAACTGGTGATTGCAAACAGACCGCCGTTTATGCAGGCGAGGAAAGTTGTTTCATCACCAGAATAGGTCTCGGCCCCCGTCCACAAGTACATGAAAGATTTGTTCATCAGAATCAGCGTGCCCATGGACACACCTGCCAGAGCCGCCGTCAACTCGGTAAGTTGCACAATTCTCTGCGAAAGAATGTCTTTTTGATTCTTATAATAGAGCTCTCCTAACGCTGGCCATGCCGCATTGCTCACCCCTTGCAGCTGCTGCTGAAGAATTTGCGCCAACCTTTGTGTCAGATAAAAAGCGGTCACCGACTTTGCACCCAAGATAAAAGTGATAATAATGTTGTCTGACAAAAAGGAAATGCGCCCACAAAGCTCGTTAAAAAAATTGTTTTTACGCTGTTTGATAAAGACGTCCAAATCCGCCTGCACCACCATTTCTCTGGAAAGAAATTGAGGCAAAATTTTTCGGCACACGTACAGATATAGAATGGCCATAAAAAATAAACTGATCACGTACGCCACAACTTGGCCGATCACGCCGTAAGAGAGGTACACAAAACCCACTGCGAGCGCCAAGTAGACGACATTCTGGGCTACAAGAATATAGCTTACTATGTATCCTTTTTGTGAGGCATCTAAGTACCCTCGAAGAATTTGGGTATAGATGAACACCGTGCAAAGGGTCATCACAACAAACGACCACCATGCAGTGGACTCATATTGCGTCGACACAGGCACTAGTTTTTTAAAGAATACTGCAAATACAACCAGACACACCAGCTGCCAAACGAACACGTACGAATATTTAAAAAAGACAATTTGCAGCACAGCGCCGAGCTTCTCTTTTTTCTCGGTCATTATTTTTGCAAGAAAAGACAACACTGCGCCGTAAAGACCGAATTCCAGCAAGGAGAGATGTCCAAACCAATCCAGTAAGATGCGAAAAATCGCAAACTGCTCCTCGCCCAGATATTCGAGAATGATGGGGGTCGCGATAATTCCAAGCAACATTCCCACGCCGTTACGAAAAATGCTGGCAATAAAATTGAGAATGGCATTTTTTGATCGCACGGTAGTTCCTTAAAAGTAAATCTTAAAACGCCATCATCACCGCGACCACACTTCCTTTGATTGGCCACGACTATCGTCGAGCATACATAACGCACTTTGCGCTTGTCGCATCTCTCGATTGAGACAACAATAGAGACAGATGTTCTCGGTCATAGTTCCTACTTATAATCGCCCTGGTACACTTCAGAGTCTTCTCGATTCGCTGTCGTCACAAACCATGGGGCTTGAAAACTTTGAAGTTCTCGTTGTCTACACTGCGGGTGACAGGTCTGAAGCCATTCTAAAAAATTATGCGGGGCCCCTCTCTCTCAAGCCTCTGTGTATTGAAGACCCTGAGCACCACGGTAAAAGTGCCTCTCTCAAACGCAACTGCGGCGCTAGAGCCGCTCAGCATGAGTGGCTCGCGTTTATCGATGACGACTGCATTGCGGATACTTCATGGTTAAAAAACGCTCAACAGATCATCACCGAAAAAGATCCAGTGGCCATCGAGGGACTCACGGTAATCCCCTCAATGGGGAAACAAACCTTTACCTCTAAAGGCATGCAGTTTTTGAGTCAGTTTGGGGGCTTTCAAACTTGCAATATGTTTTATCGCAAAAAAGAGTTCTTAGCTGTGGGTGGGTTCGATCCCCACTTCCCTTTTTACCTCGAGGACACGGATCTGGCATGGTCCATCCTGGAAAAGAACCACCCCATCGTGCCGGCGAAAAATGTAGTGGTCACTCATCCGGTCCCTCCGGCAAAGGTCTACCGCTGGATTGAAAATGCTGTGCGCGCTAGAAAAATTCCGTACCTGGCAAAGAAACATCCAGTGCTTTTTAAAAAAATGAATTTTCGCGCCCTCTCGTGGTCCCGACTGTGGATGGGAATTGGTGTTTTATTATTATTACTATTGAGCCCACTTTCGCCGTTGCTTTTTGCCGGCGGTATTTTTTTGTATATTGGAGTTTGCTGGTTGTATGTGATCTACCTGCTGCACGACTGCGACTTTAAATACAGTGAGCTCCTAAAAATGATGCTCGCTTTTCCGTTGGTGCCGCCGATTTCCGTTATTCAACTTTTAAGAGGTAACCTTGAACAGCGCACATTTGTCCTCTGAGCACCGCACGAGAGTTTTACAGAACGTCCTCTTCATCAGTGAGTTTGAGGCCCTCGCAGAGAGCTGCGAGCGTGCAGGTATCCCGCTCGTTGGATTAAAGGGAATAACATTCTTTGGACGCATTTACGACTCCTCCGAGAGAGATCTTACCGATATTGATGTGCTTGTACCGCCACAGCACTTGTCCGCATTACGAGAAGTGCTCAGCGAGATGGGCTTTGTTGAGCGTGTAGAGGAAAAATGGAGTGAGAACAATTTTAAGTTTGTATTCACGCGGTTCCACCTTGGTTTAGAGATCGTGCTCGAAGTGCACACCCAGCTCACAAGCTCCACCACTTACAGTGACTGGCAAAATATTCCATACAAAAACTATTATCTCCTCGAGCCGGCAGATGAACTCCTTTATCTTGCCCATCATTATGCGGGCCAACACACTTTATTAAAAAGCAAATGGTTGCACGACCTCTATTTGCTGAGCGTGGAACAACCACAACTGTGGAATGCCCAGTTGTGGCAGAAAGCTCAAAAGCTTCAGGTATTGAAAAGTCTGGATTTTACCGCGCAGGCCCTAAAAGTTGCCTATGACTTCGATGTGGAAAGGCCCCCTGAGTACGGCAGTTACCTTGCGCGCGCCGTCCTTAATTTAGAGTTCTTAGAAGACCCTTCCGCGCACTTTTGGCGGTACTTGGCAGCGAAACACCTGGTCAAAGAGTCTTTATGGCAGGCTCTTACTTACAATGTTCAGTGGGTCTACTTTGCGATAAAACAGAGGCTTAATGGTAAGCGCTAGGATAAGAGCCAAATAGCGTTGCAAGCGCTGAACCCATCCTCTACCAGTGATGGAGGATTTTTGCAGCCGCACGATCAATTTGCGAATTCGTCCTGCTCTAAAAAAATAAAAGTGTTTGTTGTTTTTCCTAAATCCCAGCACTTCGCCGAGCACATGCGGCCGAGGCAATGCCTCGTGCACCGTTGAAAAATCCCCTTTAAATAAAAAGGCTCCGTCAGACAATCCCAGATAGCGGTGACAAACCCATTCTTTGTTGTCTTTAAATATAAAGAGCTTTCCTATATCGGCATTTGAGAGCTCCACGGGCTTGTGCGGAACCTGTACGATCAGAGCTTCGCCACTTTTTAATAGCGGCCACATACTTCTGCCAACAAATGGCACCTGGATGCGCTCAAAGCTCTCTATCGGCACGTTCCACCTCGGAATAGTCGCTCTTAATCCCCGCCAGCATTTTGGAATAACAGGTCATTTTTAAATGGGAACCAGTTTCGTTTTTTGCCATTCCCATACAATGATCGCAAAAGGACATCATTTTTGAATCAGCCCCCTCCACGTCTTTCCATTTGATGTCGCGCCACTTGGCAACAATATGATTTTGCCACAACTCCGAGAACGCTTGCGTGCGCAAATTTCCAATGGGCTCACGGATCTCAATACAAGGGAGCAGCTCACCACTGTAGGTAACGGCGCACTTTCCCTTTCCAGCATTGCAAACATAATCGCCTGAGGACTCTTCACTGGATTTGGGCCTGCCATTGGGCCATCTACGTATTTTTTCACGAAAATAGGTGCGCAGCTGATCTTCGCTGGCCCGCTCCAGTGTGGAGCTCATGTCGCCATTGAGCTTTGGCGTAATCATCGGATCAAACTTGAGCATGAGATCTTCTTTCATCGCCCAATCTTCCAGATCAAAGATGCTTTCAATATTTTGCTTCCCAATAAGACAATTCAAAGTCACCTGAATACCCGCCTCACGGCAGAGTTGAATCGCCCGCACGGTTTTTGCGTGAGATCCTTTAACACGGGTCATGTTGTCGTGGATTTGCGGGTCATTGCTGTAGAGAGAAACGGTGACGTTGATCATGCCGGTTTCTTTGAGCCGTTGTGCCACCTCTAGCGTTTGAATCTTTAATCCATTGGTGATCATGGATACGTGAAAACTCAGCTGATGAGCAGTGCCCAATATACTCCAAAAATGCGGACTGAGCATAGCCTCGCCGCCCATAAGGATAAGAAACAGCGTCCCTGCGCCGCGCAGCTGTTGCAGAATTTGATTCCATTCCGCTTCGGACATCACCTTGCTCGCATCATCTTTAAACGACGGCAAGTAACAGTGCCCGCATCGCTCATTGCAGCGATTGGTCAGCTCCAGCGACGCCTGCATGGGGATCCACTGCTGCGACGATTGAAAACGGATCTTTTCTAATATTTCACTCATGTTCGATCAATTCGATGAGGCCCTGCTCCAAGAGTGATTCGCAGAATTCATCGACGTCACTGGCCACCATGGCTTGCTCGCTCGAGTAAACTTCACAAATAACTTCGGCAATCGCGGGCGTTTGCTTTTCGCCGTCGAGTTCAGACCAAATGTTAGTGCCTACTGGATCAAGCTCATGAATCTTATTGTTGCGAGGATCAATGATAACGGCGTTCTCGCCGACAATTTGCCAGGGCAAACCGGCTACACGTTTATAAGACATTCTCTTGCTCCTTTGGCGTTAAATAGTGCGCCCACACCATGGGCCAAACTTCGCGACTAATTGGAAAGTAAAGTTTATCCAGTTCCACGCTATTCAATATGTTTTGAACTATGGCGAGAATTTTTTGTGTTTCCTGCTCCGTCAACGTGGGCCAAAACACATTGGCCACCGCCGATGATATTTTTAAGAATTGCTCGGATTTGGCCATGGTTTCTATGTGTAGTGATTTGCTCTTTTCAAGCCAAAGGCAAGCCTTCACCGGGTACCACTCCCCGTACTCCTTGGGGTTGGTGATCGCCTGCCCCAATGCTCCCGCCTGCGCCCAGCATCTGCCGTTTTCGATCTTTAAAACATTCATATCGTCACCGAGCACGCGCGTGCGCGGAAGTAGAGATGAGATGGTTGTTTTTCCAGCGCCCGAGGGCCCGAAACTAAAATAGGCATTTTTATGTGCATCCAGTACGCAGGAACTGTGCAATAAAACTTTATTCTGCTGCACAAAATACTTAGGCGCGATCCAGCGTAGAAAATTATAAAATCCATCACCGATTGTGTAGGAACACACCAGCACCGAAAACGTCCGCTCATCTATTCCTAA
This sequence comes from uncultured Pseudobdellovibrionaceae bacterium, assembly GCA_964400355.1. Taxonomy (GTDB): domain Bacteria; phylum Bdellovibrionota; class Bdellovibrionia; order Bdellovibrionales; family JAGQZY01; genus JACKAL01. The sequence goes on from CAYNTO010000030.1 coordinate 26,356, forward strand.
AAAATCCCGTTGTATAGCAAATTGCCGGTCGCCTGAGCGATGCAAAATACACTCAAAGTTTTCGTCATTCTCCCACTGTGCATCGGTAAAGCCAAAATCCTGATTATCGAGCCAGTACACGGGATAAGGGTTCGTAGACTGATGTTTGAACCATTCGACCGGATAGAGGTCATAGAGGCGCTTGATCACAGCTTCGCTTTTCACAAAAAAGCGAAACGGAATTTCGTGGATCGAAAGATCTACGGAGTATTCAAAACTGCGCGTAGAAACATCCAGTGCTTCCGCAACTCCTTTTTTGATTCTGCTGTTTGGACTTGAAACTTCGAACATTGGCCTCAGTCTATCTGTAGCTGGCCTTTGATACCAGTAACATACGGATCAAGGTCTAGTTTGAGGCAAAGATTTTTTACGTCTTTTTATGATTTTTTCCGATAATTCAGTATGTCGAAAATCACGCAAAGCATCCATCCCATCCAATATCTCATGGGCGACCCATTGATCACCGAAATCATGGTGAATGGTCACAATAAAATTTTTGTGGAGCGTGAAGGTTTTTTAGAGCCAACCACAGCCTGTTTTAACAATGAGGCGCAACTGGAGAGTTACATCGACAGTATCCTTCAACAAAGCGGCCAAGCAAAAGGTAGCGGTTATTACTTTGACGGCGTTCTCCCCAATGGTTATCGATTCAATATAATTCTCCCACCGATGAACCCTAAAGGCCCCTGCATCACCATCCGAAAGTTCTCGGACAGGATGTTCACCTTAAAAACTCTCATGGAAAAAAAGGCGATCAGCGATCGCGCGGAGATGTTTTTAAAAGCCATGGTTGTGTCCAAGATGAACATCATCGTCTCGGGCGGCACGGGCTCCGGGAAAACAACATTTTTACAAGCGCTCTCCGGCGAAATCCCGGTGCGCGAAAGAGTTGTCACTATCGAAGACATCCCAGAGCTCAAACTTCACCAAGCCAATTGGATACAGTTACTTGCTGTTCGTACCGGGAATAAGCACGTCTCTATTCGCGATTGCCTGATCAACTCTCTACGCATGCGCCCTGATCGCATCATCGTTGGCGAGTGTCGCAGAGACGAAGCCTTCGAAATGCTTCAAGCCATGAATACCGGGCACGAAGGCTCCATGACGACCATTCATGCCAATACTCCAACAGACTGCCTCACCCGTATGGAAAACCTGTTGCACATGTCGGGCTTCGACGTAACCACAAAAGTGCTGCGTCGGCAAATTGCCGAAACTGTGAATTTTATTATTCAACTCAAGCGCACGCTGGATGGTCGCCGTATTGTGAGTGAAATCCTGGAAATCACGGGCCTCGAAGGGGACATCATCACTCGCTCAAAGGTGTTTTCGCTGGATGACAACGGGCAACTGATGCCCACAGGATATGTGCCTAAAGACATCGCGGGATTTAAAGAAAACGGAATTGTTTTTCCGAGCCGCTTTTTTGATCCACAATTCGCACCTAAAAAAATAGGCTAAAAATTTCGTAGCACACCCCACGCTGCCACCACAATCAAAACCGTGTACGCGTGAGTGCGAAAAAATTCTCGTCCGTGCCGCCAGCAGTTTTCGGCGCGGCGAGAAAAGTGACTTGCCCAATAAAACGCTGCGCTTAAAAAAATCACCGGCCCTAGAGGATGAAAATAAAAGCTCAAACGCGGGCTCCACAAATACATGGAAATCAGTGACCGCGTGATTCCGCAGCCGGGGCAGTCCCATTCCGTGAGCCAATGAAAAATACAAGGTACATAGAGGTGACTTGAAACCGCCTGCAAGCTCGATATACCCAGTTCTCCAACATGCCAGCGCACCACACCACCGCACGCAACAACGAGCGGAAATGCGATCAAAAACAGCTTTTTGAGCCGATAACTGGAACTAGAGGCTTTGACTGCCGTAGTAGGCATTGATTTCCGATTGTTGAATGGCATCGTTTATAAAGCTGAGCCCAAAAAACGTAAGAATCACTGCGGTCAAACCAGCAGATCCCGTGTCTTTCTTAAGAATGCGAGCAATGTCGGTGCTCTTACGGTATTCGTGATAAATATGATAAAGACCACATGTGATCATCGTAAAGATCAACCAGCTTACGAAGCTGTATTTGCTCTCTTTGAGCATGTCATTGACAGCTTCCATCTGCTTGTACTGAACATACAGATTATAGATTCCACAAAAAACAATTGTCAGTACTATATCCAGAGCAATATTACGAACATGCCGTTGATCTTTAAACGAATCTGAAACCTGGTTCATTTTTACCCCTTAACTGGTGTTTATGGGCCGACGCTATTCGAATTCAGAATTGTTGTCAACGCGATGAGTTTGGACCATCGTCAGACCCATAGCTTGTTAATTGCCGTTTGTGCAACTACCATGAGGCATGAGTAAAAATCGCAAAACCAACCCCGAAACTCCAAGTGGCTCTCATCCCAAGAAGGCCTATGCAAAACCGAGTATTCGCACCGAAAACCTAATGACCTTTGGTGCACTCTGTAACGGCACCACATCGGGTCAACGCAAGCAATCCACGGGTGCTCCAAATTTTTGCAACTCGTCCAAACTGCTCTCTTAAACTAGAGTCTTTGCTAATCCCACTTCAGCGCTGATCGAACACTCTTTAAAAGATCACCCGCAACTGTTTTCACTGAAAATGTTTGCGCCTGAATAAGTCCTTTTTGAATCAAAACGCTCCGCTGTTGGGTATCCACTACAAGAGTATCTACAGCTTGAGTCCATCGTTCCAGCTCCGCTTCAGGAACCACTAGTCCCGCCTCACCAATCACGTGTGGTATCTCACCGGAATCGCTTCCCACCACCGCAACTCCGGCTGCAAATGCTTCTACGATCATACGCCCGAACTGCTCCTTCCAATTTGGCAGAGTTTGACTCGGGCACAGGAGTATATCCAAGAGCGGTAAGATAGATGGCACCTCGTGGTGTCTGAGCTCAAGAAGACGCACATTTGATTTATCGGACGCCCATTTTTCCAATGACGACTTGAGGGGCCCTGAACCAATAACTATTATGTTACAAGAATGATTTGCCAACAAATGCTCAGCCACGTTTTGAAATAGGCCAACACCCTTTTCTTCCACAAGGCGTCCCATGAATCCCACCGTAAGTGGTGCCGCCAGTCCGAGCTGCCTTAACCCCTGACGTTTTTCATCGTTTGTGAATGGTCGAAAACGCTCCAAACTTACAAACAAAGGTAAGACTTGAGTGGTGGGAAAACCTTTGGCCTCTAAGACGCGCCGGACCCCCACGCCACAAGCAAACGCACCGGAAGCTTTCTGTAGTGCCAGTCGTTCAAAATAAGAAAATGGCCATGGGTATTTCTTGAATATATTTTGGCTGCAATAAAAAAAATAAGGAACTTTATACTGATGAAAGAGCTGGGCCAAGGAGAATCCAGAAACAATGTAAGGTTCTTCCCACAAATAAACCGCGTCGTAACGGTTTCTTTTGAGCAGTCGCTGAATCTGAAAAAGATTGTAGGTAAAAAAATGTATTCGCTCGGTCCAATAACAGTCGATAGGAATAACTTCCATGGTGGAGCCTTCGGGCTCCTTCTCGATATCCAGATCGCGCAAATCACCATGAAAAAATCGCGGAGCTAAGAGTGTTACCTCCACCTCTCCCGACTCATGAACGGCGCGCATCACATCGCGATTCTGCGCAAGAACAAAGCTGTGGCCGATGGCAAGAATCCTTTTCGTCATCATTCGAGGGTACCTGGTTAAAAAAAGGAGTCCACGTGAAAGCCCTATTTGCTAAAAATTAAAGAATTTTTGAGCGTAGCATCATGAACGGACGCTCCACTACATAATACGTTATTAGCGCCACAAAGAACGTCAAACCTACAAAAGCTAGAGCTGCAAGTGACCAATGAAGATCGTGCAAGCGAGTCGCCGTAAATCGCATTATAAGGTTATTCCAAAGATAAGCCCCATAGGAAAGTATGGCGATCCATTCGACTACCGGCAATAGGATAACCGGTACCTTCTTTTTATACGCGCCTACAGTCATCAGCGCAAAACCAGTTGCTAATAGGGCGTAGTACTCAGTTGCTATATTCGGTTGGTTGGATGCGCCTAAAAACCAACAGGTTGAAATTATAATTGAAACCCCAACTATGAGAGATCCAGTTTTTAAACGCGCACTAAAGTCTTTCCACTTATGCAGACTTGCAGCCAAAAAAACACCTAACGCTAACCCGTCGAAGTGTGTATAAAATGGAAATCGTATATGTGCATCTAGTTCAGACGGGCTCAACACAACTGGTAAGCGGCGCACTATCAAAAAGCGCAGAAATACTGCAAGGGCCGCAATCATTAGCCAAAAAATAGGTTTACGCGACATCTTCGGCACAACAACAAATACGATAATTGGAAATAATAGATAGAATTGTTCCTCTATACAGATCGACCAGCTTTGAACAAAATCGGTCAGCGTAAAATAGTTTTGAGCAAAGAAAAAATAGGGCAGAATATTGGGCTCGAATGGTGAATTGAAGAGTGAAGGCTTTACAACTAAATAAACAAACAGGACCACAAAATAAAGTGGTAAAGTCCGAAACCATCGCTTAACCCAAAATTGCCTCAATTGCTCCTTTTTATCGTTACTTCGCTGATCACGGATAGCTTGCTGTCCAATCAAAAACCCCGAGAGCACAAAAAATAGATCAACTCCGACCCATCCAAAAGCAAAAACATTTTTAATTGACTCCGGCATAGATGGCACAGCTTCCGTTAAATGCAAAAGAATTACAGAAGAAATTGCTAAGAATCGAAGGGCATCTAGCCCGCTATCTCGAGTTTTATCCATCATCGCCATCACAGTTTTTTATAAACTTCTAAATAATTGTTCGCAGCCAAATCCCAATTCCACCTTTTGGCGGTTTCCCGCGCCCGCTCGCCCAAAGAGCGAAGTTTGCTTGCGTCCTTAATGAGGATTGCAATTTCCGAGGCGATGCTTTGAGGACTGCTGTGCGTATCGATAACGATTCCGTCGCGATTGGGTGTGA
>CAYNTO010000031.1:0-15821 GCA_964400355.1 uncultured Pseudobdellovibrionaceae bacterium
AACTCAAAGCTCTCGGTGTGGCCTCAGGCCACCTCCAAGATGGCAGTGTTCTTACGGCGAAACTTGTTGACGCTGCTGTGACTACAGCAAAGATCGATGATGCCGCTGTCACCACAGCAAAACTCGACGATGAAGCCGTGACAACTGCAAAGCTTGCAGATAGCTCGGTTTCGACGAGCAAGCTCGTCGATACTTCCGTAACGGAAGTGAAGCTGGCGAATAGCGCCGTGACAAGTGCGAAGCTCGCCGATGATTCAGTCACCACCGCAAAAATCGATGACGGTGCCGTCACATCTGCAAAAATTGCTGATGGCACTATCACTAGCGCCGACGTCGACACCATCACCATTGGTAAAATCTCAAGTGCTGCCTCCGAGTATTTCACCTACATGCCCAACGGTGCTGAGTGTACCGACGGCTATGTGCTCAAGTGGACCTCGAGCAATCGTTGGGAATGTGCCACGGATATCGGTGTCACTGATCACGGCACTCTCACAGGTCTCAGCGACGATGACCACACTCAGTACGCATTACTCGCCGGTCGCGGTGCAGGCCAAAACCTGCGCGGTGGAACTGCCGCAAGCGCAAACCTTACTCTTGAATCTACCTCCGACACCACAAAAGGGTTCGTAATCCTTCAACCCACCGCAGGTAACGTGGGTGTTGGTACAACAAACCCGCAATCACTTCTCGACGTTGCAGGTATTATCCGCGCCCATCAGATTTGCGATGAGTCGGGGCTCAACTGTAAAGACATCTCCTCGGGTTGGGGTGGTGGTGGAGACATGGACGGTGTCACCACACATGCGACCACATCGGGGCTATTAGGTGGCGCCACAAGTGGCACTGCAGATTTGAGCGTAGACACTGATAACTCTACAATAGAAATCAGCGGCTCGAACAAAGTGCAAATCAAAGATCTAGGCGTGACCTCTGGAAAAATCGCAGATGATGCCATTACCTCGGCCAAAATCGCGGACGACGCCATCACATCCGGCAAAATCGACGACGACACCATCATGAACACCGACATCAACTCCGCAGCGGCGATCGCTTGGAGTAAGATCGATAAAACGGGTGCTGCACCTGGCGACATAGGAGCCGCATCTAGCTCCAGAACAATAGCGACATCGGGAACATCGGGCTTGAGCGGTGGAGGCGACCTCACGGCGGATCGGTCACTCTCCGTGAACGTCGATAACACTACCGTGGAACTGAACGCCAACGCTCTCCGAGTCAAAGACAGCGGTATCACAAGCGCTAAAATCGCCGACGGCACCATCGTGAGTGCTGATGTGAGCGCGATCAGCATTGGAAAAATATCCAATGCGCCGGCGGAATACTTCACCTACATGCCGGCAGGCACGGAGTGCACAGACGGCTACGTACTCAAGTGGACATCGAGCGACAGATGGGAGTGTGCCTCCGATCTCGTCGGTGCAAGCGATCACGGAGCCCTCACGGGTCTTGGCGATGACGATCACACTCAGTACGCGCTTCTCGCCGGTCGCGGGGCAGGTCAAAGCCTGCGCGGTGGATCTGCCGCAAGTGCCAACCTCACACTTGAATCCACCTCCGATGCGACAAAGGGGTACGTACTGTTACAACCCAACGGTGGTAGCGTGGGGGTCGGTACAACGGCTGCGCATGCATCGGCTATATTTCAAGCGGATTCTACGACAAAAGGATTTTTGCCCCCGAGAATGTCTACCGCCAATCGCAATGGTATTGCCGCGCCGGCAACAGGGTTAACAATTTTCAACACAGATCATAACTGTTTACAGGTGTATAACGGCACTTCCTGGGATTCACTGTCTGCAGGTGGACCGTCGTTTTATGTGCATCGCAATGGTAGCGCGCAAGCAGTGACTGCTGGTGCCTATACGAAACTCACATGGCCGACAGAGGTTTTTGATACGAGTAGTAATTTTGCCGCAGATCGCTTCACGCCAACTGTGCCTGGAAAGTATATATTCGTATTGAGTGTGGCGGCGAACGTTACCAATGTTTTTACTGCGGCTTCTATTTATAAAAATGGTGTATCTACAACCTATATGCAGAGCAATGGCGCTGCTGGTTGGGGAAGCACGGCGGTGTCTACAATTGTATTGGATATGAACGGCACCACCGACTATGTCGAAGGTTTTGTATATACGAGTGCGAGCTCTGTGAGCGGATTATCTACAGGCACTCATTTTAGTGGTTCTCTCATTGGCGCCGGTGCGGGCAGTGGCGGTGGTGGTGGTGCGGACAACCTTGGCAGTCACGTTGCCACCCAAAACTTAGTTCTGGGAGGAAATTGGCTCACTGCCGATGGTGATCCCGAAGGACTGCGCATTGATACTTCGGGTCGGGTAGGTATTGGCACGGCCACTCCATTGTATGAACTCGATGTGGTAGGGCAATTGAATGCCGATGAGCTGTGTGTTGCTGGAGACTGTCGCTCATCTTGGCCGAGCGGTGGAGCGGGCAGTGCTGTACCATTGGCAACTCGAATGACAGCTCCCGACCTTGCGGCCGGTGGATTCACAGCAGGTGTATTCTTTACTCCAAATTTCACTGCGACCACACTCAATAACTTGGGTGGCGCCGACCTTGCAAATGATCGCGTAACTATTCCATCTGATGGGATCTACCAGATCTCCGCATCGGCGACCTTCGGGCCACAAACCACACACTATTCGTCGATGCGTCTGTTTGTGGATGGTGCGCAAGTGGCTTCGTCTGGTAGTGTCAATGCTATGGGTAGTCGAAGTGACAGCGTTATCTATACCGCAAGCCTAACAGCAGGACGCCTCGTCAGTGTTGAAATTATGGATTCGCAGAATGGTCCTACGCTGGGAATCTACAACATTCAACTCACCGTTGTTAAGCTCAACTCCCTCGGAACAACAGTACTCGCGGATGCTGATGGGGATACCAAGTTGGAGGCGGAGCGTAGTGGTAACGACAACACTCTCCGAATGGCAACTAACGGTTCGGATCGCATGACAATATTACCAAGCGGAAATATCGGTATTGGTAGTACCAATCCACAATCGTTACTGGACGTCTCAGGTATTATACGTGCCGAGCAGATCTGCGATGAAGCGGGGTTGAACTGCAAAGACATTTCCGCAGGATGGAGTACCGGTAACGTTGCGACATCACGCGCGATCAACACCAACTCTGGCTCAGGCCTCACCGGTGGCGGCGACCTCTCTGCCGATCGCAACATCGCCATGAACGTCGATAACACCACGATTGAAATCGCTACCAACACTGTACAAGTAAAAGACAGCGGAATCACCAGCGCAAAAATCGCCGATGGTACCATCGTGAGTGCGGATGTGAACGCAATCAGCATAGGAAAAATATCGAACGCTCCGGCTGAGTATTTCACCTACATGCCAGCAGGCACAGAATGCACAGATGGCTATGTGCTCAAGTGGACATCAAACGACCGATGGGAGTGTGCTTCCGATCTCGTGGGTGCTAGCGATCACGGAGCTCTCACGGGCCTCGGCGATGACGACCACACCCAATACGCACTCCTTGCTGGTCGTGGTGCGGGTCAAAATTTGCGTGGTGGAACTGCCGCGAGTGCGAACCTCACTCTCGAATCCACTTCCGATGCCACAAAAGGTTTTGTGATCCTTCAGCCCAATGGCGGCAACGTGGGTATTGGTACCACATCTCCTGCAGTCACTTTAGATTTAGGAAATTCCACCACTGCGTTAGCGATTCCCAAAGGTACGAGCGGTCAAAGACCAGCAAGTCCGCAACCGGGGTGGATGCGCTTCAATACAACAAATGGTTCCATCGAGGTGAACGATGGTACAAGTTGGAATAGTCTTGGTGGAAGCCCAGCTGGTTTAGTAGCGGCATTCCCTACGGCAACATGTCCTGCGGGTTGGCTTGAGGCCAATGGCAGTGCGGTGTCGCGCACCACTTACAATGCTTTGTTCGCAGCACTCTCCACTATGTACGGCTCTGGAGACGGCTCCACCACATTTAATCTTCCTGATTATCGTGGACAGTTTTTGCGCGGCTGGAGTCACGCCTCCGGTGCGGATCCAGATGCGGGCGCGCGCACCAATCGCGGAGACGGCACAGCTGGCGACAATGTCGGCACAAAGCAGTCGTACACCAACGCCAGCCATAGTCACTCCGTCACCGACGGTGGAACAAGTGTAACGGTGAGAGACACCTCGGGTGGAGCCGGAGGAGCCTATGGGAGTATATCTCGCCCTGATCTTGGAGGGGCACCCAGTGCCGATCGCGCCCTCACCATAGTCGCAACCGGTGGCAACGAATCGCGGCCAAGAAACGTGAACGTCATTTATTGTATCAGCACGGCCACAACGTCATCGTCGACGATCGCCAGCAATGGCACTGGCACAACAAACTATGTGCCGAAGTGGACCAGTTCCACAGGCCTCGGTAACAGTCTTCTTTATGATGGTGGCGCAGGAGTGGGTGTGGGGACAAGCAGCCCGCAAGCGCTTCTCGATGTGGCCGGTACTATTCGTGCCCAACAGCTGTGTGATGAAGCGGGTCTTAATTGTAAAGACATCTCGACAGGTTGGTCGACTGGAGTCAGCACCACGCGCGCGATCAATACCAACACGGGCTCGGCTCTCACCGGCGGCGGCGATTTGTCGGCGGATCGGGATTTAGCGGTAGCGGTGGACGATGTTGGCATAGAGATCAATTCCAACGCGCTCAGATTAAAAGATGCGGGTGTCACCAGCGCAAAAATCTCCGATGGTACCATCGTGAGTGCGGATGTAGGCGCAATCAGCATAGGGAAAATATCGAACGCTCCGGCGGAGTATTTCACCTACATGCCGGCGGGCACAGAGTGCACAGATGGCCATGTTCTTAAGTGGACGACCAGCGATCGTTGGGAGTGCGCCTCCGACTTAGTGGGCGCGACCGATCACGGTGCCCTCACGGGACTCGGCGATGACGATCACACGCAATACGCACTTCTCGCCGGTCGAGGAGCGGGACAAAGCTTGCGCGGTGGAGCGAGCGCCAGTGCAAATCTCACTCTAGAATCCACCTCCGATTCAACAAAGGGCTATGTTATCCTCCAGCCCACTGGTGGCAACGTAGGTATAGGTACAACAAATCCTGCGGCAAGGCTTCATACTCACGGCGGTGATGTTAATTTTTATGGTGAGGATGCGAGCTATCCGACGATTCTAAGTGGAGCGTATTCAAATACGGCTTGGCATGCGCCCTATTTAATTTTAAGGCGTGGCCGCGATACATATGGTTCTGCGGATTATCCTATTGCGTGGGATCAGCTCGGAAATATTTCCTTTAGAAACTATGCATCTTCTGGAGGTGGATCGGGACTGCAATCTTTAGCCACAGAGAACCATTCCGCAACAAATTCCGGATCAATGCTTTATTTTTTCACTACGCCTAACGCTTCTGATACGTCTGTTACCCGAATGGTTATCGGACAAAATGGCAACGTGGGGGTTGGCACAGATGAACCTAGCAACAACCTGCATTTGTACGGCGCCGTCGATGGAGCTTTTACGGGATTTGCAATAGACAATCGTAAAACTTATGGAATTGGCGAAGGCACAAACGAAACGAGTCGAATGATTCTATCTCTGTCAGAAACTGTTGCTTCGAATCCCAACAATCGAGTGATGGGCTACGTCGAAGCCGGAACCCAGGCGGAGAACTCTTCTTCAAATGGATTCCTTGCACTTGGTACGAGAACTGTAGGCTCCGAAACCGAAAAGGTGCGTATCACATCCACTGGTAGCGTCGGTATTGGAACCACAGTGCCCGCCGCAAAGCTCGATGTGCAAGGCACGATACGCTCGAACAACGCGTATTCGAAAAACACCCCGGCCAATACATCGTTTACACATACGGGTACTATCGCTTCTTTCACCATGACCTGCACGGGCGCGCCGGTTTTAATTTTTGCTAATTTTGATTCCTACAACACAGCGGGCGCTTGGAATGGTATAAGTTTCGCGATACGCGTTGGTTCTGCGGGCGGAACTGTAATTCGCAATGTATCGCACACGTCCAACTCAGCGGGTGCCGTAGGGCAATTCATGGCCAATATTCAAACGCTTTACAGTTGCCCCGCTGGGAGCACGACATTTTATTTAACTGGAGGAACGAACCCGGGTGTTACGATTCATGTTGGCAACATCGAATTCACTGCTGCCGAACTCGGGCTTCGCTAATTCCAAAATAAACAGACTACTCGTCGAGGAGATCGAACATCTCTTTGCGCGAAAGATAGCGCCACTGGCCCAATTTAAGATTGCCCAGTGTGAGCGGCCCAATCCGCGTGCGCACAAGGCCCGTCACCTCAAGATCGACAAGCTCGCACATGCGGCGAATCTGGCGTTTTTTTCCTTCGCGCAGAACAAAAACGAGCTCGTTGTTTTTAACGTGTTTGATCTTTGCCGGCTTGAGCGCTTTGCCGTCGAGAGAGAGTCCGTGGGTCAACGCGCGCACCTTTTCGCGCGTGATCTCGCCGTCCACCCACACGTGGTATTCTTTTTCAAATGGGGAGTCGGCGCCGATGAGGCGTTTGGCGATGCGGCCGTCTTGAGTCAAAATTAAAAGTCCCCAGGAATCAATATCGAGTCTGCCCGCAGGTGCTAAAGAAAACAGCTCTTTTCGGACTGGCGGAGGCGGGTCGCCGGGAGCGCGCACCTGCATGTTTTCCGATAAAATGGCACTTGCCGGAGTGTATCCATCCTCGGCCTGCCCGGAAACATAGCCTACGGGTTTATTGATCATGATTGTAAGTTTGCCGCGCAGCCATGTTTGACCTTCGGGTGCCACGCTGATCTTTGCTCGTGGGTGGATCTTTGTGCCTAAAGTAGAAACAACTTCTCCATCAACGGAGACCCAACCGTTTTCGATTAGGGCATCGGCTTCACGGCGTGAGCAAATGCCGAGCTCCGCCATCACTTTGGAGAGACGCACGGGTTCCAACACGGGTGCTTTTCGGAGGGGAGCTTTGCTGGAACCTACTTTGCCAGCATCTGCTTTTCTGATAGGTACTTTCGACATCATCTAACGCTTGCCATGTTTTAGAGGAGTTGTCACAATAAATCCTAAAAGGAAGGTGTACTATGAATTTACTCTGTATTTTTCTCATGGCGTTTGCGCAGGCCAACGAGTCTTACAAGGCCGATATTTACGATATAGATGGCAAGGAGCAACTGTTCACACTGACGGGAGAGCGCACCTATTCCGCCGACACCATGAACTATTCGGCCACTTACAAAGATATGACGGGCGCGGTTGTCGCCACCGAGAAGGCCGAGATCAAAAATGGCCAAATTATCCGCTACGATGTGGAGCGTATACCTACTAAAGAAAAAGGCACTATCGAAACGAAAGATGGCAAAATGATTTTCACGTATGTGGAGAATGGCAAATCATCCACTACAAAAACCACACCCAAAGGCGACGTGTTGATCAGCGCCAACCTGGTGCCGTACATCGACTCCCACCTCAAAGATCTTCTCGCTAAGAAAGATGTTAATTTTGGTTATGCGGTTTGGTTTCGTAAAGAGATCATGAGTTTTAGATTTTCCTACGATAAAGAAGAGGGCAACAACGTGGTGATCAAAATGAATCCCACCAATCTGTTGTACCGATCGCTCGTAAACCCTATTTACTTTACGCTGGATAAAAACACCAAGAAATTGATTTCCATTAAGGGTCGCTCCTTGCCAAAGTACAAAAAAGACAATGCATGGCGCGATTTCGATGGTTATTCCAAGTATCATTAATCGTAAAAATAGTTTGCGATAAATGCAAAAGCTGAAAACGGTACTGCAAGATGTGTTTGCATTGGATCTGCGCTCGTTAGCGCTGTTCCGTATCCTTTTCGGCTTTTTGCTGTTTATCGATGTTGTGTACCGCATGCCTTATGCCTATGACTTCTATTCGGACATGGGAGTTATGCCGCGCGAGGCGCTGATCAGTAAATTCATGAATATCTGGGAAACCAGTATTTTTTTAATTAGCGGTCAAACCGCAATCATCATGGTGCTGATGGCCGTAATTGCTGTGAGCGCACTGTGTTTAAGTATCGGGTTCTACACCCGTACAGCGGCGCTCGTGTGTTGGATTCTCACGGTGTCCATGCACACCCGTATCGGTATTATCCTGCATGGCGGGGACGATGTGTTCCGTGTGCTGTTGTTTTGGATGCAATTTTTACCGATTTCAGCATGCTACTCTGTGGACAGTTACCTCAATAAAACCAAAATCGAAAACTTTAAACATGTGAGCTGGGGATCGGCCGGCATTCTTATTCAGCTGCTTTCGGTTTATTTTTTCTCCGGCGTTCTTAAACTCCATCCCATTTGGCACACCGATGGAACGGGCGTTTATTATGCTCTGAGTTTGGATCAATTTGCCACACCGCTGGGGAGTTATCTCACGCAGTTTCATCTGCTGACCCGGATTATGTCCTTCATGACACTGCTATTAGAAGTGGGCGGACCGATTTTGTTTTTGATCCCCATACCCTTTCTCAAGCGTCGAACGCTGGTGGCGTTTTCGTTTATAGGCTTTCATGCAGGACTGATTCTCACTATGGAATTGGGTTTGTTTCCTTGGTTGTGTATGGCGGCATGGACGATGACTCTGCCGGAATCGTTTTGGAATAAAACCCGCATGGGTGAATTCTTACCTGTGAAGCGGATATCTCAGTATTTCACGAGATGGAAGATCTCGGCGCCTGCGCCACGCCTGCGCATCTCGCGTGTGCTGCAAATCATTGCGGCGGTGTACATTGTGTTGATCACAGCGTGGAACATCACCGAGGTGGAGGCACTCAACCTGGAAAAATCCTATGGCCTTCGCCTGGTGATGAGTGTTACCGAGATGTATCAGCGCTGGAGTATGTTTGCGCCGTACCCGCGCCGTGACGACGGTTGGTATGTGATGGAGGCGACGCAATTCAATGGCACCGTGTTTGACCCGTTTCAGGACGATCACAAGCTCAACTATCTAAAACCTAAAAACGTAGCCGCAACCTTTAAAAATTCCATGTGGCGCAAGTACCTTACAAATATTTGGCTTAAAAACTATTTTGACTACCGCGTGTATTTTGGCCGCTATCTGTGTCGAACGTGGAATATGCAGCAAACGGAGAAGTCAAAAAAGATAGACACCATTTACATATACTATATGGCTGAGATAACCCCACCTCCATTTGCGGACCTGAAAGAGGTAGCGGCCAAAGAGTTGGTGTGGCGCCACTATTGTTACGACAAACCCAACGACTGGGTGGACTAGTTGCCAGCACATCAGCAGGCTTATTTTTTTGCAATTGCCGCGGCGATCGTTTTTTCATCGGCAAGCTTTGTCTTTACAGAGTATTCACGAAAAATTTCACCACTGTGGATGAGTTTTTTTAAAACCGTGGTGTGCGTCGTGCTGTTTGCAGTATCGACCCTTCTATTTGTCGATTGGGTGAGTGTTCCGCTCCCCGTAGTAGTTGCACTCATGGTGAGTGGCGCCATCGGTTTAGGAATAGGGGATCTTTTTTTATTGAGTGCGTATTCGCGTATCGGTCCCGGACGAACACTTATTCTGTTTGGATTTCAACCGTTATTCATTGGAGTGTCGTCGTGGTATTTCTTTCAGCAGGAGCTCAACGGTTACCGCCTGCTCGCGATTTTATTTTTTATTTTTTGTTTATTTTTGTTCAGTTTGGAAAAGTTTAAAGAGAGTGGCCACTGGGAACTGTGGGGATTACTTGCGGCATTGGTGGGTGTGGTGTGCGACAACAGTGGTGTGGTGCTGACGCGCTGGTCGTTTGATGCCGTCTCGGCACTCACGCCTCTCCAAGCGAACTTCATTCGCTGTGGCGGGGCATTTATTTTTTATATTCTCGCTAGCCCCATTTTAAAAACACGGCTTGTTCACAATTATAGAAATCTCAAAACTGTGGATCGCATCAAGGTCGTACTCGCTTCGGCTGGCGGCACATTCGTCTCGTTGTTGTTGTATCTCACCGCCGTGCGCATTGGCCATTTGGCCTCCATTGCGGCAATTGGAGTGGTGGGTCCACTGTTTACCATGACAGTTGAGTGTGTGATGGATCGCCGTTGGCCCTCGGCCTATCTGTGGTTTGCGCTGGTGAGCTTTATCTGTGGATTTTCAATTCTGGTCGAATTTTAATAGGCGTCTTCATCGACCCATTGCAATTCGGGTGGCAGTTGGTTGTTTTCGCTTTCCGAATAAACATCGTACTCCAATTCGATCACCGTGCGGCCTTGAACATCGCAAACGGTGTAGGCCACGTGATACTCGGGGTCTTCGCTGTAGCTCAGTGTTTGAACGAGCATATAGCCAATCACCTCGCCGCTATTTCCAAGCACTTCGTACTGAGCTGAAGGACCATAGCCATAGTAACCATCGGCAATCTCAAAGCCGAAATCGCGCTCATCCCAGGCCTTGGTGATTTCTTCGGGCACATCGTAGGACAGACGAATGTTGTCGTTGTAGTAATGCGCATTTTTTAATATGGAATCGGGGTGACCAAAATCAAATTCCAGTTGATCGGCGCCAGCAAACGCACATGCAAATACAAATAGTGCGGAAAAAACAAAACGCATAGTGGACTCCCATTTAAGAGGTTTTAGAATCACTAACAAATTGGAGGGCGCATGTCCACGCAGGTGGGCGGACTGTGAAAATATGAAAAAAATCTAACAGCAAATTAAGGATCTTTTGTGGTTAATACAACGCCGCCATCGACGGGAATCAGTGACCCTGTCATCCACTGAGCTTGGGGGCTTGCCGCATAGAACACTGCGGAGGCAATGTCCTCGGGCTCACCCAAGCGGCCGAGCGGTGAGAGTTTGTCTAAGCGCTTGCGCAGGGCCATCATTTCGGGATCGGTAGAGTTGTGGTAGCTGTGAATGGGCGTGTCCACAGGGCCAGGGCAAATGGCATTGACGCGAACGCCGTGTGCGCCCGCTTCGAGCGCAAGTGTCTGGGTCCAGCTGTTCATTGCGGCCTTAGAGGCCGAGTAGGCGCCCGTGTTGGCAATGGATCTTAAGCCCAGTGTGGACGACACGTTGATCACCGCACCTCTATTTTTTTGCAGGTGGGGCCACAGCACCTGAGTGAGTCGCACGGCTGCAAATAGGTTGGTGTGAAAATGCCAGTGCCAATCTTCGACAGTCTCCTCTAAAAAACCGGCCATTTTGTAAACACCGGCGTTGTTCACCAAAACTTCGATGTTGGCGCCGCTTGTGGTGAGAATTTCCTGAAGTGCCTCAATGCCACTTTCTTTGCTGATATCAGCGGCCACAACGATGCTTTGGCCCTGAAGTTCTTTTTGTACGGTGAGAAGTTTGGTTTCATCTCGGCCGACCAGAAACACGCGATCGTCATTTTTAGAAAACACATGGGCGCACGCGCGGCCAATACCCGATCCAGCGCCGGTGATGAGAACGTCTCTGCTCATTGTGATTTCTCCAGGTGAGTGAGTAATTTATGAAACACTTTATTTTCGTCAAAGGTCTCTTGCGTGTAAGCGCGCGCGAGACGGGCACGCTCGCAGCTTTCCTCGGGTTCAAGAACAATCTTCTCGATGGCGAGCGCAATAGCATGTTCGTTCTGCGGCTCAACCAACAATCCATACTTTCCAAATTGTAAAATGTCGGGCACGCCGCCCGATCCTGTGGCGATAACCGGCGTGCGGCTGGCGAGTGCCTCCACAACAACAAAGCCAAAAGCCTCTTTGTAAGAGGCCAAAACAAACACATCGAGTGAGGCCATGACTTCCGGTATGTTGGAGCGAAACCCGGCAAATACGATTTTGTCTTTCAGTGCCGAGCGGTTGACGATGTCGTGCAGTTCCTGTTCGTACAGTGCGCCATCTTCATCGCGCGTCGCTTCGCCGACGAAAACCAACTTTAAATTTTTATCGGGGTGTTTTTCGCTGAGCTCGATAAAAGCTTTAAGCACTTCTTTTTGCCCCTTCTGCCGATCGAGGCGGCCGACGATGCCGATTAAGAAATCGTTAACGTTGGCGCCAAACTCATTGCGCAGATTTTCTGAGCGGCGCTCGGGACCGAAACGGGATGTGTCGATAGAGTTCGGTAGGACGACGGTTTTTTGCGCAGTGACCGGCAAACATTTGAGAGTTTGCACCGAGTGCGCCTCGGTGAGCGTCACCAAGTAGGTGAGGCGACGGTGAATCAGGGTGTGGAGGGGATCTTTTTTGCTGATATTGGAGAGCCACATTTGCGCAAATCCAACCAGTTTCACGTTTAAACCCCACAGCGCTGGCGATACCACCCAGAGATCGCGCAAATTCTGTAAAAACACGATCTCAATGTTGTTCCTTACAATAAAATCTCTGAGCCAGAGCGTATGGAGCGGCGAGAAGTATTCGCGAAAATCGCGTGTTTCATACGGCAAGCCCCGCTCTTTGAGGCGCTCCTCCAATGGGGAACCGGGGGCGCAGATGGAAAGGGCTTCAAAACCGTGCTTAATAAATAGCGCGGCCCATTGGGCAGAAGCCATCTCTAGGCCTCCCCATCCTCTCGACATACAAAAATGCAGGCTTTTCATGGCGCTTAAATTACCAGTGGCGGTTCCTGTTGTCAGTAGATCTTCGCGGACCACTGCTGGCGTTTTCATTCGAAAACGGGCAGTGGGGAATCGCTCGGACTCTCTCAATTTGATGACTTAGTGCTCTCGAGTTGCTGGTTTGCGACGGATTGTGTTAATTTTGCGATATTATTATGAATATGGAGGCTCTTTTGAATCATCAAAACTCAATGAAACAACAGTGGTTAATGGCTGCAATTCTCGTTGCTGTGCTTGTGACTTCGCGCTGGATTCCCCATCCCGCAAATTTCACGGCGTTGGTTGGAGTGGCTTTGTTTGCAGGAGCGTTTTGGCGCGGCTTAGGAATGCGCTTTGCGGTTCCATTACTGGCCACGTTGATCGCCGATATTTACTTTGGATTTTACCCCGGCATGGAGTGGACCTACTTAGGTATCGCTGCCAGTGTACTGATGGCGCCAATGCTTGAGGCTTCGCTGTTTCAAGTGGGTGCGCGCGCGGTGCTCGCGTCCATTGTGTTTTTTGTGTTTTCCAATTTGGGCGTGTGGTGGTCTTCGGGCCTTTACACCGTAGACATGATGGGATTGGGTCAATGCTTTACGGCGGCGATTCCCTTTTTCCCCAACACTGTGGTGAGCGGTGTTCTGTATTCGGTGGGAATTTTTAGCATTTACCGCCTGGCCTTTTCGGAGAATGGTTTTAGAGGATTTGTTGCAGTTGGCGGGAAGTAGTATTGGTAGAACGTGGCAGATAAGAACGATAAATATCCTCAAAACTTAGAAGGTCCCTATTACGTGGACCGCACCTGTATTGCCTGTGATGCTTGCTGTATCACAGCGCCCTTGCATTTTAAAATGCACGAAGACGATGGCCACGCTTTTGTCACCAAACAACCGGAAACGCCCGAGGAAGAAGCTCTCTGCAAGGAGGCGATGGAAGGCTGTCCCGTGGAGTCCATCGGCCTGGATGGATAGCACACTCCGGTTACTCAATAAAGAGGTCCAGTGGTTAGAGTTCAATCGCCGCGTGCTCAGCGAAGCTAAGGATCCACGCACACCGCTTTTAGAGCGGGTCAACTTTCTGAGTATCGTTACGTCCAATCTCGACGAATTTGTAATGAAGCGGGTGGGTGGGCTCAAGCATCAGAAGCAGCAAAACATGGCCACCATTTCACTGGATGGGTTGAGCGTGCAAGAGCAGCTCAATCAAACGCGCATGTCCATACAGGCGCTCCTCGACGAACAGGCCAGTATTTACAAAGACGTGGCCAAGGAGCTGGAATCCCACTCGATCCTCCTTAAAAAGTGGAAAGATCTCACTGCCAAAGAGAAAGCGTTTGCTCGCGAGTTTTACACCGATCAGGTTTTTCCAGTTTTAACGCCGCTTATGGTAGACCCCGCGCTACCGTTTCCGTTTATTTCAAACCTCACTATTTCTCTAGCGGTATCGCTAAAAAGTGCCGGCCAGGATGAGCCGCAGTTTGCGCGAGTTAAAGTGCCTGAGGTTTTTCCGCAGTGGGTGAGTTTAGAGATTCCCGAAAATAAAAATAAAAATGTTTTTGTAAGCCTGGTGCAGATCATTCAGTACAATTTAGAAGACCTGTTCCCCGATGCCGAAGTGACGGATGTTATGCCGTTTCGAATCACCCGCAACGCGGATCTGGAGCACGATGAGGAAGATGCTGAGGATTTATTGGAACTCATCAGTGAAGAGATCCGTCAGCGACGGTTTGCCGATGTGGTGCGCCTCGAGCACGGAAAAAATTCGAATCCGTGGATGGTGCAGTTTTTAAAAGACGAGCTGGAGCTTGAGGATGAACACATCTATCAGGTGCGCGGCCTATTGGATTACACAAGTTTAAAACCCATTGCCTCGCTCAATGTTCCCCACTTGCGCTACAAGCACTGGGAGCCACAAAACCCTCAGGTGATCGCCGATGCCGGTGGTGCGATCTTTGAGTTGATAAAACGCCAGGATGTGATCATACATCATCCTTACGAGAGTTTTCCCGCTTCGGTGGAAAAGTTCGTCTCGCAAGCGGCCAAAGATCCCAATGTATTGGCGATCAAGATGACTCTTTACCGCATGGGCGATAGCAACACTATGATTCAAGAGCTGATCAAGGCGGCCGAGTCGGGCAAGCAGGTGGTGTGTATTGTCGAGCTCAAGGCGCGCTTCGATGAACAGCGCAATATCAATTGGGCGCAAAAAATGGAAAAAGCCGGTATTCACGTGGTTTACGGCGTGATCGGTTACAAAACCCACTGCAAAACCACGCTGGTGCTTCGCCGCGAGGGTAGTGGCATTGTCTCCTACGCCCACGTCGGCACAGGCAACTACAATCCGGTGACATCGCGTGTGTACACCGACATCGGCTTACTCACCGCCAATAAACGCATCACTGAGGATTTGGTTCAGTTGTTTCATTTGCTTACGGGGCGATCCTTCAAACGTAATTTTAAAACGTTGCTGGTGGCGCCGGTGAACATGAAAGAGAAATTTTTGGAACTTATTGAACGTGAAAAACGCTTTGCCGAGGCGGGCAAGCCCTCGCGGATCATTGCCAAGTGCAACAGTCTCGACGACAAAGAAATTATCGAAAGCCTTTATGAGGCTTCAAGTCTCGGCGTGAATGTGGAGTTGATCGTGCGGGGGTTTTGTACGCTGCGCCCGGGAGTGCCCGGTATGAGCGAGCGCATTCGAGTCTTATCGGTGATTGGGCGGTTTCTCGAACATTCACGTATTTTCTACTTTCAAAATGGCGAGGCTAAAACCATCGACGGCGAATTCTTTGTGGGCTCGGCGGATTGGATGCATCGCAATTTGCATTCGCGAGTCGAGGTGGCCGTGCCGATTCTCGAGCGCAAGCTCAAACGCCGCATTTGGGAGATCTTAAATGCTTCGTTGTCCGATTATCGCCAAGCTTGGGAGATGAATCCTGCTGGTAAGTACCGCCAGCGCGTGGCCGAAGGGCCGGTAGGTGAAGTGGGTACTCATGAGCGACTCATGCAACTGACAACCTTGCGCAGTGAATTTGCGGCCGCAGTGGACGACTCCGACGACGGCGTTTAGGCGCCATTATCGAAGCCTCGAATCTATTATTTAACGGTAAGCCCTTTGCTCCAGCGCGGGTAGCACCATTTAAGTCTATCGTTGTGCTCGTGCGTGTGCTCTTTGGAAGGAGCTTTGCTCCTTCCAGGCTTACATACCCAACACGTACGCAAAAATCAGCGGAGCTA
>CAYNTO010000031.1:15921-29879 GCA_964400355.1 uncultured Pseudobdellovibrionaceae bacterium
CTTTGCTCCTTCCAGGCTTACATACCCAACACGTACGCAAAAATCAGCGGAGCTACAATGGTGGCATCCGATTCGATCATGAACTTTGGTGAACCCACGTCGAGCTTACCCCATGAGATCTTCTCCGAGGGCTCGGCACCCGAGTAGGAGCCGTAGCTTGTGGTGGAATCGGAGATTTGGCAAAAGTAATTCCACTTAGGTACGTCTTTTTCTAAATCCTGTTCGAGCATTGGAACCACGCAGATAGGGAAGTCGCCGGCGATACCGCCGCCGATTTGGAAGAAACCCACGCCGTTTTTGCCGGCGTTCGAGGCGTACCATTCAGAGAGGGAAATCATGTACTCAATTCCGTTTTTCATGGCGCTTGTTTTGATTTTGCCTTCGATGCAGCGACCAGCAAAAATGTTTCCAAGTGTGGAATCTTCCCAACCGGGTACAACCATTGGCAGATTTTTCTCCGCAGCGGCGAGCAGCCAGGAATTTTTTGGATCAATCTGGTAGAACTCTTTGAGTTCACCACTCAATAAAATTTTGTAAAAGTACTCGTGTGGGAAATAACTTTTCCCTTCGGCGGTGGCCTTTTCCCAGAGTTTGATCACGCTCTTTTCGATGCGACGAATGGCTTCGCCTTCTGGAATGCACGTATCAGTAACGCGGTTCATGTGCTTGTCGAGCAGAATGCGGTCGTCTTGCTCGGTGGCCGAACGCCAGTTGGGAACGCGGATGTAATGCTCGTGCGCAACCAGATTAAAAACATCTTCTTCCAGGTTGGCACCGGTGCAGCTGATGGCGTGGACTTTTCCTTGGCGAATCATCTCGGCGAAAATTCGGCCAATCTCGGCAGTGCTCATGGCTCCGGCCATTGTGACCATCATTTTATTGCCGTCGCTCAAATGCTTGTTGTAAGCCTCTGCCGCGTCTTTCAGGGTAGCGGCGTTGAAGTGACGGTAGTAGGTATTTATGAACTCACGAATGGAAGCCATGGATTCTCCTCTAAAGATTAGAGGATCTATCTATCGTAAAGACTCCAGCTCTTCAAGGATTACTCCCTCTTTGATGCCTACGCTAGAGACATAGAGATCCTTGGTTTTCGAAAACTGCATAAAGTATATGCACAGCACGATTGCAGGAATGATCACATCCGCTTGGTCTGATTTAAGGCCAAACTCTCGTTTGCGCTGAGCGACCGAATAGGGGGCGAGGAGGTCGTACATGCGAACCAGGTCATTGTAGGTGACTTTGCCGTCTTTGCGCTTGTTGCCAATGAGCGCGTTCACTCGACCCATCCGTTCAATATTGCCGCCGATACCGACGCAGTAGGAAAAGGTTCCTGGGAAACTTTCGATAAACCGCGCCGCACTTTTGAGAATGGGTTCCAGCTCGCGAATGTGCTGGTGGTAGGAGGCCGGATTGTTTTTGATTCTTTTGAGCAGCCGCACAGTGCCCAGCGGAAAGCTTTTGCCGCGAATCTTTTTACCATTTTTTACGGCGACCAGCTCCACGCTGCCGCCGCCGATGTCGATCAAAAGCGAGCGACCTGCGGTGATGTCCATTTCGTAGTTGATCGCTTTAAATACCAGTTCCGACTCGCGGGATCCAGAGATCACATCAAGGCGGATTCCGGTCGTGCTTTTGAGTTGAGCCACGACTTGTTTCTGGTTGGTGGCATCGCGCATAGCACTAGTGGCAACGGCACAAATACAATCGCTTTCGAAGTGCTTGGAGAGCCGCTTGAATTTTTTAAACGCACGAATGGTTTGGGAGATAATGCGCGGGGAAAGCTTTCCACGGGAAAACACGTCGGCACCTAAACGAATAGGCTCACGCAGTTTATAAACAATTTTAAAAGATTTCCCCCGGGTTTGTGCAATCGCCAGACGAATAGCGTTTGAGCCCGCATCAATCACTGTAATTCGCTTCATCTCGACTATCAGTTAAGCACGTCTTGAATCGCGAAGACAAGTTTTGTCTTTACGATTTTTAAGCTCATTTGCGCTCAACTATTGGGCGCTATGGGCGCCGCTTTCATGCGTTTAGGGGCTACACACTTCCGAAGATGATCTCGAGTCTAAATATGATCGACCAGTTGGATTCAAAAGCGTAATTTTTTGGAAAACTTAAGCCCGGAATCACATCAAAAAATGCATGTTTCTTATAAATACGGTAGCGGTAGGTGGAGTAAATATCGTAGGAGGATAAAAAGAAGGAATGGGAGTACTGCGGGTTTTGGCTGGCAATCGAGGCCGTGTGCGCGATGGAGTTGCGATCGTTGAAAACCTGGAACAGAGTGACTCCGTGGACAGTATTAAAGGTATGAAACTCATTGCGATAGACGGACTCATTGGAAAACCGAAACATGGTGTTCTGCGAGAAATTGTGATCGTAGTATATAGTCGCGCGGTGGCCGGTGCGGTCCTCTGTGTCGCCAAACACGTCGTTGATGAGCATCAGGTTGTCTTTTTCGGTAAATTGGATGTTCTTTGATAAGCGCCAGTTTCCGTAAGGCGCGGCATCACGAAAGATAAATCCGGTGGTGAGTTTGGAGCGAACGCCGATCACGTCTTTAAAAAAGCTCAAGCCCGCAGTGGTGTTTTGCCGTTGCCCCTGAGGGGCGAGTTGAGCCGCAGTGTTTTTGGTGGCAGATGTGGTCGAAACATCGGTGTCGCCACTGATATTGTTATCGAGATTGTTGACCTCGAACTGGATTTTTTCTTCGAGGCGCGGCAGACGAAAACGCAATCGAAAGTCCACATCGCCGCGCGAGCCTTCTCGCTCGACAGTATTGAGTGCGCTCAGTACGCGAAGGTGGGTGCGGTTTCGCCCATCGATGATGCGATCGTTCACGAAAAACGTGTCGATACTCTCCGAGATACCGACGATATCTTGCGAAAGGTATTCGTGAATATCAGCTAGAGATGGAGGCGCCATGGGGTTGATCAGCATCTTGCGAATGCTTTCTTGGTGCTCCTGAATTTCTTTTTCGGTGCGTATGCGGTTGAGATCTATTTCGAGCTGTTGCTCGAGGGCTTCCATTTCGTCGGTACTGTGTACTTGCGATTTGTCCTCGAACAGCGGATCTGTCACTGGGGATGCCGGCAGTTCCACGGTTTTTTCTTTGCGCAGTTTAGATCGTGGCACATTCTCTGGCCGGACTTCTTGGGACTGATCCTCCCACTCGGGAAGAACCGCATCGGCAACTGGGTCGGAGTCGACGGCGTGCACGCTGATCGCTAAACAGAGAAAAATAGCTATGGAGAGAAGGCGTGCGGCCGTCACAAGATGCATATCCATTGAGCATCTCATGAGTCCCAAGGACCGGCAATGCGATCCTGGCAATCACTTACAGGGAATCGATGCTTTCTTTGGCGCGGATACGGCTCGTACCACCGGCTTGCTTGCGGTTTTCCACCGATTCCTCAAAGGAAATAGCCTGCTCCGTCTCTGTAAAGAGCTCATGCACTTGTAAACCGCGGGCATCGGCCTCCAGTACTTTTTCTGCTAAAAATTTGTAAGCCTCTCTAAAAGTCGAGGTCTCAGCCAGTGAATTGGCAATATCGGTCGCCAAAATGTGTCCCGATTGGAGGAGTTGGCGCGCGCGATTTTCATCGGCGGTGAGACCAAAAGTAAACGGCACCACAATGGTCAAACACGCTTTGAGTTCGTCCACGGCCATCAGAAATGTGCGTTTGAGTTCGTGCAAATCGCTGCCATAGCTGGGAACGACAGAACGCACTAAAATCATTCCCGAATTGCTTGCGGAAATCACCCGCGCCATGCGTGCGCGGATGAGTTCTGGAACATCGGGATTGCGTTTATTGGGCATGATCGAACTGCCCGTGGACCAGTCCTTAGGGAGTTTAAGTACGCCGATTCCAGTGGACGACCAATACATGACGTCTTCACAGTAGCGGCTCAAGTGGGTCGCTAGTAGCGCAAACGAATTGAGAGCACTTAAAATAAAATCGCGATCACCGACCGAGTCGTAAGAGTTTCTCGTGGGGTGAGTAAAGTCCAAATCGTGGGAGAGCTGGTCCACATTGATAGCGATGTGGGTACCGGCGAAGGCCGCTGCGCCCAATGGGCACACGTCCATGCACTCCTGTTTGTTGAATTCGAGGCGCGCAAGATCGCGCTTCAAAGCGTATCCGTGCGCCGCAAACGCATGTGACAATCGAATGGGCTGACCAAATTGCATATGGGTCATGCCCGGGATAAGAATGTCGATCCAGTCGTAAGATTTGGCCTTGATCGCCGTTTTTGCATCGCTCACCAGCGTTTCGATATCGTTGACCTGATCGCGCACAAAGTGGCGCAGGGTCGTTGCGATGAGGTCGTTGCGCGAGCGACCCAGGTGAATTTTTTTACCCAGGTCACCGATATTTTCGGTCATGTAGCGCTCAAGATTCATATGAATGTCTTCATCAAGAATGCGCCAGTCGAAATCTCCCGACTGCATGAGCGACTGCGCCTGATCGAGGCAGTCGTCAATTTTTTGAATTTCGTCAGAAGCTAAAAATCCGGCCCGTTCCAGGGCGCGCGCCCACGCTTTTTGTACGCGAATTTCCTGTACGTACAACCGTGAATCCACGTCGATGCCCTGAGTGAACTCAAACAGCATGTCATTTCCACTCAAGGTCGGGTTCAGGATTTTCATCGCCTAAACGTCCTTTGGAATTTGTCCCGCCTGCCATTGCGGGAAGGTGAGAACTTTGGACCAATCTTTGGCCGCCTTGTTGATGCCAAAAGAATCTTCCTCAAAACTCACGATTTTTTCACTGTACAAGGAATAAGGACTCACACGCGAATTCACAAACACTTGGCCGTTTTGCAGACGGAAGCCCACTGTACCTGTAAGTGTCTTCGATGCCTGAGTGAAATACGCATCCATATTAAGGCGGGTGTCTGAATGCCACAACCCATCGTACACCATGTTGGCGTAAACGTTGGCGAGCAGGCTCGATGTGGTGTGCACATCGCGGTTCCACACCATTTGCTTTAAGTTTTGTAAGCCCTTGTACAACAGTGTGCCGCCGGGAGTTTCGTAAATGCCACGGCTCTTAACACCATTGACGCGCTCTTCGACCAAATCCACAAGGCCAATGCCGTGCGCTCCGCCGATTTTGTTGAGCTCCATCAACATATTGCCCGGTGAAAGGGTTTTCCCATTGAGTTGCGTGGGGATACCTTTTTCATAAGAGAGAGTGATGTCGGTGAAGTCCTTTGTCGTTTTCGATGGCGGTGCGATGAACTGGAAGATCTCCTCAGCATCGTAGCCCTTGGAGATGTCTTCGAGAATGCCACCTTCCGAAGAATTATGAAGAAGGTTGGAATCCACACTGTAGCGCGGATTCACTTCGCCTTTATAGGAGAAGCCTTGGCTTTCGATATAGTTGATGAGATCTTTACGACCTTTATAATCCCAAATTTTCCACGGGGCGATCAGTTCGATCTCGGGGGCGAGGTACGCCCAGGCGCGCTCAAAGCGGATCTGGTCGTTGCCTTTACCGGTGGCTCCGTGAGCGATGGCATCGGCTTTGGCTTTTTTCGCGTAATAGGCAACGCGTTCGCCAATCAGCGGGCGAGCGATGGCGGTTCCCAGCAGGTACTCGTTTTGATAGAGTGCGCCCGAGCGAATCAATGGGAACACATAGTCTTTGGCGAAGGTGTCTTTGAGATCTTCAAAGATAAAATCAGCCGCACCCAACTCTTCGGCGCGTTTTTTAAGAATCTCTTCGCTGGGGAGGTTTCCCACATCGCAACAGTAAGCGATCACATCCGCTTTGTAAGTTTGCTTGAGCCACAGAACGATGGCCGACGTATCGAGTCCACCTGAAAATGCCAGAACTACTTTTTTTGCCATAGAATGATTCTCCTCATGATTGCGTACGGTGCATCGTATACATTTGCCGATACAATTTTACAAACGGAAAAAAGTACGCAATCCTCATGTCTTGAGAGGGAAGCGGGGGCGTTTCTACTCTTAAATTGGGGTTGCCTGTACGGATATGGGCACAGTTCAAACATACGGAGGTGTCTATGGGGTTCTCTCGTTGTGCGTTTTGGGCGTTCACGTGTATTCTTTTCTGCGCTGCTCAATCGGCGCACAGTAAAATTTCAAATGTAACGCCAGTTTCTGATCGGGTGCTTTATGGCGCAGACGACCGTAAAGACGTTTATGAGGTCGATTCTGGATGGCAGGATTTGGCCGATTCCACCGCCGCAATTGTGAGCGACTGGCAGGTAAAGAAAGCGGCGAACTCAGCAGGCTACACTCTGGAGACCGAAACTTATGGGAAAGTGTGGCAGTTGTGCACATCGGAGCCGTTCTTTGAGCAGACCTATGCGTCGTTTTGCTCCGCCGCTTTGATCGCGCCAGATATATTAATGACAGCTGGACACTGTGTTTCTTCCCTCTCAGAATGCCAAAGCTACAAGTACATCTTTAATTATTCGCACCGTGCAATTGGAGATGATCCAACGAAGCTCGATGAGGACGACGTCTACTCCTGCAAAGAAGTGATCAAGAGCCAATTTGCCATGGCTGACTTTGCTCTGATTCGTTTGGATCGCAAAGTGACAGGGCACAAGCCATTGGCTCTCAATCGCGCGAGCAAAATCAAAAACGGTGAGGGGCTCGTACTGGTTGGAAACCCGGCGGGGCTTCCCACGAAAGTGGCGGGTGGCGCGACGGTTCTCGACGACAGTCGCAAAGGTTATTTCGTGGCCGACACCGACTCCTACGGCGGAAACTCTGGGAGTGCTGTTTTTAATAGCACTACAAAGTTGATCGAAGGTATTTTGGTGCGCGGCTCACAAGATTTCACCATGGAAAAAGGCTGTTACAAATCCAATGTGTGCACCGGTCTCGGCGATTGCCGCGGTGAGGATGTGACACGCATCGAAGAGGTGCTGCCATACTTGCCGGCAGACTCTTAGCTATAAAAACGTGCAAATAGGCGGGGGCGTGTAAATCCGTGCGCCCGCAGATGAGCGTTAGAGCAATATTTCGGTAAACTTTACAAACCCCTTTCACTTTTCTACTTGGCTTTGAACTTTCAGGGCCCAAAGTGTTCACTGACCCCGGAAACAACAAACGGGGGAGAATACGTGAATACACTTATTGGTAATTTCATATTTATTGCAGCATTGGTCATGCCGGCATTGTCACAAGCGGCTGTTCCACAGCATGGTTTTACACCAGAACAATCACAAAAAATGGCGCAGTCGAACGCGGCGATGGCTGCAAGCGACTTTATTAATGGGCTCTATGGAACTTTTACGGGTGTTAAAAAAGATTTCGGTACTAGCGTTGTTCCATACGCAGAATATTCGGAAGTGGGCTATGTTATTTTTAGTGACGAGACAGAGTACAACTCTGGTCCGGCAAAAAAGAAAATCGCCGAAAACCTCCCAGCGGGTGTTACGCTTGTGGTGTTCACTGGCAACGATAGCGAGAAGTATCAAAAAGATCTTTTTAAATCGTATGCTCAATATATCGATAAAGAGCGACTCAAGGTCATTTTTCTCCCTAGCGGCAGCCGCGGTTTTTGGGCTCGCGATGGCATTCCAGTTCCAGTTTGGAAAAATGGAAATCAATTTGCCGTTGTAGATGCGCGCTATTACCACAATTTCGAAGGTGATGCTGAAGTGGCGGAGTTTTTCAATGCGCCTCTCCTTCAACACAACTATTACTACGAAGGCGGAAACTACGCGGCCAATTCGCGCGGCGATTGCATTGTCGTCGACAACGAGCGCGTCGTAAAGATGCCAGATTCGATCTTTAGCTCGAACTATGGATGTAAAACTTTAACACGCCTTCCACACACCAAAGGCATCGGTCACATCGACGAAAGCGTTAAGTTTATGGACGACGACACACTGGTTGTGGACGATAAAGATTACGCCGCAACTCTTAAAGCCAAAGGTTGGGATGTGGTAAAGATGGTTCGCCCGAAAAACTCCTATGAGACGTACGTGAACACGTTGGTTGTAAATGGCGTCGCATTTATGCCGTCGTTCAACCAGAAAACCGATATAGACGCTATCCAATTGTATGAGAGCTTTGGACTTAAAGTGATTCCTTTAAATTCCATCAGCCTATCTAACAACGGCCTGGGTTCTATTCACTGCATCACCATGGCATACCCGCCAGTGGAGTTCAATGAGCTCTTGAAACACATCGGAGCTAAAGATATAAACTAGTGATGGATAAAATCACTAACGATGTTCCTGAGCTGCAAATGTTTGTCTGCACACGCACCAAAGAAAAAGGTGCGTCGTGCGGGCCTCGAGGTGCGAGCGATCTGCGCGACACCTTAAAAAAATGGGTCAAAGAACAAGGTCTCAACAAACGCGTCAAGGTGACAGCGTCACTGTGCCTGAGCCACTGCGAAAATGGCATTACTGTTTGCGTGCACCCTGACAACGAGTGGTTTATAAACGTGAACGCCGAGCAGGATCTGGAATCGCTCAAGCAACTGATACTGGATAAGGTGAATAGGGCTTAAAGCTGGGTCTTGTGCAATTTTTTTGTGACAGGTTCCGCCGTAAAAGATATTCTGGTGGGGCATGCCGGTTCTATTCCTTATTAAATTTCTCCGATCTGCAAATCGCAACTTTTTGCCCGCCTTCTGTCTGGCATTTTACTTGGCACTCGTATTCTCTAACTTTAGCAATAATGAGTTCGAAGAGCAGTTCAATTCGAGCGTTCTCTCATTGGCTGACTATGAGGATTTCGACGGCGATGGTAAATTTGATTTAGACCAAGAAGACGACGAGGAAGGTCGCAATTCACAGGTGAAACAATTTGTTCAGGAAGCGCTTTTTTTTCAGTTCGAGTTTACATTTGGAAAACTTCAAACGATATACGGATCTTTTGACCACCAGTGGTCGCCACAGTCTGTGGTGAGTGATATCTTTCAGCCCCCGAAAGCGTAGTCGTCACGCTTTGAATTTTAAATTTTATATTTATTTTTTGTTTTCAGTAGGAGATGACGATGAAAACCTATTTGCTTTTGTTTATCTTATTTATTTCGCTTTTAACCTCAGCACAAGATGGCTTTAACGATTACGAAACTAAAGTCGAAATCCCCGAGCCTTTATTTATTGACCTCGTCCGTGGACTAGGTTCAAAAAAAGGGGAGTGGGAAGTGAACTCGCTGGCTTATCACGGCGACGGTGGTTTTAGTGAGCTTAACTGGGCACCTGAGATCGAGTGGGCGTTTGCCGATGGAACAGCCGTGGAGCTAGAGCTACCTATGCATGGTCATTCGCTGCACAGTTACAAAATGGCAGCGCAGAAAACCGTATACAGTAATGCTGAGCGCAGCCACCTGCACGGCCTACAGATAATTTACGAGACCAATAAGGAGTGGGGGCGATCGGATTTAACTGCCTATTACATTTCGGCGCATCGGTTCACTCCCAAAGTTTCTACGATCACGCTTGTGGGGATTAAGACTCTAATCGAGGAATTTCAAGGGTTCACGAAGATCTTTAACCACACCGTATTCTACAATTACTCGCGTGAGATCGACGTGGGCGTAGAATTCAATTACTTTTCTCGGGAGAGGTTTATGGATCAGGTTCTGCAGGTAGTCCCTCAGTTGCATCTAGCGATGGGCGATGGATTTAAACTGCAATTTGGCTTTGGTGGAGGAGAGGACAACGGGAGATGGACACCGGTGTCTATGTTGCGGCTGATTCGAGAGTTCAATAAAGAGCACTAAAGTGCAAATAAAAAAGCAGACGTTTTAAAGGCGTCTGCTTCAGGTCTTCTTCTTGTTTTTAATGAGCCGACGATCGCTGGCAAATTAGATACACTGTTTTTCGATCACCAATTCTGTTTTAGATTTAGATCCGAAAGCCGCTTTTAAATTGAGTTTTGCGCCGCAGGCGAGATTTTCCACACCCACGAAGAGAACTTCAAAGGCGCCGCGATCGCAGAGTGATTTGCCGGATGCTACGACCACGTCGGATTCATCAAGTGCCTGCCAGCCGATCAAACCACCGGCCTGTTCCTTGGAACACAAGCCATTGATTGCCAGTTCCGTGTCTGCGGAACTCACTGTCGCTTTCTCTTGAACGAAGGCAATACCGCCCACATTGACGGGATTGATAATTCCCTCTGTTGCAGCAGCAGCATCGCCGTCCGCCGCTCCGCCTTTGGAACCACAGTTCTGATAATTGAGTAGAACTAAGCTCAGGCTTAGGAAAATACCTAGGATCTTTAATTGACGTTCTTGCATGAATCCCCCGATTTCTTACAGTATGGCATGGACCAGCCTTGAGTCCTAATTTTTTCACTGAGCTGTTTCTCAATGAAACGTCGGCAGTTTGAGGCGCTTTTGAATTCGTCTCAACTTATGTCTTCAATAAGCGAAACTTGGGAAAACCACTACCAACAAAGTGTTCTTGTTGATTCTCCTCGACGATGGCTCTGTTTAAAGTTTTCTCATTTTGATACATCTTGATGTTGGCCTTATCCTCTTTGGTGGGAGTTTATTCTTAGGGGGAATAATGAAATTAATAAAAGTAGTGGTGGGACCACTCGCACTCGCGGCCGTTTTAACAGCTTGTAACAAAAGCGGTGGAGTGAATATAAATTCAATGGCAGACACGGACGACACGACAAAAGTGAATCCCAAGGTCATTTACGGCACAGACGATCGTTTGGATCTTTACGATGTTGCCGAACAAACTTGGAAAACAAAAGCGGAATCCACGGTGGCGCTCATCCAAAGTTCTAAAGTAAAAGCGTCGGGCAGTGGCTTTAGTATCACCACGTCGAACTACGGCTCATCGCAGAGCTTGTGTAAAACCGAACCTTTTTACGAACAGGTGACAGCGGCGTTTTGTTCGGGCTCACTCATTGGGCCGGACCTCATCATGACGGCCGGTCACTGTATTCGCACCGCTTCGTCGTGCCAAACCACAAAGTTCGTATTTAACTTTGCATACAAATACAAAGGCGTTGATCCAAAAACAGTTGGCGCTGACGATGTTTATTCTTGTAAAGAGCTCATTTACACCGAACTGAACAACACCAACATGAACGATTTTGCGATCATTCGCCTCGATCGTAAAGTTGTGGGCCGTCAACCGCTGCCCATTCGCCAGTCGGGCAATGTGGGTGATAGCGACAATTTGGTGGTGATCGGTCACCCGTCGGGTCTTGCCACGAAGGTCGCAGGCGGCGCTAAAGTGCGCGACAATACTCCGGCACAATATTTTATTGCCAACTTGGACACCTACGGCGGCAACTCCGGGAGTGCAGTGTTTAATGCCGACACGGGCCTTGTGGAAGGTATTTTAGTGCGCGGTGAACAGGATTTTAAGTATCAAAACGGTTGCTACGTTTCTAATGTTTGCGCCGACGGCGCTTGCCGCGGTGAGGACGTGACTCGTGTGACGAATATTCTTAAGTATGTCGACGCCGCAGACTTAGCTGCCGTGCCCGTGGATCCTCCGGCGCCGGAAGAAGAAGTGTCGGCCGAGATTGTTTCTCGAGATTTGCACCTGGCTATTCCCGATCGCAGTGAAGACGGGGTGAGTGAACAGCTTGCCGGTTTCCGGTACAATGCCGATAAACTGGAAGTTTATTTGCGCATCGAGCACACTTGGATCGGTGACTTATCCATTACCGTGCAATCGCCCAATGGCGAAGTGCGCGTCCTCCATGACCGTGTGGGCGGTAGCAAAGACGACCTCGAGGGCTGGTACAAGTGGAGCGATATGAAAATCCTCAACAGCAAAGCCAGCGACGGCCGATTCCACATCACCGTAAAAGACCTCGCTCGCCAAGATGTGGGCCACCTTGTACAGTGGGGTGTGCGCCAGTAAAGGTGCCAGGCGCCTAATATTTGAGAGGCGGGTGTTTAACTTTCCACTCAAATTTTTATTCCTATAAAAAGGGCCATTCGGCCCTTTTTTATTTGTATCACTGTGAAACAGTTCGCGGTTTTGCATGTCCATCTCTTAAACAGCTGCAATAAATTATTTGCGCTATCTTGCACGCCAACGTGTTTAAGAGTTTTCCGCACGGCACAGCAATTGTAATGGACCATGTAACAACAAAACGGGGGTTTCATGGGTTTATTCAACAAAGCAGTGTGTGGTTTAGTTTTAACAGGAATGCTTGCCAGTTGCGGTGCAAGTAGCAAGAAATCGGGAGTCATCAGCGCCAATACTATATTGGATAACAAGGCTCTTACCGATAAAGAGAAAGCCATAAAGCTCACCGAGGCGGCCGAGCAATTGATGTCTCCTGCTGGAATCACCTATGCCAAACTGGTTATTGATCAAGCAATCGTACTTGATCCCGCGTACTCCAAGGCCAAACTCTATAAAAATATTCTCGATGTGCAGATTCCATTAAAAGGACTATTAGCGCGCATAAAGCCACTGGCGGATTCCACCCCATCGGGCGCCGCGCAGTTGCAATCCTATGTCGACGGTCTTCCCACTTCCGCCAATAAAACGTATCTTTTGGATGGCAAGGGAAACATCCGCACCGAAGCGCAATTGCAAAAACACATGGATGTATTTCATAACTCGCTAGATTCACTGCGCACTTTTTTAAAAGACAACAAAAATGAAGAGTACGAATTGCAACTCATAGATTGGAAGCGCCAGGCCTTTTTAGATCCGTACGACAGCTCTTGTATTCTTGTATCGAAACCTGCAAATACCAAGGGTCTTCCAGATTTTCAGATTGACGCCCGTCCCGAGTGTGCAGCGACAACCATTGCCACCAAGCTCAATCGCGTTGATATAGAAGGTCTTATTCAAGCGGTGACCGCCCAGCAATTACTTGCAATTGGAATAACAGCTTACGATGCTACGGGTGTGGCGAGTGCGGCTGATGCGGACAATGGCAATGACGTTTCCGATAAAGAAATCTACACGATGCTTTCTAAATCATCGGCATTCGGAAAATTGCGTGGCAATCAAAAACTTAAAAATGTAATGAGTTTTGGTGCGGAGCTGGTATCGGCAACGCAATTGATTTTGAACATGCAGCAGGAAGTTTGTCCAACCGGTGTTTCCGGTGATGCTCAGAATCGCCCTGGCTACCTTATCCATTCCGGTTTGTGTCTTAAAGATTCTGACACCGTCAGTAGTCATACAACGCTTGGCGACGCTCTCGTTCTTGCGGACCTCATTTTAAATCGTCAAGCCGTGGATGTTCAAGCCAGCTCGA
The DNA here is from genome assembly GCA_964400355.1 of uncultured Pseudobdellovibrionaceae bacterium. Classification (GTDB taxonomy): domain Bacteria; phylum Bdellovibrionota; class Bdellovibrionia; order Bdellovibrionales; family JAGQZY01; genus JACKAL01. The sequence continues at coordinate 29,123 of CAYNTO010000031.1, forward strand.
AAACTGTAAAGATGCTCGCTCCGGGGGATGCGTACCCAGTGGCGCCAAACAGTCATCGCACGCAAGCACTGTTGAGTGCGCCACTGGAAAGCCCCATCAAAGACATCAAAACGTTGCTTCCGCAGTTTAACGAGTGCGACAAGCTTGCCCAAGTCTCCGACGGAACTGTGGGTGGATTGTTCCCCAACAAGGACGCCGAAAGTATTCTTAAGTTAGGAAATTCATGTCCTTAATGTTTTCCAAATTTCGCCGCATACAAGCGATTGGATCAGCGGGGGTAATAGCCTCCGCTGTTTTTGCGTCCGCGGCCTTCGCGAGCAGTCATCAATCCACAAAGATAACTAACGCCACTCTCACGTCGTGCAATGAATTGAAATGTGTGTATATCGAAAGCCCCACGATGATCGGTGGACTTAAAGGCTCAAACTACGTCATCGATGCAGCGAAAATTACAATAGTTGAAAAATCCAGTCAAACAGCGGTGCATTTTACTTCCGACAATGTTTTTTACGATGGCAGTCATGGCTTTATTTATATCCGAGGCGCCAGAGACTCCGGTCAGAAAGAAGCTGTCTACAGTTTAAAAACTGGCAAGCTCGTTTACTTTAAATAAATCAATAGGGACGTGGGAGATCCTGTCTCGCGATTCTTGGTTTGAAAACCGGGTCACTGCCGGGCTTTTCTTTTTCTACGATTTCTAAGAAATGAGTGTGCATTTTGATCGGACGGCCATCCCTGGCCTGCGCACTCGTCGCCG
>CAYNTO010000032.1:0-28424 GCA_964400355.1 uncultured Pseudobdellovibrionaceae bacterium
AGTAACAAGTAACAAGTAACAAGTAACAAGTAACAAGTAACAAGTAACAAGTAACCACAACCGTAGCGGATGTGAAAGTTGCCCAAAGGAGAAACACATATGAATCAGCAAACTGGTGAGAAAGTAACTGACTTATCTAACTTCGATCTACTATGCCGAATGGGTCGGCTCGTAAAGACGGAACGTAAAATTACCCATTTGGTGTTAGAATGCATCGCCGAAATTGATTCTAGGAAAATCTATCTTGAAAAAGCGTACCCAAGCCTTTACGAATTTTTGATCAATGAATTTGGTTATAGCCCGTCCGCCGCCATTCGTCGCATCGAATCGGCGCGATTATTGCGAGACATCCCTGAGGTGTCGCAAAAAATAGAGGCCGGATCTTTAAATCTATCGCAGCTTTCGAAAATGCAGCAGGCCATTCGTGTGGTGCAAAAGACGGAGCAACGTGTAGTCAGCACCGAAGAGAAGAGAAATCTTTTAGAAAAAATTGAGTGCACCACTCAGGTTAGAACAGAACAAATACTTGCTCAGGAGCTCTCACTACCCATGATAACGATGGAGAAGGAGACCATTCACCGAGATGAGTCCGTAACACTCACGATCACTTTTACAAAAGAGCAAATGGCCGTACTCGAAAGAGCTCAAAACGCTATATCTCATTCTGTACCAGAGAAAAAGTGGTCTTCAGCCATAGCCTACTTGGCGCAAAAAGAATTAACTCGCCGTTTTGGAAGCCGGCCGCGTTTCACTGTGGCTTGATGTGACGTGCTCCAAAAACGAGATTGCACCCCCGTAGCTGAGGTGCAATCTCGTTTTAAAGAGGCCAATAGAAGAGATGCCCATGGGGGATGCGCTGGAATACATCAATTATCCCTGGCACCTTTTTTTGCGGACTGTAGAAAGGTAAAACTTCCAGATGCGGTCAATCCACAATAAGCAATTCTTCCCACTGCTAGTCCGCAAAAAGTAATCCTTCCTGCTTTTAGGCCCCACGAAACAGTCCGTCACGTATCTGCAACAGGTCCGCGAGACGCGGTGCCTTCGCGCCATTACCAGTCGATAGGAAAATAATCTTTAAGAAATTTGCCATTCCAATGGGTGCCGCTGAGGATGCCGTCAAAGAACGGGTCGCACACGCGGGCGGCGCCGTCGACAATGTCGAGGGGCGGTTGGAAATCGTGGATCTCGGTTTTGGATTGCGCCAAGTGTGCAGGATCTTCATCGGTGACCCATCCGGTGTCGACCGCATTGATGTGAATGCCGTCCTTCACCAAGTCGCTCGCTGAAGTGTGGGTGAGCATATTAAGTGCGGCTTTGGCCATGTTGGTGTGCGGGTGGCGATCTTCCTTGTGAAAGCGATAGAACTTGCCCTCCATCGCGGTCACATTGACGATGTGCTTTTGACCGGTGTAATCGCGGCGCATGAGAGTGGCCAATCGACTGCACAGTACAAACGGCGCTACGGAGTTTACCAGTTGCACTTCGAGCATTTCCGGTGTCGGCACATCGGCAAGCTTCATGCGCCAGCTATTGGTCATGCGCAAATCGACCTGTTGCAGGTCCGCATCCAACTCTCCCTTGGGGAACACTTCATCAACGGCAAGAGAGTTGTCGTACGAGTAGGGAATTTGCGAAAGTTGCGCGGAAGCGCGCAGGCCAACGCCCGGTCCTTGACCATGCCACTGTACGGGGAGCTTGGAGTCGGGATCGTGACCGCAGAATTTGAGCAATTGATTTTTACAGTCCTCGTGATTGCGTAGGATTTTTTGCGCATCACTACTGAGAGAGGAGATTGGCGCCAATTCCATTTCCATCATGTGAGCGTAAAAACCCGGAGGTCGTCGAACAGTCTGAGCGGCATTGTTGATCAGGATATCGAGGCGCTCTAAGTTGTCATGCAGGTAGCGACAGAATATTTCTACACTGGGCGTGTGACGCAAATCCAGGCCATATATTTGCAGCCGATCGCTCCACTCTGCGAAATCCGGTTCTTTGGCAAAGCGCTCGGCCGAATCGTGAGGAAATCGTGTGGTGGCAATCACACGTGCCCCCGCGCGCAACATCATGAGCGTGCAGTGATAGCCGATTTTTAAACGTGAACCGGTGATCACAGCCACTTGGCCGTGGAGAGAAGCCGTTTGAAAGCGTTTTTTGTAATTGAACTCAGCGCAACCCGGGCACATGCTGTCGTAAAAATGGTGCACATCCATATACTCCGCTTTGCATACGTAGCAGTTTTGTGGAGTGTTGAGTTTGGCATAACCAGACAAATCGCTATCACCGAGAAGAATCTGTTTTGGAGCCTCGAATATTTTTTTAAGCCGAGCTTCGCGAATGCCGGTTTGCGCACGCACTTTTCTGTTGGCGAGAGCCATCTGCTTTTTGTGCATTTTATCGAGCTGCTTGTTGCGAATAAACACTTCGCTTCTTGACGGTCGCGAAAGACGGCCAGCGGCAGTGAGTAATGCCACACGCGTTTCTTTACTGAGGTACGACATGCGCAGATTGTCCTCTAAAAAGTACTCCAAAATTGAAATGCTTTTTTCCACGTCCTCAATGGCTGGAGGGGTGCTTTCAGGGGTATTACTCATGGGGTCAAAATAGGGGAGTAATGAAGGCCGATCAACCAAAAATTAGGGGCGTTGAGCATTTTATTGAAAACAAGTTGAGATGACTTTCGCTCTCCAGGCCATTAAAACGATCCCTTCTCCCGAAGACTCAAATTATTGGAGTGGTTATGAAAAAAAGTCGTTCGTGGATGGTCCAAATACACCTGATTGTGGCCTCCTTATTTTTACCCCTAATGCTTTTAATGCCCCTCTCCGGCGCCCTTTACCTGATGGATCAAAAGGGTGAGCAAACGAAAGAGGAAGCCTTCGTGGTGGAGGGTGCTCCGCCAAAGGACAAAATAGAGATGGAAGCTTTTTTCCGCGAGCAGTTTAAAAAAAATAACTTAGACTTTTCATTCGAGTATATCAAAACAACCGATACGGATTATATTTTTCGCCCCACCTCACGGGTGTATTATATGGCCGCACCGAATGGCAGTTCACTGACCATGTACAAAGTGAACCCCTCATTGATAAAACGCATGATGGAAATTCATAAGGGGCACGGCCCCCGCTTTGTGCGTTGGCAGGAGATGGCATTTGGAATTGCACTGCTTTTGGTGGCTTTTTCTGGCGTGTGGATTGGAATCGTTACGCCCGTGTATCGTCGCGCGATGATCGCATCGTTCATTGTAGGCACGTTGGTGCTTGCATTGGGATTTTTCTAAATTCTTACTTTGTACTGAAAACCAGTAGAATTTATTGCCAGCCTTCCGTCCAGAAACCGCGCCTGGTTTCTGGCCCTTTGTCCTTAAAAGGCGTGCTGCGCTTGAGTTTCCAATCACACAGGTATGGAGTGATCTAAGACGTTTGTCCCACGTCTTTGGGGAGTGCATCTCAAGCAGCTTTGGGTGGCTGCACGCACTATTAAGGGGAAATTCATGCAAAGATTCTTTTGCGTTTTAATATCTATTTTTGTTATTCCAGCAGTTGCTCACGCCGACATGTATTGGCTAGAACTAAGGGCTAAGACAGTTGAAGAGCGCACGGCGCTGGCCAATCAAGGCTACGATATCGTGAGTGTGGAGGCTGACCGCGTGGTGGCCCTTGCTAGCGAGGAAATGCTCACCCAGGCCAACGCGTCTGGATTGCTACTTGCGCGCTACAAAGAGCTGCTTTCGCCGTTTGACTTTCCGTCGAATGATCAGAAGTTCCATAATTACGAGGAAATCAGTGTAAAACTCAACAGCCTCGCGCAAAACAATCCGTCATTGGTCACGCTGTCTTCGCTGGGACAAAGTGTGGAAGGGCGCACAGTGCACAGCGTGCGCATCTCTGTCGCACCTCAAGGCGCACCCGCTGCGGTGTTTATGGGTGGCCATCATGCGCGAGAGCACGTGTCGGTGGAGGTGCCACTGCGTCTGGCCGAATATTTGGTGAATGAATACAATCAAAAGAATCCGCGAATTGTGGCTATGCTCAACTCCTTTGAAGTTCACATTATTCCTGTGGTCAATCCCGATGGCAAAGAATTCGACATCTCCGGCGGCAACTACAAACATTGGCGCAAAAATCGTTCGCGAAATAGCAGTGGGAATAACTACGGAGTAGATCTCAATCGCAATTACGGTTATGGGTGGGGCGGAGCCGGTGCGAGCAGCTCGAGCTCCTCGGACACCTATCGTGGTCCCGCGGCGTTTAGTGAGCCTGAGACAGTGGCGATCAAAAACTTCCTCGAGTCCCACAGCAACATCACAACACTTTTGAGTTATCACACGTTTTCAAAACTTGTGCTGTGGCCATGGGGTCATGTGAGTGGGGAAGTGAACAATGCCGACGACCTGGCGGTGTTTAAAAAAGCGGGGCAAAAAATGGCGCAGTGGAATGGCTATAAGCCCATGAAGTCCGGAGATTTGTATCTCGCTAGCGGCGACACTTGTGATTGGGCTTACGGAGAGCTGGGAATATTTGCCTTTACCTTTGAACTCGATCCAGAGAACTATTTCCAGGGCGGGTTTTATCCGGGCCAGGGCGTATTAGATTCTGTTTTTCAGAAAAATCTCGAGCCTGCACTTTACATGATCGAGCTTTCCGACAATCCTTATAAAATTCTTTAATGGGAATGAAAGTGGGATGCGGTGTCGAGTTCCACTGCAATTTTAATTGTGCCGATGTCGTTTGCGGCATAGGCATTGTAGGGATCGCCACTCAGATCGTCTTTGCCCATTTTTTGAATCCAAACGTTGTAGCCTTTTTTCCATGGCCACATTATAAAATCCTTTTTGATGATCGAGGGTTTTTTTAGATTTCCAAAGATTTGTTTGATAGCGGCGATGGAATTTCGAAACGCATTGGGCTCGGGTTGGACATCAAAAGACATGTGCTGCAGATACGGCTCTTTTTTATCGTCGCTAAAGTACTGAGCATGAAAGTAGCGAGTGCCAGGGATCGGAGAATCGGTGCGTAGAACAAACATAGTTCCAGTGTACGGGTTAGAATCCTTGAGCAGGAGTGGGTTCATGTTGCGCTTTTCAAGATCGTCGATAACGTCACTCATAGAAAAGCTTTGAGCGGCATAAGTCTTAAGTAATGAGCTCATGTGTCGCGCCGGTGTTTCGGATTTTGCAGTATTTGAGGCGTAGATGGGTGGAGCCACCGCTTTGGGAAGTGGTGCTGCAGGTTTGTCCGTGCGGTTTTTATTTGCACGGGAGTGAGTGTGGTGGCGCGACGGGGAGGCCTGGGAGTGCAGCGTTGGCGTCGGCACGGTTGAGAATGCCGACGGGGTCTGGCGCTTCTGCATGTAGGCGTAAAGCAACAAGCTTGCGCCTAGTAAAAAAAATAATCCAGGAATTGATCGATTCATTTGTCCTCGCCTTTAGAAAGTCATGTCTTGCCACTTTTTAAGTAGCGGTGTGGGGTCGATAAGATCGGAGCGGCGCCAGTATTTGCCGGCGTTCACCTGTGTGAGGGGGCCTTGAGATTTGTTGGAGTAAAGTTCGAAATGCAGCATATCTAAACTTCCGATGAAACCAATGTGCTGACCTTTGAGCACGCGCTCGCCAGGCTCTGATTGCGCCACATTTTTCTTAGCCACTTCCCCATAGCGCGCAACGAGGCCGTTATCATGTTTCACCTCGAGGGCGTAAGTGCCGGCGTAAAAATGGTACTTACGAAGCACTTGCCCTCCATCGATGGAGAAAACTTTTTCGCCTTCGGGGCGCAAAAGATCGGCCGCTGCGTGCAAGCGTTTTCCGTCGCGGCGTCGAGCGCCGAACCAACGACCACCATCGCCATGATCGTAATCCGCCGAAGGAGCTTTGAGTGTTGGAAACCGGCAGCAGTCGCCGGGCGCCTCGGTAACAACCGTGGCACCGGGAATGGGTTCCTCTTCACCATCGGGACTAAAAATCAACGGCATGCCTTTGCACTCTTGCGCCGGTTTTATGTAGCTTCCAGCGGCCCAGCCAGTGATATCTTTACCGGCGCCAGTGGTGAGTTGCACTTTAACGACTTGATGGCCTTTTACAGTTTTTTGTTCGGGTCCGCCACTCCAGCTTTGATAAACCTTAACCGGTAAATATTTTGGTGCGCTGTAAATTACTTTTTTAAGCGATTCGTCGTAAATGCGCAGCGGGGCAGATTGAGTGCAGATCACTTTTTGCTCTGCCGCGACAACAGGTGTTTCGGCGGGGAGTGGTGAGGGTGTTGGAGTGGGAACAGTCGTGCTGGCCACTGTGGTTGCCGTGCCATCTGCATCACCAACCGGAGCGGCCGTGGTTTTTAAAGGCGGTGTGGCTTTCACAGGAAGAGTTGTTTTTCCGTCGTTGCGCAGAGCTTTGTAACTGGTAATAAAGTCATTCTTTCCCGGTTGAAAAGCAATCGTGCCAATGAGGTTTGTCTTATCGAACACAGCAAAGATCGGGAGGTCCACGCATTTGCTGCTTGTACAGCAGCGCTGAAAGTAAGATTTATTGTCGCGGTGGTAAACCCTCATGGTTTTATTTTTGAGGGATCCGAATGGCGTGTCTTTTGATTGGACGACCTGCAAATAGTAGTTTGTGGGCGAATCCGCATAAGGGAGAGGCAGAGTGTGCACCCCACCGGCAGCGTTGGCTGTAGGCGTTTTTAGAATTCTAAAGGAGCGGTCGCTATCGTAGATGTTCATGGCGCCCACCATTTCGATGAGTGTGCCTTGTTGGATTTGTGTTTGGTTATTGAAAAGATCTTGATCAAGGATGTAAAACGGATAGGTGGATTTGGTCACCGCTTCGCAGCGACTTGTGGTGGTGAAATGTTTCCCATCGTATATGTAGTCTTCATTGGATGCGGCATAAACAAGCTTTTTAGGAATAATCACTAAAAAGACAATCTGTGCAGCCTGCAAGATAAGTTTGTATGACACTCAGAACCTCCCGTCCTCCACAGACCCCTGTTACAGTTTATGTGCCGCAGTCAGAACGGCGGAGGCGTTCTAGTAGCAGTTCGAGACGGTGCGACTAAGAAAAAACTATAAAAGCAGGGCGCAAATTTGGCGACTGAATGGTATTCTACATTGGTCCAGAAAATCAGGTCATAGAACATGATTTGGCGCATTTATAAAATTTTTTAATATTTCTCAAAAGGGAAACTACGGTAAGCTGGGTGTCTATGGCAATGCGCCTTTTGTTTCATCTCCTTTTCTTGCCGAGTGCTTTTACGCTCTTTAGTTTTCAGATCCAGGCCCAAGTGTCCTTGGATACTCTTATTCAAGATATTTCCACCAATTCTGAACTGCTCATTGCTGTTGATAAAAATATTGAATCGCTAGAGGCGGAGATTCGTGCGCGCGATCTGATGCTCACCTCCCAATTAACGATTGAGGCGGCCAATCTCAATGACAATCGCGATGCGGTGACATTTGCGCGGCGAACGAAGTCGAGATTTTTAGATGTGATTTACGATCAGGCGTTTTCGACTGGAACGTTGATGTCGGCCACCATAGGTCACGATCGCGGCACCTTCGATAATTTTGGGAACCGCAACACTGGCGATTGGGAAGTACGATTGACCCAGTCTTTGTGGCGGGATGCGTTTGGGCATTTTACCCATCTTCGTCATCGCTCCGAGCGCGCCGAGTTGACCAATCGAAAAATGGCTCTGATCTACGAACGTCAATTGGTGCTTGTTGATCTGGAGGCTTTGTATTGGGATCTTTCCGCAGCGACCAAAGAAGAGCAGATTCGAATTAAAAACATAGAAGCCAGTAAAACTCTTAAGAAATGGACGGAAGATCGCCTCAAGCGCACGGCCGCTGAGCGCAGTGATGTGCTTCAGGCGCAGGCGCTTCTCAGTAGCCGCGAACTGGATCTGGTCACCACTCGCAATCAGATCGAATTTTTACGCAACCGCTTACGCCAAGTTTTTATTGATCAAGACAAAGCCAACATTGTGCCGGATCTGACGTCTTTAGAAGCCGAGCGTCCCGTGCAAACATTAATTTCTGTACCGGGCACCGCTGAATTGCCACAGCGTCTCGATGCCATCGTCTCCAACAGCTTGGCGGAACAGGCCGAGCTAGAGGCACGCCAAATACGGGAGCAACTCAAACCGCAGTTTGACGCTTATGTGAGCTACGGACGCAATGGTATCGCCACCACCTTTGACGATGCGTGGACGCGGGCAAGCAGTGGGGACCACGCCGCCACTCGCGTCGGTGTGTTGCTAAAAATTCCTCTCAATCGTGGTCGCGTGAATGATCGCGAGCGGGCCGCCACTCTCGCGGCGGAGGCCGGGAAATTGCGCGCACAATATGCTTTGCGCAATTCGAAAGTGGGTTGGGAAGAAGTGGTTCGCCGAGTGAACACGCTCCGGCAGCAGGTGCAAGAGGCTTCGCGATTGGCGGAGTTCCAATTGAGCAAGGTCGCAGAAGAGCGCCGCCGGTTTCGTTTAGGCCGCTCTACAGTTTTTCAACTCACAACATTTGAAGCCGACGCCGCCGATGCGGAAGTTCGCAAGTACAGATTTTTGGGTGATCTACGCAAAGCCGAGAGCCAAGCGCGATTGTTTACAACGTTTGGAGCCGGTTCATGAAATATCTCATTGCGCTTTCGATCAATCGTCCAGTGTTTGCCTGGATTCTCATGAGCGCATTGATCATTTTCGGGGGAATCAGTTTCACAAGGTTGGGTATAAGCCAAATGCCTGATGTGGATTTTCCTGTAATCAGCGTCAGTGTCACCTATGAAGGGGCGTCACCCGAAGTGGTGGAGGCCGAGCTGATTGATCCCATGGAGCAGAATCTGCTCTCGGTGGAGGGCATTGAGGAGATGCGCTCATCGGTGCAATTAGGGAAAGGCTCCATCACGCTTACATTTAATATTTCAAAAAACATCGATGTGGCTCTCCAAGAGGTGCAGACCGCGCTGAGTTCGGTGCGCTACCCGCTGGTGGTTGATCCTCCAGTGATTCGCAAAAACAATCCCGAGGAGTCACCGATCATGTTTATTGGTGTGTCTTCGGACAAGCCATTGCGCGAGCAGTTGGTGTGGGTGGATACATTTTTACTCGATCAGTTTCGTTTTTTACCAGGCATTGGTGAAGTGAGTATTGGTGGATTCAGTGAACGCAATTTGCGTATCTGGCCAGATTTAGAAAAATTACGTCGGTTGGAGTTAACGGTCAGTGACCTGGTCGATACGCTTCAGTCGCAGCATCTGGAATCTGCGGCGGGGCAGTTCTCCGATGGGTCTACAGAGTACCGCGTACGGTGGTTGGGTGAAGCCACAAACCCAGAAGAAATAGCCAACCTTCGCATCCTTCGTCGTGGCGGACAGATCATTCAGGACACTGTTTACAAAATTGGCGATGTGGCGACTGTCGAAGATGGCTTGAGCGATATTCGTCGTTCGGCGCGCATCAATGGTAAAGAGGCTGTGTCTATTTCCATTCGTAAGCAACGCGGCGGCAACGAAGTGGCTCTGTCAGATGCCATTTACAAACGGGTTGCCGAGCTGCAAAAAACTATTCCTAAGGATTATAATTTGCAAGTCAATGTGGATTTCACCAAGGCCACAAAGGCCGTGGTGCACACCACCCAGGAAAAACTGATCGTTGCTGCTATGGTGACTATCGTTGTCTGCTTTCTTTTTTTGGGAAGTATCAGTTCGGCTATCAATATTTTGTTCTCTATTCCCACATCGATCGTTGGAACTTTTCTGGTGCTGTATTTTTCGGGATTTACGCTCAACCTGTTCACCCTTCTTGCGCTCACGCTTTCTATATCCATTGTTGTGGATGATGCCATAATGCTTCTTGAGAACATCGTACGCCATTCCCGAATGGGAAAGACGCCGGCGCAAGCCGCTTACGATGGATCGGTGGAGGTTCTCCCTGCTGCGGTGGCGGCGACTCTTGCGGTGATAGCTGTATTTCTTCCCGTGGTATTTATGTCGGGCGTTACTGGAAAATTTTTCTTTCAGTTTGGCGTTACTATGACAGTGGCTGTTTTGTTGTCGCTTTTAGAAGCGGTAACAGTAACACCCATGCGGTCGGCGGCATTTTTAAAAACCTCACAAAAGATATCAAAATTTGAGAGTTACCTTGAACATCTGTTCGAAAAAATCAATGCCACCTACCAGCGCTGGCTCGAGGTCACTCTGCGCTGGGCGTGGACAGTGGTGCTCACGTCACTGGTGATTTTTGGGCTTTCATTATTTCTTATTAAAGGAATTCGCCAGGAGTTTGTGCCTTCGCAAGACCAAGATGTCGTCATGCTCAACGCTCAACTCACTCCCGGCGCGTCTTTGGAATCCAGTTATGAAAAAGCCATAGAAATCGAAAAAGTTCTGCAAGGCCATCCAATGGTCACCGGCTTTTTTGTATCGATCGGTGGTGGGCCGGGTGCCAACAGTGTGAATCAAGTATTTATCCCCATCAATTTAGTGTCGCGCCTGGAACGCAAAGAGACTCATCAGGATATTATGAAGGATCTGCGTGAACGACTCAGTGGCATTAAAGGTGTGCGGTTTTCTTTTCGAGATTTGTCTGCGAGGGGGTTAACCTCCGGTCGATTGAATCCGGTCTCTTTTAACATTACGGGCCCGGATCTCAACGTCCTCAACAAGGTGGCTGAGGATGTGATGGAGCAGCTGGAGAAGGAAAAACTGGCGGTTGATCTGGACACAGATTTTAAGCTGGGTTTACCTGAGCTTTTAATAAAGCCCAACCGAGAAAACATGGCAGCCTCCGGCGTGTCCATTGAAACCGTGGCGAGCACGCTCTCAGCGGCAGTGGCGGGTACTCGGCAGAATCAGATCACAGCGGGTGGGCGTCGCTATGATATTCGAATTAAACTGGGCGATGAAAAACTGCGCTCAGCGGGCGACATTGGCAAGGTGACTGTGCGCAATAGTTTTGGTCTCAATGTGCCAGTGAATCGAATTGTGGAATTTTCGGATCAAAAAACCTACCAGTCCATCACACGTCTCAATCGCCAGCGCTCTATCGGAGTGTTTGGAAACTTGCCGGAAGAGAAGAGCCAATCGGGTGTGCTTGCGGCCGCAGAACAGATGGCCCGCGCTAAACTACCGGAAGGTTATGGATTTTATCTCGAGGGCACGGCGGCTGGGTTGGCTGAGAGTTTTAAAAGTTTGGTTTCGGCGTTGGTGATAGGAATAGTTGTAGCCTATATGATTTTGGCCATTCAGTTCAACTCGTTCATCCAGCCGATTTCCATTTTGATGGCGCTACCATTCAGCGTGACCGGAGCGCTGATTCTGTTGTGGTCGACCAATGTGTCACTCAACCTTTTTAGCTTTATCGGATTGATTGTGTTGATGGGGATTGCCAAGAAGAACTCGATTCTTCTCGTTGAATTTACCAATCACGTGCGCGAGAACGACAACATTAAAGATGTTCGAGCCGCGCTGTTAAAAGCGTGTCCTGTGCGCTTGCGGCCCATTATCATGACCTCTGTTGCCACTATCGCGGCGGCAGTCCCTCTCATTTTTGGTAATAGTATCGGGCAAGAAACGCGCACGCCCATGGGTCTCACCATTGCCGGTGGAAGTTTGGTCTCTACGGTGTTTACGCTGTTTGTGGTTCCGTGCTTTTATCTGTTGCTCTCAAAGCTTGAGAAAAAGCACCATGACGATGATTTTGTTGTTGTGGAATAGGTAATAATTCTTTGTAAAAACCCGCCGTCCTCTGGACTTTTGGCCGGCGCCGATGGTGAAATTCGCATACAGACTTCGTAGAATACGAATATGCGCAAATCCCTTTTAGCTTTATTTCTAATGACGCTTCACTGTTCAAGTTCTGACATGACAGCGGGAACATCGCTGCAGGCTGATCTTTCCCAGCTCACAGTCAGTGAGGGTGTGCTCACGCCAGCGTTCGATTCGCGAATTCAAACGTACACACTCAACTTAAAAAATCGCTCCAGCGAAGTGAGTTTTAATTTGGCGACCACCAAGTACTCAACATTTAAGATCAACGGTCAGGCGGTAGCGAACCCCTACGTATTTGATATAGGCGAAGAAGACGTGGCCATCGAAGTGACTTCGGCCACTGGGGCTAACAAAAAGACATATACGATTACTGTTGAACGCGCCCGCCAGTTTGTATACGTGTCCAATGTGGATACTGGCGCCGTCCCTGACAATCTCTCGTTGTTCTCTATCCATCCAGTGACTGGTCAGCTCGAACCTTTGGCGGTGCCCACAGTGACCGTCGAGAACGATCCTTACGACTTGCTGGTTTCCCCAGATGGCGAAAACCTTTATGTGGGAAACTCACAATCCAACACGGTCTCGCAGTTTGCACTCAATCCCTACACGGGAGCACTCACAGCGCTCACGCCAGCCACGGTAGCTCAGGGGCCAACGCCATATGCCATGGCTATGACGTTTGATTCGCGGTTTTTATATTGCCCTAATGGCGATTCCTCAGGCCCAGGTACAATTCACCAGTACTCTGTAGGTGCTCTGGGTGCACTCACGCCGCTGTCGCCTGCAACGGCGAACACATCGGACAATCCGTGGTTTTTGGCAGTGCATCCGAACAGCAACTTTCTCTATGCATCGATATATGATGTGAGCTTAGGAAACGACACCATAGAAATGTACTTCATTGACCCGATATCTGGAACATTGTCTTTGCTCACGCCCTCCACAGTAGCCACCGAAGATCGCCCGTGGCATCTCAACATCGATCCCACTGGATCTCACGCCTATGTCAACAATGAGGGGTCAGGTTCCGTCTCGGGCTACTCGATCAATAGCACATCTGGGCAGCTCACTCCGCTTTCTGGATCTCCGTACACAGTCGGTGCGTCTCCAGTGGGTTTAACCATCGACCCCCAGGGCCGCTTTGTTTATGTGGCTAATGCGACCGACAACACTGTATCCATGTTCACGCGCAATCCGAGTACGGGGGAATTGACTCCGATTGGAGCCGGTTCCATAGCTGTGCCTGATGCGCCCTATGGCTTGGAAGTGGAGCATGAAGGGCGCTTTTTATATGTGGCCAGCAGTGCTGCGAACACCATTCATCAATTTGCGATCAACCAAAGCACCGGTGCTCTAACAGCGCTGACTCCAGCAACAGTGACCGCAGGCACGAACCCGCGCTTTATTCGCATTTCACACTAGATGAACAAACTTTAAAACGTGGCGCCGATCTGAAGTTTTAAAAGTGTGAGGCGCGGCATCCAAGCCAGTGCATCGAGTATGGTTTCCACATCGTCGCGCAGCTCGGGATTTGTCGTATTGTCGACAAATACGTCTTTGCGACTCAGTTGAAACAGAGGTTGGTAGATACCAACCCAATCGACGCCAACAACGATGCTCTTGTAGAGTTGCCACTGATTTCCAATCGACAACTGAACGCCGAGGCTGCGCATTTCTAAGATATCGATCTCGGGAATTCCACCATTGGTGGCCGAACTCACATATTTGCTGCCGAGCTTGGTGGAAAAATCCATATAAGTTGCGCCGTAGCTAATATAAAAACTGTTGGTTTGCAGGTAGGAGCGGTTAAGAACAGAGATGCGTTGATCCGTGATGCTGCCGATGTCGGTAAAAAAGAAAGGCGCGGAAACGCTGCCGCGGACAAATTCCAGCTCCCACGTGGAATCGGGGCTTTTAATGTAGCCAATAGTCACTCCTAATTTGCTGGGAATCAAAAGGTCGATTGGGGAGTAAGTGACTAACCCGTATACAGTCGAGGCTTGGCGGTTGAGACGAGAGTCGGGAAGAGGCGGCGTTTCCAGAACATCGCTGGTAATTGGCAGTTGGTCGGTAGCCGCAGTATCAGCTGCAATACATGGCGAGGCGACAAAGAGACAGAGAAGTAAAGGGATTATATGTCTGGTCATATACTGCAGGTGTCCTTCCACTCAGTGGATTATTTTAAGACGCAAAATGTCTGTTTTCTCGACTGTACGACGTTCGTTGTGCTTTGTGTAGATCTTTACACATTATTTTTTCTTTTCTTCCTGCAACCGCACTGCCGAAGAGGTATAATCAGGGTGTGAAAACGTCTCATTACAACCAGCAAATTAAACCCACAAACTAACTCAGGAGGAAATGATGAAAGTTCAGATCATTGGCGAAGATTTCACAGTAACAGAGGCCATGAATACGCAGATCCAGGATAAAGTGGATAAAATTTCTGAGCACATGAAATTCGATGCGGACTTCACGGTGTTTTTAAAGAAATCGAGTGCCTATCTTTTTGAGGTACGTATCCAGACTCATACTCGCGGAAGTGATATTTCTGGTGAGGGAACAGATAAAGATTTTTACATGGCTCTCAACCAGGCCAAAAAAAGTATTTTGCGCCAAATTGATGACCAGCATGCCCGCAAGGTTCAAGCACGTCGTCACGCGTAGGCGGCTAGAGGTAAGGCGCGCCAGCCGAACGGTGCGGGCGTCGAATTCCAATCAGATAAAAAGCGATTCCAAAGAATCGCTTTTTTTATTTCTGCAGCCAAACGAACGTGAGCGATTCCTCGGCTGTATAAACCACGTCATTAAAAACGGCGTCTTGAAGGTAGCGCCCATCGTAAATTTTAAAGACCCGATAACTGACGGCTTGGAGTTCCTCTGCGAAATAATTGAGAGTGACTTCGCCAGTGAACGTCATGTTTAAGGTGGATTTTTTGCCGGGCTTTTGGAGGCCCACTTGTTGAAGGCGCTCTTTCATTTTGGACGATGTGAACACACGCTCATAGGACGTTTGCGTATTGGGATCGACCACTTTAATTTTTACCGATACCAAATCGGACTCATTGATGGTTTGGAAATCCCCACCGAGGGTTTTGATTTGAATGGGACCACCCTTAATGATGTTGTTGTCGTCGGCCCCTGGCGTCTCGGCACCGCCGCACGCGACAAGTATGGGTAGTAGTAGTAGGCATAATCCTAATTGGCGCATTCAGAATCCTTCCTGAAAAGTCTATGAGTCCATAGTGCTTAAAATGCCGTCTATGGACAAGAAAAAAGTGCAGAGTTGTTCTAAAAGTGGGTAAGATCAAGTTTTACTTTTAACAATGGAATGTTCGATTGAGCGCAGTTCGTTTACTGGCGATGGCCCTAGGAGTTGGAGTTTTTGCCGGAATTTCCACGACGATTTTTTTATTTCTCCTCGCAGCGGTGAGCCAGTACCGCGATAGCCACGGGTATATTATATGGTGCCTGCCTGCCGCAGGTTTTGTGATCGGAGCACTCTATCACTATCTCGGGCGGGATGTGGTGCGCGGTACAAATATTGTTTTAAACGAAGTGAATTCACCCCGACGGCAAATCCCGTTTCGACTGGCGCCACTCGTCCTTCTTGGAACTTTGCTCACTCATCTTTTTGGCGGCTCTGCGGGGCGAGAAGGAACTGCGGTGCAGATGGCCGCAGCTCTGGCCGATCAGTGCCATCGTTTTTTTAAATGGAACCGCGAAGAGCGGCGAACTTTACTTGTTGCCGGTATGGGTGCTGGATTTGGTTCGGCAGTGGGTGCTCCTATTGCTGGTATTGTTTTTGGGCTGGAGCTTGCACGCGTGAAGCGCCATCACTGGCGCATGTTTGCACCAAGCGCTGTCGCATCGATTGGGGCCTACGCGACAAGCTTGTTTCTCCATGCACCCCACACCGATTATCCCGAAGTGGTCTTTCCGCCCTTTCACTGGACAGTGCTCGTATTTGTGCTCGCCGCCGGAGTGGTCTTTGGCGGAGCTACCTTTTTGTACTTAAAAATTGCCCACACGTGGGAAGAGTGGTTTAAAAAAATAAAGTATGCGCCTCTGCGACCAGTGGCGGGCGGATTCTTCCTCATTGGACTTTTTTATTACGAGGGCAGTTATCGCTACATCGGGTTGGGCATTGAATCCATTCAAAGTGCATTTCTCACGCCAAGCTTTTTCATGGATCCGTGGTACAAACTGGTTTTCACCGCTCTGACTATTGCTTCCGGATTTAAAGGTGGGGAGTTTATTCCCATGGTTTTTATAGGGTCCACCCTTGGTAGCTGCGTAGGTATTATATTCCCCGCATATTATTCGTTAGCTGCGGGGCTGGGATTTGCCTCTGTGTTTGGAGCGGCTTCAAAGACGCCACTGGCATGTTCCATAATGGCTATCGAACTTTTTGGACCACCCATCACTCCGTATATACTTGTGTGCTGCTTCCTAGCCACCTATATCAGCGGGCACCGCCGCCTCTACTCGGCCGACGAGAGAACTACTTTTTAGAATCTGCCAGTTCCGACATTTTTAAGATGGCCTCGGCATAATCACGGCTATTGTTGTAACGCATGAGCGTGGACACATGAGTTTTTGGTTTGCGCGGTTTCCATTTGTGCGATTTTAAGTAGTGGCCAACGCTGTAAATGGAATCTTCGGCAGAGAACAAATCCGGCGCCAAGTTCTTTTTAGGCGTGCGCGCCCAGTGTTTGTAGCTGGATGGCAAAAACTGCGGCATACCGAACGCTCCCGAAAAAGAACCATACAATGCTTTAAATCGCTGTGGATCTTTTTGGAAAAGCCATTGGAGCGCCTTTAACTCTTGAAGGGCCCACTTTGCTTTAGTGCGCGTGCGCTTTACAATATTTCGGCGGTTTTTTTGAGTGACGTTGGGGTCAAATTCAGCCGCATTGGCTTGTAGAAACGCAAGGACCTCTTTGCGCTCCGATTGCAGCAAGTGCAAAAATACACTGGGCACATGAAATTTTCCGTAGTTGGCACCATGGCGCGTTTCCATCCACAATAAACTCGCGATGACGGAAGGTTTGACGCCATAATCTTTTTCAGTTTGAATTAAGATATCTTTGTGTGTTTCGAGAAATGAGCGGATGTTTTTTACGCCATTGTCGGTGACTTGTACGCCGTGATAATTTGTCTTCTTTAAAAACAACAAGACGTTGAGCTTAATTACAGTTTCCAGATCTTTCTCGATGTACTCGTCGTGGAGAGCGGCGATGAAGTCTTTTTTGAAGCCCGCTGCTTTGAGTTGTTTTTCGACATAGGGCCAGTCGGCGGTCAGCTTGGCGTGAGCTGGTAGATGAATGATGAGGATGACCAAAAGAACAACAATCGTACGCACCGTTTTCCATCGGAAAAAAGACGGGATTTCTTTAAAATTTCTTTGCTGGTACTGGGTCGATTAAGGGCTTGTGCTGAACGCTGTTTCTTGCGGCCATGGCAGGTGAATCGTTTCGATGCCCACAGATTTTAGAATCGCCAGAGAATCCTGTGAGCGATAGGGAGTGCGGTAAAAAACTTTTTGCACTCCGCCCAGATTGATCAGTCGTTTGGCGCAGGAAACGCAGGGAAGATGAGTTACGAACACATGCTTCTCGGTGGCGCGCGGAGAATCACAATTGATCACTGCATTTTCCTCGGAGTGGAGGCAGCCACAATTTCCGGTTTCGTCGCGATCGCACTGATTGGGCAAACCCGCCGCATTGCCGTTGTATCCAATGGCGAGAACTTTGCGGTAATCGGTAGAGGTGATCACCGTACCCACATTCAACCGGGAGCAGGTGGATCTGCGAGCGAGCGCGTGAGCGAGCTCCATGTAAATTTCCTGAAATGTCGGGCGGTGTTTGGTAGATGTGGCCATGGGAAGGTTTTAACAGATTGCCCGGCCGCCGTCATGGCCGGGGCGCAGAGAGCTTAATGCTGTTCTATTTCAGTAGGTTAGCAGATATAAAAAAAGGGCTTCTCCGCGGAGAAACCCTTGGGTTTGAGGTATCCTAGTGGCTATTGAGCCGCCCTATCTACTCGATAGATGCGGGCGCACGATCGTCGGAATCCGTGGGAGTGCTCGCCTGCGCCATTTGCGGAGTGATCACCACATCGACACGGCGGTTTTGAGCGCGGCCATCTTTGGTCTTATTGGAAGTGATCGGTTTTTCAAAACCGAACCCCACTGCTTCCACGTCGCCGGCTATAGCGTCGTCGCTACTGAGATATTCCGCAACCGCATCAGCACGTTTTTGCGAGAGATCTTTGTTGAGTGCCGCAGCACCCACTGAGTCGGTGTGTCCTTCTACAACGATGGCCGAAGAATTCAATTCGCTGGCCACCGTTTTCACTTTATTGAGAAGTGCTAATGAGTCTTTAGGAAGCTCCGCGCGGCCAGAAGCAAAACGCATTCCTTTAAGACGGATAAGCACCTTGTTGCCTTGGCGATAAACCTCAGCGTCCTCTTTGGGGAATTCCTTCGCTACAGACTGAATCGCGTTGTTGATAGCGAGCTCCATTTTTTGATTGGTGATCATCGTGGTTTGATCGTTGAGACGTGCGCTCTGAGTGCGATAGAGGGCCTCCGTCGACGACAGCTCCGTCTGTGTGGTGTTGAGTTCGTCGTTGAGGTTTGAAAGTTTTCGATCTTTCATTACAATTTCGAGCGCTACATCCTCAGGCAATTTGCGGTCGTCCTTTTTAGCGGTCATGAGAACCTGAGTGAGGAGGCGCGAACTCCCATTGGCTTTGGCCACCGCCGCCGAGTAACCAGAAGGGTTGCGCACATTGGTTGTAATGATGTTCTCCGCGTTGGCGATATCTTGCTGAGCGCGCGCTAACGTTTTTGGTGTATAGCGTTTCGCGCTGTCGTCAATGGCGCCTGCAACTTGCGCGCGAGCTGTGCCTAAGTGGGTCGCCTGTACGGCCTTGGCCTCAAGAGCTAAATATCCTTTTTGTAGCTCATCAAAATCCCGCGGTTCCATATCGCTGATGTCCTCGGCCACGTCGTAGAGGTCTTCATCGAGGTCTTCGAGTGTTTCTTTTTCGGCTGGAAAATTACGAGCCCCTGCATTGATCGCAGCGAGGCGGGCATTGAGCACGCCATCGAGCCGGGTCGCACGTTTTTCCACAGTGGCGGTTGCGCGGTTGAGGTAGCCGCGAGCTTCAGAGAGATCTTCGATCACGTCTTCGCGGTCATCATTGTCAGCCATACCTTCACGGGCGTCTTCTAAGGCATTGCGGCTTTTTTTAAAGTCCGCGTAGGCGAGGACATCGTAATGACGTTCGTAACCTTTTTGTATGTCCGCTTCGAGCTGTTGTATTTCTTGATGGGGATCAGCGGTTGCAGAGATGTCGGCGCGGGGGGCGCTGGCGCAGGCCGCAAATAGAGTGCTAGCTGCTAAGGTGAAAAAAACTTTTTTCATGGAAGACCTCCTGGTGGATTTACCTTTTGTGCTCTACGCATAGGATACAGGTGAACCTCCGCTGTGGGGGCTGGGAGATGTTTAGTCATTGTGAAAAAATTTAAATATAATTACTTGAACAAGAACAAAATGGACCGCATTGAAAGCGGTCCATGGGCTGGTTCACATAAAAAGTGTGTTTAAAATTTAGAGCTACACGTAAGAGCAGGCGTTGTAAAACCGCTGCATGATCTCGTCGCGCGCGTTCACCGTTACCAATTCGATAGCCTTGTACGGGCTCCACGATTTACTTGTAACAATGAAGGTAAAGTCACTGGACGAGAAGCTCAAGGTGGCTTTGTATTCGCCGAACTCTTTTGATAAATCCAGCTCAATCATGGATGGCGCGTAATAGCTGTGAGCCAAATAATTCATTTGCATATCGGCATAAGCCTGAACCATGTTGTCCTGGTTCCTATTAGTATAGAATATAGACGCATCTTGCATAAAAACTCCTTTTTTATGAACCCCAATTTAATTTGTTTCTGACCCTAAAATCTTGCGAACAACATCGGCACAAACGCTGGCCCGCAGCGGCTTTTGGATATAAACCGGATAGTTGTTCTCGGCCGCCGAAATCAGCGTGTCGAACTTTTCGCGCGGCAAACTACTTACGAAAACGAAATTTTTTATGGTTTCCCCAAACCGTGTCCAAAGATCGATTCCAGTTTTGCGACCCGACAGAAATATATCGGCGATGACCAAATCGTATTCCTGTCCCATCTTCTTGCGCAGCTTGATACAGCGCTCTGCGGCTTCCTCGGTTTGGACCCAGTCGACATGAGCATTTGGACACTCGTGTTTAATAACACTTGTCCATAACGGCTTAAATGTGAAATCATCCTCCAAGATGAGGATGCGTTCTTTCGTCGTATCGAGTTCTTTCATAGAATTCTCGAAATACGTTGTATCGCTAAAATCCAATTCGGAATACATGGCGACCTCCTACTTCATGTATTATTCTCGGTAGCGCGTATTGTACAAATATGAAAACGCTTTGAAGATTTTGTAACATTTGTTATAATGTGGGGATTATGGATCGCGTACTCTGTGTCGAAGATAGCATCGAATACCAGGCAGTGATTAGAAACGCACTGAAGGGCATTGATGCGGATTTCGCGGCCAATTTGGCAGAGGCCCGCATCCTGCTCAATAGTCCTGATATTGCCTACGATATGATGTTGTTGGATGTCTCACTTCCAGACGGTGATGGCATTAAGTTTCTTTCCGAGTTCAATCTCAACAACAAAAAGATGCGGGATATACCGGTATTTATTGTCACATCGGACTCCAACGAGTTGAGCAAGGTCACTGCATTTGGCCTGGGCGTGGACGACTATATCTGCAAGCCCTTTTCGCCCATCGAACTCAAAGCGCGGGTTGAGGCGAAAATGCGCAAGATCAAAGATCGTCGGACCGAATCGACGAACTTTACTGTGGGCGATATAGAGGTCGATCACAATAAAATGACCTTGCATATTCTCAATGCCGCAGGGCCGGTGGAAAGCATCACGCCTATCGAATTTAAAATTTTCACTCTTTTAGGACAGAATCCAGGTAATATTCTCTCACGCGCACAGATTATCGATCGCGTCTGGCCACTCAACACGTTTATCACAGAGCGTACCGTGGACGCGCACGTGAGTCGCTTGCGCAAAAAAATCTCTGCGTCCAAAATCGAAGTGGAGACCGTGTTTGGCGTCGGCTATAAGCTCATAGTTTAAGTAGACCAGATCTGGTCACGGCACGTCCACAGCTCTCGTAGCGCTTAAATATTTTTGAGCACCAGTGTTTGCACAGCTTTCGCCATTCGCAGAACCTCGGTTGTGGTCGCATGGGGGAGGCTAACGCCACTGCGCTTGGTGGCTGCCATTGCGGAAACGCACGCGTCGCCCAAAGGTCTAAACCCGATCAACAGAGCAGATCCTTTGAGCTTGTGGCACACTTTGTAAGCATCCTCGGCGCTGAGCTTTTCATTTTGCTCCAGGCGGCCAATACACTCCTTTAAGGTGTCCTTAAAAGCAGTCAGGATGTCATAGACCACTTCTGGGCTGGTTTCGTGAATGAGATTCTCGAATGCCTGTGTATCCAGCATATTTTGCACTTGAGTGGCTTGTTTTAAGCTGAGCAATTTTCCCGTAGTGAGGTCTTGATTCTGTTCCATTTGTAAAATTATATCAGTACTCGGGAGCTCAATCCCAGGGCCTAATTGTGAAGATTTTGTAACAAACTCAGGTCGTATTGGATAAAAACCGTATACTCAGGAGAGCAACTGCTCTACTGCGTTAGTTTATGAGATGAGGATGAAAGAGGGGTGAAACATTTCTGGGACCAAAACGGAAAGGTACGGAAAATGGTACGTTTTTGTTCTGTTTGTTACAGGACTTGTGATCTCTTTTGCAATTTTCAAGTTGATGGGAAAAACCGAGCAGAACGTTTATATCTCCGAGGTCAAAATCGAAGCGAGCAGTTTGGCGATGAGTCTCGATCTGATCATGGCCAATCATGCGATCAAGATGCAAAATTTCGAAGACCATATCGACTTAAGACGCATGAGAAGCTCGATGAACAAACAGGTCATTCAAGCGGCGTTTGATCATTCCATTTTTTCCAGTTTTTCATTTTATAAATACAAAGGCCTTTCCCACCAGGGTGAAGTGATTGCCGAGCGGCTATTTCGCGTGGTGGCCAAGGACAAACCCACCCCCGTAATACCTGCTGGCAAAGGGCCCAATATGCAGTCGCCCATCTCGCGCGCGACGTTGTACCAAATGGTAAAAAAAGGCGACAAGCAAGGTCAGTTTTTGGTCGAAATGAATGGCCAGGCGCTGTATGTGATACTTTCGCGCTCTGTTGAAAACGACCGAATGTTTTATGCGTTCTCGGGTTTTGCAAAAAATCTCTTCAATGAGAACTTTCCGGCAAAGACCAGTATAGAGGGTATTATACACCAGTTTGCCGACGACACCTACTGGCACGTCGTCAAAAAGAATGCAGCTACCAAATTCGAAAAAATCGCACCCGATGATTTGCGCAATCTCTTAAAAGAGCGCATGGTCTTTCAATACCTGCCGCGCTTTGGGTCTGGAAAGTATTTCGATTTTCAGGTTTTAGTTCCTAAATCAGCGCCTCAGAAAAATCTATTGTCGATCATTGTCTTAGTGTCGGGAATAGTGATCACATTGTTATTGTGTTCACTGCTTCATTATCTGATCACACGTAATATTTTGATTCATAGTATTGTTCGCGAACGGACTTTTGAGCTCGAGGAAGAATCTAAGAAGTCGAAGGAAGCGGCCATCGCAAAAAGTCGCTTTCTTGCCAACATCAGTCACGAAATTCGCACACCGCTCAACATTGTTCTCGGCATGACCGATCTATTGGGTGAAACCACGCTCTCCTCCGTGCAAAATCATTATCTCAACTCGATCAATAATTCCGGCCGGCACCTGCTTCATTTGATCAATGACATCCTCGACATGACCCGGGTGGATGTGAGTGAAGTGGCATTCAAGCCCGAGATGGTCTCTCTCCTGCAGGTGGTGGAAGATAGCGGACTTGCTGTTGACGAACTGGCGCGCAATAAAAATTTGGATTTGTACATGGATCTTGATCCGTCACTGCCACACCTGATTGAGATCGATCCATCGCGCGTGCGCCAAGTACTTATCAATCTTCTCAGCAACGCTGTGAAATATACCGAAAAAGGTTTTATCGAATTCAGTGCGGTCGGCAAAACCAAACACGAAACTGGAGAGTACTATCTCGAATTCCGCATCAAAGACTCGGGCATAGGGATCTCCGATAAAGACAAAGAAGAGATCTTTAAAGCCTTCTATCAGGTCAACACCAGTATTCAGCGTGCTCAGGGTGGCGTGGGATTGGGATTGTCCATTGTGGCATCCATTGTGAAGCGCCTGGGTGGCACTGTGGATGTGCAGTCCACCCTCGGTATCGGCTCCACCTTTATAGTGAATATTCCTCTAAAAAACTATTCCAAGGAGTCGTGGTCTTCACAAATGACCATTAAAAATCAACCCGCCAGGGAAAACATTTTTATTTCCAATGATACGATTATGACTGGTATTTTTACCAAATACATGAAGTCGATGAAAGTGCCGTTGAGCACCTTTAACACGATTTCTAAAATTCCCTCGCACGTGGATGTGGTCAACTGTGTATTTGTGGATCTCGACACCGTGGACGGATTTAATAAAAACATGCTTGGTGCCCTCAAATTTGAAAAATTGATTTGTATCGGTGAACCAGCAGACAGTCATGATGTTTTCGCTAAGCAAAATATTATCGATTTTTCTCTGTGGCCCAATAAACTTTTGTTACCGAGTCGAATTTTTGAATCTATTGAACAGCCTCAGAAGCCACCTGATGCGACAGCGAAAGCCGCTTTGGACCGGACCAAGCCACACTACGCCAAGGCTCGTGAGGATATCAAAATTTTAATTGTCGACGACGATACCTCTAACCGCATATTGTTTGAGGCTTATTGTGCCAAAGAAAAATGGAGCGTGGACTTTGCAGCCAACGGCCAGGAGGCCATCGATAACCATTTGCGCGACAAACACTACGATATTCTTGTCACTGACTTACAAATGCCAGTCATGGATGGGTTTACACTGATTCAGCAACTCAATGACGTCGATAAGAAATTGCACAAGCCGGATTACACTATAATCCTCTCCGCTGATTCCACGGAAGAGACGATCAACACCTCCAAAACTTTAGATGTGGACGCATTTCTCGCAAAGCCCATCCGCAAGTCTGAATTCCTAAGCGCCATTGAAAAGGCCTCCAAAGAATGTTAAACCCTACAGGATGAAGCATCAGCGCGCACCTGCACTTTTTATAGGCCACGGCTCTCCCATGAATGCTCTTGCCGATAACGCATTTACGCGAACACTCCGGCGTATCGGTGACGATTTTTCCAAACCAAAAGCCATTGTGGTGATTTCAGCCCACTGGATGACCGATGGAACATGGGTGACAGCCATGGCTGAGCCAAGGATGATTTATGATTTCTACGGATTTCCAAAGGCCCTGTTTGAAGTTCAGTATCCTGCTCCCGGTAGTCCTGAGACTGCAAATCAGATTCAGCAAAGTGTTACTTGTGCCGCTATTCAACTCGATCGCAGTGAATGGGGATTAGACCATGGAGCATGGAGTGTTCTTCGTCATATGTATCCACAGGCCGATGTGCCTATTGTACAATTGAGTTTGGACCGCAACGCTGCACCGGACCAGCATTATAGGATCGGTCAGCAGCTGCGCGCACTGCGCGAGGCGGATGTGATGATATTAGGGAGTGGCAACATTGTTCACAACCTACGGGTGATCCGATGGGAGGAAAGTGCGCCGGCTTACGATTGGGCCGTCGAGTTTGATCGCTGGGTAAAGGATAAGTTAGAGCGTCGCGAGTTCAGTCGCCTGATGAATGTAGCCCAGGTTTCGCCGCAGGCGCAACTCAGTGTTCCCACCAGCGAACACTTTGATCCTTTGCTCTATGTTTTAGGAGCTTCCGAGGCACGAGATGAATTGCGATTTGAGTACGAGGAGATTCAAAATGGCTCTATCTCGATGCGAACTGTAAGCTTTCGCTAAAAAAAGCGCTCGAAGGGGAGTTCGAGCGCCGGGAAATTCAGACGGAATACTACTCAATAAGGGACATATCGAGAGTGTTGCCTTTGATAGCGGCACAGGTGCTTCCGACGTTGCTTTGCCAATTGTCGAATTTAAAGTTTTTCTCTTTTTCGAAATTTAAGAACAAACATTCGAGACGATCATTGAACATGAGGTCCGTCATAGAAACTTCCGTGCTGCTCTCGGGATACACCATGTAATAGGTGTTTTTATCAGGGCTATAGTAGGCTGACATTGGCTGGCCGATTTTTTGCGCCACTTCTTTGGGTGTTTTGCCTTTGAGGTCTTTTGTCTCCGCTTTGAGTGCGTCTGCAGAAGCGAATGATTTGTATTTAGTTGTTGAGCAACCAACGGTGAAAACAAGTGTGCTGAATCCAGTTACTAAAACCTTAGCCAGTGTCATAGCGTTCCTTTCATCTTTCGATGTTTAAAATTGAGTGTGAATTGAGTTTGTAATCCAATCATCACATAAGCAAAGTGCGCTCTCAACGGGAACACAACACCTGATGAATTCCTATACCTAAGTCCGGACCGCAAAAAGGCGCGCCGCCCTTTTTTGTAGCGCCAACGCGTTAACTGTTTGTGGGCTCCGTGTTGCGCTCGCAGCACGACCCAAGTATTCTGCGTTCAACACACGCGGAGCAGGTCATGAACTTTTTATTTCTAATAGTAATATCCATTCTTTTTAGTAGTGCTTCATCGGCGCCGCCCAGTCCTACTTGCGCTCTAAAGGGCAAAGTCGAAAAAATTGAAACGCGCAAAACCATGGTCGACAATAGTTCTGTGCGCCCCACCGAGAAGAATTACGAAGATGTCACGATCAAGGTCTCCACCATCGATGGCCCGTGCAATCAACTTATGGGCTCCAAGGTTTTCCAGCTCCGCGACAAAAACGAGCGCCCCACTATCGGCAAATGTATTGCTGCAAAAACCCAATACAGCGGCGATGAATTCGCTCTCGGCCAATGGGTGTTTGAGATAAAAAATATAGCCGACAAAGACTGTAAATAAGCCGCAAAAAGAATCCACTCGTCGTGTCGCGCATTGCATGGCGCAGGAGGAAAGGGATTCTAGAGCGGTTTTTCCACATTTGTTAAACAGTTTTAAATTGGCTTAGCTAGATGTTCGTTTTCGAGGTAAATTTTTATCCCGAGGAGAACGATTGAAGAACAACCCCTATACCAAAACTGTCGGTCGAGCGTCCCAGAGCCAAGCGACCGGGCGGTTCGAAAAACAACTAACCACCGCGGTGTTCGATAATTCCTATTATCTGGATGAGGCAGACATTGCTAATCCCAAAACTCAATTTTTTAAGGACTCTTCGCGCTCCGTGCTCACTAAAAATGACAGTCCGGATCTGGGTTTCAGTTATAGCATGAATTTTTACCGCGGCTGCGAGCACGGATGCATGTACTGTTACGCGCGACCCACACACGAGTATTTGGGTCTCTCTGCAGGGCTCGATTTTGAAACCAAAATCTTTGTAAAGGAAAATGCGCCTGAACTTTTGCGGGAAGCATTTATGAAAAGGTCGTGGGAGCCTCAGTACATCATGATGAGTGGTGCTACAGATTGCTACCAACCAGCCGAGAGAAAGTACCAACTCACGCGCCAGGTTCTGGAAGTGCTACGCGAGTTTAAAAACCCAGTGAGCATCATCACCAAAAATGCGCTGGTCACCCGCGACATCGATATACTCAAAGATCTCGCGCGGGAAGGCTTGGTTGAGGTGTATCTGTCGGTGACCACTCTCGATCAGGATTTATCCATGGCTCTTGAACCGCGGACCTCTGTTCCTAGAGCGCGTTTGCGCGCGATCGAGCTTCTCGCCCAAGCAGGAATTCCAGTGGGGGTGAATGTAGCGCCGGTAATTCCTGGCCTCACGGACCACGAGATGCCACAGATTTTAAAGGCGGCCAGTGAAGCCGGCGCACGCTTCTCGGGGTTTACCATGCTTCGATTACCGTATTCGGTGAGTACGCTGTTTATAGAATGGCTTGAGGCGAACCGCCCACTTGCAAAAGATAAAGTGGTTCATTACATTCAGGATCTGCGCGGCGGCAAGATGAACTCCGCCGACTTCGCCGACCGCATGCGTGGAGTGGGGCCACGTGCTGAGCAAGTGGAGAGATTGTATTCTATTTTTTCCAAAAAATATGGGTTCGACCGAGAGCGTATCGGTTTGCGCACCGATCTTTTTCAGCGCCCCGGAGACCAGCTCTCGTTAATTTAAAACTGTTCATGTTTTACCAGCTGTGGGAGAGTTTCGACAGCTCAGGTAGAAGCGTGCACAAATTCCTTTACCTGGCGTCTCATTTAGAGACATTCCACAGGCACATAACTTGAATATCAATACTCTATGTGGCTTCTTCTAGTTCTCATAAATTTTGTCGGTGCCGAGGTTACGACCTCTGAGCCGCACGACTGGATATATGTAAAACACGCAGACAATGTATTTTTGCCAGTAGATTGGGACCACGATTCTTTTTTGGAGCAAAAGCGCTGTCGGTACGGGGAGTGCGCCTATGATCTGATTTCCATTGCACCTGTGGTCGAGGGAAAGCAAATTCTATTTATCCATCCTAGGGCAAAACGAGCAACAATCATCGAAAAGCAAGTTCCCGTATTCCTGCGCCATTGGGGCGAAGTGTGCAATGATTCGTCTGAGCTGCACGAGAAGTTGCGGGGAGCCAAAGCTCGAGAGAATTACGTGGAATCTTATACGGGCGACGTCGAAGTTTTAGAGGACGACAGTAAAACCATGAAGTGGGCCGAATTTTTAAAAAAGAAAGACCCCAATATTATCTTTATGACGTTGGCTATACCTAAAAAAGTGCGCACTCAGATTCAATGGAACAAGATATTTGAACGGATGCCGAAACACATTGGCTGCGTGATGATGGTCAATCCCACCGAGCGCAACAATATTGCTCGCGCCACCAATATCAAACGGGCGCGAAGAGCTATTGAAAAGACAAACAGCAACTGCCAGATCGTCAGTGCCGACGAAGAAGTGTTGAATCGAGGTCTGGCACATTCGCAAGAAATTTTCCAGCGCGATGGAAAGCTCACCCCAGCGGGCCAGGAGTTTTGGTGGAAGATGACCCGCTATCATCTTTGCAGCACAGATCCCCAGCGTGACCTTGCGGCAAAGCCTTTTAAATAAAGACAGAGTTATAAAAGTAAAACGGCAATCAGTGCGAGAGTGGCCGGAATCGCCTGAATAAAAAAAATCTTCTTCCCCACCGAATATCCACCATAAATGCCGGCCACAATCACGCATCCTAAAAAAAAGATGCTAAGCTGCCATGCAATATGTGGATTCGGATGCACCACGCTCCACAGCAGTCCAGCGGCGAGAAAACCGTTGTAAAGACCTTGGTTGGCGGCAAGAACCGCCGATGCACGTGCTTGTTCCAAGGATTGCCGAAAAATCTTAAGCCCCTTTGGTTTTGTCCACAGGAACATTTCGAGAATAAGGAAATAAATGTGAAGCAATGCCACTATAAAAATCAATGCAGATATAATAGTTTTTTCCATGG
>CAYNTO010000033.1:0-28011 GCA_964400355.1 uncultured Pseudobdellovibrionaceae bacterium
CGTCTTTACGCTTTTCCGGTTGGTATTCTGGTTGTATTTTAAATCAGACAGTTACGAAACGGCACTACTCATTAAATCGTTTGTGCTGGGTTTTCGCTTTGATTTACGACTGGCCTTGGTGTTGCTGTTGCCTCTGGCCGCTGGAATTTGGTTTTTCTCGCCGCTGAAATCACTTTTGGCAAAGCGGGTGTGGACTGGCGTTTACGCCGTCGTGGGCCTCTTTGTCTTTTTGCTTTATTTTTTAGATTTCGGTTTCTACGGCTACCTCAACAGCCGCATGAGTTCGGTGATCCTGACTGTGACGGAAAACCCCGATATTTCCGCGGGAATGATGTGGCAAGCCTATCCGGTAGTTCGCATTTTTAGCGGTCTGTTCGCACTAACAGCCGTGTATGCCGTGATTTTAGCACGATGGGTATTTGTGCCCGTAAATAAACCCTTTTTGACTCTACCGCGATGGCTTGTGAATGGCGTTTTTGTGTTTGTTCTGCTGGCAGGATTGTACGGCAATGTGTCCCAGTATCCGCTGCGCTGGAGTGAAGCATTTTTTAGCCAGCATCATTTTATTTCGCACTTGTCTTTAAATCCCATCGTGTACTTTGCGGAAACGTACAAGGTGACCAAGAACTCCGATTACGATCGCAAGAAAGTGGCACACTATTACCCAATTATAAGAGACTACGTGGGCGCCTCAGGTGACCCTAGCGATGGCTATAGTCTGTTGCGGAACGTGAAAGCGCGCAAAGCAGACAGACCTTTGAACGTGGTGGTTATAGTCATGGAATCCATGGCTATGAGTAAAACCAACTTGACCAGCAATCCGCTCAATCCCACTCCGCACCTTGCTCAACTCGCGTCTCAGGGACTGCAGTTTACCAATTATTTTAGCCCTGCTGAAGGAACCGCGAGAAATATGTTTTCTATCATGACTGCCATTCCCGACGTGATGAAGGGCAAAGAATCCACGTCCACACGCAATCCATTGGTGGTGGACCAAAAGCTCATTGCCAATGAATATAAAGGTTACCGTAAAATGTACTTTCTGGGCGGAAGCGCGAGCTGGGCCAACATTCGAGGAGTTTTTTCACACAACATCGATGGCATAGAAATTATCGAAGAAGGATCCTTCGATCGCTCGAGTACAGATGTGTGGGGAATTTCTGATCTCGATTTGTTTATCGAGGCCGATAAAAAGTTTAGTGCATTGCCAGCGGACCAACCTTTCTTCGCAGTTATACAGTCCGCCAGCTTTCATCGCCCCTATACAATACCGAAAGAGAAGCTGGCTTTTGAACTTCAGACTACACCGCTCGAAAAGTTAACCAGTGCTGGCTTTTACAGTCAGGAGCAATTTGATTCCCTGCGGTTCTCTGACTACAGCCTTGGGCATTTTTTCGAACTCGCGAGAAGCAAACCGTATTTTGAAAATACTTTGTTTGTGATCACCGGCGATCATGGTTTGCCGGATGAGAATGGCTCTAACGTTTCGCCAGGGATGCGTCAGTGGGAGCTGGAAAAATACCATGTCCCTCTCATTCTCTTGAATGCGAAGTTATTTCCAAGCCCTGTGATAGACACGCGCTTTGCTGGACACGCGGATCTTATGACGACAGCAGCGAGTTACGCGGGCATTGATCATGAGAACACAACATTGGGTCGCAGCTTGATGGATCCTCAGTATTCAAAAGAGCGCTATGCGTTTGTGTATAATTATTATTCACAAATCGGCGAATTCGGACTGATTGGTCCACGGTACTACTATAGATATGACACATTAAAAAAAGGGCAGCTTTACGATTTGGAGTCTGCCGACCCCTCTAAAGACATTAAGGACGATGTGCCCGATAATTTTCGTCGAATGGAGGAGTTGGCCCACGCTCACCTGGAGTTTTCCCGCTATCTTCTCTTCAACAATCACAAGGACCAAAAGTAATGTGGGCGCAAAGTGTAGAACAAATCAACACACTGATGCTCATTTCACCTTATAATTCAGCTATTTAATTATTAGCTCCAAATACGAGGCTAGACTTTTAGCGAACCCCGACCATCGCCGAGAAATGGTTAAGGCACTTCTGTACGTTACTCCGCCGCAAGACAACTTCAACCAGGAGATAATGTATGAAAAACGTATTGAAAGGATTTGCTGCTCTAGCAATCTCTTTTTCTGTGGTGAACTGCGCACAGAAAAACATGGACGGCCAAATCACCACGCCCGGAGAAATCGTAGCTACAGATGACGGCCATCAAGCGCAAACCCTTCCACTGGAATACGCTGGTGGCAATGTACAAAGCCCGTCCAACAACCTGCCTTTGGAAAAAGCCGATATTCCATCGGAGTTGATCACACTGTTGACTCAAACCGTTCAGGAGCCGGCACCCACTGCGAGTGCGGGATTCTTGGGTAATTTATTTGGAGGTCTTTTTGGTGGTGGCGGTGTGTCCTCAGGCGGCACATGCGGGACACTTTCGAGCATCCTGAGTATTGGTGCTTCTTTCCTTACCGGTGGTAACCCCATCCTTGGAATGATCGTTCCCCAAATTGCCAACTCTCTTTTAAAATGCGGTTCGAGCTCGAGCCTTACCAATTTGATTCCACAAGGTTCAAGCGACAACCAACAAGTGTTCGCGTTGATTTCGCAAATCATGCAGGCGCAAAACCAAGGTAAAGATCCGTTTGCATTACTGAATGGTATTAAAAACCCGAACGATCTTTCTTCCATCATTGGCATCGTTTCTCAATTGGTTGGACAAACTGGTGGCAACACGGAATTGCAGGGAATTTTGTCGTTACTGACAAACTTCCAAGGCCAATTCGGTAGCTCCATTGGTCAATGTGGAAACATGAACGCAATGGCGTGCCAAGTTTTCCAAATTATTAATCAAGTGCGCGGTGAAAATGGCTTAAACGCTCTTGTGCCAAGTGTAGGTTGTATTTTGGCAGCCCAGTCACATTCTAAGGATATGTTTGAAAACAGCATCTTTACTCACGTGAGCTCCAACGGGACTACGGCGCAACAGCGTTTTGCTCAATTTGGATTGAAAGCGGCAGCCGAGAACATCGTTAAGGGTGATGCACTTTCCGCCAAAAAAGCGGTTGAAATGTGGATGAGTTCGCAAAGTCACAAATCCAATATTTTAAATGCCGCTTTTAGTGGTGCCGGCGTGGGTTACATTAACGGGTACTTTACTCAATGCTTTACAAAATAAGCGAGTTCTAACTCAAAGCCACTGAGTTGCTCAGCAAAAGAGCTTACCTAAATGGTAGGCTCTTTTTTTTGCCAATTTTCCGGTCCAATGTGTTATTGGTAATCTCCCTCGGTGCAGAAGTGGGTAGATAACTGCAGAGTAGCGGATCCGCTAACTCATTAACGCTTCACGACAATAAGTCGGACAAGCAGTGTATGTTATTTCTCATCCTACGAGCGCTGAAATTTTTGCAGGACTTGGTGATAATTTTAGGGTCCTGTGTTAAACAGTAATAAATATTGGCATAAATCGGGAGGTTTAGAAGTGGAACAGGACAAAGTTGTGATGGAGTCGGAGCCAATGTTTCAGCATATTGACGATATCGACGAGATCGATAAGTACGATAATATTCTTGAACTCAACGACAATCAGTACCCTAAATTTACCCTTGCTAAA
The DNA here is from genome assembly GCA_964400355.1 of uncultured Pseudobdellovibrionaceae bacterium. Lineage (GTDB taxonomy): Bacteria > Bdellovibrionota > Bdellovibrionia > Bdellovibrionales > JAGQZY01 > JACKAL01. The sequence goes on from CAYNTO010000033.1 coordinate 3,643, forward strand.
AACAAAGCGCGTTTTCTGCGCATGGTCAGCTGGTATCGCCAAAAAGAGGAATGGATCGAAGTCGGTCCACTCAGTGCCGTCAGCAAGCTCTTTAAACAGCAGACAAAAGAGCTGGAAGGCATACGTACGAGCAAAATGGACTATGAGATGGAATTGGAGACAGGCACTTTGACGCCAAGCCAACGCTCTTATCGCAAAGATGAGTTAAAAATGTGCAAAGTTCACGAAAAAATGGCAGTACACATTATTTCTAAGCTGCAAACCAAGATTAAATCAGGTCGTCGTTAAAATACGCGTAAAAATCCGCAAAATGTCTATGGAGATTTTGCATTTTTACACGGACGATGCTTAAATGCTCCCGATGAAAGAAACCAAGTACATAATCGCCAGCGTTGTTATTCATGCTCTTCTCTTTGCCTCTGCCATCATCGATTGGAAGTTTGGCTCGGAGAAGCAAGAGTACATGGATAGCGATGTGCTTTTAATGGGCCCTAAAACCGGCGATAAAATCAATCCGCCGAAGCCCAAGGCCGACAAAAAACAGAACGTTGTTAAAGCCCCAGTGGACGAAAACGCGCCAAAGGTTTTTGATAAAAGTGCACCTAGCGAAGAGGAACAATCGGAGGGCACTTTCGGACAGGGCGGGACGAAGCAGCTTGATTACTACACCGAGCTTGGCGCTTGGCTACAAGCCAATAAAAAATATCCAAAATTAGCCCGTCGCCTCGGCCAAGAGTGCGACAATATTGTTGTGGAATTTGTTCTTTACCCCGATGGCCGATTGGACAATGTGGTTGTTAAAGAAAAGTGCCAATACGATGTCCTCAATCAAGCGGCGGTCGATATGATCAAAGCATCGAGCCCGTTTAAGCCATTCCCGGCCAACTTTCCGCAAAATCCAGTGCCGCGATCCCAAGCTATCGCCTACAAGCTGGTGGATTAATGCTGTTGCGAGCGAGCCTCTTGGCAGTGCTCCTCTTTGCGGCCGCCTGCTCATCCAGCTCTCACACAGCTGAGAGCGATTCGAGCAATCTGGGCTATCGTTATACTGTAACCTGCCGGAATGAAGTACAAGACTGCTATTCGCGCTGTGCCGAGCTTTGTCCGGACGGCTACCTGGTTACCAATCGGGTGCGCTCGCGGCGTGTGGACGCGGACAACTCTGAATACTCGGTGATTATTCGCTGTAAGCAAAAAGTTGTTCAGCCTTAGGTTCTGCGCCGTCCGTTCGTTAGCGATTTCTTCGTTACTTTCCAATTCATGAGTTTTGCTCGCGCCCTCGCGGACACGGGCTCGTCTTCGTCCAGCATCACGGCGGCTGGAGCCGCCGTGATGCTGGACGGATACGCCCCGTTCGCACGGGAGCTCGCAAAACTCATGAATTGGAAAGTAACGAAGAAATCGCTAACGAAACTCCCATAATATCTACCTTCGAATTTTTCGGTGCCCAGCAGTTATGGGTAGTAGGGGATTTTGGCGGCTTTGAAATCTTTGAAATTGGTTTGGAGTGTTTTGAAGCTTTTGTTTTCGCGGGAGGCGTCCCAGAAGTGCTTGAAGATGGCGGCGGCTAGGGCTTTTTCATTTGCTTGTGAGTCGTTGGCGCGCGCGCGTACTGTTTTTTGCGAGTTGTATTTTTGCCCGCTGGGATGATTGGCGTATCTTCGCGCGCGGGTGAAGCCCATTTGCAAAAACTTTTTAGCGATATCGGCACCCACGTAATCGGCCTCGCCTATGTAATTTTCGAACAACATGTAAATAGTTATGGCGGAGATGGCAGCGTCGTCCTCGGTTTTAAATCGCCAGTACGGAAGTATCTCATCGGTGTATGGATGGGTGCCAAGGACGCCTTGCTCTCCTTTGCCTGATTCGTATCTCTCCGGGTTTTTGCGATAATCGGTGGTCTTCGACGTGATCACGCGCTCCCAGTAGGCGAAGCTTCCGGTGACGGGCGATCGGCGATTGGCTTTGAGTTCCGCGAGCAGGCGAACTTTCACCGGCCCCTGTGGTAATTTTTGAACACCCTGTAGAGTCCATTTCATGGGAGCGATTTTAACAGAGAGTGGGGGCCTGTTAAAGGCCTTTAAAGTATTCGGCCTCTTGGCAAAAAAGATCCTGTTCTTGGCCAGCCACAAAAGTAAACGAGCCTTTTACCATGGCATTTTGAAATTTAAGTACCGCGCCCCATTGTGAACCCATGTAGACGGCACTCAGGTACGTCTCATTGTTCCACTCACTCACCGAGGTGGATTGTTTAAGATCGATGTGAAAGTGCGACGATGCGGAGTAATCGTAGAGGGTTTCAGCGGGCCCAACGGACGTGGCGTAAACAATTTTAGACTGATTTTTGGCGTTCACATAAATATCGACGTAAACTTCGCTGCCTTGCTGAAAGGTGGAGTCGAACATCGAGAAGGGCGGTTTGCAGGAGAAAAGTTTTGTCTCTGCAGAGGCGACGCTACTGACCAATGCAAGAATTAAGAACGAAATAATTTTAGCAATTAACTGCATTTAAGATTCACCCATTCTGGAATTAGGACTTCTAGCGGAAAGAGATCACTTTTTAAGTGTTTCATCACCACAGCCCTCGCGGGGCAAATTTCCTGGGCGCGTCCCAGTTTGTCGAGATTTTGGTGGAGCCTTCTGAGCGCCGACGCATGCAAATCCACCGAGTGCAAAATATCATCGCGTTTGAGCGCAAGGCCGTCCATCGGCTCCAGTTTTGAAATTCTGTAATGGGTGAGTTGCGTGTTAACAACATAATCCAGAGGCAGCGCTGTGGAATGCTCCTTGCTCTCGAGATCGTTCCACTGCACTTCGTAGGCCTTAAGTTCCGCGCCAAAGCGAGCCGTCATACCGATAAGGCGGGGATCCACGTTGAGAGCATTGAGTTCTTTTACGAATTGCGCGTGGGGTGAGTTTGGTTCTTTTTGCCGGACATGTTCCATCTCGTGAACAAAAGTGGATGGGCCGAGGGAGGGCGTGAGGACAAACGCGTAATTGGTGATCTGCTGGGGCAGTGCCAGTTCATAGAGCTCTACCAAAAAATCAAATTGGCGTTCGAAGACGGCGCCATGAACACCGCGTCCGTAGGGCAAAATAAAAATAGGACTCTGATCATAATTTTTTATGGCGTCCAGCAGTGCTGCGGAGTGATTGTAGACGGAGTTGCCCTGCAAATAAATCAGCGACGGTTTTTGAGTCACATAGATGATCGGGCCGTTCATAATTTGAAAGGTGAGTCGTTCCGGCGCAGTGAGATCTAGCTCTAAAAGAAATACGCGACCCTTGCCACCAGCACCGATAAAGTCGGCCCATGTTTGCACAAAGAAGGGGTCAGCTAAGGTGTTCAGCTGATCGAGCGGAACCTCCCGAACAGAGTGTTTGGTCACTTGTTGGGCGGGCGAAAAGGCAGCAAACAGAATGGAGAAAACAACCGTATAGAGCATACCGCTACCTTAGCAGCGCTCAAACTTGGCCTGTAGTAGGAGTTGATAAAATCTAAAATTTACACGGTCGGCGCTGATTTTTCCACGGCACCATGGAGAATCACTTTTAAAAGTTAAAGCTAATGCTCACGCGAGGCTGTTTGCTCGTGTTGAGGGGCACTTCGTGGCGCAGCCAGCTCTCAAACAAAATCACATCTCCGGGTTTTGCGGCCATCGCGTGGAGTGGTTGGTGTTTGGCGCCCACACAAAGTGATGGGCGGGACATGAATTGCCCATAGCGGGGATCCTCTAAGCGCAGTGCGCTCGACTTCGGTGGAATTTGCACATAGTACGTTCCACTGATGGTGGACTGGGGATGATTGTGGGAGGTGTGCAGCGCACCACTGGGCATAATGTTCACCCAGCAGGTGGTCATGTTGAGATCTTTCGCATGGATGTTCAGTTCCAGATCGCCGATGTATTTTTTGAGATGTTTTTTTATGTGAGTCTCCAGTTCGGCAAAGGTCGGCGACACAATATGCATCTGATTGGCAGAGGCGTACGAGGTGTAGCCGTTAGGATAGTTTTTGTGAGACCACTCGACACCAGCAATATCATCTTGAGAAAGGTTGTCAATTTCCGCTAACAACTGGAGATTGAGATCGCGCACGAACTTGGCATTTTTGGAAATGGCGGAGTGGTATACAAGAGTGGGAAAAAGAGAGTGGGTTGCCATTAGTCTTTAAGTAGATCTTTAAGTTTGGCATTTAAGGTGAGATTGCTCTTTTTAACCTTGGACTTCATTTTCTTTTGCTGATCGACTAGAGCTTTATGAATTTTTTTATCGGTAGCACCGAGAATTCGCACGGCAAGCAATCCGGCATTGGCAGCATTGTCGATGGCAACGGTGGCCACTGGAATACCTTTTGGCATTTGAACGATGGAGAGCAATGAGTCCAATCCGTTGAGGCGTTTGAGTTTTACTGGAACGCCGATCACCGGCAGAGTGGTGGCCGATGCGATCATTCCGGGAAGATGTGCGGCACCTCCGGCACCGGCAATGATGACCTGAAGCCCTTTTTGTGCAGCCGATTCAGCAAATTCCATCATGCGCTGAGGTGTACGGTGTGCCGAAACCACTTCGATGTGGAAGGGTATATTAAAATCTTCCAAAACCTCTACAGCATCTTTCATCACGTTTAAGTCAGAATCGCTTCCCATGACAACGGCCACTTTTGCATTTTTCATATTTTGAATCCCTTCAGTGCGTGGAGTGCTGTCTTTAGAGCCGCCTCCGGTGAAGTGCCAATAGCGTTGATATGTCCCATTTTTCTGCCGGCGCGATTTTCAGCTTTGCCGTACCAGTGCAGAAACACATCGGTGTCCAGCGTCCACGAAGGTTGGCGTCCATTTTTCGATCCCAATAGATTCACCATGGCAAAACCTTGATGTTGAGGTGCGGTGGTCTTGAGCTCAAACCCGCTCACGGCGCGAATATGGGCATCGAACTGACTGAGCGGGAAGGCATTTTGTGTGTAGTGGCCGGTGTTGTGCACACGTGGCGCGAGTTCATTGACAACCAATCCATCCGCCGTTTCGAAGAGTTCTACACCGATGGTGCCCACGTAATTGAGTTTATCGAGAAGTTTTTTAAACTTTGTAGACCAGCCGGTGAACTTAGGATTTTTAATTGGGCCTTTGACCCAAAAACAGCGCGCGTTCTTTTGAAAACTCTCAACGAGAGGAAACTGCAAGATGTGGCCATGTTGGTCGCGGCTAAAAATGCACGCCAGCTCCCGTTTGAACGGTATGAATTTTTCGGCAATAAAGCCATCGCGGTGCCCGAGATGATTGTTGATAAAATCCACGAGATCTTTTTTCGCCTTGATGATGTAAGTGCCGTAACCGTCATAGCCATTGCGGCGTTTTTTAATCACAAACGGGAAATCCAGCTCTTCAGCTGCTGAAACGGCGTCTTCATCGGAGTCCACGAGAACCCATTCGGCGGTGGGCACTTTAAATGTATCGAGCAGAGTTTTTTGCGTCATGCGATCCTGAAGAATGCGAATCGCGGTGAGCGACGGGAACACCATTTTTTTATGATTCGGAACGGCTTCAGCCAGCACATCGCAGTTGATGAATTCGCTCTCAAAGGTGAGAACGTCTACGTTCGCTGCAAATGTCTGTAACACATGGGCATCGTCGAGCTTCCCAATATAGCCGCGGTCCACAACCTGTTGCGCGGGATCGCTGTCGCTCTCGGACAGAACACAGGGGATGGCGCCCAGGTCGTGCGCGCTGAGGGCGAGCATACGTGCCAGCTGACCGCCGCCCAAAATTCCAATTTTAAAGCCAGGTTTGAAAAGTTGTGACACTCCATTTCTTATATCTGATTTTTAAACCCCGTCAATCCCGCTGTGGGGTATAGAAGGGGTGATGAAAAAGCTCGCTGGTTTTCCACTCGAAGTCACCTTTCCTATGTGCATGGCTCCCATGGTGGGTTTAAGCCATGTAGCGCTTCGCTCAGTGGCCCGCACATACTTACCGGCCGGAGCAAAAACCATTTGGCCCAGCGAGATGTTGAGCAGCCGGCGTATTCCCTCCGAAGATTTGCGCCAAGTGCCCGAATCCATGAAGGCCGACAATGAAGATTTTTGGGTGCCGCAGATTTTAGGCAATGACGAAAAATACATAGCGCCAGCGGTGGCTAAGCTTGAGGAGCATGGCGCATTGGGAATCGATATCAACATGGGTTGCCCGGTTACGAAAGCACTTAAGCACAATTATGGTGTAGCGCTCATGGGTGATGCGGAGTACGCGGCCAAAGTTGTAGGTATGACAGTAAGAAACACGCGGCTTCCGGTTTCAGTAAAACTGCGCGCGGGATTTCAAAAAGATCTGGGAAAAATCTCAGAATTTGTGAGTGGCATAGAAGAAGCAGGGGCGTCGTGGGTTACATTGCATCCGCGCACGGCTGAGCAAAAACGCCGTGGCAGTGCCGACTGGAGTCAGATTAAAAAAGTAAAACAAGGAACATCCATTCCGATCATAGGCAATGGTGATGTGGAAACCAGTTGCGACGCGCTCGAAATGATGGAGGACACCGGTTGTGACATGGTGATGGTGGGTCGGGCGGCCACGGCCCGCCCGTGGATATTTTGGCAAATGGGATACGAGCTCGGTTGGCCGGCCCCCGAAGGCAAGTCGGGGCGGCCGCCGTCGTCACCAGAGGAAGAAGGCCGCGAGTTTTACCTTTGTGCGCTCGATGTGCTCGAGCAAATGTTTGCGTATTTTAAACCCGTGGTGGCACTTAAGAAATATCAGTTTTATATTCGCACGGCGAGTGTATGGCTGGAGTTCGGCCACACGTTGTTCTCGGCAGTCAGCGCGTGTAAATCACGCGATGAGATTGAAGCTGCTATTCATAAATTTTTCGTATGCGAACAGCGCATGATGAAAAAGACAGCTATGAGATCTTGATCTCAGCACCGCAAACGGTTGAGCACTGAAATCAAGTCCCTAAAGATCACTTGAGCAGTGGATCCAAGCCGCCTTTTTTGTCGAGATCTGCAAGATCAGTGTATCCGCCGATCAACTCATCGTTAATAAAAATCTGCGGAACCGTCATCATTCCCGTCTGGCGTTTGAGGTCCGCGTACACCTCGGGCTTGTCATCGACCATCACTTCTTCGTAAGAAATATTCTTGGCTTTAAATAACGCCTTGGCGCGATCGCAGAACGGGCAGTAGGTTTTTGAATAAATAAGTACTTTTGCCATATTGGTCCTTTCAGCTGGAACCGTCTCGAGACAATTCACAAGTAATAAATTGTATTTTACATCACGGCCGCGGTCGGCACAACATTCGCCGCGCCCAAGGCGCGCGGCACGATGAAACGAGGCTGCAGAGTCTCAATGCCGTTGAGAAGTTCCCCATTTTGTACCTGTAAAAAGTGCTGCTTTGTGGTCTCAACGAGCAGAGCGTAGTCTTCGAGGCGCTTTATCTGCTCGTGCAAAAGCACCGACTCCCCATACGTTTGACCCATCATTTTGGTGAGCTGCTTTGTGCGTTGAACAGCGTAGCGCTCATTGCGATGTCGGCACGATTTTTCCATAAATGAGAGCACGAAGTGCTGCCACTCGCACCAGGCTTTCATGGCGCTATTGGTTTGAATCTCCTGAGCGAGTCCGGGATTGGCGACAAGACCGCGACCAATCATCACGTGCGGCGTGTTCGAGCGCTCGACACACAGGGCGTGATCGTTCTTGCTCCACACCTCGCCATTGGCGATGATGGGAATTTTTAAAATTCGAGTGAGAGGTGCGATGTACTCCCAATATGCAGGCGGTTTATAGCCATCCACTTTTGTGCGCGCATGAATACACAGCCATGTGGCGCCAGCAGCTTCCGTGGCCTGAGCGATATCTGTAACATAATCTTTGCAATCAAATCCCAATCTGATTTTTGCAGACACAGAAACATCGCGCGGAACTGCCGTGCGCACGGCCTCGATGATCTGAAACATCCGCTCAGGTGCTTTGAGAAGAGCCGCGCCACCGTCGTGATTGTTCACGGTTTTTGCCGGGCAACCAAAATTGAGATCAATTCCAAACGCGCCCAACTCTGCGGCCTTAGCGGCGTTCTCGGCCATTGCTGGAATGTCGGAGCCAAGAAGTTGTAAGAGGACGGGGGTGCCAGCGTGTGTGCGGCTCACACGGTTTTCGCTTGAGAATACGGCATCGCCAGTAGCGTCAGACAGCGGGAGTTCGGGGCAGTACCGACGAAAAACATCTTCGCTGTGCAGATGGTTCGTAACGCGCACAAATTCTGTCACGCACACATCAATGTGACCTACCTCGGTGAGGAGTTCGCGCAGAACAGGATCCACTACGCCTTCCATGGGCGCGAGAAAAATAAGGGGTTTTGAAAAATCAATTTTGCGCATCGATAATGACTTTGTATTCCGCGGCGGTGACCGGTTGAATGGACAACCGTTGTCCGCGTTTGATCACCAACATGGTTTGGAGGTCTTTGTTGTTGCGAATGGCGTCGAGCGTGTAAAGCGATTTGAATTTTTTAACGAACTCCACGGTGACCGCATGCCAGCGCGGATTTTGTGTGGTGGATTTGGGATCGTAGTACTCGCTTTTCTTATCCCACTGAGAGGGATCGGGTTTTGCTTTCTCGCAAACGCGCGCAAGTCCTGCAATGCCAGGCGGTTCGGCATTGGAGTGGTAAAAAAGCACCATATCGCCGATGGTCATGTCGTTCATCATAAAGTTGCGCGCTTGATAATTGCGAACGCCGTCCCAGAAACCGCGTTTTTTCGCTTTCAAGTCGTCTATAGAAAAGACGTCGGGCTCAGACTTCATTAACCAGTAGCGCATGGGTGTGGATGTACCATGGGGCTCCATGAAAACCAAACACAAAGAGCCTTGACTCCACTGGATGCTGTGAGACCATGGAACCTCGTTTTCCAGTTTCAAAAAAAGGGGATTTCCATGAAAATTTTAGTGGCTATGGGTTTAGCATTTTCCGTAGTGCTCTCTGTGGTTTCGGCTCAGGCGGAAATCGTATTTGCGCCAGCGGCGTCCTATTTAAAAATCGAGGATGAAGTGGAAGGAGTGGCAGCCGGTGAATCGGAATTGTCATCTTACGATCTCAAGCTGGGCTACGTTCATGCCTCGGGGTTGTACCTCGGTGGTATGTACCAAATGTCGAAACGCAACGACGATAAAGGCTTTGCGGCCGGTCCTACATTAGGCTTTAGCCATTACAGCGGTTTTTATGCCTTGTTCACCTACTTTCTCGTAGCAGAGCACGACAATTCGGCGCCCACCAAGCTCACTGACGGGATGGGACCACAAGTGGATATAGGTTGGGTGTTTCCTATTACGCATATGTTTTTTATTGGACCGCAAATGTCCTACCGTTCGATCACTTACGACAAAATCGAAACAAGTGGCGGAACGGCACCCACTGAGACCACGCGCTCCAACGTGCTTCCGTACGTTTCCTTATGGTTCCGCTTTTAGTTTATATCTATCTCTGCCCATCACTGGGCAGAGAGATTTGCCCGCTCTTTACGCGTAACGCGCAATTGCTTTTTCTCTCGTAAATCCGTTAAGTATTTACAAAAAATCACTCTGTACGTATATCTCTAGTATTCCAACTGCACCCGCATATTTTCGGAGGACCCATGACATTTCGTATAGAAAAAGATTCCCTTGGTGAAGTTCGCGTTCCCAGTGACAAATACTGGGGGGCACAAACTCAACGCTCTATCGAAAATTTCAAAATTGGCGGCGATCGCTTTCCCCGGGAAATGATCCGTGCTTTGGGCATTCTTAAAAAATCTGCAGCATTTACTAATTGGAAGCTGGGTTTACTTCCGGAGAACAAAGCAAAATTTATCATCTCGGCAGCCAACGAAGTGATTGATGGCAAGTTGGACGACCATTTCCCGTTGGTCGTATGGCAAACGGGCAGTGGCACGCAAACCAACATGAACGCCAACGAAGTGATTGCCAATCGCGCCAGCGAATTGCTCTCGGGTTCTGTAAAAGAAAGAGTGATTCATCCCAACGACGATGTGAACAAAGCACAATCTTCGAACGACACTTTTCCGACCGCTATGCACATTGCCGTTGGCGAGCGTGCAAAGAAACATTTGGTTCCGGCGCTCACACAGCTGCGCGACTCTCTCGATAAAAAACGCAAGGAGTTTGATGGCATTGTAAAGATAGGGCGAACACATCTGATGGATGCCACTCCGCTCACTTTGGGGCAGGAGTTTTCGGGCTACGTCACTCAGCTCACCAAGAGTATTGAGCGCATTGAGAAATCGCTGTCGGGCGTATACGAGCTGGCGCTGGGCGGAACAGCTGTAGGTACCGGCCTCAACACGCATCCTGACTTTGCCGTCCGTGCCGCTGAATCCATCGCTAAAGAAACAGGCTTGCCTTATATTTCTGCCGGTAACAAATTCGAAGCACTGGCCGCTCATGATGCGTTGGTGGAATTCAGTGGAACTCTCAAAACACTGGCGTGCAGTCTCATGAAGATCGCCAATGACATACGCCTCTTGGGGAGTGGCCCGCGCAGTGGATTGGCCGAGTTGATTTTGCCCGCGAACGAGCCGGGAAGTTCTATTATGCCGGGTAAGGTGAACCCGACCCAAAGCGAAGCTATGACCATGGTGTGCGCGCAAGTGATTGGCAACGACGTGGCGGTGACGGTTGGCGGAATGAACGGCCACTTTGAACTGAATGTTTTTAAACCGGTTATTGTATTTAATGTATTGAATTCGGTGCGCCTGCTTGCCGATGCCTGTTTGAGTTTTAAAGAGAATTGCGTGGACGGCATTGAGGCCAATAAAATTCAGATCGAAAAACATTTAAACAATTCACTGATGTTGGTCACCGCACTCAACCCTAAAGTGGGCTACGACAACGCTGCAAAAATCGCGAAAAATGCCTACGAGAAAAACATCACGCTCAAAGAGTCGGCCATTGTGCTTGGCTTTATGAGTGGTGAAGAATTTGATAAATTAGTGCGCCCCGAAGATATGATCGGACCATTAAAGATATGAACGTTTGTATTTTCTGCAGCTCGAAACTGAATTTTTCCGAAGAATTGGTCTCCCGAAGCCGAGAGTTCGGCGAATGGATGGGCATGCGGAAAATGGGAATGGTGTATGGCGGTTCAAAGTCGGGACTAATGGGCGTAATGGCCGATGCCGTTTTAAAAAATGGTGGCCATGTTATCGGCTACATTCCGAAGGGCTTGTTTCCCAAGGAAATTCCCCACGATGGCATTCAAAAGCTTGAGGAAGTTCCTGATCTTTTTGAACGTAAAAAAATGATGATGAAAGATGGCGACGTGTTTGTCATTTTGCCGGGGGGCGTGGGCACCCTTGACGAGTTTTTCGAAGTTATTACCTGGAAATCTCTGCGCTGTTTCGATAAGCCCATTTACCTTCTCAATGAAAACGGCTTTTGGAATTCTTTAATGGTGATGCTCAAAGATCTGCAGGAAAAACAAATGCTCGATTCTAATTTGCTCTCAAGCTTTATCGTCGTCGATAACTATGAATCTTTGCGCGAAAGGCTGTTGTGCTAACCGACAAGCGTCTCAACTGGTTTCATTCCGATGAGATCCAACCTTACGTTTACGTGCGCGAGGAGAATCGCATTCAGGATCCAGGCACGACCACAAACATCGATTGGTTTTCTAAAAAGAAGCCGGTCTATGTGAATCCGCTGCGCATGGATGAGCTCGAGTTTGGAAATCAGATACTAGAATTGGAAAGCCGCGCGTTTGGGCCAGCCAATATGGCCATGCCTCGTTGGGTGTTTTATGACTGTGCCATCACGCCCGGCTTTGTGGCCGGCTTCGCCACTCGGTTTGAAAACCTCAAACCAGAGATCCAGGCGCTCCTTCCCTATGTGGGAAAACATGAATGGGTTCCGCTCAGTCTGTTTATTATTATTCCCACCATGGGCAAGGACGGCGAGTGGGTCGCGCACAATCTTTGTACGGTGAATTCTCTTTTGCCAAAAGAGCAAGCCATGTACGGTTTAGGTTTTTTGTCTAAAGCTTTCGGTTTGTGGTACGCCAATGTGAACACATGTTGCGGATTCACCCAGTGGGGGAACCCCGCTATGCGCTTGCACTCCTACTATGGGCCATTCGAAATACTCACCGCATACACACCGATTCATTCTTATTCGCGCACGCTCACCTACCGAGTAAAGCTTGATGCCACGCTGTGGAAGCATTTTTTTGATAAAACAGAACAGAAAAGTTTTGATGAAAAGTTCTCGAGCCTAGGCTTTACGGTGGAGCCGAAAGACGATTCGAGCTTAAAAGGAATTCAGAGACGCCTTGAGAACAAAGAGGGGCCGTTTTATCTCAACGGCCACGAGATCATCACGCGAAATTTGGGGGATCCGTTGCAAATCTACGGATTGAAGTCTTAATATGAAAATGCAAACTCGTCTTGAGGATAAAATCGGTGAGGCGCTGACGCCAGTGGTGCTGGAGATCGAAAACGAAAGTCACAAACACTCCTCGGGCCTCGGTACTGAATCACACTTTAAAGTTCTGGTGGTTTCGAGCCGATTTGCCGGTCAGTCGCGGGTGGAGCGCCAGCGCCGCGTGCATGAGATCCTGGCAGAGGAATTGCGCGGAGGAATTCATGCGCTGTCGTTGCGTCTTCTGACTCCGGAAGAGCACAATCGGGCAATGGAGAGCAATCAAATTTTCGCCACGCCCAATTGTCAGTCAAAAAAATAACAAGCGAGAACGAATTTATCGAAAGTACGCATGGAGATCGCGCGCGATCAAGCCAGCGATGTGTTTGTTGGCGGCGGCATTAGGATGGTTGTCGTAATCGATACGCGCCTGCTCTGGAATCCTAAACGTGATTTCCGCTTCGCCGTAGTCGAGAAAGTAAATTTTATGCCTTTCGAGGGCATCCTTAAAATCGTTCACGTTCATGGTCAGGAAGAATTCGGGATAAATGATTACGATAAAGGGATTTTCTGGGGCAGTTCGTTTTTTATACTCGAGTTCGAGGCCCTTGATCATGCGCGCGAGGCGGTCGTGATGTTCGTTGGTCACTCGCAGGGGCCAATCGAAATGAAAAAATTGAACCGTGTTGGTTTTCCAAAGGAGCTGAAGCACGCGCGTGATAGACCACATTTTTTTAAAGTAAGTGCCTCTGTACTCAAAGTGGTAAGGGCTGGTCTCGCGCACGATGGCTTTGCGGTCGCCCCATGAGCCCAGGATACTGAAAAAGCCGAGACTGCGCTGCAGGTGATTTTCCATAAAAAAGTAGAGGCCCACACCTTTTTTCGGTTCGATATTGTCCATGAAGCCATAATTGAGCGTGCGCGCAAGAACGTCATTTACGCCGTAGCCCGACAGTCCTAAATTGTAGGGTTTGTAAGATGGAAAGTGGTGGAGAAGATAGGCGCTCAGAGTTTGTGTGCTATTGAGCCCTTCGCCAAAAACATACGAGCACCCCATTGCCGCCAAGTGGCCCGTCCACGGAGTAGATGTTTGAGGCAGTGGCAGAGTTCGTCGTCCCACCTCGTCGGTGGTGACATCCATGGAGTAGATAGGCACGCGGCTGCCCTCTCGGTAACGGGTGATTGTCCCGTTAAAATGAATTCGCGTCATGGTGAAGTCCACACTCGGATCCAAATGATCCAGCGGGAATTGGGAATAGGTTTCCAGGCGCTTTACCGGTTGCGGTTGGTATAGGCTTTCTATCGGCGGATGGGGGATTTCGTACGCGTAGCTCTTGTCGGAGGGTGCCACAGGGGGCCGCTCCGTATTTACAATGCTATCAATTGTATAGCCAAAATAAAGAAGGGTGCCGAAAAGGACTTCCAATGCGATCAAACAGAGGATTATGCCGAGGCTGACTGCGGTTAATCGAAACAGTGCCGGTTTAGTCTTTCGAGAGATCATTGAGTTGCTCACGCAATTTGATGAGGAGCTCTTTGGTTTGCTTTTCCAGTCCTTGCCGAGAGGAAAGGTCTTGCTCGTTCGAGGGCTTGCTGGTAATTTTTTCCCAACCCTCGATAGCCGTGTTCAGATCTTTGAGAGCATCGTCGAGGTTGTGCGAGCTTTGCGAAGATTGATTTTTTGAAGGAGTCACTTTCGGCGTTGTCATCAGGTTAAAAACTGTATGAACAATTTGCCCGAGTTGCAATAAAAAACGGAGGAAATATGGCAGAAGAAATTATATATACGATGAAGGGTGTTTCTAAAGTCTATCCACCGAGCAAATATGTTTTAAAAGACATTTATCTCTCCTACTTTTACGGTGCCAAAATTGGCGTGCTCGGATTAAACGGCAGTGGAAAATCGAGTTTGCTAAAAATCATGGCAGGTAAGGACGATGAGTTTTTAGGTGAGGCATTTCCGGCACGTGACTTTCGCGTGGGTTTCCTCGAACAGGAGCCGCAACTCAATCCCGAAAAAACCGTGCGCCAAGTGATCGATGAAGGCGTGGGTGAAGTGGCCAACCTCCTCGCTGAATTCAATGACATCAGCAACCAAATGTGCGACGAGAACATCGACCCGAACAAAATGGAGAAACTCATCGAGCGTCAGGGCACCATCCAAGATCGCATCGAGGCACTCGACGGTTGGAACATTGATCAAAAAGTGGCGCTCGCAATGGAGGCGCTCCGCTGCCCACCAGAAGAGGCATTGATCAAGACACTCTCGGGCGGTGAAAAGCGCCGTGTGGCCATGTGCCGGTTGCTTCTCTCGAATCCCGATATTCTTCTGCTTGATGAACCGACCAACCACATGGATGCGGAATCGGTGGCGTGGTTGGAGCACTACCTAGACACCTTTCCCGGCACTGTGATCGCCGTAACCCACGATCGCTACTTCCTCGACAATGTGGCGGGTTGGATTCTCGAATTGGATCGCGGCGAGGGAATTCCATGGAAAGGCAACTACTCGTCGTGGCTCGACCAAAAGGATGCTCGTTTAAAGCAAGAGGAAAAAGAGGAGAGCAAAAAGCAAAAAACTATGGAGCGCGAGCTGGAGTGGATTCGCATGTCTCCGCGCGCGCGACAAGGAAAGTCGAAAGCGCGTATCTCTGCCTATGAAAACCTTGTAAAAGAGGCGAGTCCTGAAAAAGTGCAAGAGATGCAAATCTATATTCCACCTGGTCCACGTCTGGGGGACACTGTGATCGAGGGAAAACATATCTCCAAGGGCTTTGGAGAGAATCTCCTGATCGATGATCTGACGTTTTCTATTCCTAAAGGGGCCATAGTGGGAATAATTGGGCCCAACGGCGCAGGTAAAACGACGTTGTTCAAAATGATGGCAGGACTGGAAAAGCCAGACAGCGGCGAAATCGTCATCGGTTCCACCGTAAAAATGGCGTATGTGGATCAGGAGCGCAACACTCTCGACCCCAACAAAACCATATTCGAAGAGATTACTGGCGGTACGGATCTACTCAAAGTAGGCAGCCGAGAGATGAATTCGAGAGCATATGTGTCGAGATTTAACTTCAACGGAACGGATCAACAGAAAAAAGTGGGAGTTCTCTCGGGCGGCGAACGCAATCGCGTGAACCTGGCGAAACTTCTTCTCACTGGTGGCAACGTTCTCCTCCTTGATGAACCGACCAATGATCTCGATGTGAACACCATGCGCGCGCTCGAGGAAGCACTCCTCGAATTCGGTGGATGCGTCGTAACTATCTCACATGACAGATGGTTTTTGGATCGTATCTGTACTCACATCATGGCTTTTGAGAATGACAGCAAGGTCAACTTCTTCACTGGGAACTACACCGAATGGGAAGAGGACTACAAGAAGCGCATGAACATTGATACGCTCACGCCTCAGAGAATTAAGTATAGAAAGTTCTCCAAATAGTCGTAAAAATGGACTCCTCGAGGGGGATTTTTAAGATCTCCCTCTAAAAAAAAGCGTTTTTTGTAAGATTTTTTTTATTGACTCCATAACCCGTCCTAATGGAACGTATCAATACGGGGAGGGGAACTCTCTCTAGAAAACGAATTAGGAGGCCAAAATGGCAAAAAAGAAAAAAGCAAAAAAGACAGCTAAAAAAGCAACTAAGAAAGCGACTAAAAAAGCCGCTCCAAAAAAAGCTAAGACGAAGCGTAAGCCAAACGCTAGCTTCATGAAGCCACTCACTCCATCTGCAGACCTTGCAATGGTTGTTGGTTCTAAGCCAATCCCACGCACAGAAGTTGTTAAGAAAATTTGGGCTTACATCCGTAAGAACAACCTTCAAGACAGCAAAAACCGCAGAAACATCAACGCTGATGCAAACCTCAAAAAAGTTTTCGGCGGAAAAGGTACTGTTTCTATGTTCGAAATGACAAAACACGTAAGCAAACACCTCAAGTAGGCCGTTTTGCAGACAGTACTGTCGCAATGAAAAAGGGAAGCCATCGGCTTCCCTTTTTTTATGTATTCACCAGATATCGCGTATTCCGGTTAACGGGTATACGTGATATCCGGTAATTCACTCTTGCGCTTCTCGAGCCTTTCATTTAACTTCTGGCCCATGACGGTAAAGACAGCCAGCGATATCAAAATCATGACCAAGACGTGCCAGTTGGCCGCGCAAACATTGGTCCACGCGAGCAAGTTCGTGCGCGCGGGAATCACCACCAACGAGATCGATAAAATCGTCTACGATTACACCCTGACCGCGGGTGCGCGTCCTGCGCCGCTCAATTACCACGGCTTTCCAAAATCGGTGTGCACCTCGGTGAACGAAGTCATTTGCCATGGTGTTCCCAATGATTACGTTCTCAAAGATGGCGACATCATCAACATCGATGTGACAACCTTCAAAGATGGCTTTCATGGGGACACTTCGGGGATGTTTGTTGTGGGCACTGTTTCTGATAAGGCCAAGGAGATCATCGAGGTGGCGCTACAAGCTCGCGATCGCGGGATTGAGGCGATAACGCCATTTGGTACCGTGGGAGATATCGGCTATGAAATCAATAAGTACGTCACTCGCAAGGGCTACCACATCGTTAAGGAAATAGGTGGTCACGGAATAGGCAGAGAGTTTCACGAAGACCCTTGGGTGCCATCATTCGGCAAAAAGGGCCGCGGCGACAAACTCATTCCCTGGGGCACCATCACTGTAGAGCCTATGATCAACGAGACGGCGGCCCCCATCAAGGAGTTCTCTATACCAGGGTCGACGATTAAATACTACGAGACGGGCGATAAAACGCTTTCGGCGCAGTTTGAGCACACAGTCCTGATCACGGATGTGGGCTTTGAGGTTTTGACTCTCCCATAAGCAGATATATTCAGCGTCGCTGACAGATTCCACACCTTTCGTAAAGTTTCCATGGGTTAGGTCCAAGGCCCTTGCCATGCCCACCCAGCTCGGGTAAACACTAATTCTATCTCTATTTTGAGAATCGACTAAGGAGTCAATTATGGCCGTTACGGGAGCTACTATGTCTAAGGGTGCAAAAAATAACAAAGCGGTTGCCGCTAAAACTTCGGGCGCTAAAGCTAAAAAATCGAAAGCAATGAACGTTAAAACTTCTAGTCCAAAAGCGACGACAACAAAGTCAGCTGCAAAAACGCCTTCTAAAGCCACTGCTAAAGCCACCAAGCGCGATTACGCTGTTTGCCGAGAAGCCATGGAGAATCCAAAGCGCTTTGAGGAATTGGCGCGTTGGGGCCGTGAAGAAATCACGATTGCTGAATCGGAAATGCCTGGTTTAATGGCTCTCCGCACGGAATACGGTAAAACTCAGCCGCTCAAAGGCGCGCGCATCACCGGTTGCCTGCACATGACCATTCAAACTGCGGTTCTCATTGAAACGCTGACGGCTCTCGGTGCAGAAGTGCGCTGGTCGTCGTGCAATATCTTCTCCACGCAAGACCACGCTGCGGTGGCCATTGCAGCCACGGGTGTTCCAGTGTTCGCGTGGAAGGGTGAAACCGAAGAAGAGTACGAATGGTGTATTCGCCAAACCATCGAGGGCTGGAAAGACGGCTATGACCTCATTCTCGATGACGGCGGTGATTTGACAATTCTTATGCACAAACCCGAATATGCAAAAATGCTCAAAAAGGTAATTGGCGTATCCGAGGAAACAACCACGGGCGTTCACAACTTGGAAAAAATGTTGAAAGACGGGAAACTCAAAATCCCTGCCATCAACGTGAACGACTCCGTTACTAAATCTAAATTTGATAACCTTTACGGTTGCCGTGAGTCTCTCGCCGATGGCATCAAGCGTGCCACAGACGTGATGCTTGCTGGTAAAGTGGCCGTAGTTGCCGGTTACGGCGATGTGGGCAAAGGTTCTGCCGCATCACTTCGCGCTTATGGCGCTCGCGTGCTCGTTACCGAAATCGATCCTATTTGCGCGCTTCAGGCAGCAATGGAAGGTTACGAAGTGACCACGATGGAAGACGCCGCAGTTCGCGGAGACATTTTTGTGACCGCCACTGGCTGCTGCGATATCCTCACGGACAAACATTTCTCTAAAATGAGATCTGGTGCCATCGTTTGCAATATCGGTCACTTCGACATCGAGATCGACATGGCATGGTTGAACAAAAACACCGAGATGCGCGAAGTAAAACCACAAGTGGACATCCATAGGTTTAAAGACGGTCGCGAGATCATCGTTCTTGCCAAAGGCCGCCTCGTGAACTTGGGCTGTGGGACAGGTCACCCCTCGTTCGTGATGAGTAACTCGTTTACCAACCAGGTGTTAGCGCAAATGGATCTTTTCTTGGAAACAGATAAGTACAAAGAGATCGGCGTATACCGCTTGCCAAAAGAGCTGGACGAAAAAGTTGCGGCTCTTCACTTGGAAAAAATTGGCGTAAAACTCACCAAGCTATCCACTAAGCAAAGCAAATACTTGGGAATGACAAACAGCGGTCCATTTAAGCCCGAGCATTATCGTTACTAGTATTCAGAAGGCGCGTATTCAAACGGCAATGGCCGTTTGAGAATTCAAACGACAAAAAGGCTTTCCAAGTCGGAAAGCCTTTTTTATTTGGGACACAAAAAATAAAACCTCGGACCCATCCGCGATCAACGACTCAAAAATTCAAGCCGTACCATCCGCGGCCCGCTACCGCGCTTTAAAAACTCTTTACCATCGAGTGCTGCGACAAAGGAGTACTCCGTATAGCTCACCCGGTGCTGAGTGGAAGATACCATTTTATATTCTGGCCCATGGCCGTAGGCGAAGTACTCGTCGCTGCCGAAATGGGTCGGCTTTAAAAAATATTTCTCGACCAGTTTTTGAAAAGCCGCAGCGCCCGCTTTTTCCAAATACGTGTCCATAGTCATCAGGGCACTGTTGTCCACGGGGTGAGCATCTTGGTAGTGGGTGCGAGATGCAGCAAGTGGGATGGTCACCTTAAAGGATCCGCTCGTTTTGCCCACGAAGTACCGCGTGATCACATCCTCGATCGCCGATCCCTGGCAGAGGCCGAAAAAGTTACCAACCACCGTAGCTTGGTTGTTTCCTGGTGTGAAGGAGTGTTCACCGGCGCTCGAATACATCACGATGTCATTTTTTTCGGGATAGTAGTATTGCGTGACGTCTTCCGCATTGTCGTATTGCATGAGAAACACCACCTGACGGTTTTCTTTACGCGCCAGTGCGATGTGTTTGTCAATGCCGGGTTTGGCAATCATCTCCTCATCGAATTCGCGCGACGGGTGGGTCACGATGAGTGGATTGTTGCCGATTGGCTTAGAGTGATAGCGCAGTTTTTCAATACGATAAATTTGATTGGATTTGAGCGCCTGAACCAGTTCTTGTTCTTTGGGATGGAGAAGCTGCTCGGGTGTTTTCGTAAGGAGGTCGTCCAAATGCTGTTGTGCAAACCGTCCATAAGGTGATGTTGAAAATTGGACCCGACCGAAACACTTTGCGGATGTTTGCGCAAACTGCCAAATTTTCGGAAGAGCGGTCACGCGCAGAACAGGTTCTTGGCCTATGATGTAACCGAGTTTTGCCCATTCGGACTCGGAAGCTTTTTGCATAGAGAGCGATGCGGAAAAGCGCTCTTCGATAAAGAGTTCAGGAAAAAGCGAGTAGGCGTCGTCTTTGTAGTGCGGTTCAATTTTTGCTTTTTTGTTCCAATACTTTCTGTCGGAGAGAGGATCCTCGTCGAGCGCGCGTCGGGAGTTGATTATAGAAACGATTTTCTGAGTCCGTTTGGCAAACGGAGTGCCTACGATCTCCATACGGTAGGGGTTAGTGAGAGTGGTGAACGTCATGGTGATTCCGGCAAGTTTAATGGTTTCGCTGGACGTGGGAAGATGGCATTGTGCAACTTGCGCCGGCGTGCGTGCACTGTGTTTGGGAGTTAAGACCGCGCAGCCAAACAGAGAATAGCCTAAAACGACAAGCGCTAAATTGCGAAAAAGAATCATGGATCACCCCTTATTACAAAGTATAGAGCAAGGGTGATGGAAGGCTATTTCTGCACTGGGAACCACGACGTTTGTCGATTCAAAATTGGATCGATGGCCGGTAGGAAGAGGATTCCTCTAATCTTTTTTGACGAACTTTAGAAACGCTTTGAGCTCTTCGATGCTTTCGCGGATGTCGTCCAGTGCGCGGTGGGAATCCTTTTTTTGGTATTCCACGTTGTATTTTTCGTTCATGATGATCTTCCACGAAGTCACGTCCACCATGCGATAATGGAGCGTTTTAGCAAATTCTCTAAAGTACAGATCGATAAATTTGCGGTCCTGAAAAATAGAGTTTCCGCACAGGATCGCACGCTCTTTGGAAAAGTGCTTTAACGTGAGCTCGCGCAGTTCGCGATCGACCTCGTCGGGATCTTTGCCGGTAGGGACTTTTGCAGAAAGGCCGCTATCGCCGTGATGTTTGCGATTCCAGTCATCCATGTTGTCGAGGAATACTTGGGGCTGTTGTACTATGGCGTGGTAGGTGTCCACCGGATTAAAATCCATGTCAGTGACGATCACGGCCACCTCGATCACCCGTTCGATCTCCACATCGAGGCCAGTCATTTCCATATCCAGCCAAAGCAATTTCTTCATAATTTATCCCTTGTAGAAAAAGCAGAATAACAACAGGCAATTGAGCGGCGCAAACGGTTACGCACAACAACGATTTTTCAATATCGATTTTTCCGTCGACCTCGTGCCATTTTCGAATATGATGGGCTATGGGTAAAAAATCGAAAGTTCCCACATTGGATTTGCACGGTTTTAAAAAAGATGAAGTCTTCGACACCGTCGACAAGTTTGTAATGAAACACCAGAACGCTCCCAAAATACGCATTATGCCTGGTAAAGGTGCTGGGATCGTGCGCGATGAGCTGGTGCGCTATCTCAAACTGGGTGGGTACCCGTGGTCTTATGAAATTACCGAGAGCGGCGTTAAAAACGAGGGTGCGCTCGTGGTGTACTTGGAATAATCGCCCCTCCGTATGCCCGCAGGAGTTATCGGTTGCTGATTCTAAGCGACTGTGCTTAATTTTCACCGTCTTCTAGGGGGGAAATATGCGTTCATTCAATATCATTGCACTGGCATTCACAACGATGCTCACACTGAGTGGTTGTTCCTTTTTTTCCAGCACACCATCGCGGCCCGCAGCCAAAATGCTCGAAAAGAATTACGCCGACTACCGTGCACAGTTGATCTCCGATGTGCAGTACCACTTTACAGTAGATCTCACCGATGCCAAAGAGTACTCGGGCACGTCGAAGATTGAATTCTCCGCGAAGGAATCCGCGCCGCTGACGGTGGATTTTTTCAACGGGTCAGTGAAGGCCATCCGCGCCAACGGCCGCACGCTCTCGAAACCTCAATACAATAATTTCTTCGTGAGCCTGCCCAAAGAGGCTATTCAGCAAGGTAAGAATTCTATTGAGATTGATTTTACTCATGAGTACAACAAAACCGGTTCAGGCCTCTACCGCTTTGTAGATCCCGAAGACAAGCAGCCTTATCTTTACAGTGACTTTGAACCCTACGATGCCAATGTATTTATCCCATGTTTTGATCAACCAGATCTCAAAGGCACCTACTCCTCAACTGTGACCGCGCCAAAGAGTTGGACTGTCGTGAGCTCTTTGCGCGAGAGCGCAGTGGTAGACTCCGGCGAGAATAAGGTGTGGACGTTTCCAATTACTAAAAAATTTAGCACCTATATTTACTCGCTCCACGCTGGTCCTTACAAAGTGTGGACATCGGAGGTAAAAACCAAAGCGCACACGATTCCTCTGCGCTTGTTTGCGCGCCAGTCTCTGGCAAAATACGTGGAGCCCGAAGAGTGGTTCTCAACAACGCGCCAGGGGTTTGAGTTCTTCGAAGATTATTTTGCTTATCCATATCCTTTTGAAAAATACGATCAGCTCATCGTGCCTGATTTCAACTCGGGCGCTATGGAAAACGTGGGCGCGGTCACCTTTAACGAAGGACGGTTTGTATCTCGCGGCACGAAGAGCCGTATACAAAAACGCAGCACGGCCTCGGTGATTCTCCACGAGATGGCGCACATGTGGTTTGGAAACCTGGTGACCATGAAGTGGTGGAATGACATTTGGCTCAACGAGAGCTTTGCGACATTTGCTGCCACACGGGCCCTCGACGGGGCCACTCCCTACAAAGAGGCGTGGACGGCATTCACTGCCGATTCCAAAGGATCTGCGTACCAAGCGGATCAGTTGGTAACGACTCATCCCATTACCTTTGAAGTGCCCAACACCGATGTGGTGTTTGCGAACTTTGATGCCATCACCTATGGCAAGGGTGCAAGCGTTCTCAAGCAGCTCATGTTCTACCTGGGCGAAGAAAATTTTAAAAAAGGCATTCAGGCCTATTTCGCTAAGCACGCGTTTTCAAACACCACTCTCGAAGACTTTATCGGTGCACTGGCGACGGCTTCTGGTAAAGACCTTGCTCAGTGGAAAACACAGTGGTTAGAACGCGCTCAGGTGAACACTGTGAAGGTCGACTACCAATGCAACAACGGAAAGGTTTCGTTTTTTCAATTGTTGCAAACTGCGGTGAAAGACTATCCGGAGCTTCGCCCTCATCGCACGAAGGTGGCGTTGTTCGACTTGGAAAAAAACGATCTCAAGCTCATTAAATCCCTGGATGTGACCTACGCCGGCGAAAGCACGCAGGTGACGGAATTTGTGGGTATGGATTGTGAAAATATTAAATTTATCTACCCGAACTACGAAGATTACGACTACGCCAAAATAGAGTTTGATGCGCAGTCGCTAGCGACTCTCGAGAAAAGCATCTCGAGTTTTTCGAACAGCATGATCAAAGTGGGAGCGTGGCGCTCTCTGTGGGATATGGTCGTGGATGGCCGCTTGAGCGGATTCGATTACCTCAAAACATTTTACAGCCAGGCGCATCTGGAAAAGGATGCAGATGTTTTGCGCGGGATTACCGGCAATGCCATCACGATTGTGACCTGGGCATTCCCTGAGAGTGAAGCGTGGAAGGAAAAAAATAAAGAAGAGCAAGTACGCCTGGCCGATTACTTTTTAAAAGGCGCAAAAGATTCTGGCAACGCCGACATTCAGCGCATTTGGTTTAGTACTTTTTTACAGACAGCGGTGAGCTCCGAGCAGCTCCAGGTACTGCAAGAGGCATTAAATAAAACGCCACCGTGGTTAAAGTTTCCGCTTGATCAAGATTATCGTTGGGATCTGGTGGCTACGCTCACCAAACGCAATGTTCCTGGGTACGCGGAGTTGCTAACTGCTGAGTTTGCGAAAGATCCTTCTGCCCGAGGGGAGGAGATGCGCATCTTCACGCTGGCATCGGTACCCACGCCACAGGCCAAGAAGGAGTGGTGGACGATCATTGCCGGCGGTCCTAGCGAACAGTACCCACTGAACAAATTGCGCTACGCCATGGGCGGTTTATTTCACTACAATCAGCGAGAATTGATGGTGCCTTATCAGGACAAGTTTTTCGAAAGCCTGGTGGATCTCCGTGAGCAGCCTGTAGAATTTTTAAGCGCTTTCACACGCATGTCACCAACCCTCTGCACGACAACTAGCGTTAATAAGCTCAAAGACTTTGTGAGCCGCGAAGACGGGGAGTTGCCGGCAAACGTGATTAAAAACCTTAAAATCGACGTGCAACAGACCGAAAGATGCGTGTCTATCAGAGGGAAGATGGAAGGCACCAAGCCGGCAGATCCGAGCTAAAGACGGTGAGACGAGTTGGCCTCGAAAGAGGCCTCAACAGCACTCGGAAACGGTTCACAGAATTTTTCATCCGCGAGCCGCAATAGTGCTTGAAACCCCTAAAAGGATTCACTATAAACTACAAGCTCAGTCGCGGAGTGGTAGTTAAGTTGGTTATAACGCCTGCCTGTCACGCAGGAGGCCGCGGGTTCGAGTCCCGTCCACTCCGCCAATT
>CAYNTO010000034.1:0-16336 GCA_964400355.1 uncultured Pseudobdellovibrionaceae bacterium
GCGTAGCGGTGGTTTTCCTCTACGTGAGGGCAGCCCACGCACAAACTCTTTTTGTCTTTGTACGACTGGCGCCATTGATCGCGGAAGTTGTTATACGTCTCACCCACCCACTGTTCTTTGAGCGAGGTGTAGGCGCCAAGGACTTTGTCGCCGCGGCAACAGTAGCGGAGCAGATCGCCCGTACCGAGCAGAGTGAACTGATAACTCACGGAGCACAAAGGTATATCTGGGTGCGCCTCAGTGCGCGCCTCACTTGAAGTTTTTAGAGGCCTCTTGAGCCAATCCATTTCGATGGATTTGTTCTGGTTCGATGTGTCTTCCCGCGCGATTTCCGGAATGCTGTCGAAATGCGGAGAGTCGGGTGGTGGGGCGCTCACCCGCGCGGCGTCCTCCGCAGTAGAGTTCAGTGTGCTGAGGCCCTTCAATTGTTCGGCGAATTCTGCAAAATTGTGTTTAATGTTGAATGCTTCTGCTTGCGCGGAGTACTCAGCTATCCGAGCCAGCAAAAAATCCACCGTGGATTTTTTTAGATTCAGTTTGCGCAGAAAATCTTTATGCTCCCACACCGTGCGCATGTTGACGACCGCGGCGCCGGCCATATGGGCAAAGTGCAACATGCCCGGTATAGAGTAGGCATTCTTCTCGGTGATCACGTTGACGTGCTCCATGGTGAGTGGACACCCCGGCGATTTCGTTTTCATGGCGGCAAGGTAACAGAGGTTCTTTTTTAAGTTTTCAAAAATTTTCTCTGAGACATTGTGAATATCTGCATACGAGCGCCCGTCGCCGGCACTCACGTTGATGTAGAGCTCGTCGACGCCCCAGCGAATGATATCCTCCGCATTTTTTTTACCAATCAGCGTGGCGTTGGTGCCGATGCGCACGCGCAGGCCCTTTTGTTTGACGTATCTGATCATGTCCCAAATTTTTGGATGGTAGAGTGGGTCGCCAATGGCACACAGCTCAACAAAATCCACAGGAATGGCGGCGAGCTCGTCGATGTATTTGTAGAAAACCGTTTCATCGATAGCCACCTTGCGGCCGCCATCGCCCTCTTTGTTTTCGAGTAGCGGTGAGTGGGTCCAGCAAAAATCACATTTAAGATTGCAGTGCTCGTGAATTTCTATCACCGCACGCCGCGGAGGAGAGAGGGGGCGCCCATAGGCAAAACCCAAAAGTACAGCGTGGTCGCTCGAGAACCGAAAATGGAAATCAGCATATTTTTCGTGAAGTGCAAATATCAATGGAGCGGCTTTAGCCATGGTGTCTTGATGTTTGAAAAGAATGTAGAGATTGTTCTTGTTGAGCGCGCGCAAGCGCACCACACACTCTTCCAACTCTGAAATATTGCGCTCGTCTATTAAGTAAGCGAACTCTTGGTCGGCGTGGGAAAAAGCGGCCGCCAGCGGTGCTGAAGATTGCTCCACAACCGCGCAATGAGTGGCGTCTGTGATGCCTGCGAGAAGCAGGCGCTCACCTTCGCGCACGACAGAAGTGACAAAAATTTGGTCGTCCTCCCGACGAGTTACGATTTGGCCATCGTAACACCACAAACGGTAAAAACCGTTCTTGCGCAAAACTGAAAATGACTTTGGCGTGTCCTCGCCGCCTGTGACAGCAGTTTCCATGGCTCTAGACTATGCTGCTCGCTCTCGCCATTGCAACAGATGCCGCGACGATCTGCGATACGAAAGGGAACTGTTGTCTAGACGCAGCTCCCGTTTGCCGTTAAAAAGAGAGTCCTAAAAAACAATTTGTCCCAGGAGGAATGATGAAAATTAAAGCTGCTGTTGCATGGGAACCTAAGGCTCCGCTGGTTATCGAAGAGGTGGATTTGGAAGCTCCAAAAAGGGGCGAAGTCCTGGTGAAAATTGTTGCCACCGGTGTGTGCCATACCGACGCGTTCACTCTTTCTGGTGAGGATTCCGAGGGTCTGTTTCCGGTGATTTTGGGTCATGAGGGCGGTGGAATCGTCGAGGAAGTGGGCGAGGGTGTGACCACATTAAAAAAAGGCGATCACGTCATCCCGCTCTACACTCCAGAGTGCAAAGAATGTAAATTTTGTTTATCCGGGAAAACCAATCTTTGCGTTAAAATTCGCGCCACTCAAGGTAAGGGACTCATGCCCGATGGCACATCGCGATTTTCTAAAGACGGCAAGATGATTCATCACTACATGGGCTGTTCCACATTCGCCGAGTACACGGTTGTGCCGGAGATCGCTCTGGCAAAAGTAAATCCCAAGGCGCCACTTGAGAAAATCTGTTTGCTCGGTTGTGGAGTGACAACCGGTATTGGTGCCGTGTTGAACACTGCAAAAGTGGAAAAAGGCGCAAGTGTCGCCGTGTTCGGTCTGGGTGGTATTGGCCTTTCGGTGATTCAAGGTGCGAAGATGGCGGGCGCTGGGCGTATTATCGCCATCGACATCAATAACGGAAAAAAAGAAATGGCTATGAAGTTGGGTGCCACGGATTTCGTAAATCCCAAAGAGCACAATAAACCCATCCAGCAGGTGATCGTTGAGATGACCGAATGGGGAGTGGATTACTCGTTTGAGTGCGTAGGCAGCGTGCAGCTCATGCGCGCGGCGCTGGAGTGCGCCCATCGCGGGTGGGGCCAATCCATCGTGATTGGAGTTGCTGGCGCCGGCCAAGAGATCTCGACACGTCCCTTTCAGCTCGTGACGGGTCGTGTTTGGAAGGGTTCCGCTTTTGGTGGCGTCAAGGGCCGCACGGAATTGCCCGGCTATGTGGATCAATACATGTCGGGCGAGATCAACATCGATGATATGGTCACCTTTGAGATGCCGCTTTCTGATATCAATCGCGCTTTTGATCTTATGCACGAGGGAAAGTCCATTCGCAGTGTTATTTTAATGAACAAGTAAGGACGGTTTCATGAATCCACTCAAAACGCACAAAACTTTCGAAGGCGTCACTCAGTTTTGGGAGCATGAGTCTTCGAGCACTAGAACCAAAATGAAGTTCTCCACCTTTATCCCCGAGGGAAAAGTGCATGGCGCCATTATTTTTTTAGCGGGTCTTACCTGCACGGAAGAAAATTTTATTGTTAAAGCGGGCGCGCAAAAATTTTTAGCGGACGCCGGCCTCATGGTGATCTGCCCCGACACCTCACCGCGCGGACTCAAGCTCCCGGGCGAGCATGAATCGTGGGATTTTGGATCGGGCGCGGGGTTTTATGTAAACTCCACAACACCTGGGTATAAAGATCATTACAATATGGATTCCTACGTGACCGAGGAGATCCACAGCCTCCTGCAAACGCAGTTTAAGATTCCGACAAGCAAAATTTCCATCTGCGGCCACTCCATGGGGGGCCACGGTGCTCTTGTGCTGGGCCTGAGATCACCGGAAAAGTTTCGATCGATTTCTGCCTTCTCTCCCATCGTTCATCCCACTCAGTGCGCATGGGGCGAAAAAGCCTTCACGGGTTACCTCGGCGATGATCGCAGCACTTGGAAAAACTACGACGCCGTTGAATTGATCAAGTCAGGACAACGCCATCCTAAACCCATTTACGTGGACCAGGGCAGTGCGGACGAATTTTTAGAAAAACAATTGCTCACACCCGATTTAGAAAAAGTGTGCGAAGAGACAGGCCAGGATCTTAAGCTCCGCTACCGGGACGGCTACGACCACAGCTACTATTTTATTTCCACCTTCATCAAAGGCCACATCGAGTTCCATCGCCAGTACATCGGAGGTGATAAGACTATTGGTTTTAATAGTTAAACAGAAATCCCGCCACTCCATTGGAACAATGGCGAGAACTCAGAGATTCTTCCTGGGGACTCATGCTCGCGCACGAGCGCTCTGGGGATGGTTCAAAGACAGCCAGCTTTGACTTTGTGATCTTTTGCAAACTGCAACCATAATTTAGTGTGATCTTTCTTGTCGGCCGCCGCGATAGCCGCTAAAGCATCTTTGGTCTCCTGA
Organism: uncultured Pseudobdellovibrionaceae bacterium; assembly: GCA_964400355.1. Classification (GTDB taxonomy): domain Bacteria; phylum Bdellovibrionota; class Bdellovibrionia; order Bdellovibrionales; family JAGQZY01; genus JACKAL01. The sequence continues at coordinate 3,957 of CAYNTO010000034.1, forward strand.
GCTCGTACAGCAGCCATTTTTATTGCCGACAAGCGTTCAGTAAGGTCAGCCTCGGGTAAACTTTTGTCCTTGATTAAACTCTTCTCTATTTTTTTTATTTGGCAAAGAATTTTAAGGTCCGTTTGAATGGTGTCAGAACTTTCACCGGCAAAAGAGATGGAACCAAAAAATAAAATAAAGAATGTGAATGCATATTTAAGCAAATAAACCTCCTGTTTGATTCATTGAATTATAGCTACGCTAGAAATTCTAGTCACGAATCAACAGTCGACTTTAAGCCCCGCTTCCTATCAGTTGCAGGTGACTGACGATTGTTCTGAATAGGAGCACAAGTATCGAAATCGATGCAGGAACACCGGACCTGATAGCAGCTCCGGTTACGGCAAAAATTGAAAATTTGGTGATTCTGAAACCGAGCGTGGGTTTCCACCACGGTTACGATTGGTGCGCCGGACTGGACTTGAACCAGCACGATCTTGCGACCGCTAGCCCCTCAAGCTAGTGCGTCTACCAATTCCGCCACCGGCGCACAGTGATACGTAGTGAGTACGTATGAGGTCCGCTGAGCATCAAGTCGTTGTTTCAGCGTTGGGGCAGTAAACTGAAATTTAGCGCGGTTGTCAATAAAACCTGATTCTCTACTTTACTTTTCAGCATCCGCGATTGCTATAAAAACAAACAGCAAATAGTTTTGAGGTTTTCTTTTCAAGGTATTGATTTTCCTGTACTGTTTTTGCAATGACGCACTTAAAAGCATTGCGACCAAAATTCTGGGACTTTAGCCACTCCCTCTCTATTTTCTGTTTGATTGTACTAGCCGCCGTTATGACCTTGGGCAATTCCGATCTCGGCCCAACCGCCACTCATATTTGGATTCCTGGAGTGGCCTTAGTATTTTTGGCCATTGCGGTGATGACCGCCGTTCATCATGCGGAGGTTCTAGCGATTCGTATTGGACCTTCCCTCGGTGCTTTGCTGTTAGCACTCTCGGTAACTGTGATTGAAGTGGGAATGATAGTTTCGCTGATGAGTGTGGATTCGCCAGACTCTGCAGTGGTGGCGCGCGATACGGTTTTCGCGGCACTGATTATTGTCACAAACGGAATTATCGGAGTGTGTTTGCTCTTAGGCGGACTCCGCCATCGCGAGTTGAGTTTTCATGTGGGCGGAGCAAGCTCCATGCTCACGGTGCTTGCGGTGCTCGCGGGACTCACTATGGTTTTGCCCAACTATACGACCTCGACGGGGAGCGGAACTTACAGTACTGCTCAATTGGCTTTTGCCTCCATTGCGTCCCTCGTATTGTATTTTTGTCTCGTCTTTTCTCAGGTTCACACACATAGCGAATACTACGAACCGGTGGGACTCGATGGCGAGGACAAAGCCGAGGCGCAAGGTCGTCCGTCGCGCTCTCTCACGATAGCCAGTTTCATCGGTTTGATCGTCAGTCTAGTTGTGGTGATCGGGCTTGCAAAGGCACTTAGCCCCTCCATCGAATATGGAGTAGCGGCTCTGGGTGCCCCGCGCGCGGCGGTGGGTATTGTGATCGCGCTATTGGTGTTGGCGCCAGAGATGTGGTCCGCAGTTTTAGCGGCGCGCACGAATCGTTTGCAAACCAGTTTAAATTTGGCGCTCGGTTCGGGTGCTGCGAGCATTGCGCTCACTATCCCGGTGGTCAGTGCATTTTCGGTGCTGACCCAGCGCCCGCTAACGCTGGGCCTGGACGAAAAAAACACAGCCTTCTTGATCATCACATTTATTGCCAGTGGTTTTACACTGGGAAGCGGCCGTACCACAGCTCTACAGGGGATGGTGCATCTGACTTTGCTCTGCGCCTATGTGGCATTTTCCTTTATTCCCTAGAGGGCGGCCTCATGTGTCGCTTTAACGTGGCCGATTGATGCATCGCAGATGAGGTGACTCTCAACATTTTGTAGCCACTCAAGTGTTTGAATTGTGCGAAGAATTTATATTCAATAGAATTCACTTTAACTAATGAGGGAGCTAAAAGCTTTGCCAATAGCACCCATAAAATCATTTTAGTGCCAGAATATTAACCACTTGAGCGAGAGTAGAGGTCTGTAGTTATGTAGCGAGTTCGCTCACTACAAAAGAGTTTCACGGATGAGGCTCTGGGGCGCCAAGATGGCATGAGAAGTTGTTGGGGGGGGATTGAGCCAAAAGCTCGTCCCCGTTTTTTTTGCATCCTGCGTCGAGTTGCGGTATCACAACAGCTTCATGAAGACAGCGGATCTCGATTTCCAATACCCGGAAGAACTCATCGCCACATCACCACGGGAAAAAAGCCGTGTGATGTATGTCAAAAATGGGGAGCCGGAAGAGACCACGGTATCTCTGCTCCTTTCGCGCTTTCAACCCGAAGATGTTCTCGTGATCAATACAACAAAAGTGATACCGGCGCGCGTGGTGTGTTCATCGGGTTTAGAAATTTTATTCATTCGAGAGCGCGAAAAGGGGTTTTGGGAAGTGCTGTGCCCAGCCCGCAAATGGTCGAAACAGGGCGAGACGCTTCCCTGCGGAACTCCTCTCCATTTGGAACAGACGGGGCTTCCTCAAGTTGTGAGCGTCGATAAATCTCTCGATCTGAACTATTTCGAAACCTACGGCCAGCTTCCGCTGCCACCATACATACAAGAAAAGCGCGGCGAGCGTGCTGCGCGTGACGCCGACAAAGAGGATTATCAAACCGTGTGGGCAGAAACTTATGGGAGCCTTGCCGCGCCGACGGCGAGTCTTCATTTTACCGAAGATCACATCATGCGTCTGAAGGGGCGCGGGGTTACGGTGAGTGAGCTGTGTTTGCATGTGGGCCTTGGCACATTTTTACCCATCCACAGTGAGGATCTCTCCACGCACAAGATGCATGGCGAGCTTGTTTCGATTCCACACAAAACGATCGCCGCTCTCAACGATGTGCGCGACTGCGACGGTAAAGTATGGGCACTGGGTACCACTGTCGCACGCTCTCTGGAATCATGGGCCCACGGGCGTTTGGATCTTTCGGCAACGGGCTTTGAGGGCACCACCGATTTATTTATCACACCGGGTTTTGAGTTTCGCGCGGTGGACACCCTCATGACTAACTTTCATCAGCCAAAATCCACATTGCTCGCGCTAGTGGCGGCGTTTACCGATTTAGACACCGTCAAACGCAATTATGCCTGGGCGATTGAGCGCCAATTTCGTTTATTCAGTTATGGAGATCTCACAGTATGGGACCGTTAGAAGCGGCCGCGCCAGCGGCGTCATCACAATATAAATCTCAAGTGGGGCATTTTCAGTTGAATGCCAAGCACGGAAACGCGCGTGCAGCCACATTGCAAACCGCACACGGGGAAATTAAGACTCCCGTTTTTATGGCTGTGGGCACGCGTGCAACGGTCAAAGCGATGGATCCCAAGGAACTGGAAGACATGGGTTGCCAAGTGGTATTGGGAAACACCTATCATCTACATTTGCGTCCCGGTGAGGAGACTATCGAAAAATTGGGCGGCCTTCACAAATTTATGAACTGGCACAAACCCATTCTCACCGATAGCGGTGGATTCCAAGTATTTTCCCTGGCCAATTTGCGCAAGATCACGGAAAAGGGCGTGGAGTTTCGTAGCCACATCGATGGTACCAAATATTTTATTAGCCCTGAAAAGAGCATGGACATTCAAATGGCTCTTGGTTCCGACATCATCATGGCATTTGATGAGTGTACGCCGTGGCCCGCCACCGAAAAACAAATCGTGGATTCCATGGAGCTCACTCTGCGTTGGCTTCATCGCTGCAAAGAGCACATGACTCGCAAGGAAAGTTTGTTGTTTGGAATCGTGCAGGGGGGGCTTCACTACGAATCGCGCATGAAGAGTTTGGAGCAGATCACCTCCGTGGAGCTTCCAGGTTATGCTTTGGGTGGCTTTAGCGTGGGGGAACCCATTGAGCAGATGCACGAACTGGTTAAAAAAGTTGCACATCAACTTCCCGAGAACAAGCCGCGCTATCTTATGGGAGTGGGCACTCCGATCGATCTGCTCATTGCGATTGATAGCGGTATCGACATGTTTGATTGTGTACTTCCCACCCGTGTGGCGCGCAACGGCACGCTTTACACCTCTCAAGGTAAACTGAGCATCAAGCGCACGGAATACAAAGAGGATCCGACGCCGCTCGATCCACAATGTGCCTGCTACACGTGCAAAAACTTCTCAAAGGCCTATTTGCGCCATCTGTTTTTGACCGGCGAGATTTTAGGTTCACGACTGAACACCATCCACAATTTGTTTTTCTACTTTCGACTGATGGAAGGCGCTCGAACTGCCATTGAAAACGGCACGTGGAGCGAGTATCGAGACACCTGGATAATGCGATTTGTTAGTCGAACAGCAAAAAACGAAAGTGCTGCCTTGATTCCGTATTAAATCAGTGATTTCCTCTCGGCTTTTGGAGGAAATCTATGATCAATATATTGGCGTCCCTTATTCTCCCACTCGCGCAGGCACAGGCCACGGCCCCAGCACCTGCAGCTGAATCTCCAAACTGGATGATGCAGATGTTTCCCATTATCGCGATGGTGTTTATATTTTACTTTCTGATGATTCGTCCGCAGATCAAAAATCAAAAAATCAAGCAGCAGTTCAATTCGCAACTCAAGCGTGGCGATGAGGTTTTGACATCCAGTGGAATCTTCGGAACTATAGAGGGTCTGACGGAAAAGTTCATTACATTGCAAATCGCTGACGGCGTTAAAATTCGCATTCTTCGTGATCGTGTGATGGCCCCGGTAAAAGAGGAGAAAAAATGATAGAGAGCTTGCGCGCGAGATTGATCGTCTCGCTTCTAGTCGTAGTGATCGGGGTAATTTGGGTAATACCCAACTTTGTGGACACTTCTAAAATTTGGTGGCCGACAAAAGACAAATTGAACTACGGCCTCGATATCCAAGGTGGATTGCATCTCGGACTGGGCGTGGATACCAAGACCGCCATGCGGGAGCAAAGCAACAAACAAGCTGCCGCCATTAAATCGGGTCTCAAATCCGAAAAGAATCTCGATGCCGAAGTGGAAGTGATCGATCCGGAAAAAGTGCACCTCAGAATCAAATTCGCAGGTCCTGCAAAGCCTGTTGAGGAGTACCTGGATTACGCTCATCGCACCACAATACAAGTATTGAGTTCTGCAGACGGCGTTGTGGAGACTCAGTATTACGAAGCCTATCTCACCCAGTTTATGAAAAACCTTATCGAAAAAGCGCGCGAAGTGATCGCAAACCGTATCGATGAATTTGGCGTGGCCGAACCGAGCATCACGGTTCAGGGCGAAAATCGCATCATCGTTCAACTGCCGGGCATTAAAGACACTGAGGGTGCTAAGGCACTTATCAATCGTACAGCAAAACTGGAATTCATGATCGTCGATACTTCCGTCAATATGGAAGAGCTGCAAGGTTGGATCACCACCGCTGAGAAAGAGGGAAAATTCGCTCTCGGTCAGGACGATATTCGATACACGGCATACTTAGAGAAGCTCAACGAAGCATTAAAAGCCAAGCTGCCAAAGAACACTTTGTTGCGTTTCCAAAAGGCCGACAATTCGAAAAATCTGGAAACTGGCAAAGTGCCTTATGTGCTCAAACACGATGCTATGATGACCGGTGCCGATCTGGACAATGCGTACACTTCTCAAGGCCAATCGGGTGAGCCGATCGTGTCCTTTCAGTTCAATGATCGCGGCGGAAAAGAGTTCGGTGAGCTCACAACGGCCCACAAAGGGGAGTTCATGGCCATCGTTCTCGATGGAGTGGTGCAGTCCGCGCCACGCCTCAAGTCGGCGATCGTGGGCGGTAGCGGTATGATTGAACTTGGGTTTGGAAACTACGAGCAGCAGCTCAAAGAGGCTAACTACTTAAGCATGGTTCTCCGCTCCGGTGCGCTGCCAGTCAACTTAGAGCCACTCGAAGAGCGTGTGGTGGGGCCGTCACTGGGCGCAGACTCAGTGGCGCAAGGCCGTCAAGCCACGATCTATGCCATTCTGTTTGTGTTTATTTTTATGATTGCCTACTACCGCGTGTTCGGAATTATTGCCGATATCGCTGTGGCAGCGAACCTGGTTCTGCTGTTTGCGGCGCTGTCATCGCTCAAAGCGACGATCACTCTCCCAGGAATTGCGGCGATTGCTCTGTCTATCGGTATGTCGGTGGATGCCAACATTATTATTTTTGAACGTGTGCGCGATGAACTGCGCAAAGGCTCGAGCATTGTGGCGGCAACGCGCGATGGGTTTGCCCGTGCATTTTGGGCGATCTTTGATTCCAACATCACCACCATCGCGACTGCGGTGATTTTGATGTACTACGGAACAGGGCCGATTCGCGGTTTCGCCGTCAACTTGATTATTGGTCTGCTGATTTCCATGTTTACCGCCATCTTTATGGTGCGCGCGATGCTGGAATTCTTCCTGGTGAGACTCAAACTAAAGATCAATCTCTAAGAGGAAACTATCATGAAAGAAAACAAATTTAGCGATTACGGCAATTACGATTTTATGAAGCTGGCTCCTCTAATGGGTGCGATCTCTGCTATCACCTTCATAGTGGCGCTGTTCTTTATTTTTACCAAAGGGTTCGACTACGGTATTGATTTTGCCGGTGGTACGGAAATCCAGGCCAAGTTTGCCCAGGCTCCCGATGTAGAAAAGATCAGAACTCAACTCGAGGCCGCTGGTGTTCAGGGCTTGTCGGTGCAATCTTTTGGCAAAGCGGAAGACAACGAAGTTTTAATGCGCATGCAGCAGCCCAAAGCGGAATCGGATTCAGACGCCAATAAAATGAATCAGCAGCTGATTGCCACGGTCACTGAGGTGCTCAAAAAAGATTTGGCACTGCCAGAGGATGGAATTCGCCGCGTCGATTCCGTAGGTCCGCAGGTGGGAAGTGAACTTAAGAATCAGGCTTTACTCTCTGTGTTTTACTGTCTTCTCGTTATTCTTATCTATGTGGGTTTGCGCTTTGACTTTAGATACTCTCCCGGTGCGGTGATCTGTTTGTTTCATGACACCGTCGTGGTGTTGGGGATATTTTCGGTTCTCGGTCGCGAGATCAACATTCAAGTGCTTGCGGGTATTTTGACTCTTATCGGATATTCCATCAATGATACCATTGTTGTGTACGATAATATTCGCGCCAACGAGCCCATTTACCGCGAAAAAGGATTAAACTTTGTCATCAACCGCTCGATGAACGAAATGCTGGTGCGTACGATTTTGACCGGCTGTACAACGATCAGCACCTGCGTGTTTCTTTATGTATTGGGCAGTGGTGTGATCCAAGACATCGCCTTTACCTTATTGGTTGGTGTGTTGCTAGGTACGTACTCCTCGATTTATGTGGCCTCTCCATTGATTCCCATCACTGAACGCTTCATGAAAAGATTTGTTTAAAAAAATCTATGAACACTGACCTCACTGTGGACATTCAGACGCCAAACGAGCGCTGGAAAGACATTCCGAGGTCAGTGCAAGCGTTCCTCGAGCTGCGCGGCTTCAGCGACTACGCTGACGCCTTGGAGTTTCTTAATTTTTCTTTAAAAGATTTGGCCGATCCTTTAACTCTTAAGGGCATGGACGTGGCCTTGGAGCGATTCACACGCGCTCACAGCTCGCAAGAGGCGATATGTGTGTACGGCGATTTCGATATGGATGGCACCCCGGCCACCGCGCTCTTAGTGCGGGCCCTCAAGGGGTTGGGGTTTAAGAACGTCTATGCGCTTCAGGCCGATCGCCACAAAGATGGCTATGGTTTTCACCTCGATCTCGCCGATGCGGTTATTAATGCTCACGGTGTGAGTTTGTTTATAACTTGCGATGTGGGCATTACAGATGTGGACACCGTGCGCGAATTGCAGGCGCGCGGTATCGACGTGATTGTCACCGACCATCACCAGGAAAAAGAAGTACTTCCTCCCGCGCTCGCGGTGATCAATCCCAATCAAAAAAATTGTTCCTCCGGCCTTGGTCATTTGTGTGGTTCAGGTGTGGCATTTTATGTGATTATGGCTCTCAATCGTCGATTTCGCGAAAACGGTTTATGCGCGGCAGGTATCGACATCAAAAAACTTCTCGATTGTTTCGCTATTGCAACGATTGCCGATTTAGTTCCGCTCAAAAGAGAAAACCGAATTTTGGTCAAGCATGGCCTCAAGGTTCTTGAGCAGTCCGAGATGTTGGGTATCCGCGCCCTTATGCATGCCCTCGGACTGAACAACAAATCTTTAAGCCCGAGTGACGTCGGCATTCGCCTTGTGCCAAAACTCAACTCACTGACTCGCATGGGTGGAGACATCGTCCCACTGGATTTATTTTTAGTGGAGAATCCCGAGGAAGCTACGGCGCTTGCGCAAAAAGCCCTAGAGGTGAATGATCTGCGCGTGCGTTCGTTAAAAAAGGCGGAGCAAGAACTCAAGACCCATATTGAAGAGTGTAAAACGACTTCTTTTTTTTGGTCCTACTCACCAACCTTTCACAAGGGACTGGTCGGACTTCTGGCTTCACGAGTAGTGAACGACACTCAAAAAACAGCGTTTGTCGGTGCGCTGCTCAGTGATGGAGAGACCATTGTGGGTAGCGCCCGCACCAGCGACGTGAACGGCCACAACGTATTTGCGGCTTTAAGTGCGTGCGAAGCAGCGCTCAATAAATTTGGTGGGCATCCACAGGCTGCGGGGTTTGAATTGAGCGTGCACAATGTGGAAAAATTTTGCCAACAGTTAAACGCTTATTTCCAATCGGAGCCGCGCCAAGAAGTGCTGGCCGAAAAGTACGATATGGTCGTGAGCGTGCGTGATGCCAAGGAATTTTTGCAATGGACGGATCGGTTAGAGCCGTTCGGCGTTGGTTTTAGTGCGCCGATATTTTGTTTTAAAAAAGTGATCGTTTCGAATGTTAAGCCGTTAAAAGGTGGCGAGCACTTTCGCCTTTCTCTGCGGGATTCCACAGGAGAAAGTTTGGCGGCGGTTCTTTTTAGTTATCGTGGTGAACCTATCTTAGAGCAATGTGAGTACACACTCACGGGTGAAGTGCAGTGGAATGAATTTCGCGGCAACCGTACGGCGCAGTTTATGGTTTCTCGACTCACGCTGTGTGAGGAGGGACGAGCAAGTGTGCCGTCGAATTTGGAGAAACCTCTCCCTTTGTAGCAGAGGCTTCTAAACGCCGCGCACTTTATAGGTGGCGTCCAAAATATCTTTCCATTCAGTCACCAGCCGTTTCATCAAAGCCACTGCCACCAGTTTGGGCTCCGCGTTCAAATCGGAGAGTGCCGCAGTGGGGATGGGTGTTCCATCATTATTTACGTTGATGCCGACGTGAATGAGCACAGAATTAGTAGAGCGGGTGGCGATGGAGATGTTGAGCTTTTTACCTTTGTAAAAAACATCGTCGCCGCTTCTAGAAAAGTGGCCCGTGGTCGTTCCATTTTCTAGCTCATCAATGATCATTTGTGCGAACAAGCGTTGCAACACGACCGCAGTGGCCAACTGGACGTCGAACAGCTCCACTACGAAGTGCAGCATGGATGCTGCACGTATAGCATGTCCACCGCGCACGTCTTCGCCATCAACCATCTCTTCAAAATTCACGTCGCAGGGGCCGATCCAGGCAACGACCGAGTTGCCGAGCACACCGTACTCAAGATAATTGCGCAGAGGAGCGAGTTGCTTTCCGCTGTAAGGGATAATTTTATCATCGAAGAAGTAATTCATAGTTATCTCACAATCTCATGGAGCGAAACGCCATTTTCTTCGGCGGCACGCTGCAATCTCAGGCACGATTCGCAGTCCATGCACCACTGTTCGCGCCCATGATAACAAGGCCATATGTCCGACAGGTATAGCTCGTTTTTAAGACCCACGCTTAAGATTTCGGTCTTCATCATATTTTGCGTGAAACACAATACTTCCACTTTGTTTTGAGTGGAAAAAGAAAATGAGTGCTTGAGCGCATCCTGAAATTCTTGGGAATTATCTGGAAAGGTGCTGGCCTCTTCCAAGTTGAATCCGGGCACTACAAAGTGGGCGTCTAAACCCTCGGCGTAACCCGCAGCGATGTTGAGGAAGATTCCATTGCGGTTCGGGACCCACACTTTTGCAGCGGTGGTACTGCTGCTAGTGATGGAATTGAGGTCGATGTCGTTTCTGGTGGGTACAGTCATCGTTGATGAAACGAGGGACGTGGAGGTAAAGTCTCTAAAGAAAGTAAGATCCACAACAATGTGGCGCACTCCATATTTTTCACACAAATAACGTGCGCTTTCTACCTCGCGCGCGCGCGCCTTTTGACCGTAATCAAAGGTGATCGCAGCAGCAATTTTATATTTTTGCCGCGCTAACAAAAAGTTCACGGTGGAATCGAGCCCGCCAGATAAAAGAACGACACATTTATCCATGCCTGGTTCATAGCTCAGGACGTCGTGAGGGACAATGAGTTTTAAATCGAACTGAGAAAATGACACTATTTTGTGGACGTGCTTCTAGAAAAATAATAGCTCGCACCGCTGATCATAAGGCTGATGGTGAGAAATACGCTTAAAAGCATCCAGGCGGTGGCTCGAAAGTCATCTTGCAAATAAATAGCTGGCGTGACGTAAAATGCAATTTGACGAATCTGGCTAGAAATATTGATGACAATTGGTATCACCAGAACTGTAGACCCATCTGGTGCCACCGACTCAAACGGCGGTAGCGCAAGATTGGTCACCACCGTTTCATTTACCGGAAGTTTAAAGTTATTTAAGCCAATAGAGCCTTCCAGCCACTGCAATTTTTCATCGATGTAGCTTGAGCCAATCAAAGTGGGCTTTGATGAGATATCGTAAGAGTAAATCACCCAATTGAGGGGGATAGTGAGATGAATGCGCTTAATGATCGAGCGGTAGAGAGCAAACATCACGGTGTGGGTTTTAATCGATTTTTTTGAGATCGGAAAATCCAGTATCCAGGTCATTTGTAAGCGATCGTGTGCGGCTGCAGTTGTAAACAGTTGCGGAATCGCCGTATTGCCAATTAGACCCGGAGGCAATCCTAGCGGCATTCCACTGTTTGGAGTCAACGGTTCGATGTGATCCTTTTCGACGATTTGTATTCCGTTGATACCGTTGGGTGCAAAATGACTCTGTAAGAATGCCGCATCTTTTTTTTCTGCGTAATAACGCTCGAGCAAACCGCGAACTGTGTCCAGCCTATCAAATGCTTTATGGTGAACGTGTTCGACCATTTTCGCGAGTGCCTGGCGTGTTTCATTAGCATGGGACGAGGGAGTGTGTTTGAAGTGCACATACGCCGCGGCCGTGTAGAAGAGCAGATTCAATAGTAATCCGAGAACGATAAGGTGTTTGCGTGACCGCATGATTTAGAGTGTCTATGGGCCGAGAGACGGTCAAGGGAAACACTATTTTGCCTAGTCGCACAACAGAGTTATTGCTGCGCTTTTGCTCGGTCGAGATGCTGGTACAAGTGAGTATAGACGGCGTCGGTTTCTAGCTTTTGTTTCGGATCTCCGGTAAAGGCCACCAAATAGGAAAACTCCTCACTAGGGTCTGTGAGTAAAAAGATGCGAAAGTTTGCATGAGGTAAGGCGCCTCGCCATTCACAGGCGAGAGTCATTTGACTGTCGCGTTTGAGAGTGGATTTGGTGCGCGAAAGATTCATCTCTGGAGCCACGACGCGCGATTGAGGTTGCTCGGCATATCCTTCAAGAAAGGTTATGGCCTCTTTGAGGGTGAGTTTTTTATTGATAGCAAAAATAACAAATCCTAAATTTTCTCGGGTGTTCGATCCTCCGAGCAATGCTTTGTACTCTTTGGTGGTACTCGCGCCGCGCACATAAGCCATGCTAAAATCACAACCTTTAACCTCTGCTTTTTCACAAAAATCCTTTAGCGCAGAGGCGCGATCTTCTTTTTCCAGTTTAGTGTGGAGTTCAGTAGCAAACGTATAGCTGAATCCATAATCTTTGGGCTTGAGCGGAACGGTGACCGGTGAGGTTGTGACAACGGTCATGATGGTTTTCGCCTCATGGGGCACGGGCGGATCTTCTTTTGGCTCGCTCGGTGCAGCCACGGGATTTCCGGGCGGAGGAATGTTTTCGGGGATTGCATTAAATCCTGGTTGTACATCGCCTTTTGCGCCGGCATTTGCAGTGCCTTGTGGAGCACCGGGCATGCCTTGTTGGTTGCCGGGCATTCCCTGTTGTGGATTACCGGGCATACCTTGCTGGTTGCCTTGCATTCCCTGTTGTGGATTACCGGGCATACCTTGCTGGTTGCCTTGCATTCCCTGTTGTGGATTACCGGGCATACCTTGCTGATTGCTTTGCATTCCCTG
>CAYNTO010000034.1:16436-24484 GCA_964400355.1 uncultured Pseudobdellovibrionaceae bacterium
GCATTCCCTGTTGTGGATTACCGGGCATACCTTGCTGATTGCTTTGCATTCCCTGTTGGCCATTGTTCGGATAGGATCCGGGCGGTGGACCAGAACTTTCTTCGGCTTCTTCCACTGTGGGAGGAGCGCCCATACGCACAGGCTTGTTCTTGTTTTTGCGCATTCCAGGCGGTGGTCCATCCAAAGGTGGTCCGCCCATGTTCTGATTCATGGGCTGCTGCGGATTCATGGATTGATTGGGATCATCTCCCGGCTGTTGAGAATGAGCCGTTGCCACAAAAAAGCAAATAAGCGTGATCAATGTAGGTATGTGCATAGAGGCCAGTTTAATACTTATTTTCAATTTTTTGCAGTAAAAACTGGCCTGTCGTCTATGGGCAGGACCATTCTCTAAATGGTCTTCACAAATCCCAAAATAAAACATCCCAGGGCCGTGATAAAAAGCGCCATCACAAAAATAAACGCGGAGTCTTTGTCGATGGGTCGATAATCGGGAAGCGGCAAAATAGTAAAAATCAACTGGCGAATTCCGGTATTCTCCGAGATAGAGATGGGATACAGCAAATGCTTGGTGCTCTTAAACGTTGCGATGCGGGCATTCCTGTAACCGTTGGGGCGAATGCTTGTATTGGTGATCGTATCGATGACCTCGTCGTTGATGTATTCGGTCGCTTTGACGAGAGAGGCGTTGTCCTCCTCTTGCAGGTCAGAGTAAATGATATCGTAGTTGTAGTCCTTATCAAATTCCATAAGTACGAAAATCATAGAGTTGTCTTTAAGGTATTGAAGGATTGGTTTAAACTGGACCTCATAAGTGAGCGCAAACGTACCTGGAATTTCGTTTTCGTTGTAGGGGGTCGGCATGTAGGTGACACCGCTGTACGTAGAGGTGGCATACAATTTCTTGTCGGTTCCAAATCTTAAAAACGATGATCTTTTTTGTTCGAGCAAATCGGGAGGTAGATCATTTGTTTTCCGCTGCGAGTAGAGAACTTCAAATTCCCCATTATTGAATTTGCGCACGTCCACCAGGTTGAACAAGCTACGGCGCTTGGAAATTGGCGGTTGAAATGCGAGTCCAGTGGAATACTGCTCAGTGATAGCGTTGCGAGTCCAAATGCGCTCCATGATCAAATCCAGCACTGCGAGCTGAGAGGTAGCCATTGCAAATTTTGCAACCTCGCCCACAACTCGTTGAGTTTGAACCTGCCAAAACGCGAGTGCCGCCAAAAAATACACCGCAAAATTCACTAGAATTCCGACCATTATCACACGGCTTTGCCATCTCATATCTTCAGCCTCTATTTGCGATTGGAAGCGGTCAAGAACATTGACATCAAACTGGGTTTGTTGGATTTATCTAGGGTTTCATTTTACATCTATCGACCAACCAAAAGAGGGATATATGACGCCTAGAGTTAGAGAGATTTTAAGCTGGTACGGAGCCGACAATCCAGGAGTTCTTACCAATATGGCCCGCGTGCTCAATCATGGCCGCATCGGTGGCTCGGGCAAAGTTGTGATCCTACCTGTTGATCAAGGTTTCGAGCACGGTCCTGCGCGCAGCTTCGCGAAGAATCCAGACGGTTACGATCCCATGTACCACGCCACACTGGCGGTTGAAGCAGGCTGCAACGCCTACGCGGCGCCACTGGGTTTTATCGAAGCCGTTGCGCGTGATTTTGCTGGTGAAATCCCGCTCATTCTTAAGATCAACAATTCAGACACTTTGTTTAAAACCAACTCTCCGGCTTCTGCGCTCACGTCTTCGGTGGAAGATGCGCTCCGCTTGGGGTGTGTGGGTATTGGCTTTACTATTTATCCCGGCAGCGCTGTTCGCAAAGACACCTACGAAGAAATCGCCGCCGCATCTCGTTTGGCCAAACAGCATGGTCTACTTGTCGTGATCTGGTCTTATGCGCGCGGAGAACATTTGAGCAAAAATGGTGAAACCGCTGTAGACGTAATTTCTTATTCCGCTCAAATTGCAGCTCAACTGGGAGCACACTTCATTAAAGTGAAGCCGCCCACGTCACACATCGAACAGGACGAGGCGAAAAAAGTGTATAAAGAATTTAGCATTCCTGTAGATAAACTCTCCGATCGCGTGCGCCACGTGGTGGAATCGTCGTTTGCGGGTAAACGTGTTGTGATCTTTAGCGGCGGAGAGGCAAAATCGACGGAGGCGATCATGGAAGAGGTCAAGGAGCTGGCGCGCGGTGGGGCCTTTGGCAGTATCATGGGTCGCAATGCATTTCAGCGTCCGAAAAAAGAGGCCATTCAACTTTTGCACGATGTGATGGACACCTTTGTTGGAAACTCCAAGTAATTTGCGCGCGCCATTGTCGAAGCAGTCAATCATTTAAGAAAGGTCGGCCAACTGTGAGTGAACTCGATAGCGAAAACCCGATACGTGCGGAAAAACGGCGTAAGCTTCACGCTCTTCGCGAAAAGCAATACGATCCCTATCCGCACAACTTTGAGAGAACTGGCAGTGTGGCAGAGATTCGCGAAAAATTTTCTGTGATCAATACGGGAGAAGTGCTCAAGGACCAGCGCTTCAGTATCGCCGGCCGTCTTATGACCAAGCGCCCAATGGGAAAGGCCGCGTTTTTCAACATTCAGGATCAGAGTGGAAATTTGCAGTGCTATTTAAAAACCAGTGAGCTTCCAGAGGTGGATCAATTGGCCTTTGAGAACATTGATCTTGGCGATATCATTGGAATCGAGGGTTTTGTTTTTAAAACTCAAAAGGGTGAGTTGTCTCTTCACTGTGAAAAATTCAAGATCTTGTGCAAGACACTGGAACCTCTGCCAGAAAAATTTCACGGCATTCAAGATGTAGAAATAAAATACCGTCACCGCCATCTCGATTTAATTTCCGATCCCGAAAGCCGCATTGTTTTTGAAAAACGCTCGCGCATTATATCTGAAATTCGTAATTTTTTAATCAAGCGAGGGTTCCTAGAAGTAGAGACGCCAGTGTTGCAGCCGATTTATGGTGGAGCAGCGGCATATCCTTTTTCGACCCATCATCGCGCACTGGATATGAAGCTGTATCTAAAAATTAGTCCTGAGCTTTATCTCAAACGCTTGATCGTGGGCGGTTTTGAAAAAGTTTTTGAAATCGGAAAAAACTTTCGAAATGAAGGTATCGATCGCACACACAATCCAGAATTCACTATGCTTGAGTGGTACGAAGCGTACACGGATTACAATTACCAAATGAAACAGTTTGAAGAGCTGGTGGAACATTTGGCGGTGACAGTGACAGGCTCCGCAAAAGTGATGTACCAAGGGAAAGAAGTAGATTTCACTACTCCGTGGAAACGCCTCAAGGTTTACGATGCGGTTAAAGAGTATGCTAAAATCGATCCAGCCTCAGCCAGTGTGGATAATCTCTTTGCACGCGCCAAAGAGCTCGGCACGGATCTCAAAAAGCCCACCACACATGGTGAATTGGTCATGGAACTTTTTGATCTCGCGGTCGAGGAGCATTTGTGGCAGCCAACAATAGTTATGGATTTTCCTCATGAAATTTCTCCGCTCACAAAGAAACACCGCACGGATAAGGGCCTCGTGGAGCGTTTTGAACCCGTCTGCGCAGGTATGGAAATCGGCAACTCCTACACCGAGCTCAATGATCCGGAAGACCAATTGGCGCGATTAAAGGACCAAGAGGCCAAGCGTGTGGTTGATGAAGAGGCGCAGCCGATGGATAATGACTTCTTGCATGCGATCGATACAGGCATGCCGCCCACAGGTGGTGTGGGACTTGGGATTGAGCGTATTGTGATGTTGCTTACGGATCGCCCGAGTATTCGCGATATCATTTTCTTTCCAACGATGAAGCACAAGGATTAGGACACGTGAATAAAAATGGATGGCTTGCGGTAG
The DNA here is from genome assembly GCA_964400355.1 of uncultured Pseudobdellovibrionaceae bacterium. Lineage (GTDB taxonomy): Bacteria > Bdellovibrionota > Bdellovibrionia > Bdellovibrionales > JAGQZY01 > JACKAL01. Next base: position 20,334 of record CAYNTO010000034.1, read on the forward strand.
CTGTAGTTCTTATGGTGGGTGCTTGCGCGCATCCACCGACGACCATTTCCGAAGCCGACCAAAGTTTTTTACAACGTTCCTATCAATTTGAAAAAATCAACCGCCCGATCAGAATCAACGACGATACGGTGGTGCTCGATGTGCGCTCTTTTTTTGATTACCAGGTCGCGTCGCTGCCCGATGCGGTCTATTGGAATCCCGATGATTTCCAGCTCAAGAATGTGAATGATCGCGACTTCGATGACAAAGCGTCGGGTCTTGCGAAGCGCTTGGCGCTTGCGGGAATCACACCGTTCACCCATGTGGTGGTGCTGGGTTACGGCGAACGCGGTCGAGGCGAAGAGGGACGAGTGGCCTTAACACTGCTGGCTCTGGGAGTGGAGCGGGTGCAATTAGCTACGGATAGAGAGTTTAAATCCAAGTTTTCCAGCAAGTCTAAAAAGCAAAAGGCCAATCAGCGCTACTGGGAACCACGGGTGGTGCGTGCGCTGTTTTGTTCGGCCCATCCACGTAAGGACACCATGTTTGTTCTCAATGTGGACAAAAAATCCAAGGCCTCCCGCCCCTTCATGCAGACACTGGCCGCAGTGGATGTGGACTGGTTACAGTTTATTAATCGCGATGATTTCTCGCCGAACTACAAGGTCAAAAAGACACTGGCCGCACGAGAGATCGTGGAGTCTTCACCAATCATGGTCCGTGGATTACAGGCGCCTTTGGTGACGTTCAATATGGTTCAGCTGGGTTACCAGCAGGTGTGTTGGCTCAACGATTAAGGGTTGGATTTCATGGACCCACTTTGCCAATTTATCTGGCAAGACGCCCAGATAGAGGCGCCGAGTTAAGTGTGCACTTTAAAGAATTCTCAGGTTTTAACTAACTTATTTGACAAGCCAAAACGGCTGTTTTAGTTTACCAACTTCTCGCGCGGGAATAGCTCAGTTGATAGAGCGTCGCCTTGCCAAGGCGAAGGTCGCGGGTTTGAGTCCCGTTTCCCGCTCCACGTTTCAATACCATTTTTCTGGTCGTTATCCCGTGTCCTCTGATGGGGACTATTCCTCAATTTGCTTTTCGATTTCTTTTGCCCACCACTCAGAGCCGCTCTTGGTCAGGTGGGCGTAGTCCCATGCCATCAGCTCTGTCACATTATTCACTGTGACGGTGCTCAGGCATTGCGAGTTTCTGCAAGCCATGGACGCCGGAGAAATAACCTGTATATTTTTGAATTTTTTGGCAATCGACTTTAAGCGTGCATCCGCGTCTTTGATTTTTTGCAAGTCTCTGGAGTGTGTGTAGACGACCTCCGTGAGGACACGTTGATTGGCGTGCATCACATCGACCAGGCTCGGTTGCCACTGCGGAAAACCCCCGATAAGAATAATTTTTGGAGGGTGCATAAGGCTGCTCAGTTTTTCCAGCGATTTCATGAGAGCGTCGTCTCCGAAAAGTTCGAAATAAACAATCCAGTTTGCAGATAGAAAAAGAGTTTTTGGTTGAGCTTTTGCGATGGCATTTAGAGAAAAATTATTGATGGCCGTGCAGTGGCTTCGCCCGGGCACATCTATGTTCAGAACCGGCGGGCAGTTGATGGCAGTGAATTGGCCGATGCCAGGATAAACAGTGTTTAAACCGTGATAGAGAGCCGCCGCATGAGAATCTCCCCATAGTATCGCACCGTCTTTTTGCGCTGGCGCGCACGTTTTCGAAAACGCGGCTTCGCTCTGATCAGGTTTTAAAAAACAGTGGCCTTCGCGGTAAAGTGGGATGCGATCGTAAGACTTAAACGCAAAGAGCGCGCGAGTTTGTTCGGAAAGTAGGAAGTCGAAGCCCTGTGTATGTTTCCCGATGCGGCCGATCACAAAGAACACGAGGCTTGCGCTGATTGCGTAGAGTAATATTTTTTTGTCATTGAGTGTCGTTCTGCGCGTGGGTTGTTCAACAAGTTTCCATGTAACAATGGAAAGTGTTAAGGCGCTGCTAAATATGAGGAGTTGATGCGGGAGTGGAATGGGTGATTGGACATAAACTTTGTAATAAGCAAGTAGTGGTTGATGCCACAAGTACAAGCTATAGCTAATGAGTCCGATGCCCACCATAATCTTCGAGCCCAGGGCTCGGCGAGCGTGGACTGCGAACTGTGCCGAACTGATAATGAGCACGGAGCCGAGGACTGGAATCACTGTGTAGAAACTGGGATGGGGAGTTCGAGAATCAAAAGTGCACATCGCCGTAACTATCAAAATCAGTCCGCCAAAACTCAGGAGGTCGGCAAACACCGGAGAGACTTTAAAGTTTTCATTTTGAAAAAGAAAAATGGCGACCATGGCTCCTGCGAGCAGTTCCCAGGCGCGAGTGGGAAGCATATAGTAGGCCCATGAGGGCTGGCGATGCACCAGGATATGCGCAGCCGAAAGGCTACCAATGGTTAGTGCTACAATCACGAGCATAAGCGTGCGCCGAGATATTTTTTTTGCCGCAATTAAAAACAACGGAAAGATCACGTAAAATTGTTCCTCTAGCGACAAGCTCCAAGTGTGGAAGAGGGGTTGGAGTTCGGTGGCAGTATCGAAGTAGCCACCTTGGTTGTAAAAGTAGATGTTCGCAGTGAAGAGCACAATGTGCGACAAGGAACGGGTGGAGCCCAGGGCCACGTCGGATCCCGGGAAAAAGCACGCCACTCCGGCAACAAATGCCAACACCACAAACAGCGGGGGCAGGATGCGCTTCGCGCGGCGAGAATAAAATTTTATAAGTGAAAAGACGTTTTTATGCTGTTCGGAGATGATGATCGAGGTAATGAGGTAACCGCTGATGGTAAAGAACACATCAACGCCGAGGTACCCGCCCGCAAACAAAGAGTTTCCAGCATGAAAAAGAAGGACGGGCAGCACGGCTACGGCACGCAAGCCATCGATCTCGGGGCGGTATTTAATCATAGAGCGGTCTTAACAAAGTATTTTGCCCATTGCAATTTGATACGAGATTGAGCAAGCTTGGGGTGTGAAGCAAAGTTTTATATTAGCAATTGTGGTGGTTGTGGGTTGCATACTGCTGGGAATATCTCCCACAGCGGATCGCACCACATGGTTTTTAGAAAACCTGCCGGTATTCATCATTCTGCCGCTTGTGGTTTTTCTGCAACCGCGGTTGAAGCTTTCCACTTTTGCACTTTATGTAATGGCGTTGCACGCTTTCGTTTTGATGTATGGTGGCCATTACTCCTACGCCGAAACTCCGCTCGGTTTTTGGGCACGAGACATTTTTGGATTTTCACGCAATCACTACGATCGCGTGGGGCACCTGTTCCAGGGTTTTGCGCCCGGAGTCGTGTTGTGGGAAATTTTATTGCGAACGTCCGCCATTCGCAGTCGCGCGTTTCGTGGACTTGTTGTTGTGAGTTTTGCGCTTGCATTCAGTGCTGTGTACGAGCTGATCGAGTGGGCCGCTGCCTTGAGTTTGGGGCAAGAAGCCGACGCCTTTTTGGGAACGCAAGGTGATGTTTGGGACACGCAATGGGATATGTTTATGGCTTTGGTCGGGGCGATTCTGGCCGTTGGTATCCAATTTTTGCGCTATCCAGTGAATGTCTCAAAACGATAATTTATGAATGAAAAACCACCTTCGGCCAGTTTTTGAGACAAGCGCCGCCTCAGTGAGAGAATAACTCAATTCGTATCTTTAGATACCGATAAATACAGTGGTGGTATCTGGTTTAAGTCTTCGAAATTACAAGTATAAAATTATGAAAGCAACGCAAGTTGCTTTCATAATTTTATTTTTCCAAACCCACGCACACGCACAAACAGATCTCCCACAACATTTCACTTTGGATGGCCGATTGTTCGAGCCCGGCTCGAACACCGAGCCGCTCCTTGATTCCAGCACCGTAGTCACAATTCAAGTGCTGAACCCCGCAAAAGATTGCGTGCTCTACGAAGAAGAGCAGCCGGTCAACACGCTAGGGACGAATGGGTATTTTAGTCTGCGAGTCGGTTCACCCACAGGCGATCCCAAGCGCACCACCTTAGATCGCAATAACTCCATGACCAACGTGTTCTATAACCGCATCACACCGATCAACGGAAAAACTCAAGCTAGCGCCAACTGCACCTACACTCCCGCCGCAGGCGAGGAGAGATTTTTTAGATTCT
>CAYNTO010000035.1:0-22588 GCA_964400355.1 uncultured Pseudobdellovibrionaceae bacterium
GTAACTGTCTGATTTAAAATACAACCAGAATACCAACCGGAAAAGCGTAAAGACGAGGACATTGATTATAATGAATCTAAAAAACACTGTTGCACGCACTTAAAAATCCTTGGTTTGTTGGCGTTTATAGTCGGTTTTTGGGTGGACCGCAACGCTTTCCCCGATTTCGCACATTTCCACTTGCCCATTTTAATGCATTTGATAGTCTGCTTGGCGGTATGAATCTATCCTCATCGCTTCAAGTGAAAAAATTTGGCGGCACCTCTGTAGGTTCTTTAGAACGTATTGAGTTTGTGGCCGATCGCTTGCTCAAAGATTACAATGCTGGTCAACGTTTTGTTGTTGTGGTTTCCGCCATGTCGGGAGAGACCAACCGTTTAGTGCGCCTCGCAAACGACATTTACAGCAACTATCGTGGGCCTGCTTACGATATGTTACTGGCGTCGGGTGAGCAGGTCTCCATCGCCCTACTCTCGATGGCGCTTTCCAAACGCGGCCTGAGCGCCCACCCTTATCTGGCGCACCAGTTGGGAATCCAAACCGACTCCATTTATTCCAAGGCTCGCATTACCAATATCGATTCGCAAAAAATATTCGCTGCTATCGAAAAGGGTGAAATACCAATTGTTGCTGGCTTCCAGGGCGTAGACGCCGCCGAACGCATCACCACTCTGGGGCGCGGCGGATCAGACACCACCGCTGTGGCTATTGCCGCTGCCCTAAAAATTCCTGATTGCGAAATCTATACGGATGTCGAGGGTGTTTACACCGCTGATCCGCGCATTGTTCCCAATGCGCAAAAAATTAAAAAACTCAGTTACGATGAAATGATGGAGATGGCCGCATTGGGTTCCAAAGTCCTTCACTTCCGCTGTGTAGAGATCGCCGCAAAATACAATGTAAAGATTCATGTACGTTCCACCTTTACGCCTGCTGAGGGCACATGGGTGGTCTCCGAAGGAGATGAAATGGAAGCACCTGTCGTATCCGCAATCACTCAAGACGCCAAAGTCGTTGTCCTTAGCGCTGAACCCGCGCCGCATGGGGTGACATTTCTTACCGATCTGTTTCGCCAACTCTCCGATAAAGAAGTGGTGGTGGACATCATCGCACAGGCCGAAGGCGCGCGTGGACAGCGAATCGCGTTTTCCATTTCTGATGAGGATTTGCACGAAGGCCAGGAAATTCTAAAAAGTGTGTTGCCCAGTGATGTGTCGATCACTGTCGCTAAAGATGTGGCCAAAGTTTCTATTGTGGGTGTTGGAATGCGCTCACACCCTGGTGTGGCCGCCAGATTCTTTAGCGTGCTTGCCAAAAACAACATCGACCTCAAACTGGTAACGACTTCGGATATCAAAATGAGCGGGGTTATTCCGCGCGATAAATTAGAAGTGGCGGTTCAACAGCTGCATCTGGAGTTTGGGCTCGAAAAATAATGCAAAGTTATTCTTATCAATCCAACAGGCTAGGCGCTGTGACTGCAAAAGGATGGATCGATTTGACCACTGTCTTGAGTGGCAAAACGCGCCCAGTATATGTGTACAACCTCTCGTCCATCGCACAGCGCGCGGATTATATGAACGAGCAGCTCAAAGATCTCAATACCAAAATGTTTTACGCCGTAAAGGCTAACGGCCACAGAGACATCCTTCGTCTCCTCCATCAAAAGGGCGCGGGTGTGGATGTGGTCTCGGGCGGCGAAGCACAGTGGGCTTTAGAGAACGGCTTTGCGCCCGGAGATATCCTGTTCTCCGGGGTCGGTAAATCCAAAGACGAAATCACACTGGCTTTGCAAAAAGGCTTCTTTCAAATCAATGCCGAGAGTGTCGAGGAAATCGCGCGCATTATACATCTTGCAAAGGCACTTGGGAAAAAAGCGAAGATTGGTATTCGCATCAATCCCAATATCAAGCCCGACACCCACCCCTACATCACCACCGGCTTTCGCGAAAATAAATTTGGCATATCCGAATACCAGCTTCCCGAATCGCTAAAGCTGATCGCCGCAAATAGCGATCACATTGAGTTGCAAGGTTTGAGTGCTCATATAGGCTCGCAGATTCGCGATATTAAACCACTCGTAGAGTCCATTCACGCATTGATTCAAATGGCCCGTACGCTAAAAATTCAGGGCCACGCTTTAAAAACTTTGGATTTTGGCGGCGGAATTGGGATCGACTACAACTCGGACAATGAGACCGATGAATTCACCATGATGACAGACTTCTGCACAGCGCTGCGCGCGGTGCGAGGGGAGTTCTCCGGTCAGTTTCTCTTGGAACCGGGACGCACATTGGTCGCACGCGCTGGCGCGCTTTGCGCACAAGTGGAGTATGTAAAGTTCAATGGCTACAAAAAGTTCCTTATCGTGAACACAGGAATGCATCACCTGCTACGCCCTGCACTTTATAAAGCCAATCATCGCATATTGGCGCTGAACGCCAGTTCGGCAGCTACTGATTTTTATGATGTTGTTGGTCCCATCTGTGAATCCTCCGATGTGCTCGGCCACGACCGACAATTTCCGCTCCTTAAAGAAGGCGACTGGATTTGCATCATGGATGCGGGAGCTTACGGTATGGCGATGAGCAGTTTCTACAACCGCCATCAAGCCCCAGAAGAAGTTTGTATTCCCTAGTATGAACGTGGAAACCAAAAAGCGCTTTTTGCGATGGAGTTTACTTTCAGGAAGCATAATTTTACCCTTTGTGATTGCAGAGTTTATCGCTTTCGTCCTTATAGAACTGAACTACCAATACATGCCTCCGCCCCCCGCGATGGTCACCACGCAAAAGCAGGCCAGCCCTTTCTCGATTCCAGAAACTCTCAGCCAAAATCCCCGCTTTACCGGCAATTTTACTACCCCCAGTTCACCGGTAGGGCACGAACTTTCCTTCGTTGTAGACTTTTACGAGGATTCCGCTCCCGGATATCGTATCAAAAAAAACTTTAGCGGACGGTATCAGAATAAAGATCTGAATGAGAACAGAGTTATCTACGATGTCCAAGTCACAACCGACAGCAATAGGCGGCGCATTGCTCGTCCGCAAGACGTTGGCCGAAACTCATCTCGTCATTTACTTTTTCTCGGTTGCTCCTATATGTTCGGCACGGCCTCGAATGATTGGGAGACAATCCCCTGGCAAGTGAATCTCGTCCAAAGCACGTATGAAGCCTACAACGGGGGTCATCCGGGGTTTGGAATATCAGATATCTTGCGACTGTCTTACGAGCCCTATTTTGCCGAAGGAATGTCCCAAAAAAAGGGGGCATTGGTTTACAATTTCATACCTGATCACCTCTTTCGAATGATCAACTCCACAATAAATTCACCCTGGGGTAAAACTCTCGCCTCGATGCGAGAAACCGCAAGTGGTGAATTTGAGTATGAGGGCAAATTTAGTGATGCCCATCCCATCAAGACGTTCATCTTCGAATGGGCTTCCCGGCTCCATCTGCTTCGTCTTTTCAATATCTACTTGCCACCATTGCGCGACAGCGACTATAAACTCGGCGCTCGAATGTTGGCGAAAGTGCGCGCACACTATCTTGCGAAAACGGACCCGCAGAATATTTTTATCGTCGCCATTTACCCTGACGCCCACTACAGCATGAACATTGCACTTTGGCGTGAGGCACTAGCGGAACAGGAGATCTACTTTATTGACTACTCTTCGCTGCCAATAGAGAAATACATTGATGGCCATGCACGCGTCTTTTACGATGGCCATCCCAATCCGAGGGCGCACAAATTGTACGCGCAGGTGCTGGCTCGTGATTTGGCATCTTTTCTGAACAAACGGAACGCTGCACAGTGATTCGCTACTGATTCAACTTATACTTTTGATATGTCCACCCGCCTCAAACCTTACTTACTGCACTTTTTGATTGGCCTTACTTGGTTGCTCCTCTTTGTGGCGTACTTTTTTTTAGCCGCGCAGGGAAAACCGCGATGGAGCTACACGGTACCGGCGCTGCTCACAACAGTTGCAGCGATGACGGCAGTGCTTGTGAGCCAAAAGTCTTCAAACCGATCCTTCTATTTCTCGACCGCGTCTTTAATTTTCGCAATTGTCTTTGTGATTAGCCCCTTTTTGAAGCCTTTATCCGTCGCTCGTAAAGCTGGTGAAAGTGCTGTCACCGGATTTTCTAAAATGATTCTTGGCACCACTCCCTTCGACTACTTCCATCCTGCCAAAAATGCAGAAGAGTGGATCGCGCTTTATAGTTCTCCATCGGCTAAAAAACTCAAGTTTATCACTTTTCCAAATATAGGTGAATGGACACACGTCTGTCTGTTCCCAGGGCATTCGACCGATGCAGAGTTCATCAATGTGACTCAGCTGAATGCTCTTCCGTGGAAACTCTCAGATAAAAGTATGGTCACTACAAAGAAAGAATTTTCGGCGATCGCCTTTGTCAACCAAACCACCAAAACTGTCCTCCATATTCAGGATGTTCACCACACCCAGTTTCTTTTTGCTGCAAAGATTCACAGAACTTGTATTCCTCAATCCAAAAGCAACCTCAAGCAAAGCGCCGCAGCCAATGGTGAAGATGGCCCAACGTATTCAAAATAAATTTTTAAAATATTCATTGCGCCCCCTTGTTGCTATTTTGGCGATTGGAGTTACGGTGGTCGTTTTTGAAATTGTCTGTGGTGTTTTGATCAGCCATGAGGTGACCTACCCTTACCCCTTACCACCAGTGACGCAAAAAGAGCGCGCACTCCTTCCCTACGAAATTGCCGTCGATCACAAATGGATAGGTGCCAAGTTTCCGATCTCCTCCACAATTCACTATCCAAAACCAACGCCGCCCAATACTCATTCCATCACTGATTACGTTGGCCTCGACGATGGCCATTACAGAATAAAAAAGGATTACATCGGTCGATCATCCTCTCGATTCAACAGAGGCAAGGAGACATTTCTTGTTTACGATGTCCAGGTCACGATCGATAAATTCGGTCGCCGCTTGTCACGTGCTGCGAGGTCGGAATTGAATTCAGACCGTCATCTGGTCCTGATGGGCTGCTCTTACACGTTTGGAGACGGCATTAACGATGACGAAACACTGGCCTGGCAAATCAACCAGATCCAAAGCACCTTCGAGGCCTACAACAACGGAGTCGGGGGAACCGGTCCCAACGATGCCCTATGGCGCGTCACTCATGGCGGGATGCTCGATGGACTGCATTCTAAAAAAGGAGTGGCTGTTTATACATTTATTGAGTCGCAAATGCCTCGGGCCACATATTCCACGTTCAATAGTCCCTGGGGGCAGGCTCTCAGCGCTTTTAAAAATGAAAATGGAAAACTGATCTACATCGGAAATTTTACGAATGCCCGGCCGTGGGCCACTGTGATTTACAATTACCTTGCAGAGACCAATACCTTCCGGTTCTTTCGTTTACGTTGGCCACCGCTGTTCAATTCCGATTATGACTATGTCGCCCACCTTGCCTCGCAGCTGCGCGACGAGTATCTCCGTCAGACCTCCCCCGCCAATCATTTTGTATTCGTCATTTATCCCGAACACCTCTACATGATCGACGGCAAAAAACTCCGCGCGGCTCTTTCCCATCGCCAGGTTCCGTTTATCGACTATTCGAGCTACAACACTGCTGAACACTCTGAAGTCCCAACACGCATCGACTACAATGGCCACCCTAATAAAGTCTCGCAAGCGATCTATGCCCGATGGTTATTACACGATCTCGAAAACTATCTTGGCCATAAAAAGCTTTAAAATTTGGACGTGATGAGAGCAAGTGACCGCGCTTGAATTTTACGCAGAGACAGTGAGAAATGGTGCACTCGACAGGAGTCGAACCTGTAACCGTTGGAATCGAAATCCAATACTCTATCCAATTGAGCTACGAGTGCACAACGGGTCGACACTAAAAGATTTTTACAAAAGAAGCAACTCCCTCCGATCGTTGTCGCAGGTAACAAATCGGGTTTTGACCTAGGTTTAGCCATTGGCGAGTGCGATGGGGGCGCCCAAAAACTGTTTTCGTCGGAGTGTGAACGACGACGCCTCATCTATATAATAGCGCTCTCCATGCAGCTTGTAGGACTTGTTCCAAGTGGACGGCATTTGGGTCTCTTTAAAATACACATCAGTTCTGTAAACCGGCGTACCCACCGGTGTCACTTGATAACCTATGCTCCGTCGTGTGAGCTGGGGGTTGAGTTCGGGAGTGGCACCGTGAGGCATGTTAGGGTGCCACATCAATACATCGCCCGGTGACAGATGAATCTGCTCTACCTTGAGCCCTCGACTCAAACAACTATCAACCATAGCTTGCGCATAGGGTTCCCAAACATGCTTCCAAATTTCCAGATCTGAGCATTCGTCCAAATTTTCGAGAATTTCTTTTGCAAATGCCCGTGGAGCGGGAGCTGGAACGCGATGCCCGTAAGGAATCAGTTGAAGGGGCCCGTTTTCGGCATGCGTCTCCTCTAAAGCCAGCCATATGGCCATACAAGAGTGTGCCGGCTCTGAGTGAAACGCGGGAGTGTCCAAATGCAAATTACTGCGCGAACTGTATTTGTAAAACTGGCTAGAGAACAAACATGTCTTAGAGCCGAGCGCTGCATCGGCAATGGCAAGAGGCGTCTTTAAGGTTTCAAACACATCGCGCACGGCGGGCAATAGCGTGTGCGACTGAGTCAACCGCACAATCCTCTCGGGAAGTTGGTATTTGCTCGCATGAGATTGCCAAAATGGGATCACGACCGATTCATAGTCCGCGATCAAACGTGTGACTCCCGCCGCGCCCACAACGTTTTTTACAACGGTAAATCCAATGTCATAAATTTCATGCAAGTGGCGACGAACCTCGCTCGCAAGCGACTGATCGTTGAGCCACGACGAAAAATCCGATCTACTTAAAGCGTTCATCTCCGCATTTTCTCCGACCCTACTACTCGCGACGATTCCCGGCGGGCGCTTGTTGCGGTTTTTTCTTTCCGCTTTCCACCACAAAGTCTTGGTTCAGCGGAAAGTAAAAATCGGCAGCAGATTTAATTTCCTGCGACGTGGTCTCAGGCCAAGACCAAATTTCTACCCGACAGCCCCGCGAGCGGAGATACCACACGAGGGGTAAAAAATCTTTGTCACCCGCGAGCAGTATGACCACATCCAATTTGTCTGCCAATGTCACTGCATCGATCACCATAAATGAATCTGCATTTTTGGTAGGGCGCTTGATTTCTCCGCCGAGACTCGACCAAAACGTTTGAAACTCCGGTGATATTTCTTTGTATTCAGGTTTGTAATAAAGAATACGAACAATCTCGCGATCTCCAACTTTATCTAATATTTTTCTGTAATCTGTGCGGCTCTCGTGGTGCTTCAGTCCGGAGAGCTCGATGTTTTCGGCATCAATAAATATTCCCACTTTTTGAAAAACCAGATGTTTCTGTTTATCCGAGCCGTGAGTGTCGTCATTTTTTGTATTGTTTTTCTTGGTCATAATTTCCTCTAAACGTATGAAATCACTGTTCGAAGTTCGATTCAAGCCGTTTCGGGCTTAATTGATAATGAAAGTCATTATTGACATACTTTCGATTTCCTCGCTATAACCTTTCAAATGCAAAGTCTGCCAGCCAATCGCAACCAGTTATTCCCCCGCCAGGACAGCCCCAAAGAGGTTCCTGCCAAAAAAATAATCAGAGACATTGGTCTCAAGGTCACTCTTCAGCGCCTCGCCATTTTGGAGAAGGTGCGCAAAGGACCTGCACATTTTACGGCGCAAGAGATCTTCGAAGAAGTTTCTCAGGACCACTCCGAAATCGGCTTTGCCACTGTTTATCGGTTCCTTAAAAAACTCTCCGAGCACAATTACATGACCGAGTTTCGCATTGGCGGCCTGCCCGCGCGCTACGAATGGGTCACTAAAAACCATCATGATCACTTGTCATGCACTCAGTGTGGCAAAATCGTGGAATTCGAAAACCAAAAAATTGAAGAGCTGCAAAAACTCGTGGCCACTCAGTATGGTTTCCAACTCACCAATCACGTGATGGAACTTTACGGCATTTGCCCTGACTGCTTGAAACAGTAGACGGTTGCGCTGTGGATCCCGGCACGTATGTTTTTGGCAATAAACCGTACGATGTACCTTCTCAGCAAACGTCCTCAGCTTGGCCAGGCTACAAAGACTGGCTCGCCCATTCTCTCAATAAGGAACTTTTCATAAGCCATGTTCTCGCTCGCGAAGTGACAGGCGCAATGGTCTTCGGCGAAACCGCCGATACGGCAAAAATTCTCGATGAGGAATTTAAAAATGCGCGCGTCGAGAGAGAATTTCAATTTATCACCGACCGCAAACCACCCAAGACTCATTGGTCCTGCTCTGAACCGCTCGGCGACTTGGCCAACATACAGCCTCAAACCGATTTCCAACTTCTGGAAGAATCAGAAAATTATTATCTGATTCGCGCGCTCACGCGCACGGACAGCACCGAGCAAATACGCAAACACGCAGCCTTCGGCAAAGTGCCGCTGCTTGGAGATTCCAAACATGGTGGCACTCGGTATCCACTTCTTTTTCTGCATTGTCTTCGAGTGGTGATACCAGCACTCCAACTGAGCCATACAGTCGCACCTCCGCTCGTATACTCCGATCTTTCGCTTTTAAAACAGCCTCTGCTCTTACAATGGTTGATGTCGGTGGATCGTCGCGAACGCCTTTACGGTTCTGACTTGACGACATTGCGGCTGATACATGACGAAGGCACCCCTTTGCGCCTCGACCTGCTCGGTGGTTACGGATGCGCTGGATGGTGGAGCGAAAACACACCCACTGCCGTAGAACTCGAGCAACTGCGAGAGTTGATGGCGATTCGAAAAATTCACAGTTGGCGCCTCATGCACTATTCCGGTCAACGGCAATATGACAAAACCGTGGTCAACACGATTGATCGTGAAAGTTGGATCGGCTCGGAAAACGCGATGCAATTGGAGTTTCGAAATGAGTCCGGCTTATCGTGCGGGTTATTTCTCGACCAACGGGAAAACCGCGCATGGGTCGCACGTGTGGCGCATGGGAAATCTGTGCTCAATCTGTTTGCTTACACGGGAGCTTTCAGTGTAGCGGCGGCAATGGGCGGCGCAAGCAAAGTCACCACCGTCGATTTGAGCAAAAATTATATGGAGTGGAGCAAACGCAATTTTGCACTCAATGGCGTTGCCGTCGAGACGCACGCGTTTCATGCCATGGACACCATGGCCTATTTAAAATATGCCAAAAAAAAATCGCTCGTCTTCGATCTCATTGTCTGCGACCCACCGTCGTTTTCACGCGATAAAAAAGGACATACCTTTCGCGTCGAAAAGGATTTTCCGGAGTTGATCGAAGCCGCACTTCTTGTGCTCGCCCCGGGAGGCTCCCTTTTGTTTTCCAACAACTTTGAAAAATGGACATCGGCCAAATGGTTGACCGAACTGCGCGAACGGTACGCCGGCAAAGACCTTGAAATCACTGAAAAACTAAATTTTGGCTGGGATTTCGAGACCTTACATGATCGGCACATGAAAGCTTTTCTTTTACGAAAGAAATAATTGCATTATGTGTCAATTTTCAATACACCTGGGCAAAGCTTATGAAAACTCTGTGGATTTTATCGATTTTATTTAGCGGCGCTCTTCTTACAAACTGCACAAGCAAGTTGGTAGTGCTCAAACCGAAATGTTCTCAACTCAACTGGTTCGAAAAAGGTCGCCAAGATGGCATGCAAGGACAACCGTCGAACAATTGGACGATGAAGGCCAATGAGTGTGAAACGATGGAAAAAACCCAGATCACTGATTACATGGATGGTTGGAATCACGGCTTGTCTTTATATTGCACCAAGGATCATGGTTTTGTGGTCGCTAAATCCGGGATGGCCTATCAACGTATATGTCCCGAAAATTACGAAGAGGATTTTCTAAAGGGCTACCAAGAAGGTTTGCAAGTTTATCTTATCGAAAAAGAAACAGCTCAGATCATAGCTCAGGTGGATGGCTTGTCATCCCAGTTGCGCACCAAAAATGATTTGCCTCCCCCAGAAAAAGAAAATCTGGAAAAAAATATTGCTGAGCTGGAACGCAAAAAGGTTTCTAATCTTAAAATCCTCGAAAAATACAACGAAGCCCTCACCCGCTAGGTGTTATGAAGACGGCAGCCATCCTCACCATCGGAACAGAAATTACGGATGGGCAGATCACGGATCGCAATTCTCAATGGATGTCTGAGCGGCTCGTGGAACTCGGCTTCGACGTGCGCCTGCATGTTTCCATGCCCGACGATAAACAACAAATTGTGGAATTCCTAAGGGCCAACATTGGCGCCTTCGATTTGGTTATCTTTGGTGGCGGGCTGGGCCCCACTAGCGATGACCTCACCCGCTTTGCAGTGGCCGAGTACCTAGGCTTGCCTTTAGAACTGCACGAACCTTCGTGGGCGCATATTCTCGACCGCCTCAATAAACGAAACATTACAGTGCGCGACACCCATAAAAGCCAAGCACTGATTCCAGCGGGCGGACGCGCTTTGAGCAATAGCGCCGGTTCTGCTCCAGGTATTCACATCCCTATGTATAGTAAAAATTATTTTCTGGTGCCCGGGCCTCCGCGAGAACTTCAGGCCATCTGGGAAGAACACGTGAATCCATTTTTAAAATTGCTCGCAGTCGATAACCCGCGCAAACTCAGAACTTGGAAATGCACTGGCATTGCTGAATCGGAAATCGCACACATCACGGATACGTTTTTTAAAGATAAACCGTTTGTACTCAAAATTGGCTATCGATTGATCCGCAAACAGCCAGAAGACCAAGGTTGGTTTGTGGAAGTAAAAATCTGGTACACGGATACCGCGCAGAGCACGGCTGCATTCGTGGAGTTTGAAAAAATAATTGGGAACTATTTAGCTAGCAGTGGCGCGATCTAGTGCCGAGACAATTTCGTGAAACGCATTGTGTGCGGTGGGACTTTTTACACCAATGATCAGATCATTGCCCTCGCGAGCCACCACAACGTTTTCGTTGGAGGCTCCAAAGCTTTTTTCAAACAATCCTGTGTCTGGATACAACAAAATGTAAAACGAAGCACGCGGCAATGTTTTATCGCGGTAGTAGTTTTGCACATTGTAGTAGATTTCTAGCGCGAGATTTTCAAACGCACTATTAAAGTAAACGCGGAATGGATCAAAAAAAATGGCTGTGTTGAAGAACTGGCTGTAGTAGTTCGAACGCGTCAATAAGAATTCCTGCTGCATCTGCACTCCCCCAGTTACTGCCCTTACCTAAGGCTAAACATAGTGGTTTTGGAAATGCAATACTATTGTATGTAAGAACTAGACCTTTTGCTCGCCTTTAATCCAGACGCTCAATACAGATGGAGAAAGCAAATCATAAAAGAAATCCACGAAAGAAGAATCCGAGACAAAAAAGTCGGCATCGTAACCCGCAAGCAAAGCGCCCCGTTCCTGTTGCAAACCTACTGCGTATGCGGCACCCAGTGTCCAGGCTGCAAATACTTCGGGCAAGCTCATGTTCATCTTCAATCGCGCGAGCAACCCCACGAGCTGCACGCTCTGAGACGGTGAAGTGCCGGGGTTAAAGTCGGTCGACAGTGCGACACGCACGCCACCATCGATCATCTTACGCGCTGGCGGAAAAGGACTATGGATGTACAGATCTGCGCTCGGCAAAAGAACACATGTTAATTCCGACTTCGCCACTTTGCGAATGTCGTCATCACTTAAACATATGCTGTGATCAGCAGACAAAGCTCCAATTTCCTGCGCAAGAACAGTGGCACCTGTGCGCGTGAGTTGATCGGCATGGATACAGATATCGAAGCCCAAACTTTTAGCAAACTCAAGATAGTCCCTGGATTCGTCCAGCGAGAAATAACCCTCTTCGATAAACACATCTACACGTTTCGCTAACTTCTTCTTTTTTATTTCGGATAAATCTTTTTTGAGCTGACGGAGGTATTCACTGGAGGTGATCCCCTTTGGAATTGCGTGTGCGCCGAGGAATGTGGGAATAACTTTTATTGGCGTTGTCGTTTTTTGTATGGCCTTAAGGAGCTTGAGTTCGCTCGAACTGTCCAGACCATAACCCGACTTCACCTCCACTGTAGTGACCCCTTGCCGAAGGAAAGTTTGCAGATGGGTCTGCAGAGTTTTGGAAATGTTTTGCACACTTGCAGCACGCGCCGCATTCACCGTGGAGTAAATGCCACCACCCTGTTTGGCAATTTCTTGATAAGAGACGCCCGTGTTACGCATTTCAAATTCGTGTTTTCGATCGCCGACAAAAACAGAGTGGGTATGCGCCTCGATAAAAGCCGGAAACATATTTCCGTTTACTTTTTTTTCCTTGGCGCGAAGGTACTGCCTTGGCAATTTCGCCTTTTTCCCCGTCCATGCAATTTTCCCATCGTGCACGACCATGCACTGGTTTTTTACTACCGATAAATGGGAAATGTCCATTGGACCCCGGGACTTTTGTACCGCTGCCTTCTCCAGTGTCATCAATTCGTAAATATTGGAAAACAAAGTGAGTTTCTTAGACATGGTCTCAATGTGATACAGCGGAATCCGCGAGGCAAGCAAATTCAGCCCTCGACCTCGAAAGCAATGGCTCACGTTTCGTATTGATTGTATATTATAATTTACCCTGTAGATCTGCAGTACCAGGTCTAAAACATTCGAGGCAAAAACAGAGGCCATGCCACCAAGATTCTCGCGCACACGCATTCATAGTTTCGCATCACTACTCATTGTTGGTGCGGGTCTCTTAGCCTATCAGGCCTGCTCGCCCATGAAGCCCGCGTCGGACGCTTGGAATGTGTGCTCGGCGATGTACAAAACAGAGCCGGTAGACTCCGTGAGTAAACCGACCGCGCAAAAAGCGCAGAGTTCCTGGTTTCAACAAAAAAAAGTGCATCTCGATTCTCCGGTGATGAGCAAAGTCTCTTCACTGCAAGGTGTGCAGATCATCGTCGACCTCGATATGCAGTGCTCACCCGCACCGGGATCACTCAGCGAAAAAGTTCTCGCGCAAAATTCGGATAAAATTCTTCAACTGGAAAAACAAGCCTTTCATTACACGTCCGGTGAGGCCCTTAGTATCCCGCAAATCACCCAACTGGCAGAGATGGATGCGTGCGTGCGCGGTATCACTCCCGAAGTGCCCACGCAGCTCGCGTCGTTGATCCTTACGAGTTCCGATGAATCACTTCCGCTCCAAACTCACTTGGTGAGCACCAACTATGCCCACGCGTACAAAAGCATGGTTCTAAAAGCGGATTCGGTAAAATCAAAAGTCGCCTTTATCGATACGGGGGTGGACTGTTCTCACCCTGATCTGGTTGGAAACTTAGTGAGCGGTTGCGGCGCCAGCTTTGTCAGCGGGCAAAGCCTCACCGATGTGGATGGTCACGGATCCCACACGCTGGGCATCGTCGGCGCTGTATCCGACAACACTTCTGGCATTATGGGGATTGCGGGCAATACCGCAACCATGACCGCCATTAAAGTGATTCACAACAACACCGGAACTTCTGCCGATGCGGCCAACGGAATTCAAGACGCCATCTCGCGCGGCGTGGACGTGATCAATATCAGTCTACAAGCAGATTCGCGACTCACCCAAGTGGAGCAAAAAATTCAAGAGGCGGCAGACGCGGGAATAGTTGTCGTGCTTGCAGCCGGCAACTACGGCCAGCGCTTGAGTGATTCAAAGGTCACCTCACCGGCCATCATCGGTAAGGACATCGAAGGTGTTATCACCGTGGGCTCCGTGAACGCCGATAGCAATAACCTCTCGTATTTCTCAAACTACGGCTCTTACGTAGAAATCGCGGCACCGGGCTCTTTGGCCAACAGTAAAAGTGCCGATGTGGCAGGCCTGTACTCGACGGATATCAATGGTGACTATGTGCGAATGATGGGGACTTCACAGGCAGCTCCGGTGGTCGCTGGTGCCGCCGCTCTCCTTATTCAGTTCTTCAAACAGCGCAGCATCTCCTACACTCCAGCCTTGATCGAGCGCCTCATCAAACTGTCTACCGATGCCAACTCGTCTCTCAATATTGATGGTGGTCGGGTTCTCAATTTTTCCAAGCTCACCCGCGCAGCCTACCAACATGCGGACATCGATTTTTGTGATAGATCCCATCCCGACTATCCCAACCCAACGAAATAACGGTGTTTTTTGGATCCATGCTGGGCCGGAAATAATTTCAAGGTTTTTCGACGCAGGTGCTAAATATAGCAAACGGTAGTATATGTACGACCCATGCGTATTCAAACTTTGGTTTTTCCAGTGACAGCGTTTATTTGTATTGGCTCTTTACTGACCGCCTGCTCTGCGGAAACACCTGTGGCCGCATCATCACCCAAGTGCGAGTACGAGGTCCAACCTCACACCTCTCCAAAACTTTCTACCTACGCCGATGAGCTGAATATTCCCTACAAACAAGACAAGCTGGTTGAATTTATGTGGGCAGACAAGATTGAATGTTATGGTCGCCAATTCGCGCCGATGAATATCTACCGCGTGCCGCATGCGGTGAATAGCGGAGCATTCAAA
This sequence comes from uncultured Pseudobdellovibrionaceae bacterium, assembly GCA_964400355.1. Classification (GTDB taxonomy): domain Bacteria; phylum Bdellovibrionota; class Bdellovibrionia; order Bdellovibrionales; family JAGQZY01; genus JACKAL01. The sequence continues at coordinate 14,601 of CAYNTO010000035.1, forward strand.
GATCTTCGCGAAGCTCCGCAAAAATCTTTAAATAGCTGGCGCTCTTTTGAAATCGCATCCGGAAATATGCTGATGGGTCTCACGACCTTTCGCTTTGAGCCTGGCGCTAATGAGCGCATCCTAGATTCCACAATTCTTCTCCGCGCTGACGCCACACAATGGCACTTGTGGCACGAGTTTTCGCATTTTATCATTGGCACCGATCGCGCTCACCATCACGACCAGTCTCTGCGCATTGCCGACCAGCTCACGCTGGAAAAACAAAAAAAAGAGGCGCTGGCGTTCCATCCAGACGAAGTTCTCTATTCACAAAAATTACAGGATTTCTTTAACTCCAATCACGAATATCTGGTAAAGCGCTACATCGACGAAATCGTCATAGAGGCCACGTTGATTTTCTTGACCCAACAACAGGGCACAACGCCTGGAGCGACCGCAGCGGAAGTGGATAGTTCAATCAATTTGATTCAGTTTTTCGAATTTCAACTCAGCCAACATATCGACATGACGACAAAAACAATTGAGGAAATTAAAGCTCATCCATTGTCTAAAGCTCAGATGGAGTTGCTCGATATGCATCTCCAACGCATGAGCAAACAACGTGAAGTTGTAAACCGCATTGTGTTGGACTCCGTTTTTTTATCGCGCGGCGCTCTGCTTTAGATCGAGTAGTTGCGATTAGCCTTGGCTGACTCTGGTGACAGCCAATATGCCTTTAACCCGTTGCAGGTTCTGTATGGCAATATTGAGCTGTTTGGTGTCTTTTACGGCCACATCGAACAGACAAACAGCCTTGAGATCCTTGGTCACCCGCACTTGAGCATTGAGAATATTAATACCCAGTGAGCTAAACACCTCACTCATGGATTTGAGCAGGCCGGGGCTATCCGAGCTAATCACCCGCAAGCGAGTTGTTCGCTCCACACCATCTGGTGCAGACGCCGACGTCCAACCCACATCGACCTCACGGGTAATATCAAACGAAAACACCTTAGAGCAATCCGCCTTGTGAATAGTGATACCGCGTCCTCTAGAGATAAATCCTCGAATCGAATCACCAGGAATGGGATTGCAACAACGCCCAAAGCGCACCAAAATATCGTCCATACCATCGACACGAATCAATGAACGGGTTTTCTTTTCCTTTTTTACCGCAGACTTATACACCTTTTGCAAAAACGATTCGGTGTTTTCAGGCTCCGGTGCTTTTTCATCGAGCTTGAGAATATGAATGATATCTTTGGGCAAGACTTTACCGTAGCCCACACGCACGAACAGATCATCTAGGTCATTAGCGCCAGTTCGGCGAAGCTCATCGTCGTCTTTAAAAACTTTTGATTTGATAGCGCGATCCACGCTGTATCCCAATTTGCGAAATTCTTTTTCGAGAATGTCTTGACCCAACTGGTAAGCGCGCTTTTTCTCCTCGTTCTGCAGAAACGAACGAATTTTGGATTTGGCCTTTGAAGTCACACAGAACTTCAGCCAATCCTTGGACGGCGTCTTGGATTTTGAAGTTATAACCTCGACGGTGTCGCCGTTGCGCAAAGTATTTTTAAGCGGCACCATCTTACCGTTCACCCGCGCCGCCACACAATGAAAACCCACATCGGTATGAATCGCAAAGGCAAAGTCGATGGCTGTGGCGTGCTCTGGGAGCTCGCGCACATCGCCGTTTGGAGTAAACACATAAATGCGCGCTTCGGTGAGTTCGGTCTTGATGTTTTCTAAGAACTCGCCCGAGTTCGAGGTGTTTTGATTCTGCGAGACCAAATCCTGTAGCCAAGCCATTTGCTGAATCATCTCGGTGGTGACACGAGCACTGCCCTCTTTGTAGGACCAGTGCGCAGCAATCCCCTTCTCGGCTACCAAATGCATGTCTTCCGTCCGAATTTGGATTTCGATGCGTTCCCCACCGGGGCCAATCACGGTGGTGTGCAAGCTCTGATAATTGTTGGCCTTTGGCATGGCGATAAAATCTTTAAAGCGCCCGGGAATAGGTTTCCACAAAGCATGAATATGGCCGAGCACCTCATAGCAATGAGGAACAGTGTCCACAACTACACGAAAAGCCAAAACATCGTAAATGTGCTCATAATCAATTCCGGAGGACGTCATCTTTTTATAAATGGAAAACAAATGCTTCGGTCGCCCTTGCACGCGGAATTTGGTCTGAATGTACTTTCCCAATTCATCGATCAAACAGGTCTTCACATCGTCGATGTATTTTTCGCGCTCCTTTTTCTTTTTCGTTACTTTTTGCGCCAGTGAATAATACATTTCTGGATTGGAGTAACGAAATGCCAAATCCTCAAGTTCGATCTTTACGGAGTTGATACCCAGACGACTTGCAAGTGGCGCATAGATATCGAGCGTCTCTTGACCAATGCGCAATTGCTTGTCGTAAGGCATGTGCGAAAGAGTGCGCATATTGTGTAGGCGATCGGCAAGTTTTACCAAAATCACCCGCACGTCTTTCCCCATGGCGACGATCATCTTGCGGATGTTTTCACTTTGCTTTTCATGCGTGTTTTTAAACGACATCTGCGAAATTTTTGTCACACCATCGACAAGCTGCTCGACAACGGGACCAAAATTTTTATTGATCTCATCGAGTGTGACCTTGGTGTCTTCTACCGTGTCGTGCAGTAGCGCCGTCACAATCGTGGGAATATCTAAGCGCAAATCGGCAAGTATTTCCGCAACCCCAATGGGATGAAAAATGTAGGGCTCTCCACTGCGGCGAAATTGCCCGGAATGCGCGTCTTTGGAAAAGGCGTAGGCTTTCCTCACCAACTCCACATCAGCAGTGGGGTGGTAGGATTGTATCTTATTAACTAAGTTATCAATCTCGTTAAGACTCGGTGTCTGTTCACTCATCGGGGTGCGGATCCTTAACTCAGAAGGTCTTATCCAAAGCTCAAGACCCCTGAACTTTCCATTATAAACATTCTTATATTATCAGCAAAGGGAGCCGTATCAATTCGACCTATTGCTGGATCGAAAAATGCTGATGCTCGTGCTAGGATGGCGCACCTTAACGACAAAAGGCCCCATAAGGGCCTTCGCAAATTCATCTAAATATTTGAAATTGCTGCTATTTTTGGAGATGTTTTTTGTTGAGATCGGCCACGATGTCGGCCACTGATTCCTCATTGCTCACTCCGTAGCGAACAAAGCCATCTGCCACTTCGCGAAGAGATGTTACAATGAACTTGTTGTCTTTACGACTAACAACGGGCTGACTGCCGCGGAGAATCTGTTTGGCACGCTTGGAAACGAGGAGAACCAGAGCAAATCTGTTGTTCACTTTTTCTAGACAATCTTCTACCGTTACACGAGCCATAATACGCCTCCAAATGGGTTAAACTAGCTATTCTAGACGAGATCTTCAATGATTTTCTTAAATCGGGCGTAAGATTCCTCGAAGTCTTCATTCACGATGCGGTAATCGAAGGAGTGGGCCAGGGACATCTCCATTTGCGCATTGATCAATCGAATCTCTAAGTCCTCAGGAACCTTGCTGTCGCGCTTGAGAATGCGGCGGCGGAGCTCATCGATGGAGGGAGGGAGTATAAAAATAGAAACGGCGTCCGGATACTTGGTCTTAAAGGTGGCTGCACCTTTTACATCCACGTCCATGATGGCGACCCGATTCTCCTTAAAGCAGTCCTCAATTTGATGGAGCGGGGTGCCATAAATGTTGTCATGCACTTTTGCCCACTCGATAAAAAAACCTTCGGCTATGAGCTCCTGAAACCTGTCCCGAGTGACGAAATAGTAAGGATTTCCGTCGGACTCTCCCGTGCGCATGGTCCGCGTCGTGTAGGTAATAGTGTCTTTGAGTCGAGGTACTTCCCGCAGGATGCGATTGAGAAAGCTGGATTTTCCAGCTCCGCTTGGCGCCGATAAAATAATCATGCGGACTTCTTTTTTCATTCGATATTTTGTACCTGTTCGCGAAATTGTTCGATCTTGCTTTTGAGACCCACTACACGCTCAGTGATTGTAGCATATTGGCTTTTGGAGCCAATCGTATTCACTTCGCGTAATAGCTCCTGAGCATAAAAATCCAACTTTTTGCCCTCGCTCTCTTTGCCTTTCAATAACTTTTCCACATTTCTTACATGTTCTAAAAAGCGAATGAGTTCTTCTTCGACATCCGATTTTTCCACAAGATGAGCCACTTCCTGAAGCAGTCGCTCCTCACTCACTGCTACGCCATGTTCATTGAGAAACTTGTCGTATTTTTCTTTAGCGCGAGCGAACAATTCCTTGGAGAACTTCGCACGTTCGGAAGAAATGAAGCCATGCATTTTTGAAAAGTCCGCAGTGTATCCTAGACACGCCGACTGCAGACTCAGGCCTTCGCGGGCGCGCTCTTTGCTACAGTTTTTGAGAGCCTGCTGAACGCAATCGAATACTTTTTTCTTTTCTTTATCAGTAATGGGCTGGGCATCGCTCAGCTGCACAAAATCGGGAATATTCAGTATGTCTTGAGCGGTGAGATGGGCATCGACCTTAAGCTCTTTAAATGCCGCTGTAGCCTTTTTGATCCAAACTTTTGCCACATCGGTGCGGAACTGCACTTCACCTTTGGGTGGCTGCTGCATAAAATGAATGTGCACATCTACAGTGCCACGCACGAACTCCTGCTTTACCATCTTCACGATGTCGGATTCCAACGTCATGTATTTGCGGGGAATGTGAGGACGAACCTCCAGATAGCGGCCATTTACTGATTTGATCACCACTTCAAAATCAAAACCGCCAACAGAGCCTTTGCTATTTCCAAACCCAGTCATGCTATGCATATTCAGATTCTGTCAGAGTGGGCCTCTGATGTCTACTGCGTTCCTGACAAAACAAATTTCACCGCAGCGGCTGTGGAATCTGCTGAAAACCAGTGAATATCGGCATCCCGCTTAAACCAGGTGCGCTGTTTTTTGATCAGTTGCATGTTGGAGATGACGATGCGTTCGATCATTTCCGCACGCGAGAGCTTGCCGTGAAGATGCTCGACCACCTCCATATAGCCCACGCTCTTGAGCGCTGGCCACTCTGCAAAGCCTCCAGCCACGAGTTTTTCCACCTCTTCGATCCAACCCGCCGCCAACATGGCCTGTGTGCGCTTTTCAATTCGCTCCTGCATTTTTTGTTTTTCTAAATCGAGACCGATCTTAATGAGTTTCTTTCCGTGCAAGGGAGCACTTTCGCCACTGGTGGAAATTTCCGAAGGCGTCTTACCGGTAGTGAGCAGGATTTGCCATGCACGGCGAATGCGATAGTGATCGTTTTCGTGAATCTTGAGCGACGGATCTCTCTTTAAAAGCTCCTGATGGGCCAACGCCCACCCCCACTCTTCCAATTGTGCCTCTACATTTTGCTTTTGCTCTTCGCTGAGCGTGGGCACTTCGAACATACCTTTCTCGAGAGCCTGAATATAAAATCCACTGCCACCGCAGACAATCACAGATTGCTCGTGCAATTTTCCGCGCAAAAGATCATCCACATCGCGACAGTATGCCGCCGCCGTGAGCGTCGCACCAGCTGGTAGATATCCATAGAGATAGTGAGGAGCGATCTTAAGATCCTCTTTTGCCGGCTGAGCTGATCCAATCACTAAATCCTTGTACACTTGAATGCTGTCGGCATTAATGATCGAAGTCTGCAGCTTTAAAGCAAGCTCTAACGACAACAACGATTTTCCCGTTCCGGTTGGCCCTAATATTAAAATAGCGCGCTCACTCATCGTTAGCGACCTTACACCAAGCGCCCGAAATCGCGCTCAAGCTTTGATTTCGGAATCTCTATGTAAACATTTCTGCCGTGGGGACAGTAGCTCGATAACTTGAAGTCATCCATTTGCTTTAAGAGTGATGCCATCTCTTCAACAGACATAGCGTGCCCAGCGCGAATGGCCGAATGGCACGCAAGAGTTGCAAAGATATCGCCCAGTTTTTTCTCCCAAGTGAAGCTGCCCCCGCTCGTGACCACATCGTCTGCGAACTTGGTGATGGCATCGACTATGGCTCTATCTTTGATCCAACTTGGCGCGGATTCCACCAGTATCGTTTCCGGACCGCCCGCCTCGACAGTAACACCCAAGCGCGCTAGATCTTGCGCATGCCGAAGAACTGTTTCACAGTGCTCGGCGGGCATGTCGACGGCGATAGGAAAAAGGAAAGCCTGAACATCGAGTTTTTGCTGAGAGTAGGCTTCCATGAGACGCTCAAACAGAACGCGTTCATGTGCCGCATGCAAATCCACTAAATACAGAGCCTCGGGACTCTCTGCCACAATGTACGTAAGATGCACCTGACCCACCACCCGCAACAATGACCAAAATTTATTCTCTGATGTCCTATCGGATGATGGAGCCACCAGGGTCGGCTCTGCGTTTTCGCTGCCGTTGTTTGTCGTCGCAAACAAACCCGCGTCCCGGTTTTTTTCTGCAGCGAGTTCCAGAGGCATCTTGCGAGTGGCATATTGGGTTTTCTCAAAACTCTGATCCTGAAAGCGCAGTGACGTCGGTATTTCTAAATTCCCAAGTGATGGAGCAAAGCGTGTGGATCCGTTATCACTAGCACTCGTGCTGTCTCCGAGTAACGAGTTTTGATCCAACGGCTCAAGTGGCTCAAATTGTGCCTGGCGCATGGACTCGATCCAGCGCGCGTTTTCCAAATCGCGACGCAAGGTATGATGGACCAATTTAAAAATGCGGCTTTGATCTAAAAACTTGACCTGAGATTTTGTCGGATGAATGTTCACGTCGACCTCATCCGTTGGTGCGTGAATTTTTACGACCACCACTGGATACTCGCCATGCATCAGGAGATTGCGGTAGGCTTCCATGACAGCCGCCTGCACCGTCTTGTCGTTCACCCATCGATCTTGAACATACACCCAAATCTGACGCGAGGTTTTTACTGTGGAGTTGGGGCTGCTGTAAACGATCTCCACGCTATAGCCGTCGTGCTCATGTGCGGTTGCAAACAGATCGGCCATCTCCATCACATCCTGGGTGCGCTGAATGAGGCTGTCCGTTTTAGCGAGCAGGAATTGCAGCTTGCCATTGGTTTTTAGCAAAAACTCCACTTCCGGGTGCGCGAGCGCTATCGCGCGAATCGAATTTTTTATTTGCGAGATCTCTGCCACTTCGGATTTTAAAAATTTTAATCGTGCGGGTACATTTTCAAAAAGCTCCTGCACCTCAACCACTGTTCCTGGCTGGGTGCCACTGGCATTCACCGCGCTCAAGCGGCCAAATTCACAGCGGATGCTGTAGGCATTGTTGTCCCCTTCGTTGCTAGCGCTGCGACTCGTGATTTTAAGGTCACAGACAGCGCCGATGCTCGCAAGCGCCTCACCGCGAAAGCCGAATGTGCGCAACGACCACAAATCATTGGAGGAGCGGATTTTACTCGTGGCGTGGCGGGCGCAGGCCATGGCCAAATCGGATTTGTTCATCCCTTTGCCATCGTCACTTACACGAATCTTGCGTCCACCCTCCGAGACTTCTACCTCGATGCGCCGAGCGCCGGCATCGAGGCTGTTCTCAACAAGTTCCTTCACCAAATGCGCGGGACGCTCGACGACTTCGCCAGCCGCAATTTGATCAATGACATCTGCATTTAATATCTCGATAGGCATGGGATTTTTTATAAGCGGCACCAGAGGAGGTGTCTAGAACTCTTGTCTCTTTGGGCCTATTACCCCACGTGGCAACCCCATGTGTCATGGCTCAGAAGCGCAAGCCGTGCTTGGGGTTATGATCATTTAGGGAGAGCTGTATGTTAACACTCCTCGAGAGGAAGGTGATTCAGGGAGGGTTATAAGCTCGCCTTACATGAGACGAAAGTAGTTGAGAGAGAGAGAGAGAGAGAGAGAGTTGGTTTGCCCTACTGAAGGCGATGATGATTCACTTTGAGTTACAAGATGGCCACATAGGAGGCGATGATGATTCACTTTGAGTTACAAGATGGCCA
>CAYNTO010000036.1:0-20842 GCA_964400355.1 uncultured Pseudobdellovibrionaceae bacterium
AAATGGTGATGTCGGCACGATTCGAACGTGCGACCGTCTGCTTAGAAGGCAGATGCTCTATCCAACTGAGCTACGACACCACTGTAAGGGAAAGTAATAAACGGGTTTTGAGCTGAAATCAAAACCTACGGGCTCTCAAGGGGTGTTGTTGCTAGGCGTCGATGAGAGATTGTCCACTAGGGAAGCAGTAGGGGCGATTAGGGTGCGTAGTAGCAGTTCACTGTGGTGGTTTGATCGAGGACCATGGTGAAGGTGTCTTTTTTGCTGCGACCGAGTTTGCCCTGCAGATGGAAGGGGCCGTTGAGGATGAGTTCCTCTTTCTCTGTGGCGCTCAATTCAAAATCTTTGGTTTCAAAATACTCAAGTGACACTTCAGGGGTGCCATGGCGCACGTGATTCACCAAATGCAACTCCGGATGACTGTTGATGCTGAACATGGCGAAGTGTTTGTAGTCGGGAGAGTTACACACAACGGTGCTGTTTCCTAAAATTGCCGGGCCTGCCATGCGTACAAGAATTGATATAAGAATGCCCGGATCCATAAAGCCTCGCTCAGTAACGAACTGTTAAAGCGCGGAGTTTACCGAATCGGGCCCGCAAATTCCACAGCGGGCCGAAATGCTGTATTTTTTCTAAGAGTGCTAGCGAACGACGTCGATCACCAATGGCGCAAAATCGATAGGATCGAGCACAATCTTGGTGGGTGAGTTGGTGGTCTCGTTGAACAATAGCGCACCCAAGGGTGCATAGGCCTTGCTCACAGACGACCACGTGGTTGTCTCGCCAATGACGATACCTTCGATGTCGGTGATCTTCTCTGAGTTGAGAGCCGCATCCATTAGGAACAGCAGTTCATTTTTGGAACTGTAGTTGAATAGAACTAGCGTGCTGCCTTTCATAGTTTTGAAAGTGATGCGGTACCCAGGCACTAAAATTTTATCACTGGCTGAGCTTGAGATCACCTCTACGGCGCGTGCATAAGTGATCTCCAAAGATGTGGGATCCCACTCGACCGCTTGGCTGGTGAGGGTTGAAGTGAGGCGGGCGACCAGTTTTTCTTTAAGCACGCTCACGTACGCCGCATAGAATTTGGCATCGATCACCGGGATTTCGGGCTCTGGTTCTGGAGCACCAAGAACTCTAAAGTAAGTGATGTGCACAAGCCCTAGCGCATCGAATTTTACGGCGCTGATCTTCGCATCGGCGGCAGCGATGATCGTTTTTTCGTCGATGGCTAAAGCCTTAGCTTGTGTGGCATCGAGCTTATCCTTAGGCACGATCTGAACTTTTACAATTTTGGCGCGTGTGAAGGCCGGGGTCTCTTTTGCCGGAGTGAGATCCACTTCGGTTCCGATGCGGAAACAATTGCGGTCGCCGGCTTCCATCGTCGCTGTAATTTTATTCGTTATAATCTCTGTGGTTTTGTCGGCAGGTGTGATCAGGCGGATGCTGTCTTTGTAATCGGCAGGGCAACCGGGTGCACGGTCACCGTCCTTGTCGAGAGTGATGATCTCCTGAGTGTTCGGAACCACCACTTCGCCTCCAGTGGCGGAGCCTTTATTGTAAGTAAAATAAGTGATGCTCACCATGCCTTTAGCGTTAAAAATCGCTTTAGCCGCTTCGATCTCTTTGTCGGCCAAAGCGCGAACCTCGTCGCCGTTTGAAAGACCAAGGTATCTTGCGTGGCTATCGGAGAGAGCGGCAACAGGCAGGATTTCAATTTTTGTAACCGTCACTTGGCCACGTGAAGGGGCGTTTTTGCCGTTTTGTAAGTTGACGACGGCGCCAATGCGCACGCAGCTCTTGTTCCCAGCGCCGAGTGCGGCTGTGATCTTACCAGAGAAGATGGCCGCATCGTTTTCGACGGGGCTTCTAACAAAATTGTCATCGGTGAATTTAGCGGGGCAGGTGCTCGGGCGCTGACCGGCCGCCGTCACCGTTAGTGGTCCACCGCCATCGCCGCCACCATCATCTTCCTGAGCCACGTCACGTGGACCGCAGGCGCTCGCAAGAGCGAGCGTGGTGAGCAGTGCAAATATATTTTTCCCCAAATGTGATGTCTTCATATTATCCCCCTAATGCAAAGACCTATTGATCGGCGACTTTATCGGTGCTGTTGTTTTTTACAGTGGCAGTTTTCGGTGATTTTACAATCTCCATCACCAGCGGCCAGTGATCCGACACTCCGTCCTTGCGGTTGGAGTCGAACCGCGCTGGATTCCCAAAGCGATTGTTTTGGTACAAGCTTTTGTTTTCAATACGGATGCTCTCGGGCACGATCTCCCACGGACCGTCTTCCCCAGGCATCATGTTTTGCGAAGAGAGCAACACATCAAAGAACGACCACGATTGGTTGCGATGGTAGTAGTACGTGCCGTCGCAACCTTGGCAACCGACCAAGTGGCTCACTGCCCAGCGCTGTGCTAAATAGTCTTTGTAAAAACCCGCGGTCACATCTTCGTCGGAGGAGATGTTAAAATCTCCGCCCACCACCACCAGTTGATCTTTCGGTAAGCCGTCTTTAATTTTTTGAAGCGCTTCCAAAGCTTGTTTGCGCATCTCAGGCGGGTTGCTCTGCGAGGGCAAATGGACCGCCATCACAGTGAGAGGCGTTCCATCGGGAAGTTTTACCGTGGCCTCGAGAATGCCGCGCGTACTGGAAATTTGCGAGGATTTGAGGTTTTCATTTTCTTTAAAAGTGAGCGGGTGCAATTTGAGCGGTGGAATCACGTCGAGGCGGGTGATGATGCCCACATCGATCCCGCGCTCGTCAGGGCCTTCAAGAAGCAGAGCCTGTTTGTAGCCTAGATCTTTGAGATATTTCTGTCGCCAAATTTCGAGCACATTGAGATTTTCAACCTCTTCTAATATTAGAATATCGGGGCCGCGACCGCTGCGAACCTGTTTTACAACATCGGTCAGGCGACGCATCTTGAGATCCAATTTGGATTCGTTCCAATCGCTATTGATGCATTCATCGCGGCGCCAAGCGGCTGAGTTGTCCACGCGGCATCGCGCACGGATAGCTTCGGTTTTTTTGGCAAGGGGAAGATAGGCCTCGTCCTTTTTACCCGGATCATCCGTGGTGTCGAACAGGTTCTCCACGTTGTAGGTCATGATCGTTACAGAATCTTTTGCGGGTTTGTAGCCCTCTTTGAAGACCGGTTGGGGTGTGACACAAGCCACGGGCAGTAAAAGTGATAGGGCTAAAAAAGACGTGATTCTGGACACTAAATGACCTCCCCCGAGTGGCCGAACAATGGCATATTCGTTTTAAAAGCGCAACGGGGACTTGGTCAGGATCCTGTTCATAGTGCGATGCGATTTTGAGTAGAAAAGACTATATAGTCGCCCTGCTGAAATTTACGACTTTTGTGCATTTTTTGCGCTCAGAGAGAATCGATATTTAGTTGAAATTTAAAAAAGACTTTGCAACTATGCCGCAGAAAGACGGCCAGGTGCCGTCGTAACCGCTGTGGTGGCAGAGGATCTGCTTCGCACACGATCGGTTTTTTTGGGGGGCTTTTCGTGCGCGCATTTTCCATTTTTTCTGTAGCTCTATTCTATATATCTCTTCACAGTTCTTTCGCGGAGGCCTCCGTATCGGCCAACGAAACCACCATGAATACGAACAGTCCGTGGTTTTTTGGCGGTTTCAGTTTAGCAGTGGCCGATGCGCAAGCCTATGAGGATGGCGGGCAGGGTTTTTTCGCCTACAACTATGCAACCGTGAACTACGCCGTGGCTCCCGGCCAACATTTTTCGTTTCGCATTCCTTTTACATACCGCACGGCCGGGTACGACAATTTTGGCGAGCGCAATCTCAACCAAGAGCTCTTGATCGATGACTTGATCGTCGATTTTACGAAATCCGCCACACTGCTGCCTTTTGATACGGAGGTGTTCTCACGCATTCGCTACGAGGCGCCTACGGGAAAATACTCGCGGCTGCAAAAGTCGATTGGTTCTATTCGCTTGGATTTTATTTTTTCAAAACACATCGCGCGCGGATTTCAAATGGAGTACTGGCCCATTCTCAAATGGAACATTCACACGCAAACCGTATATGAGAATCCCGACATCGATAATAACCTCTCCCACACCAAACGTTACGAAGTGGATCAGCGCGTGAACTTTTGGTACGTGCCCAATGGAAAACTGGCTGTGGGCGCCTTTGTAGGAACCGAGGACGTGTGGCTCAACGAGAGCCCGGCAAACAACACCACTCGCCAGCGCGAGGGGCGATTGGCGGAGCATACGATCAAAGTGGGTCCATCGGTACGCTACAATTTAAATGAGAGCGTGCGATTTTTATTTAGCATATCGAACAACGTGCCGTTGTGGGGTTTTAATGAAGACCGCACGGCAGCCACAAGTGACATCGGCAAGTTTAAGACCGAGCACACGGATTTTGCGCTGCTCACGTTTTTGAGTTTCTAAGGAGCGCCGCTCTCCCGGCGCTAGACTTCCTCGGCGTACTGCTCGCGCTTACTAAACCGTGCGAGTAGCACATACACACAGGGCACCACGTACAACGTCAACAGTGTGGACACCAGGATACCACCGATCACCGCGACCGCCATCGGTCGCCGCGCCTCTGCACCGGCGCCAAGGCTCAGAGCGGCAGGCATGGCTCCGGCAATGGTTGCGATCGAGGTCATAAGGATCGGTCGCAAGCGGTTGGGGCAGGCGTCGAGCAAGGCCTCGAGCGGAGGAAGATTGTCTTCGTCGCGGCGCTGGTTGGTAAAGTCGACGAGCAGAATGGAATTCTTTTTTACGATCCCCATCAAGAGAATCAAACCGATAATACTAAACAGATTGAGCGATTGGTTGGTGAGTAGGAGGCCTAAGAATGCACCTGAAAAACTAAACGGCAGGGCCACGAACACGGTGACCGGATCGAGAAAGCTATTAAACTGTGAGGCCAAAATCATGTAGGCCACCACGAAACCTAAGACCATTGCAAACAACAGGCTCATAAAGCTTGCGATAAATTCTTCAGCCGAGCCACTCAGGTGAAACGAATAGCCCTCGGGCAGCAATGCACGGGCAATCTCTTCGGCTTTCGCGAGCGATTGCTGTTGGCTCAATCCATCACCTGGGTTTCCATAAATGGAAATGGCGCGCTGGCGATTCTTTCGGGAAATAGTGGAGGCAACGCTGTTCTCCTCGGTGGTCACCACCGACTCTAGCCCAATGAGTTCGCCGCGGTTATTGCGCACGTAGAGTTCCTTAACACGTTCACCGGGATCGCGATTTTCTTCGGTGAGTTTGACGCGAATGTCGTAGCGATGACCGCCTTTTTCGTAGGTGCCGGCAATCGTGCCACCAATGGCCGTGTTCACCACCGCGCCAATCGGATTGATTTCCACCCCGCGCGCCGCCGCTTTGGTGCGATCAGGAATAATACGCACTTCAGGAGCGCCGGCGAGCAGATCGGAATCGGCGTCATTGAGCGCTTTTTTAGCTTTAAGTTCGGCGACAATTTTTTCGGAAATTTGGGTGAGCTCCTCCCAGTCAGGCCCTTGAATCGTAAATTCAATGGGGAAACCGCTCCCGCCGCCACCGCCAAAGCCCTGAGTGGAAGGATCTTGCACTTGTGGTTTGGCTTCGGGAATGAGTTTATCCAGTTCCGCCCGGGTGACTTCGATAAGTTCCTGTTGAGAGAGTTCGTGGCCCGCCGTTTTATCAATACCGCGCTGACCTTTAGGCTTAAGATCAATAAAAATAATTGCTGCATTGGTTTCGCCGCCCGTAAAACCACCTGCGGCTACGAATGTTGAGAGCACTTCCGGTCGACTCAATAAAAACTTTTCGGCCTTGATCACTTTTTCCTCGGTGAGCGAAATACCAGAGCCGGGTGGGTTTTTAATTTGAATCATCATAAAACCCTGATCCTGTGCCGGCTGGAACTCGCCGCGCAGGAGAGCCACGCTAGCAAAACTCAAAATAAAAAATACCAGTGAGCCGCCGAGCACCTTCCAGCGGTGGGTGAGTGCCACCTCCAGCGTGCGACGATAGAAGGCATTTAATTTTGCGAACGAGGCTTCGAAGAAGCGGCCAAAGCGAGATGTGCGCTCGTGGGAGCCAGCAAACTGCGCCGCACGCATGGGCGTGAGTGTGAGCGCCTCGAGTAACGAGATCATAACCGCGGCCGACATGGTCACACCAAATTGATAAAGGAAGGAGCCGATGATCCCCTCCATAAAGGCGATTGGTAAAAAGATCGCGACCAGTGAGATCGAAGCGGCCATGGCGGCAAATGTGATCTCGCGCGCGCCGATGAGCGCCGCTTGCCTGCGGGTTTTTCCCATTTCGTAGTGGCGCATGATGTTCTCTAGCACCATGATCGCATCATCGACCACAATCCCAATCGCCAAACTCAAGCCGAGGAGAGTAAAGGTATTTAACGTAAAGCCCGAAAAATACAGCACTATAAAAGTGCCGAGAATCGAAGTAGGGATGGCGAGCAGGACGTTGAATGTGGACGACCACGACCCAATAAACATCCAACACACCAAGCCCGTAAACAATGCAGCCAGAATCAAGGTGAGCACAAGTTCGTGAATGGCTTCTTCGACAAACTTGGTGCCATCGAAATTCACTAAAAGTTTTGTGCCTTTTGGCAATGTCTTTTGCACCTGTTCGATCTTTGCTTTAACGGCCTGAGACACGGCCACAGCGTTGGAACCCCGCTGTTTCACCACACCCAAGCCCACGGCCTGAATGCCGTTGACCCGTGCAAACTGAGTGATGTCCACGGTGCCCTCTTCGATGCGCGCCACTTGCCCGAGGGGAATTGGGTTGTAATTGGGACGCCCACCTCGAGAATTGATAAGAATTTTTTTAAACCGATCAACGGTTTTTTCCTCACCCATGGTGCGCAAGCTGAACTCACGCTTATCAAACTCCGCGCGGCCCGAGGGCGGTTCGCGGTGCTCGGTCTGAATGGTGGATACGATGTCGGTGACCGAAAGTGCATATTGCTTTAAAGTTTTATTGTCCACCCACACGCGAAGATTGGGTTCCAGATAGCCGGGCATCCACACACTGCCCACGCCAGGTACAGTGGTGAGGTGATCGCGGATCTCATTTTTAACGAAAATCATGAGCTCTTGAACAGACAAGGTCTCGCTCGACACCGACAACCACATGATCGGGAAATCTTCCGGATTGATCTTCATGATCGAGATGGGATCCACACCCACTGGAAGTGCCTCTTGGACTTGCGCGATTTTCGCTTGCACATCCTGAAATGCCAAATCGATTTCGCGGTCCAGGTTGAACTCCACGGTGACCTCGGCCACACCCACACGCACCTTGGAGGTGACGTTCTTGACGCCTTGAATGCTGATAAGCGCATCTTCAAGGGGATCGATCACGTCGGCCTCCATCACTTCGGGTGCGGCGCCTTCGTAGCGCACACCGAGAGAGATCATGGGAAAGTCGATGTCGGGCATTTCCGAAACACCCATGCGATTGAAGCTGATCGCACCGAAGACGATGAGACCAAACATAAGCATCCAGGCAAATACCGGTTTTTTGATCGAGAGATCTGATAACGTCATTGGGTCACCTCAACGGGAACGAGAAATGCGGCGGCTTCGAGACTGGCTAAATCCACTTGTGCGGCATAACGGGCCTGATCGTAGGTGCGACGGGCCGAGCGAAACTGGTTGAGGGCCACCTGTGCATCCACACTGCGCACCAGACCATTTCGGAATTCGCGCTGGAGAACGCGGAAGTTCTTCTCGGCAATGCCCACGGTTTTTTCCAGCGACTGCACCTGCGCCATGCGCACCAATAAACTTTGATGAAGTGAGCGAATCTGTTGGACCGCTGAACGACGCAAGCGTGCCAGTTCTAAATCTTGCACATGTTTTTTAGAGGCCGCTTCGCGCACGCGCGCCTGACGTGCGCCGCCTTCGAAAATGGGGAAGGTGAGCCGCAGTTCCACATCCCAGCGAATGTCCTCTAAAAATGCGACCGGCCGGCGCAAGTGATAGTTGCCCACGGCATCGAGCTGCGGGAGATGCCCGCCACGTTCAATGCGCATCTGTTCATCGGCCACTTTGACAAGCTCTTTAGCACTTTGCACGTCGGGACGTTCATCGACACGGTTGACGTAGGAGTTTACGTCCTTAAGTAAAGTGGCAATTTGATTGCCATCTTTGCTCACATCCTCCAGTGGAGTGTTGGACTCCATGCCGGTGAGAAACGCAAACAACTCCCGCGCCGCGGCCAGTTGGCCTGAGACCAGTTGGATTTCGGCTTCAAGTGACGCTAGAGCTGACTGTGCTGTGAGGGCCTCTGTTACGTTGGATTCCCCTCTGCGCGTGCGTCCTTGGAGGTCTTTGACCTGCTGGCCGTAAAGTTTGGTTTGCTCCTGCATGTTGCGAATATCGGCCTCGTAGGAAAGTATGGAAAAATAATTGGTGGCGATATCCTGGTAGAGTTGGATGCGGGTCATGGTGTCGATGTGCTTTTGTGAATTGAGATTATTTTTACTCTGGCGGTAAAGGGCGTACTCGCTCATGCCGCGAAAAATAGGTTGGGTCAGAGTGATGCGCGCGGCGTTTTGGGTTCCCGGTGAAAACGAGCGGGCAAAGGCATCGTTTGGCCGTTCCTGGCGAATGTGGGAAGCATTGAGCGTGAGATTAGGAAGAACCGCTCCGCGCGCTTGGCGAATTTTTTCTTCGGCCTGAAACACGCCCTCGTGAGACTGTTGCACCTTCTCACTTCTTTGCAGAGCACTTTGAAAGGCACCCTGAAAGTTAATCGCGTGCGCCGCTGCTAAAAAACCAAAATTAGAAAAAACGAATATGGAAATGGCCAAAAATTTCATGCGGCCAAAGTACTAGGAATCGTGCGCGAACGTCACTCTTTCTGGGCCGCGGCAAGCGGCAAAAAAAACCGCCCTTGCTCGTGCTTAATTTGCAGCCACCGATGAAAGCTCCTGTTTAAAGGCTTTGCGCATATCGCACGAGTAGTCCACCTCGGCCCCTCGTTGATGCACGCGCGCCTGCGACTGGCAACTGTCGGGGCTGGGTGCGGCGGCTTGAGCCGCGTGCTGTTTAAGGGCGCGTTGCATACTGTAAGGTAAGCGCAATTTAAAAACCTGGAGTTCGGCAATCTTTTCGAGCAAAGTGCGGGTCTCCATTGGATTCTCTTCCGCTGCGGAAGACGCCGACGGCATAAGGGCGATGGTCAATGTGATCAATAAAACTTTAAACATAGAATCTCCTTATTGAACCGTTACGGTGATTGGGTTTGAGATGGCTTTACCGAAATCGGCGCTGATGGATATGGCTCGCACTTCATAAGTGACACCACTCGTGAGGCCGTGGCGCGCCACCGAATGGTTTACGCCTAAACGATTGTCGGAAGTGGTGAGTATTTCTTCACCAGTGGCCATATTTTTTATGAGGAGCTGGCTCGTAGTGGGAATGTTGGTCGTCCATGAGAAGGCGACAAAGCCTTCAACGTTGGCCGTCTGTGCAAAGTTCGAAATGGTCGGCGTGGTGCCCGGCGTGCACGGATTGAATACCGCATAGGCGGGAAGATTCCAGTTGTCGGCGTGGATCGGCTTCCAACCGCGCGTCAAAAGGCTATTGTAGGCCGCTTTTGGTTTTGAATTGTCGTTGTAGTCGAACCAATGTTCGTTTCCGGTTTCGCCGCAACGGGGCTCGTTTGCCGTGGAAGCAGTCACTTTGCGCCACATAGGGATCATTGCAATGTGGTAGCGCGGTCCCTGGTAATAATCCATTTTCACAACAAGCTCCGATTCATGATTGAGGGTTAAGCGTTGGCCGCAACCAAGACGCGTGGGGTGATCGCCATCGTTGGCGACAATTTTTTGATAAACGCCCTCGGCATCGCGCACATACATATTGGCGCCATCGTCTGAGAGAAGTGCAAACTCATATTCACCGGCTTCGTCATCGGCGGTGAGTTTAAGCACGGAACTAAAGCTCAGCGCGAAATACTCATTGAGAGGATTTCCGGAATCATCTTTAACCGCAGACCCTGTTTCACTGGGAAAACCCATGCTGAACAAGCGCGTAGGGACATTTAATGATGAAAAGAACAATTTCTGCTGCGATTTTTGGCCTTGAGTGACAAACTCGCTCGCCGTGTACCAAATCGGTTGGTTCTGACCTCTATAGTAAAGTTCGGCGACTAAGCCATCGTTGGGGCCGGGTTGACCGGGATCAAACGGATCACAAACCACTTTGTTTAACGGGTACATATTGGCATCGAATGTAGAGAGAGGGCCTTGCTCCGGTTGGGTCGCCACTTCCGTGAGCTTGCCGTCCTTGGAATTTAGACACGCCTGTAGAGAGAGCATCAACACACAACCAACAATAGCTTTCATCAACGTTTTCATAGTCCTTTAAACCTTCTCCCCCCGGAGTGATTCCAGTATAGTGGAACTGCAAACGCGCGCAATTGTCGCAAATCGACATTGCCGCCGAACTCTACAAATCTTCGACAAAATACCTCGAACTCTACGCGCTAGGTGGGTACCGCTGAAACGGCGAAAAAAACTTCGACGATTTTTCTAAGTTTAGTGCGCGCAGAGTGGGGGTGAGCAAACCAGGAGTTTCTATTTTTCTTTTCCAGATTTGAGAAAAACAGAGTTCCTATAGGGGGGGAAGTTGTCTCACTTCGATACTAAGTTTGTCGTGATCGCGTTTACGGCGGGATTCTCAGAAGCACATTCTTTAAGTTTTGCAAAAAGCTACAAATTAGCTGGACAGGAATAACAATCGAAATTATCGGTTTGCACTACACTTATCGGGGTAAAAACGCTAAAACACTATTGAGGTGAAGAATGGCGCAAACGTTCCAGACAATCAATCCCAGCACTTTAGAACCACTCCGCGAATACCAGCGCATGAGCGAAAGCCAGGTGCAGAGCATTCTCGCTGCGGCGGACCAGGCGTTCCAGGTTTGGCGTTGGCAGACAGTGCCACAAAAGGCGCAAATACTATTGGCACTCGGTGAGCAGTTGGTAGCGCAAAAAACAAAGATGGCGCAAACGATCACCTCAGAAATGGGTAAACCCATTAAGCAGTCCATTGCCGAAGTGGAAAAGTGTATTGGTCTCATAGACTACGCGGTTAAAAACTTTCAGGAATTTCTCGCGCCACAGACGCGCCAAGGGTTTTCCGTTCACTATCAGCCGCTCGGAGTGATCTATGGCATAATGCCGTGGAATTTTCCCGTGTGGCAAACTCTGCGTTTTGCTGTCCCGGCTATGCTTGCCGGCAACACAATAATTTTAAAGCCCGCAGAAAACGTTTCGGGCACAGCACTTGTTCTCCAGGAGTGCTTCGATGCAGTGGCGGAATTGAAAGACGTGTACTCCACAGTACTGATCGATCACGACATGTCCGATCAGGTGATCGCCTCTAAAATTATCAAAGGGGTGAGTCTCACTGGGAGTTCTCGCGCCGGCGCCCATGTGGCACAAATGGCAGGAAAGCATTTAAAAAAGTGCGTGCTCGAATTGGGCGGTAACGATGCGTATGTGGTTTGCGCGGATGCGGATGTGGACTTAGCCGTGCAAAAAGTATTTCAGGCCCGTTTGCTCAACACGGGGCAAAGCTGTATTTCGGCAAAACGAGTGTTCGTGCACAAAAGTCGCGAAGAAGAGTTCACAGGCAAACTTTTCGAAAAGATCAAAGCTTTAAAAATTGTCGATCCGAGCCACGAATCGGCGGAATTTGGACCAGTGGCGCGGGTGGATTTGCGCGATGGGCTTGCCAAACAAGTGGAGCAAGTTAAAAAAGATGGTGCACGCGTGACCTTTGTGCAAGATTTGGGTGGGCTCGAAAAAAAGAGCGCCTACTATCCCATCACCGTTCTCCAGCATATTTCTAAAGACAATTGCGTGCACACGGAAGAACTGTTTGGTCCGGTGTACTCCATTATTGCCTTCGAGACAGAGGACGAAGCGGTGAACATGGCTAACAGCTCACAGTACGGCTTAGGCGGCGCCATATTCTCCAAAGACAGCGACAATGCCCGGAAACTGGCACTTCAAATCGAAACCGGCTCTCTCGCCATCAACGATTTTTTCCGCTCTACTTTTGACCGACCCTTTGGCGGCATCAAAAACTCAGGCTACGGCCGCGAACTGGGTAAAGAGGGCTTCCACGAGTTCACCAACCTCAAAGTCATCATCTAAAAGGTGCCAGGCACCTTTTAGTGTAGATGTGAGTTAATAAAGGGACAGAGTGTTTTAAGAAACTTTTTTTGACACTTCTTCGCGTTCGCTGATGGCGCGCACGGCGGTGGAAAGCGTTGAATCGACAATGCCATTGCGGCGAAGGACATCGTTGGTTTTGTTGAGCTTGTACACGAGTCCGCGCGTGAGAGCGACAAGCCAACTTGGCAGTTCTTTGAGTTGATCCTCGATTGTCGACGTCGATATTTTTAAACAGATAACTTTGGTGAGTGCCACCGCGTTGGCAGAATGGGGGCGGTCAGAAATCATCGCCATCTCGCCTAAGTATTCACCGGATTGCACAAGTCCCAACGGAATCTTCACACCGTTACTACCGGTTTTAAACACTTCGATTTGACCGCTTTTAACCACGATAAGGCTATCACAGTTGCCACCCTCGCGGAGAATGTAGTCGCCCGGGTTGTATTCCATTTCCTGAACTTTTCCACCGTTGAACATAGCGGTCCCCTCAAACATTCTAGTTATACTGTTATATCGGCAGAAATTGGGAAAATTCAACTTTCCCTCAATTAATAATAACTATGTATATCAATATTCGTGACTGTTTTTGAGACGTCGTTTGAGAAAGTCTAGTTATGATGCGGCTCTAGAACCCTTAAAGTGGAGGCCATGGAAATTGATCCAAGATAGGCTCGCTGCGGAAAAAATATTAGTTCCTAACTCATCAATTTAATTGATGAATCTAAAAAATCGTGGGAGCTTTGTTGTTTTTGACTAAGAATTCCGATTGCCGCTCGTTTTAAAGATAAGAGCTATGAAAACCATGCACACAATGAAACAACTTATGGATCGGTACGAGGGGCGGCTTCTACGCTATATGGTGCGCTTTGTGCCGCTGGAAACGGCGCGAGATATCGTGCAGGAAACCTTTGTTCGTTATTGGCAGGCCGAGAATGTAGAGGCCACGGCGCCCTGGCTGTTTCGTGTGGCTCGCAATCAAGCTCTCGATATCAACAAACGAGAGGAGACGAAGATGCTCAAAGCGAACAGTCCCGATGCGGTGGATGATGCCATCGACGAGCACGACAGTGCAGAAGAGTCCATCGCCAAACGCCAGCAGAAAAAACAGTTGTGGGCATTGGTGCAGACATTGCCGGTAGCGCAAAAAGAAGTGCTGCTTTTAAAATTCCAAGAGGACTTTAGTTATAAGGAGATCAGCGCCGTCACCGGTCATTCGGTGTCCTATGTGGGCGTGTTGATCCACGAAGGGATGATGCGATTGCGAGGGCAGTTGGCCTCGGCGTCAGGAGGTAGTCATGAATAAAAACAATCAATCATTAGAATCTGTACTTGATGAACGTGGACCCGAGCTCACGGCCTATGCTTTGGGAGAATTGTCGGCCGCAGAGCGTGCCGCTCTTAAAAAAGAATTTTCTGAGAATCAGGAAGTGCTCTCTTACTTGAACGAAATGGAAGGATTGGGTTCCCTGCTTTCAGAAACTGTTCCGCAAAAGACATCCCACGCACTTTCCGAAAGGCAGCGCGCGCAGGTGCTCAAGCCTACGGGCGAAGATAAAAAGTCGATCTGGCAATGGTTTAAACCACAAATTTCCCTACCTGCACTGAGTGCGGCGGCCATCGCTACAATTTGCATAGTGATGCTGCCAAAAACGCAAACGGTCCATGACGAAATGATGAGTGATCCGATGAGCGACTTCGAAAGTTTTGAAGGTGCTAGTGACAGTATGGAGTACTACAAGTTCGATGAGAACGAGCAGGTGATCGAGGAGGATTTCAGTGAATCCGCGCCGCCGGCGGAAGCGCCTTATAGATTCCAGCAAAATCGAGTTCCGCCCACGAAAGGTGCTCCCGGATCGCCAGCAGCTCCATCACCGAAAAAAATGGCGGTGGCGGGGACCACTACACAAAGTGTGGGCACGGCCGGATCGGCAGCTATCTTTGGATCGCACGGTGGTGCACGAGCTGCAGAACTGTCTGACGTATCTCTTGGGGGCTCAGGATTCAACGAAGGCCGCATGGATAAAGGTTTGAGCCACGTTATGAATGAGAGCAAAAGAAAACGATCTCTTTCTCCAGATGGCAGGTCGAACCCTCACTTCGGCGGCACGCCCGGCGACGCGTACCTTAAGCTTATTGAGAATATTTTTAAACCCGTTCAGCAGGAACCGCTCTCTACATTCTCGATCGATGTGGACACAGCCTCGTATGCGCAAGTGCGTACGGAACTCATCGGCTCCCAATTGCCCGACAGTGGCTTGGTGCGCGCCGAAGAGTTTATCAATTACTTTAAGTATGACTATCCCACACCGACGGATGGAAAGCCCTTCAGTGTGAATGTGGAAGTGACATCGGCACCGTGGAAAAAAGCTCATCATCTCGTGCGCATTGGTCTTAAGGGACGTGTGTCAGAGGGGTCGCGAGCGGCGAGCAACTTCGTGTTTCTCGTCGATGTGTCGGGCTCCATGGATGTGCCCAATAAATTGGGTCTGGTGAAGGAATCTCTGCGCATGCTTACAAAAACTTTGCGCAAGCAGGACCGCGTGGCGATTGTGACTTACTCTGGCTCGACCGAGGTGGTTTTAAAATCCACATCGGGTGGGGAGAAGAGCGCGATCATCGCAGCTATCGATTCTTTGAACGCTGATGGATCCACAAATGGCGAGTCGGGAATTCAACTTGCCTATGAAATTGCGGCGAAGAATAAAATAGATAACGGAAACAACCGTGTTGTGCTGGCAACTGATGGCGATTTCAACGTGGGCATCACCGATGAGAACTCGCTTGAAGAAATGATCGAGAAAAAAGCCAAATCGAGCGGCGTATTTTTAACTGTGCTGGGTTATGGTATGGGCAATTACCAAGATAGCCGTATGCAAAAATTAGCCAACAAAGGCAATGGCAATAACTACTATATTGATAGCGCACGGGAAGCGCACAAAGTGCTTGTCGAGCAAGGCGTGGGCACACTCAATGCGATTGCTAAAGATGTAAAGATCCAGGTGGAGTTTCATCCCAAGCACGTGCAGTCGTACCGCTTGATTGGCTACGAAAAACGCACGCTCGAGGCCCAGGATTTTAATGATGATACTAAGGACGCAGGAGAGATCGGTGAGGGGCACACCGTGACCGCTCTCTATGAGGTTGTTCCAGCCGGCATTCCCGGTGCAACCGGCACAGTGGATCCACTCAAGTACCAGAGCAATGAGAAACCCTCACTGAGTGGTGCAAGTGATGAGCTATTAACAGTGAAGCTGCGCTATAAAAATCCCAAAGAAGACGTGAGTCGGCTGATGGAAGTGCCGGTGAAGAACACGGTAAAACCGTGGTCCGAAACATCGAGCGATACTCGGTTTGCCGCAGCGGTGGCGGGTTACACCATGGTGCTTCGCGATTCTAAGTTCAAGGGCGATTTTAATCTTAAGAGAGCTCAGGAAATGGCTGCAGAGAATGTGCAGCTGCGGGGTAAAACTGACGATTATCGGGCCGAGTTCGTGGAATTGATCAAGAAAACCCGATCGCTAAAAGATGAAACGTTTAAATAGCACGGAGTGTATTAAATCTGCAGCGCGCGGGGAACTCTCCGCGCTCTACTATTTTGCGGGCGGGCGTGGACGGTGCCACTTGGCAAAGGGCCACGACTTGGATAGTGTCGTTGTATGGATATTGAGTCTTTGCGAATACATCTAGAGTACGATAAGCGCTGGCGGCCCATGTACACCGACGCATTTCAAAACTTATTTAAAGAACTCCATGCCGAACCCTATGTGAGTGAGAAAGCCTTGCGCGATGATTTTTTAAAGACCTTCCATAAATGGATTCACGGTAGCTCACTCAATAGGATACGCGGACTTGAGGGATTTCCCGATCGTGATGTGATAGTAGGTGTTACGCATGCGTTGGATGACCTCCACTTGGTGTTTAAAAATCAAATTGTGGTGCTCGATAAAGAATACTCCTACAACCAAAAAATCAATCCTTACGCACGCGTTAAAACTATCGACCATATGGCTTCGGGTGACCCTTTGATTTTGTCCTATCCGTTTAGCGACACCGGCCGAAAACCTCTTGATTTTGAGGAACTCATCAAACGCGCCGAGCGCATTGGTTTTGATGTGCATATCGATGCGGCTTGGTACGGATGTACGCGGGGTTTGGATATGGATTTTTCATCGCCCGCAATCAAAAGTGTGTCGTTCAGCTTGAGCAAAGCACTGGGAATGGGCAAGCATCGCATAGGTGTGCGCTATACACGTAACCGCTGGCCGGGGCCGGTTTCGGTGTGCAATGATTACGGATATGTGCATGACTCACTGATGTGGCTTGGAATCAAGTTTATCGAACGGTTTGGATGCGATTTCTTACAAACACAATTTTACGACACCTATCGGAAAGTGTGCACGCATTTTCAGTTCCAAGAGACCAACATGATCTATCTCGCTGAAGATGCCTCACACAGTCCGCACAAACGGGTTGGCCTTCGCTCCATACTGCGCTATTTGCACGAAAATCGCCTGTAGCTGCTGCTTACAAAACAATCCGTTTTTGCTTTGACCAATCTTTGTCGCTATGGAACCATAAATTATGCATTTTCTGGTCGTTCTCGTGGCATCACTGATTTCTTCGGCTCAAGCTCAAGCCAATTCTTGTGTGGCACTGGAAAAATCGGCAAAAGGCCTCAAAGCCGATTCAGATCCGAAATCTTACGAAGTGATCTACGCGGGTGAGCCACTCAAGGTGGTTTCCAAATCTCGCGACAATCGCCACATCAAAGTGAATCTTGGTGGCGAGTTGTACTGGTTGCGCGCGCGGAATATGTCCCGCCTGGATAGCTCCTATTGTGCAAAGAGCACAACGTGCGTGTACATGGGCCCCAGTTCCACCGTTCACTCACGCCCGAAAAAAGATGAAACCGTGCGGGTGGTTGATTCGGGACTTATGCCTGTGATCTCTAGTCACGGTTCGTGGTACAGAATAAAAACCACCAGTGGTTTTGTGTGGATGAGCGGCTCTGAAATGCGTAGCAGCCGACAAGGCTGTGAAGAGCCTGTTTCCCGCGACACCATTCTCGAAAGCCATGCTCCCCCCAGTGGACCCAAGGGATGGTTGTTTGGAATGGAAGGTGGCTACTTGCCATCTGTGAGCGCGGAATCTCTGGAGAACCTACTCACGCCTGTGCCGCCAGCCGGTGTGGATGTGAATGACGATGCCTACGGCGATCCTTTTGTGGATGAGGTCGTCGATGGTAGGGGATGGTATGTGGGGGCCACGGTAGAGTTCCCGTTATTTTGGGATTTTCGCAACAAAATTGCTGTCGGTTATAAGACGCGGTCTTTGGAATATATCATTCGGCCCAATCCCAACAACACGGTTACACCGGTGTTGACCTACGATCAGCTCACGCCGCAAACAGAGAGCTACGACTTCACATTCATCTATGCCACCACCGTGATAAAGTACGATGGGTGGGAATTGTTAGGGTTAGAGATTCAACCGGGTGTATTGCTTGGCGTGGATTATTCGCTGGATGAATTTGGTATTACATTTATGACCGGCACTCAAAAAACCGTTCCGCGCTTTGTGGAATCCGCGTACAACGAGTTTGAATTCCTCTACGGCCCGCGACTCGACATCAACTTTCGTTTTATTACCTTTCAAGCAGGCGCGATTTTTACCACCTACGGACTGGAGCCGTCCGTGGGTTTGGGCGTTCAGTTTTAACTATTTAAACTCGCAAACAATCTGCTGGAGTGATTCGGCACTGGGGCGGAGTTCGTCCGTGGGCAAATGCACAAGAGGCGTATCGATCAACTGCAGCGTTTCTTTAAACTGTTTGCTCTCGGGATTGAAGTAAATCAATCCGGTCACGAACTCGTGTTTGGTGCGCGACGTGTACAGTAGATCCAACGCCTTTTGCATGTCGCGGGGATCATGATCGTTGTCGCCAATTTTTTTAAGCTTGAGCATGGAACCATCGTGCAACGTCACATCGAGAGTCGTGCCCGCCTCGTAATCCACCTGAATTTCTTCTTTGGCGGAAACAAAACCCAACTCGTGCAGGGGAATATTGTGTTCCTTGGCCGCATCGTAACTGCGCGTGGAGCCCTCGTGATTGGCAAAAGTAATGCACGGAGAAATAATATCGATGACTGCTGTGCCATTGTGTTCAAAGGCTGCACGCAACAGCGGAATCAGCTGCTTGGAATCGCCTGAAAAAGAGCGCGCCACGAAACCGCAGCCCAGTTCCACGGCCAGCGCGCAAAGATCGATGGATTGAAACTCATTGATCGTTCCTGACTTTTGCGTCGTACCCGTATCGGCAGTGGCCGAGAACTGACCTTTGGTGAGTCCATACACTCCGTTGTTCTCCACGATGTAAACCATAGGCACATTCCTGCGCACCAAATGCACAAAGCCACCGATGCCAATGCTGGCCGTATCGCCATCGCCCGATACACCCACAGTGGCCAGCGAGGGGTTTGCGGCATAGGCTCCCGTAGCGACAGGTGCCATGCGACCGTGAATGCTATTGAAGCCGTGGGATTTATCGAGGAAATAGGCCGTGGTCTTTGATGAGCAGCCAATGCCAGAGAGCTTGGCCACTTTGTAAGGATTGATCGCGGATTGATAAAGAGCGGATATTAAGTTGTTGGTAATACTGTCGTGGCCACAGCCCGAACACAATGTGGACTTTGCGCCGCCGTATTCGGTGCGCGAAAGGCCCAGGGCATTGAGATTGGCGGGAGTGGTTGCCGCCTTAGTGGGTTCCATCGAGCACTCCTTGCGCAAAGTGGTCGGCACGCACGGGCCAACCATCGTACTTGATCACTGATTTTAATTTAGGAGCAAGCTCAGGATACTCCATCGAGAGGAGCTTGCGCATTTGCCCATCGCGATTTTGTTCGAGCACAAATATTTTATCATGAGCAGCGATAAAGCCCGGTACTTCATCGGTAAACGGATAGGCTTTGATGCGCATGGTGCTCACCGTTTTCTTTTCTTTGGCCAACAGATCATGGAACTCTTTCATGATGGAATGGGTAGAGCCAAATGTTATGACTCCAATTTTACTGTCGGCCTTTTGCACTTCGGGTTTGGGAACCATAGACTTCATGGTCTGCCATTTTTTCAGCAAACGATCGAGATTCTTTTGAAACACCACCGGGTCTTCACTGTATTTGGCAGCATCGGTGTGGCCTGTGCCTCGAGTGAAATAACCGGCCAATGGGTGCTCAGTCCCGGGAAGTGTGCGATAGGGAACTCCGTCGCCATCCACATCGGCGTAGCGCTTAAATGATCCTGCTTTGGTGAGACCATCGGCATCAAGAACTTTACCGCGGGAAATGGGCTGTTTGGGGAATTCCAAATCGTCGCAAATCCATTGGTTCATTCCTAAATCGAGATCACTCAATACGAAGACCAATGTTTGCATGTCTTCGGCCAAATTAAAGGCGAGTGTTGCAAATTCGAAGCACTCTTTGGGAGTGGCAGGGAAAAACACTGGATGATGAGTGTCGCCGTGAGAGAGCAGCGCACAGGCCAACACATCGCCTTGAAGAGTGCGCGTCGGTAAACCGGTAGAAGGCCCTGCACGCTGAACATTCCAAACCACACCGGGAATTTCCGCAAAATACATCAGACCCGCGGCTTCGGCCATAAGGCTAATGCCGGGTCCTGACGTCGCGGTCATGGCGCGTGCGCCAGCCCAACCGGCACCGGCCACCATACATATGGCGCCGAGTTCGTCTTCTGCTTGGATCATGGCAAATTTATTTTTTTTATTCTCATCTTTCAGTAGGCGCCCTGCATACTGCTCGTAACTTTCGGCAAGTGAGCTCGAGGGTGTGATCGGATACCACGATGTAAATGTGCAACCCGCATACACCGAGCCCAAGCCCGCCGCCGTATTGCCATCGATCATAATTTTTCCTTGAGAGGGCGATCCTGGTGCCGCCGCCTGAGTGGCGAACCGAAGGGCCGTGTTGAGCTCAGCGATGGTCTTTGCATGAGCGCGCCCAGCATCGGCGGCTTTAACGTTTATATCGACCACTTTTTCTTTACCAGAAAACTGATCGCGAATTGTCTGATCGAGAATGTCTTTGCCGATGCCGAGCATTTCTGCAAGTACACCCACATAAACCATGTTGGTAAGAAGTTTTTTAATTTTGATCGAATCGACAACTTCCCCGGCAAGTTTGGTAAAGTCCACGTGTACGAGCGCACAGCCGGTGGGAAGTGGTGAGGTGAGCTTTATGTTCGAGTTACAAATGAAAATTCCGTTGGGCTTCAGATGGAGAACATCCTCGTTGGCCGTTTGCGGATTCATAGCCACCACGATGTCACATTTTTCTTCGATGGACGTGTAGCCGAGCGTGTTGGCGCGAATCACAAACCAGGTCGGAAGACCCGCGATGTTGGAGGGAAACAAATTTTTTCCCACCGACGTAATGCCCATACGGAACAGCGCGCGCTGAAGAATAAGATTTGCCGATTGGCTTCCGCTACCATTGACCGTACCGATGATGATCGAAATATTATCTAAACTCGACATGACCCAACAATATACGAGAATCCCCTCTGAAGAGCCACCAAAAGGCGCGCCCCCCTTTTTTGTAGCGATAGTGCGGCATA
>CAYNTO010000037.1:0-5072 GCA_964400355.1 uncultured Pseudobdellovibrionaceae bacterium
CGCTCTATGCGATGTCGCACAACCTGCGCTTATCAACAGCGTAGGGGGCCAGTTTTTAGAAGGACCGGGCGACTTTTTTGATTTTACCGCTCTCAGTCCTCCTCTGATCCTGCGGTTCGCTCAGCACGAGGTGACCTGGTTGTGGATTGTTGATGCGAGTGATGAGCTGCGATGGCCATACCACTTCGAGGGGACTCGAAGTGGGACGCTTTACACTTTGTGGGATTCCGAAATGAACTGCCGTGTCGTTTTGCACAGCCCCGTTGAGAGAGGTGACCGTGCGAACTTGAGAATTCCAGCGCACAATGGCGCCGATGGCCTCGGGGTTTGAGTGCTGGCCCTTGAGAGTGATGCGTAAAGACTGAGTGTTGGTATGCTGATTGCTCAAGTATTCGAGGGCCGGGAACTTATAGTGCTCGCTTCCATAATCGCAGTTGCGTAAAACCAAATCTTGGCGACCATCATTGTCCATATCGCTCGTTGCTACCACATAGCCATCACTGAGGGAGTCGGCACTCTCTAAAAAGGCCACGTCGGTGAACGTACCGTTTCCATTGTTGCGGTAGAGCCGATTGCGCTGGTAGCCCGCAAACGATGGAGTTTCCGTGCGCCCCGCTACTTTTCGTGTAGAGTTTTGCAGCGCTTTCATAAAATAATCGTGGTGCGAGCGCCGTGCTTCCAAGGCGGGGATCACTGCCAACTCGGCGATCATGGCTTGCGCGAAGTGGCTCTGAATATCCCACTCCCGGGATGTGCCCGACCACAGGCCATTGACCACGTAAATGTCGGCATGCCCGTCGTTATTGTAATCGAAAACACCCACGCCACCCGCACCATCGCCCGAGTGTGAAAGGCCCAGCTTGGAGTTGTTGGCTAGAGCATAGCGGCCATTGTGGTTTAAAAATATTTTCAAGCCGTCTGCGTGCAACTGAGAGATGTTTTTATCGATATTTTTATAGAGGCGGCTCATTTTATGAAAAGTGGCATTTGTGAAAAGAATGTCTAAGTCACCGTCGTTGTCCAGATCCGCCACGTCGACGCCCATTCCATAGCCTTGATTGTCGACACCCAATAAGTCGGTGACGCGCGCAAAATTACCGCTCCCGTCATTGCGATACACCACATTGCCGTTCATGCGATCATCGACAACAACAATATCCGTGTCGCCATCGAGGTCGTAATCAACACCCAGTGCCGCGTGCGGAAAAAGAGATCTGGTCGTTAACGGTAGCGCGCGGGATTGATAATTAAAGCCGAGCTTGCCATTGTTGAAAAACAAACCCTGCACGGCAAGCTCAGAGTTTTGCATAAAGTTTGCGGCCGAAAAATCGATGGTTCCTGGAAAGCCACCGTAGACATCGGTGAGGCCATCATTGTTAAAATCTCCAAGAGTTGCCGGCATGGCATGATGGCGTGAACCCTCGTTGGGAAAAGCCGAGACAAAATTGGAAAACTGGCCACTGTCGTTGTTAAGTAACAGCAAATCGTTGTTTTGTTGAAAGCGAGAGATGAAGAGATCTTTGTCGCCATCGCGATCGAAATCGCTAAATGCTGCTGCTTTTACCAAATTCAAATCCGCAGGAAGTTGTGCGGATGCGTCTTCATAGCCGCGCTCCCCACGGCTCATGAACAATTGCGACGGGCCCCAGTGCCCCAAAAACATGTCGAGATGACCGTCATTGTTGATATCACTCAGTGCAAGTGCATAGCCACCTCTACGAATGGCTTCTAATCGAGGGTGTGCAGAAATGCCCTTAATGTCTGCCGTTTTGCTTATGAAGGCGGGGTTGCGCTGGAGTTCTGTTAGCGTTGCTTTTTTAAGACGCAGAGAATTTACATCGAGAACACCGTCGTTTGAGGGAACGACATCGACCAGTAGTTGGCCCACAAAGTGACTGCGACGCCTCGAAGAATCCACATAGCGCAGGTCCGCATCGATCGACAGCACCGCACTGAGAATGCGCCGTGTGTGGGGGTCTTCTTTGGTGATGTTGTAATCCATTATTTTAAAATCGGACCACTGGAGGTGCCCCGATTGTTGAGCAAAAGCTTCGAGATCTAACAAAAATTCCTGCGCTGACGACTCGGGAGAAGCTGCAATGCTGTGGGTGGTGATGCCATCCATCACAGATGTGGTGTTCACATGGAGCTTGGCCCAGCGAGTGCCAGTGAAGTGGGGAGAGAGAAGCGGTTTGAGCGCTCCCGAGTTGCCAGTGAATACCTTGCCAAGCGCCGGTAAAAGTAGCTGCTCGATGCGATGAATCTGCATCTCCCGATGCATTTCTAGGCGCGTGTAGGTGGACTTAATTTTTTGATCGATTTCACGGTACTCGATGAGACTTGCGGTTTTGTAGTCGCGTCGCTGATCTTTAAGATTTTGTAGACTCGCAAGGCCGAGGCTACCGTCCTCGGCGCGAATAAAGTAGTTGAGATCGCGCTCTAAGGCCGCGGCTGAAATGGAGTTTTCAGCTTTGGTTGCACTTAAAAGGAAGTAGCCCAGACTCACGATAGCAAGTCCAACTATAGGGATTAGGGCAGGACTGATGGCCGAACGAAGTGATTGGATGGTGCGCTTTAAAAGCATAAGCCTCCTTCGTCGATAGGATGAATTTGTTTTTATTGTATGAGACGCCGGAGCGTGTGCAAGCTTTTATTCAAAAATGAGAGTTTTTCTGGATGGTGGCAGACGGAGAGTTAATGTCGTGCCAAATATGTCTTGAGCTGTTTGTGTGGCGCTCTGGTACCGAGTATATGCCACACCTTTATGAACGAGTTGTGCTGCCGTGTCGGCGTGTTCGTTTTCTACATAAAACGTGGAATGGGGGTAATAATATCCTAACAGAGTCTCGATAACATAAGATTCCTCGGAGTACTTAAACGATTTTTTGATCACCACTTTCGCGGAATGAGGCTTGCCGCGGGGAAGTTGTTTTTCGAACGCCGCAAGCACCTGAGCTCCGTCGCGCGCACGAGCTGCAAAGCGCTGCTGTTCAATGCCGCGCTCTCTCACAAAGGCCATCACGGCTGTCACTAAATAGATCGCCATGGCCGCAAAGATCCACCGCCGCTTGTGGGGTGCCAAAATGAGAAGAGCATCATAAATGACAACAATAAATGCGATAAAAAACACGTAGGCCCAGGCGGCGCGTGAGACCATGAAATGGTCGAACAGCATGGAGAAGGGGAGTGCGAGCAACACACAGGTCGCAAAAAGCTGCGCGATGTGTGGTTCTTTTAGGCGCCACAAAAACACCGCGCTGGCAAGCAGACCGAGACACAGGACAACAGCGCCCTGCCACGGTTGCGTCTCGCCGATGGAGCCCGTCAGGCCAGTATTCCACGAAGTGCCGAGCAGGATCAAAAGGCGCGATGGCGCATTGTAGAGATCGAGAGACATAAACCCTGCGTGAGGAATTTTCCACAGAAAGAGGCGAGTACAAAAGTAAGTAACCCCTGGTATAGCGAGAGGTATTGCAGGTCGAAAAAATCCCGGCCGTGTGCGATAAACTTCCACAAGTTGAAGTGCAAAAAAAACAAATGCAGCCTCGTGATTGGTAATCGCAAATGCATTGGCGAGAATGCACCGAACTACAATCCACGTCGTATTTTTACGACCGAATAGGTGGATCTGATTGAAGGTATAGAACAGGCAAAACATCGGAAATACATATTTTGGGGTAAAAACAAAATATCCAACGTGGCGTAGAAAGTGCGGGGACAATAAAAATAAAATGACCCCGAGCCACTTTGCCGACTTGTGTTGAGTGCCGCTTTCAAGATACTTATAAAATTGATAACCTGCCGCCAAAAAGAGAAAAAAGGATATCAGGTGAAACAGCTCGAGGTTGAGGCCAAACAGCGTGCGCAATAGAGAGTAATGGGCCATGTAGGAGTACGGACGATATTGGGGTCCATTGTTGGGGCTTGTGAAAATGTCCCACCAAAAATTAAACGTTCCGCTGGCTGGATGTTGGTACACACCCAAGATCTTAAACGCGTCACCAAAAAGTAAGGGATGGAGCACGGGCAAATACAACAAGAACAAGAGTCCAGCCATGGTGGCAAACACACAGCGAGAGCGGACAGATGTGTTTAAGTTTTTCCAGTGCGCAATCACGACAGCTGTGCGTTTCGAATCACCAAACAGGGAGTAGATTGCGCCTGATCTACGGAGATGGAACTGAGTGAAGGGTTCATTTGATGCCAACTTGCGGGAACTTTTTTGCCAATCATTTGTTCCAATTCAGTAAGGGTCGCGGCGTAATAGGAGTTCAGTGTTTGCAACGACCGCGCGTCCACGGAACCGGCAGAGGCCGGCCGATTTTTAAACAGAATCCAGTTGATCCATTTGGAAAGTTTAAGGTGACCCACTAACGAGTAGAATCCTCGTGCCCGCAGCCACTGAGCCAATTTATAGGCCATGGATGTGAGGACTGGAATTCGTGCCGGTCGTGCCGCCCATATTTTCGGCAAATACTCAAAGTTCACAAGTGGCCGCACACCCAGAAACTGCAGGATGGAGCTTAAAAACTGATTCGGATTCTGCTCGAGGTCTTCAAAAAACGACACGTGAATTTGATTCTTTGGAAAGTGCTCATAGTAGGCGCGCAGATGAAGAGCGTACTGGGACTGCGCCAAAACAAGCGGATCCTCGGCAAACTGAGCAAAGGTTTTTTTATGCAATCCCATGTGGGCGCCATACTTGTATGCAGATACGGTGCGCTCCACTGGGTTTCTTAAGCACACCAAAATCTTTACGTGAGGAAGAATCTTGGCGATGGCTTGAGCTGCATGAGGATCGGTGAAATAGCGGTGGCAAACTTCGCCACATATTTTTTGTCCTTTCGCCTTTTTAAAAAAACTCATGTACCACTTTAAGGAAAGTCGCTCAGGTGTTAAAAAATAAAGAGTGTCTTTTCCGCGCGGAATAAAAATTTCGGGATGGTTTCCCAGCGCTTGGTGCAACCAAGTTGAGCCTGTGCGCGCAGCCCCGATAGAGATAAAATGGGGAAGTGGTGGAGTTTTCACCAGAAAAGCTTAACTGATAGTGGCGGAAAATAACAAATTATTTA
>CAYNTO010000037.1:5172-20818 GCA_964400355.1 uncultured Pseudobdellovibrionaceae bacterium
TTGGCGTGGGTTGCAGTGTGGCTCAGTCGAAAAAAACCATCGGCGCAGTTTACCTACGGTCTCGGCCAGTCGTCTATTTTGGCGGCGCTCGCCAATGCGCTCTTTCTTTTAGTTTCAGTGGGAGCGATTCTGTGGGAAGCCGTGGTGCGATTGCAAGATCCACAGCCCATGCAGGGAGGAGTGGTCATCGTTGTGGCCACAATAGGTATTTTTATCAACGGGTTTACCGCGTATTTGTTTATGAGCGGCACAAAAGATGATCTCAATATTCGCGGCGCCTACCTGCACATGGCGGCAGACACTCTGGTGTCTCTCGGCGTGGTCGTGGCGGGTTTTATTTTTATGGCCACGGGGTGGTTGTGGTTGGATCCTGTGGTGAGTATTTTTATCGGTATTGTAATCACTGTTGGAACGTGGCGACTGCTCAAAGATTCCATTCGGTTGGCGATGGCTGGTGTGCCGAGCGGTATCGAGGTGGGTAAAGTGCGCGCATTTTTAAGTGCTCTTCCTGGCGTGACTTCGGTGCATGATCTGCACATTTGGGCGATGAGCACCAACGAGGTGGCATTGACGGCCCATTTGGTAATACCCGCTGGCCATCCCGGTGATGGATTTCTAAAAAAATTAGCGCATGATCTGGATCATCATTACCGTGTCCAGCACGCCACCGTCCAAATTGAATTGAGTGATGGCAGTGGTCACTGCCCGCGGGAATCCGACGACGTCATTTAGCGGCGGTTGGGCACATCTCGAGTCATTGAGTGTTTTTTATTCAGAAGTCTTTGCAGTTGTGCTTTCTGATAGGATGCTACGGAATTGGGCCCGTACAGGCATTGCAGGAGCGGATCGGAGAGCAAGTCCACGGCTTCCAGTTCACGTTCAAGGTGCACCGAAAACGGCCTATCGTTGATTCGAATATAAAGCGAGATGAGGGATTCACCGCGCGCGAGTGCTCCATAGAGAGTGGTGGCAGGAATTTCTGTGCGCCAAGCGATCTCCGCAAATGAATCCGGTGGATCCACCAAGAGTTCCATGGCGTTTGCGGAAAGTTTAAAATAAAAATCGCGCCCAGTCTCCTGCGACTCCCACACTGTCAAATGCCATAACCGCGAGCCGTAGAAGTAATCGTCAGGCAGGCGCTCGATTTTACTCCATGCTGTTTGAATTTGAGAGTGCAGATAGTTGTAAATCTGTGCGCAGCTTGTGGGGTCGAGCGAGTTGAGTGCGCGGGCCACCATTGAAGTCGGAGGAGGTTTGAGTTGAGGATCGAAGTGATAGTCCACATCGTCGTTCAAACAGTTCACTCCGGGCCACAATGGCCCATGGGCGATGTGGGAGTTGGTCAGAAGTAGGCTTTTCCCGGGACTGAGTTTTTCAATGCGAGCGTGCGGAAGGAGAGCTGAGGTCTCACGCACAAAGTTTTTATAGCTGATTGGAAAAAAGTAGGAGTTGTACCACGACCACTCCTCCATGCGAAACTGGCAGGCGCTAGGAATGAGCGCGCGCGGTTGAAGGCGCTGCAATTGGGTCAACCACTCTTCGGGAACATGTTCGCTTGCGGGCTGGGCTCTAAAAGGGGAAAGCACGTCGTACTCGCGAAAGGTTTGTAGCGGCCAGGCGATCAGATCCCATGGAGGTTGGGACTCTAAAAGACGGAGAGTGTCCTCATCGATCCACGCATCCACCACGTTAAGAATGTTCAAGGTGTCCGTCTGAACTTGAAGCACACAATCCACATCGCGATCGAGCGCCCGTCGAGGTGTCACGCGAAATGGTCCAATGGGGATGGGCTTGTTGATGTTGATCGTGTGAACCGATTCAAAGCCCATGTCGCGCAACAGGTCGAGCACGTCTGCATGCAGACAATAAATATAAATTGGCGTCGCTCGATGGATCAAATCCAGACTCTCTAGCGAACAGTGGTCGTCATGGTAGTGGGAGAGGATCACCGCAGAGAAGCGTTGCTTGCGGATAAAATCCGTGTCGAATTCAACATCGGGGAAGGCATAACAATTGCGGCTAAACGGCGACTCAAAGAGGGGGTCAAATACCAAGCGGGTGCCCTGGGACTCAAAGATATAACCTGCATGCAAAATGCGCGATATTTGAACGCTCATAGGAGGGGAAGTATTAGGTAAGAGCCCCGCGAGGTCAACGAGTGCGGGGTGGGCAAATGACGCGCGCGGTGCCAGAGGATTGCTATTGTTTAAGCAGAGGTGCAGCTGATAAAAAAAAATATGTCTGTGCGGTTTACTGTAAATTTTAAGGGTTCAAACGATAATAGTGAGGCCTCACCGTTTGTTATGCCCTTTCGCTTGGCGGATCACGCCGTGGCCCAACTGTGGTGGCGTGAGCTCTTCAGATACTCGCAGTATTCCGAGCACCGCCCTGAGGTGCGCTACTTTGCATTCCCGGGAGAGCCGCCGCAGGCACGCATTCGAGAGCAGTTGCACGTGGCGGTGACCATTATCAATTCCTGGTCGCCCGGATCCCTAGAAAAATTGCCTTCTGGGGAATGGTCTCAGGACGTATTGAATGCTCTCCATTACAAGTTTGAATCGATGATCGGATCGCTAGAAACGAAGCAATTATTTTATCAGTCGGCGCCTCAAGAGGTGCAACAGGCTATCGGCGTGCTCAATGACTGCGTCCATGAGTTAGAGATGATCCGCTACAACTCGCCACGGGTGAACGCCCGTTTCCCGGCATGCGTGCGCAGCGAAATAAAGAATAGCGACTTAAAGCTCTTCTCCTTTGATCGCCAATTTGGCGACGTTGTCCTTGGCTATTCCCAACTTGGAAAACAAATTATGGATGTGTGGATCGAAAACGACGAAGACGTTAGCGACGATAACATTCGCCCGCTCCGTCATTGCGCTCCGGATTTTGAACTGTATTTGCGCAAAGGACTAAACTCTGATGAACAAAAGGAGCGCTACCGGCAGATGGCACCATGGCTTAAAAAACGCGGTTACGATCCGCACGACCCCGCGCTGTGCTTAGGTTGGATCGTGCTTGCGCGTTGGGACCGCGACCGTGCTGCGGGAGTCGCGCCCAAAGAGGTGGTTCGGCGAATTGCAGAGCGACAAAATAATATGTGCATCGTCGATGAAGATGGCCATGGCCAAATGGAACTCTCTGTTGCGCACGCGTTATCTGTTGGAGCATTGAAGCAAAGCGATGGATGATAGAATTGGAACTGCGGAGGACACCGATGAAAAAAGCATATCCTAAAATTGTTGCAGAAAAAGAGTTTCGAAAAGCGGTGGAGACATTTCGAAAGAAAGAAAAGAAGAACACCCGCGAGCGCGACAAACTCAATGCCCAGCGCCGGCGTTTGCCGATGATGGAAATGAAGGACAATTATGTGTTTGAAACCGATAAAGGTAAAAAGACACTGCTTGATCTTTTTGAGGGCCGCGATCAGCTGATAATTTATCATTTTATGTATCATCCTAAAGACGATTCCTTCTGCTCGGGATGTTCCTTTGTGGGGGACCACATTCCTCATCTCTCCCATTTGAAAGCGCGCGACACGGCGTTCGCGCTCGTTTCCTTTGCCCCTATGAAGAGCATACGGCGCCATAAAAAACGCATGGGTTGGGATCATCCGTGGGCATCGTCCTGGAACACAACTTTCAATCAGGACTTGGGCATCGACGGCAATCGCGAGCATGCTTTGAGCTGCTTTATTCGCAAAGGCAAAAAAATATTTCGCACCTACTACACGGGCGCCCGCGGTGTTGAGTATTTGGGAACTCCGTTTGCATTTTTAGATCTCACCGCATGGGGCCGCCAGGAAAAGTGGGAAGACTCGCCGCACGGCTGGCCGCAGACGAACCCTTATGTGTGGTGGCGCATGCACGATGAGTATAAAAACATTTGAGCGGGGAGTGGTGCGCTCAATGAGCGCACTGCTAGCCCTGGTTCTATTTCTATCCAGCGCCCACAGTTTTTGGCTCGGGTCTCAGAACATTTGGGCGTGTTACATAATATTTCTAACCGTTGTGGCTCTCACATTTTTTGTGTTGGGCGTTTTCGCCGAGAAGCAATGGAATTTTTTAGAGCTTGAGTCGTCAAAGAGCACGGCGCTCATTGGTTTATTGGTGCCAGTTGCAGCGATTGGTGGCTACCGTCTTTGGAGGCTTTACACTCTTCCCCTGTGGCTCGACGAAGGCTTGCACGCATTCCTAAGTTCTAAGCACAGTGACGTGATGACTGCAGCCATTGAGCAGGGGCAACCGCCACTCACGTACTCGATCACGCACAGTGTGTTTGCAATTTTTGGTATTTCCGATGCGGTCTTGCGTGCGCCAGCGTTTGTCGCAGGCATTGGATTTATGTGTGTGCTTTATTTTTTTGTACTTAAGAGAACGCACTCGGTGGTGTGGAGCAGTTTAGCACTTGTGATCTGTGCGACGGAGCAGCTCATCAATGAATCGAGCTGGATCGGGCGTCCACTCGCCGTAGCTCTTTTGTTTTGGATGATTGTGCTCTCCACGGTAACCACTTCAGACACATCAACACGTTCGCCTGAGAGAGCTCGGCTGTTTGGCGCTGCACTACTGCTGTGTTTGAGCCTATCCCTACAGCCCATCATCGCGTTGGTGTGCGTGGTGACGGTGATTGTTTTCTCTCAGCGCCGCGAGCGATGGCGTGCGCTAAAGCCACTCCTAGTTGCGCTGATTTTATTTGCGCCTTATGGCGTTTATCTTGGCATGCAGGCAAAACTAGAATCCATTCCGGGTACATGGACGTTTATGGGCGCTTGGAATCGCGCATTTCCGGCACAGATCGTTTTTGACTGGATTTATCGCTACGGCCTGTTTGTGTTTTTGTCCCTCATCGCCGTTGAAGTGTTTCTCTACAAAAAAACGCCGCGCACTGCGCGCGAGAAGCAAGCCTTGTTTCTAAACCGCGTGGCGGCCAGTTTTTTTGTGCTGCTGGTTGTGGTTCATCCCCTAGCTTTTGATTTTCCACTGCGTAGCCGTTACATGTTGCTATTTTATCCCTGTGCCATTTTAGCGTTCTTACTCGTGGCCGGTGAATTTTGGAAAGCCGGTGGTGTGCGACGGGTGTTTGTTGTGTTTGGTTTTCTCAATATGTTTTGCAATCTGGTGTTTTTCCAGTCCTCAGAACTGATCCATGAAAACGTTCGCGGTGTTGTAGAGCAGAGTCGCGCACCATCAGAAATAAGCGCGCGCCCATCGATGGATGATCCACCGAGCGAGATTACACTCAATTTTTGCATCGCCTCGCGCTATTGCCCCAACCTCCAGTTTTTATTGTTCACCGCACCTGACAGTACTAACACGGAATTCATTCTCGCCCATGATACACGGGATGAGTTTGTGGCGCGACCACGGCCGGCGATCACCACTTGGAAAATCATTTGGCACCGCGAGTGGTCTGGAAAAGAGTTGCCAGCGGAAATCGTTGAAAATGATCCCACAGTTTCTATTTTTCGCGACGTAGGCGTGGTGCTATTTAGGATCCAAACACGTGCAGGGGATAGAGCACCAGTTGTACAGTTCCTCGATAGGTTGCTTGAGCGCTCGCGGTTATCGCTAAAAGAGCTTAGCGATGTGAGCCGGTTGAGAGCGGCAGTCGCTCAAGGCCAGGGTTTTGATGGCGATGAGGCCGCACCATAGACACGCTGCTTGATGAGAAGAAAATACAACAAATCACGAAGTCATTTCCTAATATACGGGCTTACGGCATTCTACTTCCTCTCGAAAAGGGGTTTAGAGATGAAAAGTATTTGGGTCATTGTATGGGGTTTATTGATTGTATCATCGCAAGCGCAGGCCGAAAGCCTCGAGCCGCAAGATCTCTATGGAACTTGGGTGCGTGTGGGCGATGGTTGCCGCGATCTCAGTGAAGAAGAATTGATAAAGCTTGCTCGTAACGGCGGCGGGAACAGCGCACGCCGACGCATGACCATTCTGTTTGATGAGGACACGTTTTCCACAAATTTTTTACCCAGCTTGCGCTGCGATCCCAACTTTGAGCAAAAAGACGCGGTCGATTTTGGCAACGAAACCATTGGTCCCATTTGCACCTCGCTCCGTCGCGATGGAGCGCTCACGTACGCGGGCAACATGGTGCAACTCATTGCCGATAACTGCATCGAAGATGTTGGCAATCCGTGGGGCTGCCACAATAAAATGTGGGAGGTCAAACGCGTGGGCGATGGCCTCCGTATGAACGCCCTCGGCGACCGCGATTCATGCCCCGTGGGCAGTATGTTTTATATCTACTTTATACCCATTCCGATCAGCTAAACGGAGCGCGCTTGGAGTTGTTGCGCAAGCTCCAAATACTTTTGGATCTCCGCGCGATGGGTGTCGTTTTGGTGTTTATCAAATCCCTTTAAAAGTATTTCCGATTTTTGCACCAGACTTGCGATGAGCTCTTGTGTTTGAAGCGCGGAGAGTTTGCGAGAGTTTAAATGTTTTGCCAGCGCGCGCACCCGCCACAGATCCATGGAGTGATACTGCATGGAGAGTTGATCGGCGTGTCCCCCGTGTTTGATTGTGAGGGACTCTTCTATAAAACCGACCGCTTCCCGTGCGGTGATTCGAAGCCACAAATCGAAATCCTCACAGACAGGGAATTCGGTATCAAACACACCGACAGAGTCCAAAAGTGCTTTACGTAACATAACGGTTGACGGACCGAGCAAACAGGCGCGCGTGCAGGCCGCAAACACATCGCCGCCAAAGCGTTTGTATTTCGCAGGTTGAGGAACAATAGCCCCATTGCGCCACCATGTTTCGTTGCTATGAACTATGGAGAGCTGCGTGTGGATGTTCATAAACTCCACTTGTTTTTCAAGCTTAGTGGGAAGCCACTCATCGTCTGAATCTAAAAACGCGAGGAGCTCTCCGCGCGCAGCCTTTATGCCGGTGTTCCGAGCCGCACTCACACCTTTTCCGTCCGTGGTGAGCGCGGTGAGGGAGTAGGCACTCAGTGCTCGAGTGAGATCCACCGTGGAGTGATCGTCGATCACCAGGACTTCATAATGAGGATAAGACTGCCCGTGCACCGAGGCGAGCGCGCGCTCAAGTTCTCGGACGCGATTAAAAACGGGGATGATGATGGATACCAGTGGTGTCATCGGTCCATGTCCAACGTCAGTACCAACGGAAAGTGGTCCGATGGCATTTGAAAACGCTCGGCGAAAGTGGTGGGAAGCGGGTGCGCGATATTGTAAAAACTCCGATACCTGTAGGTGCACGATTTCTCGCGCACAATTTTATCTTTAAGATGAGGCGAGACGAGCAGGTAGTCTAATACTTGGGGGTGGGGCACACCTTTGTGATCAAAATGCACCAGCGAAACCCTTTCCTCTTTGGGTGTGCCGATCACGTCATGGAAGTCGTTCAGATCGGTTTGCGAAAATGCTACCAGCTCTGGGTTTGAGAGCTCTGAATTGAGATCACCGCCCACCACAATGGGAACCAGTGGGTGTTTTGAGCGCAAACTGTTGTAAAATGCCGCGAGCGCCTGAGCCTCGGCCTTGCGCATATCGGCTCCCTGGAAATCCTTGTCTGTGCTGATCTTTGATTTTAAATGGGTGAGGAGCACAGTCATTTCGAGCTTTGCGTCTTTAAACAATCGCAGTTCGGCCACATCGCGCGAGAAGCGCGCTTTGAATGATCCGTGATAGGCCTGTACGTCGACCGGTAAGTCGCGGTTCGATAAGGCTTCCACGGTAAAGCGCAGATCTTTTTTTACCAAAAACGCAAGATCGATCACGCGCTTTGAGTTGCTCTCGATAAAGTGAGCCACGTAGTGATCATCGAGAAAATAGCGGTTAAAGTGCTCGAGAGATTCTTTGCCACCCACTTCGATCATCATCAGAATGTCGGGCTCAATGTCACTGATCGCGCTCGCTAACCCCCACAGCTTGCGAATGGGTTTTTGTTTTTTACGAAGTTGCGCAATCGCCAAACGTTTCCAATCGCCCTCGGACATGTCGTCGAGTGGTTCGCCGCGGTAGTACTCCATGGAGATAAAAAGATTTTCCGCATTGAGCTCGCAGATCGTAAGTAACATGTGTGGCGTTAATGGCGCTGGTAGGGCTTTAGGAAATCGGCCACAGTTCTCAGCTGCAAAAG
Source organism: uncultured Pseudobdellovibrionaceae bacterium (assembly GCA_964400355.1). Taxonomy (GTDB): domain Bacteria; phylum Bdellovibrionota; class Bdellovibrionia; order Bdellovibrionales; family JAGQZY01; genus JACKAL01. Next base: position 13,296 of record CAYNTO010000037.1, read on the forward strand.
CTCCGCGAGCAGATGGGGATACTTGGCCTGTACAAATTGCGGAAGCAAGCGGCACGCCTCAGAAAACAAAGCCGCATTTTTGTAACCTACAAGTGATATCCCTACAACTCCCATCGGTAAGCCCGACGGTGAAACCACGGCCGTCTTGGCATTGACCATTGGTAAAAGATTTCCAGTCACGCGGTCTTTAGCAGTGAACTCGGTAAGGTGTACGCGCCCGGAACGCATCACGTACTGATCGCTTTCGATCATTTTCATCGCGTCCACCGCATCGAAGAGTTCATGGGATGTTTTTCCGAGAACGCGCGCGTGGCCTTCTTTCATTAAGTTGAGGCCTGTGGAATTCATAGAGAGGTAGCGGCCGTAAACGTCTTTAAGAAAAACGGCGGTGTTGTGTTGGTCGAGTGCGGTGATGAGGTTTCGGTTGCTGAACATTCGCTCTATACATAGCCGCAAGTGGCGCTAAAAGCCATCGTTTGTGACGCATCCAAGCAATGAGCGCCTATAAATAAATATAGGCTCAATTGAGAATGATGTGGACGAATTTGAGGTAGCGCAACTCGTGGCAGGAATGGGGAAAGGGGTGGTCAATACCCTGCCCCGACACACGGACAATCTGGCCCGTGCGGCGCGCCTGCGAGAGCGACTCATCGATAATGTCAAAAAAATCTTCAAACGTTATATGGCTCGAACACGAACTCAAGGACAGCTCTCCACCGCGCGTGACTTTGAGAGCCGCCGCCGCAAAGAACTCCACATACTTAGACATGGCCGATTGTTTTTGGTTCTCGGAGTGGGTGAGTGATGGTGGATCGCAAATCACGTGATCCCATTTTTTATCGGTTGATTTTAAAAATGCATTCACATCCTCGCTCACGCCGGTGTGTGCCTCAGGTGAAAGGCCGTTGAGCGTCCAGCTTTCGCCGGCAAGCGCGATGGCATCTTCGGCAATATCCACACTTGTCACTTCTCGCGCGCCACCAAGACCGGCGTAAATGGAAAAACCACCGGAATAACTAAAAAGATTCAGTACAGTTTTGTCGCGACTGTGCGAGCGCACGAAGTCGCGGTTATCGCGTTGATCCAGGAAAAATCCTGTTTTGTGGCCGCGCAGGATGTTGACCACAAACACGGCGCCGTTTTCGGAGACCACTTGTTTTTCTAAAGCAGTGGCCGAAAGCTCCACACCGCCTACATGCTCCACACCTTTTTCCGATTGACTGCGACGAAACTTTTGTACCACCGTGGTGCACGTGGTGTTTTCTAAAATCCATTCGGCAATCGTGGTGCGGTTCCAGTATTCGCTGGGCCCTTGACCATCAAACTGAAGAACGGCGATGGTTCCATAAACGTCACACACAAGTCCTGGCAAAAGATCCCCTTCGCCGTTGAACAAACGGTAGGTTGTGGTTTGGGGTTGAATGACGGATTTTCGAAGAGTGTAGGCCTTGAGCATGAGAGCATCAAAAAATGCTTTACCGGGAGGTTTGCGATCAGTGCTCAACATGCGCAAACAGAGCGGCCCGTGCGGGTCATACAGTGCCCAACCGAGCTCCCCTTTGGCATCGATGACCTCACAGAATTGCGCCTTGGCGATGGCGGCTTTAGGTGGCTCCACGGCCTCTTTATAAATCCACGGATGGCCTTGTTTGATGGATTTTCTGAGGTTGCGCACAAGCTTGATCTTCATGGCCCGGGTATATCACTCAGCGGCTGTAAATGTAAAGAGAGCTTGGCGCAACTGTTGCTATAAACCCAAGTTATTACAGAGCTAACAACCCCTCGGAGATGGCGTGATTCGATCACTACTTTTTTTCATGATTGTATTGGGATTGGACACTGCCAGCGCGGCCTACCAGTGCGCCGACATCTTTACTGTGTCGGCGCAAACCCCATTGATCGCGCGTTTTCCCCATGCCACGATGAAGGCCGAAAAGAACAGCTGGGATGTGAGCGAGCATGGAATTGTTGTGAGGGGCGCCTCCGACAAACAAGCAAGTGGGGCCTTACGATCACTGATCGCCGAGCGCGATGGAACCTACCCTTTAATTATCGATCAAAAATTCAATCTGGTGATGGACCATCGTCTCCCGAGCACGCGAGCTTCGCTCGACGGAGAATACGTGGGCAATCATCGCGGACTCTACCAGCGTTTGAAAGAGGAACTGGGGCAAACACCGCAGATCGTTTTTGCAGGTCAAGTGCGAGTGATCAATGGGCAGGTGATCTCGCTCATCGATCAATCGGGAACGTTTTATTTTACACCCAAAGACCTGGGGTTCCATGGAGCAAACCGCCTTGAGCTTTTGATCGCCGAAAATCAGGCGCGGCTCCTTCAGGCCAAAGAGTATTTGGACGAACTGGGGATTACCACGAGCCACACCAAATTGATCAATTTTGTAGAGCATTTTCGAAATTATCCTCCTGAGTCGCGAAACGACGGCCATGCAAAGGCCCAAGATGTGGCGCGCTTTGAACTCCAGTGTCGCGCAAACCCAACGTGCTGGGGCATTGTTAACGCGATCAATCTGCGCCTGCGCCGTATGAACACTGCTGGGCGCTCTAACACGGAAGTGATGGAGGATTTGCGCGCCGTCATCAAAGGAAATATTTTTGAAACCTTCGAGTTTTTGCAGTTCTGGAATATGATTTTAGCGGAAGGCACCCTGGATGTGCTTTCGGCGCGGGGAATGATGGACCCCACAACGCAATCGGGTGCCATTCTCAAGGATTTTATGATCCAACTCGAGCAACGTATGCCGCTGGATGAGTGATGGTGAGTTTTAAAAGTAGCTTCAAACGAAACATTATTTCGGCGCTCTTTTGGGCCACTGTTGGAGCTGCGCTATTGCCTGCGCTAGCGACGGCGAACACCTGTACACCGATTTTCGAAAAAGTCCACCTCGCCTCCGAACTCGATAAGGAGTACCGCCTCCTCTCCAAGCAAGCAAAACTCAAGGACGGCGTTTCTCATGAAAAAGCCATTGAGATTCGCGCCCGTTTGGTGCGTTTAATGGAGATCGCGTTAAAGCGCGCCACCACCGCGCAGGAAATCGTAGACATCCTGCGCACCTCCGAGGCGCACGCCATAGACACTGTAATCATCCAAGCCATCAATAGTGTGGATTGGCTGGCACCCGTGAGAATAAACAAAAGCCTGCTCGACGATGGAGTGATTAAAAACTACATCGAGTCGGGACACGTGAGCCAGGGCATCGTCGATGCATTCCAAGTCGTATTAAAACCCGAGCATGCCCTCACTGTGGTGAGCGATATCATTCGCGACCAAACGGAAATCCTCTCCGATTTCCTAAATCAAGGTTCAAATTTCAATCGCACATTGATGGTGTCTTTAGAGAGTGTACCGGCTTCTGTGCGCACGGACGCTATAAATAGAGTCGTTGAGGGCATCAAGCTCGCAGATAAGGAGACTGCGCGTGAGCTACAGCGGCTACAGCTGATTCTCGCAAGAACTCATTTGTTAAGCACCATCGAAAAGCTCAATGCACTCCAAGCCAAAAACGCCGCCCCGAATGAACTCTATCGCGCTCTCTCCGAGTGGTCGCAGCAAAGGACAAGCCAACCGGCTGAGTATGGAATGGAGCGGGCAGTAGAGGCCGCAAAAATTATGCAATTAGAGTTGCGCCATGTACTCAAAAGCGGTGAGTACGTGGAAATGTTCGGAAGTTATCCCAATCAACGGGCAAAGCTGGGCCTCTCCGACATCGACATGGTTTTCTCGCTCAAACTTGACGATATTTATCGCGCAGACATTCGCGGGAGTGATTTTTCAGTGGACGGCTTTGCCACCACCAAGAGTTTCCCATCGGCGGAAGCACAAGCCCTAGCGCACGCCCTACTGAGTGCGGAATCCCAAATGAAAGTTTATCTGGGTTCAAACCAAAGCGCAGGCGAGCTCCTCTCTGTTGCCACTATTCCAACAACACTGGTCCGCGGCCAAGCGATGCGAGACATGTCCCGCGAGGAATTCCTCACCTTCCTCACCATGTTGAGTCCAGTGACCATCGTTGTCTCAAAAGACGCCATCACCATTCGCATTTACGACAGTTGGGGAGTGCCCGCGGGATCGGATGCGATCGTGCATGAGTTTACCGTGCACTAGGTGATCTCTTTTTCTCCGACCTCGACCTATGGCGATGCATTTAATGAACAAAAATTCCGATAGTTCAAGCATGGCGAACATTCCCCGCAGTAAAAAATATCAGGTGTTTCGGATGGCACACATTGCACTTTTTGCGACGACATGTGCGTGGAGTTCTTACGGTGATGCAAGCTCCATCCGCACGCTGGGTAAAGCCACGTGCACGAAATCGGGAGACGAATATCGCATAAGCATGCGTAGCTTTGGCGAAAAGCCCGTTCCCTGCGATGTGATTTACAAACGAAGCGAAGACACATTTAAAAAACTGAATGTGGTCGTCGATTCAAAAACAGATCCGGCCGTGTGTAGTGGGAAGTTTGCAGAGTTTCAAAAGACCCTTCAGGGTGAGGGCTACACATGCACGACGTCGCTTGCGCCGAGCTCTGTAAAAGAGAAAGCCGCTGTGAAAGAGAAAGCCATCGTAAAAGAGAAATCGGCTGTGATAGTAAACCCGAGCCCAACCATCGCGAAGCCTGCAACAAAAGCCTCACCCAATAAGCCCCCATCAAAATCGGTGTCGCCAGTAAAACCACCTGCGCCACCGCCGCCGCCCAAAGATGTTCCTGCAGCGCGAGAGGACTCTCTTGCTCCACCACCACCGCCTCCCGATGCCCCAGTGAAAAAGAAGGCTGTGCCGACGCCACCACCACCACCACCACCGCACTAACAGGCGCGATTTTATAGAAAAATAAAAGTCACATTCGCGGAGGCGATGTAGTACAGTTTGTACTGAATGAATCGATACAGAGATGCGGAGGATTTATGCACGCATGGCATGACGTTGAGTTGGGAGATGGGGCTCCAAGTATTTTAAACTGTATTATTGAGATTCCTAAGGGATCAAAAATAAAATACGAACTCGATAAGAAAAGTGGCTTGATCAAAATGGATCGCATTCTTTTCAGTTCGGTTCAATATCCAGCGAACTACGGTTTTATTCCGCAAACCTACTGCGACGACAATGATCCCTTGGATATATTGGTGTTGGGCCAAGAGGTTGCTGTTCCTCTTTGTATTATGAGAGCAAAACCCATAGGTGTGATGAAGATGGTCGACCAGGGAGAAGCGGACGATAAGATCATCGCCGTTCATGCCGATGATCCTGAATTTTCACATATCGGTTCCCTCGAGGAGTTGCCCCCTCATCGCATTAAAGAAATCCAGCGATTCTTCGAGGATTACAAGCTCCTCGAAAACAAGGTGGTCAAAGTCGAAAAGTTTTTCGACCGCGCCGAGGCCTTTAAAATCATAGATGAGGCAATAAAACTCTACACTCAGGAAAAAGCGCGCCTCAAGCCTTAGAAAAAACAATCCACACGTAGTCATCTATTTGAAATTACAAGTATTTTAAAAGGCAATACTTTATTGTTGATTACATACAAACTAGTTGGTATGCTCTTCCTATGGCTCAAAAAATCGTAGAAACACCCAAGCAATCCACCAAAGACAAACTCTTTATGGCCGCCTTTTCGTTGATCCGTAGCAAAGGATATTCCGCAACAACTGTGGATGAGCTTTGTGAGCATGCAGGAGTTACGAAGGGCTCGTTTTTTCATTACTTTAAAAGCAAAGAGGATCTGGCCGTGCAATCGGCCAAGCATTGGTCCATGGTGACAGGGCAATTCTTTAAGTCCGCTCCTTATCACAATGCCTCTGACCCTCTCGATCGTTTTTTAGGTTACATTGAGTTTCGGCGAGATATTTTAAAAGGCGAAACGTCGGAATACACCTGTCTTATCGGCACGATGTTGCAAGAGACCTTTGAAGAACATCCAAAGATCAAAAAAGCCTGCCAAGAGAGTATTTTTGATCACGCTGAAACGTTGGAAAAAGACATTAGCGACGCTATCAAGGCCAACAAGCCTCAGCAAAAAATTTCGCCGAGAAGTTTAGCTCTTCACACGCAAGCTGTTTTGCAAGGTGCTTTTATATTAGCTAAAGCCAGCGGCAGTGCCGAGCTTGCCGCCGAGAGCATTGATCACTTAAAAAGCTATGTATTGCTATTATTCGACAAACAATCAGCAAAGGAAAAAGAAAATGTCTAACAAAGAAAACGTTGTTCGCATCCAAAGAGTGTTTAAGGCGCCAGTGCAGCGAGTTTATAAGGCTTTTATAAATCCCGATGCTCAGGCGCAGTGGTTACCGCCTTATGGATTCCTGTGTAAGGTTCATTCCTTCGATCCGGTAAAAGGGGGAAAATTTAAGATGTCGTTTACGAATTTTACCAACGATCAAAGTCACAGCTTTGGTGGCGAGTTCCTCGAACTGCAGCCCGAAAAAATGATCAAGTATACAGACCGTTTCGACGATCCCAATCTCCCGGGCGAGATGTTGGTGACAGTGACATTTCGTGAATCGATGCGGGTCACCGAGATCCACATCACTCAAGAAAATGTACCATCGGTGATTCCAGTGGAAATGTGCCATTTGGGATGGAATGAATCTTTAAAAAAATTAGCGCGCCTAGTGGAGCCAGAGATAAATCAGTAGGGGAACGGAGAGAATGAGATGAATCAACAATTTCGAAAACAGGTTTTAATCGGGCGAGTATTGAGTGGTCTTGCCATTGCATTTTTGCTGTTCGATGGAGTTATGAAGTTTTTTATGGATAAACTTCCACCAGAGGCCCTCGAAGCGGGCGCCGCTCTCCAGTGGCCCATGGAAAAAATGCCGCTGGTGGGAACGCTGTTGCTCGTTTGCTTGGCGCTTCACGTAGTGCCGAGGACAGCTATTTTGGGCGCAATTTTGCTCACAGGTTATTTGGGTGGTGCGGTTGCAAGCCACATACGCGTGAGCAATCCATTGTTCAGCCACAAGTTGTTTCCGGTTTACATAGCAGTGCTTATTTGGCTTGGCCTTTATTTGAGAGATTCACGAGTTAAAAAAGCATTGGAATAAAACAATGAGAGGGAGCGAATATGAGCTTTAAAAATACGATTTGTCTAATGTTCAACAAAGAAGCTGAGGAGGCGGCACGTTTCTATGCGGAAGTGTTCCCGAATAGTTCCGTGGGCGCCATCCATAAAGCACCGAGTGATTACCCATCGGGTAAGAAGGGCGATGTGCTGACTGTTGAGTTTACGGTTTTGGGAATACCCTGCATTGGCGTTAATGGTGGGTCGTACTTTAAACACAGCGAGGCGTTCTCTTTTCAGATTGCAACCGATGATCAAAAGGAAACTGATGCCTACTGGAATGCTATTGTAAAAAATGGCGGCACAGAAAGCGAATGCGGCTGGTGCAAAGACAAATGGGGAATCTCCTGGCAAATCACCCCCCGCACCCTCACCGAGGGCATCGCAAAGGGCGGCGAAGAAGCCAAACGCACATTCGAAGCCATGATGAAAATGAAAAAAATCGA
>CAYNTO010000038.1:0-18270 GCA_964400355.1 uncultured Pseudobdellovibrionaceae bacterium
GGAATTTAGGAATTTAGGAATTTAGGAATTTAGGAATTTAGGAATTTAGGAATTTCATCCTTGGAACAAAGATCAATCAAGGACAATTTTACTCTAACGCACCGATGGAAACTTCTCATCCAATTACGAAATCAACCAATCATCCCGAAAACCTCAACCAACCTCATTACCTCACCCCTCAAACCTACACACACACAACACTCACTGCTCAACTAGAGTTGAATATCTTTCGATCTCGAACTCGGGTGCTTGTAATCTTTCGTCTTTCGGATGATCGGCTTAATCTTTGGCTGGGACTTGAGCATGTACAGGGGATCTTGCTTTCGCGCAGCCAGTTGGATTTTTACAAGCTGTGCGGCCTGCTCCGGATTGGTTTTATAAATAACAGGATCAAAACCACAGCCTTTGCATTTCACAGAGCCACGCCAGCGCATACGATGTATGAGTTCCGCTGTCGTCACTAAGAGCGCAAACACCATCAAGCCAACAAAGTGGAACTCACCCCACACTAAAAATGTAAAGACGATGCTCACAAAGCTAAATACGCCGAGTTCGGCAATGGCCACATGTTGTTTGCCATAAACTTTTACCGGCAACGAGCAAAATGCGCAGAATGTTTTTTGACTCACTGGACCTCCGACGTGGGTTCCCGACCGCACTATGAAATCCATTAGGAACCCTCAAAAACCCCTGATAGCATCAGGTAATGTCTATACTACTTATCATTCTACAGCTTTTCCAGTTCGCAGCGGCCGAGACCAATAAACCCTACGAAAGTTATGAAGAGATCGTCGACAGACTCTCCAGCTATCGTTCGCAAAAAATCTCGTCGCAAATGTCTTCAAGTGTGCCCCGCGAAAGCTTCCACGTGGCGCTGGGCGTGAGCAACACCTCCACCCGCATCAGCGACTCAGGCATGGGCAGCGTGAGCCACACCGGCTTCTCCTTGGGCGTAGCAGTCCCACTCATAGAGCAACAATTGTTTTTTGAAGCCAACGGCAAGTTCTTTAAAGGCGTGGATGATGGCAATCTGACCTCAGATCTTCAGCAGTACGACGCCAAAATCAATCACCGCGAACCCCTGAGCTTTGGTATCCTTAACATGGGCGCTGGTCTCTCTACGCGATTTTTAAGCTTGAAAACTCCCGCATCGGAAGTGAATTACCGTATACCTAGTCTCCTTTTGAGCACTGGTCTTGAGCGCCGAATCACCTCGCGCATCAGCCTGGGTGGTGAGCTGGGCTATCACCGCTCTCTTAAGAGTGATCCTAACGGCAAAAACACATTGGAGCTCGGATTTAAATTTAATTATCATTTGTAATGAATGGCCCTCACCGGGCATCAAGTACAAGCTCTAGGCCAATGAACCTAGTAAAAGTGGGCAGCAATGATCGACATTATCGGCACCGAGCAACTTAAACGAGACATCCACACCCTGCTCGTTTTTCTACGTGTTTATATATTAGATCCCATACACTACATCAAACAGCCGCCGGGCATTCACTGGCAGTCCGGTGTGGTTTTTATTTTCGCCATGAATATAGTCTTCGGCGTGGTGCGCGCGCTGCTTTCACACTCTATAATTAGCGCCATTATTGGATTCGTTATCACGCCTGTTCTCGCTGTGCTGGTCATGGCGCTAACCACCCTGTTCCTCATGTACTTTTTTAAATTGGTCGTACAGCGAGACGTTCCATTTCAAACTTTGTTTATAATTTTACTTATAGCGTATATACCGGGCGCGCTGTTCTTTTTCGGTGCGATTCTTTATGCACCCCTGTTCGTCTTGGGAGTGATTGTCACCGCCGCACTGGTTGTGGTGGGACTTGTGGAGAACCTGCAGATCCCCAAATCTCTCGTCATTAAACTGGTAAGTGTCGGCGGGTTTGTCGTGCTCGCCTTTTGGTTTTTTCAAATGCTGTATGGATTGGACATCGATAGCCAACCCAAAACTCTCGATGAGCTCGAACAAGAAATAGAACTGATGAAATAAAAAAAGCGGCATGAGCCGCTTTTTTTATCGAAACTGTGGTTTAGAGTCCACGAGTGAAGTTGTCCCACACCTGACGAGTCAGGAATCCCATATAACCCTTGTGCTGCCACGTCTGCGTTTCAGGAAACCACATGTCCCAACTGCACAGTAAATGGTGGTTACCATTCCGATTGAAATCGCGGCAGCGGAAAAGGTGAACGTACTGTCCCTCACGTGCTTGCATCTCTACAGTAAAGGCATCGAGATAACGGAAAGATTGCGGAATTGTCACCAAACGTCGACCGAGCCAGTTTTCCCAATCCATTACCGGGCCGCTGATCCACATGCTGCCCATGCGCGAATTGTTTTGTGCATTGATCACGCCCAGCGGAATGGAGGGGCGAATGGGGAGTTTGGCCATGTAAAACTCTGGGCCATTATTCTCAGTGAGTGGATTTACATAGGTCACCGAGAACCACTCGCCCTGCATGACCGTTTCCCATTGAATCGGCATCAATGGAAAAACATGATTGCCGTCAAAGTTCCATTTCGTGCAGGCGTAACTGTGGGGGTTGGCGCGAACATCACACGCTCCACCAGTGGCATTCCAAGCTTCCTGGAAGACCCATTGGCTTTGCTGTAAATGTTGCTGAGCGGACGCCTTTATTCCTAAAAACGCCATGACAGAGATAAAAATCCACTTTTTCATCACCACTCCCGTAGAGTTAGAATTCATACTTCGAATTATTGATCCGATGCGTTGTTATTGCTCACCGCAGCACTTTTGTCCAGATTCATGGCATTTTTACCCGTGTTCTACAGGCTAGAGTGTAAGAAATACTCGATTTGTCTCGGATTCTACAAACTATCTCCATAAGCGCTTCAATAAATCGGCCCGAGCTGTTGATATCCTGTAGTTGTTAGAGACTGGGATGATTCGGATTTTTCCAAACACTTCAGTCAAAAATACTACTTTCGGAGCCACCCAAAGTTCCAAAAGTGATTAAAGGTTTAAAAGGATTAAAGAAGTTTCCCACCCCTTATTTCTTTGATTCTCGAAAAACTTCGATAAGGCTAGCTAAGGAAGCTAGCCTTATTTTTTTGTGAGGTCGATGCGATGAAAAATTCATTAACGATTGGATTCTTAGAGATACACAGGAGATGTTTACATGAGGCAGACCATTTCACTTCAATGCTATTGCGGTTTAATAAAGGGCCAAATAACCAACGCCCGTCCCCCATTTGCCGTCCGTTATGTTTGTATGTGTGATGATTGCCAATCCTACGCCCACTATCTGGGTCATCCTGAACGCACGCTCGACGCCAACGGAGGCACTGAACTCTATCCTGTCCCGCAGGCCCATATTCAAATTATTTCTGGAAAAGAGAACCTCGCCTGCCTCAAGCTCACACCCAAAGGGACTAATCGCTGGTACTCGGCATGTTGCCATACGCCGATCGCCAATAGCGCTGGTGCGAATTTCCCGTTTGTCGGAGTGCCGCACACTTTCATGCGCCACGATCTCGACGGCACAACCGCACAGGATGCATTAGGGCCGATTCATTCGCGAGCCATGGGAAAGTATGGAACTCCACCTCTCCCCCCCAACACTGCAAAAACAATTTCTTGGCGCGCAATGATTCAGGCAACGATGTTTTGGCTTTTTGCCTGGTTTAAGCGACAAGCACGACCCTCAACATTTTACGACAAAACGGGAAAGCCCATGGCTCGCCCTTACGTGCTTGCCAAAGCTGAAAACGACATCGTTCATTCGATGGTCTCACACTCGCCATAGATTTATTAGCATAAAGATGTCGTTGCAGGAACGCGACTAGATCACTAACTCCCGCAGTTCTTACAAAGACCACGCACAACAAAAAATTCCGACGTCATTGTAAAGCCGATCTTTTTTTTGAGTAGTGAACTTAAACCATCAGAAAAATCTGTCGATGCTCCCACTTCGCTGGTGTCTCCGCATTTAGTGCAGATGGCGATAAAGTGCCGATCGTGACCACAGGTCTGATGTGCGCAATAGATATAACGGCCGTTTCCCACCGGGTGAACAATTTCCAACTCCTCAAACGCTTCAAGGATGCGGTAAACCGTTACGCGATCCAGCTCCTGCTCTCCTTCGGAGGCCAGCTGGAAGATGTCCGCAGGTGACACCGCTTTTTTTGTTTTCTCTAATACCGATAGAACCTGAAGTCGGGATTTCGTCACGCGATGGCCGGCGGCTTTGAGCTTTTCCAAAACCGCAGAATTGAGTTGATCGTGAGAGTGTGCGCCCGCCTTGCCCATAAAAACTACTGAACTCCCGTGCTTCCAAATCCACCCACGCCGCGAGCGGTGTCGGAAAGATCCTCCACCAGCTCCAATTGCGCCTGCAGCACCGGGCACAAAACCATCTGCGCAATACGCTCCTGATCATTGATTTCGAACGTCTCCGTTCCAAGATTGATAAGAATCACCTTCACTTCGCCGCGATAGTCCGCGTCCACGGTTCCCGGTGTGTTGAGCACAGTGATGCTTTTCTTTGCCGCGAGCCCACTGCGCGGACGCACTTGAATCTCGTAGCCTGGAGGAATCTCGAAACTGAGTCCGGTGGGCACCATGCAGGACTTACCGGGCTCAAGTTCGATTGTGTGCGTGAGCTGCGCGCGGACATCCATGCCACTGGCCAAAGTGCTCTCGTACTTGGGAAGATCACCTTTAAAGTGTGGCCACTTTTTAACTTTCATATTCACTTTTTCCATCACAATCCCCCCAACCACTTCGTGGTTTCTTTTTCTTTTAAATCTCCAAGCAAATAAATACCCATAAGTTCTTCGTTAAAATGCGTGTCGATATAATCATTCACACCCGAGAGCTTCACACGATTCATCTCGTCGATCACCGACTGTACTGGACGATACTCACCATAGACCATTTCATTAATAGCAAGCGAGTGCATGCGGCTATCCAGATCTTCGCCAGCCATCAAGAGCTGGCCGCGCACCTGTTTGCGGAAAAAATCTAAGTCCTTCGCCGTTAACTTTTGCTCTTTCATTTTGCGCACTTCGAGCAAAATTTCTTCAACGACTTGCTTGTACAGGCCCGACTCGGTGGCCGCATAGATCATTTGAATGCCAAAGTCCGTATAGGTGTTGAGCATGCTAAAAATAGAATAAACCCACCCGCGCTCTTCGCGAATATTCTGATAAAGCTTCGATGTCAGGCCACCGCCCAAACAGGAGTTCACGATGAACGATTCAAAGCGGCGGTCGGAGCCATAAGGCAAACTTGGCAGGGACACGATGGCATGCACTTGCTCGCTGTCGCGCTTGTCGAACGAACGCAGGGGTCTGATCTTGGGCGCTTTTCGCACGGTAGTGATTTTTTTCTTTTTCTGCTTCCCTAAATATTTATTCACCAAATCCACAACGTTATTGTGTTCAATGTTACCGGTGACCGAGACAATAAGATTATTTGGCACGTACACATCGTTATACCACTCTAAGATCTGATCGCGTTTCACACGAGATACAGACTTAGAGGTGCCAAGAATATTCGTTCCGAGAGGGTTTTTAGGAAAGGCCGCGCCGAAATAATTATCGAAGACCGAATCCTCAATATCGTCCTTGGCCATGAGGATTTCCTGGAGGACAACTTTTTTTTCTTTTTCTACGGCGGATTTTTCGAACGTGGCCGAAGACATAAGCTCCGAGAGCACGTGCACACACAGCTCGAGATCTTCTTTGAGAGTAGTGGTATGAAAACACACATGTTCTTTGGCGGTGAACGCATTGATCTCACCGCCCACCGCTTCGAGTTTATAGGAGATACCGAGAGCACTAAAGGATTTAGTGCCTTTAAAAACTAAATGTTCAATAAGATGGGACACACCCTGAAGTTCAGCGGGCTCATCCCGCGAGCCGGTCTCTAACCAAAAGCCCACCACCGCGGTTTGCGTGGATTCGCGTTTCTCAGTGAGGACGCGAATTCCATTGGGCAGTACGGTTTTTTTGAACTGGGCATTGATCACAGATTATTAGCTCCAAAATTAACGGCGCTGAATGTTTTCAGCGCCCAAATTATCGGCCAAGAAAGTACAACGTCGAAGTTGTTACTGTTCCGTTGGAGCTGCAGGTGCTGCTCCGAGGGTCGCTTTGCGAGAAAGCTTCACGCGTCCAGAGCGATCCACTTCGATCACCTTGACGTCGATCTCGTCGCCCTCTTTCAACACGTCTGTTACGTTTCTGATACGCTCGTGAGAGATCTCGGAAATATGCAACAAACCTTGATTTCCGGGAAGGAACTCAACAAACGCGCCAAAATCCACGATCTTTACCACTTTGCCTTTGTAGCGTTGGCCCACTTCGGCCTCAGCGCAAATGCCTTCGATGATTTCGATCGCACGCTTGGACATTAATGGATCAGTAGATGCGATACGAACTGTGCCGTCGTCTTCGATATCCATTTTTACGCCAGTTTCTTCAATGATGGCTTTAATCACTTTACCGCCAGCACCGATCACTTCGCGCACTTTTTCTGGTTTGATTTTAATCACAACAATACGTGGAGCAAATGGCGACAGCTGTCCTTTTGGAGCGCTAATCGCTTTGGACATTTCGTCGAGGATATGGAGACGTCCAGCGCGAGCTTGATTGAGCGCCTGCTCAACAACTTCGAAGCTGATGCTGTCTACTTTAATGTCCATTTGCACGGCAGTGATGCCGTCTTTAGTTCCGGCCACCTTGAAATCCATATCCCCTAAGTGGTCTTCGTCTCCCAGAATGTCTGTGAGAACTGCGACTTTTTTACCGTCGGTGATCAAACCCATGGCTATGCCGGCAACGGGTGCTTGCAAAGGAACGCCGGCATCTAGCAGGGCCATTGTTCCCGCACACACTGTGCCCATCGAGCTCGAACCATTGGATTCGAGAACTTCACCCACAAGACGAATCGTGTACGGGAATTTCTCGGAATCTGGCAGCATCGGCTTGATCGCGCGCTCGGCCAGGTTTCCGTGACCCAGTTCGCGACGACTTGTACCACTCATGCGACCCACTTCGCCCACGCTGTATGGAGGAAAATTGTAGTGCAGAATGAATTTCTTTTTATAGGTACGATTTAGGCCATCGATCATTTGCTCGTCTTCGCCTGTACCTAGAGTGATGGCGCCCAAAACTTGCGTTTCACCACGGGTGAAAAGCGCCGAGCCATGCACACGTGGAAGCAAGTTCACCTCGCACGCGATGGGACGAACCGTAGTAAGATCGCGACCGTCGATACGCGAACCTTTATCGAGGATGTTGCGACGAGAAACTGTGTACTTGAGATCTTCGAGCACATTGTTCAGTTCTTTTTTGCGCAATTTGACTTCGTCGGAGTTTAAACCCTTGCCATCGATCAAAGCGGCAACGGCCTGTTCATTGATTTTTTGGTATTTGCCATAACGCTCATTTTTATCGCGCGTTGTGATGGCGTCATCGATAGCGGCCGCAAATTGCGATTCCACCGACGTGCGGAATTCAGGATTTACAGAGAAAACTTTATATTCACGCTTAGGAGTGTTCCCCGTTTTTTGACGGAGTTCGTCCTGCAGATCGAACAATGGCTTCATTTGTGCGTGACCAAATTTAAGCGCAGCCAAGAAATCGGCTTCGCTGATCAGTTTGGTTTCGCCTTCCACCATCAGGATTCCATTGCGAGTTCCCGCGATCACAACTTCCATATCGCTCTCAGCAAGCTTTTCGGGAGTTGGGTTCACAACGAACTCACCACCCACACGGGCCACTTGAATTGTTGCTGTAGGACCATTGAATGGAATGTCGCTGATGTGAAGAGCTGCCGAGGCGCCGAGGCTCGCCAGCACTTCCACCGACATCTGACCATCATAGCTCAATACGGTCGCTACAACTTGTGTTTCGTAGCGGTAGCCCTCCGGGAAACACGGACGGATGGGTCTGTCGATTTGACGTGCCGATAAAGTGGCATCCGTCGTCGGCTTGGCCTCACGCTTAAAAAAGCCACCGGGAAATTTACCGGCAGAATAATACTTTTCTAAGAACTCAACGGTGAGAGGAAAAAAATCCATCTCCGATTGTTTGGGGCTTGAAACCACCGTTACTAAAACGATGTTGTTGCCGCAGGAAACAAGAGCAGCACCATCGGCCTGTCTCGCAATTCTTCCCGTTTCAACTGTGATTTGCTGTCCTGCAATTGTGGTCGTAACTTTTTGAACCATTCTCTAAATCCTTTGCGTAAATAAAATTGAAACTCGAAAAAAACGATTACTTACGGAGGCCCAATTGCTCGAGGATCGTTTGGTATTTCTTAACGTCTGTTCTTTTGAGGTAATCCAACAGTGTACGGCGGCGGTTTACGAGTTTGATTAAACCTGTGGTGCCGTGGTGATCTTTTGAGTGTTTTTTAAAGTGACCCGCGAGGTCCTTAATGCGTGCCGTGATCAAAGCGATTTGCACTTCAGAGCTTCCTGTATCGAGATCTTTGCGTTGGAATTGTTTTACGACTTGTTGTTTCTGTTCTTTACTCATTGCCATATTGCCTCCTTATGGGGGTTAAATTTTAAACATACCTCTGGCGACGTCTATGGCTATCGATCGCTGAAGTATGGGGGCACAGTAGTCTTGGGGGTAAAAAGAATCAACAAAAATAATGGGTTACAGCTCTCTTGAGGAGCGCTTTTTTTATCAGTTATGGAAGCGGGGTGCACGGGCCTGACCGGCGGTGCAAACTGAGAGAATCACTCGGGAAAAACGCGCTGAATCCCAAACCCACTACTCTTGGGCGCCAACAGGGCCACAAGCCGGCCCGTTCGACGGCTCACCGCTCGCACACCAGGACGCCCGCCGTATTCGATTTCCAGATAGCGCGCCATCTTGTGAGGAATTTGACCGTTAGAGATCAACTTTTCTTCGATACCCTCAATGCGGATGGACGGCCAATCTTGCAAAGTACTGGCAATGGGTATCCAGTGACGTCCGCTATAGGCATTGTCGACGTTAAGATCTTTCAATGGGATGGACAGCTCGAGCGAGTACGGGCTCGAAACCGTGCGACGTATGCCACTTGCCACAGCCACCGAGCCCAGTGCTTCTCCCAGTTTCTCGGCCCACTTGCGCATGTAACTGCCCTTAGAGCAGGTCAATTCCACGCGAGCTATTTGTGTGAATCGCTCTCCACCACTTGCCATTTTCGACGAAAGGTTTACTGATTCTAATAGAACCGCTGATAAAAACTCCATGCGCTTTTTCGGCACAGCTACAGGCATATCGGCCCGTGCGTACTCGTACAATTTCTTCCCATCGACCTTAACCGCCGAATACACCGGCACTTCCCAGTCAAACTCGCCAACGAGCTGAGGAATGGTTTTAGCAATAGCCTCCTCGGTCACCTCGACATCAGAACTAGCAACAACATTTCCGGCCAAGTCGCCCGAATCGGTTTTCGTACCAAAGGTCACATCTACAATATAGGATTTGTTGCCATTAAGGAGAATGTCGGAGAGTTTCGTCGCATCGCCAAGCAGGAGAATCAACAAACCGGAGGCGTCGGGATCTAGCGTGCCCGCGTGACCGATGTCGCGGCGTTTGAGAATTCGCCGAGCTGAGGCCACCACATCGTGGCTGGTCACTCCTTTAGGCTTGTCGATGAGCAATACGCCGCAAGGCGGTTTAACTGTGGATTTAATGGCCGAAGGCGCTGCCGATGAGACTGCTGTTTTTTGTGAAGTCATTTCGGCCTAATTTGCGAGAGCAGCTGATCGATCTTCTCGCCGTGATCTCCTCCGTCGTCATTTAAAAACTTGAGACGGGGGCAAAATTTCATGCGCAGTTTTTTATTGATTTCGGTTTGAATATTTTTCGCCGACTCCTGCAACTCTTCGAGCAGCTCTTTTGGGACCGGAGTATATTTGAGCGAACTTATATAGAGACTTGCCGCTTTGAGATCCTTAGCCACTTTTACCTGGCTAATGGTTAAAAGATCATTCGCGAAATGCCGAATCAAATACGATCCAGCGATATCGCGAATTTCTTTTTCTACTTTTTGCATGCGACGTCCGTCGCTGTTTCCAGCACTCATTAACGTCCTTAAATTTCTCGAGCGATCGATTCTTCAGTAAAGGCTTCGATCTCATCACCAACTTTAATGTCGTTAAAGTTTTCGATACCTATACCGCACTCAAAGCCTGTCTGAACTTCTTTGGCATCATCTTTAAAGCGCTTCAAGCTGCTCACCTTGCCTTGGTAAACAACTTTACCATCGCGGAGTAAGCGCAGCATGCTGTTACGATTAATAACACCGTCGGTGACAAAGCAACCGGCAATCGTTCCAATTTTAGGCACTGTAAAGGTATTGCGCACCTGAACACGTCCCAAAACTTTTTCGCGGACGATGGGGGTAAGTAATCCACCCAACGCTTTTTTCATATCATCGACGAGCTCATACACGATCGAGTACGTCTTGATTTCTACACCGCGGCCTTTTGCAGCAGCCTGTGCACCGGTGTCTGGTCGCACGTTAAAACCAACAACAATACCTTTCGCGGTGCTTGCGAGAAGAACATCCGATTCGTTCACAGCGCCGATGCCACTATGAATCACCTTGATTTTTACCTCATTGGTAGAAATCTTCGAGAACAACCCTTTGATCGCCTCAACAGATCCCGCTACGTCGCACTTAAGGATAATGGGGAGCTCTTTCACATCGCCAGCTTTGATCTTGGCGAAAATATCATCGAGATTTACAGACTTCTCTGGAATCTTATTGAGCTCGGCTTTACGAACTTCGGCGATTTCAGCCGCCGCCTTCTCGTCCGTGGTCACATCAAAGCGATCGCCGGCATTGGGGCTTTGCGGGAGACCAATAATCTCCACCGGCATGCTTGGACCTGCCTCTTTTAGTACTTTACCCGAATCATCGTTGAGACTTCGAACTCGAGTAGCCACAGTACCAATTACAATGGCCTGTCCGGCGCGGAGTGTTCCGTCCTGCACCAGCAAGGTGGCCACGTTGCCGCGACCTTTCTCCACTCGAGATTCAATCACAATACCGGTCGCCGAACGCGCAGGGTTGGCTTTGAGTTCGAGAACTTCCGCGAGCACACTGATCTGGTCGAGAAGTTCCGAGACACCTTCACCCTTAATAGCTGCCACCGGAACAAACTGCGTATTTCCGCCCCAATCTTCCGGCACTAATTCGTGCTCGGCCAACTGTTGCTTGATACGATCCGGATTAGCGCCCGGCTTGTCCATTTTATTTACGGCAACGATCATGGGAACTTTGGCCGCTTTTGCATGGTTCAATGCTTCAATTGTTTGTGGCATCACTCCATCATCGGCAGCGACAACTAGAATCACGATGTCAGTCGCATTGGCTCCACGCGCGCGCATCGCTGTGAACGCTTCGTGGCCGGGCGTATCGATAAAGGTCACTTCGCCAAGACTCGTATTCACGCGGTAAGCACCAATGTGTTGGGTGATCCCACCCGCTTCACCGGCGGCCACACGCGCTTTGCGAATGCTATCGAGAAGAGTGGTCTTACCATGATCGACGTGACCCATTACGGTCACAACCGGAGAACGCGTAACGATCTCCGCTTCGCTGGCCATGTTGGTGGCCGCTTCGATCAGTTGAGTGTCTGTCTTTTTTACGTTTTCGGCTTCGTACTTAAACTCTGGAACCACCAGCGAGATGGTATCGAAATCGAGCACGGTGTTCATGTTGGCCATGACGCCATTACCGATGAGCACTTTAATCACTGCATTGGCTTTTACGCCCATGGACTGCGCCAGCTCACTCACCGACATAGAACCAAAAACGCTCACCACGCGCTTGTAGGCAGCAGGAGTGGTGATCTGAGTTTTCCGAATTGGTCCCTCTGCCACTTTTTTCTTTTTGGGCTGGAACACAATTTCGCGCTTCATGAAATCGGCAGATACGAAAGTTGGCGGTGCGGTTTCTTTTTCTTTAGTTGGAGCTGGGAAGCCTCCCACTTTCTTGCCGCCCTTTTTATCTTTGCGGTCGTCGTCCAGAGCTGCCACCGGTGGCGGCTCGTAGGCTTCTTGTGCTACGAATCCCGTGCGGATGCCACGATTGGGGGCAGCTTTGGCCGCGCGGGCTTGAGGAAGCTGATTGACGCGATTGAGATCCATGCGGCCAACAATGTTGCGCTTGACGGAACGCACTCCACTCACTGGCCCGTCGTCAGTCATTAGAATTTCACGCTTACGGGTGCTCGCAGCGGCCGCTGGATTTGCTTTATCATCGGCAGCTGTTGGAGCTGTTACCGCGGGCGGTGCGACTTCTGCACTGGCTACCTGAGGTGCCGGCTCAACAGAGGAGGCAGTTTCTGGTGCCGCGGCAACTTCTGCCGTTTCCGTCGATTCCACCTCTGCTTGGGCTTCGATCTGTTCTTCAGCTTCTGCTTCGGCGGCTGCGGCCGCCTCTTCGATGTCTTCTTTTTTACGGCGAATTACTGTGCGCTTGGTCTTTTTACCAACCGGAGCCGCTGCGGCGGCATCCTTTGCGTCTTTGGCGTCTTTAGCCTCCTTCGCCGCTTTTGCTGCGGTGGTTTTTTTACTAACTACCGGAGCAATTTCTTCTTTTTCGGAAGCGGGTTCAGCAGAAGCCGCGGTCTTGCGCACTGACACTTTTTTAGTGCCTGAGCTTGCGGGCGCGGCGGCAGCAGCTGGTTTTTCAGCGGAAGCCGCTTTCTTTTTTGTCGCCGTTTTCTTTTTTGTCGTCGAAGTCGGCGCGGAAGCCTCCTCCGTCAACTTTGCTTTTATATCGACCATTTGTTCTGGCGTGATTTCAGCCATATGGTTCTTGATTGGAAGACCCCATTTTTTGATCTTATCCATCAAGGTGAGTGTTTCCACTCCGATGTCTTTTGCAAATTCAAATACCTTTTGATTGGTCAAGCTATTCTCCTAAAACCTCTGAGTTACTCAGGGCTTTGTATTGTTTCTTCCGCATCGTCTGCAGATTCTTGTTCTTTCAATTGCGCCATTTGAGCTCGCAACTGAGCTTCGGCTTGCGACTTAGCATCACCCTTCGATTCTACTTGCTCTTGTTTTGGAGCTTTCGGAATCTCGATGCCTTCGTCTTCGTACTTCTTCATAATGGCTTTCGCATCGTCCATGAGACCCTGCGCTTTTTCCGCAGACTCATAACCAGGAATGCTGGTGATTTCGGCCAAATCGGCTTCGGCGATAGATTGGAACGAACCAAACCCACTTTGGAAAATGTTTTGTGCCATGGTGTCTGTCATGTTGGGAATCAACATCAGATTAAAAATAGATTCCGCTGTACGCGCCGATGCGTTGGCTTCTGAAATGATGTCGATCTTCCAGGTCGTGAGTTTTGATGCCAAACGCACATTTTGACCTTTTTTACCGATGGCAAGACTGAGTTGGCTATCGGTAACAACGATTTCCATTTCTTTGCGACTCTCATCGAGAAATACGCGAGAAATTTCGGCGGGCGCCAGAGCGTTGCAGGCAAAACGCGTGATGTCTTCATCCCACTCGATGATGTCGATCTTTTCGCCTTTGAGCTCTTGAACAATGGCTTGAACGCGCGAACCTTTCATACCCACGCAGGCGCCCACGGGATCTACAGCGCTGTCTTTAGTATACACTGCGATCTTTGCGCGCTGACCAGGCTCACGAGCGGCGGCCATGATTTGCACTATGCCATCGTAAATTTCCGGAACTTCAGCTTCGAACAATTTGATCAAGTAATCACTGCAGGCGCGCGACATGATGATCTGCGGGCCTTTCGTCGTTTGGCGCACGTCCATGAGATGGCCCTGGATGCGGTCACCAGGTTTAAACGACTCGCCGGGAATCTGCTCTCGAGGCGGCATTACAGCCTCTGTGCGTCCCAGATCGACCACGATATGTCCGCGTTCTATACGGCGGATGATACCAGAGGCGACCTCCCCCTTGCGGGCTTCGAATTCGTTAAAAATAATTTCGCGTTCCGCATCGCGAACTTTCTGCATGATGATTTGCTTTGCGGTTTGCGCGGCAATACGGCCAAGTTCTGTAGTATCGAGTTTGATACCAATGTGATCGGCAAGTTGCGCTTCTGGATCGAGCTTGCGCGCGTCTTTGAGCGTGATTTCGATCTCTTCGTCCTCGAATGTTTCTTCGTCGACCACTTCATTGAACTGGAACAATTCCACTTCGCCGGTGTCCTCATTGTAACTGGCTTCGATCTCGCGGTACGTACCGTACACTTTGCGCGCGGCCACCAACATACCTTGAACAACGGCATCGACGATCACCTGTTTGTCGATCCCTTTTTCTTTACCGAGCTGCTCAATCATTCTGTTGAGATCAGAAAACATTGCTTCGTTAGACATAAACTCTCCTTAAATTTTCACTCTGAACTTTAATTTTAAAACTTTTTTTTAACTCTAAATGTACTGCTAATTTTTATCCGTCTTTTCTAGGTTGAACACCCAGTTGGCCTTTGCCACAGTCTCCATTGGCAGGCGGATCGGCGCCGTATCGCCAATGTCGACCTCGATCTCCTGGTCATTTGCAGACTTAAGAATACCAATGAGTTTTTTGCGGCTCGCCATTGGTGCTGGCACTGTGGTGATAATTTTGCCCAAATGCTTGTTGAGACTCAGGCTAATTTCTTTGCCAACGCTGATATCGTAGTGCCACTTCTTTTTCAGTGTGCGCTCAAGTCCCGGACTTGAAACCTCGAGATTGTAAGTTCCATCGATCGGGTCTTCCACATCGAGCAGTAAGCTCAAACCACGGGAGACATTGGAGCAATCGTCGAGAGAAACTCCCGCTGGATCGTCCTTGTCGATATACACGCGCAATGTTTTTCCTTTGCCAGCGCCGACCAGTTCTAAATCGTACAAACGTACGCCATTATTGGACGCCACCGACTCCGCCAAATGAATGATTTTATCCATCGGTTTTACGGTCACTTTTACCACCAAAAATATAAAAGGCCCAATAAGGGCCTTTGTGTGAGTGGTTGTTTTGTAACAAACGTAGAGGGAAAAAGCAAGACTTATGGTCGCACTACTCTATAGATATGGGTGGGGTGACAGGCCCCAATCTAGGCCTTACGGCTTCTGATAAAACTCCATTAATATTGCAGCCTTACCATCGTTGTAGTATCGCTCCCTGCGCCCAATTTCCACAAACCCGTGGCGCGAGTACAGTGCGCGCGCGGCATGATTGTCCTCACGGTATTCAAGCCAGAGGCGCAGTTCCGGGTATGCTGTAAAAAAATGCAAAAATAATTGAGTCAGGTATCCTTTTCGTCGCATATGGGGCGCTGTGGCTAGGAATAGAACCTCAAAGTGCTGCGGGCCAAGGATCTGGTAAAACAGCGCCGCACACACGTCCGTCCCTTCGTAAACCACTGCGTAGGGATAATGTTTTGCAACCTCAGCGAGCGTGGACGGAGTCCAACCGTGCATCACCAATTCGTCAGCGGGAAAGGTATCTATCCACTTTATAAAATCTTCGAATATATGAACTCTCTCTCGAATTTGCATGGGCTATTGAATACGAAAACCCGTCATATAGACGATAGAGTGGGAACGAGACACCGCCGCCACCCAATCCTTGAGGCGCAACTGCGCTTTTTTCTCACGCAGGCCTATGACGACTTTTTCACGGATCTCGGCAAGGGGACGATTGCCGAGAATCATCTTATTTTGCATATAATAAGTTTCGATTTCCTGGTCTGACACATCGATGAGCTCCACGGGTATCTTGAGCTGAATCAGTTTTTTTGCAGCAAAACGATTGCTCAATAGTGCTTTCACTTCCGCCGATGTCACTCCCAAACTTTTCCACATTTTGTCGTTCTTTACTTTTTCCATAAACCGCGCCTCGTAGGCGCCGTAGTCCTTGGAGATCTCGGCGGCACTTAACAAGTTGTGCGCTTCTCCACCAAGCAATTGCTCCCATACAAGTTCCTTGAGAGGCTCGCGACGATCTACGTACCCTGTGAGCACATTGTCATACTCGTTCATGAACTGATTGATCTGTAAATCACGCGAAGTCAGTGGGGCTTTGTCGAGCTTGACCAGAACGGCCATGATCACTTTATTTTCAGCGGCGTGGGCAATTGGAGGCGCTGCGAGCAGAAACACCAAGGCCAGTGCCACTACTAACAGGGGTATTTTTACTAAAACAGCGAAGTTGGCTCTACCGGCGAGAGAAATCGTGGGCATACACTGAGCTTAAATCGGGAATAAAAAAAAGCCCAGTCATTTCTGACTGGGCTGGCTAAAGAGGACTCGAACAATGATCACTTTACATTTTTAATTAAAAGCTAAACTTACCATTTAAAAGAAGCATGGATTGATTCACTTCTTCTAGCGGCTCTAACGTTTTGCCAGCAGTTTGCGGGCGAAATTGTGCTTGTTGAGCCATAAACTGGTTGTCTTCTTCGCGGTCGTTCGAAATGTTCTTCATGATGCGGTATTCAAGACCTACACTAAAGTTCTTAGCAACTTTTACGTCTACACCTAAAGTCAAACCCGCATCAATTGCTGTCGACTCAGCTGTACCTGTACCTAAACGCGTCTCTTGGTAGTCACGCATTGTGTACGAACCCAAAGCTCCAACGAAGGGGCTGATTCTTTGTTTGCCGAAGTTGTATTTAACCGCTCCGCCAAAAGAATACTGGGTCACATCTTTAAGACCGTACTGTGGCGCTCCACCCCATACGTTACCTTGGTAACCATAAGTGTTGTAGTCGTCCATTTCCAACTCACCGTAGAGGAAGTTACCTTCTACTGACACGTTAGAATCAAAGCGCGTTCCGATTGCAAGACCAAACACAGAGTCAGAGCGAACGTTGTCCGCAGAGTAATTCATCGTTCCTACCATTGGCGCAACGTAAACTTCTTCGCTAAACACAGTGGTCTTCTCTTCGTATTCGTCTTTTACTTCGTACGTCGCAGTGGGCTCTACTTTTACTGGGGCTTTGTACTCAGGAGCTGGCTCTTGGTACGCAGGCGCAACATAAGCAGGTTTTTCAATAACGATTACTTTTGGCTCTTCTTTCTTATAATCGTTGCCATAATTTTTATCTAAACGGTTACCAAACAAACGATCGGCGCGATCTTTTTCATCTTCGATGCGTGACCATTCTAGTTTTTCAACCATCTTTGCTTCTGTTCCAACTTCCATGCTCTTACGAGCTTTGCGGATGTCAGACGTGCGGCTAATGTACTCGTTACCCACTTCACTCTCGATATTGATGTCGCTAGTAACATCATTCTTTGCTTCGGCATCAGCTGCCGCATCTGCGGCTGCATCCAATTGGCTCTTTTGCTTATTCGCATTCGAATTTGCATTGTAGATATTGATCTGCGGGCTGCTCGATGTGTTGTTCGCCTCGTTCATCGCGTCCGAGTATTCTTCTTGTGATTGCTCGCCTTCAGCGTCGTGAGAGCGAGATACATTTCTTTCAATCGTTTCGATGTTGTAATCTTCTTGCGCATGAGCAGTAGCCACCACTGATACGATTGCAAATATTGTGATCATTAACGTTCTAGTCATTTATTCCTCCATAGCGTGTTTCGTCACTGTACTTAGCAACTGGCGCGCCAACTTTTAACCGACCCCAAAAACCGGTGTATCCTATTGATTTTTAAGGCGTTATTTGGAGTGGATCCACTATGGAACTTTCTTATCTCGAGTATAAGACAATTTTTGGCTTGGTGATAATAGTTAACGTTTAGACGACTCTGAAAAAACTTCTTGATCGCCATTGTGGGATAAATTAGTTTTACGGAACTGTTTTATTGCAGTTAGTGAGTGCCTCGATGGCGGAATCGGTAGACGCAGTGGATTCAAAATCCACCGATCGCAAGGTCATGGGAGTTCAAGTCTCCCTCGAGGCACCAAATATCTAACTCTACTATATATAGAGATTCCCGAATATAAAGATCACCTTATAAACTGTTTTAGCGAGCTGCCAATTCGATTTGGATTTCGGGCGGCATTGATGTGCATGTGAACTTCAGAATCGCTTTGATGGAACGCACGGTAATCATGGGTGAGGTGTTGTGAATTGTCTTTAACTCTTCACCTGGAAGATGGATGAACTGAGCGAGCGCCTTTTCTGAGCATTTAAAATCTTTTGGCAGGTGGCCAATCAGCAACTGAGTCGTGGCTATGGTTGTTTGCTGGGATCTGCGAGCCGTTTTTATTTTTTTGAGCCCTTCCATTTTGGATTTGGCTGTGCAGCGGGTTTCGTTGCGTTGACTCTCATCAGCCACAGTCGGCCGATCGTGTGC
>CAYNTO010000039.1:0-16318 GCA_964400355.1 uncultured Pseudobdellovibrionaceae bacterium
CCTTCTCCCGCCAGCGCGCGGGCGATGCCAGCGCCGATTCCACGACTGCCGCCGGTGATAAAAACTTTTTTTCCTTTAAGCATATAAACGTCCTTTTTATAACTTTATGGTTTCTGCAGAGTGCGCCCTTAAGCGTCGGTCCGTTCTGCTCGGGGAGCCCGCTACTTTTTGCTCGCCTCTAGATTTTTAATATCCTCGATGGAATTCACATTAAAGACCGGGGTGTTTTGTTGATCGATTTTTTTAAGCAACCCGGACAACACCTTTCCCGATCCACACTCGATAAAAGATTGGGGATGCCCACTTAAAACATTCTGCATACTTTGCAGCCAACGCACGGATCCAGATATTTGCCGCGTTAAATTTTCCCGCAGTTCGGCCGCTTGAGAGTGAAATGCGGCGGTGTAGTTTTGCACCACAGGAATCTGCGCGTCTTTAAACTCCACTTTTTGCAGCTCAAGGGCCATGTTGTCTTCGGCGGGCTTCATCAGGCTACAGTGAAAAGGCGCCGACACTTTTAAAGGAATCAAACGCACTTTCTTAGACCAGCCCAATTTTTCCGGAGTGTATTCATTGCGCGCCCAATCGATGGCGGCCATAGAGCCACTGAGGACGATTTGATCGGGAGTGTTGTAATTGGCGGGCTCCAAAGGACGAAGTCCGCTGGTGGTTTCTACCCAGTGGCAAAATTGATCGGCCTCTGCGGCCGTTAAACCCATACACGCCACCATGCCACCCACACCGACAGGCACTGCGGTTTGCATGAACTGCCCGCGCAAACGCACCAAAAACACGGCGTCTTTCAAAGTGAGTGTTTTCGCTGCCACGAGTGCTGCATATTCACCTACCGAGTGCCCAGCAAGGGCGGTCGCCTTGAGTTCGAGGATGCTATTGAGGACCGCGAAGGTGGCGGCTGAGACGGTGAGCAGTGCCGGCTGAGTGTTTTCGGTGAGAGCCAAGGTGGTCTCATCGGACTCGAAACACAATTTTTTAAGATCGACACCAATACTATCTGAAGCTTCTTCGAATATATCGCGAGCGATTTTAAATTCGCTATAGAGGAATTTCCCCATCCCGACGTGTTGGCTGCCTTGACCAGGAAATAAAAATACATTGGACATAAGCTTAAAACCTCAGAAGGATGCTGCCGCTTGTAAGGCCCGCACCAAAAGCCGTAAACAACAACGTGTCTCCGCGCTGAATTGTACCATCGCGCACGGCCATGTCGAGTGCTACAGGCACGGTGGCGGCCGAGGTATTGCCCATTTCTGCAATGCGCACGATCACTTTGTCCATAGAGATCTCAAAGTGCTTAGCCACCGCTTCCATAATGCGCGTGTTGGCTTGGTGAGGAACGACCCAATCCACTTGATCTTTTGTCATGTTGTTAGCGTCGAGCGCGATCTGACAGCAGGCCGACATTGTGCGAACCGCATGTTTAAAAATTTCACGACCCTTCATTTTTACCTTGTGATCGGCATTGGCAAGAACGCTCGGAGAAAATGGAGTCTTCGAACCACCGCCGGGTATGTAGAGCAAATCGGCAAGATCGCCTTCGGCGTACATGTGGGAGCTTAAAATCTCGCTTTTTGATGCGCTCTCAGCGCGGCTAACCACAGCGGCACCCGCAGCATCTCCAAAAAGAATACACGTCTGACGATCGTTGTAGTCGACCCAATTGTGTAGAACTTCTGCACCAACAACGAGAACATGTTTGTACTGGCCGGTTTTTATAAATTGATCGGCAATAGAAACGCCATAGAGAAAACCGGAACAAGCGGCCGAGAGGTCAAAGGCCATCACGTTGCGACACCCTAGTTTGCGCTGAAGCTCGCACGCGGAGCTCGGCATGGGCATATCGGGCGACACGGTCGCAAAGAGAATCATGTCGATATCTTTAGGGGTGAGGCCCGCCATATCGAGAGCCTGTTGAGAGGCGACAAGGGCTAGGTCGCTTGTTGCTACGCCGTCTTCAGCGATGCTCCGGGAAGAAATCCCGGTGCGTTCCACAATCCACTCATGCGTGGTTTCAATGATTTTTTCCAAATCGAAGTTGGTGAGCTTCTTTGGCGGAAGGTAGGATCCTGTTCCTGAAATCCAAGACTTGTAGGGGAGTGACATGACTCTTGTTATTGAGCCGCTGTCGTCTCTTGAGGTGCCGCTACTATGGATTTACCCTTGTAGTGGCCGCAAGACGCACAAACGTGGTGAGGCTGAACAAGAGAGTTGCAGTTGGAGCAAGTGTTTACGGCCTTAGCCTCTAGGAAATCGTGAGCACGGCGCATGCCGCGTTTTGAGCGTGATAATCTTTTCTTGGGCGTTGCCATAAATAACCTCTCTTCAACGATGGCTGCCGCCGGGGCGACCTCCATACAACCAAATTACGGAACTGAGGGTCGTAATCTATTAAAAATATACAGAAAATCAAGGAAATTGTGCAGATTCCCGGAGATGCTCCTTTCACTGCCAATTCTAAGTAGTAGGGATGACTACAGAATGAGCTTTTTAAGCTCCGACTGAGAATACACATAGTCCGCGTAGATCATGGTATTGACCACATTCCGGTGCCCTAACGCGACCTGTAAAAGACGGATGTCCTTGGTTTTTTTGTACAGGCGAATGGCAAAGGTGTGGCGGAGGCAGTGGAACTTTTTCCCAACCGGGCGGTAATCGCACCACACCTGGCGCAGCCGATGGTAGCTGATCGGAAACACGTGATCGCTCTCGTTCATGGGCCGGGTGTACTGTTCAAGCTCCTCGAAGAGCTCGGCGTGGATCGGAAGTTCGCGATCATCGGAGCCTTTAAGACCTTTGATAAAAACGGTTTGGTCGTACTTATTGATGTCGTTTTTGCGAATATTTAAAAGCTCCTGCGCGCGAGCGCCGGTTTTTAAAGCGAGAAGTAAGGCCAAACAGTTGCGCGGATCTTTGTATTTGTAAAACTGCAAATTGCGCTCGAGGTGATCGTACTCGGGATCGAGCAGATATTTATTTTTGTTGAGCGCATAGCGAGTGGACATATTTTTTTATCTTAATAAGCCTAAAAATCGAAGTCCAATAAAAGCGTCTTTTTCCAAAAAACTTTTTTAGCGTAAATAACACTCATATGAAGGCGCCATTTCTCAAATTGAGACACAAAAAAATTTATGGAAATGGCCTCGAGAACCGATACTTAAGTATGGCTTTTCTGCTCTTGATGCTTTCGTTTTTTTCAGTGCACGCCCTGGATTACTCCGACGACAGCGTGTGTGCCAAGGATCGCCAGTTCCGCATGGGATTTATGACGGGCGGCTACACCGCACCTGAGATCCAGCGCTGTATGAATCACTTCGACGAGGGATCCGGCCAGCGAAAAGCCAGCAGTAACGTTGAAGCCTGTCAACGCGAT
The DNA here is from genome assembly GCA_964400355.1 of uncultured Pseudobdellovibrionaceae bacterium. GTDB lineage: Bacteria > Bdellovibrionota > Bdellovibrionia > Bdellovibrionales > JAGQZY01 > JACKAL01. The sequence continues at coordinate 3,389 of CAYNTO010000039.1, forward strand.
TGCTCGACCAGTATCGGCCGATCAAAATGTACGAAATCATTGCTCGAAGTTTTAGTCACTAAGTGCGATTCCGACAGTTACAAATGCATTCAGAAAGGCAACTGTCGTATTGCCGTTGATAATTTACTCGCTTGCAAGAAAGACGTCGGTAACGATTGCTCCACAAAAGTTGTGGACTGCACAACAGCATGCACGCCCGAGCCGGGCAATCGCTGTATCGCCGAGGATCTAAAAGATTTTCAGCACGGCCGCACGATCTGCGCCACCGGTGCGACTGCAAAAACTTTGATACCCGATGCAGAAGTGCAAAAGATTATTGATACGCGCACCAATGAAATCACCACCAATGCTGTTCCTCAATCGGAAGAAGCAAAGACCAGTATTTTTTACGGAGACAATCCTATCGCCGATGAGCGCAGCGATGGAAAAACCACAGGTGGCCCCGAAGCTGAGGACAGCGACATCAAAGGTGAGAACGCTGCCGCTAAAGGCGAAGCGAACGGCGGTAGCGGTTCAACGAACAGCAATAACAGTAACGGTGGCGGGGGCTCCGGCGGTGGAGAGATGATGAGTGCCGCAGCCAGTGGTTCGAGCAGTGGTGGCGGCAGCGGTAGCCTCCCTGCGCTGAATTTTCCTGATTTTGGCGGTGGCGCGACCAGCTCCTCCTCTAGTAGCTCCTTTGCTGCGACGTCATCGGGAGGAAGCAGTTCTTCACTGGATGCCGTGGGCGGTAGTGGCAAGGCCACCAGTGAGCTTGGCGGCGAATCCTGGGGCGATGGGCCCAGCTCAAAAACGTTTGGCAACAACGTCTCAACTGCGAGCGGAGGACAATCCTCCTTAGGCGGCGGAGGCGGATTGGCATCGCCCTTCGCAGGAAGTGGAGCCGGGGGCGGAAATCTCACCACAGCCTCGCGAAGCACGGGCCGGGGAGCAGCGGCACCCGCAGGCTCAGTGGAATCCGCAGCATTCCAAAGCGGATTTCATAAAGCGCGCCCCGCTGATAAAAAAGGTGTGTCTAAACTCAATCGGCGACGAATGACTTCCAAAAACACTCCACGCGCAGTACGACGCAAAGGTGACGGCGCTATGAACTTACGTCGCCTTTTATCGGGCAGTAAACGTGGCGTGGCCTACGAGTCGGGCGGAAGTAGCTACAGTTATAGTAAAGACGTCGGCCGTGGCCCACATCCAGTCTTTCGCACTTTAAACTCGTACTATGACCGCATCGAACTCGACATGCTCGGAAACATCGAGCATTGATCGTGTCCCGTATACCTTCGTTCACCTTCAAGCCTAAATAAGTATTCTTTTATAATTTGTCTCTGCTCTATAGAACTCGAATTAATCACCGAATAGTTCTAAGAGGTGCAAGATGCGAAGGACGTTTATAAAACTATTGAAGCTCTCCACCATAATTGTATTTACATTCGCGTTCTTATACATAGTCATCAGCTATCCTGAATTTCAGCGCAAAGCCCGAGCCAAAGAGGGTCTAACGCTTCTGAACATCTTAATGATCGCGACTCAAGCTACAGAAGCCGAATCGGGTAGCTATAAATCCATGACATTTGATTCGATCGGATTTAATCCGGGCGGCACAGTTCACTACAATGTGGCGCTTCGTACAGCCGATATTCTTCCAAAATACCTTCCTATGATTCCGCCTGCATTCCTTGCCGATATTGAGGCCGAACAGCCGAGGGTAGGTGCCTATATGGAAATTGACGATGGTTTGTTTCATTTTTGCAGAGCTGAACCAAAAACACGAAAAGTCGAGTGCATCTACGTCGCCCATGAATACAAAAGTCCGTGAGTGGATTTAATAGTTGGGAAATAGAAACTTCACTTTGACGGGCCGATTTCAAAACGCGTGAAAAAATCGATTTTATGGATGCCCAAAAAATGAGCTGAATGAAATTGAAAAAGACCATATCCAGACCACCCTCTGACCCCTCGCACGATACAGGGCATTTTAAAGCCTCCGACACCACTTTCTAAATTAACGTAGTGATTTCAATATGTTAATACTTAATATTATAACTATAAGTGAGAACTAGACCTGCTAAACTGCTGATGAACGTGCTGAATTCAAATTTATCTATTTAAAATCAAATATTTAACGTTATGCAGCGTAATCCACTCGACTCACTTATTGTGTTTTACAACATCATATATTGCTGAATACAATATTTTTATTGTTATTAGCAGCGCGAGGAGACCACTTTGGACACTGCGGATATGAATCTGACATCGGAAGAAGCGAAGCACTTGGAAGGGCTCATTGAGGGGCTCGGGGAGGGTACAGACCTACCTCCACAGGGTGCATCGGCAAAGGCCACCCTAAAAGACGCCCCCGAATATCGATCAAAAAGCCCGCTTAAACTGCGCTACTCCGCAGAGGTGGAAATCATTCGTAAAAGATGGGGGTCTCTCGAAGACATTCGGCACCGTTTGGGCTTAAGCCAACGAAAAATGAGCCAGCTTCTTATGGTGGATCCATCGGCGTGGACCCGCTGGACCAGGTACGATCAAGACGTTCCGCCGCATATATATCGCGCTTTAAGTTGGTATCTACAGCTGCAGGAAAAGGATCCGTCGCAAACGCCCTACAATTTTTTGCAGGCCATTGCGCGCCCCTCGCTGCCAAAGGCGGAAATCAGGAACATTGAGTACGATCTCCATCAATCCCTCAAGGCACGATTTTTAGAGGACTCTAAGGGCCAGATGACCCGTGCGAATCGCCAGCTTAAATTTTTACTGATCGCAAACGCCGTCATTGCGAGCGGCGTTTTGGGAATATTTCTTTACTGGATTCTTACGGTATAGTTTTAAAAGTTAAATCCTCTAGGGACTCTATGACTATTTGTGGATTGGCTTGAGTGGGAACAATCATGTTACCCATGCCTTTCGCGCACACTTGCAGCTTCGGGTTGACGTAGTAATTTCGACCAGCAACCACAGTGGAGCTATTTGCATCCCATGCAGCCTGAGCCTTATCTCTTAAAGCAAAAAACAAGTCCACGTCTTCAAAATTGATCAGAGTGTAGGTGCGAAAGAGGTTGTCTCCAATATCTGTCATCAGAGCAAAAACATTGAATTTTACCTGAGGACTTTTGGGAAACATCACTAGAGATCCGCAACGGTCTTGGGGCTGCTCATGCTGAGCGGCGATGGCATCAAGCACATCCACACCCTGAGGGCCTGCCTCGAGCAGTAAATGCACGGGAGCGGTTGGAAATTCGGAGACCACATAGCGAATCTTCACTTTGTCTCCGCGATAGAGATCTTTGGTCCGTGAGTTGTCCTTAACAATTATGGGAATATTGGCGTCGCCGTACTCGACAACAAAAATTTTTCCATCGACCAGGGAGGCATGCACCTTAACAATCAATTCGGTTTTGTCGGCCACCTCTTTTAAGAGCTTGGTGTAGTGCGCGTAGTCTGCAACGCCGCTCATGGGCGGAGAAAATTGAGACACAATTGTAAGCTCATTCATAAGCACATGGTTCTGCGGGCTTGATACCAACCCGTTGAGAGATCCTTTGATCTGCAGTTGATCGTGGCGCTTGAGTGTGGCCAGTTGCTTTTTGATAACGAGATAATTTGGAGAAGTGTAGTCAGCCTGAAGCGACAGGATCACGTAATCGAAAAAATTCTGTGGACGGAAGGAAATCACATAAAGGCCGTTAGAGGCATCGACACCGTGAACTTCGACGGTCACACCCTGTGGAGACGTGAGCTCTTTTGCAAACTGCTCCACCAGCTCCGGGCTATTGATTGTTTCGGCACGGGCGAACCCGGCAAACCACACCATTAAGCTTATTAAAATCATCATTTTTTTGCTCCTCTATAGAGTGCTATTTAACGCTCGAGCTTTATGCGGTCAACGGATTAGGCGCTCATTGACCGCCCGCACGCTTGATGCGACCCCTAAATTGATTGCCGCGCCCAAAAAGTATTTATTGCGGCAAAAGATGCTTCACCATCTCGTAGTTATTGTACTTTTCCCACTGATCCTCAATGGCGCTGTGATGAAAATGAAGTGACAGATCGCAATAGTCGGAGACGACAAACTTTCCAAACTTGAGTGTGCCGATTTTTAGCCCTAGCTGGTCTTTACCGTTTGTGCTTTGTAAAATGATATCGAGCACAATGTTTTCAAGAACCACAAGCTCCTCACGAAAGTCGCCGTAAGTTTTAAGATTTTTTTGAATGTATTTGGTGGCGATTTGGTAGCGCACCTCGTAGGGTGTGCGGTACTCGATCAAATCGCCACCGCCAAAGTTGGCGCGTGCCACCTGATACAAAGGGCGCGCCCAATTGGGGTTATCAAAACGATCGAAAAAAGCGCTTAAGAATTTCCCGAGAAAACTTTTAGCAGGAGCCACATTGGTAAAATAAACGGGTGTCTGTTCGTCATCTTCCCAGAACATATGTTTGCGCGGAGAACTCTCAAAGCCGTACTGATCGAGTGTTACGATGTTGCGCGAGAGAATCTTGTGGTTTTTTGAATCCGTTGGATAGAGCTTAATGGCCATCCCCATGATGCGCCCATCGAAATCTGAGCCGATACTGTACTCAGACACACCAGTGCCCGAGGAGATGCGCACAATGGCAGGCACGGTTGTGCCTTGAGAAAACAGACCAGTGAACGGCGTGTTTTCCGAAATCGACCACTCGGCTTCGGCGCAGGCGCCGCGTGGATGCAACCACTTGGGTTCGGGTGTGCGTTCATCAGCGGTATCCACGAAAGTGATTCGACTGCGCACAATCAGACCATGTGCATTGGGGTCGTCCTCGGCGCCGAGCAGGCTCGAAAGCACATCCCATGTCGCAAGCCCCGGGTGCTGGGGAAGTGTGGAAAGGGGAGAGGCATAGATGCGTTCTCGTATTTCACTAAAACTCGATTGGCCGTGGGCCGAGCTTGCGGCCAATAAAAACAAGGCGAGGAAAGGCGTGCACAGAGAGCAAAGGGTTGTGTTCATGGCCGTTATTTACTAAATGGGGGCCTAATATTCAATTTTGGACCCGTAAATTGAATTTTTTGTGCAACTTTTCGACGAAATTCCACCTGTTCGAGATCATCTTTAAAGTTTGAGATGTTGTTTAACTTTAAAACACCCGGACCAAAGTATCGGACCTGTCGCACCGAAGAATGAGGTGTGAAAAATGAAAGATTTAAAAATCCAGCGGCGCTCATGATGAGTTATATACTTCTCACCGCGTGTGCCTCCATGACGAATGAAACAGGCGATCGCAAGCGGTCATCCACCACCACCGCGTTTCATCCGAGCCACTTGCGCTGTTTAGCTCAAGCGATACATGGAGAGGCACGCGGGGAACCAGAGGCAGGGAAGCTTTTGGTGGGCCGGGTGATTGCGACACGTCTTCAAAACGGTTACGGAAAGAACTACTGCGAGGTTGTAAACGCCAAACGCCAGTTCGCTCCCGTAAAGCACTACAACCAAGCCTCGTGGCAAGCGGCACAAAAATCCCATCAACTTGGACCCAACGGCATCACCCATTTTCACTCGTACAATAAGCGCGTCACACCTCAAGCGAGTTTCTCCACATCACCTCAGTGCAGTTACAAAGGTAAAGTGGGAGGCCACTGGACATTTGCGTGCAATGAACGGCGCGTGCTCTCCACAATTGCTACCGAAGAACCTTAAAGGGATGGGTGAGACTAGACTTAAAGCCAATTTATTGTTCTGTTTTCGTCAATAATGGCGGCTGTAGTTGCTGTGCGGTCCTGTGTCATCAACACTGATAACAGATGCCACAGAGTTTTAAGACGTATGTGATTGCATTTGGAGTCATTCTTGGGAGTCTTCCCATCGATGCTAATGCCTGGAGCGCTCTAGGCCATCAAACCTCCGCCGCCATTGCCGATAGTTATCTCTCCTCGAACAGTCGCGGGAAAGTGCAATCTATTTTAAACGGCGAGAGTATGGAAAAAGCCTCCACGTGGGCCGACGCTATAAAAGACTCCACCGATTGGAAACACACCAAGTACTATCATTACAAGAATATTCCTCTCGGTGAAACCTATCTCGACGACTTACAAACACTCACTGAGAGCAAGCGTGAGCGTGGTGACATTATTCGTGCACTCCTACGTGCCGAAGATATCATTGTCGACAAAAAAACCTCGCCGAGTGATCGTAAAAATGCTCTGCGGTTTTATATTCATCTGTTGGGCGATCTCCATCAGCCGCTGCATGCGGGCTTTGTGCACGACTCTGGTGGCAACTCTGTATCGGTGACCTGGTATGGTTATAAAACCAATTTGCACTCGCTGTGGGATCGATCTCTGTTGTTAACCTACGGCAAAATCCATTTCCCCACCGCAAATTTGTATTCGCCTCAAGACCTGGCGGCCAGTTTTTCACCAGTGAGCACATCCACCTTAAAGAAGTGGTCCAAGGGCTCCTACGAAGATTGGTTGAATGAGGCTATCGTTTACCGCGACGAGGCTTATAAAAATCTAAAAGCCACCAACGACGCGTACTATGCCGCTCATGCAAAGACTCTAGAAATGCAGCTCCACAAAGCAGGTTACCGTATGGCCCTCTTGCTTGAGGAGCTGCTTGCGAAAGTGCCCTCACTCACGGATTCTAATATGTCATTGCGCTCAAATATATTGAGTATCATCGGTTCACAAAATTCGAATTTTGATACGGTGCTGGAACTGCACGCGTTTGTTGGCTTTCGTTTTTACGAGGCCGCCGATGACGACCCTCACGACGATTGCCACGATTAGTTTTTTTAACAACTAATAGGGCTGCTCGACCACTTCGATGGAGCACGACACACTGGAAATAACCATGTACGACACCGGCCCACCAAAGGGTGATAGGGCGCTCACCTGCCCCCATGTGCCTTTGTAGTCGGTGTTTTCTTCACGCAAAGGCTCTGAGAATACAAAAGCGTATGAACCTCCACCATCTGGCGCAATAAAAGTGATCTTAGAGAAAGGAATATTTGTGGTTCCAAAGGTGCTCTCTGCATCGATCCCCGTGTAGCGGTAGGTGCGTATGCTGTTACCGAATGTGGAAAGCGTGTTTGCGGTGAGATCATCGCTCGACTCTGTCATTTCGAATCGAGAATAACCCAGCAAATTGTAGGCATGGCAGCTGAGTGTTTTGATCTCTACGTCGTCGGCCAAGGCCATTGGCGAAAGAGCAGTGATTGCGGCAATAAGGATGTTCTTCATGGTCTGGGTGTATAGCATGCACAGACGGGAGGCGTGAGTGGTTAAAAGGGACATGTACATTTTTCAGGTGCTGGCGCGTTTCATTTTGAGATGAGGGCAGACGAAGGATATTTTCAAGGCGGCCTGTTAAAACTCCGATATTTATTAGGAATGAAGTATTTGGCCGCGCTATTTTTTCTGAGCTTTCAACTCACCTCCACAGCCATCGCAATGGATGTCACACCCCGCGATGTGGACGTAAAGCTCGACCGAGAGATTGAACTTAATTTTCCGACCACGGGATCTGCCGCGTCTGAACATTCTGCGGGAACAGCGGCAATGCCGATGGCGAACAAAGGTGGAGTTGAAAATTTTAAACGAGATTCCCGCCGCACGCGAGAGCCAGCAATCACCAGCTACACTCCGAAGCGATCCTCCATTAACACGACATCCACCCGCGACAACTTCACCGAAGATCAAAATTTATTTCCACCTATATGTGGATGTGCAAATTGCCGTGTATCGAGCAATTTTGGACCGCGCACCGATCCTGTTTGGGGTGGCTCCGCAACGCACTGGGGCTGTGATATAGCGGCCGCGCGAAAAACCGAGGTGCGGGCTCCAGCCGATGGCATTGTTCGAGATGTTATGAAGGCCTACAAGGCCGGCGAGGGGAGCGGTTACGGCAACCAAATAACGCTTGTTCATAAATCACCATCTGGAAAAACGTTTCTCACGCGCTTTGGTCACCTGGAAAAAGTATTTGTCGAAAATGGTCAGGCGGTTAAAAAGGGCGATGTGATCGGTACGGTGGACTCCACTGGTAAATCCACCGGCGACCATCTCCACTATGAAGTGATGAAGTGTAAGGGAGATGGCGGCGAAAAAGACGACAGTTGCGAAAAAATAAATCCAGCTCCGTTTTTTAATCCCAAGGACATCACCGGATCTTGCCCGAACCCCAACGAAGGCGGCAGTTCAAGCGACACAGGAGTAGCGCAATGATCAAGCGTGGCTGCATTTTACTTGTAGCGACTCTGTCCCTTCTGAGCTCTTTCGCCTCTGCGAAGGACAAAACCACCATGCAAGCGCAACTGCATCAACTGTGCATGGAGCGCTTCGCACGCACACTCGATGCTCGAAAAGCGGTTTGCGACTGCTCCGTTCGCAACATGGCATTAAAGAACAATGAAAAAGAATTGGCTTTTATTTATAAAGTTTTAAAGAGCAAGTCGGCACCTAAAAAAATGAACGACGAGCAGGTGATGCTCGTCGAGTTTTCAAGAAATGTATCGGTAAAGTGTGTTCAGGATCCCAAGTGGACACTTGGGATGAAGTCCTCAAACTAACGACTATTTTTTAGAGTAAATGTCTTTCCACTCGGAACTGAGCGTTTTGCCGATGGGCTTTGGCGCCTGAACTTTTACTTTCGTGCAGTTCTGGTAACCAAGAAGCATAACTATTCCTACACACGAAAAAAGTGAAGTCTGTAAAAAGCGTCTCATGGGCTCTCCTTGTTACTGTAGCTAACTCTTCGGGAAAGTTTTTGCGAACTTGATAAAAGTCGAGTCCTGTCGCAAAAAATAGCGCAAGCGCCACTTTAGGTTTTAGCTGAGGTGGAGTGCCAACAAGTACGACAAAATGAGCGAATTTGTTGAACGAACTTTGCGAAGCGATAGGGTTCCCATCAGGTCTCGATATGAAACGGTTCCTACCATGATTGGATCGGGCGCCATGCGCCCGAAGGCTCACTCGCACACCATCAGGGATTTAAAGTGCTCCGGCATGTGAAAATTCGGCTTGGATTGTTTTGGCAAAAATGCGCTCCAGTACGAGCGCGTAGGCTTTTTGCCGATAATGGCGTAAAAGTTTCCGCGCAGAAAGCTCAAATCACCCGCCCAGCCCAAGTTTTCTAGAGGAACACTAAAGGTTCCGGTCCAGCGCTTGTCTGTGCGCTCAGCTGTAGCCTCGATACCCACATCGATATTGGATTCAAACGATTTTTTACCATTTTCGTTAACGCTGACTTTTACATCGAAGCGCTGTTTGTTTGGTGTGATTTCAAACTCGTAATACGCAAAGGCCTTATCTTTGGGATCATTGACCGCGAGAAAAACTTCTACCACATCGTAATTGTAGGGGTAATCGTTCTCCGTAAAATTTTTCTTTTCGTGCTGAACAGGAGTATTCACATCGAAATTTACAATGAGATTTTTTCCATCCATGTTCCACTCGACCTGAATAGGGTTTTTGAGCTTCGACGTTTTTGGATTCACCAGGTTCAGAGTCTTCAGGCCGTCGTGCGACGGCGCGCAGTTTTGCTTGGCCATATCGGCAGCCGCGGGTTGTGTAAGAACAATAGTTAAAGACATGGCAACTGTAGAAATCCAACGGACACTCATTTTTTACTCCTTAAGATTTAACGGGAACACTTTGCTTGTGGTTAAATATATTTTCCGGATCATGGAGCGATTTGATGTCTATGAGTCTCGGTAAATTGGCGCCCCAATAGGCCTCGCCGTAATTTGTGACGTCGAGATCGCAGTAGTTCACATAGGCTCCGCCCGACATGTAGGGACGTAACAGCTCGTAGTAATTGTTGATGGTGGCAAGCTTCTTCACCGTGTCCTCGGGCTTCGACCACTCCATGTAGTATTGCACCGAACTGATGGTGTTTTCGCGATGGGGAAACGCGGTGTCTTGATCTTTCAGTGCGCGAATCTGGCCACCATAGCTATCAAATATCACTGCAATTCCGGTGGGGAGTTTAGAAAACAACACAGCGTGGCCTTCGTCGGAGATCACTTGTTTGACGTAGTCGGATTTACCTTTCATGTACACCGACGGATAGGTGAGTTTTGCGGGAAAGGTTTTATCACCTGAAAACTGTTTCACGGCATCGATAAACGCTTTGCTAGCGGGAGAGTATTTGTCGGGCTGTTTAATATTAAAAATATTATTTTTGAGCTCTTTGGTGAGTTCTGCTTCGCTCCCCACAGTTTGGCCCACCAAGCGCACGGCGATGTTCCCGCTGGCTTCTTTAGAAAACTTCATGAGAGAGGTGATTCCGTTAGGAGCCTGTGGCGCCCATTCTTGCCACGCTTTAAATAAACTGGTGGCGGTTTTTTGTGTGGCCGACCAGGAACAAATAAAGGTGACCACTTTTTTAGTCACATGTGTTTTAAACTGAAGCTCGGTAATCACACCAAAACTCCCTCCACCACCGCCACGTATGGCCCAAAACAGATCGGCATTCTCTTTGTCATTAATAGTTAATAGCTGTCCTTGCGCATTGATCATCTCAGCGCCAGTGAGACTGTCGGCTGCGAGCCCAAAGGGGCGCGCGAGAAGTCCGTAACCGCCTCCAGTGGTATGACCGGTCACACCCACTGTGGGGCAGGAGCCCGCGGGAATCACACGGCCTTTTTTAGCAACGGCCTCGTAAACACGACCGAGGACTGCACCTGCACCAATGGTGGCATGGTCACCGTTTTCGGAGAGTGAGATAGAATCCATCATGCGCACGTCGATGACTAAACCTGATGATTGAGAGAATCCTTCGTAAGAGTGCCCACCATTGCGCATAGCGAGTGGCACTGCGTTTTGCTTGGCCCACTGTAAACATATAGCTACTGATTCCGGAGTTTTACAAAGCACCCGCACTGCGGGGGTCACAGTGGTGCGCTTGTTGAAAGAAATGAATGTTTCTTTAAATTGGGCATCCTTAGGCACAAGCACAATGGCATCTAAGGGATTCAGACTCGCTTTAAGGGAATCCACTGGAACTTGACTGCCGTGGGCGCTAGGCATCCACAACATTTGCGCCAAAGCGGAATCGACGACCATGTACCCTGCAAGACTGGAACTGTATTTTAAAAAATCTCTTCTTTTCATAAACAGAGATTTTGCAAAAGAAGTGCCCCGGGAGAAGGCCCTATAGTTGTCGCGACGGGGAGTGTGTGCTTAGAGTTTTATCAGGTGTTCAATGTGGCCAGCGTGTCTCACAATGAGATATTACTTTCCCCGCGAAAGTTGCCAACCGCGGCCGGGAAATTCCGTTCGGAACGATTCAATGTAACCCCCATCGCGAACAGTCACAAAAAGTGTTCTGCCATCATTCCCACCAAAGGCAAGATTGGTGGGTTCTTTTCCGAGCAGGGGAATGGAGTGGAGGAGTTTTCCCTCGGGACTGATACAATCGATGGATCCTTGAGTGATTCGCGCCACGTACACGTTGCCGGCGCTATCGGTGCGCAGTCCGTCAATCGTGTCGGGTTTGAATTTATAAAAAACCGATTTCCCAGAGCCCGAGCCGCCGCGAACATTGTACCTGTAGATTGTTCCAGAAATGGACTCACCATAGTAGAGCAGCGATTCGTCGGGACTCAGATCGATCCCGTTGGGTGCGCCCAGATTGGTATCGAACAGTTGCACGTGACCTTGGGCATCGCTCACCCAAATATTGCCTTTTTTCTTTTTGCTCCAGGTCGGATCGCTCATAAACAGAGATCCATCGCGCGCGATAGCAAAATCGTTGGGCTGATTCATCTCTCGATGCTCAATAACGACCTGCAAAGCTTTTGTCTCCACGTCGACCTTAAATATGCGATGCCCTTTGTAATCTGCAAGCAGGAGGTGCCCCTCTTTATTGAATCGTATGGAGTTTCCAACCACACCTTGAGGCAACTCCAACCACGTCTGTGGCTCCTTGCCTGGACTCCATTTGATGATCGTACCCACAGTTCCGCGCTCTAAATTGTGCACAAAATAAAGATGCCCCTGGCGATCTACCGCCGGCCCCTCTACGGATTTACCGAAAAGCCCATGTGCCGTTACCGGCTCGGAAACATACAACGTTTCCGCGGGCGCACGTTCACTTTTAAAAAGCGGGGAGGCACAACCTGCAAGTAAGAGTGCGCCAAAGAAAATGATACTTTTGGAGTGCGCTGTGATCATAGAGGTATAGTATCCAAGACGACCTGTTAAGACTACGAAAAATAGAAGGCACTCAGTAATTTGGACGGGCTCAAAAGCCGACATAAAAAATGCCCAGGCGTTCGGCCTGGGCACTAAATCGCTCAATTGGGGGGAATTGAACCGGGGAAAATTACTGTACGAGTTGGCAATTGCTGCGGCCGGAAACCACGCGTCCGCCATCGGCAGTCTGCCAAGATTCGATTTGGAGTTTGCCGTCGTCTTGCTTTACAAGAGTGGTGCGCGAGCCATTGTTTCCAGAGACCAATTGAAGTGAGAACACATCGCCGGCACAGGATACCGCGTACTTTAACGGCACAGTGCTGCCAAGCGCACTAATAGATTTGTCTTGAATGGATCCATCAGAAACAATCCCGCCCTCAATATTCATTATGTATTGTTCGAAAATAGTGCCGATAACACTGTTTGAACCGGATGGAGCGCCTGATTGTTTAAAAACGGGTTGCCCATCACTATTGTAACCTTGCTCGAAAACAACTTCGTACGCATCCGTAGTGTTTTCCTCAACACAGGAGTATTTTCCATTGATCGTTGGGCACGAATCACCATTGCCGGCTTGGATGTTCATCAAAGAATCGCGATCTTCGGTTTTGGCAACGCCGGCTTCAGCCTTGTCAGCATCGTCACTGCTGCAACCAACTGCTGTGAACACGATTGCGGCGAATGCCAACTTTAAAACTTTTGAACTTAGAGTAACTGTCTTCATTTCTTTTTCCTTTTGTTTGTACGCAGATGCGTGA
>CAYNTO010000040.1:0-14620 GCA_964400355.1 uncultured Pseudobdellovibrionaceae bacterium
ATGCTTTGAGGACTGCTGTGCGTATCGATAACGATTCCGTCGCGATTGGGTGTGATCAACTCGGCAGCCCCAGCTACCGATGATATCACAACGGCGAGGCCGGAGGCCATGGCCTCTAAAATCACCAATCCAAATGGCTCATAGAGCGTGGGAAAGAAAAAGATGTCGCTCGCCTGATAATAGCTTGCCACATCTTTTTGCGCGGGCACAAAGCGAATGTGCTCTTCTAAACCCCACTCTTCGACCGTATTCATAAAACTTTCGGTGTTGCCCGCACCTACCGCAAGCACAATCACGTTCGTAATCCCGTTTGAAACCAGTTCGCGCAATGTTTGTAAAATGAGTTGAATCCCTTTGCGCGCATTGAGCGCACCCACCGTTAACAGGACCGTAGCCTCTTCGGGAATGGAGTGTTGGTGCCTGATGTTTTTACGCGCAAAGCGACCAGCATCTTCAAAACGAGAGGGAAAGTCGTCGACGCTCACGCCATGATAAACCACGTCGATGTTTTCATTTTTAATTTGAAAATGAGTCATCAGCTCTTTTTTAATGGAATGAGATATGGCGATATAATGTTTATTGTTGGTGTATAGAAGTTGCTCATGGAGCAAATTCACACTGTTAAACGCCCCCTCGTAGGCCGAACGCAGATAGGTCTGTTTGGGATTGAGCTCAGCACTCAACCCGGACTCAATGTCTTGCCATGCATGATGCACATACTGAACTTGTATTATATCTGAGAAAGGCAAAGCCGTTCCGGTGGACTGAATCAAAAATCCATCGCGCTTTGCTTTTGCCTTTAGCGGAAACTGCCGCTTTAAGTTTAGAAGTGCTTGCAAATGATAGTGATTGAGTTTGAGTAAAATGGGGCTCGCAAATCGCTTGGAATAAACAACATGGGTGAGATTGTTCCACACCCTTGAATCAGCGAACGTGTACGCATGCACATCGATGGGAAAGTGCGCTTGCATCCGATACAACAACTCCAGATTGGACCGCTCTTGTCCACCCCATGGGTTGAGATCATGAATACCAACTACCAGCTTCTTCACTTCCATAGGATAAATATACTTAGGTTTTTTTGCAGAGTTGAGTGGGAACTCAAAATACGATCTGTTGCTGGACCAAAGGCGCCGCTCAATGGGAATCGTCGGATTTTATTTTTATCGATTCAAAGAGTGGATCTCTGAGGCTCATCATGACCCCTGCAAACAGCCAAAAAAAACAGCTCTCGGGATTGTAAACGATCCCTTCACCACCATAGGAGCCCACTGTAATGGCCACAAGTGAGCTCCAAATTGCCAGTTGTGGTCCGATCAAGTGCACTCGTTTTTCATGGCGCCAAATTTGAAAACCTATAAACAAAATGCAACCGACTAGGAGCCCAACGATGATCACACCGGGAATTCCCATCTCAATGAGCAGATGAACAAAGAGATTATCGGCGAAAAAATAACCCGGCTTAAAGTAGGTATCGCTTTTATTCGCATCACCAAAAGCTCCAGCCGCCGCCCCAGATCGAGAGAAGCCAGCTCCAAAAGGTATTTGTTGAGCATAGACCATAAAACGCTCCAGCGCTCCGCGCCGAGCTTGAGCCATTGCCTGAATATCAAAGGTAGAAGCACTGCGCTCCATCGCCATTTCGTTATCGCCGTACATTGTGACCGAGGCATCCATAAGGTAAGTGAGAGCAAATACCACAACCACCGCAGCAAATCCCGCCCCGAGAACAGAGTACGCGCGCTTTGCCGCGGAAATCGGAAGACCACTGGTCACCATTGCCACAATGAAGAGAACAACTGCCAGCACGCCTTTGCCAATTGCCGAACGCACTTGGCACATGACAAGTGCCAAACCAAAAAGCGGTAATGTTGCGATCTGAAAAAGCTGGAACAGTGCCGAACGCGCAGAGTAGATAGAATAAACGACAAATGGGAGAGTGAGGTAAATATAAACCGAGGGGCCACCGGGAACATTGGTGAGGCCAAAGGGGCGGAACGCATAACCCACAAATCTATTGAGCTGGATCTGATACCCTGGATGCAAAGACACCACGCTCGTTGGACCCTTCATACCTTGGTAGATTGTGAAAACTGTCTGCACGAACGCAAGGATAATGAAGAGCACAAACAACCGTTTCACGTCGCTTAAGTTATTGACCAGATAGTAGCCAAAAAAATACAGCAGGAACATACTCACATAGACTTTTGCGCCGGCAACATTTGCAACCAACCCCAGAGAGTACGGGTTAAAGCATGTGACCACCACCCATGCGAAGTGAAGCAGGAACAATCCCACCAGCGGTGGAGATTTTTTGTATGTGTTTGGGCTGATAAAGAGCAATTTTAACAACAGCACCATCACAACCAGATCCGCACCAACGTGAACCAAAGGGTGATAATTGGATACGATCTTAAAAAAACCCTGAAACCAAATAAAAGTAATAATAAGATGCAGCGAAAATTGGGCTGGAACATAAATAATCGCAATCAGCACCAACGAGACTGCGGCGATGGATACGACTCTAAATCCGACATGATCCAGATACAATCCGAGGACAAAAACGCCGACGATGACCGCAGCGCCAAGCAACTTGGCAAAAACTCTATCCATAATACAGTGATAACATAGGAATCTTTGAGATTGCAGGTAGCGGGTCTAGCTCCGCTGCATATTTACCGGCGAGATCTCGCCATCACCATCATCACTGGACCATGAGCTAGCTTGAGTGCGCAGATCCATACTCCTTTCTCGCATCTATGCATTACAATAAATGCAATGGGCACATTGATGGACGGTAAACCGATCGCCTTCTTATCTATCTCATCCCAACTGGGTGGAGCCGAGCGCTCGCTGATTGACCTCATTGAAGAGACGCAAGCGACATCGCGCTTCCCACCACTGGTGATCCTTCCCGGTCACGGCCCACTGGAAGCGAAACTAAAAGCTCTCAACGTTTCTTACCTAACGATCGCCATGCCTTCCATTTACGAGAGAATTTCGCGCAGCAACCCCATAACGTTTTTCCTTTTCTTTGTGTTGGGAATGCCCATGTACCTCATTTACCTCTACCGCATCTACGCCACTCTCGAAAAGCTTAACCCCCACTCTGTGCATAGCACTGGAATTAAAAATCACGCCCTGTGCTGTTGGCTTGCACAGCTTAACGGGTTTCACTATTACTTGCACCTGCGCGATTACCTACATCCGGCACTGGCACAGTTCTTTAAATTTTTTAGCGGTAATAAAAAGATTCACTGGATTTCCGCATCACGAGCTATCACTCACAATCTCAAATGGCACATTCCCATTTTATACGACGGCCTTAAGAGCACGCAATTTTACAAAAACACCTCGCCCGCCTTAAAACAAAAACTGGGTCTCAGCGAACACACCAAACTCGTGGGCCACGCCGCCGCACTCACACCTTGGAAAGGGCAGCTGGCGTTTATCGAAGCAGCGAACGAAGTTCTAAAAACTCGAAGCGACGTCCACTTTGCAATCATCGGCTCACTTATATATACCACCGCCGCCGACCGCGACTACGTTCAGCAGCTCAAAGACAGAGTTCAAGATCTTAAGATCACTGATCACGTGCATTTTGTGCCGTTTATGGAAGACTCGCGCGCCATATACGACAGCCTAGATCTGTTCGTGCACTCCTCACTCACACCGGAGCCCTTTGGACGTGTGATTTTAGAGGCGCTTTTTTGTGAAGTTCCCGTCGTTGCGGCGCGCGCCGGGGGAGCGCTTGAGATTTTAAGACTGGAATCGGCAAAAGATATTCTGCACACCCCGGGAGATGTGTCTTCACTCGTGAATGCCATTAAAAAAGGGTTAGCATTTAAGAATAGCGATCTTATGGAACTGGTGCAAGATGCTAAAAACCGTTTTCCCGCAGAAATTTGTTATAAAAAACAGGTTGAGTATTTGAGTGAAGCTCATTAACCTAAGTTTGAGTTTTGATGTGAAAAGGAGTTCGCTATCAAATTCTTAGTCGCGTTCTTGGTGTCTTTAATTGCCACCAACGCATTTGGGGAGAGCCAGTATTACGGCAATATCGCTGCGGATTCCCCGACCCTAAAAGAAGATCTTCACACAATCCTGACAAGCGCCCACATCCGTAACCCCACTGGCCCCGACACCCTCGTCAAAAAATGCCCGGCCACGCAATGCTTTAAATACAAACCTGAGTCCTACAATGGCGCCCGTAAACATTTGTTTGGGAGTTTGCATCTCGAGGGCCACTCTCACGACACCTATTCTCTATACACTTATTATTGTCCTCGGCTCATCACCAACGCCGACCTCAATCCGAAGACGCCGCTGGCACCGATGCGCATTCCCGATTCCATTCAGGTGAACACCGAACACGTTTGGCCACAAAGCAAGTTTTCGAAAAAATTCCCAGAGAGTGAGCAAAAACCCAATCTTCACATTTTGCTGCCAGTGGATTCCAAGGTGAACTCCTTAAGAAGCAATTACCCCATGGGTAACGTGGTGGACGTAAAGAAGCAGGCCTGCGCGGAAGCGCGCCTGGGCCGCAATGCCCAAGGTGAAACGGTCTTTGAGCCGAGCGACACTGTAAAGGGCGACGTGGCTCGCGCTCTGTTTTATTTTTCTGTGCGCTTTGAGCTACCTATCGATAAAAATCAGGAAACAGCATTGCGCGAGTGGCATGATTTTGACCCGCCTGATGAATTCGAAATCTGGCGCAATGATGCCATCTTCGCGGTCCAAAAAGATCGTAATCCTTTTATCGATCGCCCCGAAATGGTTGAGCAGATCGCAGATTTTTAGCCATTAAAAGCGCCCATTTACGGCGTTGTGCCCCAAATCGTCACCCAAATTCTCTTTTAAGCTGTCTCAGATCGAGACAGCGGCGGCATGGTCTTCGCAACTATCTGGATAGAATTAATGTCCGAAGGAGGGCAGCCCTATGTTGAAACTAATTTTTATAACTGCACTGAGCCTCGTGAGTGTTTCTGCATTTGCGAAATCCAAAGAGGTGATGGGCGTGCTTGCACGTTGTGATTGCCGTGAATCCACAATTGATGGAGAACGCAATTTGGGTAAAGTCACTAACGACAGCCCCACACGTTCCGAAGCCAATGCTCGCAACCAGGCGTACGGCTCTTGCTCCAAACGCGCTACAGACTCATTGTCGGTGACCATTTCCAATTGCCAATACATTAAGGTGATCGATGAAAAAGTGAGTGAGACCAAATTTAAAAGACGCGTTGAGCGCATTAAAGACGACGAAGAGAACAACTTAGCCAACGATCTTTTGTCGACTCTATAAAAAAAGATATAACCAAGGCCTGTTGTTCAAAGCAGGTCTTTTTTTTGTTTAAAAGGTGACGCCATGACGCGAACATTTATATTCATTCTTGTTGTTAGCTTTACACTCTCCGCGCGCGCTAAAATGGATGTTATTCATCTCCAGCACGGACTTCCCGCTCATTGTGGAATAGATAGCGTCGATACCAACAATTCATTCTTTAAAACCAATAGCATTCCAATTGTTGGTTACACGCGCGAACACAGCTCACTGCGCTTTACCTTTAATGTACGCGCGTGCGCAGATGCTCACATTAAACTTTCAGCCTATACCGTAGACTACGCCTTTCTCAATGATTCCACGCTTCTCGTTAAACTTCAGCTCAACCCCTCTTATATCGAGTCCCTCTCTGAGCAGGGAAGCTGTTACCAAAAACATGTGCTAAACATCGGCACAATTCAACAGACAACCATTGTGCCTGTGGCGAGCGACATCAAAAAACGCTACGGAAAAATGATAGATCTCAACAACCTTACAGTTATCGTTGCTAACGATTATCAAAACGAACACAACGTACTCGACGTCACTAGCCTTAAAAAAATCGAAAGATTCACCGGCCAAACTCATTGATTAACACCCACCGTCAAGATTCGACAAGCCGACCGGCCATTTGTATTCTTTGGCCATAGCAAGGCGGTTTTATGCTCGAAAAAGTGGCTTCGTTGGATGATCTTAAAATTTCAATTCAAGCAATCAACGTTAAAGACTACGGCGATTTTAAGCGCAAAACCGTTCTCTACATCAATCGTTTCCTAGAAAACAAATCCCCCACACCGGCCACACGCAAAGCTCTTAGCGACATGGTGGATAAGATTCAATTTCACCCCAACCACGACATCGAGCGCACCCGTTTTTGGACACTTCAGCAATTAAAAGCTCTCAAGTAATTCCTCGTTCGCGCTCAGAGCGCGCGCGCCATCTCGTTTAATTCTTAGCCGTCGTCTTTTCGATAACGGCCTCCAGATCCTCATACGACTGTGCGCCGTACATTCCTATGCCGTTAACGATATAGGCCGGAGTTCCCTGAAAGCCTTGAGCCTGATGCTCAGCCACGTCGGCATCGATGTCTTTATCGATCGAAGATTTTTTGATATCGCTCTGAATCTTGGTCTTTATCCCACCCACAGAGCGGGCCACGACCCACAGATCGGCCTCGGACTTCCACTTGCCCTGATCCATGTAAGCCTTGGTATAAAACGCCAGCGCTTTACTTTTATCCGATTTGAGCAAGCTTTCGTAAATTTGCGCCGCTAACCGCGCCAGAGGATGAATGCTCTCGAGCGGTACATTTTTATGAACAAAGCGCACGCGACCTTTATACTTTAAAAATATTTTATCCAGCGACGCCTTGTCGGCACGGCAAGCGGGGCATTGAAAATCCGCGTACTTAAGAATCGTGATCGGCGCATCGGCAGTGCCCACGAGAATTTTTTTAGGATCCACCTTCATGTCGCGGGGTTTTGCCAAATCTTTTTTTAGAGCCTCATTGGCCTCACGCTCCTGATTCGCATAGGCACTCTCCTGAGCGGAACGCGCTGCGACCTGCACCGACTGCATGAACTTTTCCGGGTGTTTTTTGATCGCGTTGAACACGATGTCGGGATTGTTCTCAATGGCCTTTTCGATTTGCGACTGAGAGACGCAGCCCGAACTTAAAAGTAGAACCACACCACTTAATATTAGACTGCGTGCACACATCCCATACCTCCGTTAAAAATCACCGTTTGAAATTTCGATTCCAATTTATCGACGCTCTCTTAAAATTATGAAACAAAAATTCCCAAAGAATGAGCCATTTGCACCCAGCGGTGATCCTTGTCCACCAAGCGGGGTGCGCCCATGAGATCTTTGATCGGGGTGCTACGAATGCGGCCCTCTTTAAAGATCACTGCCTGATTCCACTTTTTCTCAAGCGCCAGGCGCGCAGCCTTAATACCCATGGCCGTAGTGAGAAAGCGATCGGTGGTCGTGGGCATGCGGGCGCGCTGCAAGTGACCGAGCACAACCGAGCGCGATTCCCAGCCGAATTCTTTTTCGATCCAGCGGCTCATGCGGTGACCCACACCGTAGTCATCCACCATCACCGAACCGCCGCTTTTGTCTTTTTTGCGTTTGATCGGACCTTCGAGGGATACGCCCTCAGACACCACCAACACCAGACCGCGCTCTGTTTTTTGTTTTTCTTTTAAAAACTTTCGGAATGTCGCCGGATTGAACTTGAGCTCGGGAATAAAGATCGCATCCGCATAGGAGGCAATTCCTCCACCTACAGCAATCCACCCCGCCGTGCGCCCCATAACCTCCACCACAATCACCCGCCGGTGCGCTTGGGCCGTGGCGCGAAGTGAGTCCACCGCATCGCACACCACCGTGCAGGCCGTATCAAAACCAAAGGTGACTTCGGTGCCAGGAAGATCGTTATCGATAGTTTTCGGTACGCCAATAATATTAATTTGATCACTCACTGGCTCAAGGCCACGGAATGTTCCGTCGCCGCCTGCGACAATAAGCCCGTCGAGTTTTAGGGCTTTAAATTTTTTTAAGAATTCTTTTTCGCGGCCTTCTATGCCCGACTTATTGGAAGTACCAATAAAGGTGCCCGCTTGGCAGTGAATGCCCTGAATATTGCGGGTGGTGATCTTCATCACATTGCTATTGAACACGCCCTCAAACCCATCGCAAATGCCCACCACTTCTACCTTTTCTAAAAGCAGAGTGCGGCTGGTCGCCTCGATCACACCATTTAATCCAGGCGCATCTCCGCCGCCCGTCAGTAAACCTATTCGCATTGCTCTCCCCTTATTTGCACTTAACAACCATGGTGTACTCACGGAACAGATCGCGAGGTCCACCGGTGCGTTTGGTCTCAGATTTACTAATAAGATCGTAGGCACCTTTGCAGCGTTGGCTGGCGCTGTGGTAGCACTGGTTGGTCCAATGCCGACAGGTGATCACATGCGTGGGCCGAAACTCCGACTCTTGGCTTTTCGACGAACAGGCACCCGCAATAAAAAAACTTGTTAGTAAAAGAAAACGCACACTTCAGTGTGACTGCTAAATCTGAAAAATGGGAGAATTTTGAAATCAGGAGGGAGAAATGTGACGCAAAGAACAATCGATGACTGTTCTTTGCGCACCATCAAAGACAATTACTTCTTAGTGCAAACGCCAGCTGCGATTGGACCAACTACTGGGCTCAAAAGAACTGTGTTGATACCGGCAGGTACACCTTCAGCTACGATGGGCGTTTTAGAAACGAGCGCGAGAATTGTGGCATCTGCTGTTTCGCCTTCGCAAGTTACGAGAAGTTCAGCATCTATTGTTACGCCGTTTTGAGAAAAACCAGCATTCACTTCTGCGATAGCTTCTGCAGACTCGTCATACGAACAAACTTGATCTTCTTGACCTGGAGTCATCACTTTGAGTGTTGTTGCATCGATTGGAGCGATGGAAATAGCTATCGAACCTTGTTCGCCTTCAAATGAGCAATCGTAAGACGATGCTGCTTGTGCGAAAACGGATGCCAAAATAGTGAGTGCAAAAATTACTGCTTTCATTGTGTCCCCTTTTATAAGTGGTTGTTGAGTCCCGCTTATACTTAAAAGAAAACACTTCAGCTAAGTATTCCGCCCGTCGTATAAACTCTACAGACTACCAGCGGGCATAGCTGCCGCGCGTGAGCGCGCGATAGGCCAACAGGTAAAACCCCACCAGCGCCACTCCAGATACGATATAGGCCGTGTTCAGCTCGACATCGCTGGTGCCCAGCATCCCGTAGCGCATTCCATTGATAAAATAGAACAGCGGATTGAGCTTGGATACCGTTTGCCAGAACGGATGCAGATTGGCCACGGTAAAAAACACCCCGCCTAAGTAAATGAGCGGCAATAAAATAAACGAATTCACCGCACTCAGCTGATCAAACGTGCGCGCCCAAAACGCCACACACACTCCAAACAGAGCAAAGCTCAATCCACCCACCACCACAAAATAAACCAACGCCACAAGGCTATAGGTCGGAATCCCCGTACCGACCACGTAATAATGAAAGAGTGCACCTGTGATGTACGTGATCACGCCGACCACCAGACCCCGCGTGAGGCCACCAAGTGCGAGCGCCAATAAGATTTCGCTCTCGCGCAGTGGAGAGATCTTCCAGTCCTCCAAGTCGCCGCTAAATTTTCCAGAAATGATGGAGCTCGAAGAGTTTTGAAACGCATTGTTCAATATTGCCATCATCACCAAGCCCGGAATTAAAAACGCCAAATAGCTCACCGATTCATGAATCGTGATGCTTTTACCGAGCGAGACGCCAAAAATGAGCAGGTAGAGCCCGGAGCTAATCAGTGGTGAAAACACGGTTTGCACCGAAACCTTCATAAAGCGGCGAATCTCGCGCTCATAAATGGTGTAAAAGGGAATCATTTTTTCTTTCATGGTCATCATGCTTGCACCTCACCCAATACATAGCGGAACACATCTTCCAGATCTCCCTCTTCGATTTTAACGTCGAGGAGAGCCGATGCGGGAAGTGCGAGCTCGTTTAAAAGTTCTCCGATGCCCTTTTGTGACGACACCAAAAACTCCCACGAGCCATGACCGTCAGATCCCAAAACTTCAGGATGATGGATCGGCATTTCGGTTTTTAGTTTTAAAGTGACTTTGCGTTTGGTGAGCCCGCGAACGAGTTCAAAGGTGTTCCCCTCGCGAACGAGTTTTCCCTCGCGCAGAATGCCAATGCGGTCGCACAATTGCTCGGCCTCTTCGAGATAATGGGTGGTCAACAGCACAGAAATGCCTTCGCGCTTAAGCTCACCCACAAAATTCCAAAGCGCAATGCGGAGCTCAATGTCCACGCCGGCCGTGGGCTCATCGAGCAAAAGAATTTTCGGCGAATGGACCAGAGCCTTAGCGATCAAAAGCCTGCGCTTCATGCCACCACTTAAGGCTTTCACTTTTTTATCGCGATGGTTCCACAACCCCAAGCGATTGAGGAGATAATCGATGCGTTCGTTGTTGTTGCGCAAACCAAAATATCCCGATTGGAATTTAAGGATCTCATACACGTCAAAGTAGCCGCTATTGATGATCTCCTGAGGCACGAAGCCAATGTGCTGTTTGGCAGTGATGGGATCCTTGTGCGGATCGATTCCGAACACTTGAATGTGCCCCTCAGTCGGCTTTTGAAGCGTGACCATGCACGAGATGATCGAGGTTTTGCCCGCACCATTCGGACCCAAAAGTCCGTAGATCTCGCCCGGCTTCAAACGGAAGCTCACGTTTTTTACAGCCTGATGTGTGCCGTAATTCACGACCAGATCCTGCACCACTAACGGGCTTGTGTCTTTTTCTGCACTCATAATTTTAATCCTGAACTGAACGGAGAACCCATTTCGACGCCCTCGTTTTCTTTAAGTATCCAATTTAAATCCCACTCGCTATCCACAAGCACCACGGGCTCATTGTTTAAATCACGATAGAGAGTGTTCACACCTTTTAAATGTTCAAGAGGTTTGCCATCTTTGCGCGGCCAGCGCGCCACACGGTAGGACATACGATTGAGCTTGGTCTCGAGGTTGTATTCATCGCGCAGGCGATACTGGAGCACCTCAAACTGAAGCTCACCCACAACGCCAATAATGGAGTCCTGGTGCCCGATCACGGGATCAATAAACAATTGGATCGCGCCCTCTTCGGAAAGCTCCTTAAGGCCCTTCTGCAGTTTTTGCCGTTGCATGGCATCGGCCACAGTGAGCTTGGCAAAAAGCTCGGGCGTAAATTTGGGAATGCTTTCGGTCTCAAGGCGCTTAGTGGTACTCACGCAATCACCAATCTGAAACTGCCCGCTATCACTCACACCGATGATGTCTCCGGCAAAGGCGTTGTCCACCGTTTCGCGCTCTTGCGCCGTAAATTGGTTCGAGTGCGACAAACGAATCTCGCGGTCCAGGCGATGATGATTGACCTTCATGCCACGCTCAAAGGCGCCCGAGCAGATGCGCATAAACGCAATGCGATCGCGATGCTTGCGATCCATGTTGGCCTGAATCTTAAACACGAACGCCGAAAAATAATTGGCAAAGGGATCGATCAACGTGCCATCGCGGCCTTTACGAATTCCCGGAGGCGGTGCCCACTGCGTGAAATAATCTAAAAACAAATCCACGCCAAAGTTCAATTTGGCGGAGCCGAAAAATGCGGGCGACACCTCACCGCGGTTGAAAGCGGCGATATCGAAATCCGCACCCAAAGAATCAATCAATTCGATCTCCTCCATGGTGGCATCAAGAATATCGCGGTGGAGCCAGGTTTTCCAAATGGGGTCGTCATAGCTTTCCACAGGAACGGGCGTAAATGTGTCGGTGGCTTTGTCGTAGATGTAGGCGATCTTGCGCAGGCGATCGTAAACGCCTTTAAAGAAATCACCCACACCCAATGGCCAGTTGATGGGAAAGCACTTCATCTTGAGCGTGTTTTCGATCTCGTCCAACAACTCCAAAGGCACCTTGCCCTCGCGGTCGCACTTGTTGATAAACGTAAAGATGGGAATCTTGCGGTAACTACAAACCTCGTAGAGTTTTTTCGTGCGCTCTTCCACGCCTTTTGCCACATCGATCAACATGAGAGCCGAATCCGCCGCGACGAGAGTCCTATAGGTATCTTCCGAGAAGTCTTTGTGGCCGGGGGTATCTAAGAGGTTGATGCGTTGATTGTTGTAATCAAAGTTGATCACCGAAGACGTGATCGATATCCCGCGCTGTTGCTCCATGGCCATCCAGTCCGAGGTGGCGGCCTTGGTGCCGGCCTTTCCTTTGACCTCGCCCGTCTCGCGGATCACGCCCCCGTGATAAATAAGCTTTTCCGTAATGGTGGTTTTCCCCGCATCGGGGTGGGATATGATCGCGAAAGTACGGCGTTTTTTGATTTGATCGGCTACAGATAAGGACATAAGAGCGAGAGAATAACAGGCCCTCTCAAACTTGCCAACTTTGGAAAAAAGTATTAATACCATGAATCTATGCGCCAATACGTGATCAAGTCCTTTTATGCTTTTAAACCGCAGGATCCCGCTCAGCTCGAGAGCCTTAAAGCTCAACTTGAACAAGCTGCCGAGAAAACAAACACTATTGGGCTGATCATTCTCGGTAAAGAGGGCTTCAATAGCACCATCTGCGCGCTCAATGATGCTGATCTCAATACTTTTATCGATAGCCTCAAGCAGATTCTCAACATCGAGTCCACGTCGCTTGTAAAAACCAGCTTTAGCGAAAAACGCCCGTTTCGAAAATTCGACATCAAAATCAGAGACGAGATCGTCACCTTTAACCGCGAGGACTACGTGCCCACGGGCGCGCGCAAACATTTGAGCCCCAAAGACTGGAACGAGCTCATCAAGCGCGACGACGTGGTGGTGATCGACACGAGGAACGACTACGAGGTGGAGATCGGAAAATTTAAAAAGGCCATCGATTTTAACATCGAAGAATTCACCGAGTTTGGCGAAAAATTAAAAACGCTCCACAGCGACAAAGAAAAACCCCACCTTATTTACTGCACAGGTGGCATCCGCTGTGAAAAAGCAATTTTTGAACTGGAAGCACAAGGTTTTAAAAACGTGTACCAGTTAGAAGGCGGCATTCTCAACTACCTGGAGCAGTTTCCCAATGAGGAGTACGAGGGTGAGTGTTTTGTGTTCGACTCCCGAGTGGCGGTGGATCAAAATCTAAAGCCGTCTAAAAAATTCTCGCTCTGCCCCCACTGCGGCGACACCTCGAGCGAAGACATCCAGTGCCTCAAGTGCGACAACCCGAGCAAGCTCTGCAAGAAATGCTTGGAGCTCTCCCAGGTAGAAAAAGATTTCCAAACTTGCTCCAAAAACTGCCGCTACCACTACAAGCTCAACCCGACCGTTAAGGGCCAGCAGCAAAAAATATTTTATCACGAGTAGTTTGCTATCGGCACAGCCGGTAGCAAAGCATTCCCATTTCACTAAAACGAATAATGCCCAGTAATCGTCAGATCTGGATGAAAAAGAATATCGTCCTCGGTAGGATATTTAAAAATATGATGAATGATCAAAGGCACACCAGCAGCACTCACGCGATCCGACACGATCCCTACGTGCTTAAACCCTTTGGGTAAATTCCAGGTGACAAGATCACACGGCTTATAATCAGAACCAACCAACGACATCGGAAGCTCCGTTTGCGTGTTCGAAAACAAAACGCGCATATTTAAAACGCGGCGGTGATCGATATTCGGGTCCGGAAGTTTAGAGCCATAAAGGCCTTTATAAAGTTTTTTATTGGCACTGATGTGCTCAAACATGAGCTGCTGAATGTCCACACCGATCATTCGCCACGACCGCACCACCATATCGGTGCACACACCGGTATCGGCCGGCACATCGCCATTGGGATACGGGATAGAAACATAAGCGCCGTCATACACAATTTTTTGCGTGGTCATCTCACGCGCTTTAGCGATAATCACTGCACATTGCTCGCCCGTGAGTGCGACCGCACTCGAAGCAAAGAATAAACTCAATAGAAGAGCGAGACATCTCATATAAAGAGGATATCCAGTTCCAACTAAAAATCAAATTGCTAAAGCGATTTAAACCTTAGTGTTTTTGTAACAACTCAATGATTAAAGTGCAGGAATTGTCATGCCTTGGGTGAGGATAATGATCCAAAGGATCACAATCACAATCCATCCCACGGCGAAGGCAGCGGCTCTGCGAAGCACATTGTTGGAGCTCAAATGGAAATAGGTGTGCGCTACACGCGAGGCGAGAAAAATCCAACCGAGAGTTACCGGGATCCAGCCGTGGAGCCCATAAAACAAACACGTAAGTCCAGTGATTAAAAAGAACGGCGGCAGTTGCATTTGGTTGTCGTAATGGCGCCCCATGCGCACTAAGAATTCGGGTGGAGAACTTTCTTTGGCGTCGTACACGCGAAAGTACTTAAAGCTTACGGCTTTGGACATTACAGCTCTTTTGCGCACCATAAAGGTCGCGACCCCGATGCCGAAGATATAGAACACCACAGCTGCCATAGGAATAATCATCGTCATTGCCTCTCCCTCGAGAAAGACCACATCTTCCCGGTGTTTCCAAAAAAAGACAAGTTACCGCAGAAAGTTATCTTGACCCACAACACCCCTCCCCCTATATTGGCCCCACACTCGTTGACGCGGGGTGGAGCAGTCTGGTAGCTCGTCGGGCTCATAACCCGAAGGTCGTAGGTTCAAATCCTGCCCCCGCAACCAATTTTC
>CAYNTO010000041.1:0-13643 GCA_964400355.1 uncultured Pseudobdellovibrionaceae bacterium
AGCTGTAAAAACTTTGTACACTGCGCTAGGTGTTGTTCATCGATCCATCGGCAGGAGTGCTTAAATTGCCGTCGAGGCGGCACCGGCTTTGCTGTTAGTAGGTTTATCAGGGGGATTTATGAAATTTGTTGTTATTGCGCTTCTCACAGTTGTCGCCTCACTCTCACATGCTAAAACCAAAGTGGATTTTAATCGCGTGACGGCGAGTTCACAAACAGACGGCTTATCACAGGCGTTCAAAAATGCCGTGCAAGGTTCGGATGCGGATCTCAATCAAACGAAAACATCGGTCCTTGTTGAGGACACTGAGCGCCAAGCTCGATGGAACTCCCGCGAGAAAAAACAAATCGTCATTCAAGGCACTGCCGCCGTTGATTCAATGGCTGTGCACACAACACTTAAGAAATTTGATAAAGATTCTCAAGTTGATACGCAGGAACAAATTAAAGACGAACTGACTGAACTCAACTAACAATTTGTTCAATAGTTTGTCAGCTGACTAAAACTTAGTATTCTCGAGCGTCCTGAAATCCATTCTATGGCTGTTCAGCGCGGCATGCCTATTGCTCTTCCCCTATTATAGATTCCGGGGGGAATTATGAAAAAGGTTATCTTATTTAGTGCTATGACATTAATTATGTCTTCTGCATCGGCCGACGACCTCATGAAAGCGCTGGGGGCGGCGCTGAATGAGGCCGAGGCTAACCACAGTGCCAAGCAAGTGGCGCTCGAAGTGGATGCGGATAAAATCGAAAAAGCGAAGTTTCGCAAGAATCAAGATCCAACGGTTTTAGAGGGTGCAACCTCAGCCATTGCCATCGACACTTCGAGTTTTTCCACTGTTGATATGGCCGACGAAGAAGAAGTAGAAGATTCCGTTGAAATCGCCAAAGAACTTAGTGACAATTAATTCCAATTTGCTAAACTTTCCTCTGTGCAAGAGGAAAGTTTTATCTCAAAATTGAACGCAATATGGAACACGACGGGATCCTACCTTTGCGTGGGTCTGGATCCAGATCTTAAAAAAATTCCCAAACACTTAAACTCCGAAAAATTTCCTGTGTTCGAATTCAATCGACAAATCATCGACGATACTGCGGACCTGGTGTGTGCCTACAAACCACAGCTTGCCTATTATTCCGGGCAGGGCCTCGAAGACCAATTGCACATGACCATTGCTCACATTAAACGTGTGGCGCCGCACGTGCCCATCATTCTCGATGCCAAGCGCGGCGACATTGGCTCTACTGCCGAAATGTACGCACGCGAGGCGTTTGATATTTTTAAATGCGATGCCGTTACCGTAAACCCTTACATGGGATTTGAGACTATCGAGCCCTTTTTAAAATACACCGAGCGTGGAGTTATCGTCCTGTGTAAGACGTCAAATCCTGGGAGCGGTGAGCTGCAGAATCGCCGTACCGCTGAGGGAGCAATGATCTATGAACTTGTGGCGCGCGCAGCTCAGGAGAGATTCGCCGCACATCGGGGACTCTGCCTTGTGGTTGGCGCCACTCACGTTGACGATTTAAAAAAGGTCCGCGCGGTGGCTCCTGATGTGCCACTCCTTGTACCAGGTGTGGGTGAGCAGGGCGGCAGTGTGGAAGCTGTGGTTCGTTTCGGTAAGGCGAAGAACGGTCATGGACTCATGATCAATTCTTCACGGGGAGTCCTATACGCCGGCGCTGCAAAGGATTTTTCCAAAAAAGCACGCGCCGTGGCTCAAGATCTAGTCGCGCAAATGAAAAAAGCGAGTGAAGCATGATGGTTTTATTTCAATTTTTATTTTTGGTTGTAGGTGTATTGTTTGCTGATGCTAAAGGGAAGTCGGATGCCGATAAGTTGGCTAAGGCCAACAAGGCAGCAGTTGCCGCAGAAAAAGCTGTGATTGAGAGCAAGATCGCCGCTACAGACGGAAAGCCCTTGCTGACTTCTGAAAAAATTGAAGAGGTGCGCGCCGCTATCAAGCAGAAAAAAATTGTACCAGATTTGGCATTGGATAAAATTTTGGATTTTTATATTGGCAATCGCCGATCCACGGGCGGACTACAAGATTCTGCATGCCTGGAGCAAAAAGGGTACAAGATCCGCTCTCAGGATCCCAAGCAAAAAAAGAAAGATCTTTATTCCGGCGTACTCAATGAAAATTGCTTTTGTATCGCTGATTTCACGCGGCCAAAGAGCGAAAAACGCGGCACCTGTTTTTTACTCAACAAGGATGGCATTGAGTCGATCGAGACCTTTCCGCTCGCTCACGGGAGTGGTTCCATAGAAAAAGATGGGATGCCGACCACATTTACCAACAAGCTCACACCCACGGGCACAACGTTGAGTGGTCTCCATCTCACAGGTGTGTCGACAATGACGTTTGGCGGAAAAGAAAAAAGTGTCGGGCCTTATCAATCCACCGGCTTGAGTTTGTACGGAATAGAAGAATCAAATTGGACCGCGTCTGCAGTGGGTAAAGTCACTCACGGAGCTCCCTACGTCACCGATGATCCGGTAACTTGCGGGCACTCTCTTGGGTGCCCGGCAATGCCAATGGCGACCGCTAAAAGACTCCTTCCTCGTTGCCAGGGGCAGGCGGCTTGGTACAACTATACTTTGGACGATAGAGATCAAAAAATTTCTGGATTTCGGTCGTGTAGAAAGAAGTGATTTCTCAGGTTGTCTAAATTTCTCCACACAATGTGGATGAATTTTTAAGCATTTCATTGAGCCCCTCCCTTATCCTTATAAAAAGTGAACACGGAGGTCACAATGAGTTGGCAAGATGGTTTCATGGATGATTACAATCAATGGCTCGAAGAACAAAGCAGTCGCGCACCAGTAGTACAGCTTCCGCGCGGTTTGCAAAACTTTGCTTTTCCGGAACTTCCGGTCAAGGCAAAGCAAATTAAAATTTCGTGAGAGAAAGGGTGATCCATGGGTTGGATTCCGGTAGAAGCGCTGATGTTGGTGTGTAGTGTATGCTTGGGAATTGCCCAGATCCTGCTTGCGGCCTCGGCCGCCACCAAAAAATACGGTGTAGCATGGAATGTCAGTTCCCGTGGAGAGCCCAAAACTCCACTCGGGGGCATGGCGGGTCGGTTGGCCCGCGCCGCTGAAAACTTTAAGGAAACCTTTCCTTTTTTTGCCGCAGCTGTGCTGCTCGTGTTGGTCACGGGCAAGAGCAGCGATATGTCGTATTTCGGATCAATAATTTATTTTTGTTTTCGATTGGTCTATGTACCAATCTATGCCTTTGATGTGATCTATATTCGCACGTTCGTGTGGGGGATCGCGACCACCTCGATTTTTGTTATTCTGTGCTCTCTCTTTGTATAGAGCGCTTGGCGAATTCGGTGTTCAGGTTGGCTCTGGGAAACCCTAAACGTTGATGATGCCCTCGTGAAACTGCTTATCAAACGCCACCTGCGTGCGTTTATAAACCTCTTTATAGGCTGCTACACCGGTGTCGAGCGCTTTGTAGTTCACCGTTGGAGTTTGCGGAAAGCGCACCACGCGATGGCTGTCCCTGAGCTTTTTAAAACTCGTCTTACGTTCATAAATTCCAGTGATACCATTTGATTCCAAAAAAATATTTAGCACACGCTCATCGCAATCCTGGTAATTGATTCCTGCCTTATTGAACACTCCGCCGTCGTAGTAGTAGCGCTTTCCTATTTTTACGGGGTGAAACATTCCCGGCACCGCGCACGACGCAAAAACGGCCTCCGGCAATGAGCCTGAGTTCAAAAACAAAGTTTTTAAAGTCACTATGTCGAGCACGCCCACTTCCAGTGGAACATGAGCCTTATCAAAGCTATCCACAAAATGATCCTTCATTATCCTCAGAAACTTTTGCCCGGCCAATATTCCAAAGCCAAATTTGGGATCCCAGTAGTCTTTAATAGTTTTCGAGAAGATCACATCGCGGAAGTGTTCAGGCGCCATTCCCGAAGCCAGCGCACCACCCACCAAAGCGCCGGCACTGGTGCCGGTGATCTTTTGTGGGCGAAAGCCGCGCTCGTAAAGAACCGCGACCACCGCGCAGTGAGAGTAAAACCCAAAAAAACTACTGGAAAGTGCAAGGGTGAACGGACCTTCAGACAACCACGATTCGAGATTTGAGCGCTGCATAGATCTCCAGTCTACGATATTGAAACCCAGTTGGATAGTGGCGGTCGATGGAATAGGGCGTCCTCCCCGGGCCCAGGTTGTAAATTAGGGCAGCTCACGCGAGGCGACATATGGAAATTTAGTCACAAGTGGCAGGAAACCCCTGTGTTTTACAGCTCTGCCAAGAGTGGAATTTTTGTGGTGGAAGAAATTTTTTACGGACGTTATAGTCGAGCGGCCTTTGGGCATATGGGGGAGAGTTTATGATCAAATCAATTCTAATCGCGAGTGTAACATTATTAACGGCTGTTGCGGGTGCTATTACTGAACAAGAGTACTTGGCCAAAAACAAAGCGTACACAGACAGTCTTTTAAGCTTTTATGCCAATGAAAGCATTCAGGCCAAACAGTTGGTGCAGTTAAAAGCCGATAAAAAAACCGCGGATGGCGATCTTAAAAAAGCCACCACTGCGCTCAACGATACCAATAAAAAACTGGCCAGTGCCCAAGCGCAGTTGGTCTCGCTCAAAGACAAACAGCAGAACAAAGCGCAATTGGAAGTCGACTTCAATGCGCAGAAACAGCAAAACCTCGCAACTATTAGTTCGCTCAATTCGCAAATTGCAGGAAAGAACAATCAACTCAACGCGGTCAACTCAGAGATCTCTCAGTTGAGCAACGAGAAAAACCTGATCCAGCAAAAAGTAAATACACAAAAGCAATTAGTAGATCTGGCTCAAAACAACGTGAATTCATTGGAAGACGATATCGATGATCTGGAGCGTGAGATCCAACAAGCTCAATGGCGCATCAACAACTTACAATCGGATGTTCAGTTCTTACAAATTCAAAAGGATCAGGCGCAGGATCAAACACAAAAGCAAATGATCCAACAGCAGATCAATAGCAAAAAAAACGAAATCCAAAACCTCAAAAGTGATATCAATTTTGCACAAAACTCCATAAGCTCCAAAAAAGTACAGTTGATTGGCGAAAAGTCTCAACTGAGCCAGGCGCAAAATTCGCTCACGAGCCTCAACATCCAGCTCAACGGCAAACAAAACGAGATCAACTCGCAAGTGTCCATCCAGAATCAATTGGAAGGCAATATTTCGAGTTTAAAGTCTCAGCAATCCAATTTGGTTCAAAAAAACAAAAATATTGATAACGAGCTCAATGTGCTCGCCAATCTTCCGGCGTATATTGCCGATGCGGAACAGACGGTAAACGGTCTAGTGGCCCAGCAGTCGCAAAATCAAAGCCTTTTGACGGCAGCGCAGTCCAAAGCCGATGGGGTAGGGGCCACTCTCAATCAGTTGCAACTCAAGGTGGACGCCGACAAAGCGGCTGTTCTCGCCAATGAGAAAGATCACGATGCTGTACTTAAAGAGTTCCTCGCTGGCGTGACGCCAGTCGTACCAGCTGTCGTGGGTGAGATGCCGGTTTCCATCGATAGTATCGTTATTACGGAAACTGTTGCACAGAACAAAGACTGGTCGGTGATCAAAGGTTCATCCACAACTTTGGGCGCCAACATTTGTGCGGCCACTACTCGCACTCTCAATGAGGAGACGGGTGTTCTCTCTGAGCTGCTTGTCGTAAAGACAGTGAATGGTGACGGATCTTTCTCGTCGCCGTTCATTCTGACCACACACTCTATGATCCCTGATCTGGTGGTTAAAGGTCAGCTCAAAACAGATAAGAGCAAATCCATCTTGCTGCCATTGTTACAAAGCCCGGTGGCCAACGAAAAAGCCTTGCTCTCCCGTTACTCGGATGCTGCAAAGTTGATTTCTTCGATCAAAGCCGACAACAGTGCTAAAATTGAGTTTACGGTTCCCGGTTCACCAGTAGTGGTGCCCTTCTCTCTTAAGGGCTCAAGCGCCATGGTGAACGAACTCGAAGCAAAGTGTAAGAACTAGTCGATCTACACGGATAACTTTTAAAACGAAAAACTTTAAAACAAACCACCGGCACTACCGGTGGTTTGTTTATTTAAACCATAAAATTCAAGCTTACTTTGTGCCAACCCGCAATTTTGGAAACGGAATCACCTGCGCGAGCTGATTTGTTTTGTCTGTAAAATGTTGATCCCAGTACCAGCCATGAACAACCACATCTGCAGTCCATGTTTTACCGGCATCGACGTCCTTCCAGGAAACACGCGGACGCAGACCATTGGCACGCTCAATCCCCACAGAGGCCAAAGCGCGAGAGTATTTTTTCGTTAAATGGGAGTACAGCGTTTCACCGCCGCGATAAAAGCGAGTGACGTAGGACGAGCGTTCGGCGTTCCAGTAGATCTCGACTTGGCAGCGGCGTGAATCGTCCGCTTGCAGGAGTTTGTGCAACTGTTTGCGAGCTTCGTTGGCCTGCGCTTCCAGATTTTGCAGGTAGCGCTTTAAATTTTCTATATCCGCACTCATTAAATCTCCTTAGCGTGAAGGGAAAGTTTTAGTGCTTTCTGCAAAAAAAGAAAAGTCCAGTTTTTACCTTTGCGCGACTCATGGGAAGTAGGCTATTGAATACACTCATGATTAAAAAAGTGTCACGTCAGCGCAAAACAAAGGTACCGTGCTCCCGCTGCTATTTACACGCGGATCGCTGTATTTGTGCGCAAATACCTCGGTGGGATTTGAAAACGCGGTTGTGCCTTGTTATTCATGCGCGGGAACTCAAACGCACTACCAACACGGGTCGGTTTGCAGTAGAGGCCTTAAAAAACAGCGCCATGGTCATCCGTGGAGAGAAGGACGCACCGATGGATTTTTCGAAGGTGCTTCTTGAGGAGTATTCTTCGGTCCTACTCTATCCCGCTGACGATGCTGTCGACCTCACGCCAGAATTCTTGCGAGCGCTTCCAAAACCCGTTCAGTTGATCGTACCCGATGGGAATTGGCGCCAGGCGGGGAAGGTGCATTACCGCTACGGACAACTGGCGCATCTGCCTCGGGTAAAATTAAAAAATCCCAAACCGCAGGAACAGCTGATGCGGTTGGAGACTGTGCCGGAAGGTATGGCGACACTCGAGGCCGTTGCTCACGCATTCTCCGTGCTCGAAGGCGAAGCGGTTGGGAAGTCATTAATGGATCTGTACGTGGCCAAACTGCGCGCGACCTTAGAGGGCCGCGGCGTTTTGAAAAGATAATCGCGCAAGCTCGCTCACCCGAAGCGGGTGTAGATATCCCACACCCGACCTCTCACTGAAATGTAGACTCCTAATTATAAGCGGCGGCCCCGCCGCGCTCTTTCGATTTTTTCGTCTGGATGTACTCATCGTACGTCATGGTAAGATCTTCTTTTACGGTGCTATCGAGCTCGATGATACGATTGGCAACAGTTTGCACGAACTCGTGATCGTGCGACGTAAAGAGAACTGTTCCCTTAAAGCGGCTCACGCCATCGTTCACGGCAGATATACTCTCTAAATCCAAGTGCGCCGTTGGTCCATCAAAGATAAGAACGTTCGCACCTGAGAGCATCATCTTAGAAAACATGCAGCGTACTTTTTCGCCGCCCGAGAGAACGCTCGGTTTCTTCATGGCGTCTTCACCGCTAAAGAGCATTTTGCCCAAAAACCCGCGCAAGAACGATTCATCTTTGTCGTGTGAGTACTCACGCAACCATTCGACTAAGGAGCCTGCCTCGGAGTTTTTAAAAAATTTGGAATTGTCTGTGGGAAAATAGCTCACCGATGTGGTGATGCCCCAGTGGACGGTACCGCTGTCGGGTTTTGACTCACCGGCAAGAATATCGAAGAGCGCGCTGATGGCCACGTCGTTTTTACCAACGAAGGCGACCTTTTCATTTTTCTTTATCGTGAACGTCACGTTGTCGAGGATCTTTTCACCATTCACTGTCTTGGAGAGGCCTTCTACGGTGAGGAGATCATTGCCTGCTTCACGCGTCGGCGTAAAACCCACAAACGGCGTGCGTCGAGTAGAGGTGGGCATGTCGCTCAGATCGAGCTTTTCCAATTGTTTTTGGCGCGAGGACGCCTGACGCGATTTGGAAGCGTTAGCACTAAAGCGCGCGATAAAGCTCTTAAGCTCCTCGGCCTTATCCACATTCTTTTGCTTTTGATCGGACTTGAGTTTTTGATTGAGCTCAGTGGCCTGGCGCCAAAATTCGTAGTTGCCCGTGTAGATAGTGATTTTGCCAAAATCGATGTCGGCCATGTGCGTGCATACGCTGTTGAGAAAGTGGCGATCATGCGATACCACGATCACTGTATTTTTAAAGTTCATTAAAAAATCTTCGAGCCATTGGATGGCAAAGATATCCAAGTTGTTCGTTGGTTCATCGAGAAGCAAGATATCGGGCTGGCCGAACAAGGCTTGCGCCAAGAGCACTTTAACTTTGTCGCCGGAATCCAACTCAGCGAGAGGTTTGGTGTGCAGATCGCTCGCAATGCCAAGGCCTGCCAGCATAGTGCTTGCTTCTGCTTCGGCCTCCCAGCCATTCATTTCTGCAAATTCGCCCTCAAGTTCCGAGGCGCGCACGCCATCGGCCTCGGAAAAATCGGGTTTCGCATAGAGAGCGTCCTTTTCTTGAATCACTTTATAGAGTTTTTGATTGCCCATCAAGACAACCTGGAGAACTGGAATTTCATTAAAGGCATTGTGATCTTGCTTGAGCACCGAAAGGCGTTGGCCTGGGGGCAAGATGACTTCGCCGGTGTTGGGTTCGATTTCTTTAGAGAGTATTTTTAAGAACGTGGTTTTGCCGGCGCCGTTGGCGCCGATGAGTCCGTAGCAGTTGCCCGGAGTAAATTTAACGTTCACATCTTCGAATAGTTTTTTGGCGCCAAAGCGCAGGCTCACATTGCTGGTGCTGATCATGAGCTTTTCCTACCGTGGCAGGCTAAAAAGATCAACCCTGAGCTGCTACAGGTGAATTAATCATAGGGCTATTGGTAAGAGCCTTTTAATAAATGAGTGATACGTAGGCTTTAGCTTCTTCCCAGGTCGATACCAGGTCCACTTCTGGGCTTAGCCCATAAGCGGGATTAGTCCACAGTGAGCCGCTAAATGTTTCGCCGTCTGCGGGATAATCGGTTATCGCCTGGATTACTTTAGATTTGCTCATAAACCCTCCTATGGTTGCCGATATCTAAAGTTACAGTATTTTCCATAAAGAATGTGTACAGGCGTATGTGAATTGTGTGCAGAATTGTGCACAATTTGCCAGCGCCGGCTCTGCGAGTGGTCTGTTGAATAATCCCGATCTATTCGTAGCGCAAAGCTTCGATGGGGTTGAGCTTTGAGGCCTTTTGTGCGGGATAACTCCCAAAGATAATCCCAATCAGTGCTGAGAACACAAACGACAGCATCACAGACGCAAAAGATATAGATGTGCTCCAGCCGGTGAACAGTGAAAGCAGGGTGGTTATTAGTGCACCCAAAAGAATTCCCCAAAGTCCGCCGACCACGCTCACCACTATGGATTCGGTTAAAAACTGCAGTAAGATATCCCTGCGGCGTGCGCCGATAGCTTTGCGCAGACCTATTTCTTTTGTGCGTTCAGTGACCGAGACAAGCATGATGTTCATAATTCCGATGCCCCCAACCAAAAGGGAGATGGCGGCAATCGTAGCCAGCAGCATCGACATGGTGTTGTTGCTCTGGGTGACCGCCTGCTGAATGTCGGCCATGTTCATAATTTTAAAAGCATCATCTTGCTGTGATAGCGGGACACGTTTGCGCTCATAGATGTGGTCGAGGATGCGCTCTTCGGCCTCCTCCAAACGTTCCGAATCTGCCACTTCGATATTGATGGAATCCACGTAGTCTTTTCCAAGCAGGCGGTGCATGGCCGTGAACAATGGAGTGATGATGATATCATCGCGATCGTTAAAACCGCCGCTGCCTTTTTCGGTGAGCACGCCGATCACCAAAAAGTTAATTTTATTGATTTTAATGTATTGGCCTATGGGATCGCGGCTACCAAACATCTCGCGGGTTACGGTTTGCCCGAGCACGGCAACACGAGCGCGTTTCAAATTGTCTTCTTCGGTAAAAAAACGACCTTGCTCGGTGGTGTAGTCACGCATCCGCGAATAAGCTACCGTTGTTCCTACCACTTCCGTGTTCCAGTTTCTATTAAGGAATGTCACCTGACCGCGGCCTGTAACTGTGGGAGCCACTGCTTTAATAAGGGCAATGCGCTCGACCAGGCTGTTGGCGTCCTCACTGGATAGGCGAGCGATGCCTGAACCCTGGCCTGCTTGTTGCGAAACACCGCCAATGCGAACACCACCTGAGCGAAGAACCAAAAGATTCGAGCCCAAAGATGCCAGATCTTTTTCCAAAGCTTGTTGAGCACCGCGACCGATGGCGAGCATCGCGACCACTGCGGCCACTCCGATAAGAATACCGAGCATGGACAGTGCGGTGCGGACTTTGTTGGCGAGCAGTGTTTTAAAGCCGATAACAAAGTATTCGATCACCTCTGATACACTGAGCTTGTTCTCAAAATCCAGTTGCACATTTTTTTTGGATTCGGATTTTTTAAATTGTTCCTGGCGCACGTCCGATTGAATCACTCCATCGCGCAAACGGATCAAGCGCTTGGCTTGGTTGCCGATTTCTTCCTCGTGGGTCACAATAATTACCGTGATCCCCTGAGCATTGAGCTCTTTGAGAATTCCCATAATTTCTTTTTCGCTCTGCGAGTCCAAGTTTCCTGTAGGCTCATCGGCAAATATGATTTGAGGTTTATTGATGAGCGCTCGCGCAATTGCGACACGCTGCTGTTGGCCACCGGAGAGCTCGTTGGGGCGATGGTGCGCGCGCGTGTCCAGATGGACACGCTCTAAAAGTGTTTGCGCAAAATCATAAGTCAGTTTGCGTTGGGAGTAGAGCAGGGGTAGCGCCACGTTCTCACGCGCCGACATGCGCGGCAACAGATTGAACTGTTGGAAAATAAAACCAATTTCTTCGCGGCGGAAGACCGCGAGCTCATCTTCTGAAAGAGTGGACACCTCTTTGCCGTTGAGGAGGTAGGAGCCGGAGTTTGGAACATCGAGCAAACCCAAAATGTGCGTGAGAGTGGATTTTCCAGAACCCGATGGTCCCATGATTGCGACAAAATCCCCGTCTTCGATGGTGAGGCTCACACCATTAAGGGCTTTGATGGTGTGTGACCCCATCTCATAGGACTTTACGATGTTTTTGAGCTCGATCATCGGCGCCGACCGCCGCGACCCATACGGGGAGAAAAGGGCGAAGAGGAACCACTGGATTTTTTTGTCACATGCTCAAGGAGAATAGTATCGCCCTCTTTAAGGCCAGAAATAACTTCGGATTTTCGACCATCTGTGAGTCCGATTTCAATTTCTCGTTCTGCAGGGCTCTCTTTGCCAGGAATGAACACTTTGCGTTTGCCATCGACGAGCATGATCACTTCGTTCGGAATAACCAGTACACCTTTTTTAGAGGCAATATGAAAATTCACGTTGGCCGTCATCCCAGCGCGCATAAAATCAGGAACCTTATCGGGCAGAACCTTAACAATATAAGTGGTCACATTGTTCACAACACGCGATTCAAAGGCAATTTGGCGAATGCGTGCTGGAATCTTTTCTGTAGGATAGGCATCCAGAATTACCACAGCGTCGTCATTGAGTTTGACGCTGGAGATGTCGGTCTCATCGACTTGCGCTTCGATGATCAAATGATCCGACATCACAAAGATGGAATCGCCACTTGTAAAGGTTTGACCCGGCTCCACATTGCGCTGAATGATTGTACCATCAATGGGGGTGAGGATAGGTGTCGGGCGATACAGATCTTCCCATTTCGCCAGCTCTTCAGGGCCCTTAGTGCGAACGGAATCAAGCATGGCCGCGCGCTCCGAAGAACTCATCCACGCTAAAATTTGTCCTTTTTTAACCACTTCACCTTCATCAACTAAAACTTCCTCGGCACGTCCAGATATGGGCGGGCGAATGTCTAAACGAGTTTCCGGTTGAACGGCGCCGGTGGAAAGAATCGTAACTGTGATGTCCTCTTTGCCGACGATGATTGGTTCGTAGGAAATGCCATCATCCTCGGTGCGGAAATAGTAATACAAACTGAGTATCACGATAACCAGAACGGAGAGTCCAAGCCCCATGCGAACGAACTTATTACTCACTATGCTGCTCATCATGGAATCACTCCTTGGCCTAGCGCTTGCTCCCATGCCGCTTCGGCAATCGTGCGATCGCGAAGGCTGGACAAATAATCTTTTTGGCGATTGATCAGATCCGATTCAATAACATCCCAATCTTCAAACGACAACAAGCCGTTATTGTACTTGTTGCGTGCAATCTCAGCGCGCACGAGGGTGGCTTCACGGAAAGCGTGATTGAGTTCAAAACGCGCCACCGCCTCCACGTAGTTGTTGTACGCGTTGGTCACCTTGGCAAGCAGCATACGATCCACACTCACGCGGTTCACATAGGCTTGAGTGGCCGTGTGACTGGCGCTGCGGATACGATTGATATCTCCGAATCCGCGAAACAGCG
This sequence comes from uncultured Pseudobdellovibrionaceae bacterium, assembly GCA_964400355.1. GTDB lineage: Bacteria > Bdellovibrionota > Bdellovibrionia > Bdellovibrionales > JAGQZY01 > JACKAL01. The sequence continues at coordinate 12,611 of CAYNTO010000041.1, forward strand.
GGAAGGATACATTGAATCCTACCGACCAGTTCTCTTGACGCTCGGGAAAGAGATGAGTGTCCTGTTTTTTCACATTGGCATAAATATCGAGACTCGGATAAAACGTGGATCGCGTCGACATCAAACCATAATCTGCGGCTTCGGCTTGCGCCACGACCTGTTGGTGTTCTGGAGTTGTGGTGGCAAGCTCCCGCATGTTGGTTCGCGGCGGCGGTGTCGAAGTAGGAATTTCACCGACGATGTCAAAATCTTCTGCTTCGTCGATGCCCAGGGCGCGCGCCAGGTTGGCGCGAGAGCTGTACTGTGAATTGCGAGCGACCAAGTCGTCGTATTCCGCTTGCTTGTAGTACGTGCGAGCGAGGAGGAGTGAACCTTTATTTTCGCGGCCATTCTCCCAGCGCAGTTCCACGAGGCGCATGTTGTCCTGGCGGCGATGGATAATATCTTGGGTGAGCTTGTTGAATTCCTTGGCGTACATGAGTGACTGGTAGCTCGATTTTAATTCGAAACTGATTCGTGCTTTGATGATGCGTAAGTTGGCATCCACAGCGGCGGTATTGTATTTTGCCTGTTTCAAATTGGCGTAGTCTTTAAAACCGGAAAAAAGATTTTGCTTGGCTTCTGCAAACACGTTGTAACCTTCACCGGGTGTGGTGGCCGGATTGCCATCAATGTTTTCATCACCGCGACTTCCTCCCATGCTCACACTCACTTCGGGCATAAATGGCTGACGAGCGGCTCGTTCGTTGGATTTTGTTGCTTTATAATTTTCCGTGGCAGCGATGACGTCGGCGTTGTTTTGGCGAGCCATGTCTATACAGGATTGCCATGAGTAGACGGGTGTCTGTGCGAAGCTTTGTAGGGCGAGTGTGAATATTATCTGGATCATTGGTGCCGTCTCTAAAGTGTCTAGTAATTTATCGGCACTCCGCTGCGAATTCTGCATAGGAAATGAGGCTTTAGGTGTAGAAATTTTGCATAAAAATTCTCTCGTTCTAGACCTTCGTTTTACGGACCTTTGAGCCAGTGTTAA
>CAYNTO010000042.1:0-12379 GCA_964400355.1 uncultured Pseudobdellovibrionaceae bacterium
AATCTACCTCTGATGCTACAAAGGGCTTTGTGATCCTTCAACCTACAGCTGGAAATGTGGGTATTGGTACTACAAACCCACAATCACTCCTCGATGTGGCGGGTATCATCCGAGCACAACAAATTTGCGATGAGTCAGGTCTAAATTGTAAAGACATCTCCTCCGGCTGGGGCGGTGGTGGAGACATGGACGGTGTCACCACACACGCGACCACATCGGGACTAATAGGTGGCGCAACAAGCGGCACTGCGGACTTGAGTGTAGACACTGATAACTCTACAATAGAAATCAGCGGTTCCAATAAAGTACAAATCAAAGACCTAGGTGTCACATCTTCTAAAATCGCAGACGATGCGATCACATCTGCGAAAATTGACGACGACACTATCATGAATGCCGACATCAACTCCGCAGCAGCGATCGCTTGGAGCAAGATCGACAAAACGGGTGCTACACCGAGCGACGTGGGAGCTGCATCTAGCTCCAGAACAATAGCGACATCGGGGACATCGGGCTTGAGCGGCGGGGGCGACCTCACGGCCGACCGTTCCCTCTCTGTCAACGTCGATAACACCACGGTAGAGCTCAATGCCAACGCTCTCCGTGTAAAAGATGGCGGCATCACCAGTGCTAAGATCGCCGACGGCACCATAGTGAGTGCCGACGTGGATGCGATCAGTATTGGTAAAATTTCTAGCGCGCCGGCGGAGTACTTCACATACATGCCAGCAGGGACCGAGTGTACCGATGGTTATGTGCTCAAGTGGACATCGAACGACAGATGGGAATGCGCTGCCGACAACAGTGTGACCGATCACGGAGCTCTCACAGGTCTCGGCGATGACGATCACACTCAGTACGCATTGCTCGCCGGTCGCGGTGCAGGTCAAAACCTGCGCGGTGGAACTGCCGCGAGTGCGAACCTCACTCTTGAATCCACATCCGATGCCACAAAAGGCTACGTGCTCTTACAACCAACTGGCGGTAGCGTCGGCATTGGAACCACGGCGCCTGTGGCATCGGCGGCATTGCAATTGGATTCCACGACTAAAGGGTTCTTGCCCCCTCGTATGACGGCCACCAATCGCGATGCGATTGTGGCTCCAGCGGCAGGCCTCACAATATTTAATACTACCGACAATCAGCTCCAGGTGTACAACGGTACAGTATGGAGTACGGCGAGCGGCAGCGGCAGCCAAGAAACATCTCAAGTTTCGAACGTAGATATCTTGAACGTCCATGCAGACGTGCTCACGCTGACGGTCGCCTCAGGTGGGCGTTACTTGGTGCTTGCAAGTGGGTCGACAGCATCAGGTGCTTCGTGGAACTATTTTTCCTCGGCTTGTCGACTTTATAGAAACGCATCGATTGTTGATGAAAAATATTTTTATTACGGCTCTGGCGTGGGTGGAAGCCCCGCAGGGTTTCCACATCATCTAAATGCGCTCCTGACTCTGAACACAGGCGATGTGCTCAAAGTCACCTGTTCCGCTACAACAGCGGCAGCTACGGCAATCGCTCATGGATTTAACATTCGTATTGTGAGCTTAGGTATAAGCAACGTCTCCGGTGCCGATGGTATGGGTAACCATACGGCGTCTCAAAATTTGATTTTAGGATCCAACTGGCTCTCTGGGGATGGCAATAATGAAGGCGTACGTGTAGATTCCAACGGCTACGTGGGAATTGGTTCAGCAACGCCGAATGCACTGCTCGATGTTGCCGGTGTCATTCGCGCTGAGCAAATTTGCGATGAGGCTGGTACAAACTGTAAAGACATCTCTACGGGCTGGTCCACCGGTGTGGCTACAACTCGTGCCATCAACACCAACGCCGGATCGGCTCTTACCGGCGGTGGAGATTTGTCTGTAGATCGCAACATCGCGGTCAATGTAGACAACACCGGCGTTGAAATAAACTCTAACGCTTTGAGATTAAAAGACAGCGGGGTTGTCACGTCAAAACTTGCGGATGCTTCCGTAACGGAAGTGAAACTTGCGGCAAACGCGGTAACCAGTGCCAAAATCGCCGACGGCACCATCGTGAGTGCTGATGTGGACACCATCAGTATCGGCAGAATCTCAAGTGCGCCTACGGAGTATTTCACATACATGCCCGCGGGTACGGAGTGCACCGACGGTTATGTGCTTAAGTGGACATCGAACGACAGATGGGAATGTGCAGCCGACAACAGTGTGACTGATCACGGTGCACTTACGGGTTTGGGTGATGACGATCACACGCAGTACGCGCTGCTCGCCGGCCGTGGTGCGGGTCAAAACTTGCGCGGTGGCACTGCCGCAAGCGCCAATCTCACTTTGGAATCCACATCGGACGCCACGAAAGGCTACGTGCTTTTACAGCCTAACGGCGGCAGCGTAGGCGTTGGTACTACAGCTCCGCATGCATCCGCAGTGGTACAAATGGCGTCTACCACTAAAGGATTCTTACCGCCGAAAATGACGCGGGCACAGCGCAACGCCATCGCCACGCCGACTCAGGGTTTAATGGTTTTCAACACCGATGATAGCACCTTGGATTACTACAGTGGTTCAGCGTGGCTGAGTTTGAACGGATCGCCAAAATACATGAAGCTTGGGATGTCGGGTGTACAGGCAGTCAACTTAAACTCCATTGTGGCGTTCGATTCTATAAGATCCAACTCGGGCATGACATCTTCAGCAAACGGAATTGAGCTCAAGGCGGGTGTTACCTACAGACTCGAAGCAGCGGTAAACACATTCGGCTCTGATTCGAACAATTATCTTGGTTATCAATTGCACAACGGTACCTCATATTTTGGAGCTACAGCTTACACTTCGGAACCTGAAAATACGAATTATGGCTTTAAAGCACAACTCCTAGAGTTTTACACTCCGAGCACAGACGTCACAGTGACGGTAAGAATCACCGATGACAGCATAGGGGCGGGCCAGGTGCATAGCGCGTGGAATACCTATTTTATCGCCCAAGAAGTGGTTCCGTCTGGCCCCGGCGGCGGCGGTGGCAATGATAACATGGGCAATCATGTTGCGACTCAAAATCTCGCGTTGTCTGGTTTTTGGATTTCCAACGATGGCAATGCTGAAGGAATCAATATCAGCGATTCCGGCAATGTGGGTATTGGAACTTCCGTAGCAAACGCGCTTCTCGACGTGGCCGGTATCATTCGCGCCGAGCAAATTTGCGACGAAGTGGGTGCAAACTGTAAAGACATTTCTACCGGCTGGTCCACTGGAGTGGCCACAACCCGTGCGATCAATACCAATTCTGGATCAGGTCTCACAGGTGGAGGAGATCTCTCCGCAGATCGCAACATTGCGATGAACGTGGACAATACCACCGTCGAAATCGCAACCAACACGGTTCAAGTTAAAGATAGCGGTATTACAAGTGCTAAGATCGCCGATGGCACCATTGTGAGTGCTGATGTGGACACCATCAGTATTGGCAAAATCTCAAATGCTCCGGCGGAATACTTTACGTATATGCCGGCAGGGAGCGAGTGTACGGACGGCTACACGTTGAAATGGACCTCGAGCAATCGCTGGGAGTGTTCAACGGATTTGGTGGGTGCCACCGATCATGGCGCACTCACTGGCCTTGGCGATGACGACCACACTCAGTACGCTTTGCTTGTGGGCCGTGGTGCGGGCCAAAGCCTGCGCGGTGGAACAGCCGCGAGCGCGAACCTCACGCTCGAATCCACCTCCGATGCCACAAAAGGCAGTGTACTGATTCAACCCACAGGTGGTAGCGTTGGTATCGGTACAACAGCGACAGCGGCGTCTGCCATTTTACAAGCAGATTCCACGGCGAAAGGTTTTTTACCGCCGCGCATGACTACCGCACAGCGAGCTGCCATAGCAACGCCGGCACAAGGTTTAATTGTTTTTAACACCGACAGCTCTACGCTAGATTATTACACGGGGAGTGAGTGGTTAAAGCTCAATGGTGCGCCCAAATATATCAAGCTGGGCATGAGTGCTAGTCAAAGCGTGAATATTACCGATACTATACAGTTCAACACCACACGCTATAGCAGTGGTATGACCCGCACGGGGAATGGTGTAGATCTCAAGGCCGGCGTCACCTACCGGATCGAAGCGTCTGTCGATACGTATTCGAGCACGGGGAATGGATTTGTTGGCTATCAACTCCACAACGGCACAGGCTATTTTGGTAATCAAGCTTACACCTTTGAAGGCGATGTTCCGACTTGGGGGTTTAAATCCCACATTCTCGAAATTTATAAGCCAGTGGCTGATGAAACAATCACGTTGCGGGTTACACACGATGAGTTAGGTACAGGGGTCTTGTACGCAAGCTGGAATGCTAACTTTACTGTTACCGAACTTGTACCCTCTGGCCCCGGTGGTGGCGGTGGCGGTAATGACAATATGGGAAATCACACGGCCGCGCAGAATATTACGTTAGGAAGTCATTGGCTCTCGGGCGACAGCAACAACGAAGGTATTCGTATCGACTCCTCTGGCAACGTAGGTATCGGCTCCGCGGTGCCAAACGCGCTCCTCGATGTGGCGGGCACCATCCGCGCCACAGAAATTTGCGATGAAGCGGGCGCCAATTGTAAAGACATGTCTGAAGGCTGGGGATCGGGCGGTTTTGTGATGCAATCGTGGCAAACGCCTGCGTTTCAAAATTCATGGAGCAACTACAACAACGGCTACAACCCAGCAGGCTATTATAAAGATCCTTTTGGTCGCGTGTATTTGCGAGGTCTCATACAAAGCGGTACGAACAATCAGTGTGCATTCACGCTTCCTGTTGGATATCGTCCAATAAACCGGCAACTGCACACGAGCATCTCGGGAGCCTTTACGGACACGCGAGTGGATGTTCTCACTGATGGTTGCGTATTGGTCTCGGGCAACAACACGTGGTTTTCTTTAGACGGCATAGAATTCACTTCGAGCACCGGCGGCGCTTTTTCCGGCAACTCCAATCCATGGGCAGTTGTTGGTCAAGACGCCTACTACGCCAATGGCAACGTGGGTATTGGCACAAACAGTCCTACGGTTTCTCTTGATATGAACACGCGCACCGATGCTATTCGTTTGCCTGCGGGAACTACCGGCGAACAACCTTCGGCGGCAAACGGCATGATCCGCTACAACACGACCACTAATAAATTTGAGGCATATGAAAACGGCGCATGGGTCAACTTGAGAGATCCCGCGAGCAACTCCTCGCACACTGCCGCGACGGGTACAGCAGGCGCACCGTCTATCTCGTTCACTGGCGAAACAGATACTGGCTTTTACAATTCAGGAACCAACGAAATCGGCGTGAGCGCCGGAGCCGCACAGATTTTTAATTTCAATACCACCGGATTGACCGCAGCCACCACTGGTGGCGCCCATGTGAAGAGTGGCGACGGCACAGCTGGCGCACCCACATTTAGTTTTGCGGGCGACTCCGACACAGGCTGGTTCCGCGCGGGTGCCGACACGTTGGCTGCAAGTACAGCGGGAGCTGAACGTATACGCATCGATTCTACCGGCAATGTGGCTATCGGTACGACCACCGCACTCGGGCCATTGACCGTATTAAAAACCACGACGGCGCCAGTGGGTGGGAGCCAACGTCTCAGTGATTTTAGCTTTGTCGTCAATTTGCCTTCCAACACCACCGATCAGTTTTATAGTCATATTGTTAAAGTGGACTCCGGTGCCGCAACCACAAACGACATCGATCGTCTTACGGGCATTATGTCGCAAGCCAATCACTACGGAACCGGTACAGTAGCTACATCTATTGCGCAGCGCTCATCTGCTTACAATCGTTCCACCGGCACCGTCACCGATGCCTACGGCACTCTGTCAGATGTGCGCAACTTTGTAGGTGGTACAATCACCAACGCCTACGCACTAAGAGGGGCGGTTTACCAATCAGCGGGAACGATCGTAAATGGCTACGGGCTTTATCTTGAGAATGTCGGCGCAACAAATGGATACGGTGTGTATCAGGTTGGAACCGACGATAAAAATTATTTCGCCGGTACTGTGGGGATTGGCACTACGAATCCGAGCAGTATGCTCGAAATTGTTGGTACTACGGGTATGCCCGCAGTTCTCGCTTCGAATGTGTCCACTGACAGTGTAGCTAAACAAGGGCTGTTCGGAACCCGCCATTATTTGGCCGCAGAAGAACCAGTTGTTGGATTGCAAGCCTACTCGAGTGCCGCGAACAATTACGTGTACATAGGAGGCGGAACCTCTTACGGGAACGCGGCGACAGGATTATTGTTTTATACCGCGGCCGACAATACTACTTTGCTCGGAACAGAACGCATGCGTATCGACTCTGCGGGATCGGTGGCAATCGGTACGACCGTCCCCGTTGCAAAGCTGCATGTTCAGTCAACGTCGAGTAGCTTGGGAACGTTTGAATCGTTTGAGTCGGCATCGGGGACTTCGCCGTCGTCTCTGATTCTTAGAAAATCTCGAGGAAGTCCATCTTCGCCGTCGGCAGTTTTGTCGGGTGATCGTATTGCACAGGTAGGGGCTCAAGGACGCGACGGCACTTCGTATAGCGGCTTAGTTCCAGGAGCGATCGATTTTTACGCCGAAGAAGATCAGACGACGAGTGGCCATGGAACTTCAATGACATTTGGAACAACTGCAGTGGGCTCACTGTTGAGATATGAGCGCATGCGTATCACTGGCGACGGCAATGTCGGTATTGGTACATCAGTCCCGACAACACGCCTCCATGTACACAATACTGCGGCGGCCAATGTCGCTGGCCAAGACACTTTGACACTCTATGCATCCCATAGCGCCGGATCGCTGGGGAGTGGCGCGCGCATTCTCTTTAAAGGATCCAGCGACGCTGCTGCAATTAAGAGTTACACGTCGGGTGCGTCGTTGACTGGGCTGGCTTTTGAAACAGGTTGGGGTGCAGTCACTCCTAAGATGGTCTTGGACAATGCGGGCAAACTTGGTATCGGTACTGTGGCTCCAATTGATATGTTGGATATCCAAGCGAGTTCAGATGGTTTAGTTGGTATACGTATAGAGAACACAGAGGCGGGCGGCGGTGCTTTTAAGTTCCTTGTCGGCGGCAGTACAGCTGCTAACCCGGGTGGTCTCACCATCCGCGATCAGGGCGCAGGTGTGAATCGTGTATACCTCTCATCGAGCGGTTATCTCGGCTTGGCCGTTCCTGTTGCGAGTTACCGAATAGAGCTTCCTAACACAGCAGATACGGGCGGGCGTGGGCGCGCCAACCAATGGGCGACCTACTCCGACGGGCGCTTTAAAACCGACGTCACAACCATTCCAAACGCATTGGAAAAACTTTTAGATATGGAAGGTGTGACTTATCGCTCGAATCAATCCGGTGAAAAAGGTGCGGTGGAGATGGGCTTTATTGCACAAGAGGTGGAGCGTGTGGCTCCCGAAGTGGTTTCCATTTCCAAAACACAGATCACTCCTAAAAATCAAAAACCGTATACAGTGGAAGACTATCGCTCGCTCGATTACTCGCGCTTAACAGCTTTAATTGTGGAAGCGGTTAAGGATCTCTATAAAAAGTTCGTCCAAGCCGACGAAAAACACGACCGTGAAATTGCGTCGCTCAAAGAGCGCGCCGACAAATTCGAGAAAGAAAATCAAGAGCTCAAAAAGCGCTTGGAAAGACTAGAAAAATCAATGGCCAAATAAGCGTGCACTAATGCCGAGGAGTGACAGCGATCACTTCGCGGGTGAGAGGCGCTCCAGTATCCATTCGTCCATTTCCGACGGGGTATTGCTCGCAAGTGTGCTGGTTTTGTCGAGCGCGCGTTTATAAAGAAAATGGGCGTAGATTTCGCTAAACCATTCGTGGATATTGGTGCGCGCGTAGAGAGTGGGGAAAAATCCCGTGCCCCCTTCTGCGGGTTTTAAAAACTGAGAGTCAAAAAACGAATGAGAGTTGTGTGAGTCCACGTTCCAGTGGCCAAAGCGAGCGGCTGCGATCGCCAGTTCCGTAGGCGTTAGATAATTAAAAGTGAAGTAATGGCCGATCTCATGCGCAATTGTGAGCTTTGTGGTTTCATCATTTTTTATGGTGAAAGCCTTTCCTCCTATGCTCATAAAGTTAGACTCCGCATAGAACGAGGCGACGATGTCACCCTTCGTGGCATGCGACGAAAAAGCGTAAAGGATAAAATTGTGTGCACCGTTTCTGAACGCTCCAAGAGCAGGCTTGCATACTGTTAAAAACAGATCGAGCATCTTCGCGCTGTGCCTGTCGGTGTGATTGACAGCCAGAACATGGCATTTTTTGTAGATCTGATCTTGCAGTTGATTCAAGCGGCTCGATCTCTCTTTGCTCAGCAGTAAATGGGATGGGATCTCTGAGCGCCGCCTGTTTCTTTTGGCGTGATCTCTTTTGAGGGGACGGGAATCATAAATATTTTCAACGCCGTCGTTGTCCCAGTCCATATCTTGGGGCAGCAGATGTGAGAACAGTTGCTGGTCGGAAACGATTTTCCAATCTTTAATGCCATCTTTGTCGGCATCCAGTTGAAGATGGCGATACACGCACTCCAAATGCCGGAGTTCATGTTGGGAATTTTTAAACTGGGGTTTGAAACGTGCGTAAATGGACGCAAAATTTTGGTGGTGTGCCACTTTCGAAATGGCGTCGATCCACTCAGTCACAGAACGGGCCTGCAGTTTTCCATTGGCATACGATGTGCGGGCGGGGATGGGATGGTCTATGGTGTTATAGAGCGCAAAGGGCGTGCAATTGGCAGCGAAAGCGAAGGCAGGAGATAGGAGTGTAAATAGAATGGGAAGCAGAACAAAGTGCGTCGTAAATTTTAAGGTTTGATCACATTTACTAAAAGTTAGGTTCAAGCTCCCACCTCAAGATCCCCCTATACTCACTGGAAATATCTAAAAGGAGATAATATGAAGTATATCGTAATGGCCATTTTCTCGTTAGCACTTATGCCTAGTAGCTGGGCAAACTGGTCTAAAGAGGGTAAGCGCGTAGAGGCAGCAGTGATCACGTTTGATAAAGGCGTGTCGCAGCTTTCAGCAGATCAAAAAAAGCAAATCAGCGAGCTCGTCGCTAAAGCTCCAAAAAAAGGCGACGATTTTGATTTGGGTGTGGCTGCATGGGCTGATCAACCGTTTCCAGCGGGCAATAAGAGCCTGAGCGCCGATCAACGCGACTTGGCTCAAAAGCGCATCAATGCTGTTGAGGACTACGTGAGCGAAATTTCCTTTGCTGGAGATGTAGACACATTCAACATGGCTCGCCGTTCAAACTGGTTAGCCCGTTTGTTCAATACTGAATCTGCGGAGCTCAAGTCTATGTTCTCTAAGCGCGACGACACTACGTCATTGCTAAAAGACAAATACCAAGCTTACAAGGATAAGGGCGACGCTCAAAAAGCGGTAATCGTTCTTTCTGAAGATAAAGATTAATCAGGAGTAAAAGTAACGCCATCTGAATTTGTTGGCGGTAACTCTTAGATAGAAGTGGAACTCGGTGACCCCGAGTTCCATTTTTTTTGGCGCCTATTGGCAGGCCGTCGCAGATTCTGGATAAAACATCTGAAGGTTGTCTGTGATTACACCGTCGACTCCTGCGTCGTGCATCAGTTGTTTGGTTTCCAGTGAGTTCACAGTCCAAGGGACCACGCGTGCATTGCGAGCATGAAACGCGTCAACCATTTCCTTTGAGACAAAGCTGTAATGAGGAGTGATGAGGTCAGTATTGAGTTCGTCCAAGTTGTCCATGGCGTGCTCTAACGCATGTTCGTCACCAACGAGTATGGCAAGGCGTAGAGACGGACTGCGCTTGCGCATCTCTTTAAGGATCTCCACATCGAAGGATTGCACGAGCAAGCGGTGTTCTCCTACTTCCGACTTTTTAAGAACCTCCATGATCTTACTGGCAAAGTGACTGCGCGACGGGTAGTGGTCGCGATTGTTCGAGTACTTGATCTCGATATTGAATTTGATCGGAGCATTGCGCGAATTTCGCACATCTTTAAGTTCGGTGAGAACCTCAAGGAGGCGCGATATTTTTTCTCCAGGTACAGCTTGCACGCTGCCCACTGTGCGCGTGCCGCAGTCAAAATTTTCTAGTTTATTTTTCCAGTTCGTCTGGCGAAAGAAGACAGATTTGGGAGCAACGGCGGCACCCTTTTCGTCGTTGCACTCCTGTTTGACGTAAGCATCGTGAGCGACAACCACATAATCGTCTTTGGTGATTTGCAGATCCATTTCGATGTAGTCAGCGCCCATCTTCGTGGCGCAATGAAATGCAGACATCATGTTTTCCGGGAGGTGGCTCGCTCCGCGATGAGAGTGCACCATCCAGCGTTCGGGCGTGACCGAAGCGGGGCGGCGTTCAACGGAGGTGCTGGAGCAGGAAATTGTAAAGGTGAGCGTAGCAAGTACGAGCATCGTGCGTTTCATAATCAGAGGTTCCTTCCTGGAGCGACTGGGTGCTTTGTTAGTGTATCGAAATATGGGCCCGTACATCAATGCCAGTTCAAACGAAAGCCCACGGACAAAAGTCTGGATCTGCAACGGAGTTCTCGGCAGTTCTCACAAAAAAAGTGCGAAGTGCTCGCGTGCGCATATGATGGAGGCATCTCACTTGGAGGATTCATGAAAATGAAAGTGCCCATTGTATTTATAGCTGCGGTGATGACTGTGAATATCAGTGAGGCAAAGTCACCCAAGGTCGTCAATCCGGGTCAGGGTGTTTGCAAAGAAGCTTGGGCCAATAAACTCAAAGACGAGGCCTCGGTGCAATTGGCTTTTGAATTTTTGGATAAAAATGGCAATCCACTCTCAGCGGCACAAATGGAAAAGGGTAAAAACCCTGTACCCTATTGCTCCGCAAGTGTGGTGCGCGTGGGTAAAGAGCAAAAGCTAAAGATAGTCTCAGCCGGTCATTGCGCGAAAAAAGAATTTCAGACATCGCCGGGTGGCATTTATAAACGGCCCGATCCACTGCCCGTGGGATTATCTCCAGAGGAAGAAAAAGCGCAGCTCTACAAACACATGCCCCCCGGAGCCCACGCGATGAGAATCGTTGCCAAAATTGCAGGTCGCGGTGTTTCTATTCCGATGACCACTATCGGCGGCCCCCAGCAAACACCAACCGCTAATGATAAAAACGAAGTCTACCGCAGCAATGACTACGCGGTGTTGGACGGCGACACCAAGGTGTTGGACGGTCTGATGGCAGGCAAAGCAGTGGAAAAATTGTGTGATCCCTCGATGGCTCAAAAAGATATCGATGCGGCTGTGGTGATTGGTTTTGGAGTCACCAACTCGGGCGATAAATCGCCGGTACCTCTTTGCGGTCAACAAAAAATTGCCAATATCGCGGGTGAGATTATAACCATCGATAAATACAAACCTGGTAAATCGGGAGCATGCCCCGGCGATAGCGGCGGTGGTTTGTGGGCCAAAACCAAAAGTGGCGAAAGATGTTTAGCTGGTGTTGTTTCGGGGCCTAAGACTGCAAGTATGGACCCCACCGCTAAAGTGGAAACCGCGCTTCAGCACTGCACGCAAGAGGGACTTGAGGCGGTATTCGCATCGGTGTATCAACAGCAAGAGGAACTGGAGGGTTACATGAATGGCCTTGCGCCAGTGAATCCCGATCTGGATCAACACGGTGGAGTGCAGAAGTGAGGCGCGAATTTTAATCGTCTCCGTTTATAAAAAATAACAAATATGAGTAAACAATTGGCAGTTTCAAGGTAATGTACCACTTTGGTGCCAGTACTGGAGCTCGCTTGGTCGAGGCTTTGAGTGTCGCGCCATTGAGTTTTGTGTGGGCTGGTGATACGATTTTTTTATGTTGAAGTGCTGCCAGCAGATGCCACATTTCACAACAGGGGCGGCTCCATGAAGGAAGCACCCTTTGCTATTCTTCACGACGGTGTGATTCAAAAAATTTCAGGACAAATTCCAGGAACAGTGTACTTAGAGATCGAGTGCGATTATTTGCGCCGACGTTTTTCTGCAAAAGGGAATTCCTTTATATTGGCGCTAAGCGATTGCGCGCGAATTTCGTTTTTTACAGAGGACCAAAAGTGCCTAGAGAGTTTTAGCGACATTGTTGCCGAGAGTTTGGAAATGCTTTCCGCCGACACCGTTGAGGGGACCGTAGTTGTTTACTGTTCCAATGGAACACTGGAGTTGCGTTTTGAAGACTGCACAGTGCTACTCAATGAAACGGTGAAAATATCCGCCGATGAGTTAGAGAATGAGGCTCGCGCCTATTGGGATGAATGGGATGAGTCGCAAATGAAATCCAAAACGACCCACCCTTAAACTTTAAGAACTGGCCCCTTACGCTGTTGAAAGTCTCTGATTGTGAGAGGCCGCATAAA
>CAYNTO010000043.1:0-11285 GCA_964400355.1 uncultured Pseudobdellovibrionaceae bacterium
GTCTATTTTCGATTTTCCATTATTGAATTTTGCGAGCGCAAAATTTGGAGGTGGTAACCGGATTTGAACCGATGTAGAAGGATTTGCAGTCCTCTGCCTAGCCACTCGGCCATACCACCCTTGAGCGACAACTTCCCTTATCGCACTAATTGGGCCCTTAGTAAAACAAGATCCACTTTGCGGGATTAGCTCAGCGAATCATGACTCGTAAATGATTAAAAGCAGGGCAGATTTAAGTGTATTGAGGGTGTGAGTGACTGGGTCCGAGGGGGGCCAAACATAGGGGTGTTTCCCTAAAATGTTTCAAATCTTTTAGAGTCCATGCATACTTATTGTATGGGGCAAAAGTTGCACAAACTGATGTGTTTTTTAGGAGCGGCTTTTACTTTTTCTACGGTCTTGGCCGCCACAGAAGCGTGCGACCCGGACTCCACGCTGAGTCTCTATTACGCGCAAGAGGCCTGCTCGCAAGGGGATTTCCCCGCATGCGATGAGCTCCACCGCGCGTTTTCAACCAACATGAGTGAACGATTGGCGGCGCGCACCACTCTTAAAAACTCTCTCGCTCATCGCAGCTCCGGTGTAAAGCCCGAGTGGCAGCCGCCGTTTGCGCCGGGAGATCTTGTTAAATACAAAGGCCCCGATGGGCGCCAGACTGTTGCGGAAATTCAAGGGTCGTTCAAAGCATCGCCAAAATCGGAGATTCGCCTTATAGGCACCAATCCCACGCGGGGGACTATCGAAGTGCGCGAAGATCCCGTAAATATAAAAAAAATCGATCGAGCGGAGTTTGATAAAATTGCCGCCGATAACATTTTGGCGGCGGTGGGTTTTGCAAGTGGAGCAAATGTTATATGTGAGATCGGCGGCCAAGCTGTAAACGTGGTGCTCGAAGAAGTGAGTGGCTCCGTCTTTGACGAGGCCAAACAGAACATTTGGGTGAAGACAGCTAATGGTCTAAAAAAGATTCCCATCGATTCGATCAAAAAAGCCGCGCTCAAACCGCTACAGGGCGCGAACGTGGCTCGCGTGTTACGAGTGATGTCGAAATTCGTAAAACTGGGAAGTCTGTTGCACACGTTGGGCGGGGGAGTGTTTGGAGCGGCGCTCGTCGAAGTGATGGCGCCTACGGATGTGGCGTGCGCAGAGATCATCGCACTTTTGTATACGGATCTTAAGCCAAACTGCTCCACATCGAGAACTACAAATATCTCTGAATATTTTAGAACCTTATCAATGGATGAACAGAAAAAGCTGGTGCGTGGGAGTACGCATATCTGCGACGGGCTTAAAAAGTACATCAGCACTCATATTCCACAAGGTGCCAACAAAGACTACGACTACTCTCACCTGGAGTGCTCGCAAAATTCGGTGTCTTTTCGTTCGAACAGTTCGCTCTTTCCGCAACTGTTGCTACCCGGAAACTCCGAAGGTTACACCTATGAGATGCGTTCTACAGAAGGATCTAAAAATGTGCAACTCATTGCTATGCCGTATTCGAGCTGTCGCAATGCAGACATGTGCGCAAATCCTCCCAGCAAGGATGCTGTACGCATTTTTATGACCGGCAGTGAGGTGAGCACCATGTCCCTCAACGGCACATTGGTGTCCGCGCAGTCGAACTCGTCACTGTATAAACCCATGCTCGAGCAGGCCTACAACTTCCATCGGCAATTGCAGTCGCTCCGCAATGAGTGCATCCGCATGAAAAACGGCGAAGCGGCTCAGGGCACAAGCACGCAGTAGCTTTTTACTGCGACTCCTTTAAATTGTAAAACTCTTGTACAAGACGTGGACCAAAAGTCTGGAACTGTTCGTCCAGGTGTCTCGAAACTGGGCTCTGTAAAGGGTTTCCCGGCACCTGGACTCCCACCACTCTATATAGTCACCGAAAAAGGAGCTGTGAAATTTTAAGCGCGCAAGGTGCGTGGGGGAATTATGAATCTTTTAAAGTCGGTGAGTGCTCTTGCAGTGTTGGTGATGGTCGCAGGTTGCTCCAAGCCTACATTTAGTGAGTTGCAAACCAACAAACTTACGGATTCCGACGAAGTCATCAACGACGTGCCGCCAACGCCCGAGATTCCAAATCCAAAGGCGCCGACGCTGGTGTGGGTTCAATTTCCCAATGGCCCGGTAACAACGAGTGAAGACTCTACAATTGTTTTTGATGTGATCCCAGGTTCTTCGCCTGTCACGCACATCGAGTGTAAAGTGGACGGCGTGGTAGTGCCGTGTTCGATCGATGGCGATACGTTGGTAGTGAAAAACCCATCTGAAGGCGCACACATTGTGGACATCGTAGTGACCGATGCCAACGATCTTCAGGATTCAGGCTCCGTCAACTGGGAAGCGTTTGATAAGTTCCAAAAAGTAAAATTGCCTTTGAGCATCGCTGACGAAGAAGACCAAGTGGATATTCTCGTGGTGATCGATAACTCGGTATCCATGAAGGACGAACAGTCCAACATGGCTGATCGTATCAGTAATCTTTTAGACCGCGTGCAAGGTTTAGACTGGCAATTGGGTATTGTTACTACAGATATGAAGGACGCCAAGCTCGGTGACGGACGTATGCTCCAGTTCCCCAACGGCGAGTACTTACTTAGCTCTAAGTTGTCTTTAGCGACGGCGAAATCTCACTTCGGTAAAACCATTCAGCGCAAAGAGAATGGCCACCACGAAGAACAAGGTATTAAGGCCACGTACCGCGCCATTCAACGTGCGATGAGTCCTAAAGAGACCAATGATAAATTCAACAAAGCGTTCTTTCGCAAAAAAGCCGCTCTCGCTGTGATTGTTGTGACTGATGAGAACGAAACCGGAACAAAGCCTGAGAACACCGCTTCAGGCCTCGCAAAGCTCGTAACAACAAGCTTTGGCGCGGACAAGATCTTTAAATTCCACTCAATTATTGTAAAGCCTGGCGACAAAGCTTGTGATGCGATTCAGGATCACTCACAAGGCACGGCCTATGCCGCTGTTACTCAGCTCACTGGTGGAGTGCTCGGAGATATTTGCGCGAAAGATTACGGCAATCAGTTGACGGTGATCGGGCAAGACGTTGCCAACACTCAGAATACCTTTCAGCTCACCTGTGTTCCTCTCGATGTGGACAACAACGGTGTGCAGGATATCAAAGTGGTAGCGAGTTCTTCGGTGGTCGTTCCCAACTTTACTTTGGATAAAGACATGATCGTGTTCTCTACGCCGCCGCCGGCTGGCAAATACGCGATCGAGTATTTCTGTCCTAAAAAATAAATGAGCCGTTAGGGTTCAAAATCTGAATAGACCCTGTAAATCCTCGCATTAGAGCGAGAGGTGAACAGGGTTTTTCGTTTCGTGATGGCTAGAAAACTTGCCCTTGTCGTCTCTGTGAACTTTGCTCATGGCTACAGCGGGATCGTGAGTAAAGAAGAACTGCGTGTGTTCCAAGTCCATCATGTCGTAGAGGTTCTTCTTTTCATCAATTAAAAGCTCGGGGTAACGATCATAGCCCATAGTGATCGGTAAGTGCACCCACGGTCGACCGGGAATTAGATCGGCGCAAAATACAATTCGTTCTTGATCGCCGCGAAAAATGCTGTGGAGCTGCCCAGGTGTGTGGCCATTCGAGGTAAAAAAAGTAAGTCTGCCATCGAACATGGATTCTGTGTCAGGATCTTCGATGATGTGCATGGTGGTGTTTTCCAAACGTTTCATCAGCTCCGGCACGAAGCTCGCTTTGTCGCGCGAGTGGGGCTTGAGGGCGCGGTTCATAGCCTCTCGGCTTGTAACCACAGTGGCTTTTGGAAACGCGAGTCCCGTAGTACCTGCTTGAATCTCTGAAAATGTGGGAAGAAGGCCTCCTGCATGATCAAAGTGAAGATGGGAAAGCACCACATAATCGATGTCTTCTGGCAAGTAGCCCATGGTCTTGAGGTTTTCTAAAAGTATATGGCGCTCTGGGTTTTGAACACCGAACCGCTCGGCCAATTTCGGCTCAAAGAACGCGCCGATACCGGTTTCAAAAAGGATTTTTTGAGCGTTGTATTCAATAAGCAGAGTGCGGCAGGCCAGTGGGATGCGGCCGATCTCGTCCGGTGCGATCCATTTTTCCCAAACAGGGCGAGGGGCGTTTCCAAACATGGATCCACCATCGAGTTTTTGCGAATTTCCAAGTACCGCCGAAATCTTTACCATGTGGTTATTTTAAATCTGTCCCAAGCAATTGTCTACAGATTCACTCGACGTTGACGGTGGTAGGAATGGTTTTTATGTTTTCCAGGTGGTTGTAGAGAGGTTGCCAGTCGTCGCTGCGATCGATATGGGTCCACAGCTCTTCGATTTTGTCGATGTAGAGATGCACCGGCTCCGAGCGTTGCCAGTACTCTGAGGGAATCGGTGCGGATTCTGCCTCGATGAGAAAACTATAAAAGACCTCGAAACGCTCGCCACTGTAGAAGTGCGCGCGCGGAGAAGCGAGGGCTTGCGCTCGCCGCGATTCTCCGCCATGCCAGTCGAAAAAGAAATGCTCGAAGGGGACTTTCTGGGAGCGCAAAAATTGAATGGCGGAGATGGTGATTCGCTGAGAGATATCGAGGGGCGTCTCTGGATCGAGTCCCAGGCGGCGCAAAAAGAGAGTGTAGGTGAGGGAATTAAAAGTTTCCTCGAACTTGCGATACCCTTCGCTAAACGCCTCACTGCTGGGCTCGATGAGGCTTAGCGATTTTTCGAGCTGCTGCAGGTTCCACACCATAATGCGTGGCTGTTGGCCGTAGGCATAAAGTTGGGAATGATCAAAGTACGCCGCAGTGAAGTCGTCGTCGTAGTGGGGGAGAAAGCGGTACGGGCCGTAGTCGAAACTCTCGCCCGTCACATTGATATTGTCGGTGTTGAGCACTCCGTGCACAAAACCCACAGCCATCCATTGGGCAGTGGTGATCGCAACCTGTTTGCAAACGGACGAAAAGAAATCGGCGACGGGTGTGGACGAATTTTTGTGCTCTGGATAATGGTGCTCGAGGCAATACTCCACTAGTTTCTTCATCTCATTGGGTTTGTTGAGATAGGCCCAGCGCTGAAACATTCCAATGCGCACATGTCCGTGACTGAGCCGAGTCAGGACCGCCGAGCGCGTGGGCGAGGGTTCATCACCACGCTCGAGGTCTTCTCCGGTTTCGAAGATGGCAAAGGTTTTCGACGTGTTCACTCCGTGGGCTTCGAGATAACTTGTAGCTAATAGTTCGCGCACGGCGCCCTTCAATGTGAGCCTGCCATCGCCTCTGCGCGACCACGGCGTTTGCCCACTGCCTTTTGTGCCAAAATCGAGCAGACGACCGCGTTGATCGTAAAGCTGGGCAAACAGAAACCCTCGGCCATCACCCAGGTCGGGATTGTAGTGCATAAACTGATGGCCGTGGTAACGAAGCGCTAAAGGATTTGGCAGTGATCCCGGTAAAGGCTCAAAGGCGTGAAAGTGGCGCTGCCAATCGAGGGCGCTTAACGATTCGAGGCCCACTGTTCGTGCCGCAGCCAGATTTTGGTAGCGGGAAAGAGCTTTGGGAAATTGAGCGGCGCGGACGTTGTCCTGAAATTCTGGTCCTAAATTCAGCCAGGCCGTTGCCGGTTTGTAGGTGGCATTCATTACCATCAGCGATACCAGTTGATGAAGGCCTGCACAACGTTTAAAGTCGGACTATGGCTTTAAAAGTTTACAATTCGCTCACTCGACAAAAAGAAGATTTCGTACCGCTCACTCCTGGACAGGTTAAAATGTACTGTTGTGGTCCTACGGTTTACGATTTTTTGCATGTAGGTAATTTTCGCGGTGCCGTGTTTTACAATCTGGTGCGCCAATGGCTCGAAAAAAGCGGCCTCAAAGTGACGTTTGTTTATAATTTTACCGATGTCGACGACAAAATCATCAATCGCGCCAAAGCGGAAAACGTGAGCGCTAAAGACGTGGCCGAAAAGTACATCGGCGAATTCAAAAAAGATTTCTCCACCCTCAAGCTTCGTGCCCACGATCACAACCCGCGGGTGACGGAGCACATTGATGGCATCGTAAAACTCATCGAGCGTTTGATCGCCAACGATTCGGCCTACGTGGCGGACGGCGAAGTGTTTTTTTCCATTCCCAATTTTAAAGACTACGGCAAACTCTCGGGCCGCAAGCCCGAGGACATGCTCAAAGGTGTGCGCATCGAGGTGGATCCCAAAAAGCGGGATGCGCTCGATTTTACTTTATGGAAGCCATCGAAACCCGGCGAGCAGGGTTGGCCGTCACCATGGGGTGAGGGGCGCCCCGGTTGGCACATCGAGTGCTCATGCATGATCTTTGACATCTTGGGTGAGCAGATCGACATTCACGGTGGTGGGATGGACTTGATGTTCCCCCATCACGAAAACGAAATCGCACAGAGCGAAGGCGCAAGCCACAAACCGTATGTGAAGTATTGGCTTCACAACAATATGTTTATGTTCAGTGGTGCAAAGATGTCGAAGAGTTTAGGAAACATTCGCACCATGCGCAGCTTTCTCGAGGAGTATCCTGCGGAGGTGTTTAAGTTTTTGGTGTTATCTGCGCACTACCGCTCGGAGAGCGAGTTTTCAGAATCCACCATAGCCAATAGCATCTCTGGTCTTTCGCGCATTTATGCAAGCCTGCGAACTGCAAAGCAGCTCGCAGGAGATCCAAAGGACGTGAACTACAAGCCAAAGCAAGATCTGCTCGCCGTGTTTGCGAAAGCGCGCGACGGTGTTCAGGAAGCTCTCAACGATGACTTCAATACGCCGGTTATGATGGCCGAGGTGTTTGAGCTTGTGCGCGCCTTTAACAACCTGGCAAAGCCCGGCGCTAAAGTCACCGATGACATTCGTTGGTTTTCGCGCGAGCTTTTAAAATTCGTCAGTGAATATATCGGTGGCCTCACGGCGCTCTTTCAAGAAAACCCGGAAGAGTTTTTAAAAAATTTAGATCTCATTCTCATTCGCCACAAAAATCTCGACGTTCAAATGATCGAAAATCTGGTTTCACAGCGCTCCGAGGCTCGCGCCAACAAGCAGTGGGCCGATTCGGATCGCATTCGCGATGAACTCAAAGCACTGGGAATCGACGTTCGTGACGCGGCGAGCGGCAGTGTTTGGGAAGTCATTAAATAGGCACTCAAACCTAAATCCCTAATTTGGCTAGACTATAGTCTGTAAGATCTGTCAGGCAGTTTTTTGATAACTGCTTATTAATCCGACTAATTTATTGTTGTTGTAAGAGCAATTCCCCTATGGCTAAAATTTTCAAACGCCGTGGAAGGCAAATTTTACACATATCCAATTGGATTGGGGGGAATATGGTACTAAAGGGTCTACTGTCATTACTCGTTGCTGGTGCTGTAAGCACAGCGTCTGCAGAAACAATGATCGTTAAATTTAAACCGGGTTTCGACGTGAAGAACTTTAAGTTCATGGGCGTAAGTAAGCTTGAGCCTGTAATTGCCGAGATGGGCATTTACACTATTGATGTGCCAGTTTCTAAAAACGGCGCGCGTGCGGCTCTCTCTTCGCTCCGTGGTGCAAAAGGTATCGCTTACGCTCAAGAAGATCACAAAGTGACTCAAAGAGCAGTGCCCAACGATAAGAGCTTTAAACAACAATGGGACATGCTCCTCGATAACCAAAATTTTGGTATCGATGCAATCTCTGCGTGGAACAACTATGGCCAAGGTGGCAAAGATGCAGCTGGTAACGACATCGTTGTTGCGGTTGTCGATGGCGGCGTGGATCTTTCTCACGACGATCTTGCGCAAAATATTTGGGTGAACGCTGGCGAAATTCCAGGAAACAAAAAAGATGACGATGGCAACGGTTACGTTGACGACATAAATGGTTGGAATGCGTACAATAGCACAGGTGCGGTGGAATCTGACTACCACGGGACACACGTGGCAGGGACGGTTGGTGCCATCGGTAACAATGGTATCCATGGTGCCGGTGTGAACTGGGACGTAAAGATCATGGCGATCAACGGTTCTTCCGGCAGCACAGCTACTGTTTTAAAAGCCTACGGTTATGTTCTTAAGCAAAAACAATTGTGGGTTTCCTCAGGTGGTAAACAAGGCGCCAACGTTGTTTCTACAAACTCCAGCTTCGGCGTGGATTACGGCGATTGCAAATCCGGTAGTTATCCAGCTTGGAACGACATCTATAACGAAATGGGCAAAGTGGGCATCCTTCATGCGATCGCCACTGCCAACATCGGTATGGACATCGATAAAAACGGCGACGTGCCTACTGGTTGCGACAGCGAGTACATCATCGCAGTTACAAACACAGAGAAGAACGGTAACAAGAACAGCGGTGCTGGTTTTGGTCTAACAATGATCGATCTTGGAGCTCCAGGCACAAACATCTACTCCACTATGGAGAACAATGGTTGGGGATCACTCACTGGTACATCTATGGCGACTCCACACGTTGCAGGCGCAGTGGCGTACATGCACTCTGCGGGTAGCAAAGCGTTCAACGACATGTACCTTAAAGATCCTGGCGCAGGTGCACTTGCTCTTAAAAAAGTAATGCTTGCCACTGTCACTCCAGCTTCCAGCATGGCCGGCAAAACAGTTTCAGGCGGAATCCTGAACCTCAACAACGCCGCAAAAGCCATGAACGAGTACGTCACCACTCGCTAATCCCAAAAGGTGCCTGGCACCATTTAGTTTAGCAGTGCGACATAGTTCGGACAAAAAAGGGAACCAACAGGTTCCCTTTTTTATTTGTCCAATCGGAGCGTGTTATGTTTAGAAAACAACACAAGTGCTCTATGTTTATTAGTTCATTGGCATCCATAATTTCCATATAATAGATCCAAGGAGGCACCCATGAGTTCACCAACGGAATCACCAACTGTGGACACTTTAGAAAAGGAGACGGTTGGCGAAAACTTTAGCAATGACCTTCTGCGCTTTGCTCGCGACAAAACTCTTGAGGTGATTGAACGTGCCGCAAAACTGATGAAGCCTGGCATGACAGAGCAAGAAGCTCGGAAAATTATTCAGAATCTGCAGAGGGAAGTGGGCTCTCCTAAATCGTGGCATGCGCCTCAAGTGCGTTTTGGCGAGAATACCATCCTCTCCTTTGGTGGCACGGCCCGCTCGGGTCCACTGCTTAAGGAAAACGATATATTCTTTTTTGATCTCGGACCCATATTCGAAAATCACGAAGGCGATGTGGGGCGAACTTTTGCCATCGGCAGTGACAAAGAGATGATCAAGTGTGCCCACGATGTGGAGCAGATATGGATAGAGACACGGGACCACTGGTATCGCACCCATGTGAGTGGAAAAGATCTCTACGCATTTGCTGCCCAGTCGGCGGAGTCGCGCGGTTGGCAATTGATACTAAAGGGTGCGAGCGGGCACCGAGTGTCTGATTTTCCGCACATCGCTAAACGTCGCGGAGTGATGGGGCGCTTTAAAGAAAAACCAATTGAAAATCGCTGGATCTTAGAGATACAGATCCGCCATCCCACACGCAATTTCGGTGCTTTCTACGAGGATCTTCTGAACTGAGCGTACATGTCTGTTTCATTTTGATATCGATAGCGTAAAAAAATCGGTAAGTGCAGACTTCGAGCGGTGTTGCTACTACAATGAATGTTTGGGGGACATCGAGTGAGCAAACGCAAAATTTTAATAGCTACAACTGCACTCATTGTCATGTATCAAAACTGCAGTCCTAAATCTCAAACTGCACAACAACCAGTGGTTCAGCCATCTGGACTTGTCGTTGTGGAACCCGAGACTCCTGTCAAAAAATTACCTGTGGCCTCGCGCGATGCCGTCGGCTGGGATTCATTGTCGGAAGAGCTCGAAGGTTACGCCCATGAAACTACAGGGGGACTTGACGGTGTCGTCTACACGGTGACGAACTTTACTGACTACAATTCCAGTGAAAAACCACTGCCGGGAACTCTCCGTTATGGTATCGAAAAGTACGAGCGCAGCGCGAAGCTCTGGATTCGATTCGAGGTGGGCGATGGGCAGCCAAAAGTGATTCAGCTCACGAGGAAACTCAGTTTAAATCGTAGCCACCTCACAATAGACGGTCGCGGTGCACAGATCACTCTGGAGACTCCGATAGATTGGTCGAAGTATGAATTGGTTGCAGGAGGTGCTTATAGGGACGGGTGTGCTCCTAAGGCTGGAAACTCTTCGCTGGGTATGATGACCATATTGGGGCAGCAAAATATTATTCTCACCCACTTAAATTTCACTCGCTCCAATTACAAAAGTAGCTTTAGTAATGATGATACAATTGATAAGGAGTGCTTGGGGGATATGGTGGGTATCGCCAATCATCCTAAGTATCCGACGCCTGTGCATCGCATTTGGCTCAATCGCTTGAGTTTTGAAAAGTGCGGTGATGAGTGCATTGGAATCACCAGGCCGAAAAGCGCCGCAAGTTATCATGGAGTTTCTATTTCCAATTCTCACTTTAAGGACACCAGTCCGTTTGAAAAAGGATTACTTATTTACGGTGGAGTCGATGAAGCCGATGCGGCTGTGCCAGGTGGCGTTTATCCCTATCGTGTGTCGCTTTATAGAAATACTTTTGAAAGTATCTACCAGCGCAATCCATCAGTGGGCGGAAGCTCCCTGGTGCACGTGTACAATAACAAGTTCGTAGATTGGGGATCAGTGGTTCTGCTCTCACGCACCAATAGTCGCTGTTTCTTCGAAGGCAATATTTTGATAGGCTCAGAAGACAGTGACCCTGAGCCTCTGCAAACCGACGACACTGGAAGAATTTTTTCCAACGACAATTTGAGTCGAGGGGCTTCGGTACAACTTCCCATTACTGCCGATTACGTGGCCTATAGGGAGAGATGGGTGAAAGTACCCACGCGAGTTATTCCCGCTCAAGACTTGGATTAACGTCCTGAGATGCGCTGAACATGAGCCAGTGGTTTAAGGGCTCAGGCGTTCCATTTGTAAATCACGTCTGTTCCATCAGTCCGAGGTCGAGCCTGATTCTGACCGAGAGCTCATATTCGGATCAGCGCCGTCTTGAATTGAGAATTCTTCAATTCTGTTCGAAGATTTGCCGATAAAAGAGGTGGTGGTACTCGGCATAAATCGGCGAAATTGTTGGAAGAAAAGTATGAAAGCAACTTCAGTTGCTTTCATGATTTTATTTTTCCAAACCAGCGCCAAGGCACAAACAGATTTACCACAACATTTTACGCTGGATGGAAGACTGTTCGAGCCCGGCTCGAACACCGAGCCGCTCCTTGATTCCAGCACCGTAGTCAC
>CAYNTO010000044.1:0-10978 GCA_964400355.1 uncultured Pseudobdellovibrionaceae bacterium
TGCAGTGGTGAGCGGTACGTTTCCAGAAAACTGCCTGGTTGCGGGAGTTCCCGCCAGGGTCATCCGCGAAAATATTCGCTGGAAATAAAAAAGCGCAGACTGTACTGCGCTTCTCGTTTGGTAATGATGATTTTTGCTCTTAAAGCGATTGATCTTTTGGCTTGTCGCCAGCGATCTTTACTGCCACACCATGTTCGACAGCTTTGCTTTTGATCGCAGCTGGATTATGGCTCACAACTCGTTGTTGAAGTTTAGTGAATATCGGCTCGCGGATTTCCAGCTTGTTATCCTGGAGAACACACTGACGGCCCACTTTTTCCTTCACATTGATAACTACCGGCGCTTTTACATTCGCTGTCATCTGAGTTGGATCTTCAGGAATTGTGATTATGCAAAACGAGCGGAGTGATTGCTCCGTGGCTTCAACATTCAAACCCTTAAGGTCGCTTTTGGTTAAGGCCATCGAAAAGTTATCCATAAACAGTTCGGGCTCTAATACTGGAAATGCAATACTGGGTTCTTCGCAGCTCTGCAGCCAGGCAAAGATCTCATCCGTGGGATCGTCAAGCAGTACAAAACGATTCAGATCCGAAAAACCGAGTAAACCTTCGGGAAACGTTAATACGTCTTCCTCAGTCACCCCAATTGTTCCAAACCTTGACGTTGGAATGTTCATATTTGTCCCCCCACCATGTATCCTTTTGACAACACAAAAAGCCCCATGGTTAATCAAATAGTAGTCCCCATGATAAAATTATTTCAAGGAAAATTTAATGGTGCAATTTTGGGGGTAGAAGCGTGGTTTTATGCGACCTGGACCAGCATTTTTACGCTATGCACTGACAATCTCGGCCGCTACGAGAGTGCGGACATAGCGTACAGGAAGAATTTTAGGAGTTGTTCTCACCCTTGTTGGGCTCACGAAGCATCTTGGCAACCGACGCAGCCTTGTCAGACGACGTGGATACGGCCGCCTTATTCTGTTCCTGGATAGAAAGATAAACTTCTTCACGGTGGATTTTCGTGTCTTTAGGAGCCTCGATACCGAGACGAACTTGTTTGCCCTTAATTTGAACAACACGAATTTTGATATGGTCGTCAATTGCGATAGATTCGCCAATTTTCCGAGTTAAAACTAACATTTGCCGGCTCCTTCAACATCCTGGTCAAAGCCTGTTTGCGTAACATTATTCCACGTTCTGGAGAATAATTAACTTACGCTATTGCCCAGATAAAACTACTCTGAGTTATTCGTGTTACTTGAGAAAGTCAAGCAGACTTGTCTGGAGCATCTTACCGGATGTGGTCAGAGACATCTCTAACTGGTTCTGAGTTTTACTCAGATTGTTTACCAAGTCGTACATGTCGACATCTTCGATTTGCGACTGGGTGGCCTTTTGATCGATCACAAGTTTTTGTAAAGTTTCCAGGCCGGTGTTCAATGATGAAACGCGCGAGCCCAATTCACCTCGAGCCATGTTGATCTGCTGGAAAGCGTTCTCCAATTCGTCCAATGACGACTGAACCACACGTTTATCGTTGGCATTAAGGCCCACCTCGAGATCACGAAGGGTATCAAATATATTCGTAGAGCGGTTGCCCCAGTTGCCCTGCTCTTTAGAGATCAATGCCTGCTTGGCCATCGAGGACTCCACACTAGCTGGTCCACGAACCTCCACCGTCGTCTTATCATCCTGAAGAACTTTCTCGGGCGGCACATCCTGACCCACTTTACGACCGAGAAACACCACGCTACCGGGGATGTTCATTGAAACAAAGGAGCTCTTGTCGATCTGCACTTCGACATTGTTATCATCGCCAAAATACTCTCCCGACATATCAAATGGAGCCGTTAAACTCTTGTGGCCACCAAAAACATAGCGGTCGCCCAAACGCTGGTTACCGATATTCACCATTTGTTGGTAGATCTGTTTGATTTCGGCCGCAGCGATACGCCGGGTTTCCGGACCCGTACCAGCGTCATCAGCTTGGTCGATGGCGAGTTCCTTGGCACGTATGAGTAGCTCACTCACTTGCCCTAAAGACTGCTCGGAGAATTCGACAAACTCTTTGGCGGAGAGAATATTTTTTTTGAATTGCTCAAAACCTGCGATTTCAGTTTTGGATTCAAGCACGCGAGCCGCACCGAGTGCGTCGTCCGAAGGTTTATTGATGCGCTTTTGAGTGGCCGCTTGGTTCTGATACGTGAGCAGATCCGTGCGGTTTTTGTTCATATTGTGAACTGACTGATTGAATGTCATTTTATCAGCTACGCGCATTTAATTAGTACCTTTTAATGTTGAGTACGGTGTCGAGCATCTCATCGGCAGTGCGAATAATTCGAGCAGAAGCGTCAAACTGCTTTTGCCACTCGATCATGCTTGCCACTTCTTCATCCACGTTCACGCCGCTGTAACTTTCGCGAAAGCCCTCGAGTTGGCGCACGATTCCGCTTTGATTTTCGGCGAGGTGATTGGCTTTTTCAGTGCGCAGACCGAGTTCAGAAATCATTCCATTGTAGTATTCATCGATAGAGATCGAACCGTCTTTCAAGGATTTGGTGTATTGCAACTCACCAATCATATTGGCGATGCGGTTGTCGCCTGGAGCATTCGGATCCATACCGGCGGCAATGTGGCCCACGTCACCCATCACTTTGCCCTGCACACGAATACGTTCGGCCGCACCCTCCACAGCCTGAACATCGTCGAAGAGCGCATTACCAGCCTGATTGTACGCACTGAAGCCCTGAGAGTGGAGATCGTTCACACGTGAACCGATCTCATAAGCCATGATATCAATATTTTTGGTGAATTCGCCCACTTCGTTGTCACGCACTGCAAGTGTTCCACCGAGTTTTCCACCTTTGATCAAATCTGTGATTACCAGAGGCTGCGCATACTCATGTTGATGATATATAATATCGTAATCGCCTTCGGCCTTTAAACCGTTCTTAGGAGTAGCGATGGCCTCGAGAGTGCGCGCCTCAGTACCGGTAATAAGAATAGCATTGTTGCCACCGAGGCTCACTGTTACTGTGCGATCTTCACCTTCGGTCCACTTTATGTCGGTAAGTTCACCTAATTTTTTTATGAGCAAATCGCGACGGTCGCGCTCGTCATTTGCGAACCCGCCGCCAATTTCTACTTTTTGCACCTGTCCGTTGAGGCTTGCGATTTCGCCAGTGATGGAATTGATTTCGTGAACCTGCACGGCGACCGCGGCATTGGAGTCTTTGCGAACATCTTTAAGTTGTTCACTGACGCGATTGAAGTCACGCGTAAGTAAATCGGCGCTTTCTTTTACCGCCAAACGCTTACCCATGCTCTCTGGATTTGTCGAAAGCTCTCGAAAAGCATTAAAGAATTTTGCCATAGAAAGGTTTAATCCTTCGTTGGCCTGTTCGTTATATACTTGCTCGAGTTTAGATAAACCTTCGGCGCGTCCTTGCAGAAAACCTAGATTCGATTTTTCACTGGCCAGTTGTTTTTCGAGGTAGGGATTATTGACCCGTTGAACAGTCGCAGCACGGGCACCCGAGCCAATGCGCATTTTACCGGTGCCATACGGAAAGTTGGTCATGGTTTCCGTCTTCTGTCGACTAAACCCTTCGGTATTTTTATTGGCGATATTGTGCGAAATGGTGTGAAGAGCCGATTGGCTATTCATCATGGCTCTTTGGCCAACTCCCATTGCCGTACCGATACGCGACGCCATCCATGTCCCTTCGAAGCCCTTCCGTGGACTTCATCAAAAAGAAGTTTTAAACTTCCTTACTCATCAATCGACCCGACATTTTTTCGTTCGAGTCTTTCTTCTTCCCTTTATTTTGATAAACAGAATCTTTCGCGATATCTTGGCGGATCGCATCCATAGCACCACTCACGTGCGCAAGTGCGGATTGAATCAACGTCGCGTTTTCCTTGTTCATCGTGTGCGTGCGCTCAATGAGGATATTGAGCACTTTGCGCATGCGTAACAAGTATGTCCGCTCGCTGCCTTCCAGTTGCAAAGCGAGAAACACCAAGCGTGGCGCGCTCGAATCAGCACTCACAGTACCGCGCATCTCTTCTGCGATGGCTGACCATGATTCCTCGGATTTGCGAATGCTGGCAATGAGTTTCGTTTTGGCGGCATTTAATCCCGCAAGAGCTGAAACATCGGCAGACTTCAAAGCGTGTCTCTCACTGCGAACCACAGTGTGGAGAGAGCGGTAGAGTGTTACCAACCCTTTGAGTTCTTTTACCAGTTCTGGATAACGAGCTTTGTTCACTGATTACCTCTTAAGACCCAGAGGTCATTAAGTGTTCATCAACGAGCTTGTCGGCGATTTTGTCAGCGTCGATTTTGTATTCGCCTTTATCGATCATCGCCTGAAGGCGCGCGACTTTGGCTTCGTCAACGTTGTTTTGTTTTGCGATCTCTGTCGCTTTTTGAATGTTCTTCGCGCGCGGAGATACATTCACTTCAGCAGCATCTTTGATTTGCGCAGGAGTCATTTTGCTCTTCACTGCACCGTCGTCTTTGCCAACTTTTGCATCGCGAATCATGCGATCTTGAATCATCGGCTGAGCCGCCTTGGTATTGACTTTCATCGAATCCTCCTTGATGAATCTGTCACCTTTAAGTGTATCATAGCGAGACACCGTTCTAGCAATATATTCTTGGAACCAGTCTTAGGTGAGAGCGCAAGTTTTGCCTACTAACATTACCTGATATCAGGAAAACCCGTTAACCGGTATACCCGATATCAGGTATGGTTATTCCTCGTCCTTTTTCTTAGCAGGAACGGCGGGTTGCGTATATCTGGAGTATTGGCTGGGTAGAATTTTTTCTTTAAGTTCGCGGTAAATTTGATCGGCTAGACCATTGCTGCCGCCCTCGACCCACTTTTCCGCATACTGTTCGTACATTTCGTCTTGGTATATCTTTTCGGCCATAGATGGTTTCGAGAACTCACTGTGCTCTACCGTTTTGCGCATGGCGCGCATCATCTCTTGCAGAAATTGTTTTTCGTACATCTTGGATGCTTCGCGAATCTGTTTGTCTAAACGAGATTCGGGAGAGGCCTGCGCTTGTACTGGGATTTGCGATTTTGCTTTTATATCCATGATAAAAAAATAGGGGGTTAGAGCTAGCGTACATCGTGTACCTAAAACAAAATTGGGTTGATCCATCCTTGGTTCAATATCCCATCCCTGTTACTCACCTGCTCGTGAGAAAACCATCCATGGTTTCTCTAACTCCTCTTCTCCCCCCCTGTGACTTGCGTCACATATAAATGTTAAAGCTATTTCTAAGTTTTTCGAGAACTATTTTACAAGATTTCGAGCTCTCCTTGTAAAGCACCGGAAGCCTTGATGTTTTGTAAAATGATGATCAGGTCTTTGGGATGGACGCCCATTTGGTTGAGCGTCTGAACCAGCTCGCCCACACTCACCGACTCCTTCAACATCTTCACTCCATCACCTTTAGCTAGACCACTGCCGGGCACCGGCTCGGCCACAGCCATAGCGGTTCCTGGAACACTCGCCAACCCGCGGTTCTCTACAGGTGCTGGTACCGGAGGAAGTGATAAAGGATCCACTTTCGTTGCTTCTTTTTTTCCAACCTTTAAATTGATATCACCATGACTTATCGCCACCGTACTGATGCGCACAGCTTCACCGATAATGACAGTGCCGGTTTTTTCGTTCACTACCACTTTAGCGCGCATATCCGGCTCCACATCGAGAGATTCGATGGTCGCGAGCAATTCCACGCCTTTTCCCTCATAAGAGAACGGCACAACGATGTCGATCGTTGCAGGATCAATGGCAGAAGCATATTTTCCACCCAAATCCATGTTTACCGTGTGAGCTACGCGAACCGCTGTTGTGATGTCGGGGTTGTGTAAAGTTAATCGATACATTTTACGATTGCCAAAGTTTTCGGCCAGAATATCTTTTTCGATGATACCGCCGCCAGGTACATATCCAACGGTGGAGTGCACACTTTTACCCGTGCCCTTGCCGATGATAATTGGACCCTGGGCTACGGCATAAATATTTTGATCGGCACCTTTGAGTGGCGTTTGCACGATGGTGCCACCTTCGAGGCTTGAGGCGTCGCCAATCGAATTCACCGTGATGTCCATTTTATTGCCGGCGCGGGCGAAAGGCGGCAAAGTGGCTGTAATGAGTACAGCTGCCACGTTTTTTTTGGCCACTTCTTCGTCTTCTACTTTCATGCCCAGTTTTTCGAGCATGCGCTTCATACTTTTGTTAGTAAATTCTGATTTGCTATCGCCAGAACCCTTAAGGCCGACAACGAGACCGTAACCTACTAACTGGTTGTCGCGAACGCCGCGAACATTAGCCATGTCTTTTAGACGAACCGCATAGGCTGACGTGGACGTGAATAGGATGGTGATAAGAGTGATAAAAATTCTCATAATGCCTCTGTTTTCTTTTCGCTAATCACATCAAAAGTGGGATCTACCAAAATCTCTGCACTCACACCTTGTTCGTCGTAATCCTCGGCGCGAACCGTGCCCATCACGAGCAGTTTGTACTCGCGTTTTCCGATCATAAAGGGAGCTTCACCGCGCACCTTGTAGTTGCCGTCTTTCTGGATCTCAGTAATGCGGGTCGATATAGTTTTAAGAGGCAAATCTTGTGCGGTCTTGAGCTTTTCGATTTCCTCCGACTCGTCGCCAATTTTCTTGAGCGTTTTTTCGTTGGATACGATGTCTTTACGAATCTGAGCGGCCTCTGCATCGAGCTCAGCCTGCTCCTCATCCGTAAGTTCCTGTCCTTGTACCGCCGGTGCCGATGCTAAGCCGCGTACAGGCGTGGGCTTAGCGGGTTCAAGAGCGGGAGCATCGGGAGTGATCTTTCTTTTGAGTTCCAAATTTTTAAATTCGATCTCCTGGCGCTGTTCACCGAGAATCTCGGCCAAAAGTTTAGAGATGGTATTCATCTTGGTTTGAATTTGTTCTTTCGGATAGCCCTCAAGCTTTACCGTGAGGAGATCACCCAAAAGCCTTTGATTATTGTTGGTAAACAAATATGCCTGCTGGCCACGCGTCACCCACAATGATCCCGATGTTTCACCAAGCATGGATTCTTCTTCGATCGAACGGCGAGTGGTGCGTTTTTTGTCCTCTTTGGCCACCGGAGCGGAGCTGGAGGTCAAGACCTCTTCATGCCGATCAAACAGAGCGCAACCGCTCGCAGTCAATAGAATCGAAGTTAAAAAAAGTTTTTTTATCATAATGCCACCCTGCCGTCGTCGAGTATTTCGCCTGTCATGTCTTTGTGTGTGCTCGCAAGGCGCACGGGTATTTTATCTCCCACGCGTCCGTTCTTTTGCGCTACACCCGACATTTCCATCTCTAAGCTATTTTTACGCACAATCACTTTTATGGAATCTCCTAAGCGTACCGTGTACTTAAGAATAAGATCAGAGAGAACTAGCAATTCACCCGCTCCTAAAGAGCGGCGGAGTTCAGTATTGGAGAGGTCACTGGTCGTCGCCAAATCACGCGATTCGTGGGTGACATCCATTACTACCATTTCGAGATTTTTCGCTGTAGGGACAGTACCGGCTGGCATTGGTTGCACCACTTTAAGCACCGGCTTTTTAATACTCACGAACATTTGATAGACGAGAGGGTTTAAAGCGTTGTCATCAAAGAAAACGCGCACCATGGTCGTGCCCTTGAGCTCTTTTGCCACTGCCACACTTGTCCAGTGTTTGTATTTGTCTGGAATTGCTCCACGCAGCACAGTGGAGTTTTGAATTTCTACGCTGCACGCCGGGCATTTTTCCTTGATCAGCAACTCGGCCTTGGCTAGCAGTTTTTCCACCGTAAACGCACCGTTGAGCGAGTAGTCACTCATCTCTTTGGGAACATGTATTTGCAATTTGCACTCACAATGCCGCTCGAGAACTCTAATTTGTGGGCGGATCTTACGTAACACCTCTTGAACTGTCATGCGCTCGGCCTCTTGCGCTGTATCGGCAATTTTTATGGTGCGTAACGCCTCGAGAGTCGCCGTGTCGTCCGTGGCTAATACGGCCACATCTTCCAAATACAATGCTTTATTCTGCGGTAAATGAGCCTTGGCTTCGAATGTGATCGAATCGCCAAGGGCCGTCGAAGCCATGAAATAAATAATAAAAGAAGCCATCCATTGCATCTTTAAAAATCCTCTACCTTAGGTGAGTGAGCGCTTGTAACATCTGGTCGCTGGCTTGAATCACTTTCGAATTCGTCTCGTAAGCGCGTTGGGTTGTAATCATATTGACCATTTCCTCAACGATGTTCACGTT
Source organism: uncultured Pseudobdellovibrionaceae bacterium (assembly GCA_964400355.1). Taxonomy (GTDB): domain Bacteria; phylum Bdellovibrionota; class Bdellovibrionia; order Bdellovibrionales; family JAGQZY01; genus JACKAL01. The sequence goes on from CAYNTO010000044.1 coordinate 8,317, forward strand.
ACTGGTCTCTACTTCACCTTGTGCAACAGAACCAATCGCGCCCTGGCCCGGGTTCCCTACATTGGGTTCACCGCTCGCCGGAGTCTGTTGAAAAATATTTCCACCGAGTGCCTTAAGACCTGTGGGATTTACGAATGTTGCCAGCTCAATCTGACCGATTGTCTGCGGAACAGCGTTGTCCACTGTTTGATAAGACACTTCGCCAGAAGCAGAAATCAAAACCTTTGTGGACTCATTTGGAACTGTGATCTCCGGTTGGAGCGCATTGCCGTTCATGTCCACGATGCGGCCATCAGCAGACATGTGGAATTCACCATTGCGCGTGTAAGCCATTGTGCCGTCGGGGCGAGCCACTTGAAAAAAGCCACTGCCGAGAATGTTGATATCGAGATCGCGGTTAGTTGTTTTGATTGAACCGTGGGACATATCGCGCTGAACAGCACCAGTTTTTACACCGAGACCGACCTGCACGCCGGTTGGCGACACTGCATTAAGGCCAGTAGCTGCTCCTGGTTCTTTAATGTTTTGATATAAGAGGTCTTCAAATTCGGCGCGCGCCTTTTTAAACCCATTTGTCGACGTGTTCGCAATATTGTTCGCGATCACATCCATATTCGTCTGTTGTGCTTGCATCCCAGTTGCGGCTGTATTTAATGATTTAATCATATTTCCCTCTCATTATTTGAGTCTTGCCACATCATTCACTAACTTTTGGTTCATTTGGTCATAGGCCTGAATCGCTTTTTGCGTGGATTCAAATACACGCGTGGTTTTAATCATTTCAGTCATCTCACTGACAACATTAACGTTGCTCTTTTCGATGGAGCCCTGATGCAATTTAAAATTGCGTGCTGGAACTACTGGTGAGTTGATGGTTTCTTTGAGCCGATATAAGTTGGATCCTTGTTTTTGGAACACATCTTTATCTTCAGCAGTTGAGATGGCGAGTTTTCCCCGATTTTCATTATTAATAAAAACGTCGCCCTGATTGGACACACTCCAGGATTCCGCATCGTTCATACGAATCATACGTTGTGGCTGTGTAAGTCCCGGACGATCCTCCAACAAAACGGGATGTCCTTGTTTGGTAACTAGAAAACCGTTGCTGTTGGTCGTGAAGTTACCCGCGCGAGTGAAGCGAATACCGTCGGTAGTGAGAACCTCGAAGAACCCATCGCCCTCGACAGCAAAATCAAAGGGATTGTTTGTCATCTGTAGTGCACCTTGAGCGTAACTGGTCGAAGTGCCGGCGCTGTCGACATAACTTTTGTCGTTGCCATCTATTGGATAAAACGATTCCGGTGACGCAGGTACGCGAGGTACCTCGATTGTCTCTGGTTGTTTTTCGTAAGCTTTTAAATACTCGCGAAAAACTTGCTCATCTCTTTTGAAGGCCGGAGTATCAGCATTCGCTAAATTGTTAGCGATGGTGTCCAGTTTATCTGACTGGGCAACGGCTCCACTTACGGCTGTGTATATACCTTTTAGACTCATCCTGAGAAAGGTAAGAGCAAAATGGATGCCGTAAGGACTTTAGATCTGTCAATTCCGAAAGCTAGCGCACGTTGATTTTGATGCGAGCTGTTTACAGACCTTCATCAAGATTAGGAGTTGTACCTCTGACGGCGAGACAAATCTCTGACATATAATGACTTATGCGCTTAACACTTCTGTTATCTATTTTCTTAGTTCCGATGATCAGTTTTTCAGCACCACACATCAAGCCCAATCTCGATCAGTTGGAAAATTTTGACAAGTCATTGAACAACTCCCTGAACACATCTCTCAATAGCGCTCGTTTAGAACAAGTGAGTGAAAAAACTCTGCAAAAACCCATTGCTCAACCACCTGTTGTCATGGGTGGCGAAGCTATACGAAAAGACATATCCAGCAACGACGACAGAGCTCCAGTGTTTGATATCCCAGTGACGTACAACCATCGCGTGCAACACTGGGTGCGCCACTTCCAAGGCGTGGGGCGAAGAGACTTCGAGCGCTGGCTCGCGAGAAGCACCCGTTTCACTCCTTACATATTAGACGAACTTGATAAAGCCGGCCTACCCAAAGATATTCTCTACACCGCAATGATCGAAAGCGGATTCTCCGTGGGTGCACAAAGTCCGGCCGCCGCAGTCGGCATTTGGCAATTTATAAAGCCCACAGCAGAGCGCTATGGACTCAAAGTAAATTGGTGGCTCGACGAAAGAAAAAATTACGTCAAGAGCACACAGGCTGCGATCAAGTACAAAAAAGATCTCTATACCTTATTTGGCTCGTGGTATTTGGTAGCCGCAAGCTACAACTGCGGCGAATCCAGAGTACGAAGATTGATCGAACGCCACGCCACCAACAACTTCTGGGAACTGGCTCAACATGGCGCCCTCCCGCAAGAGACGACCGACTACGTACCTAAGATCATCGCCGCCACACTGATCGCAAAAGCGCCAGCATTGTACGGCTTTAGAAACATCAACTACGAAGTCCCCTACGAGTTCGACATGGCCACGGTCCCCGGCGGAACCGATCTCCACAACCTCGCCCACTATTTAGGTGTAAACCCCGGATACATGAAAGAACTCAATCCCGATCTCGTGCACGGATTCATCCCCCCACACATCAACAACCACCGCATCAAGATTCCAAAAGGTGCGTCGAAGCTCGT
>CAYNTO010000045.1:0-10870 GCA_964400355.1 uncultured Pseudobdellovibrionaceae bacterium
TATGCCGCACTATCGCTACAAAAAAGGGGGGCGCGCCTTTTGGCGTTTAGGCGATTTGGGCGTTGGGATCTACGGATTTGACCCAGCTGGTGTAGGCGTGATGGAGTTCGTCGGCAGGAGCCGGGGGGTGCACGGGGCCGATGTGGATGATGAGGCGCCCGGGAGAGGGTATCAGTTGTCCTTTGGGCCACAGGTCACTGTTGCCCTCAATGTAAAGGAAGAGAATGGGAGTGTTGGTTTCTTGTGCAAATAAGCTCACGCCTTTTCTAAAAGTTTGAATCTTACCGTCTTTAGAGCGCGTGCCCTCTGGGAATAAAATCATCCAAATGCTGTCGAGCCCCTTAAGGAGCGAGAGACAAAGATTGACGGCCTCGCCCTTTTTGTCCTTGCGATCGATGGGTATGGCGCCAAGGCAATGTTTGGAAAAAAACGTAAAGATGGGATTAGAGAAGAAGTAATCCTTGGCAGCGGTGATGAACAAATGATTCCACACTTTGTAGGGAACCGCTGCGGCAATCGAAGTGGCATCCAAGTGGCTCGCGTGGTTGGAAATTAACAGTAAACGCGGGTGCTGCTTGTAGATTTCCATAAAATTCCCGCGCACATCGAGAGCGATATAAAATCGGAATCCAATCTGCTTGAGGTAAAAAGCCCACAACAGGCGAAAAAAATAACTGGTCAGATCGCGATGGCGGGTGAACAACGGCAAGTGCTTCAGATAGGGCGGAAGCTTCATCCACTGTTCGTTTTCGTAATCCCACTCACGCTCGTTGATCATAAAGAGAAAGCACCTTGCAAATATTGGATCACATAGTAACACGCGGGTGCCACAAACACGAGCCGCTCAATGCGGGTAAAGAAATCGCCGCGGCCAATCACAAATGAGCCGTAAATACGAATGCCCAAATCGCGACGAATAAACACAAGCACTGTGTCGCCAGTACTTCCGAATACAAAGCAGGCCACACCCAGCATCCACCAGTTGGCGGGATTCGGTAAGAGATCGCGCAACAGATAAGCGACGCCAAGAGTGGCGAGTGCGCCGATCACATAGCCCTCGAGGCTGCGCTTTGGAGTGAGCTGAGAGACGATCTTGACCCGTTTGAGATGGCGGCTCACACGCAAATACACATTTTCGAAAATTTCTGTGAGTATGATGATGTAGATGAGGATGTACACGCCGTGATCCATTTTAAGGATACGGCCAAGATGCATAAATCCCCACAGCAAAAGAAAGTTCACCAAGGTGAGTGCCACATACTGCACCATGCGTTTGTAGGAATTGCGAATCATGGGGATCAGACACAATCCTAAAAACAAAATCGGTGGCATCAGTTCGAACAAACGATCGTATTCAAAGTAAATAGCTACCGCGCACACCACGAGCGCTAGGTAACAGAGCACTACAAAATAACTGCGGTGAAACATTCCCGCCATCTGAAAAAACACCTTCGCACCATAAATGGCAATCAGGGTGATAAGAATAAGTGGGAACGGCCATTTCATTCCCAGCATCAGGAAAATGAATGGCGTGATAAATAACCAGCTTAAGACTGAGGCGAATGAGCTTTTAAACTCGGAGCGGCGACGATAGATGGCGTAATAAACAATGACGAGCCCAATGATGAACATATGGGTGAGAAAGGCAATGCCTTGAAATAGAGGTTCCGACCACAACTGAAAAAAAGACGAGCTCGACACGTCCGTTCCTTTCCTAAATCTTGCATATCACGCTAAAGAGTACCGCAACAATGCTCACATCTTTGAGCGTTGTGCAAGCACCGCGCTGCTAAAGATTCAGGTTGTAATCCTTAATCTTCTTATACAGGCTTGAACGCGATATTTTTAACAATTTGACCAGTGCTTCGATGTCTTTGTCGATGTGCAGCGCAGCTTCGAGGGCGCGTTTTTCGTAGTCGTTGAGCAGCTCCGACAAACCCTTGTTAAAGTCGAACTTTAAGTCTTGGTTGATTACGGATGTGGGCGACAAAACTTTTTTGATCTCTTCTTCGCGAATGATGGGCAGGGGCGAGATGAGCAAAAGTTGTTCACACACACGGCGGAGCTCGCGAATATTGCCGGGCCACTCGTAACTCATAAGTGCCTGGAGAGCATCTGGCGAAAAACTTTTGTTTCGGCGCGGAGTTACTTTGTTCATAAAAAATGCGCACAGCTCTGGGATGTCGCTCTTTCTGTCGCGCAATGGAGGTATGCGAATTTTGTGACCTGCGAGGCGCCAGTACAAATCCTCACGGAATTTTCCGTCTTGAACTTTCTTTTGTAGGTCTTCGTTGGTGGCGGCAATGATTCGTGTGGACACATGAAGAACTTCCGTGGAGCCGACTTTGCGAACTTCGCCGTTTTCGAGAAAGCGCAGAAGTTTTGGCTGTTGGCTGAGAGGAAGTGCCTCGATCTCATCTAAAAACAAGTCGCCGCCGTGGGCCGCTTCTAAAAGGCCAATTTTACCTTGTTGCGCGCCGGTAAAAGCACCGCGCACGTAACCGAACATTTCTGACTCAAAGAGATTTTCCGCTAGGCTCGAAACATTGATAGATATAAACGGCCGCGTTGGCTCCTGTTGGTTGAGGATATTGGCAACCACGTCTTTACCAGAACCGGACTCCGCATCGAGTAAGATTGGGCTGCGCTCGCCTTTGAGCTGTGCAATTTCACGGCGCAAACTATTGGCGTGAGCGGAGCTTCCGATCAGCTGTGTGCCGTGTGCTGCCTGTGCGAAACGCAATTGAAAATACGCCTCCAGCTTGTTGAGAGTGAGCGTGACCTCATCGGGAGTGAGCGGTTTGGGTAAAAAGCGCGTGGCACCCGCTTTGAGAGTCTTTTCCATGAGGTCGCGACTCAAGTCGCCAGAAATGGCGATTATTTCCGCATGTGGATGGTGCTCGCTGATCGCTTTGATCACATCGAGACCTTCGTTTTTTTGAATATTGCCGCTCAAATGCAAGTCGACAAAGGCCGCGTGCACTGTTTGCTCAATTTTTGAGTACTGAGATTTACCAATAAAATGCCAAGGTGGTTGTACGAATTGACGAAGTGTCTCAAGCACGAGAGTATCATCGTCAATTACTAAAAGATTGAGTTCCAAAGACATGGTCACCTTTCAAAAAAAATGAATGACAGCGGTCTATCCAAATTGTTTACTGTGAATGTGTATTTATCAAGCCCAATTTCAGCTTGATAGCACAAGGGGTGTTTTGTGAAAAAACGTGTGTTGCTATTAGAAAACATTCATCCTCGCACGAAAACCGCTTTCGAGGAGTTGGGATATAGCGTTGACACTCAAAAGGGTGCTTTTAGCGAAGCGGAGCTCCTCCAATGCATCGGCGACTACGATGTGGTCGGCATTCGTTCTAAAACTCAGATCAGCGCGAGGGTGATCGAGCAGGCAAAAAAATTGCGCGCCATCGGTTGTTTTTGCATTGGCACCAATCAGGTGGATACAGAAAAGGCGGCTCTCAGTGGAATCGCCATATTCAATGCACCTCACAGCAACACGCGCAGCGTGGCAGAACTGGTGCTCTCTGAGATCATCGCTCTTTCGCGCAATCTTTGCGATTTGAGTAAGCAAGTGCACGACGGACTGTGGAATAAATCTGCGGCGGGCGCCCGCGAAGTGCGTGGTAAAACTTTGGGAATTGTTGGGTACGGCCATATTGGCACCCAGGTGAGTATATTGGCTGAGGCTTTGGGGCTCGATGTGATGTTCTACGATGTGCAGAAAAAACTGCCACTGGGAAACGCCAAGAGTGCTCCCACTTTGAACGCCCTTTTGGAAAAAGCGGACTTCGTCACCTTGCATGTTCCGGAAACTCCAGAAACCAAGAACATGATGGGTAAAAAAGAGCTAGCAAAAATGAAGCCCGGCGCTTTTTTGATCAATGCCAGTCGCGGTACGGTAGTGGTGATCGAAGAGCTTTTACCACTTTTAAAAAGTAAAAAAATCGCAGGCGCAGCCATCGATGTTTTTCCGACGGAGCCAAAGACCAACGACGAAAAATTTGTTTCCCCGCTGCAGGGATTGAGCAATGTGATTCTTACACCTCACATTGGAGGAAGTACAGAAGAAGCGCAGGAAGCAATCGGTTATGAAGTGTCCCACAGTTTATTGGGCTATCTGAACCATGGTAAATCGGCAGGAGCGGTGGGCTTTCCGGCCATGGAAATTCCCGAAAAACTTCCCGAAGGCAGCCGTGTGACCAATGTGCACCGAAACGTGCCTGGAGTTCTCGGCGAAATCAACAGTATCGTCTCACGCGCGGGCGCCAACATTCGCGCTCAGTACTTATCGACAAATAAACACATCGGTTATTTGATCATGGATCTCGAGGCCGTTAAAGGCGCCTCCGATGTGGCAAAAGAAATTGCACAGTTAAAGACTTCGATAAAAACACTCGTACTTTAAAGTACAGGAGGTTGCGTGAATCAGCGTGGGATGTCCTTAATAGAGGTCATGGTTACCGTTGCCATTTTAGGCATCGTGGCGTTGGGATCTATGAACCTGTTTGAAACGCAGGTGATTCAACAAAACGAAATTCAGTACAGATCGGAACTCACTGTGATCACGGACGAGATCCGCAATCATTTGGGGAACTCAGATGCTTGTCGTCAAACACTGGGATCGGTAAATCTCGGCCCTCCGCCGAGCACAACGAGTGCTGGTCCTAGTGGGTTGATTGATCCTCCACCAGGTCCGACCTCACCGGTAACCGACATAAAAAATGGGAGCGGCACCGTAAAATGGGACACCAACACCCTCTACAACAATAAAACGATTCGGATCGCAAAAATGTCGTTCGAGTACGTCCCCGGTGATGATGTTGCGTCCCCAGGGAAGGGTCAGGGCCGTCTGGTGTTGGAGTTGCTGAGCCCTAAAAAAACGAGTGCCGTTAAAGAGCGTCGTCGCTTGATCAATATCACCGTGCGCAGAAATATCGCCACCGGTGTGATGGCTTCTTGCTCGGCCAACACCGTAGGCGATGTGCTGTGGCGACGAACGCCCTCTGTTCCCGAAAATATTTACTACATGGATGGTGCAGTTGGAGTGGGGACCAATCAGCCGATGATGCCGTTTGATATGGCCGGTGGAGTGCGCATAGGAACATCCAGCGCGGACTGCGATGCGGATCGCGCGGGAGCTTTGCGCTACAATACCTATCTAAAGTTGCACGAGTTTTGCGATGGGCTTGGCGCCTGGTTGCCAGTGACTCCAGAGACAATTTTTGCGATGAGCTGCGCGTGGAGCGGAGACATGCTGGGTATTGGTGGATTTTTTAAAAGTTGTGTGCCACGTTCTTGTCCAGCAGTGGTGAGTCGCCAAATTGGTACTGAGATGGGAGAGGTGACGTCCGTCGTTGTCGGTCGTGCCACTGGAAATACCAAGCGGCTCTGCAGTGCGAGAACGACAATCCTCATGACATTTTGCCATTGGGAAAAAAATGGTGGTCTTGGAGGCGGCTATATCGGATCTTGCGATCCACCAGCTTGCCCGGTTGATTTCCGCCCCCTAGACGTGATCAATGAGGCCACAGGTGGATCTGCGGGCCTGACGGTTGGGAACTCTAAGCGCGTGTGTGTGCGGAAACCAATGACGTTCTAGTAAAGAGTCGCTAAAAGATTTTGCCCGGATTGATAATATTGTCCGGGTCGAATGCGGCTTTGATCTTTTTCATGATCTCAATTTCTGCAGATGTGCGCGAATAGTTGAGAAACGGTTTTTTCGCAAGGCCCACACCGTGTTCGGCGCTAATCGCACCGTCGTAGCGCGCGACCAATTCATAAAGCAATGTATCGACTTTTCGGCATTCCGCAAGAAACGCAGGCTTTTCCATATTTGCCGGCTTTAGAATATTGATATGCACATTGCCGTCGCCAATATGACCAAACCATACCACATCGAAGTTGGGGTAATGGCTGCTGATGAGTTTGTCGCTGTCAGTGACAAACTTATCCACTTGTGAAGTGCGCACGGAGATATCGTTTTTGTACGGCGTAAATGGGGAGATGGACTCGCTGATGCGCTCGCGAAGGGCCCAAAAATTTTCGCTCTGTTGGGAATTTTGGCTGATGGTGCCGTTTGCGATCACTCCTTTTTCTAGGAGATCGGTAAATACAGTCTCAACGCGCTCTTGAAAATCGGCGCTGGTTTCCTCAAGTTCCAAGAGCAAGTAATAGGGATAGCGTCCATCCAGAGGCTCGGTGAGGGTGGGGTGTGCGGCCAACACTTTGTTGAGCGCGAGATCAGAGAAAAATTCGCAAGCGGTCACGACCAATTTTTTATTAAACGCTTTGTACACATCAATCGTGCGTGCAAGATCATCGAGTCCGAGCAGCAGGACATGCAGTTCATGGGGAGCAGAGGCCAATTGCAAATCCACTTCGGTAATGAACCCCAGTGTGCCTTCGGAGCCGGTGACTAAATGACGGAGGTCGTAGCCCGTGGCATTTTTCTTAAGCGCTTTATTGAGATACATCGCATCGCCAGCACCGGTCACGAGTCGAATTCCCGCAACCCAGTTTCGCATCATTCCATAGCGAATCACTTTTACCCCGCCGGCATTGGTCGACACCGCTCCGGCAATATGGCAGGAGCCTTTGGCGCCAAAGTCCACGGGAAAATAGGCGCCTTTGTCCTTTGCGAATTCCTGTACAGTTTGTAGAATCACGCCGGGTTGCACTTTTAAAATCATATCCACATCGTCGAAGTGAACGATTTTGTTCATGCGTTCAAAAGACACAACCACTTCGCTATTGGTGGCCGTAGCTGCAGAGCTCAGACCCGTGCGCCCACCGGAGGGAACCAATGCTGTTTTCGTTTGGCGCGCCCATTTTACGATTTTCACCACATCGTCTTGGGACTCAGGAAAAACTATCGCAATGGGGTGAGGGGCATAGTAGATGGACCAGTCTTTCCCATAGTTTTGTAGATCGCCCACATCTTGAGAAATTTGCTGGGGCTTGAGAATATTTTTCAGTTCGGTCATCGACATATTCTAAAGCGTAATCCGAGGCGTGCGGAGGCGCAACACGTGTTGCGCCTCAACAGCATTTTTACAATGGAGGTTTTAGGAAAATGAGGTGACCTTTAAGCCTTTTTGAGTTTGCGGACGGTCTAAAAGAGTCTTTTTCCAGCGCTCAAGGTTTTTAAATGATGTTAACTCGAGGACGTCGTCGGCTTTGTAAAAAACACTCAAGCCGTTCACCCACGGCATAACGGCCATATCCGCAATGGTGTATTGCTCAGCCACAAGAAACGCGCGCTGGTCGAGATGTTTATCGAGCACACTCAAAAGTCGTTTGGTCTCGGCTTTATAGCGCTCCAGGGAGTAGGTGTGATCTAAGCTGCCCGTCTCATTTTTTTGAGGAACATATTTAAAGAAATGGCCAAACTGACCAAACATAGGTCCCACGCCACCCACTTGAAAGAACAACCATTGGAGAGTTTCACTGTGGCCTCGAGGAGAGTCTGGTAAAAACTTTCCAGAGATCTTTGCGAGATGCAAAAGTATGGCGCCAGATTCAAATATAGTCAGCGGCCGGCCGTTATCTCCTTGCGGGTCGACAATAGCGGGAATTTTTCCGTTGGGATTGATCGCCAAGAACTGAGGTTTGTGCTGGTCGCCCTTTAAAATATCGATGAGATGGGCGTTGTAAGGAAGCTCCATTTCTTCGAGAGCAATTCCCACTTTTTGGCCATTCGGTGTGGCCATGGAATAGAGTTCGATGGGTTGCATGGGAGTCCTTTCGTGAGAGGTCCAGTTGCTGGCAGTCACGTCAGTGTCATTCATTTTCGATGCTAGGTCAAAGTCGCAGGGGATCCCTTATACTGGGGGTGAATCGCGCCCGACTTAGGAAGGAGTTACAAACACTGCATCTGTATAAGTAATAATTTACACAATTTGTGCACCGGATAAAAAAGTCTGATATGCAGATCACACTTAGAATAAATTTTGTAAAGGTGGGTTTGAAGGTACATCCTCGCCATCAAAACTTTGGAGGTTTTATGAAAGTGGTTCTAGTGATTCTGATGTCGATGTTTGTAAATAATTTGGCGTTTGCGGAGCTTACACCGGTTAAAGAAACTGTTCGTGAGTTTACCGTAAAAAAAGTAACAGATGAAACTGGGTTCGAACTTCCGGAGTACACTTCTGGTAAGATGTCTTTGGGTGAAACGACCATAACTATCGTGTTGAACGATGCGGTGGGCGTTGCGCTCGACGTGTCGGTGCCAATTAAAGGTTTTACCGGTTCCGGTTGCGGTGATCTCTACGTGGCGGGCGAAGATAAGATGCCAGTGGATGGTGCGCGTATTGATTTAGAAGTGAGCGATTTTACGGGCGTAGAATGTAAAATGTTTTTTCCGAATGCTGCCGAAGCTGTGCTCAAGATCCAGTCGCACAAGGGCTTTACGGCTGAGGAGAGCGAACGCATTTTCGTTATTGAATTTGCACAATCTTTCAACTGATATTTTTGAATCGAGTGGGGCAGGCGGCTTGCCTGTCCACACTGCGCCAGCGACACATCCCGATCTCACCATTCTCTTGACAAATATTGAGTAAAATCCAAGCATTGTATAAACGATTCACCTTGAGGAGTGCCCATGACGTTTATGGATGCGCGTCGCCGCCGCTACAGCTGGAACCTATTGTTTTGTTCGATGGTATTCTATTCAACACTATTGGGCTTGTCCGCGGCACAAGCCAACATCCTTGGCAATATGCAAACCTTTTCTCCGATCCCTGATTCGCTGTTTTTCGAAAACATGCACTCCTCAAAAACTTTGCGTAAAAACCACTTTAACCTTGGGTTTTATTCATCCTATGTGCGCAATGAGCTGAGTGCTTACGACAATTTGACCACACAAAATTATGTGAACTACAAAGACTACTCTGTGACCTTCGATTTTGTTGCCGCATGGGGTGTTACCGATAGCTTTGAATTGTTTTATGCCATTCCTGGTTTTATCACGCAGAAACCAGACTCCGGGCAGTTTCAAAACAATTATATTTCTGATGGTGTAAACACTCATCGCCCCGGACTCAAATACGACATATCCCAAGATCCTACTGGCGGTTTTGCAATTGTGGCATCGGTGGATTTTCCAGTCACTTCCAACGATCCGTACACGGGGACGGAGGCCGATCCCATTTATAATTTGGAACTCGCCTACGACGTGCGCAACAAGGTCGACGCCTTTGGATTTAACTTGGGCTATCGCTTGCGCTCGCCTGGAAATTTACCCTCCAACTCGCCGTACTTTTTTCCATTGCAAGATCAGATCATCGCATCGGCTGCATACGTGACGGCACTCAACACTGATCACCGTTATCACTTTGAACTTTTTGGTGCGATGGCTGCCGATAAAGATCCGCACAATAAACTGCAGCATGTTTCGGCTCTAGAGGGTTTGCTCGCCTACAAACAGAGAATACACAAAGGGTTGTGGGCGCATTTGGGAGCAACCGGTGAGATTTTACCGAAAGGTTTAGCTCCGCAGTTTCGTATTTATGCCGGTGTAAACTGGTTTTTTGGTTTAGAGGGAAACAAAGATCAGGCGACGGATACGGGAGCTCCTCTCGACGTGTCTCCTTCAGAAATACAGTTAGGCCGTGGCGGGCGCAAAACAGTGGATGTGACGGGTGGACAGCCGCCGTACAGGTACTCGCTCACTCAATCTTTTGGAAAATTTAACTCCAGTTCGCGCACGTACACGGCTCCAAAAGGTTCGGGAACTACCGAGCTTATTGTGGAAGACAGCGCGGGCACACGCGTGTTCGTGCCGATACGTGTGGATGTGGAAGAAGAAACGGCTTCGAGCATTGTGGCTGATCCCAGTTTTATCGAAATGTATGAAGGCGGTGAGGCAGGTATAACTGTGACAGGGGGAGCGGATCCGCTCACGTACAAGCTATCGCGCTCTTTCGGAGAATTTGAATCGAGCAGTATGACCTATTTTGCACCGGCTGAACCCGGCGAAGTGGATCTGCTGATCACCGATTCGGTCGGTCAGAGAAAGTATGTGCATATTAAAGTAATTCCGGTGCCGAAGGCGAGTAGGGAGTTTGTGATTAAAGATCTACAATTTATTTTTAATACGGATCAACTCACTAAAAAGTCGCGCAAAATTTTGGATGCCAACATTGCAAAACTCAGAGGTGAAAAGATCAAGCGCATGGTTGTTGCCGGTCATACCGACAGTATAGGAAAAGATGCCTACAATTTATCGCTGAGTCGGAAACGTGCCAAAGCAGTAGGGCTCGCACTGCACCGCGAATTGGGTATTGATATAAAGAATATTCAAGCTGTTGGTTACGGAGAATCCCGCCCCATCGCTACAAACAAGACCGACGCCGGCCGCCAGACCAATCGTCGCGTGGAGCTCAAGCTGTATTATTAATTCCGAGGTAGAGGTGGTGCCGCCCAGGTTTTGGTCGTAGAAGATATGACCAAAACCCAGAGGCGGGATGATTCGGCGGCGGGCAAATATGAGGCGAATTTCATAAGCTGTCTCATCCTGGACAGGAGTCCTGCTTATTAGCGTCTCGTTTATAGAAATATTTAATTTGCTATATATAGATTCCGATAAATTCAGTGGTGGTATCTGGTTTAAATCTTCGGAATTACAAGTATAAAATTATGAAAGCAACGCAAGTTGTTTTCATAATTTTATTTTTCCAAACCAGCGCCAAAGCACAAACAGATTTACCTCAGCATTTCACATTGGATGGAAGACTGTTCGAGCCCGGCTCGAACACCGAGCCGCTCCTTGATTCCAGCACAGTAGTCACAATTCAAGTGCTCAACCCCGCAAAAGATTGCGTGCTCTACGAAGAAGAGCAGCCGGTCAACACGCTAG
>CAYNTO010000046.1:0-10366 GCA_964400355.1 uncultured Pseudobdellovibrionaceae bacterium
GTCTATTTTCGATTTTCCATTATTGAATTTTGCGAGCGCAAAATTTGGAGGTGGTTTCGGTAATTAAGCAATTTCAATTACTTCTACCACCCCTCCCAGTTGATTGCCAGTTCTTCAAACATAATTTGAAATAACCAGATACTTCCTAGGAGGCGTAGATAGCCTTTTACTGCTGTTTAAATAAATTTACAACTCTGCCCATAACCTCGCGTTCTGGTAGAAGTTTAAGGCCTTCTGTAGCGCCTTTAACCTCTATACCCGCAAGTCTAATGTAGCGTTGCATGGTCTTAAGATCTTTCCATCCGCAAATCTTCATCACGACCGCCGGGGCGATACCATCTCTAATAAGTTGCGTTGCAAAACACGACCTTAGAGTATGGAATTTAATTGATGGGAGGCCAGAGCCTACGCAAAATTCTCGTAGGATTGACGCGGCTTCTCCGTCGGTCCAGCTTTTCCAGTGATGAAGGACGTGCTTCTCGTTTCCACGTTTTAGCTTTAGGTCTTTTAAGAGGTTTAGCACTTGCGTGGATTCAACGGGAACCGATCTCCAATAACGGCCCTTAGTTGGACCAAAACCATCTTTGCTAGTCCAGTTACGGTGTACAAAAATGAGCTTATTGTCAAAATCGATTTGATCCCATTGAAGAGCATAGAGTTCGCCCGAACGCATTCCAGTGAATAAGGCAAGAGCCCAAATTGGATACCAAGGATGATTGATTCTTTCCGCATACAAAAGAAGAGTTCGAATCTGCTCAAGATTTAAAATCTCAGGCATTTTCTCTTCTTCTTTGCGGGTAGACTGGAAACCTTCAGTCGGGATGGAGGTAAGTCCTTTGATCCTTCCAGAAAGTATTCCCCACTTAAAAACTGCATCAATAGCAGTTCTAAGTCGTTTGCGTCTAGTTACTGAAACTTCTCGTTCAATGCGGTCTAAAATAATCCATGCTCTCGCACGATCTATTTCAGCTACATGCAAACTCATCCAATCCTGAGTCCATTCAGAGATTATGTCGACATAATCTCTGATTACCGCGTTTGAAAGTTTTCGGATAAATATATCGTCAGTTTTAGCGGCGAGTTCCCATTCACTAAGGAGAGAGTCCCATCGACAACTACGACTTTCGGCTTCTAGCAACTCCCGTTCGACTTGAACAAAAAGTTTCTTTTCCGCACGTTCGGCTTCAGACTTAGTTCTGAAACCTTGCGCTCGTTTGTCTATCACGACTCCTTGCTGAGTTGTACTGCTTCGAAAAATCCGAACTCGGTATAAAGTTTCGTTAGTGCGTTTATCAATATAAGTGCTTATCGGCATTTGAATCCTCCTTTACGGGAGGACTCAACTAACTTTTCGAGTTCAGATTTCTTGAACAACAATCGTCCATAGGGTTTGTAGAAAGGTATTCGACCTAAATTAACTAGATTACGAATTCTTGCTACACATGGGCTTCCATCTTTGCTAAAAATTCGCAAATATAGAGCTGCCTCAGTCGCATTTAACCAATCAGAATTTTCAAAACTCTGTTCTAGGCTATGAGCTTCTTTGGCTTCTGTTACTTTCATAACAGGCCCGCCCATTGGACTTTAAAGACTATTCTATTTTCAAAGAACCTGAGAATCATAATACCCCTAAATAGCTCGACCGTGCAAGACGGGTAGCTGAAGAACAAAAATGGCTCAGTTAGAGGAATCTCAATTGGGTTTAAAGTGAATTACGTTGCGTCTTTGAGTTATCCACAGCTTGTTCTGTGGATAACTCGCTCGATGAGCGGGGAGTCCGTTTTTTTTCTTTTTCGGTGATCCCGAAGTGAGAGCGAATCGCTTTTTTTAGTTCTTCAGGAAGATCTGTTTCTGTTTTAAGTATGGAACCCAGCACCTTCTTCTCATCGAAATGCGTAGCTCTAAGATTCTTAACGTCAGCTTCTACAAAGAAGCGATGTAAGTTTTGAAAGATGTAATTTGCAAGATCAGATTTAGTAATGTTGCCAGAGTCAAAACCTTCAGTACATCGGTCAAGAGCAGATTCTAGAGCCTCATTAGAATCTTTAGAAATTACCACGCGAAAAACTTCACTCTCCTTCGTATTAACTCTAGATTGCTGACCTTCGATTGATCCTGTAACTGCCTTTAACTTTTCTTTCTTTACTGTATCTATATTTTCCATAAATTAATCCTTCCAGACTTACCCGCCACCGAAATTTATCTGCCCCAGAGCCAAGACCCCTTTCAACCAACTCGTTGGGTGGGAGGGGTCTTGGGTCGGTTAAGGGCAGACCGATTAGGTTTCGGTGGCGGGTAAGTCGTTGTTTTGAAAATGGATTACTCAGAATTTTGATTTCAAGATTTTAGATTATTTGCGAGACTTACTTCTCAGTAACTATCTCACTAACTGGTCGCAAGTTTTTCGTTGGCAAGGTTCGCCCATTGCCGAATTGAAGTCTTACCACGGCTCAAGTGAATGGCTGCGGTATCAGGAGATTTTAACCACTCATCCATCAATCCGTATCCAACAGGTCGCTCCCAAGATGGATAATGGATATCTGTCATTGCGCGTCCGATGCGGTTAAAAATCGTATGCTGATCTGAAACAAACACCACCGCTTGAATTTTTTTGGCGTTCGCATAGCTGTTCATTACAGACTTATAACGTTCAAAACTTTTCAATGATTGCTCAACTTCAATGGCGATTCTGTTAAACTGACCAGTCCCTTTTACATCAAGAATCAGGTCTGGAAACTTCGTGCTCTTTCCCTCATGAGTGGTTTTCATCCAAACCATAAACTTCTTTTTAAGTTCGGCTTCCGTGGTGAATTCGTTTAGAACATTTTGTTTTTCAAGAGCTAGGGCGATTCTGGCAACCTTCTCGTCGTGATCGAACTGGCCGAGATGCGGCTGACTCACGGCCACCGTGCCTCGCTTTTGAAGCACTTCTAAAGACTTCTTTGAAAGCACGAGCACGTTGCGAAGCATCCGTGACGGA
Organism: uncultured Pseudobdellovibrionaceae bacterium; assembly: GCA_964400355.1. Lineage (GTDB taxonomy): Bacteria > Bdellovibrionota > Bdellovibrionia > Bdellovibrionales > JAGQZY01 > JACKAL01. The sequence continues at coordinate 2,981 of CAYNTO010000046.1, forward strand.
TGGATGCAAAAATATTCGTGATCCACTAGATTCTTCCACGTTCGAGCATTCTGCGCCCGCGAGCGAAACGCGAAAAACTCAAGCCACAATGGTTTGCTCAAGAATCCGGTCTTCGCCGCAAATAGAATCTCGCGCATGGGAACGGCACGGGGCCTCACTGCGCGTCCCATCGAGTTGGCTCGGAAATAATATATTCAAAATGTCCTTCGATATAGCGATTGCCAACGACGCGGCCCTCGATCCAGCGAGACTCTACTTTTGCTTCTCGCAAAGACGGCATGGCTCCCGTTGCTTGGCGAGGAGCCGATGCGCGTCCGTTTGCGTAGGCCTTCGTTTCACGGTCTTTGATTTCCTGATGAAGAGCAGAGCCAGCAATCAGTCCCGTCATTCCTCCAATCGTTGCTCCGATCACAACGTTTCGAGTTCTGTGTTGCCCATTTTTGCCAGGATCAACTATGCCACCTAAAGCTGCGCCTCCTGTAGCTCCGATGAGTCCGCCAAGGCCAGCACTTTTGTTTTGAGTCGCACATCCTGTCGCAGTGAGAGTCGCCGCAAAATAAATTGCGGCCATGTAAAATACGTTCATTCTTTTTTTACGCTGCATTAATACCTCCAAGAATTTGGGGTTTTTCAGTTTCAGGCAAATCGTCAAGTCCTGCCGAAACCGTTTTCTCAACTTTTAGGAATGGCTCACTTTTAAGATCGTCAAATTTATTGAACTTGATTGCGAGTGTTCGGCTACCAGCCTCGTGCGGGATGACCATTACGGCTTGTCCTACACCTAACTCGTTTTTGAAACGGTTGGGATGGATAATAAACTCGTCCACCTCGCGGGCCGAAGCGTCTCCAGTGTCTTCTTGCTTCAATACACCGCGCTTCGTGCGGGCGGTGTATTTGATGCTTTTCACCGTACCGATTACTTTTGAAAAATACTCGGCAGACTCAGGATCATTCCCGCGCATAAAAACTTTTAGATTCGCGTTCGTCAGAATCGAGTTGGCAATCGCATCGCCCATCGTTTTGATGTCTCCGAGCGCTTGATGTGCGAATACAATTCCAACATTTGCGCTTCTGGATTTATTCAGAATGGTCACAAAACCTGGATATAGGTATTCAGAAAAATCGTCCAAAAATACGGAATAGAACTGATTATTACGGTCCTCACCACGATGACGGTTTGCTACTGCGCTTTGCAAGCATTGTAGAATCATCTTTCCAGACGCCTTTCCCAGAAAAGGGGAAAGCATAACTGGAAGCTGAAAGTAGACGATCAAGTTTTCCTTTAGGGCGCTATCTAGGCCTATACTCGGCTTTTCAGTATTAAAAAGAGCAGAAGTTTTTCCGAATGCAAAGTGACTGAGGGCGGCTGTCAGCCCACTTGTTCGTTGAGCAATTTCGGTTGCAGGAAGACTCGCATAATGTTTAGCCCAATTTTTAAGACCCTGATTTTGCGTTTTCTCAGCCAGCGCCTTTAGTTTATTCGGAAAAGTAATGGCCTCCGATACTTTCAAGAAAGTCGGAGTTTCGTTGCTTTCCGAAAAAATCCTCATTACCTGCGAGAAAATTTCAAACTGCACACTTCGATAGTATTCATTCTCAAATTCAAAGGAATTGAATACTCGCTCGGCTACTTCTTCAGGACTTCCACCCAAAAGGGGATTGAACTGGTGTGATTCCTCAATGCTACTGAGAGAAAAAAGGCGAAAGTCTTTTTGCCTACCGTGTTTCACTGTGTACGACCAAAGTTTATCAAGAAGGCTTCGGTCAGATTTTCCGTCAATGAGAATCAAACCTCGTCCTTGCTCAATATCTTGAATCGCCCACGGTAGAATTACGCTTTCCGTTTTTCCGGCATTCGTCGTCCCAATAACTTGCGTGTGCATCGCACGCTGCTTGGTCTTAATGTGAACCTCTTCGTTTTCATCCGTAAATCCGCAAAAAACAGAACTCTCGGCCTTTCCAATGACGGCCTTTTCTTGCTCGCATTTTTTGGAGTTGGTTTCATGCTTCCGAGCCATCCAGTAGAAAAGCGGTGTAAGCAGTAAAATGATAAGAACCAAGAGCGTGATCTGATTTTGAGGTTTCCTGATCCAGACATTTAGAAACTCGTAGCCTCTCTGCAAGATGAAGAAACCGAAAAACAGTACGCATCCCCTGATTAGCGTTTCATCGCCGATTTGGGATTTCTTCGATTTATCGTCCATAAGAAGCGCCCGGATCACGGAATGCAAAGTTTGCGGTCAAAACCGCATAGAACTCCGTTTGATTTGACACCTCAATCCATCGTTTTTCTTTTTTTAGATCATTCGCCCAATTTTCAGCGCGGTCTTTAGCCGTTTCCGCGACGGCGTTCTTCCATCCATTGTCATCGCCGCCAGGATTTCCACCCAAAGCTCCGCGCTGCATAGAACCTTCTGCATAAGCTCCGATGAATCGCGTGAGAGACTGCCCCACAGTGTTCTTAAGAGCCTCCGAGTGAACCCGACCGGAAACTCCAACCTGACCATCAACCCCAACGCCAATTGCTGAAAACTGACGTTCACGGCCATCTGGAAACTGTACCGACTTCCAGCTCACGTTTGCGCGATCGCCACCGTCATCGTAAGAAACATCCCCAAAGAGTTTTGAGCCTTGAGGAATTGCTACAGCATCTTCGTGAATATAATCACGAGTAACCACTCCAATGACGGGCATCCCTTGGTTTGCGACAATGGCTCGCTCATAGAGTTTTACTGCAATCCGACTTCCGGGCGGTATTTGGGTTTTGGAATCCAGCCCTCCACGAGCGAGAATCATCGAACTATCGCGTTCGTTTCCTCCTGATGTAGCGGAGCCACCTCTGTAAGTAGGAGCGTACAGGTGTTCAAGGTTTGCCGGAACTGATCTGCTGTAGCTACCGCCAGCTATTTGACTGATTGCCTCCTCGGTCGGATTGGAAACCACTTGCTTAGGAGATTCTCCGACTGCCGCTTGCTGAGAAAAATCTCCAGATTCTTCTTTCGGCGCAGGAACCATCAAAATTCCCACTATACCGATGCCCAGAGCAAGAACCCCACATTTTCCGAGAGAACTCCAGTTGATTTCACGGCGGTTCAAGAAATAGGCTTTCTCTTTGAAAGCCATGTTCTTGATTTTTTCCGCAAAAGATTCTTTCATCATCACCTCCATGCGATCCCCTTCGGGATCGTGAGATAAGATGTTTTCTTTCTCCTCACTTCGATTCGTAAGCCGTCAGAGGTGGAAATATCGGATTTCAAAATCTGAATGATGCCCTTAATTGATCGCTCAGGAGTTAGATCTTGTGCCGAAAGTGCGAGATTATGAATCGACTTCGTTTGTCCTGCCTGAGTGACCCAAAGCCATTCTGGACGAAACTTTTCGCGCTTTTCAGAACGAACCTCAAATTCGATCAAAAGAACGCCATCAGCAGTCTTCGCCAATCGAACAGTTTTAAATGTCAAAAATTCATTCTTCAACAGATTCTGATAATTTCGCCATCGAATCGCAGAACTTTTTATTTTCTCTTGGGGATTCTCAAGATAGACCACATACTCGGCTAGACTTTCCGCACCCGTGATGAGCTGCACGTTGAAGCGCCTATAATCCGTATAAATATACAGGTTGCTTCGAGCGCCGCCGTGCAGAGGCTTAATCGTGATAGCTTGATCTAGGTACTCAACTTTGAACGCATTTTGATCGCCAACGACGATACTGTTCGGGCGATCCGGAACTTGGATAATCGTTGCGACCCCAAGCGCTGTTCTTACCGCAACAATTTGATCTTTTTTCACTTCAACTGTTCGAACTCTTGCATTCGCCCAAGTATGCAACGGAATAACGAATAAAAAAAATATTAGTGCAATTCGTGAAAACATAAAAGTCTCCGTAAGAAAATTTTCATGTCTCAGAAAGAAAAATCAGTTCTGAAATTCTTTTTCTTTAGAAATGTACACGCCCCAAGGATTAATTTCGGTACGGGCCCCAGATTCAAAACCAAGTTCTAGCCGAAGATCGCCAGCAGCTTTCAGACCTTGAATTGTCGTGATGCGATCTCCGAGAACTAGAACGACGCTCTTTTTTAGATCGATCTGAATTTCGACTGGGTAAGCTCTTTGCGATACAATCTTTTCCGTTGCAAAACGAACTACGTTTTGCATGGAAGTCTCAAAATTTTGTTTGGTGGAAGGGAGAATAAACGCTTCTGCCTTCGAAGATTGATTGCCAACCGTTTTTGGATTCCAGTTGTAGCGATACTTCATGTATTCACGCACAGCTCGTTCAATCTCAAATTTTGGGTCGGGCTTCGGAACTTCTTTATAAAAAGATCCGTCCGGAGCCAATGTTAGAATCGCCGTTGGTTTGATCGCTTGGTAAAATAATAGTGTTATTAAAAAACCGCAGATGAGATATGCCGAGAATGCTGAAATTTTCAAAAATTGATTGGAGTGAGAAAGCTCGGCGAGAGCTTTCGGAAGTTTTCTAATTTTAAGATGAACTGATTTATTCATAAAATCCTTTGTTAGTAACGGTTGATGTCACGTTTGCGTTTTTTCTCAGCTTGGTAATTCGCAAATTTACTTTTGGCATAACCGCTTGCTCCTGAGTAAGCAGCTTTGCCTTTAACTGCTAATGAAATACCTTTCGTAGGTACCGCCGCCATTGCTGCAACCGCTTGTTGCCCGATGCCTGACGACATTGATTGTGCGCCCTGACTTCCAAGTGATTTCACAAAAAGAGGCGTCGCTAACATTGCTATTGAAATTACAAAGTTCATTACAATAATTGTTACGTATGCTCCTTCAGTTTTATACGCATCCCCGAAAGCTAGTGAGGCGAGCATTGCGCCAAGAATTGCCCATACAATTTTCCAACACGCGACCTCAATCATTCCCCGAAATAGATTCGCTGTAATATTTCCCGTCGACGGAAACAAATTAAAGAGAAGTAGTAGCGGCGCTGAAACTATGTAGAACACCCAAAAAAAGTGGTACATCGCTATCATCAGGTAGCGGGCAATATAGAGAACCAGAAAGCTCAGAAATGAAAGCGTCGCCATCAGTAAATCATTGAATCCCAAGAGAATGCTTCCACTTCCTTCTGGGTAGCTTGCGCTTTTTTCTTTTGCCATCTGAATTACAGCGTCCAGTGTGTTCATCGAGTCGATTTTCTCTGCCACCCCATCAGCAATAAAAATGATCGTACGGCTAATCTCCGGAAATGCGGCAAGCAGAAGCGTCGAAATTATGGCTCTTTTCAAGACATCAATAAAATCAAGACTATTTCCGGGTGATCGAATCCATGTAATTGCAATCGATAGACTAAAAAATACTGGTAATATCAAGTAATACATGTGCACGAACTCTTGGTGGAGATCGCGCATGAGTGAACCCATCAGGTTAAAGTCGGGCATATGCTATTCTCCATTTAAACTTCCGAGCTTAGTTTCTCTTGGAAGTTTACTGAATCCGGAAGAAAGACCATCATACTGGGCTCGAAATTGTGATGATTGGATTTTCTCTTTTCGATTTTGAAGGGCCATGTTTTCACCCATCCCTTTAAGCATCATCGAGTTGGTTCGGAGAACTTGCGTTGTTACACCTATCAGGACCGCAAGACTTTGTGCCGTGAGCTTGGCGGCCCCTTGTGGGCTCACATCTTGTGAAAGCACAAAAATTCTTTTGCTTTCTTCGTCTGCTTGGTCGGCAAAACGGAAAAGTGTTCCGTTCATGGAAATGCTTTCAGAAGCTGACTGATCTTGCGCCTGTTGCAAACGAAGCTCTGCGGTTTGGGGAATTTTACCGTAAAGATCGTCAATGATCCGAAGCACTTGATCGGCAGTCTCAAGATTTCCGTAAATTCCGGGGTTGAAGCGCGGATTCATCATCTGTAAAACCGTGAGGCCATCTCGGATTCCTCTATTGATCTCTCGAAGCAATCCCAAAGTATCGTCTCCCGTGGACAAAATTTTCTCAAGTTGTGCCAATTGCTGAATCGCATTGGCAAGGATCTGCATCAGCACGGCGACATCGCCCCCAAACAGATCTGCCTTCGCGGGTTTCGGCACGGCGATAGACAGACATAAAATCCCAACAACAAAAAATTTCCTTAGTCTCTTCATGCAACATTTCCTTTCGTAGATCCCTGAGCCACACCATTTGGATAGCGTTTTGCTGCTGTCTCAATTGCTTGTACGAGATCGAAACCGGATGCTCGAAGCTGCGCGAGGTAGGCATTATCCTGAGCGTCCGACGTCGATAGCCAATACTCAAATGGACTAGGATAGATACGCACCACTTGGCGGTGGTCGCCTTCAATCATAAAGCCTTCTGAAAATTCACCTTTCTTCTGTCCTAGTGAATGAATTAACCCAAGCTCTTGATTGTTCAGCTTGAGCGTTTCGCGCAAAATTTCCGAATCACCGCGTTGAAGCATAATGAACTTTGTCGCTGTATTGTTCAAAATTGCTGGACCGATAGGGCTTGCTACAATCTCTTCCACGCCTTGAGTGATGAACGTAATTCCTGAGCCTGTTTTTCTAAGTGTTCTCGCGCAATACTCCATGAATGAAGCCGCCGCGTTCGACTTCAAAAGCTCCCACGCTTCGTCAAGAATGATTCGCTTTTTTGACGTGCGGTCGCCTTCAACTTGGGTAAGGATGAAATCCGTCAAAATCAGAATCATTACGCTTTGAAGATCGGGGTACGCAGACAAACCTTTTAGATCGAACGTGCAAATCGAAGCGTCCGTGCGAAGGCTCCCCATTCCATCAAGAAGTCGTCCATAGGGTCGCTCTCCAGTCCAGAGGTAAAGCATCTTCGACACAGCTCTCATAGAATCTTCCTCAAATGCCGAAAGATAGCGGGCGAGGTCACTTAGCGTTGGAACCTCTCCCTTTGATCTTCGGCTTTTGTAAAGTTCGATGATCGCTCTCTCTAGAAGAGCACGGTCAAGTTTCGGAAGTTTCGCCTTTTCGTCTTCGCTAACCATGCTTTCCACGCAAGCAAGCAAAGATTTGATCTTCTGGTTACTTGGTTCACTCATTGGATCAGGAAGATCGAAGGGATTAATTCTGTATTGGTCGGACAAGTTGATCTCAAGGTACTGACCGCCTAGTGCTTCCGTAAGTTTCTTGTACGAACCACCAATATCGATGATGAATACGCGAAGCCCACGAGCGAGTTCCTGAAGCAAAATGCAGTTGTTTAGGAACGACTTTCCAGCTCCGCTCGATCCAGTCACTAAACAGTTGTAATTCGGAAGACCAGGATCAAAGGCGTTGAAACTCACAAGCCCGTTCAAGCGATTGCGAAAGAGCACCACAGGATCGCGGTCGCCTTCACGCGGTCCATAGACCGGAAGGAAATCAGCGAGGTTGTTGGTTTTCAT
>CAYNTO010000047.1:0-10343 GCA_964400355.1 uncultured Pseudobdellovibrionaceae bacterium
CCAACAGCACCGGTAGCACCAGTGGCACCTGTAGATCCTGTCGGACCTGTTGGTCCTTGGAGTCCCGTGATTGCGGGACCAACCCAAGTTCCGTCGTTATCAACAACTGGAGTTCCATCTTGTGAAATGATTTGTCCCGTTGAATTCTGTTTGGCAATTTGCTGAATCGGATAACCGTCTAAAAGCTTCGCATCGTTGGCACGCAATGCAAACAGGGTGCTCGAAACCTGCGTACGCGGGACGAGTGTTTCGTAAACGACACCCGTATACGCCTCGACCTCTACCTCTACCGTGGAGAGTGAGGTTACAGATGCTAAAAGAGTGCTGGTCACCGGGAGATTGGTATTTGCAATCGGAGCACCGCTCACCGGATCGAGCGCCTGCGCCGATTGATGAGTGCTTCCTAAGGTGACTGCAAAGCGACCATCGGTAAAATTAACTGTTGCGTACTCCGCATACCAAATACGACTACCACTCACAAAGATACCAAACCTTAAGGGATGTGTGCCGGTGAGGGGTTGCCCGCTTATCGATGCCAAATAACCTTGAAATGAAAATCTCTCAGGCATGGCCTGCGCACGGGCAGATTCCACAACCGAGATCTGGAGGATAAATCCTATCAATATATATAGTAGGAATCTCAACTTTATCAATCCACACCGATCCCGCTCGTCATTTGAAAACTGGGACTGCTGCTATGGGTTCGCGTAAAGTTGCCACCTAGAGTTTCGGTGTTCATGTAAACGGACGTGGCTTCCGCTGTTTGAGGATTCCCACCTTGGTGATCCGCATCGCCAACGAAAAAATAATTGATAGGTGTTTTATCGCGAATAGCGACATTATCAATATTTTGCGAACAGCCCGAAATAACAGTAAAGCCAATAGCGATCGCGAATAATTTCGCGACGATAGACTTCTCTGAATTTTGTGCCGAACATTTTTTCATATTAATACTTCAAGTTCGTGGAATCTCCATTGCAACCGGGATTGGTTACGATAAAGGATTTGCCACCTGTAAGTTGCAGGAGTTCTAAAGCTGCTGATTTTTCTTTAAACGGTCCCAACAAAATCAAAGACCACAGTTGGCCATCGCGAGAACTTTGCCATGGACACACCACCACGTTTTGCTCGGAAACTTTCGCTTGGCCAAAACCATCGATGTCTTGTTTCACCTTGTCGATATCCAAATTTTTTACTGCGGAAATTTGTACGTAAACACCACGCAGTTTTCGCAAACTGGACGAGCTCTTACCGGGATTTAAAGCTTTGGAACTGGGCATGCGATAACTAAATTCTTGCTCGCCCTCTAAAGCGGAACTACCAGAATTAGAGGGTGCTTGTGCCTGGGCTGGAAACAGTGGTGCAGGAGGAACCTGCACAATGGCCTGACCACGATCCTGCCCCGGAGACTGGCCACTGAGTTGGCTCGGAGGTTGTGTTTGAAAAAACTGAGCCGCTGGATCAGAGGATCGGTTGCTCTCGAACTTTGAGGTACCAGGCGATTCGCCCACAGACTTATCCACAGCCGCTTTGTCCAGTGCAGCTTTGAGCGCTTGTTCTGGAGTGGGTGCCATTGAGGGAACTGGAATGTGTTTGGAGTTTGCAACCTCACTGGGTTCTACATGACCATCGTAATTAAAAATTCCAGCTTTTCTGTGGAACACGATATTCAAAGTCGCATTGCTATAATCAAAATCAGACTCGGACTTCATTAGCCTGGAAAAAATCTGACCATCGGACGACTTTACGACTATATTTTTTGCTTTTTCAGAGCATAGAATCATTTGCGGTTGTGGCCCAATATGTTTGTCATCAACATAGACCTGCGCAAAAGGATCGTTCACAAAAACCTTCATTGCACAACGCTGCAATTCAGTCGCGGTAAAAGCCTTTAAACAAAACGTATTTATTGCTATGATTAGAAAAATCACAATTAAAATTGATATGTCTTTGCGGACACTTATGCGCATAACCACCCTTATCTCAACTTTACGATGTTATGGCGGTATTATGCAGAGTTGCTGGCCGTCGCTGGACTTTATCAAGACAAAAGCAAGGAGCAAAAATTAGCGCGACTTTAGGTAGGGACCAATGAACTTGGGATAGTTCGTGTTAGATCGCGTAAAACAAATGGAGCAGAATAACCCATTGGTCTTGCTCAACGACAAGTGAACCATTGGCGTCTGGCTTGGTACCAATTTTGTCCCGTTGATATTGGATCTCGCCGCCCACGCCTACGGGCCAGATCTTCCCATACGTGAGGCCAACGCTGGCATTCACACTTCCGTTATCAATCTGGGTGTCGATTTTCGCCGTGCCCGCAGCTGCAACATCGTATTGAATTCCAAACTGAAACGCCACGTACTTATCAAAATCATATTGTCCTTTAAACGCAACACCTGGTGAAAATAGGGATTCATTTTTGATATCAAGATCGACACCATTGGTGGAAATGGCTCGCGGATAATTAAAATATTTGAGAGTTGGTCCCAGAAAATACAAAACGCGTCCCGGATCCGAGACATTGAGTTGCCACAAGTAATCCCCGCTCACAGTCGCAGTTTTGTAGAGGTCACCCTTTAGAATAAAATCGGAAAAATATCCCTTAACATTCCAAATTTTCGTGGCCGATCCCCCACCATAGCTCAAACCATATATCGTTGGTGTGATTCGAAAATCCACTTCGTAATTGGCATCGCCACTGGTGTAGTTGCCGCGGCCGAATCCCGCCAGCAATCCGATTCTCCGGGTTTTAAAACCGTAAGTTTTAATGGCCTCAATCGAGAAAATCGCCGTGTCAGAAAAGATCGGGTTAGGGTTATCTTTGCTAAAGCCCTCGACGCTCCATATGTAATGGCCCACCGGTAGGGCTTCACCAAACCAGTTCATGGTTTGCACGTCGGATAAAAAGTCAAATCGCGAGACCAGCTCCTTGCGCGATTGGATCGTGCAGGCATTCTCACAACGAAAAACTTTTAGGGAAATCGATGCGGTACGTGTGCGGATGTTCCATTTAAAAAATTTAGGCGCTTCGTTTTCCTGAAAACGGCCCTGCGGAAATTCAAGAAAAACGCCCTCATAGATGCCCGTCTCTTCAATAGCATAGGAAGGGACTGAACAAAACAAAAGTGCTGTGATTAACAGGAAATGAAAAGACTTTAAGCAGTTCACCTACTTATCGTCGCTGAGGTTGGTGTTTTCGTCAAAACACTTCTAGGTTGGCTTCTGGATATACGTCTAGTAATCTGAGGATTCATGGATCAAAAACCGCAAGGACGAGAATGCCTTAAATTCTCAGGTGAAATTTGTCTCATTCAGAGCGATCGCGAATTGGCCGAGGTCGACTTCACCTCCATCACCGCGCTGGGTTTCGACACTGAGACCAAACCCGCCTTTAAAAAGGGTGAAAAATATAAGACCGCACTTTTGCAGTTGGCCAATGACTCCGTAGCCTACCTGATTCGCCTACACTACATTCGGCAGTTCAAACAGCTCCGTGATCTTTTCGAAAACCCAGAAGTCCTCAAAGTGGGTGCGGCCATCGCCCACGACTTAAAAGAGTTGCAACAGGTTTTCCCGTTTCGCCATACGGGGTTCGTAGATATTCAGACAATTGCCAAACAAAAAGGCCTTAAAAACTTAGGACTCAAAAAAATGACCGAAGAAGTCTTCAACGCCACCCTCTACAAGGGTCCCAAAATGACCAACTGGGAACGGCAAGTGCTCACCGAAGAACAGATGCTCTATGCCGCCACCGACGCTTGGATTGGTCTTAAGTTGTACCGGGAGTTAAAGAAAGAAAGTCCGGAATAAAAAAGGTTTCGGTCGCAAAGGCGACTACCACGAATAACAATATCCAGCCAATTCTCCTGATCGAGAAATATTCCAATTTGTATATTCCTCATCGTGTGGCGAGTCGACTTTACCGTGTACAGTTCCATACCAAATCAATGGAGCATTCACTTTTTTGAAAAGTAGATTAGTAACATTTCCTCCGCTATCGGCGTCAGCGCGAATAGCCCACACCACCTTGCCGTGCCTGTCCTTCAAAACGACTATAGGAGATTGATTTGGAAGTTCTTTAGAATTATAAACAGACAAATTCATGCCACTGTAAATGGGGAAAATCTGATCTGGAGTTTGTTGTGGTATTTCTACTATTTGCGATCCGAAAAAAGGTCCATCATGTTGAAAGTGACAGGGAAAAATCGGTCCGAAAAAGCCTGCGTAAGCTTCTTTAATTAGCCATATAGAGATTGATAGAGCTAATAAACTTACTAGAGTACGGCCAACCTTTTTCTTAAACTTCATTATTTAATACTCATTTTCTATAATTAATTGCCGCTTTAAATTTGCAAGGATCAAACTCTTTATTTATTAGTTAATGTGCTGCGCTGAGGCTCCAAAACAAATCTTAAAATGTCCGCATTAAACTTTTTCACAACTGAAGAGAAGTTATTCGCAATTTCTGTGCATGCATTCTGTGCAAAAAATGAATTCTCATAGCTTTCTTTAGTTACAATTGTTTTCTTTCTATTTTCAAAAGATACAACACCTTCAATAACCCATGACGCCGAAGTGGTGCTAAAATCAACATTCACCAAATGAACGCTCAGAAGCGGCGCCCCCACATCTGCAAGAATGTCAGCCAATAATAACTCATCCCTTAAGGCATTCTGAATATATGTTCCAAATGTATTACCGTCGGTAATTATAATTGGCCCGGCCAATCTGCAATTAATTTCATTTGTGAGCGGTCGACTTAAATCGTTACCATAACTGTCTCTCCCCTCAGAAACAATTAGGTCATTTGTATATTTAAGAGATACCTTCTTTGGCTGGTATTTCTTCGCGGCCACTACATTTGTCGTAGATACAGCGTATCTTGGCACCGGATATGAAACACACCCAACGGTTACAAGTAATAAGGAAAGAAATAAGAACATCTTCATAAAGCTCTCTATTCGCAAATAGTTTTTGTTGATTGTCGCGAAACATGCCGAAAAAATCTAGCGTAAATTTGGACTAACTAGAAGTTGGTCAGTACGTCAGCCTTCCTCAACCCCCTGTACTGCGATATGTTTGCAATGATAAAAAATGTCCGGATTTATGCCAAAATTTGTACAGCTATTTTCTGAACATTCCAGAAAACATTTCATAGAGCCACGCCTCCCATTTTTAAATCTTAAAAAATCAAGTAGATTTTTGATTCACGTTGATCACAAAGATCAGAAAGAATCACGAGGTCTACATGATTATTTGGAGAGGTTGGGGCGCAGCCCTTATAGCAATCGCAGTCGTATCGGCAATTGCCGTGCAACAAGCTGGGGAATTGATCACCGGCGTTTCATGGGACGATATAACAAGCGAGCAGTACTACAATGCTTGTTTTTATGGATTGATGGCGGTACTGACCTATGCGCTTCATCTTTATTTGCAAAGACGCGAGCCGGTGATTTTGGTGGATCCTAAAACTGGTGCCCAATACAATTTAAAAGGAGGCGACAGCTTCTTTTTTATCCCAATACGGTTTTGGCCCATTATTTTTCTCGCGCTGAGCGGTTGGATGGCATTGAAGTAGATTCGATTTACAGGTCCGAGATTTATCCACCAAGTAAGATACATACTGCCAGCAACATAAATCCGACAAATGCGGTGAGAAATCCCAACTTCATGGGGCTCACCTGCTCGATCGATTTTCCCCAGCCGTAACCTATAGCGAACAGACCGAGCGTCGATAGTGCATTGGCTACGATAAGAGCATGATACAAATTGGGAATTATAAACAGCGGCGCCGTCACAAACGCTGCCGCTAGCGCGTAGACCAACAAAACTCCGAAGAAGGCGAACACATCTTGGTAGGTGGCCGATATCTTCTGCGTAGGGAGCGCGTCTTTTTTGGCGAACAGCATCTGTACCGCATCAGCACCCCAGCTGTGAACGATATCCTCATCGATATTGATTTGTAGATGCGAGATAAACTGCTCTAAACTCATCGATGCTCTAAGCGAGCGCGATAGTCTCTTAAAGCGAGCGCGTCGCACCTGTATTCCCACATACTGAACCACTCCATCGATAATTCCCCATGCGAGGTTGGCACCGAATACGGAGAGTACAGCCACATTAAAATTGGCCATACCTTCGCTCACCGACGAGAGATAGATCGAATTTAAAACCGAAAGCGCCATGATAAAGGCGCTGATAGCCTCTTCGGCAAACTCGGCGAGTTCGTAGTTTGTGCGTGAGTACATGGGTGGAATGTTACGTCATTTTTCCATCGAAATCCCGCAATTTCGATAAAAAATTAAAGTCAGACGAATGATAAGCAAAAAATGAGCACACCGTCGAAAACTGTGGCACTTCTGTGAAACACCAAAGTACGTTTGAGGGCCTAAAGTAACTTTTCTCCATAAGCTGCAACGGATGATGGCACTGCGTGCGCCAAGAAAAAATATCTATCCACATTGAAGTGCGGATAACCGGCTTCTCGAATCTTCTTGATAACTTCTTTAATTTGAGCCACGGCTGCTGCAATGGCCTCGTGCTCACTACCCTGATCTGAACTATATACACAAACAGTATCGGGCAACGGCACGGAACCCAACGTATACATCCAACCTAGGCCTTCTAAAACTTTTCTAAACTGACTATTCAAGTTGTCGTCGGAAGGCAAATCATAGCTGAAGGAAACGACTACGGTTGCTTTAGACATTGCCACGCTTCACCTTCTGATTTGGCCCCTTCACTGTAAATTTGGCATACAATTCACCACTAAAAGCGCTTTCTACCTTTTCCTTTTTCGATGACTTACTAGCCTGGCCCCTTTTCTTAGTCGGTTTTTGTTCGTCAAATATGGGTCCGGTGGCGATAATTTGACGAACAATATCCGCTATCGGAATTTGGGGTTGAAAGAACGAATCTGGGTCATCAAATTTTTTAATTATCTCATCGCTCTTACTATTCCCGTTCAAAAAATCACGCGATCGAAATAAAAGAAAAGTCGCGGCGGTTCTATCTAGCGTGGTATTCTTCTTAAAAGCATGGGACAACGTCGACTCTTCAATTCTAGCCGATGTGGCAAGATCGCGGGCGGTAATGCCTACCACTTTTCTCATCCAATTTGCGGGTTTACCTGGTACATCCCACGGTTTTTTAGTGTAAAACTGAATAAGCTGCTCTAAGAATAGCTTATTCAGTTCTGAAGATTCAGAAAGTGTCACTATTTCATAAGAACAGCTCGTACAAACTGCTACTGGGAAATTTTCTACCTTAAATTCTGGTGCCCCATCAATATTCAAATATTGAGTCATTGGCTTTTTCTCTAGATAACCTTTTTTACAGGTTGGACAAAGTTTTTTAGATTCCATCATTTTCTAATTCTTTCCACACAGCCATTGTCTTTCAAACGCCAATCTTTTTTCTTCTCTAGCCATTCATCTCGAATTTTTTCGTCTATATTCTTCGTACCTTTTTCATAGGCCGTCTCAATGGATAGTTGTTCAGCAGTTAATACCTCGAGAGTATCGTTTCCGCCATTATCTAACATCCTACAAACCAGTTGTATCTCTCTCTCATCACTATCGACACCCGACCACCTAAAGCTCTGATCAACATCAACTTGCACAACTTTTCCGTTCCTCAGGACTTCCTCAACATCTACGACATAAATTTCGCGGTAGGCCCTGTCTTCTTCTATGTGCTTCCTCGAAAATTCGACTTTGCCGGATCGATGGAGCTGCCTCACTTTTTTATTGATCTCATCGAAGCTAGACAAAGCACTCTCCTCTATTATCGGTCTTAACTTGAATTTTTCAAGTACAGTATGGATATTTAACATTTATTCATACAATTCAGATAGGGTCGTATATAGCGGATTTGACACCACGTTGTGCCAAATTGATACCCAACCCTAGTCCGGTCCACAACGAACTTGCGGAACTGTATGGATCTAAAAACAATAATATTGGTTTATCACGAATTTAATTTGAAGCAAACACCTTCGCACTTTCATTCGGCAGCGTTATATCCGTACTGCAAGCGAAATACCGAACTCGTACAGTCATCTCTTAACCGTGCAAAAAGTGTGAGCGTACCTTTTTAAAGCCACATCCTATTTTCCGTAGCCCTTTACTGAACGTTTTTATTGGCATCCTTGTCGTCTTCAGTTTCTTCTTCAGGTGGTTTGCCGAAGGCTGCCATGGATTTTTTCGCAAGACCATCGCAGTCTTTATTTTTATGTAGCTCCTTGATGTCGCCGTCATTATTGCCAAGCCATAATTTTTCATCGCATATGAGACCCTGTGGAACTACCGGTTGCCCCGCTTGTGCCTTCGGCTGATTGGGACACCCAAACAACATATCTGGGACACGTCCGTACTCCTCATTGGGCAACATATTCCAATCGGAAATATCAATACCTCGGGATTCAAAGATATATTTTAAATTCGCAAAGCGGTTAAAAGCGGGTCCTTTCCTGAGGCGGCGCACGTCGGCGATATATCTATGGTAGGTCGAGTTCGTTCCTGCCAGCTCTGCCTCAGTGGTGGGTGGCATTTCACGATCTCCACAATGCATGCCATCTGTTATCGGAACATTTTTATCCATGTTCACAACGCCGCCGATAGAAGCATCCACTTTGAGCGCGTCCAATCTTTCCTGCGACGGGCGATTGGCGAGAGCCACGAGCTCACTCTTCGACATCTCAGCATCTGTTCTAAATTCCTTTGAGAGACTGTCTTTATTGGTCATCAGTTTTTGTTGATGCGGTGGAAAATATTTATCAGGATCGAAATCGCCGCAAATCATGGAACCCAGGATCGCATATTTAAATTTTTTATAGTCCTTAGAAGCTCGAATCTGGGCACCCACACGCGCCGTGTTTTTCTTCACGAGCATCCGATCGAAGGCGCGCACCTCAAGTTGCGGCAGGTCTTTAAGGCAGCGGTATTGAGGATCCGTTGCCAGCGCCTCGCGGGACGCGGTTCGCATATTTTCAATTTGGTTTCTGTAGTTTGGACAAAGCGACTGATTCACATCTGCTGTACTGTGAAACTGATCGTCGGTCACCCGTCCCCAAGGCTCCGTTGCAAACAGTGGCCGCGGCCCAGCCATTCCTTTGGTTTCGCCGCTGCTGTTCCCATGACACCCCATACACGACTCAGGGTTTCTCTTCGCCGTTCGGCTCTCAGCAAGATTAATATCCCAAAGACTCATCACGTTTTTATTTTGGCCGTCGTAATTGATCATCTATAAGCTGTTCGATCCCGACATCTGAGGGTGGGAGCCAGAGTTCACAGACATCACCGTGTCCACATTCATTCCGTCGGGAGTGGTTTTGACCACCAACACGCGCGGATGATTGGGAGTCCCGTTCTGCGCGGCAAGACTGTTGTTCATGATCACAATTTTAAGATCTTTGGAGTGCTTCGTTATACAACACATGAGATCGCCCGTGGACTCGATACTTTTATTGGCTTTCGCAAAATTCGCAATCATTGTGGGATGCAAATTATGCTCAAGATGCGCCGGACTTGTTTTCGCCTTACACGATTTGTCCGTATCGGCGACAGCAGGACTCACGAAACTGACTAGGGCTATTAAAAGTAAGGCGTATTTTGCTGGCATATCTTAACGATAATCGAGCCCAATGTAAGTACCTAATGATATGTTGCTTAACTGGATCTATGAAGTGTGGTTGCATAGCGGGAATGACAGTTTTCTCACACATAGTTTTCAGTGCCTAGACCAGATGACAGATTTCACCGATCCTATTCGGCCTTTTGCAAGAATTCCGTAATCACAGTTAAGCTTGCAGCTGTCAGCTCTGGTGAAGCCTTAGACACATCGCCGATAAAATTATCGTGAGGCCCCGGGAAAACTGCAAAGCGCCCCTTAGGCAACAGGCGTGTTATCTGAAGCCCATGCTCAACACTTGCGACGTCTTGATCTGTTTGCATGATCAGCGCGGGAATTTTAATTTTTTGAATCGCTTTTTTGGGAATACCTTTAAAGGTTTTCATCCGCGTAGAATCGAGCTTAAACATTTTAGCCAGATCTTGAGGTTGCGGTGATCTTTTTAAATAGGCCTCTTGTAACTCTTGAGGCATGTCATTGAGGGTGGAATTGTTCATGGCTTGCCAAAACTCTTTAGGCGCACCACTGCGACTATAAAGTCCCGACCCCAAAACCATTTTTTGGATCACATCGGGATGACGAATGGCCAAATACATTCCCGTCGTGGCCCCGTTACTAAAGCCAAGAAACATCGCATTTTTTATTTTGAGTTGTTTCAGGGCTTCAGCAATGTCGTCAGCCGTTTGCTCGAATCCAAACGCACGTGTTGT
>CAYNTO010000048.1:0-6854 GCA_964400355.1 uncultured Pseudobdellovibrionaceae bacterium
TTGGAAAAATAAAATCATGAAAGCAACTGAAGTTGCTTTCATACTTTTCTTCCAATAATTTCGACGAGTTAAACCACTTACCACCACCCTATTTATCGGTATTTTCACGGTCAGAATTAAAGGATTATCAAAATGAGGCAGTTATTACGTGAAATCTACGCTCAGCTCCACAGTGCTGGACTAGACGGCAGGCTATACAGCCATTATGTAAGTCCCAGTCACCGTCTGAATGAGACGATGGGCTATACATTACTTCTTACAGAATGGCGCTGTGGGATCTTTCGAGCAGAGATAGGTCTCTAGAGAGCGATTGTGCTCTTTGAGTTTTTGATTTTCTTTTTCCAACATTTGGAGCCTTTGATTTTGTGAAGCAATATCGCGATCCACGGCTTTAAATTTTTCCACTACCCACTTGTGTAGCTCTTGTATTGCACCCACCATTGGCGCTAACAGATGCGAAAATGTGAGAGTTTTTTTGCCGTCCTCGTGTGTTGTCACCGTCTCCGGGAAAATCTTTTCCACTTCCTGAGCAATGAATCCTAACTGAACGCGAGGATCTTGGTCAGGATTTCTCCAATTGAATGTTACTGGTCGCAATCGAAGCACTTTGTCGAGCGGGTCCTCGATATTAAAAATGTTCTTTTTGTAGTTTTCATCGGAAAGATAACCATACGCACCCAATATATTCAAATTACCCGTTCCCGATAAAATTGCGGTGGATGTATGAACTCCAGCGCCGTTGTGGGAATAGAACTGAAAACTCTGCCCCGAAATCTGGAATAAAGCGCCCGGCGTACCTGTAGGATTTGACCATCCCGACCCGTGATAATATTCGTAGTTGGCAAGGTGCGTGTAAGGTCCACCGCTACTCAAGTAGGCCGCTCCGATTTTTATAGCATTATTATCGGCCACCTCAAGTTTTGTTATTGGATTTATGGTGCCGACTCCGACATTGCCTACGGTTGGCTGCAAAACGAGGTTTGAACTCCCAAGTCCAGAAGCCCATCCGGCGAGCCAGGAATACGAACTAGCGTCATTGCCTCCAATATGTACTCCATGCACACTGTCTTTAAATTGTGCTCCATGGCTTGCACTGCTACCCGTTCCGGTTGCTCCAGTTACATGCAGTTTTGAATTTGGTAATGAGGTTCCAATACCCACATTGCCACCGCTTACAGTGAGCTGATTGGTTCCAACGACTAGCCCATTTGTGGGTAGATTTAATGTGCCGGTCATGGTGTCTCCGTTGCGATTGACGGGCGTGTACCCGAGTGTGCTCGCGATAGATCTGTTTTCCCATTTACCACTACTATTGTTGTAAACAAGTGCCTGCCCATCCGCGAGGACGGACAAATTCACATTTGCAAGCGCATCGAGAAGCGGTGGCTGCCCTGCGCCCATGGACCCCCCGGAATACTGACAATAAAGGAGAGCCACGTATGGCTGTCGCGTGTCCACGGTGTGAGAATGGGCGGCTTCAGAAGCAATAGTGTGGGAGTGAGAACCTCCGCTCCCTGCATTTTGTATTGATATTCCCGTATAGGCTCCGTAAATTCCGATCCCCGTGACGGCTGCATCTAAGAAACCAAAATAAGATGTTCCGTAACGGTCGGAAGCCGTTCCCGGCTGCGATGTAGAAGCATACCGTGTAAGAGACAGAGGAACACCTGATGCATAGCCGCCACTATCATCGACGCGTGTCGCGTGGTTGTGACCAGGATCATACACAGAGTGCGCATGGCTTGGATCACTCACTCCGTGGCTATGTACCGGCATCTGCGCAGCAGTCAAAGCATGGGATCCAGTGCTACCGCCGTGAGAGTGTGCTCCGGCACTGGAGGTTGTTGCGGTGACAGCGCCACCGCTTGCAGCGAGAACATAGCTTCCGCCAGATCCAACGATTACGCGATCTTGAGCCGCAGAATAGGTCGTCCAGCCCGCGGGGCAGGCTGCAGCATTGAAAGACATGACTGCACCGTTGGGGATGCTTTGTCCGGCTGGAACCCAGTCGGTACCATTGAATACTTCGAGTACGTTATAAGTCGAGTTGAACACCACAGATCCAGCTGGAGGTGTTACAATGGCATCACGTTGCGTGCTAGTCATTCGAGGTGGCAAAAAACCCGAGGTGGTTGAGACCACATCGAGGACGGATGCTGGTGCTGCAGTCCCGACGCCCACATTCCCACCGGTAGGATTGAGAATCACAAACCCTTTTGTTGAATCAGAAGTAGAATCCAAAGTTAAACTAGCACTGGCCGTAGTTCCTCCGCGAAGAGTTTGTCCTGAAGTGCGCCCAGCGAGTAAAGCATATTGCGTGTGATCGTCGTCGCCAAGACCTGTGAGTGCACCGTGATCGGTGGCGCCGACCAGGTCAGAGGCACATTCCCATCTGTCGTTGGACGTCCACTTAAGAACATATCCGTCTGTGCACTCGGCGCCTGCAGGCATGTACGTGAAATATTCGGCCGGCGCACTAGATATCTTTCCTATGCTGATAGTGTCCACATCTGCACTCACGATGGTGCCATCGGCGATCTTAGCACTCGTCACGCCGCTGTCTTTCAATCTCAATGCGTTGGTATTGATTTCGATGCCGACGTTGTCCACGTTCACCGCAATGTTGCGATCCGCTGAGAGATCGCCACCGCCGGTGAGCGCCGATCCTGAGCTGGTGTTCACTGCACGAGTTGTCGCTACGTAATCGGTATTCCAACCGGTGGATATATCCTTACAATTGGCACCCGCCTCATCACAGATCTGTTCGGCGCGGATTATTCCTGCCACGTCGAGAAGTGCGTTTGGTGCTGTGGAGCCGATTCCCACCCGACCTGTTTCCGAAATAATCATGCGCTCAGAGCCTGCAGTATCAAAACGTATTTTGTCTTCGTCGGTGTTCTTTTCCACCATGATCTTTGTGTCGTTGTCAGCGTCCTGCGCGATCGCACGAATATCGTTTCCAAAATACTTGGCTCGACCAGCGGAGATATTGGCAGCCATCGTGGTTTCACAATCGGAATTATCGAACTGAGTACCGGCTCCCCCGCTCAAAGAAAATGTGCCATCAGTATTGAATGACAAGTACGTGGGATTGGTGCCGTGTCCATCAGACATTTTGTAGAAAACATTTGAGGCCTGCACCCAGTACAGATAGAATGCTGTCGAGTAGGATCCTTGTGTGCAATAAAGTGCATCCGGCCATCCTGATCTTATTGCTGATGTAAACGACACTCCTGCTGTTAAATCCATAACTGCGCCAGTTCCGTTACGGAAATACAGTTTACCATCGGTCTTGGCGTAAATGGACCCATAGCCCGCAGCACCTGCAAAGTCTGAGGCGATTTGATCCAACGTCATCGCACCTTCTACGGTTAACAAAGAATTTGGAACCGATGTGCCCACACCCACTTGACCTGTGGAATCTATGCGCAAGCCTTCGTTGTTGCCATCTCCAGAAAGCCAATTGTTGACGAGTGAAAGATTCTGAGTGGCAACGTGATTTCCTAAATGATCGGCCGCTCCACCACCACCTGCACCCGTGCCGCCCGAAATTAGGAATCCGTGAGCAGCTGCTGCAGAGGACATCGTTTGGCTTGCGGCACTAGCGTTTACAAAAAATTCGACATAGTCTGTTGATCCGTTGAGATCAACAACCGAGGTCACTGTGGAGCTCAGTTGCAAACCACTTACATAAGGACGCCAGTCATAAGCAACATAAGAGCCGTTCTTTGCAATGATCGTGTGCAAATATCCGGTGTTCGGCGTGGTAACCGTAGATGCTGTAAACACAAATAAATATTTTCCCGCAACAGTCGGCTGAAACCGCTCAGTCGCAAGATCAAAACTATTTCCGACATCAAAAACTTCAGTTTCCCAAGTCACCTTATCGTTGGTCGCTGTTCCTAGCGCTTGGTTGCCCGTTTTTCTCACCGAAAAAGCCACTTCAGTGCTATCCGCAAGCTTTACCCAAGCGGAGCTTCGGTAAAGATAGAGTGCATCAACGTCGGTATCAAAAACAATCAAGCCTTCGTTTGGAGAGGCAATTGCACTTCGTTGAGCAGTGTTCATTCGTGGCGGTAAAAACCCTTTAGTTGTAGAATCAATATGTACCGCTGCAGACGCATGCGGCGCCGTTGTTCCAATGCCGATGCTTCCTCCAGAGGGTTGCAAAAGAACATATCCTTTTGTGGCATCGGATGTGGATTCTAAAGTGAGATTGGCGCTCGCAGCAGTACCACCGCGAAGGTTTTGGCCAGTGGTGCGCCCTGCAAGTAAAACATATTGCGTGTGATCGTCGTCGCCAAGACCTGTGAGTGCACCGTGATCGGTGGCGCCGACCAAGTCAGAGGCACATTCCCATCTGTCGTTGGAGGTCCACTTGAGCACGTACCCATCGGTGCACTCGGTGCCTGCGGGCATGTATGTGAAATACTCTGCCGGCGCGTTAGATATTTTTCCAATGCTGATCGCGTCCACGTCGGCGCTCACGATGGTGCCGTCGGCGATTTTAGCACTTGTAATACCGCTGTCTTTGACTCTAAGTGCGTTCGCGTTGAGTTCCACGGTGGTGTTATCGACGTTCACGGAGAGTGAGCGGTCGGCCGTGAGGTCTCCCCCACCGCTCAAGCCCGATGTCCCGGATGTCGCTATTGTTCTGGAACTAGGCGCTGCCCCTATGTCGCCTGCGGCGGCACCCGTTTTATCGATCTTACTCCAAGCGATCGCTGCTGCGGAGTTGATGTCGGCGTTCATGATGGTGTCATCGTCGATTTTCGCGGATGTGATCGCATCGTCTGCGATTTTTCCAGAGGCCACGCCTAAGTCTTTGATTTGTACTTTATTGGAGCTGCTGATTTCTATTGTAGAGTTATCAGTGTCTACACTCAAATCCGCAGTGCCGCTTGTGGCGCCGCCTAAGAGACCAGACGTGGTTGCGTGTGTGGTGACACCGTCTATGTCTCCACCACCGCCCCAACCCGAGGAGATGTCTTTACAGTTAAGGCCCGACTCATCGCAAATTTGATGAGCGCGAATGATACCAGCAACATCGAGCAGTGATTGCGGGTTCGTTGTACCGATACCGACGTTACCTGCGGTGGGTTGAAGGATTACAAAACCTTTTGTAGTGTCGGAGGTCGATTCTAATGTGAGATTAGCACTCGCCGCTGTTCCACCGCGCAGGTTTTGACCAGCTCCGCGTCCTGCAAGCAGTGCATATTGGGTATGGTCGTCATCGCTGAGACCTGTGAGCGCGCCGTGATCAGTGACGCCGATATCGGTGGCGCATTCCCAACGATTGCTCGAGGTCCACTTGAGCACATAGCCATCAGTGCACTCGGCACCGTTGGGCATGTAGGTGAAATACTCGGAGGCAGCACTTGAGATTTTACCAATGGTGATGGTGTCGACGTCGGCGCTAGTGATAGTGCCATCAGCAATTTTTGCAGATGTGACGGCACCGTCATCGATTTTTGCGGTGGTGACTGAATCATCGGCGAGCTTCGCACTTGTCACGGCGCTATTCGCCAGCTTCACTTCCGTTACGGAAGTATCGACGAGCTTGCTCGTCGAAACCGAGCTATCTGCAAGTTTTGCGGTGGTCACTGCCTCATCAGCAATCTTGACCGTGTTAACAGCGCCGTCATCAATTTTTACTGTTGTCACAGCGGCATCATCGATCTTTGCTGTAGTCACAGCTTCGTCAACAAGTTTGGCAGTAAGAACACTGCCATCTTGGAGGTGACCCGAGGCCACACCGAGAGCTTTAAGTTGAATGGTATTTGTAGCAATCTCAATAGTAGTGCCGTCAACAACAACCTGGAGAGTGATTGGACCACTGGTGTTACCACCGCTTAAGCCCGAACCAGCATTTGTATTTACGGCCGTGATGTCTCCGCCCGCTGATGTAGACTCACTCAGTTCAAACGCAGCAGCGCCGCTCCAGTACATGAGTTTTCCGGTAGAGCTATTAAACCACATGGCACCCGCGTTGAGTGGACCCAGTGATGCAATAAGGGTCGGTTGCTCCGTTGAGTCGTAGCGACCAATGGTGATAGTTTTTTGCGGGCTCATGGTGATGTGACCGGTACCTAGTAAGTCGAAGCCTGAGAATGTGGTGTCGTCACCTAACACGAGTGGGCCGGTCATAGTGCCGCCAACAAGTGGGAGCTTTGTATCATCTGTTCCGGTAGGGACTACACCTACTGGAAGAGTGTTCACTGTGATTTTGCTCGCATCGATTCCTGTGGCGAGTTTCGCATCGGTGATGCTACCATCGTTCACCTTTGCGGTAGTGATGGCATTGTCTGCAATCTTCGCTGTAGTGACTGCGGTGTCGGCGATCTTCGCAGTGGTGACCGCTTCATCGTCAAGTTTCACTGTTGTCACACCACTATCGGCGAGATCTATTGTTCCTGATGAGTTGATCGTTCCTCCGTCGAGACCTTGACCTGCGGTGATGCTTGTCACACCAGAACCGTTACTCACTGTTTCAACAGTTGTTCCGTTGAAGTACTTAAGTTCATTGGTCGCGTTATCAAACCAGATTTGACCTTCGGTCGGCGACGATGGATTTGTGTTTCTCGATGGCAACACCGTTCCTGCGGGATCATTGCGTAAGTACTGCGTGCTGGTTCCACTCGCAAGGTCCGTAAGATTCGTGTACTGCGTGGTGAGAAGATTATCGAGCTTCGCTTGTGTACTCGTCACACTCGTTCTAAACACGTCACTTGGTCCCAAACCCTGAAGGGTTTGGGCGACCAATGCTTGAGGGACTGAGGTGATCGGCATGTCGTCGCTGAGCTGCACTGCCGTGGATGCGGTGCTTGGCTTAATGAAGAATCTAAAAAATCTCT
>CAYNTO010000049.1:0-6498 GCA_964400355.1 uncultured Pseudobdellovibrionaceae bacterium
CGCGGATCGCCTTCAAAAATGCATTTGGGTTTGGGTTTGGAGCGCGATTTTGGCGGGGTCACTTTGCGCCCGGCAATTGATTATCGCTACCTCAATTCGAGCGATATTCAGATTGGTAAACAATTGCATGCCGGTCTCGAGGTTGAACTCCCTGTTCTCACACTCCGAGGTGGGTTCAATCAGGGTTACTACACGGCCGGAGTCTCTTTTGATTTTTGGATACTGCGCATAGATGCTGCAACTTACGGCGTGGAGCTAGGGGAGTACCCGGGTCAACACGAGGATCGCCGATATGTGATTGCGATTTCTACCGACTTTAGTTTTGATCCATCGTTTACCAATATGCAAAATATCAATAAAACCCGCCGCACTCGGAACGGTTTAAAACAGCGCCGCTAAAATTTTTTTATGCTGCGCTTGACAGAAATTTAAGAATTTCCAAAATAAAAATATGGCTTGGGTTCGAGCAGGAGCGAGAATCTGGTCATTATAGTTTTTTATTGTGTTTGCTCGAGGAAAAGGAGGAAATATGGGCAGTCATAAATATCTAGCTATTTTAAGTCTTATTTTAGCTTACTCATTTTTAGCTCTAGGAAAGAGCTACGGGGTATAGCATGAAGATTCTTTTCTTAATTCTTCTATTTATCGTTCCACTAGCGTGCACCGTAACTGGGTTGATGGCGTTTGGCCTCTTTCAGACCCTGACCGCTATTGCCTTAATGGCAGGCGGATCTTTACGGCGTATCTTCGTTCAGAATTCCAACGAACGCTAGTTGGGGAGAGAGCGGGTGCGTCCCCGCTCTCTTGTTGTTTGCGGGCGTGTGCATATTGCATTTTGCTCGGGCCAACTCTAGCATGTTGCTCGTGCTGCGGTTACAAACCATCTCTCACTCTCAGGAAAAACGCGATCTTCTGAAGCCACTTCAGAACGAGGACACGCTTTGGATTGTTTCCACCGCCGAAGCCAAACGCCGCTTGCAGCTGTTGGAGCTGGAAACGAGCGATATCATCAGCACGCAAAATATTTTGCGTGCGACAGAATATTGGTCCACGCTGTTTGTTTCCAACTGTCCCGAAAAACAACACATCTCCGATAGCCTCATCTATGTGCTCATCGAAAACTGGTACACGACGGCGCAAGTGGATGTGGAGTACCAGGACATTCAGCGTTTTAAAACCTTTTGTGATCAGATATTTCCTATTCTCAATTCTTCTAGCAAAAAACTGTTTATGGAATGGATCAAAGAGGATCCGGTGCGCTCGCAGCGCTTGTGGGGCTGGACAGTGGCTGCAGAAAAGTTTTTGGGCGAGCTCAATCGGCAAAACTTTGTAGGATCGTCCTGGCTCCTGAGCACCCTGCTCGGAGAGAGCGAACTCCACGGTAGTGAGCTCTATTTTGGCCCGTATCAAAAATTTGTTTTTGATTTGGGAAATGAGATTCAGCCGGAAGAGGTGCAGCTCATCCAAAGAATCAGCGAAGAGTTCGACGTGGTAGTGATTGCTCCCAGTGCCAAATATCTGATCTCCTATCGCTCTGGGCGCAGCTACCAAAAGTTGGATCCCAATTACATCAGCTCTGCCACGCAGTCTGTGGCCAACACGCGACTTGCCGTGCGAGCGGGAAGTGTGCTTTCGGAAGTGAAAGTGCTTACTTCCTATATGCGGGAAAAATTAGAGGCGGGGGTGCCGGCGCACGCGCTCGCTATCGCCTGCGCGGATCCCGAGGCCTATTGGGATTTATTAAAAGCCCACTTCGACAAAGAGGGCATACCTGTAGACAAAGCCGTGGTCGCCAAGATGACGGCCCTTCCCTACTTTCAAGAGTGGCTCTCGCGCATCAAAGTTCTCACTAAGGTTTACACCTCGGGCGATTTGGAATCGTTTCTCAATGCGCGTGAACACTTTACGAAAAATAAAGAAGCCTATCTGGAATTTAAAAAGAATTTTTCGCGGCTGTACGACATCGACTCGGCCGACGTGCTTTTAGGTGAGTCCAAAGTCTACCGCCCGGATCGATTGCTCTCTTTTGATGACTTTGTGTCTTTCCTCTATGCCACTTGGATACATCCCGAGTATCGTCTGTATAACAAAATGGTGGATGCGCTCATTCGCGATTTCCGGAGCCCGCTCAAGTTGTCGCTCGCCGAGTGGAATTCCTATTTGATGTTGGTATTGGCGCGCCTGGAAAGTGGCGTTGAGGCCTCCGACCGCGAGGGTGTTGTGTTCGCCGGTCCCCATCAGCTGGATCATCTAATGTACACTCACATCTACATTCTGGGTGCGCATCGGGGTGCAATGCAGGTGACCAACAATACGCCCTTCGTGCCCGAAGATGTTTCTCGCCTGGAGAATGATCTGGGGTATTTTTTGCCACCAAGCGAAGACAAAAAAACCGAATACGATATGCTGTGGGCGGTGAGTGCGCCCAACATCGAAGCCGTGTTCTCCTATGCAGAAACAGACTTTAATGGCGATCCCTCGGTGGTGTCCCAAGCTTGGCTCGAGTGGAGCAAGACTGCAGAGGTTTATACGCCTCAGCGCCTCGCACGGTGGGACGGCATCATGAAGCTCGCCGAGCAAGCGGGTCCGCTCACTCCTAAAATGGCCAAAGAGAACGACATTACAAAATGGGAGCCGTTGCAACTCTCCTACAAAGGCCGCTTTTCGGTGAGTGCGTTTCAAACCTACCACAAGTGTCCGTTTATCTTTTTTTCGACCCGTGTGATTGGCCAGGAAGAGCTGAGAGAGCTGGATTTAGAAATCGATCCGCTGTTTCAGGGTAGTTTTCTGCATAAACTATTAGAGCTCATCTTGTTGCAGTTTCCCGATCTCAACATCAGTGAAGAGCAACTCTCCGCACTCTACCAAGATGTTCTTCAATCGGGTGAGGTGATCGAAAACATTCGGCCCGACGTTTTGGCCTATTGGAAGCGCGAGAAGCATCGGCATCTTTTGATGATTCGCCGTTTTCTCATCGAGGAGCGCGAGTGGCGCGAGCGCATGCCTCAAACTCGAGTGGACACCGTGGAAACCGCCATGCGTGGATTTATCGGTGTGGAAAACGACGAACTCCAAATGTCGCCCACGGAAAAGCCCGGCTTTTATCCGTTTGCCGCCAAGATCGACCGCATCGACAAAGATGCACAAGATCACTTGGCCGTGTACGATTACAAAACCAGTAAGCCATCGGATTTTAAAATTTTCGAAAACTGGCCCGCCTCGTTTCAGATTCAAATGCCTCTTTACACCATGGGGCTTGAGCGGGGACTCAGTGCTGAACACCACAAGCCATCGGTGGTGATGGCGTCCTACATTTTTTTGCGCGACGGGAGCCGCGGTAGCGGATACGTGCTCGAGGATGTGGATCACGGATTTAAAGGAGCTGTGGCTTCGTCCCGCTCCAAACAATCCATCAGTGTGGACACCCGCGAGGCGGTGGTCAGTAATCTCAAACAACAACTCAAGGACATGATTCAAAATATCGAGAAGGGCCACTACGCGCCCATTCCTCTCGATAAAAAAGAGTGTCCATCGTGCCACTGGAGGAAAACGTGCAGAGCACCACACCTCAAGTAAGAACAAAGGCTGTAAAAGCCGGGGCCGGCGCGGGGAAAACCTACAACCTCACGCGCGACGTCGCCGCATTCGCCAAATCATTTTTTAAAACGCACGAGCGGTGGCCGCGGGTGGTGGTAACAACATTTACTAAAAAGGCCACGCAGGAGCTTTCTGAGCGCATACTGCAACTGGCCTTAAAAGAAGAGCCCGAGATCCTGCCGTTTGTGAACTCCGGTTACTATCTGCAAGTGAGCACCATTCACGGTATTTTGGATCGCCTTTTAAAAGAATGTGGTTCCCACCTAGGACTTCGCCGCGACTTTGCCTACTTGTCCAACTCCGAGGCGTTGTTTTTATCGAAGAAAGTTTTAAAAAGCATTCTCGACGAGGAAGAATCCTTTACTGACTTAACACGCCACTATTCCTTTGCACAGCTGCACGCGCTTTTGAGCGAGGCAGAAGAGCATCCGCTCGAGGGGTACACGTTTGTGTCCAAGGACGACGCTTACCGCTTGCTTAAAGAATATCTGGAAGCGGCGCGAACGAGTACAGGCCAAATTCTCTGGCGCCTCAGGAGCGAGGTGCTCACCGACAAGTGGCAATCTGTGGTTGCAACGCTAAATCAGGTGCTGCCGCTTCTGGAAATTGAAAACTGGGCCGAAAATCAAAAAAAATTGGTTGAACTCATGGACACAATCAAACTCAATGGGTTGAAGCCGCGCAAAGAGGGCTCTCTCCTTGATATGTACGAGTTGTTCAAAGACGGCGTCGATCAACTGCGCAAGTTCGGAGAGCCGTATTACACCGAAGAGTGCATTGATCTCGCCGGTAAGTACAATGGGCAGTTCAGCTTGCTCCTCGCCAAATACAAAGACCGGTTGCAGGAGCAAAAGAAAGCCGTCAATAAGATCGAAATCTCCGATCTAGAGGTGCTAGCCCAGGAACTCATTCTCCGCCATAGACGTCAGGTCGAAAAACACGCGGCCGCCTTTGATTACTGGGTGATCGATGAGTTCCAGGACACCAGCCCCCTCCAGCTCGAACTCCTAACCGCGTTGATGGGCAAAAGCCCTTACTACATTGTTGGCGATCCTCAGCAGAGCATTTATTTGTTTCGGGGGGCACGTGCTGAAGTGTTCTCGTCAGCAGTGGAAGCTGTCCGTAAAAACAATGGCGACTACATTCAACTCATCGACAATTATCGTTCGGAAAAGAAAATGTTGGGAATGATCAATTTGCTCACCTCCCGCTTGGGCGAGGCGTTCACCTCCATGCAGCCCACTCAAGCCGACACTTGGGGTGAGCAGGCTCTTTACTTGCAGCCGAGCTGCGAGGCCGAGCGCGAACTGGATTATATGTATCGCCATTTGCAGCGGTTGTTCGCACAAGGAGCAGCGTTTGCTTCTGTTGCAGTATTGGTGCGCAAGAACGAGCAGCTCAAAGCGGTTGGAGAATTTTTATCGTCGAAGCGCATACCGGCGCATCTTTCCTCCTCCGGTCAGTTTTGGCGCCGTCGTGAGATATTAGATTGTGTAATACTGTTGAAGTTCCTTTTAAATCCGCACGATGAGGGGAACCTTATTGCGCTCTTGCGATCGCCGTTTCTTGAGGTGAGCGATGAAGAGCTGGCCGGATGGGTGCAGGAGAATGTGCCGTTGTGGGCGTATTTGCTCACTTTACGGGAGTCGGTACCTCCGGTGCAAACATTAGTGAGTATCTTGGAATCTACCGTTTCTCGTGGGTACGTCTATGGTTTCCAGCTCGCGCTGGAAACGCTGGGTTTCTTTGACAATCACTTGGTGTACGATCCATCGGGTCGCAGTGAGGGCAATGTGTGGATGTTTATTCACAAGCTCAAGACATTCGAAGCCACCGCCAGTGGATCCTTTTTTGATTTTATTTCCGATTGCGAAAAATCAGAGTATCTGGAATCGACCTCTGATGCTCCAGGATCCATCGACAACAACAAGGTTTCAGTAATGACCATCCATGCCGCCAAGGGGCTGCAGTTTGATCACGTGATAATGCCGTACTTGGCAGATGAACAGTACATCGAGAACACCAAAAACTTTCTCGTTGATGAGGTTCGTAAAAAGTGGTGCATCCGCACTCCGCGCAGCGAAAGCGAGCTCTCGACGAGCAGCTCGCTCTATGAGAAAGACATTTTGGCCTACTACAAAACACGACTGCAAGAGGAAGACTTGCGCCTGTTCTATGTGGCCATTACGCGTGCGGTGAAGACGATCTATGTGAGCTGGTGTGAAAAAGTAAAAACGCGCAGCTGGACACGATTGCTCACGCAGTTTTCCACCGAGCCCGGTCTCCACAGTATAGAAGAAAGCCAATACTTTGTGTATCCCATGGAGATCACGTCCGAGGTGGCGCTCGCGACCGATGCGACGCCGATTCAGGTGCCCGACGTGTTCCGCACGAAAGAGCACAAAGAAGTCACTCATGCTGTGACCGAGCTTGTGGAGATAAAATCCTTCCGCCAAACCGAAGCCAATTTTTACAAGATTCGCTTGGGAATTTTGTTCCATCGATTGCTCGAGGTGCTAGCGAAGCCCGTGCAGATCGATTTGCGCGCGACTATCCAAGCCTGGTTTGGCGAGGATGCGGAAAAGGTGGCAGACGCGCTCAATTATATTTTGCAGCTCGAGACGCCGCCGCTTTCCCGTTTGCTCAAAGAGGGGAAGCCCGAGTGGAGCTTTCTCAATAAAGATGGTGATTCGTTTATTCAGGGGCAAATTGATCTTTGGGGCATCGTTGATGGCACGTTGTGGGTGGTGGATTACAAATCGGGCGGATTTGTGGAAGAAACGCAGCTGTTGTCGCAACTTTCGGCCTATGGCAATGCACTCCAAAAATATTTAAAATGGCAGGGGCCGGTGCAACTTGCGGTTGTCTATCCCTTCCAAAAAAAGTTTATTGTGAAGTGAT
>CAYNTO010000050.1:0-4720 GCA_964400355.1 uncultured Pseudobdellovibrionaceae bacterium
TCCGTGATGATGTACTCGAAGTGCCCCTCGATGTAGCGATTGCCCACCACACGGCCCTCGATCCATCGAGACTCCACCTTGGCATCCCGCAAAGACGGCATGGCTCCCGTTGCCTGACGAGGAGCCGATGCGCGTCCACTTGCGTAGGCTTTCGCCTCTCTCGTTTTGATTTCATCGTGGAGAGCAGAGCCAGCAATCAAGCCCGCCATTCCACCAATCGTTGCACCGACAACGACGTTTCGAGTTCGGTATTCTCCATTTTTCCCTGGGTCTACGATGCCGCCAAGGGCGGCTCCACCAGTTGCTCCAATCAATCCTCCAAGTCCAGCACTCTTTCCTTGGGTCGCGCATCCGTTAAGGATAAGCGCGAAAACCAAGGTACAAAAAATCACATAGATTTTACGCTGCATTTTTACCTCCATGAAATTGAGGCGTTTCAGTCTCAGGTAATTCCGTAAGTCCGGCTGATACCGTTTTTTCAATTTTCAAAAATGGCTCAGGCGGTAGATCTTCAAATTTCTGGAACTTGATGTTGATGGTTCTACTTCCGGCCTCATGCGGAATGACCATCACGGCTTGGCCGACACCAAGTTCATTTTTGAATCGGTTGGGATGGATGATAAATTCATCCACCTCACGAGCCGAAGCATCGCCCGTGTCCTCTTGAGCAAACACGCCGCGCTTCGTGCGCGAGGTGTATTTAATACTCTTGACGGTTCCGATCACTTTAGAGAAGTATTCAGCCGATTCAGGATCATTGCCACGCATGAACACCTTGAGATTCGCATTGGTCAAAATCGAATTGGCAATGGCATCTCCCATCGTCTTGATGTCGCCCAAAGCCTGATGTGCGAAGACGACTCCAACATTTGCACTTCTCGATTTGTTCAAGATCGTGACAAAACCTGGGTAAAGGTACTCAGAAAAATCATCGAGAAAGACCGAATAGAAATTGTGATTCCTATTATCCCCACGGTGACGGTTCGCTACCGCACTTTGAAGGCATTGCAAAATCATCTTCCCCGATGCTTTCCCCAAGAAAGGCGAAAGCATCACGGGAAGCTGGAAATACACGATTAGATTTTCCCTTAACGCGCAATCCAAGTCGATACTGGGGCTTTCCGTATTGAACAAAGCCGAAGTCTTCCCGAAAGCAAAGTGACTAAGAGCTGCCGTTAGGCCGCTTGTCCTTTGCGCGGTTTCCGTTGGCGGAAGGCTAGCGTAATGCTTCGCCCAATTTTTCAATCCTTGGTTTCCGGTTTTCTCGGCTAGAGCCTTCAGCTTGTTCGGTGTCGAGATGGCTTCAAAGACCTTTAAGAAAGTCGGAAGCTCCTGACTCTCCGAAAAAATCCTCATCACTTGCGCGAAGATTTCAAACTGAACGCTTCGGTAATACTCATTTTCAAACTCGAACGAATTGAAAACGCGCTCGGCCACTTCTTCGGGGCTACCGCCAAGAAGAGGATTGAACTGGTGTGACTCATCTGGGCTACTTAGTGAAAACAATCGAAAATCCTTTTGCCGATTGTGTTTCACCGCATACGCCCAAAGTTTATCAAGAAGGCTTCGGTCTGATTTTCCGTCAATAAGAATCAGGCCGCGCCCTTGCTCAATATCTTGAATCGCCCACGGTAAAATCACGCTCTCAGTTTTTCCGGCATTGGTGGTGCCAATAACTTGAGTGTGCATCGCCCGTTGGCGGGTTTTGATATGGACTTCCTCTTGCTGGTCCGTAACGCCACAGAAAACGGAGTTTTCGGATTTTCCGATAACAGCTTTTTCTTGGTTTTTCTTTCTCAGATTGGCTTCGCGCTTTCTTGCCATCCAGTAAAAAATGGGAGTTAAAAGCAATACGCAAAAGCCAAGAAGAATGACTTGGTTTCGCGGTTCTCTGATCCAGACGTTCAAAAAGTTAATCGCCTTGTTCAAGGCCATCAGGCCAAAAACAATTCCGGCACCCCAAAGCAGCGTTTGATCGCTGACTTGGGAGGTTTCCTTTTTCTTATCTGCCATAAGTAGTTCCAGGGTCGCGGAACGCGAAATTTGCCGTTAGCACGGCGTAAAATTCCGTTTGATTTGAAATTTCAATCCATCGTTTTTCTTTTTTGAGATCGTTCGCCCAACTCTCGGCTCGATCCTTAGCGGTTTCGGCAATGGCGTTCTTCCAGCCATTGTCATTGCCGCCAGGGTTTCCACCCAAGGCCCCGCGCTGCATAGAGCCTTCCGCATAGGCTCCAATAAAGCGCGTGAGCGTTTGCCCTACGGTGTTCTTCAGGGCTTCAGAATGAACACGGCCAGAAACACCAATTTGTCCATCTGAACCAACACCAATGGCCGCAAATTCTCGCTCTCTTCCATCAGGGAATTGAACGGATTTCCAACTCACATTGGCGCGGTCGCCTCCATCATCAAAGCTCACATCCCCAAAGAGTTTCGATCCTTGGGGAATTGCCAGTGCATCTTCGTGAATGTAGTCACGAGTGACGACACCGATAACGGGCATCCCTTGATTAGCAACGATAGCTCGCTCATAGAGCTTGACCGCAATCCGACTTCCAGGAGGAATTTGGGTTTTGCTATCCAATCCTCCACGGGCAAGAATCATCGAGCTATTACGCTCATCACTCGAAGAGGCGGAGCTGCCGCCGCTACCGTAGGTTGGCGCGTAAAGATGGCTCAGATTCGCCGGAGTTGATCTCGCATATCCCTGACCCGCTCCGATCTGACTCGCAGCCTCTTGAGTAGGATCACTATTCGATGCAACCGATGGGCGTTCGCCCAATGGGGCCTGTTCGTGAAACTCACCAACGGTTTCCTTGGGTGCAGGGATGAGTAAAATCCCCACAACGCCAATCACGAGCGCGACAGCCCCGCACTTTGCGAGTGAAGCCCAGTTGATTTCTCTTCGTTTCAGAAAATAGACTTTCTCCTTGAAGGCGAAATTCTTAACTCGCTCCATGAAAGACGCTTTCACCGCTACTTCCATGCGGCCCCCTTGGGAATCGTGAGATATGAATTTTTCTTTCGCCTCAGTTCAATCCTTAATGCGTCTCCCGTAGATGCGTCACTCTTCAGGACTTGAATTACACCCTTGATGGATCGACCATTTCCCAAGTCCTGCCCCGAAAGCGCAAGACTGTGAATGGGCCTCGTGACTCCGCTTTGAGTTAGCCAGAGCCAATCGGGGCGGAATTTTTCGCGGGTATCAGACCTAACCTCAAACTCGATCAAAAGAACGCCATCAGCCGTGTTCGCAAGGCGCTTGGTTTCAAAAACCAAGGATTCGTTTTTTAGGTGATTACGGAAGTTTCGCCATCCAATCGCGGAACTCTTTATTTTCTCTTGCGGGTTTTCAAGATAGACGACGTAATCCGCGACACTTTCCGGCCCGCTCACAAGTTGCACGTTAAAGCGTCTGTAATCGGTGTAGATATACAGATTGCTTCGTGCGCTGCCATGAAGGGGCTTGATCGTAATGGCCTGATCTAGATACTCAACTTTGAACGCAGATTGATCGCCGACAACAAGGCTGTTCGGTCGATCCGGCACTTGGATGATCGTTGCGACTCCAAGTGCCGTCCTGACAGTCACAATCTGATCCTTTTTTACTTCGACCGTTCGCACTCTGGCCCAAGTGCTTAACGGCAATAGAAAGATGAGAATTGCAAAAACAATTCGTGGAAACATAGATGCCTCCCAAAATGAAAATTCAATTTCTCAGATAGACGCAGCAGAAAATTGATGTGACTTAAACTCGAAGCAAAGCTACGCTTATAGATATGGAACAGTTTGTAAGTGTAGCCCTGTTAATTTTGGCACCTATTGCTGCCATTGCATTTTCAATCGAATATGGATGGTCTGATTGGCTGGAACGAAAAAAGCCAAAAACAGGATCGCGTGGGCAGCCAATTGGAACTACGCCACCGGGCTACATGAGGGACCAAAACCAGATAGACAAAGAAACTCCCATAATCGAAAAATTCAACGAAGATATGAAGGCTTTTGACATTCATAAACGCCGCTACGACAAAGTAAAGCCGTTCATAAAATCCATAAGATTGTACTCTAGCATACTGACTTTTCTGTTTGGCTGTCTAAAGTTGGCCCTCTTAAAGCTCTGAGTCTACTGGAACTCTCGTTCCTTCGAGATATACACACCCCACGGGTTTTTCTCCGTGCGTGGGCCTGATTCAAAGCCAAGCTCTAAGCGAAGATCGCCCGCAGCCTTAAGGCCCTGAATAGAGGTGATTCGATCTCCCTCAATGACGACAACGCTATTCTTCAAGTCCACTCGGATTTCCACGGGATAAGCTCGCTGTGCAACGATCTTATCAACAGAAAAACGAACGACGTTTTGCATGGAACCATCAAAGGCTCGTCTCGTTGAAGACAGAATAAAGTCTCCCGCTTTTCCAACCTGAGAGGAAACCGTTTTCGGTGTCCAGTTGTAGCGATATTTCAAATATTCGCGTACCGCTCGCTCGATCTCCACTTTGGGATCGGGTTTAGGTGCTTCTTGATAGTAAGAAGCATCCGGCGCAAGCGTTAAAACCGCCGTCGGTTTGATCGCTTGGTAAAAGAGGAGCGTTATTAGTAGTCCGCAAGTGAGGTAAGCGGCAAACGCCGACATTTTCAAAAATTGATTCGAGTGCGAAAGCTCGGCAAGAGCTTTTGGTAGTTTTCTAAGTTTTAGTTTTACAGATTCGTTCATAAATTCCTT
>CAYNTO010000051.1:0-3506 GCA_964400355.1 uncultured Pseudobdellovibrionaceae bacterium
ACATGAAGGGCGCTACAGCCGAGGTTGAGAAACACATGGTTTCAAATCCCCGTCGCATTGGAAAGCTGCTCACCACCATTACTTTACCTAAAGGCATTCCTCACGAGTATCGTAAAAAATTAGAGACCACTGCGCACACGTGCCCCGTTCATAATAGCTTGCGTGCCGACATCGAAGCACCCTTAGTGTTTGTTTACCCGGACTGATGATGAAACTCTTTTTTTATAGCGCCTTATTTTTAGTTTCTTTCGCTGCGACTGCGCAGGATCGCACCGATCTGGGAATTACGGGCAATGAGTATGTGGCCTCGCATTTTTTGCAGCACAAAATGAGCGCGCCCATTTGCGCCCCACCAAATTTGGGACAATCGCGGGTGATCATCACGGGATTTGGTCCTTTTTCGGGCTCTGCACAAAATATTTCTGGAGAGATCTTAAAAGCTTTTGGCAAATTTGAGAGTCCACTTCCCATCACCGACGCATACGGTGCAATGGGCGAAATCAGTAGCGCGCCATCGAACATTCAGGTTTGTTTTCTTGTTCTGTCCACGACATGGGATTTGGCCGCTGCTATCCTCGTGCACGAAGCGCAAGTGTTTGAACCACATATGGTTCTCATGACAGGATTGGGCGGCTCAAATATGGTGTTCGAACTGGACAGTGTCAATCAGGCGACTTTTCTTGAGGGTTATGAACCCGCCGGTAAAGAGCTCGACCACAATCAGCCCGTCGCGAACTATGTACTGCCACTTGATTCTCCAGGAGTGCTGCCAAGGATTGCTCTCACTTGGAAGCCACAGGATCTTCTCCCAGAGATTCAACAAGACGTTCTCAGCCAAGGATTTTACGCAGCGGTTGAAAGCACGCAAACGTCACCAGATAATTACATCTGCAATAATATTCGCTATGTCATGGCTCATGCCGCGAAAAATACCGAGATTGTCCTCGCCGGCGGCAACGTTCGGATCACACCAAGATTTCGTCAACCGCCAATCACTGGTTTTATTCATTACCCTATGGGAATAGCGACCACGCCATCGTCCCTAACGGCGTGGTCTAACATTCTAGAAAAAGTAATTGTTAAGACGCTCAATAACTAAAACCAAAACGTGAGTGCGGCCGACCATTCGTTCACGTAATCGTGATACACGGCCAGATTCCAGTTTTTGCCATTGATCCCCACCCCGAACCACACATTGTCATCGTAGATGTCGTTGTCGTCTGATAAAAACGCATCGTACGACACCGACAACGCCAACCAGTCACTGTGCACTTCAAGACCCGGCGTGAGCATAATCACATCTTCTTGCGGCGTGGATGGACCGTCGGTGTCACGCTTAGAAGCATCGAGCGCAAATACAAAAGAATTTCCCACATAAGAATACCCAACACCGTAGGAGCGCACATCGGCGTCCTCAAGATCGCTATTGAACATGTCGGCCACTACGCCAAAACGATGTATGCCTTTCGAGTTAAAGAGAAAACCCGCGGAGTAATTGTCGTCTTCTCGATAGCCCACACCAAATGCAATGGCATTTCCGCTCACACCGGCAATACCGCCAAATCTGCCATCACAATCCTCGCAGTCACGGG
The DNA here is from genome assembly GCA_964400355.1 of uncultured Pseudobdellovibrionaceae bacterium. Classification (GTDB taxonomy): domain Bacteria; phylum Bdellovibrionota; class Bdellovibrionia; order Bdellovibrionales; family JAGQZY01; genus JACKAL01. Next base: position 1,593 of record CAYNTO010000051.1, read on the forward strand.
TGTAATAACCAAGCGCAACGCCCGCACTGCCCGTGCCCACGCCCAGTTCGGCTCCGTAGCCGGTGTCATCGCGGTAATTATTTTGGCTATCGTCTTCTTCACTGGTGTCGGCCTCAAGACTCAAGGATATATCCTGGAGTTGTGAGGCTACGGCCGAGTTGTTGTAAGTAAAACCATGGGAAAAATTAACCGGAGACGTAACGGCAGGAGACGAAATCCCTTGCGACACAGAAAGTTTTTGTCCACGCTTCGAGTCTCCATAGGCGTCGCCACCAATGAATAGACCGAATAAAAATACAAAGGTGATTAAAACTATATTCATACATCCTCCTGGTTACGTTTGTTTATCTTCGGCTGCAAGCTAGCTATAAACAAGACCGTGAACTTCTCTACACAGGGACTGCACAGGGCTACGACAAAGTTGTTTCAATAGTGGGAAATAGATGTGGTTGAAATCTCAATATGAGATCAAAGTCCGCTGCTAAAAATCGCACGACAGGATTTTATCGCAGCACGAGACTGGGTGGATTTTTCAGCGAATCGCGCAGTGAAGGGTTTCCCGCTAAGTGCCGCGCGCACCAGATCGGTCTTTGTTGCCTCTATGGATTTTCCATTCTGTTCGGCAAGGCGTTTAAGGTCTTCGTTCGTGAGCTGACTCAACGACAGATCCTGTGATGGTCTTCGGCTCGGATCAAAAACAAAACTGCCAAACGTTTCCGAGGCGCGCACCATTCCCACCGCCTCGCGAACCGCGGTTACAACCTGAAAATCATTGTTGCGGTCGCGAAACTCTACCGCAGGAATCAGTTTGATCCACAAATTCTTTTCGGCGAGCAACCCCAATGGATCGTTAGGAAAGGCATAAAAAAGAAGTGACGCCACTTTGAGCGGTGAAAATTTAATCACGCGAAATAACGGAGAATCTTTGGAATTAAAGGCATCGGTCTTAATAACATAGTCCATCACTTCGCGGCGTATCTCCCGAATCGGCGCACTCCACGCGCGCTCGCGATCGCCCAACAATTCTTTGAGCTGGCGGTAAATGGCATCGTCTTTAAGTTGCAGCAGATTGGGATTGTAACCGGGGTCCAGCAGCCGCTCCATAAATCCAGGTGATATGGGCTGAATGTACTGCATTCGCGCTTCCGGCACATTGTAGCGATCCATGATTTGTTGGCGGTGTTCGGCGCGCAAATAGTTTCGCAACAGATTGACGATATCTTTAGCTTTGATATTTTCGGCTTTGCCGCCCGCGATTTCCACATTGACCTGTAGAGAGACCGCGACGTCTGCACGCGTGCCAATTGCTCCGTGCTTTTGCAGTTGATCGAGAGCTTTTTGTAACTCCACAACGCCTGGAAAGCGGATAGGGCCCGGCGAGGTGAGCAATTCGATCACAACTTTGGTTTGAATATTCTCGCGAGTCGTAACGCCACTGGTATCATTGAATTCCGGTTTGATAACTATTTTACCTTGGGTGGCATTTTTGCTAATCACGCCTCGATGTTGAACAAGATCCACTTCGTGGATGCGACCGTCGGCTTCCACTATCATCATCGGCCAATTCACATTTTTGTAATTGATATTTCCGCCAATGGCTTTTTGCACAATGGTGATCGCTTCTTCTACGGTAATGCCGGTGAACTCGACTTCAATGCCAACGCGAATGGAATCCTTGGGATTGTGAAAGAACGCGACGAGATCGAGAACATCATCCGCGCTAGCCGAGGCCCCCAACACAAGAACTAAAACAAATGTGGCAAATAATTGTTTCACTCGGACCCTTTGTTATCTTGTCGAAAACTGAGGTATATGCGGCACCTCAAAAAAGGCCAACTGGTCCGCCCAAAGATGTAAAATTAACACTGGCTCAAAGGTCCGTAAAACGAAGGTCTAGAACGAGAGAATTTTTAT
>CAYNTO010000052.1:0-3506 GCA_964400355.1 uncultured Pseudobdellovibrionaceae bacterium
ACATGAAGGGCGCTACAGCCGAGGTTGAGAAACACATGGTTTCAAATCCCCGTCGTATTGGAAAGCTGCTCACAACCATCACTCTTCCTAAAGGCATACCCCATGACTACCGCAAAAAACTAGAGACCACGGCACACACCTGCCCTGTCCACAATAGCTTGCGTGCCGACATTGAAGCCCCCTTGGTATTTGTTTATCCGGACTAACCATGAAATCCCTAACTTGTACCATTTTATTTTTAGTTTCCTCCGCAGCCTCTGCATATGACCGCACCGACTTGGGCATTTCAGGCAATGATTACGTGGCCTCGCGTTTTTTACAGCATCAGTTGAACGCTCCTACCTGCGCCGCCCCCAACACGGGACAATCCCGAGTGATTGTCACTGGCTTTGGTCCTTTTTCTGGCTCAGCACAAAATATTTCAGGAGAGATCTTAAAAGCGTTTGGAAAATTTGAGAGCCCTATACCCATCACGGATTCCTTCGGTTCAACCGCCGAGATTTTGAGCGCGCGATCGAACATCCAGATCTGCTTTCTTGTGCTCTCGACAACATGGGATTTGGCCGCCGCCATTCTTGTGCACGAGGCGCAAATGTTTGAGCCGCATATGGTTCTAATGACAGGGCTTGGAGGCTCACACATGGTCCTCGAGGTCGACAGTGTGAACCAGGCCACTATCCTCGAGGGCTATGGGCCCAGTGGCGAAGCTCTCGACCACAATCAACCCATCGCAAATTATGTGCTTCCCCTGGACTCTCATGGCGTACTCCCGCGCATCGAACTCACTTGGCAGCCACAAGGTCTACTTCCTGCGATCCAACAAGATGTCCTTGGCCAAGGGTTTTACGCCGCAGTTGAAAGCACGCAAATTTCCCCCGACAATTACATCTGCAATAACATTCGCTATGTGATGGCTCATGCTGCGAAAAACACGGAGATCATTCTCGCTGGCGGTCACATTCGCTTAACGCCAAAATTTCGCGAGCCACCGCTTACTGGTTTTATTCATTATCCGATTGGAATAGCGACCACGCCATCGTCCCTAACGACGTGGTCCAACATTTTAGCAAAAGTGATTACAAAAACATTAGATAATTAAAACCAAAATGTGAGCGCGGCCGACCATTCGTTGACGTAATCGTGATACACGGCCAAATTCCAATCTTTGCCGTTGATGCCAACACCGAACCACACGTTGTCATCGTAAATATCATTATCATCCGATACAAACGCGTCGTAAGAGACAGACAACGCTAACCAGTCGCTGTGCACCTCGAGACCCGGCGTCAGCATAATCACATCCTCTTGGGGTGTGGAAGGGCCATCCGTATCCCGTTTAGAAGCGTCCAGCGCAAATACAAAAGAGTTTCCGACGTAGGAGTACCCGACACCATAAGAACGCACATCGGCGTCCTCTAAATCGCTATTGAACATATCCGCAACAACACCGAAGCGGTGTGTCCCTTTGGGATTAAACAGAAAACCTGCGGAGTAGTTGTCGTCTTCTCGGTAACCGACACCAAACGCTATGGCACTTCCGCTCACGCCCGCTATTCCACCAAACCGACCATCGCAGTCCTCGCAATCACGGGTATAATAGCCGAGCGCGACCCCGGCAGCGCCGGTGCCCACGCCCACTTCGGCTCCATAACCCGTGTCATCGCTGTAGTTGTTTTGGCTATCGTCGTCCTCACTGGTATCGGCCTCCAGACTCAACGATATATCGCGAAGCTGCGCAGCTACCGCCGAATTGTTGTAGGTGAATCCATGAGCAAAATTGACCGGAGATGTAACGGCCGGAGAAGAAATTCCTTGCGACACTGATAGCTTTTGCGCACGCTTTGAATCCCCATGTGCGTGTTCTCCGAGAAAAAGACCGGCAATAAACAAAACACTCATGACAAACATTTTCATACATCCTCCTGTGTGCGTCTGTTTATCATCGGTGGCTGGAGATGGATAAACAAGGCCGTGAATTTTTCTACACAGGGACTGCACACGGTTACGACAAAGCTGTTTCAATTGTACGAAAATGTTTGGATTGAAATCTCAATTTGAGATCATAGTCCGGTGCTAAAAATGGCGCGACAGGATTTCACTTTGGCGCCCAACTCCGCGGACTTTTCAGCAAATCGCGCAGTGAACGGCTTTCCGCTCAGAGCTGCTCGCACAAGATCCACCTTGGTGGCCTTCACTGATTTACGATTCTGTTCAGCTAGCCGTTTAAGATCCTCATCAGTGAGTTGACTCAACTGCAGATCCTGCGCGGGCATGAGCCGCGGATCAAAAACAAAACTACCGAATGTCTCCGAAGCACGCACCATTCCCACCGCCTCGCGAACCGCGGTTACGACCTGAAAATCATTGTTGCGATCGCGAAACTCCACGGCGGGAATCAGCTTTATCCACAAATTCTTTTCGGCAAGCAAACCCAAAGGATCTTTGGGAAACGCATAAAAAAGCAGTGACGCCACTTTGAGTGGAGAAAATTTGATCACGCGAAATAACGGAGAATCTTTGGAATTAAAGGCATCAGTCTTAATAACATAGTCCATCACTTCTCGGCGAATTTCCGGAATGGGCGCACTCCACGCGCGCTCGCGATCACCCAATAATTCTTTGAGCTGGCGGTAAATGGCGTCGTCCTTAAGTTGCAATAAAGTGGGATTGTACCCTGAGTCTAGTAACCGCTCCATAAATCCAGGTGATATAGGCTGAATGTACTGCATGCGCGCTTCGGGCACATTGTAACGATCCATGATTTGCTGGCGGTGTTCGGCGCGCAAATAGTTGCGCAACAGATTTACGATATCTTTAGCTTTAATATGTTCGGCTTTACCACCGGCGATTTCCACATTGACCTGAAGCGAGACAGCGACATCTGCACGCGTGCCAATCGCTCCGTGCTTTTGCAGTTGATCGAGAGCTTTTTGTAACTCCACAACGCCTGGAAAACGGATTGGGCCCGGCGAGGTGAGCAACTCAATCACAACTTTGGTTTGAATATTCTCGCGAGTCGTAACGCCGCTGGTATCATTGAACTCCGGCTTGATAACTATGTTGCCTTGGGTGGCATTTTTGCTAATCACGCCCCGATGTTGAACAAGATCCACCTCGTGGACGCGGCCGTCGCTTTCCACGATCATCATCGGCCAATTCACATTTTTGTAATTGATATTTCCGCCGATGGCCTTTTGCACGATGGCGATAGCTTCTTCAACGGTAATGCCGGTGAACTCGACCTCAATGCCAACGCGAATGGAATCTTTGGGATCGTGGAAAAAAGCGACGAGATCGAGAACGTCATCTGCGCTAGCCGAAGCCCCCAACACAAGAACTAATACAAATGTGGCAAATAATTGCTTCACTCGGACCCTTTGTTATCTTGTCGAAAACTGAGGTATATGCGGCACCCCAAAAAAGGCCAACAGCTCCGCCCAAAGATGTAAATTTAACACTGGCTCAAAGGTCCGTAAAACGAAGGTCTAGAACGAGAGAATTTTTAT
>CAYNTO010000053.1:0-3264 GCA_964400355.1 uncultured Pseudobdellovibrionaceae bacterium
GATGAGAAGCATTGAGTCCAAAAAACGTTGCCCTTGCCATCTTTTATCGCGGCAAGTCCGCTGTAGCGAACGGCGGGGTCCATTATATTTTTACGATGGCCGCTGGACTTCATCCACATGCTCACAACCTGATCGGGAAGCAAATTGGTTCCTGCCGCCACATTCTCACTCACCTTGCCACCACTCAATCCAAAACTCTCTACGCGCTCTTTAAAGCGATCATGATTGAGCGCCTGGGATAGCCCCGCGCCCTTGTTGCTCAATCCCACCATGTACTGTGTGTGTGCATTGGATAGCTGTGTGCATTTCTCCGCGGGAAGAACTGCGGCCAATCCCTCATTCATCCGCAACGCATTTATTTTACTGAGAACATCGCACTCGATGGGATCGAGAAAGGCGACACAGGCTTTCTTCTGCATCGTCTTTTCCATTTTCTTTTTACTGGCGATCATTTTCTTGGCGAACGCTGGCGGCTGATACTCCTCTAACATCGAATTGTTATCGGGAAGCAGTTCCGCGGACGCTAAAGAAAATAGAAGCAGTAAAACATACTCCATTTATAGCGACGTGACCTTTTTGCCAGCAGGCTTCTTAAGTGCTGCCACTCGGGTGAGTGACTCTCTCGCAAGGCTTTGAATCTCTTTATCGTCTTCGCGCAAAAGTGCCATGAGCCGATCTGTGTCGTTTGCGTTCAATGATTTTTCAAGAACTCTCACAATACTCACGCGAATAGGAAGACTATGACCATTATTAAAGTTCATTGGATTCTGAATCTCAGACCATAAAAATTCTTTATCCACATTCTTTTGTTGAGCGAGCACCTGGAGTGCTGTCGCGCGCACCAACAGTGCCGGATCGGCGTGCATGAATTCTTTGGCTTTTTGCACGCCCACAGCACGATCCGCGATTCCTATTCCCAGCAATCCTGCCGCGCGCATGAACCACTGTGAATTTTTAAGGGCCACTTCCAACTCTGGAAGACTTTGTGCGCCGCCAATCTTTGCAATGGCCAACGTCGCCTTCCAACGGTCTTCTACCGTCTCTGTCGATGAGAACATGATTTCGCGCAAATGTTTATAGGCTTCTGGCCCCAAACTCTTTATTAAGTATTCCTTGCCATCGAGCTGTACCATGCGGCGCACTTGAGAGTAAGACACGTCTGCCGGATAATCTGTTTTGTGCGGAGCACTCCACGCCAGTTGAAGAATCAATGCAATGAATATCATGTTAAGACTCCGATGCTGCGGGGTTAATATTGGTGTTGACGTCGTCTTTAGCCGACTTGGATTTTTTCTCTTTAACCACTTTTTCAAACTCTTCCCATGGCATCGCTAACGCTTCTGCGGCGGGGATCCCCGTCACTTCGTTGATGCGCGTGCGCAGCTCTTCATTCTCCTGACGGAATTTAGAAAGGTCGGAGATATCTTCTTCGATGATCGAGTACTCATTGAGCTTTGCTTCGAGCTCTTTGATTCGCGATTTTAATGCCGTATCGCCATCGGCGGAGTCAAGAAGTTGGCTTTTGTCCTTAACTTCCTTTTCGAGGACGGAGACTTGCTCTTTGAGAATGGCGACTTCACTCTCTGTGGCCCCTGAGCTGTCGGCTGCCGATTTGCCCTTAGAAAACTCCTGATCAGAAAGCATTTGGCGCAACACGCCTTCCAGGCGGTCTACGGAGCCAAGTTCTTGAGCAATAGCCAATTTGGGACTATGAAAGCTCATAATTAGCAATCCAAAGACGCAAAATATTATGCCGCCTAGGAGAGTAGTTACAACCGGTGTGCCATTGGACATGATAAAGTGGACAAGTGATTCCATGTTTATTATTGTGGGGCTCTTTTAGAGCTAAATCAAGGCGAGGGAATCTAATGTCCAGGTACGATCTGATCATTCAAAACGGCGAAGCATTAATAACTGCAAAAGACGGCAAACTCACCCGCCAGGCGGTTTCCATCGCCATTAAAGATGGAAAAATTCAAGCTCTTGGTCCAGACAAAAATTCAAGCGCCGATGAGATTTTCGATGCTAAAGGCTTGCTCGTTTTACCGGGAATAATCGATAGCCAAGTGCATTTTCGCGACCCTGGACTCACCCACAAAGAAGATCTCTACACCGGCACGTTATCGGCCGTGGCCGGCGGCGTGACCAGCGTGTTTGAAATGCCCAACACCAAACCCAACACCAGCTCTCACGAACGAATGGCCGAAAAGATTTCCATTGCCGAGGAAAAATCAAAGTGCGATTTTGGATTTTTTGTCGGTGCCACTAAAGACAACGTTTTGGAACTCGACGAGATCTCTAGAATGGACGGCTGCTGCGGAATTAAAATTTTTATGGGGAGCTCTACTGGAGACTTATTGGTGGCCGAAGATGAATATCTCGAAAGTATTTTGCGCCACACCACCCGCCCCATTGCCGTTCACGCCGAGGACGAGGCCACTCTGATCGCGCGCAAACACATAGCCGATCAGGGGCAGACGCCCGAGTGGCACCCCCGCTGGCGCAACGTGAGCTCCGCCCTCAAAGCCACTCAGCGCATCGTCGCAATTGCCGAAAAACTCGGACGCCGCATTCACATTCTCCACATCACCAGCGCCGAGGAAGTGGCGTTTTTAAAAACAAAAAAACATGTGGCGACCTTTGAAGTCCTTCCACAACATCTCACCTTTGCCGCACCGGAGTGCTATCAAACACTGGGGACTCTCGCTCAGATGAACCCACCCATTCGCTCCAGCCGCCACCGCGAAGCCTTATGGCAAGCGGTTCTCGACGGAAACGCCGATCTGTTTGGTACCGATCATGCGCCCCACACGCGCAATGAAAAAATGGCAGGTTATCCCAACACGCCGTCGGGGATGACAGGTGTTCAAACGCTGGTTCCCATTATGCTCGACTACGTCAATCAAGGCCGCTTGCCGCTGGAGCGTTTTGTGCAGATGGCGTGTATCTCTCCGGCAAGACAATACGGCGCGCGGGACAAGGGCGGCATCGAAGTGGGTAAAGATGCCGATTTCACCATTGTCGACATGAAGGCCAAGCGCCAAATTACAAACGATTGGATCAAAAGCAAATGCGGTTGGACTCCCTACGACGGCCGCACCGTGAGCGCTTGGCCCATCGCCACCATCGTCCGCGGCCAAACTGCCATGCGCGACGACGCTATATACTCCAACGTCTTCGGCCGGAAAATCCGCTTCACTTAAGACGGCGTCTGGAATTATTTGGAGAATTTTTCATATTTGCTTTTTGATCGGACGGCCATCC
>CAYNTO010000054.1:0-3080 GCA_964400355.1 uncultured Pseudobdellovibrionaceae bacterium
AATAATGCCCGCGACACTTAGTTTTTGCCCGGGATTTGTTGTCCCAATGCCTACGTTGCCGTTTGTGGGCTGGAGGAGCACAAAACCTTTTGTGGCGTCTGATGTGGATTCCAGTGTGAGGTTGGCGCTCGCGGCAGTTCCACCGCGCAGGTTTTGACCCGCACCGCGACCGGCGAGCATTGTGTACTGAGTGTGGTCGTCATCGCCGAGACCCGTGAGAGCTCCGTGATCGGTCACACTGTTATCAGCCGCGCACTCCCAGCGGTCACTGGCTGTCCACTTGAGCACGTACCCATCGGTGCACTCGGTGCCTGCGGGCATATAGGTAAAGTACTCTGCAGGAGCGTTAGATATTTTTCCAATACTGATCGCACTCACATCCGCACTCACGATGGTGCCGTCTGCGATCTTAGCGCTTGTGATACCGCTATCCTTTACACGGAGAGCGTTCGTGTTGAGTTCTATGGTGGTGTTATCGACATTGACGGAGAGGGAGCGATCGGCCGTGAGGTCTCCCCCGCCGCTCAAGCCCGATGTCCCGGATGTCGCTATTGTTCTGGAACTGGAAGCCGCGCCCACGTCCCCCGGTGCAGCGCCCGTTTTGTCGATCTTGCTCCAAGCGATCGCGGCTGCGGAGTTGATGTCGGAGTTCATGATGGTGTCATCGTCGATTTTCGCGGATGTGATCGCATCGTCTGCGATTTTTCCAGACGTGACACCTAAGTCTTTGATTTGCACTTTGTTGGAACCGCTGATTTCTATTGTAGAGTTATCTGTGTCTACGCTCAAGTCCGCAGTGCCGCTTGTTGCGCCACCTAATAGTCCCGATGTGGTCGCGTGCGTGGTGACACCGTCCATGTCTCCTCCACCACCCCAGCCGGAGGAGATGTCTTTACAATTGAAACCTGACTCATCGCAAATTTGATGAGCGCGGATGATACCAGCAACATCGAGGAGAGATTGCGGGTTTGTTGTACCAATACCTACGTTCCCAGCCGTCGGCTGAAGGATTACAAAACCCTTTGTAGCATCAGAGGTAGATTCTAAAGTGAGGTTAGCACTTGCCGCTGTTCCACCGCGCAAGTTTTGACCCGCTCCACGCCCTGCGAGAAGTGCGTACTGTGTGTGGTCGTCGTCGCCGAGGCCCGCAAGTGTGCCGTGATCGGTCACACCGATATCTGTGGCGCATTCCCATCGATTGCTCGAGGTCCACTTTAGAACGTAGCCGTCGGTACACTCTGAACCGTTTGGCATGTAGGTGAAATACTCGGAGGCGGCGCTTGAGATTTTACCAATGGTGATGGTGTCCACATCGGCACTCGTTATCGTGCCGTCAGCAATTTTTGCGGAAGTGACGGCATCGTCATCGATCTTTGCAGTAGTGACAGCATCATCGGCCAGCTTGGCAGTGGTGACTGCGCTATTAGCGAGTTTCACTTCCGTTACGGAAGCATCGACAAGCTTGCTCGTAGAAACCGAGCTGTCTGCGAGCTTGGCAGTAGTCACTGCTTCATCGTCAATTTTTGCTGTGGTGACAGCGGCATCATCGATCTTTGCAGTGGTAACAGCAGCGTCAACGAGTTTGCCAGTGAGAACACTGCCATCTTGGAGGTGGCCTGAGGCGACGCCGAGAGCTTTAAGTTGAATGGTGTTGGTCGCGATTTCAATGGTAGTGCCATCGACTACAACTTGAAGAGTGATCGGACCACTGGTGTTACCACCGCTCAAACCCGATCCTGCATTTGTATTTACCGCAGTGATATCTCCACCCCCTGATGTAGACTCACTCAGTTCAAACGCAGCAGTCCCACTCCAGTACATGAGTTTTCCGGTGGAGCTATTAAACCACATGGCACCCGCGTTGAGTGGGCCGAGTGATGCAATAAGGGTTGGCTGCTCTGTCGAATCATAACGACCGATGGTGATTGTTTTTTGCGGACTCATCGTGATGTGACCGGTACCTAAGAGATCAAAGCCTGAGAACGTGGTGTCATCGCCCAGCACGAGTGGGCCGGTCATGGTGCCACCAACAAGTGGGAGTTTGGTATCATCTGTGCCTGTGGGCACGACGCCTGCTGGGAGAGTGTTCACTGTGATTTTACTCGCATCGATTCCAGTGGCGAGTTTTGCATCGGTGATGCTACCATCGTTCACTTTCGCAGTGGTCACAGCGCTATCAGCGATTTTTGCCGTGGTTACCGCAGTGTCGGCGATTTTTGCGGTCGTAACAGCTTCGTCATCAAGTTTCACTGTTGTCACACCACTATCGGCGAGATCTATTGTTCCAGATGAGTTGATCGTTCCGCCGTCGAGACCTTGACCTGCGGTGATGCTTGTCACACCAGAACCGTTACTCACTGTTTCAACAGTTGTTCCGTTGAAGTACTTAAGTTCATTGGTCGCGTTATCAAACCAGATTTGACCTTCGGTCGGCGACGATGGATTTGTGTTTCTCGATGGCAACACCGTTCCTGCGGGATCATTGCGTAAGTACTGCGTGCTGGTTCCACTCGCAAGGTCCGTAAGATTCGTGTACTGCGTGGTGAGAAGATTATCGAGCTTCGCTTGTGTACTCGTCACACTCGTTCGAAACACGTCGCTGGGTCCCAAACCCTGAAGGGTTTGTGCGACCAATGCTTGAGGGACTGAGGTGATCGGCATGTCGTCGCTGAGTTGAACGGATGTGGACGCCGTACTCGGCTTAATGAAGAATCTAAAAAATCTCTCCTCGCCTGCGGCGGGAGTGTACGTGCAGTTGGCGCTAGCTTGAGTTTTCCCGTTGATCGGTGTGATGCGGTTATAGAACACGTTTGTCATGGAGTTATTGCGATCAAGTCCTGTGCGCTTGGGATCGCCTGTTGGCGATCCTACTCGCAAACTGAAATACCCATTGGTGCCCAATGTATTCACCGACTGCTCTTCTTCATAGAGCACACAATCTTTTGCGGGGTTCAGCACTTGAATTGTGACTACTGTGCTGGAATCAAGGAGAGGATCGGTGTTTGAGCCGGGCTCGAACAATCGGCCATCCAGCGTAAAATGTTGTGGTAAATCTGTTTGTGCCTTGGCGCTGGTTTGGA
>CAYNTO010000055.1:0-2791 GCA_964400355.1 uncultured Pseudobdellovibrionaceae bacterium
TGCAAGTTTGAAAGCCCCCAAACTGACTCAAAAACTGCATGCCTTTAGAGGTAAAAGTTTGTTTCCCCATTGGGGGGATTACGGTAAGTCCCTCGATGGCCACTGGATCTTTTTCGGTGATGATCTGTTGAGCGCTTTCTAACCATGAAGTATCTGCAATACAGTCGTCATCGATAAACGCGAGCCACTCATGCTGAGCGGCTCTAGCGCCGCAATTGCGTTTGAGAGAGGCACTTTTACCGTGGTACTCAGGGTCTTCAATGCAGAGAGGTTTGAGAGAGAGGGGCCCCGAGTAATTTTTTAAAATAGCCTCAGAGCTGTCACCCGCAGTGTAGACTACGAGAACTTCAAAGCTTTCAAACGCCATGGTTTGTGACGACAGCGAATCGAGAAGACTCTGCAGTGTACCATGGCGATTATAAGTAGGAACTATGACCGAGAACATCTACCACCATTGTTGTCTCAATCGAGAGAGGCGACAAGTGCAAAGTGCGCTGCCGCATGCTCGACGATGGTCGTGGCTGATCAAAGGAAGTGTGGTCGCAGTGATGATGGCGTTTTAAGATTTACTTTTAAGGAACTCACTGTGCGATCAAAAAATGCCATTCTCAATTTTATTGCCAGCATTTTTCGCAACGGGGTTGGGATGTTGCTGGGAATTATCGCGACTCCCATCATTCTCGAATATCTGGGCGAGGAGCAGTTTGCGATTTTTCGTATCTTACTGGATTGGTTTGGACATCTTTCCTTGCTGGAGTTCGGTCTTTACGGCGCAGTGTTGTCTTTTCTTGCAAAAATAATGACCGAGAAAAAAGAGAAGCTCGGCGCTGTGCTGCAAATTGTCTTTTTTAAATATTCGTACGTGTTCGTTTGGCAGCTGGTGTGTCTGGTTGTATTTGCAGTATTCTTTAAAAAACTAGTGCCTGTGTCGACGCAATATGAGTCCACTGCATGGTGGTCGTTTGTTGTGATGACCCTTTGCACGGTGTTCATCTATACCCAAATTCTTCGAGGGTACTTAGATGCCTCACAAAAAGGATACATAGTAAGCTATATTCTTGTAGCCCAGAATGTCGTCTACTTGGCGCTCGCAGTGGGTTTTGTGTACCTCTCTTACGGCGTGATCGGCCAAGTTGTGGCGTACGTGATCAGTTTATTTTTTATGGCCATTCTATATCTGTACGTGTGCCGAAAAATTTTGCCTCAATTTCTTTCCAGAGAAATGGTGGTGCAGGCGGATTTGGACGTCTTTATCAAACAGCGTAAAAACAATTTTTTTAACGAGCTTTGTGGGCGCATTTCCTTTTTGTCAGACAACATTATTATCACTTTTATCTTGGGTGCAAAGTCGGTGACTGCTTTTTATCTGACACAAAGGTTGGCGCAAATTCTCCAGCAGCAGCTGCAAGGGGTGAGCAATGCCGCATGGCCGGCGCTAGGAGAGCTCTATTATAAGAATCAAAAAGACATTCTCTCGCAGAGAATTGTGCAGCTTACCGAGTTGACGGCAGCTCTGGCAGGCGTGTCCATGGGCACGCTGATCCTAATGAACAAATCTTTCATGTACCTGTGGACGGGGGCCGAGACCTATTCTGGCGATGAAACAACTTATCTCGCCTGCATAAACGGCGGTCTGTTTGCAATCACCAGTTTGTGGGGATGGTGCCTTTCCGCTATCAATCGCTCCGACAAGGCGGCCCCTGTGTTTTTTGTGCAAGCTTTGATCAATGTGCTGGGATCTTTTGTAATCACTTACCTTGTCGGCATCAATGGCCCACTCTACGGCACTTTCGTGGGACTAGCGGTAACAGCTATTTGGTGGCTCGGGAAGATCCTCGCTGAAACATTTTCAATTCGTTATCGTCTTTTAATGCGTTTATGGATTGTTCCATTTTTAATTCCTGTGACTGCGGCAATCGCAATTCAGATGTCCATGGTGCAACCTTTTGCCGGAAGCTGGATCGCTTTTTTTGGCTGGTACATACTTATTTCTGCTGTGTTTCTAGTTGTCGTTTTTTCCGTATTGGTGTCAAAAAAAACGAAAGCGCTACTCCTCGAGAAGTTGCGTGAATTTGTTTCGAGAAGACTATGAAAATTGCCATAAGCGTACGCATCCTAAATACTCCCTATATTCGTGGCTGGAGTCGCTATACATACAATCTTATCCACGGTCTATCTCAGCGCAATATCTCCCTGTGTTTGCTTTCGGATACAGCAATCAATGAAGACTTTTTGCCGCCGCACTTGCGCGGACAAGTGCAGGTGCAACAGGGACGTAACTATCTCCACTGGGAGCAAGTGGTGTTGCCAAAAATGGTTAAGGACTGCGGCGCAGACTTATTGCATTCCCCAATCAACTACGGAGCACCTGTGTTGGGACGTTTTAAAAAAATTCTCACCATTCACGACGCCATCGATCGCTCTTACTACGAGCCAAAAATGGCGACTTTTGATCGCTGGACGGGCGCACATTTAAAATCTAAAATTATTCATACTCTTTCCCATTGTGCGGCAGATCGAGTTATCACGGTGAGTGAATTCTCAAAAAAGCAGATCGAACGCTTTTACGGTATATCTCGCGACAAGATTGACGTGATTTATGAGTCTGCAGATGCGCATTTTAGCACGGAGGCGGCCTTTTCGGAGGAGGAGCTCCTAGCGAAATATAAAATAAAACCAGGTTATTATTTTTACGTGGGCGGTCTGGAAAAACGTAAAAATATAGAACTCCTATTAGCTGCAGCACGCTGTACACAGGGAAGTCCGTTTGTTATCGCGGGAGCCGAGAACT